>DAZV01000045.1 GCA_002083825.1 Candidatus Sericytochromatia bacterium S15B-MN24 CBMW_12 | reverse complement strand
ACGAGCATTGGCTTGCCCGCGTCCCGGCAGCTACCCTGCTGAAAAAGGGCCAAACACGAGAGCGCCCCGACAAAGGTCGGGGCGCTTGAGACTACTCGGAGTAGACGACTTGCGAGGGCTTACGCTGCGAGCGCGAGCGCTCCGCGGGCCGACGCCTGCGCGAGCCACGATCGTCACGATCATCGTCCCTGGGCTCCTGCTGCTGGTCCATCAGTTCCTCCCTCACGGGCAGGAAGCTCTTGGCTTGAGGCACGAGGCTCAACAGCGACGCGACGATCTGCTCGGGAGGCCCCTGGCGCAGGATCTCCTCGGCCACGGCGAGGTAGGCCTGGCGATTGGAACCCCAGCGTAGAACCTCTTGAGCCGTGAGGGAGCGCGAACGCGACGGCTCACGCTGCGGCCTCTGCTCGGCGTTGGAGCGGGCTACGGGAGCCTGGTCCATGCGCTCCTGCGGCCGAGAGACGACTCGTTCGCTGGAATTGCGATCACTGGTGTTTCGATCACGGGTGTTTCGATCGTTCGCGACCCTATCGCCGGCGAACCGGTCGACGGAGGAGCGATCACCGGGGATCGTGCGCTCACGAACGGGACGTTCCGGAGCCGAGCGCTCGGGAGCTTGCCGCTCGACGACCGGCCTCGGCGCTTCGCGCTCGATGGGCCTGGGAGCGACCGGGCGTTCCGGGCGCGGAGCAGGCCGGGTCTCTGCGCGAACGGGGGCGACCGAGGCAGTGGCGGCGGCAGTGGCAGCGGTGGCGGCGGCAGCGGTGGCGGCGGCAGTGGCAACCGCGTTCGCTTGCATGCCTTCGCGAAGATCCCGCTGGATCCTGACGAAGTCACGCTCCTCGGCGGGGGTCACCAGGGTGATGGCGGTACCCTTCTTGCCGGCCCGGCCGGTACGGCCCGAGCGGTGAACGTAGGTCTCGGTGCTGTCGGGAACCTGGATGTTGATGACGTGGGAGATCCCCGAGATGTCGAGGCCGCGGGCCGCGACGTCGGTGGCCACCAGCAGGCTGACTTCGCCCTTCTTGAAGGCATCGAGGGTCGCGATCCGCTGGGCTTGGTTCATGTCGCCGTTGATGTAAGCCGCCGGGAGACCGGCCTGCTTGAGCTTGCGGGCGACCAGGGAGGTCTCGGTCTTTCGCTTGCAGAAGATGATGGCGAGATGCGGGTTCTCGAGCTTGAGAAGCTTGATCAGGGTGTCGATCTTCTGAGGTTCGGTGGTCTTGATGAAGCGGTGCTTGATGTCGACCGGGGTGGTGAGACCCGAGGAGACCGAGATCTTCTCGGGGTTCTTCATGTAGCGGCGGGCGATCGTCTCGATCGGGCCGGGGAAGGTGGCCGAGAAAAGGAGCGATTGCCGTTCCTTGGGCAGACCAGCCAGCAGGAACTCGAGGTCGTCCTTGAAGCCCATGTCCAGCATCTCGTCGGCTTCGTCGAGCACGACCATGCGGCATGTCGAGATCTTGAGGTTGCCGCGGGTGAGGTGGTCGCGCAGCCGGCCGGGAGTTCCCACGATGATCTGGGACCATTCCAGGTCGGTGTATTGCGTGTCCATCTTGGTTCCACCGTAGATGGCTCCGACCATGAGGCGCATGTGAGCGCCGGCGCGGCCGAGCTCCTCGGCCACCTGAATGGCCAGTTCGCGGGTGGGGACGATGACCAGGACCTGGACATCGTGGCTGGCGGGGTCGAGGCGCTGCAGAACTCCCAGGCCGAAGGCAAGGGTCTTGCCGGAGCCGGTCTTGGCCTGAACCATCAGGTCCTTGCCCTTGATGACCTCGGGAATGGCGGCCGCCTGGACCGCGGTGGGGCTTTCGTAGCCCATGTCGACGAGTCCGCGCTGGATGTCCTCGTTCAGGGCAAAATCGCGGAATTTGATGTTTTCGGACAAATAAAATTCCTCTTCCGAATAGGAGAGAGCCTAGCATGACCCTCCGGCACGTCGCCGGAGATGCTGCCACAAAGCCACGGGTGCTGCTTGCCTATCAAGGCGCTGCCGACGCGGGCGCTGTTAAAAGCCTCCTGGCTTTGGCAGCCTTTTGGCCACCGTGGGGCGGCGGGTCACAAAACTGCCAATCGGCGGGAATCCGGACGGAATCCGCCTACCCCCTATCCTATCACGGGGGATCCAGAATGGCGAGAGGGTTCCAGCCCCCCACGTACACCGGATTCCCTATCACATGAGCGCTCCCGAAAGACGCTCCTCCTTGGCGCAACTCGGCACGCACAAAATCGGGAATCCCGGCGGCCAAAACGACCTCCCCTTCGAAGCTCGCGTCGTCCGCTGCGAGGAACCGCCGTGCGAGGATCCCGTCCCGGGTGACGAGCCTCAATTCGAGGCCCTTTCCGCCCGAAACCGAGACCCGGATCCGGTGCGACTCGGCGGCGGGCGCGACTTCCCCGATCCCGCGGCCGTCCACGGAGAGATCCAGCCAGGGAGCTGCGGGGGACGCCGCGATCTGGACGCGTCCTTGACGGATCCCCTCGATGATTCCCGCACTTCCGGGAGCGTGGACTTGAACGCGGTTCACAGCCTGGTCGATGCGCGCGTAGAAGTAGCCGTGGTAATCCGATCCGCCCAGGGCGACCATGCGGCGGCCCGAGCGCAGGGCGTCATCCCAGAAAGCGATCGCCGCCTCGTTCTGAGCCAGGGGGTTGGCCCAGAAGCCGTTCCAGACCTCGACTCCCGCGAGCCGTTCGTCCTGAAAACCGTGTTGCCATGAGAGCCCCCAGTGTTTCGGGTGGTTGGCGATGGCCAAGGCTCCCGCTCCTACGGCGGCTTCGAGCGCTCCCTCCACGCCATGATGTTCGAGCACCGGGCTTCCGTCGTAGCCCAGGAGGCCTGCGTGTCCCCAGCGGCGGGAGCTCCATTCCTCTCCGGGGATCAAGGTGAGGCCTGATTGCTGCTCCAAGGGGCCAAGCACCTCGGGGAGGCAGGCGGCGGTGGAGTTGTGGTCGGTGAGCACCAGGGCATCGAGGCCGCGGGCCTTGGCGTCGCGGGCCAGCTCTGACAGCGAGGCGCGGGCGTCGTGGCTCTCCGCGGTGTGGACATGGTTGGCGACCGTTCGCCACGACTCCCGGGCGATCGTCGCGGTCGGGAGGGCGTTCAGGGCGATTCGCTCCGGTCGCTGGGCCCATCCGGGATGGGAGGCGAAGGCGGCGAAAAAGGCCAAACCCAGTAGAGACAGGGACTTCAGGCGCATCATGACCGATTCTTACCCGGAAGAGAGAGGCTTCATCCGATCGTAACGGCTTTTTACAATCGAGACGGGGGTTTTTCGGTATAATGGATGGCATAGGAGCCAAGTGAATGACGCAGAGCCCGACGGTGACCGCCGTCCCCTCGATACTGAAGGCCCCCACGGATCCCCGGTGGCTACCGCTGGCCCTGGCCCATCTGGACCAGGTACTGGTCGATCATGCGTGGTGCGAGCAGAAGGCGGCGGCTACGGCCCTGAGTTTGATCGTGAAGGTTCCCGAGAACCGGAACCTGGTCGTGAGCATGATGCATTTGGCCCAAGAGGAGCTTCATCACTTCGAGCGGCTCCAGCGGGTCTTGGAGCGGCGGGGCGTTTCACTCGGCCGCATGGATTCCGATCCCTACGTGAAGGAGCTTCTCAAGGCGGGGCGTCCCTCGGGGCCTGGCCATCTGCTCGATCGTCTCTTGATCTTGAGCCTGGTGGAAGCCCGATCCTGCGAGCGCTTCGTCCTCTTGGCCGAGAGTGTCCCGGATCTGGAGCTCGCGGCGCTTTACCAAGAGCTTTCCTTGTCGGAAGCCGGGCATTACCGGTTGTTCGTGAATTTGGCATGCCAGATTTCCCCGCGAGAGGACGTCATGGCCCGCCTCGATGAGCTGGCAGTCGCGGAGGTGAAGATCCTCGCCCGACTGCCGCTAACCCCTCGGATGCACTGACCGTAGCGGTCCCGGGGGTGGTTGGGTGAGAGCCCCGGGGCAAAATGAACACTCACCTAAAGTCACCCTATGGAGGAAAGATGAACCGTCGCGAATTGGCCAAGTTCCAAGACCCCGGGATCCGCGAAGACTACCTCGCCAAGTACGGCGATCCCCTGGACGAAGTCGGTCCTGAAGACATCATGGACCTCATGGAGAACCTTTGGAGCTCCCAGCGGGGCACCTACTTCCAGCTCCGCCAGGAGCTCACCAAGCAGGGCAGCGATCCCTGGACCGCGCGCCAGGAGCTGGCCGAAGTCTACTTCCGCAGCCTCTACATCCGCGAGCACGACATCGACGAGAGCCAGGACAAGATCAAGGTCGACGACGTCTCCAGCTTCATCATGGCCCGGGTTCAGGAGCTGATCCGCGAGGCGCAACGCCTGGAGGCCGAAGAAGCCGACAAGACCCGGGGCAAGTTCGGATCCCGTCTCCCCTTCCGGGCCTGAGGCCCCTAGCAAGGTTCATCATGGCAACCGACGCGGTCAATATCTTCGTCCTCGCTCGTGAAATGCTCGAGGACAAGAAACTGGTAAGAGAGCTCATCCTCCACGGCATCAAGAACGCCAAGGAAAAGCGGCTGGAGGATCCCTTCTTCTGGGAGGTGCTCCCCAACTCCACCTCGCGTATTCTGCGGCGCTCCGAGATCTCCGGCTTTGACGAGACCCCCGGAGCCTATATCCGGATCCCCGCCTTTCCGGGAGTGGCGGAGGCGTCGGTCGCCGCGATCATCGGCGACGACGAAGGCCTCATCGAGCAGCTCCTTGCCAACACCAAGAAGTTCCTCGGACTCGTCATGGACAACGTTCGCTACGGTAACGCCTGATCGCCCAGGAGCTGAGAATGCTCCTGGGCGATAGTCCCTTTCCTCCCCATCAGACCCAACTTCAAGCGAGTCCTCCGCGCCATCGTGGAGGGCTCGCTTTCGTCATGCCAGGATGCAATCAGGCCACGGGCCACACTCCTTTCGCCCGCTTGGGCCCATTCGAGCCAGGGCAACGCCTGGCGCGATTTAGACATTTTAGCCAACGACCTTTGGTCACCGCGGCCCCTCCAAGCCCCCACCGCAAGGATTAGGATGACGGTGTCGAAAGGGCGGCCTGTCCGCAACGTCGCACCTATGCCCCAGTGAAAGGAGCCAAGCCATGCACATGATTCAGACCCTCCGCCGCCTCTGGTCCGAGGAAGAGGGCGCATCCCTCGTCGAGTACGGCATGATCGTAGGCCTCCTCGCCGTCATCTGCATCGGCGCCGTGGGGACCATGGGAACCAGCATCAGCGCCATGCTGACCGACCTCGCCGGACAGCTCTGAGTCCGGTCAGGCCCTCGTCTCAGGCGAGGGCCTGACCGGACTTTGTTCGCCGCTTCGCCGTCGGCGGTCGCGCTTTCCGGGCGCCAGCCCCCCAAGCAAAACCGATACCCGAAACCGCCGCGGCATGGAGCCCGGGCGCCCTCAGCCTGCCGACATGACATAGACCACGAGGTGCCCCATGAAACGACGGAAGCAAGAGGCCGGCCAGGCCCTGGTAGAGACGGCCCTGGTGATGCCGATGCTCCTCACGATGCTCACCGCCATCCTCACCCTCGGTCACCTCTTCGCGTCCCAGTTGGTCGTCACCAACGCCAGTCGCGAAGGAGCCCGCGGCGGCGCCCTGGGGCAGTCCACGGCCACCATCACGCAAACCATTCAGCAGCAGTTGGACGCCGCAAACCTAGGCGAGACCGTCACCGTCACCGTCGAAGGCGAGGGCGACCCGAGCGGGAGCGCGATCACGGTCATCGTCTCGTACCCGCTGGTGCCGATCGTGCCGGTTCCCGGGTTGCCGAACCCCTTTCCGCTGGAAGCCACGACCATCATGAGGATTGAATGATGACGAGAAGAATGAAACGGCTGATGGTGGCCAGCAGCATCGGACTGCTCGTCAGCGGCAGCGTCCACCTGTACACGAAACAGCTGCGTTCCACCGCCGCCGAGGCCGCCACCCGAGGAACGATGCTCGTCGCGACGCTGCACGTTCCCGCCAACACCCCGCTCGAGGCGAAGCACTTCAAGGCGGAGAGCCGCCCGTTCGCCTATATCGCGCCAGGAGCCATCCGCTCGCCCGAAACCGTCATTGGGCGCCAGGCCAAGTGGGATCTGGTACCCGGGGATCCCATCACCGAGCAGAAGCTGGTAAAACCCGGAAACGAGGGCGCGCGGCTGCTTCCCATTCCCAAGGGCAAGCGGGCCGTCACGGTCAAGGTGGACGAGTTCGTCGGCGTCGCCGGCTTCGTCAAGCCCAACTCGATCGTCGACGTCGTCGCGACCTGGGATCTGGGCGGCTCCTCGCGCTCCAAGGTCATCCTCCAGAATATCCAGGTCCTGGCGGTTGCGCAGGCGGCCAAACACGAGCAGGACGCCATGGCTCGGGGCAACTCGTCCGTCACGCTGGCGGTGACCCCCGACGAATCGGAGAAACTGATCCTGGGCGCCGAGCGCGGCAACATCCGTCTGGCCATGCGCTCCCCCGAGGAGATCCTCGAAATCCAGACCTCGGGTACCACTCCCGCCGCCCTCACCGGCGAGCTTCCGAAGCCCGCCGAGGTGAGTCCCGTCCCGAAGCGCATCCCCTGGCAGAAGCCCGAGCCCGCGGCCGTCGTCATCCTCAGAGGGAATCGATCGGAGGAGGTCTTGCCGCTATAAAGCCCCCAGGCTCCAGGCCCACCGGAAAGGATGTCGCCATGATGAACTCCAAGACCCTGCTGATAGCGAGCCTCGCCTTCGCCCTCTTCGTCATGGCGGTCCCGGCTCACGCCAAATCGGTGGACGTCCAGGTGGCCAAATCCACGATCCTCGACATGCCGCAACGGATCGTCAAGGTCTCCGTCGCCGACCCTTCCATCGCGGACGTCGCCGTCCCGAGCAAACAATCCCTGATCATCAACGGCAAGCGCCCGGGCATGACGTCGCTGATCGTCTGGACCGCCAATTCCCGCCATCACTACGACCTGATCGTCAAGAACGTCTCGTCCGCGAGTCGCGACGCGACCGACCTATCCCTCGTCAAAACAGCCTTTCAGCGGGTCTTCGGTCAGGAAGCCGACGACCTCAAGATCGACTTGGCGGGCAGCCGCATGATCCTCAGCGGCCATGTATCCGAGGCCTCCATGTCCGAACGAGCCGGGAAACTGGCCGCGGGGTTCGCCGAGAACGTGATCAACCTGGTTCAGATCCAGAACACCGCGCAGGTGGAAGTCGACGTCCAAATCGTCGAGATGCGCCGGGACCAGGGCCATGACCTCGGGGTCAAGTGGGGCTCCTTGCGGGTCGACGCGAGCGGAGACGCCCTCTTCATGAAGGATCTGATGACCTTCGCCGAAGGCAGCGTCGCAAACACCGTCAGCTTCAGCCAGTTCGACCGTCTGGCGGCCCAGCTCCAGCTCCTGGTGAGAGAGGGGCATGCCAAGATCCTCGCCAAGCCCAAGCTCGTGAGCGCAAGCGGAGGGAAGGCGAGCTTTCTGGTCGGCGGGCAGATTCCCATTCCCGTGTCCCAGCAGCTCGGCCAGGTCACGATCATCTGGAAGGACTACGGCGTCAAACTGAGCGTGGCTCCCACCGTTCGCTCCGACGGGCGAATCGCCCTGAAGGTCTCCCCGGAGGTCAGCGCGCTGGACTACTCCAACTCCATCAAGATCAACGGCTTCCTCATTCCGGCGCTCACCACCCGGGAGGCCGAGACGGAAGTGATTCTCGCTCCGGGAGAAGGATTGGCCATCGGCGGGCTCATCCATAACTCGGAGGCCCAGAACATGGAAAAGCTCCCCGTCCTGGGAGATATTCCCATCCTGGGAAACCTGTTCAAGTCCACCCAGTTCCAGAAGCAGGAAACCGAACTCACCATCCTGGTATCCCCACGGCTGCTCAGCCCGACTCGGGTCGAGGCTCGCGCCGGAGTCACGCCATGAGGCCGAAAAGCGACGAAAAGGGAAGCACGCTCGTCCTGGTCGCGGTCATGAGCGCCGGACTGATCCTCATGACGGGAATCGCCGCAGACGTCGGCATGATGCTCTACCGGAAGACCCAGATGCAGGCCGCTACCGATGCCGCCGCCCTGGCGGGGGCTTCCAGCCTGAACGACGGCACGGAGGCCGCGCTGGACGAGGCGAAGCTGTTCGCCCAGCACAACGGGTACCCTCTCCAGGACGGAGAGGTGAGCATGCAAGGTTCTTCCCGCGTCCAGGTGGACATCGAACGGCCGGTATCATTGCTGCTCGCTCCCTTACTCGAGCTTGGAAACGTGGCGATAGGCGCAAGTTCGGTCGCCGAGTTCAAGGCCTATTACGGGCTCCGTCCCCTGGCAATCTCCGATCAAGCCTACCTGCCCTTCGTGGACTACGTCATGAGGGTTGGCTCGGCGGGGGGAAACATCGGCATGGTCAAGGCCCTGGACCTGAGTGGAGGCGGGACGGACACCTTCGAGCGCGACCTCACGTACGGCAGCGATACGGACGTCTTCGCGCCGAGCGCGATTCCGACCCGGGCGGGAAGCACGAACGCTCTGACCGAGAGCGCAGCCGCAGCCATCCTGAGCATGGAGCCCCTGGCTCCCCCCTACGCGGAGGTTCTGCTGCTGGCCACGAATCCCCAGGCGATCGCGCACTACCCCCGGATCCTGACCGTCGGCATCGCCGAGAACTTCGCTCCCGGGGAAGTCGACGTGGCCGGATTCGCCCGGTTCTACCTGGACGGCACCAGCAATGGCGCGCTCCTCGTGCGCTACATCGATCGCCTCAATGGCCCCATGCACGCCGGCACGACGCGTCGTGCCCGCCTCGTCGAATAGGAGGGGAACATGGAACACCCGCACGTCGCCATCCTTTCCAACGGATGCTGCACCTCCGCGCTCCCGCCGGATCGGTTCACGACCGTCACGATCCATGAAAGCCTTGAGGGCCTGCCCGCGCTCAACCTGGACCTGGTGCTGATCGAATTCGACGATCCCGCCGTCGCCTTTGCACAGGCCGAGCGGATCCAGCACGAGCTCCCCGCGGTCGCCGTCGTGCTCTGCGGGCCTCCCTTGGATTCCGGGACCATGGCGAAGGCCATGCGCGCGGGGATCCGGGAAGTGGTCACGGATCCCGGACCGGGTGAGCTGGAAGAGGCGCTCGATCGGTCTCTGGCCAGGCGGCAGCGCCTGAAGGAGGCTCAGACCGGTCCTTTCCCTCGCCCCCAGGGCAAGGTGATCGTGGTCCACTCGCCGAAGGGCGGGGCCGGGAAGTCCACCTTGGCCGCCAACCTCGCCTACCGCCTACGGGAAACGGGAGCTGGTCCCGTCGCGCTGCTCGACCTCTCTCTGCATGGGGGGGATCTCGACCTCATGCTCGGTGCGAGAACGAACGCCACGTGGGCGGATCTGGCCGAGAGCGAGCTCTTCGGAATCGACGAAATCGAGAGCGCGCTCATGCCATGCGCCAACGGCCTCCGGCTCCTGGCTGCTCCATCCCTCTCGGAGGAGGGCGATCGGGTTGACGCCAAGGTCGTGGAACGGGCGCTCACCCTCATGCGCGAGCGCTACGCCTTCATCGTGATCGACACGGCGGCGGTGCTGAGCGAGCCGATTCTCAAGGCGATGGACCTGGCCGACCAGGTGCTGGTACCGCTACCGATGACCTTGCCGGCGTTGCGCCAGGTGCAGCGCGGGCTCAGTCTCTGGGCCAAGCTCGGCATCCCCGCGTCACGCTTGTCCCTCGCGGCTTGGAGCGCGAGCGACGAGATCAGCCAAGCAGAGGCGGAGAAGGTCCTGCAGGCCCGCATCACGTTCCCGATCCCCCACGACCCCACCGGAATCGAGGACGCGATGAACGCCGGCGAGGCGTTGATCCGGCTCCAGCCGCGGGGCGCCTTCGCCAAGGCGATCGCGCGGATCGCCGACGCGTTCAGCGATCGCCCCACGCCGGAACACGGCGGCCAGGGGCGGTTCCAATGGCTTTGGAAGCAGATCTCGCAGCAGGTCAGGAGGAACGACGATGTTTCTACGCAAAAGGCTTAAGCCAGAACTCCCGAGCCAGGCAGCAGCGAAGCCGGTCGCCGAGCGGAGCGTTCCCCAGACGGCACCCCTCTCCACCCCAAGGGTAACCGGCAAGCTAGCTGCTCCCTTCATCGACATCAAGCGCAAAACGCATCGACTGCTAATCGAAACCATGCGCCAGCAAGGCCTTGACGATGACTCGGGACCCGAACAGATCCGATCGGCGATCCGAGAGGCACTCGAGCAGATCCTCGCCGACTCTGCCCGCCTCTTCAATCGGGGCGAGAAAGATCGGCTGATCGAGGAGATCTACTACGACATGCGGGGACTCGGTCCCCTGGAACCCCTTCTGGCTGACGAGGCCATCTCGGAGATCATGGTCAATAACGCTCACCAGGTCTACATCGAGCGCTCAGGCAAGATCCAGCTCAGCGAGGTGAGCTTCTACGACGATCGCCACCTCTTGCAGATCATCGACCGGATCGTCAATCGTGTCGGGCGCCGGATCGACGAGTCGAGCCCGATGTGCGACGCACGCCTGCCGGACGGGTCCCGCATCAACGCGATCATCCCTCCCCTGGCCATTGACGGGCCCGCGCTGACGATCCGCAAGTTCAAAAAGGATCCGCTCACGATCAGCCATCTGATAGGCTACCAATCGCTCACCCAAGAAATGGCAGACTTCCTGAAAAGCTGCGCCGCCGCCAAATTGAACGTCTTGATTTCCGGCGGGACGGGCTCCGGCAAGACGACCCTCCTGAACATCCTGTCCTCGTTCATCCCCGAGGGAGAGCGCCTGATCACCATCGAGGACGCCGCGGAACTCCAGCTGCAACAGAATCACGTGATCCGGCTCGAGACCCGTCCGAACAACACCGAGGGGGCGGGGGGGGTGACCCAGAGCGAGTTGCTGAAGAATTGCCTGCGCATGCGCCCCGACCGGATCATCCTGGGGGAAGTCCGCGGGGGCGAGGCGCTCGCCATGCTCCAGGCGATGAACACGGGCCACGAGGGTTCCCTGGCCACCGTCCATGCCAACAGCACGCGCGACGCCATCGCCCGCCTGGAGACGATGGTGCTGATGGCCGGAACGGAACTGCCCCTCCGGGCGATCCGGGATCAGGTGAGATCGGCCATCGACCTCATCATTCAGATCGAGCGCATGTCCGACGGGTGTCGGCGCGTCACCAGCGTCACCGAGATCGTCGGCATGGAAGGGGATTGCTGGCAGTTGCAGGATATCTTCACCTTCCAGCGTCAAGGGATGGGGCCGGACGGCACGGTGCTAGGCCAGCATCGGCCCACGGGCCTCTGGCCGAAATGCGCCGATCGCCTCGCGGTGAGGGGCCTTCCGCTGTCGCCCAGCCTGTTCCAAGGAGAGAACATATGATGGAATTCCTCCTGCTGGCGGGCGGGATCATGCTGGCGGTCATGGGGGCCAGCGAACTTGTCCCCTCGCTGGCGCCGGTGGCCGCGCGGGTGAGGCAGCTCCAAGCGCCGACCCGAGAAAAAGCGAGCCATCCCCTGCACCGGATCGCATGTCGGCTCGATCCGCTGCTGCGAAAGCTCACGCTCACCCGCCGGATCGATCGGCGGCTCGCTCGGGTTGGGCTGGCATGGACACCAAGCGAGTTCCTGCTGGCCAGTGGACTCATCGCCCTGACGTGCGGCTTTCTCGGCGGGATCGCCCTCCGCGCCCCCGCCCTCTCCCTGGCCCTGGCGGCTCTGGGCGGCGCCCTGCCAACCCTGTGGCTGCACGAGAAGTGCAAGCGCCACAACAAGGCCCTCAGCGAGCAGCTTCCCGACGCCATCATGCTCATCATCGGCTCGCTGCGCGCGGGAAACAGCTTTCTGCAAACCATGCAACTCATCGCACGCCAGCTTCCCGATCCGATCGCCGGCGAGTTCAACACCACCGTTCGGGAGATCGACTGGGGAGTGCCGGTCGAGACGGCTCTCGCCAACCTGCAAGCGCGCGTGGGGTCGCTGGACATGGAACTGATGGTCTCGGCCGTCCTGATCCAGCGCGAGTGCGGAGGCAACCTCACGGAGATTCTAGGCAACATCCTCGACGCCCTCCGGAACCGCATCCAGCTCCTGGGGGAAATCCAGACCTTGACGGCGGAAGGTCGGCTCTCGGGGTGGATCATGGGCGGCATGCCGATGGCGCTCGGCGGCGTCTTCTTCGTGATCAATCCGGCCTACATCGGCATCCTCTTCAGCGACCCGCGCGGCCAGTTGCTGCTGGCGGTGGCCGCGTTGATGCAAGTCATGGGAGCCCTGTCGATCCGGGCGATCGTGCAGGTCCGCTACTAGGCTGTCTCGTCAGCTGAAAGGGGGGGCTATGACCGGAGTGCTGCTCTTTGTGATCGTCACCGCGGCGGCCATGGCGATCATGGGCCTCCTGCCGAAAAAACGGACGGTTCATGCTCGAATCCGGGCGCTTTCGAGCCCGCTGGGAGTCGAGACCCGCGAAGCCTCGCTTCAGCGATCCTTCGGCGAAAGGGCGCTCCCTTCGGTGATGACCTTTCTCGCGGCGGCGGGATCCCGCCTCACCCCGGAGCGACAGCGGCAAAAAGCCTTGCTGAAGCTTCGTCAGGCGGGGCTCCGGACCCAGGGAACCTTGAAAACCATGCTCGCCGTCAAAGGATTCGGGCTGACGAGCGGTGCCCTCCTCGCATGTGGCCTGGCTTCGGGCAATCCCCGGGCCGGCTTGTTCATCGGTGGAACGATGATGGCCCTGGGGCTCTGGGGACCCGACAAATGGCTGGAATCCAAGATATCCAAGCGAAAGGAGGCCATCATCAAGGCCTTGCCGGATGTCCTGGACCTGATCATCGCGGGCACCGAGGCCGGCTTGAGCTTCGACGCCGCGGTGCAGCGGATCGTCGCTCGCCCGGGAAAATCGGATCCGGAGCTCCGGGAAGAGCTGGGGATCTACCTCACGGATCTCCGGCTCGGCCAATCCCGGCAGGACGCCCTCGCAGACTTGGGGCTACGCTGCGGGGTGGACGATCTCAAAGGACTCGTCGCCGCCCTTTTGCAGGCCGACCAGTTCGGCATCGGGGTGGGGAACGTCCTGCGAGCGCAAGGCCAAAATCTCCGGGCCCGCCGCAAGCAGCGGGCCCAAGAAGCCGCGATGAAGGTTCCGGTCAAGATGCTGTTTCCGCTGGTCCTCTTCATCTTCCCCACCTTGTTCATCATCATCCTCGGCCCTGCCGCCTTGCAGATCTACGAACAGCTCATCAAGCGCTGACACCGAACTCCCGGGGACACGCCCGAACCGTTGCATCCTGCTTTTGTTCTGGGCCTGCGAGGCTTAAACTGTGGGCTGAACGGAGCGGGGCTGAAGCCAATGAAAAGCACCTGAAAAGCACCCCGCAGCAGCGGATCGGCTCAACGAGACGGAGGGGATCATGATCTGTCAGAACTGCGGCCAACGCCCCGCAGCCGTTTTCCTTCAGCAGCGATCGGGCGGCGAGGCGCGCACGCTCAACCTCTGCAACCACTGCGCCAGCTCCATGGATCTCGGCGCCGCCGTCCCCATGGGCACCCTCGAAAGCCTCTTCGAACAGATCTTCGGCCCCCGCCCCCGGGGACGCGAGAACCTCCTCTCCCGCCTGTCGGAACCTGCCAAGCATGTGATCCAGAGTGCCGCCCGCCTCTGCCTGGAATGGGGCCAGTCGCGCATCACCACCGAGTTCCTGCTGCTCGCCTTGCTGCAAGACTCTCCCGAGATTCGCGACGCCGTACGGGCCGCGGGAGTTCCCGTGGACGATTACGAAACCCGCATGAGCCGCGTAGTCCCCCACGAACAGCCCCGCTGGGCCGAACAGGTCGGCCTCTCCTCGGGAGTCAAGAAGGTCCTGTCGATCGCCCGCTTCCAGGCCATCGACATGGGGCACGGCTTCATCGGTCCCGAACACATGCTCCTCGCCCTCGCCCTCGAAGGCGAGAGCTTCGCCTCCCAGTTCCTCGCTTCCGCCGATCCCGACGACCTGCGCCGGAAGCTCGGCAGTCAGATCCCCGGGACCGCCGGCTTGGCCCCCGAAGGCCAGCACATCGCCCTCCCCCCCAACCTCACGCGCTACTCCCGGGACCTCACCGCGCTGGCCGAGGCGGGCCAACTCGACCCCATCATCGGCCGCGAAAGCGAAATCGACCGGGTCATCCGGATCCTCTCGCGAAAAACCAAGAACAACCCCGTCCTGATCGGCGAGCCCGGCGTCGGCAAGACCGCCATCGCCGAAGGGCTCGCCCAGCGGATCCAGAGCGGAGAGGTGCCTGATATCCTGCATGGCAAGCGGGTTCTAGCCCTCGACCTCGGATCCATGGTTGCCGGCACCAAGTTCCGGGGGGAGTTCGAGGAGCGCGTCAAGGGCCTCCTGGATGAAATCCGGGCCTTGAAGGGGGAGGTCGTGCTCTTCATCGACGAGCTTCACACCGTCATCGGAGCGGGGGCCGCCGAAGGCTCCATGGACGCCTCCAACATGCTCAAGCCCGCCCTCGCCCGCGGCGAGCTCCGGTGCCTGGGAGCCACCACCCTCGACGAGTACCGCAAGCACATCGAGAAGGACGCCGCCCTCGAGCGCCGCTTCCAGCCCGTCCTCGTCTCCGAGCCCAGTCTCGAGCAAACCCTCGCCATCCTCAAGGGCCTGAGGGACTCCTACGAAGCTCACCACCGGGTCAAGATCTGCGACGACGCCCTGCTCGCCGCGGTCGACCTGGCCGACAAGTACGTCGCCGACCGCTTCATGCCGGACAAGGCCATCGACCTGATGGACGAGGCCGCCGCCATGGTCCGGCTCGGCTCGCGCACGGAACCCGACCGCATGAAAGCCATGGAGGAAAGGCTGGCCCAGAAGGAACTGGACAAGCAGTCCGCCGTCGCCTCCGAGCGCTACGACGAGGCCGCCCGCCTGAAGACCGAAACCGAGGCCCTTCGCACCGAGCTCGACGCCCTATCGAGCCAGTGGCACGAACAACAAGGCGCCACCGAGCCGGCCGTCACCCCGGAGGCCGTCGCCATCATCGTCAGCGAGTGGACCGGCATCCCCGCCCAGAAACTCCAGCGCGAGGAAATGGATCGTTTGCTCGCCATGGAGCAGGAACTCCAGAAGCGGGTGATCGGTCAGGAGGACGCCCTGCGCGCCGTCTCGGAAGCCGTGCGCCGCGCCAAGGCCGGCCTCAAGGATCCCAATCGCCCGATAGGCTCCTTCATCTTCCTCGGCCCCACCGGCGTCGGCAAGACCGAAACCGCCCGGGCCCTCGCCGAATCCCTCTTCCACGACGAGGCCGCCCTGATCCGTTTCGACATGAGCGAGTTCATGGAAAAACACACGGCCAGCCGCCTCATCGGCGCCCCCCCCGGCTACGTGGGTTACGAGGAAGCCGGACAGCTCACCGAGGCCGTGCGCCGCCGCCCCTACGCGGTCGTCCTCTTCGACGAGATCGAGAAGGCCCACCCGGACGTCTTCAACCTCCTGCTCCAGATCCTCGACGACGGACGCCTCACCGATGCCAAGGGCCGAAAAGTCGACTTCAAGAACACCGTCATCCTCATGACCTCCAACGTCGGCGCCGCCCAGATCACCTACGGCGGCCAGCTCGGCTTCCGCGCCTCGGAAACGGCGGAAGGTCCCCAATGGGAGAAGGTCCGGGACGCCGCCATGGACGCCCTCAAGCAGCAGTTCCGCCCGGAGTTCATCAACCGGATCGACGAGATCATCGTCTTCCGCCCGCTCAACCAAAAACAAATCGAGACCCTCGTCGATCAGATGCTCGAAACCACCCGCCGCAAGCTCCACGGCCAGGGCATCTCGCTCACGCTGACGGATGCGGGAAGAAAGGAAGTCGCCCGGCGCGGCTTCGACCCCAAGTTCGGAGCGCGCCCCCTACGCCGCGCCATCCAGCGCGAGATCGAAACCCCCGTCAGCAACCTGCTGCTCAAAGGGGAGTTCGCAAAAGGAGACCGGATCAAGGTGGATTACCCTCAAACCCCGGAGGGCGAAACCGGCGGCTTCACCTTCTTCAAGGAACCCGCGCTCGTGCCGACCGGCTCGGAGAAACCGGAGGGCTAGCTCGGTAGCGTGAAGTGCCAGACGATGTTCAGCTCGGGATCGATCTCGAGCATGTGATTGTTGCCGGCATGAAAGACCATGGTGTTGCCGCTGTTCAGGCGCCAGGCTGCCACGGGAGTATTGAACTGCATCCCGAAACGGCCCTTGCGACCCAGGTACATGGGATCCCCCCCGTACTGCCAGACGCGCTGGCGATCGGGATCGACCTCGATCACGCGATGGTTCTGGGTATCCACGATCAGCGTGTTTCCACTCGCTAGCCGCCAGGCGAACTCGGGGTGGAAGAGCTGATTCTCCCCCTTCCCGGGAAAGCCGGCTTGCCCGTAGCTCCAGAGCACCTTGCCGTGCTCATCGCACTCCACCAGCTGATGCGCTCCCCAGTCGACCACCAGGAAGCTGCCGGTCGGCAACTTCGCGGCGTAGGCGGGCCCCTTGAACCCGTTGAGGCATGCCACGACGTCCTGGGTATTGGAAACCTCCAGGACCCGGCCATTCCCGAAGTCCGCGATCACGACCGTCTGCTGGGGCGTCCGTTCCGCACTGCGCGGCTGATTCAGGTGCTTGGCATCCCCCGAAGCCGCGCCACGCTTGCCGAATTGCCAGACGATGCCCTGGTCCCGGACCTCGATCACCCGGTGGTTCCCGGTATCCGCGATGAGGGTGTTGCCGTTGGGAAGGCGCTCGGCGGTATGGGGAGCCGAGATCCGCTGTTTGTCACCGCTCACCATGCCCGTGAACTGCCAGAGCTGCTGCATCTTGCGGTCGATTTCGATGACGCGCCCGCCGTTGCGATCGCAGATCAAGAAGGAATCGGGGAAACTGACCGGCAAATCCTGACCCCGACGCGCGACGGGCTCGGGCTCGCTCGCACGCACGCCGCCGGCGCCGGCGGCTTCGGGAATCCGGACGGCAAGCTCCCGGGTGGCCGGCGCCGAAACAGGCAGCGGAGCCGTGCCGGGACCCGCCAAGTGGTGCTCCCAGATCACCTTCAGCTCGGAATCGACCTCCACCACCCCGTAGCGACCGAGAATCACGGTGCCGGTATCCGCCCGGAAAGCGGCCATGGGATCCTTGACTCCCTGGCCCCCCTTCACGCCCCCCGGCCGGTAATGCCAGACGATCTGCTTCATGTCGTCGAGTTCGAGCACCCGCTGGTTTCCGGTATCGGCGACGAGTACCCGTCCATCCGGAAGGCGGTAGGCGTAGCTCGGCTCGACGAGCTGGCCGACGCCGGATCCCGCACCGCCCCCGAGACGGTTGGCCGCGTTTCCATACTGCCAGACGACTTTCCCCTCGGGGGAAATTTCCACGAGACGATGGTTTCCGGAGTCGGTGATGAGCGTGTTGCCGCTCGCCGAACGAATGGCCGCGCTCGGCTTGAAGAGGCCCTGACCGGCGCAGCCGGCACGGCCGGGTTCGCCGTACTGCCAGACGACCTCGCCCTCGGGCGTGATTTCGAGGATGCGGTGGTTCCCCGTATCGGCGATCAGGGTGTTGCCGTCGGAGAGACGGCTGGCCCAGCGGGGAGCCCGGAGGAACTTGGCGCGATCGGCCGGATCCCCCCCGAAGCTCCACGTGACCTTCTGCGTGACCGGATCGATCTCCATCACCTTGCCGGCGCCCACATCCGTGGCGAGAATCCGACCATTGGGCAGATAAGTCGCGCCCCCCGCGTTGACTCCCTTGAAGATACTGGCATCCCGGTCCCTGGAAATCTCGGTGAGCTGGCGCTTGAGGTTTTCGGGCAGGAGCACCTTGCCGCCCCGAACGCCGGCATCGACGGCATGCGGAAGCTCTCGGACCAGCCGAGGTCCCACCGGGGGACTCATCGGCGCGGGTTCGGGCGCAGCCGGACGGGGTGCGGGATCACCCGCCGCACGAGGAAGCGGAGCCGTCGTCCCACTGGGACGAGAGCCGGGCGTGGGCCCTCCCGGGGCCGGGCCTCCCGGCGGAGGCGGGGGGGGCGCCGGTACAGGACCGGGAGTCGATCCGCGAGGGCTCGGGCCGGGTGCCGGCGGCGGAGCAGGCTTCGGCATCGGTGGGCCGCCCGGAGCCGGCCCCCCCGTGGCGGGGGTGGCCGAGGCGGCGGCTCCGGGGCCCCGGGTCACCGGGGTCAGGTTCCGCATCGTCTGGTAGGACTCCATCAGGACCGGATAGCGCTCCTCCAAGAAGCGTTCCAGTTCCTCGGTGGTGATGGGAATGAAGCGGGTATCGAGCCCGCCGGCCAGTTGCTGGGCGATTTGCTGGCAAGCGGCGTCACGGGGATTGACCATCGCGATGTTGAGGTGCTGGCCGTCCCGATGAAGCGGCACCATGCCCATGGTCCGGATCAATCGCTCGGGAAGCTGGGCCAAGATGGTCGGATCGATCGCGGGATCCATGAGGGTGCCCGTGACCTCCTCGGTGTCCATGAGGCGCTTCACCTCTCCGGGAGCTATCAGGCCCATGCGGATGAGCATGGTTTCGAGGTCGGGGCGCGGGGGCAACCATTCCGCGGGCGGGGGAAAGGCCAAGCCCAACGGCAGGGCGGGGAGGGGGATTTCCGAAGCGACCAGGCGTTTGCCGAGATCCACGACGAGAAGGGTGGGGTCTCCCGCGGCGCGGGCGGTGAGCAGGTAGGCGAGTTGGCCGTCGGGAGTGATGGCGATCTGCTCGAGGGGTGCCTGGGGGAGTCGCTTGCTCGGCAGGTTCATGAGGTGGCGGACGCGCAGGTCGGCGGTCGAGACGGTGAGCAGACCGAGTTCGTCGTTGGCCTTGTAGAAGACGATGAGCAGGTGGCTGCCGTCGGGGGTGACGGCGATCGCGCCGAGGGGGCCGGTGGGGAAGGGCTGATGGCGGACCTTGAGGCCGACGACGTCGAGGACGGTGAGCCGGGAGGTGAGGCCATCGGTCAGGTAGGCGGTGCGGGGGGCCATGGCCATGCCGATGGCGCGGGGGCTACCGGCAGCGCGCAGGGCGATCGCCCCCGCCTGCTGGCCCGTGTTGACCACGACCACATGAACGGTGCCCGCGCCCCGGTTGGAGACCAGGACGAACTCTCCGCCCGGCGAGGCGAGCATGTCGAGCGGCTGGCTCCTGGCGGCCGTGGGCGCCATCCGCGCCGAGGCGAGCTGCAGCAGGCGGGGGCTCGTCTCGCGGCTCGGCGGCTCGCCCGTATAGAGGAAGCTTCCGCGCGAGGTGGGAATGAGGCCCACCGACAGGTCGGGATTGACGGCGACCGCTCCTAGCAAGCCGGGCTTGAGCGGATCGAGAATGAGGATGTTCCCCGAACTCCAGAGGGGCCAGAGACTGAAATCGGCGGGGGGGCCGCCCTCGGCGAGGGCGACGCGATTCTCGAGGCTTCCGCTGAAGGGCTCGAGCCCGACCAGACCGGTCGCGAGGGGATCGGCGGCGAAGGCCAGCCGGGCGGGAAGGCCGCCGGCATCGGCGTCGGACTGGATGCGGGCGCGAGCCTGCTGGATCTGCTCGCGGGTCAGCCGGCCGGCCCCAACCAGGAGCTCGGTCAGGAGCTCTTCATTGAAGGACTCGTTATCAGGGTCGGGCATGGGAGGGGCTCTTTCCGGAAGGGCGGGGTTGACCGTCAAGCGAGATTTCCGCTATCCTGGCGAAATCAGGGTCATCAGCTCTTTTCCGTCACCATTCTAACAAAGGACAGGAGACCTGCAAATGGCGATGTGTCCGCTCATTAGCTACGCGAACCAAAAAGCCGAGTGCATCCAGGATCAATGCGCGCTCTACAAAGCCGACGACAGCCAGTGCGGGCTTCTTTCGCCGGGCAATCGCATCGAGGAAGGCTTCGACCGTCTGGTCTCGGCCATCAACGACATCCGCGTCCGACTCTAGGCCGAATCTTCGGCGGCCCGCCGCGTCGAGCTTCAGATCGTCAAGGAGGCCCCGCGCATGCGGGGCCTCCTTGGTGGATTCAGAGCGTCGTGGGATCTCCATCCTGCTTCTTCTTGCGCCGGCGGTTGCGCAGAAGGACCTCAAAGGGATTTGTCGGGGGTTCACCCTTGAAGCGCAGACGATCGGAACCCAGTGGCGCGGGAGGCGCTGCGGGGGTCAACGGGGTCTCGGGGGTATCGGCGCTTTGACCCGCGCCGCCCGCACCGGATCCGGCGAAGCGGGGATCGCGGCGGTTGATCTCCTGGAACAACCGCTGATCCGCCGGATCGGGAACCGAGTTAGAGACTCCGTTGACCGACATGAGCGACTAGGCTCCCTGACGCATCTCGGTGACGGCGTTGGCGAGGCTTGCGAGCTCGACCTTCTGGGCGGTGCTCAGGGCGGCGCCCGAACGCTCGGCGACCAAGAGGACGAACCGCTCGGGCTTGCCGCCCGCTTCCTTCCAAAGGCCTTCGATCTCCGACGGATTCAGCTGCTTGACGGCGGGGCGGCTCGAAGGCTGGACACCGAGATCGCCCATCAGACGATCCATGCCGGGTTCGACGCCCGCGCCGGCCATCAGACGATTAGAAGCATTCGCGATAAGGTTGACATCTCCCTTGGCAGACGCCCGAGCCGAAGGCTCGGTCCCCACCCCACTCTGAGGCGGCTGTACCGCATCCCGAGCACTGGAGAGAGCGCGCTTGAAGATATCGCCGATCCCACCGCCGTTAGGATTAATCGTGCCGCTCATGTGGATAGTCTCCCTTTAATCATCTTGCATTTCAGTGGGTGACCGCCGATCACCCGTTGGGGTTTACCCCCCGACAAGCTCCTTATCGGCCCTCCCGATTTTAACCTTGCTAGTTTAAAGTGCGTTTAAACAACAAATTTACAATGTTTTAAAGATTCCCACCCAAACCCAAGCCAGATCCGGCTCTCACCCTCCCCCATGCCCGGGAGGCCTTTACCTAAGCCTGTCGTTCGGTTAATTGAATCTTAAACAGCGGCCGCGTCTGACCTCGGAGAAGGATCGGGATCGGGAAAAGCGCCGGGATCCAGAGAGCGCCTGGATCCGAGCTCACGGCTACCAGTCCGCCGATCGGCCATCCACCAGGACCTGCCGGATCCGCCCGTTGGAAACCTTGACGGCATAGAGATCCACCGCGGGCTGGAGCTTGCCGGTCGTTGGATGGAAGTTGCTCTCGAAGAGGATCTCCCCGTCTCGGCCCCAGACCGGGCGTCGGCAGAACCCGCCTTTCGGGGAGCGAGTCAATCGAATGCCCCCCGGCCGCGAGGATCCGACCAGTTCGACGCTGGTGAAGTAGATATCCATCGCCCCCTCGAGGTTGGATGCGTAGGCCATCTGCCGGCCGGACGGCGACCAGGCCGGATCCAGGCAGTTCCCCGCCGCCAGGAGGGCGCGCGCCGACTCCCCCCGCGGCCCCGAGACCCAGATCTGCCACGTTCCCGTCGCCAGGCGGCGCGCCCAGGCGAGCTGAGTGCCATCGGGCGAGAAGGTCGGATTCGCCGCGATCCCCGATCCGCCCACCAGGTCCCGCTTGGCGCCCGAGTAGGCATCCAGCTCTCGAATCTCCGTTCCCATCCCC
Organism: Candidatus Sericytochromatia bacterium S15B-MN24 CBMW_12; assembly: GCA_002083825.1. Lineage (GTDB taxonomy): Bacteria > Cyanobacteriota > Sericytochromatia > S15B-MN24 > UBA4093 > UBA4093. Next base: position 62,927 of record DAZV01000045.1, on the reverse strand, counting down.
AGATGGGCGCTCCTCACGGCAACCGTGTAGGAGAATCGCTTGCCTGCCGCGTTGTAGCGTAGCTCCGAGGCCGAGTCGGGCAGTTGAGCGAGGTACCGTGAGGACGGCTCCAGGGGACCGGTCGGCTCCGTCGAGCGGATCCAGACATGCGTCCGGTTCGGCTGCCGCAGAATGAAGGCGAACTGGCGTCCCAGATCGACCCACGAGGGGGAGACTTGGGTGCCTGGTAGATCTTCCGTCAGCACCCGCTGGTGGGTCCCCAGGGCATCGGCTTCCCAGACCGCCCCTCCGCGTTCAAAAAGGATCTTCGGGTCGATCGAACCGCTCGACGGCGCCAGCCACAGGTCGAGCTGGCGCGTTTCGCCCAGCACCAGCGCCAGTTCCCTCACACGGGGAGCGAGTGCCGCTGAGGGATGCGCCCCATCCTTGGGCGGGGGGACCGAAACCTCGACCGAAACTCGCTCTCCCAGACTCTCGATCTCGTAAGTCCCCCGGGCATCCGTCTTGACCTCCCGATCCTTGACGCGAACCAAGGCACCGGGCACCAGGGTGCCATCCGGCCACGCTCGCACCTCGCCCTGCAGTCGCGCCGTAGGAGTTCCCTCCTCGAAGGCCGCGCAAGCGGAGACCAAGAGGGCCAAGCCCACGAATATGCGCTTCATGGCTCGAATACCTCTCCGAAGGCCACCCCGTCGCGCTCCCCCTCGGGAAGCGGAGGCGAAGCCGCCGACAGCAGCCGGATCGGCCGCCCCGGAATGGCGGGGGTCCAAACGCGGCTCCAGGTCCAAGTCGCGAGTTCGAGAATCGCAAATCGGCTCTCTCGCGCGCTGAGAACGCAGAGTCGCCCATCGTCGAGCCAGGCCATCGACGTGATGTCATGAGGAACGGGAACCTCCTCGACGATCTCCAAGGTGCCTGGGTCGAGGACCAGGATACGCCCCGAGCCGTCATCGGCTCGGCAGGACAGGAAGAGCATGCCGCCCGCTCGCTGCGGGAGCATGCCGACGGGGCGATACGGCAAGCGCACGAAGCGTGGCGCCGCCAGCTCTCCCGCCCGGGGGCGGGTCGATTCCACGGTGAGTTGGCCCTCATCCAGGGAAACGATCCGGTCGGAAAGTATCGCCCTGGTGGCGGAGGAGTAGACGAGGGGGAGGAAATCCACCGCGTACAAACCGATCTTGGCGACCAGCGACGCGGGGTCGAAAATGACGACGGCCGTGCGATCGCGCGCGAGGTAGACACGCCCTCCCGACAGCGCGAATCGCAGGGAAACGTCGGCGAACTCCGGGGAGTGGTAGGTGGCGACCGCCCGGTAGCGCGTCACCGAATCCGGGCGCACGTCGATCACGGCCATGGCCCTTTGAGCGGGCAAGTGGACGAGAAGCAGGTGCCTTTCCATCAGCCAGATGGCTGAATGAACCATCCCCGGCACCGGAATCACGCCCCAGTCATCGGGGCTCGACGGATCGATCACGACCATTCGATCCGGGTAGACCGCCAGCACGTTACTGGTTCCCATGGCTCCCGACCTGGGGCTCGCCGTGGCGACGGTGCTTGCCATCGCCGCGGCGGCTCCTGCGGAGGCGAGCGCCACGAGGCCCATGGTCAACGCGAGGACCATGCGCCAGGTCATGCGGGCACCGTCTCGCCGGCCGTCTTCAGCTCCGATTCGCGTTCCCAGCGGTTATGGGCCCAGAGCCACAGCTCGGGGTAGCGCCGGAGGTAGGTTTCGAGGATGCCGTAAAGGCGGCGCGCGTTCTCTTGGGGGGAATTCAGGGGTTCGAGTTCCGGCTCGACGTGGATCACATGGCGATCGTCGGGCCTCCGGACGCAGAAGACCGGAAGAATGGCCGCTCCGGTCTTCTCGGCGAAGAAGAAGGCTCCCATGGGGACGGAGACGGGGCGTCCGAACAAGGTGGCGATCGCATCCCGGCTTTCGCCATGCTGGTCGATCAAGATGGCGAGCGCTTCGCCGCGCTTGAGGGCGCGCAGGACGGGGCGAATGGACGCGGGGCCCTGGTTGGCGTAGGTCTTCACGCCGACGCGCTCGCGGGCCTCGATGAAGAGCTGTCCGAAGGCATCCTTGCTCGGAACCTGGACGAGGACGTGGACCGGCAGTCCGGTTGCGGCCAGCGAGGCGGCCATGAGTTCCCAGTTTCCGAAGTGGGCGCTCACGACGACGACGCCTCTTCCCTCGGCCTTGAGACGGTCCAGGTGCTCGCGACCTTCCCAGGAGACGAGGTTATCCAGGCGGTCGCGGTCGATGACGCCGAAGCGCAGCAACTCGACGATCGACTTGAGGAGGTTGCGCAGGTGTGCTCGGGCCAGGCGATGGGCCTGGCCGTCGGTGAGTCGCTCCGGGTGGGGAGTCTCGCCCGCGGGGGGCTCCGGATAAGCCTTGCGGATGTTGCCGAAGATGAAGTCCCGATAGGGACTGAGGCGGTAAACGCCGTAGAGGGCGTCGGCGAAAGCCACTCCGGCTCGCAGGGCCAAGCGGCGAGGAAGGGCCGTCGCGAGGGATTGCAGGCCCTTCATGGCGTGGTAGATCATCCGATTGGCACGGTCCACATCGCCCTCCCAACAGCGCTCACGCCCTTCGAGTCTCGCGTGTTGGCAGGCATACCTGCAAACACGGGGCTCGGCAGGAGGCCGGTGAGCCCGAGACAGCGTCGACGCGCGCTTCTGATCATGATTCTACTTCAGCCCAGGGGGTTTGACAAAGCGGAAGCCCTTGGGTAACATAACCGAGCTATCTTTAATTTATGTGAGGTCCATGCACCCGAAGGCGCTCACGCTCCAGAATGCCGGTCTCGCTCATCAGCAGCAAGGCGAGTACCCCCAGGCGCGAGATGCTTACCAACAGGCCCTCGCGCTAGACGCACGTCTGGATTCCGCCCGCCTGAGCCTCGGCGCCGTCCTCGCCGAGATGGGCGATTTCGAAGGGGCGATCGCCCAGTACCGCCAACTGCTCGAAAACCAGCCGGATCAGCCCAAGGCCATGTTCAGCCTGGTCCGCGCCCTGGCCGGCTCGCGAAAGTTCGCAGAGGCCCAGAGGGCCCTCGATCAGCTAGTGGCACTGGCTCCCGAGGATCTTCCCCTGGACAAGCTTCAGGCCTGGTTATCTTCCCAGACCGGAAGCCGGAAAGCCGGCCCCAAAAAAACCGACGCCGAGCTTCCCGGGCACCGCGAGGCCCTGCGCGAGCAAGAGCTGAATGGCGTCGAGAGGCTGAGAGAAGACGTTCGACTCGCAAGCCACGATGTTCGGGCCCATCTACGGCTGGCCGAAGCCCTCGGACGCTCGGGAGACGGCGAGGGCGCCTGGACCGCCTACGCGGAGGTCACCATCCGGCAACCGGACGCGCCGGATCTTCAAGCCCGCCTGATAACCCTCTGCCGCGAACAAGCCCATCGCCACGAAGGCGCCGCAGCGATCCGCTGGTGGGAGCGCTTGCAAGGCCTGCAGCCCGGCGATCCCGAGGCCGCACGAGCACTCGAGCAAAGTTACCACAGCCAGAGCCGCATCATGGATCTCATCCGGCTGCTGCAATCCCAGGCATCCCAGAGCTCGAGCCCCGACGTCATCCTGAAACTCGGACAAGCGCTCGGGGCAATCAACCGGACCGCCGAAGCTCTCGCCCTCTATCAGCAGGCCCTCGCAGATCGACCCGAGGCCCTCGACATCCGTCGGGCCGCCGCTGCCCTCGCTCTGCTCGACCAGCAACCCGGCATCGCCCGTCAGCTCCTGAGCGCCCAGCCGGATCTGCCGCCCGACGCCGAGCTGCTGCTCATCCGCGCCTGTTTCGGCGAAGGGCGGAGCGAGGAGGGGTGGGGCCTCCTCGAACCCCTCCTGAACCATCCGGAAATCGCCGAGCGCGCCAAAGAACTGGGCGCCGAGTTCGCCCGACCCCTCGCCCGCCAGCTCGCCGGCGAGCTCCTAGATCCTCGAGCGTCCGCCACCTGGTGGCGACGCCTCCTGATGTGTCGCAGCGGAGACAACCAGGCCCTGAACGCCCTGGAAGACCTGTATCGAACGCTGGAACGCCCCCGGGAACTCGCCGAGATCCTGGCGCTGTATCCCCCGGAAACCCTGGACGCACCGCGCCTCCAGGGGCTGATCGATGCCTGGCTGAAGGCCGGACGTCCCGATGGCGCGCATGCCGCCCTGTCCGGGCTCATGGCCCACTCGGCGGATCCGGTCTTCGCCCGGCTGCATCTGGTCCGGCTCAGCCTCGCCATGGGGCGGGCCAACCGGGCCTGGCAAGAACTCGAGCCGCTTCTCAAGCCGACCCCGCCCGAAGTCCCCGGACCCGAAATCCTGAAACTCGCGGGCGAAGTGACCAGCCAGATCGCCCTCAAGCTGCAAGAAAGCGGAGACTACGCCAAGGCCCTGGGCTGGTGGAAGCTTCACCTTCACTTTCATCCGCAATCCCCCGAACTCAAGCGAATGTCGGATGCGCAGCTCGCGGCCGGCGACCTCGCAGGCGCGGCTCAGACCATGCGCGATTACCTGCGCCGCCATCCGGAAGACGAGGAGACCGCCCTCACCCTGGCCGGCTTCGAGCTCTCGGAGGGGCGTTTTTCGGAAGCCGGAGCGCTTTTCGACACCATTCTCGCGCAAAACCCCGACCATCTCCGGGCCCTTCAAGGCATGGCCGAGGTGGCCGCGGGGATGGGCGACGATGACGCCTCGCTGACCTGGAGTCAGCGACTCTTCGAGATCACCCACGACGAGATTCCCGTCCTGCTCGAGTCCGCCCGCCAGGCCATCGACCGGTCGGATGACGAGACCGCCTGGGAATTCATCCACAAGGTTCTGGCCACCGATCCCGCCCATGCGGCAGCCCTGGAGCAGGCCCGGACATGCCTCAAACGCCTGGCCGAAAGCTACTACGGGGAGATTGCGCTCGCATGGTGGAAGGAACTGCTCGCGATCGATCCGCACAACCTGGAGGCCCTGAGCGAGCTGGCCCGGCATTCGGTCGAAGTGGGAAGGCTGGAGGACGCCAGCCGGCATTATCACGAGATCGTCGCGATCGAGCCCAGCGACCCCGCCGCGGCCCTCTGGCTCGCGCGCGAGAACCTGGATGCGGGCCGACTCGACGATGCGCGCCAGTTGCTCGCACACAGCAAGGAGGCGCGCGAACGTCTCGAGGGCGTGCTCATCCAAGCAGACCTTTCCCTGCTCGCTGGGGAAACCCAGCAGGCACGAGGGTTCTTCGGTCGGGCCGTCGGCATGAGTCGCGGGAACTCGAAGGCCATGGCGGGGCTCGCCAAGGTCACGCTCGCCGAGGGCAAAGCCGGCGACGCTTGGGTCATGTTCAAGCGCCTGCTGCAAACCCCCGAGGCTCCCGCAGTCAGGGACGAGGCCCTGACTTGCCTTCGCCGGCTCATTCAGGCCAGCCCAAGCCAGGCGGCGCAGCCTTGGTGGGAAGAAGTTCTGAAGCTCGAACCCCGGAGCCTGGAGGCGCACCGCGCGATGGCCTCCATCCGTCTCGAGGCGGGAGCCCCCGAATCCGCCCTGGCCTTCGCCCACCGTGCCCTGGGCCTGGCACCGGAGGACCGCGAGACGCTCCGGCTGACGGCTGAAATTCTGAGGTCGCTCGGCAAGACCGAGGAAGCCGCCAGAACCCTCGTAAACCTGGCTGCCTCCGGCTCGCTGGAAGCCGTCCAGGCACTGGGGCGCATCGATCGGCGCGAAGCCAAGCGCGTGCTGGAGGAATGGCTCGCCCGCGAAGGCGCGCGCCCCGACGCGCGCCGCCTGCGGGCCGACTGGGCCATGGAGGAGGGAATCCCCCGCGAGGCCTGGCCCCACCTGGAAATCCTGCTCGCGCATGATCCCGATCCGACGCTCCTCGACGTCGCGAAAGCCTGCCTGGAAGCCATTGCCCAGGAGACGGGCGACCCGGAAGCAGCCGCCGTCTTTTGGGAAAAGCTGCGGGGTCTCGATCCCGACCACGACGCGGCCCTCGCCGCCCTGTCGGGCTACTACCGCGCGCGCGGCGATTCCGAACGCGCGAACGCGCTCACCCGCCGGCTCATCTCCCTGGGGACCAGCTCGCCGGAAGTCTCCATGGCCCTGGCGCTGTCGCTCGAAAGCCAGGATCAGCTTGACGACGCGCGCAAAGCTTACGCCCAGGCCGCGCAGGCCCAGCACCCCGAGGCTTTCGTGGCGTTGGCCAGGCTCACGATGGAAGCGGGAGATAGCGTTTCGGCGCAAAAACTTCTGGAACGCGCATGTCAACTGGCGCCGGGCAAGCGGACCGATCTGCTTTTCGCCGAGGCTTGCCTCGCCAACGGCGCGGCCCTGACGGCCAGGGACGCTCTGAAGGCCTGGGTGGAGCGAGACGAGGCGGCAAAGCGCCTGGATCGTGAGGCGCTCGACCTGTTGATAGCCTCTGCCGTGGGGGATGCGGCCATTCCCTACTGGCAGGAGCGCGTGAGGTTGGAGCCTCGCGATCCCGAAGCCCACGACGCGCTCTTCCGGCATGCCCTCGCTTCGGGAGACGCGGCGGAGCAAGCGCTTCATGCCCCGGACGTCCTGGCTACCCGTCCCACGGACCCGGACGCCGCCCTGGTGCTGGGAATGGCCCGCTCGAGAAGCGGCGAGGAGGCCGAATCGCTGCTGATGATCGCCGCAGCGGGCGATCGCGCGGAAGCCTTCCTCCCGCTGGCCAATCTCGCCCTGCGGGGCGGGGATCTCGCGGCGTCACGGCGCTGGCTGGAACGGCATGAGGCAGGCCATGCGCCGAGCGTCGAGGCGCTGAGGTTGCGGCTCGAACTCGCCCGCGGTCAAGCGGCGACGGACGAGGAATGGCAGGTTCTGGGAGAACTCGACGAACTGGCGCCGGAGCCTTCGCTGCGCGACGCGCGACGCCTTCTGGTTCGCCGCCAGCTGCGGGAACGCTCCGCAGAGGGCGCAGGGGACTGGGTGGAGCGGGCCTTTGCGCTCGGCGAAGTCGAGACCCTCGAGGCCTGGGCCGGCAAAAGCCTGGAGGCGGGAGCCTTCGATGCGGCGAGGGAAGTCTACTCGCGCCTGCAGGAGCTCGTGCCGGAGCTCGCGAGCGTCCATGCGGGACACGGGCGGTCGCTGGTCCGACTCGGTGATCGCACCGCAGCCCTGGAAGCATTTCAAGCCGCTTATCAGCTGGGCGATCAAGGCCTCGAGACGGTTTCCACGCTCCTGGATCTGAACTGGGAGGCCGAAAGATACGAGGCGTCGGGCACCTGGGCGCAGCGCCTCCTGGAGCTCGTTCCGGGGGATCCGTTGGGGCAGGAACGAGTGCGCGAATCGGCGCGGCATCTCGCCCGCCGCTCGGGCGCACCCGAGGAGCAGCAGAAATGGTGGATGGCCGTCCTGAAGTGGGAGCCGTCGGACACCGAAGCGCTCCGCATGGCCGCCAGTCTGGCGCGGGTTCAGGGGGACATGGCGACCGCGGCGCGAATCCTCGTTCAGCTGCATCGCGTTCAGCCCGACGACGTGAGCGTCTTGCTGAGCCTTGCGGACACCTGCGGGGCGACCGGCAACCAGCGTGGAGCCCGGAAGGCGCTCGAGCTGGCGCTGGCGCTCAAGCCCGACGATTTGGGGCTCATGGCGCGGCTCGCGGCCCTTCTGATCGAGGTGGGGGATGCTCCGGCCGCCGAAGCGGCCCTGATCGCCGTCCTGGATCAGGATCCCTCGAACCAGGATGCCTTGAAAGTATTGGCGGGGCTGAAGCTTCAAGCCTCGCCGGCGGAGGCCTTGGGTCTTCTGGAGCAGGCCCTGCTTCTCGAGGAGGACGCGACGATCCGCGAGCTGGCCGTGGAATGCGCGGAGCACGTCGCAGGTGGCTTGCGGGGAGCGGAGGCGCTGGAGGGCTGGAAGCGGCTGTTGCGGCTGGCTCCGGATCACCTGGGGGCCTTGCGGGCGATCGCCGATGATCGCCTGGCAGCCGGCCGTCCCGACGAGGCCCTGGCCCCGCTCTTCACCCTGGTCAAGCACGAGCCGGCGCCGGAAACCCTCTTCGAGCTCGCGGGCACGCTGCAGGCATGTCGCCAGCCCAACGAAGCCAAAGCTATCTACCTGACCCTCGCCAACCAGTACGACCACTTGCCGGCATGGCGGGCCCTGGCCGAAATGGGACTGGCCGCGGGGGATTTCTCGGCAGCCCACGAGGCCGCGCATCGGCTCCTGCGCTCGGACGAACCCGACGCCGCCGTCCTGGTTCTTCGCGCGGCGCGCGAGCTGGCGCGCCGAGCGGATGGCGAGGACGCCCGGCGATTCTGGAGCGAGGTGCTGGACCATGCCCCGGCGGATATCGAGGCGCTGGAAGGACTGGTCAGGGACGCCGAGGGCCGAGAGGACATGGAGGCCGTCGAGAGGTACTTGCGGCAGCTCGTGCCGCTGGATTCCGGCTCCCGTTCGAGCGTGAGACTGGCTGAAATCCTGATGACGGGGGGCGCGGAGGAAGAAGCCGAGCAGCTCTTCGCGAGGGCGCTCGCAGCCGATCCCGAGGAGCCGAACGCGCACGCGGCGCTGGCGCGGTTCGCCCAGAGCCGGGGGGATTTCCTCAACGCCGGAGACCATGCACAACGCGCCCTGCGCCGCATGCCGGACGACCGGCTCCGCGTGCTGGCGGGTTACTGCGCGCGTCAGCTGGCGGAAGCCTCCCGGCTGAAGCGCGAAGTCGACCAGGCCTTCCTCTTCGCGGATCTCTGGGCCGCCTATGCCGGAAAGACCCTGGACTGGCGACGCTTCCGGGCGGAACTGGCGCGCGACGCGGGACGCTCGGAGATGGCGATCGCCCTCTACCTCGGCATCCTGGTCTCCCACCCCGAGGCCCTGGAAGACGCCCTCTCGCTGACCCGCTGCTACCAAGATCCCCGCCAGGCGCGCTTCCTGCTCGAAGGGCTTCTTGACGACCGGCCGAACGCCGCGGCAGCCCATGCCCTCGCCATGCTGGCCCTTGACGAGGGTGATAGCGACGAAGCCATCGCCTTCTGGGTACGCGCGCTCGAACAAGCCCCGTCCAACGCCGCTCTCTGGCGGCGCCTGGCCGACTGTTACCGGCGCAACGCCCGATACCCGGAAGCCTGCGAGGCCTTCTCTCAGCTCGCAGAGCTGGTTCCGGCCGATCCGACGATGTTGAAGGCATGGGGGAACGCGGCGCTCAGCGGGACGCTCTGGGAGGAAGCGCGAGTGCCCTTCGGGCGCCTGGTGGAAATCTCGCGGGATCCGGCCGTCATGCTGACCCTCGCGGAGGTGGCTGCCGCTCTCGACGATCACCCCGAGGCGTGGCGCTGGAGCCAGATCCTGCTCGAAGAGGAAACGCCTCCCGACGAAGCGGAGGCGATCGCCACGACAGCCGCCAGGGCATTGGCGATTGCCGCTTCCGACGAGAAAGCGCTCGACTGGTGGGAACGCTACCTCGAACTCGCGCCCGAGGACGTCGACGCGCATCTGAGCAAGAGCCGAATCCTCAAGTCCGAGAACCGCCTGGAAGAAGCGGCAGAGACCCTCCGCCACGCCCTGGAACTCGCCCCGAGCGACGGCATGCTCCTGCGCGAACTCGCCGACTGCCACCGCCTGCTGGGCGATCTCGCCTCGGCCGAGGACGCGCTTCAGAACGCCCTTCACGAGGATCCCAGGGACGCCGAGGCCCTCTTCTCCCTGGCCGAGATGGCCTGGGAGCGCGGCGAGATCCAGCGCGTCTGGGAACTCGGCCAGCAACTCCTCGGGCTCAATAACCGCAATCCCCAGGCGCAGGGCCTCATCGCCCGCTGCGCGAAGCTGCTGGCCGAGGAGGCGTCGGCCCAAGGGGACTGGGAAAATGCGATTCTCTACTGGGAACTGCTGTTGAGCTTCGACATCGACGAGGAAACCGCCCTGCGGAGCCTGAGCCAGGCCTACGTCAGCGCGGGCCGCCTCGCCGAGGCGGTGGGCATCCAGCGCGAGGTGGTGAGGCTCTTCCCCGAGGATCCCGACCGACGCTTCCGGCTCGGCGAGATAGCCGTGCTGGGCGGCTTCTGGGACGAGGCGCGAACGACCTTCCTCGAGTTGCGGGAGGCCGATCCCCAACACGTCCCCACTCACCATGCCTTGGCCTCGGTCGCGCTGGCGCTGGATGACCTGGAGGCGGCCGAAGGCCATTTCCTCGACGCCCTGGCTCGGGATCACCAGGATCTGAAGGCCCGGATAGGTCTCGCGCGGCTCTACATGGGCGATCGCCCCAAGCAGGCCTGGGACGTCCTCAAGCCGGCAGCCTCCGAGCCCCCCGTCAAGGGAGAGGTGGCCTCGCTGGCCTACCAGGCCCTCGAAGAGTTGGCCGAAGAGGCCCTCGCCTCCGAGCGCCACGGGGACGCCGTCGACCTCCATCGAGAAGCCGTCGCGCTCGATCCCCAAGGCCAGGACCCCGCATCCCGCCTCTGGCGCCGCAAGCTGGCCACCAGCCTGGTGAAGGCCGGCCGCAAGCCCGAGGCCGTCCGGGAACTCGTCGCCCTGCTGGAGAGCGACCCCACCGACGTGGACGCCTCCTTCCTGCTGGGAAGCATCCACCGCCAAAGCTCCGACCTGGAAAGCGCCTGCCGCGTCTTCGAGCGGATCCTCGACCTGAAACCCTCCCACGTGGAGGCCCGCATCGCCCTGGCCGAGATCGACTGGGAGATCTCGGATCTCGACGGCGCCTGGAGTCACGTCCAGGAAGCCCTCCAGGTTCAACCGACCCACGACGCCGGCAAGAACCTGTTCCGGAAGCTCGCCATGGCCTTCGCGGATCGCTCCCAGCAAGACGGAGACCTCGCCGAGGCCGTTCAGTGGTGGAACCTGGTCTGGCATCAGGATCAGCGCGACCTCGACACCCTGCGCAAGATGGCCCGGGCTCACATCGCCCTGGGTCAGCTCACGGCAGCCGCCGACTGCTACGCCTTCGCGCTGGACGTCGATCCCAAGGACCTCGAAACCGCCCATATCTTGGCCGACATCCACCGCCAGCGCGGAGACCTCAAGGCCGCCGAGAAACCCCTCCTGCGGATCGTCGCCCTGGATCCCCGCCACGCGCCCAGCCTCCGGGCCCTGCTCACGCTGGCGCGCGATCGCAACAATGCCCCCGAAGCCCTGAAGCGCGCCTACGACCTCATGGACGTGGAGCCTGACGATCCCCAGTCCCTCTTCATCATGGCCTGGGCCCACCAGCAAATGCTGGAGCGACGCGCAGCCCTCGAAGCCTGCAAGGAGCTGGTCGCCATCGAGCCCCAGCACGCCGAGGGCCTCCACCTCATGGGCCAGATCGCGCGCGACCTCGGCGACTACGATCTCGCCAAGAAAGCCCTCACCACGGCCCTCTACATCCGCCCCTGCGCCACCTACTATCACACCATGGGCACCGTCTACGGCTCCATGGGCTACGCCGAGGAAGCCCTCGCATCCTTCAACCAGGCGCTCGGCATGGACCCCGAACACGCCGATGCGCACGCCGATCTCGGCCTGGGCCTCGTCCGCATCCGCCAGGTCGACAAGGCCAAACCCCACCTCCAGAAAGCCTTCAACCTGATCCCGAAGGACACCGAACGCTCTCTCGCCATCCAATGCGCCATGGACCTCACGTAGCTCGATTCTTCCTGGCGGGAACCCGAAGCCCGGACCGCGGTCTATCCCCATGACCCCCGCAAGATGAACCGGGGCCTTCTGCTATAATGAAACCGGAATTGAGTGCGCATCCATCAAGTCACTGGCCAAGTCGAGCCTAGCGCCGGCGGCTGTTTCGTAAGGCAGCGAGAGAACGCCGTCGAGCTTTGCTCTAAAGAGTCGGCTCGTCGACGCCGGTACGAGCGGTACGTGCGGTACCGGCGGGTAGAACCCCGCGACGCGATGGAGACACCTTTTAGAGGGGAAAGACGACCCGATGGTCAACAACTTCAAGACGTTCGTTCTTCTGGCCGCCATGACGGCCCTGCTGATCGTCGCCGGCGGCGTCATGGGAGGCCGCAACGGGCTCATGATCTCCTTCGTCCTCGCCTTGGTCATGAGCTTCGGCAGCTACTGGTTCTCCGACAAGATCGCCCTCAAGATGAGCGGAGCCCGCGAGGTCGACGCCACGCAAGCCCCCGAGCTCCACTCCATGGTCCGCAACCTGGTCCAGCGGGCCAGCCTCCCCATGCCGAAAGTCTACGTCATGCCCGCCATGACCCCCAACGCCTTCGCCACCGGCCGCGACCCCAAGCATTCGGCCGTGGCCGTGACCGAGGGGCTCATGCAAATCCTGGATCGCGACGAGATGGAAGGCGTGCTCGCCCACGAGCTGGCCCACATCAAGAATCGCGACATCCTCATCTCCTCCATCGCCGCCACCCTGGCCGGCACCATGACCGGCCTGGCCAACATGTTCCAGTGGGCCATGATCTTCGGAACCGGCCGCGACGAGGACAACAGCCCCGCCTCCATGATCAGCGGCATCGCCATGATGATCCTCGCCCCCATCGCCGCCGGCCTGGTCCAGATGGCCGTCTCCCGCTCGCGCGAGTACGAAGCCGATCGCATCGGCGCCCAGATCTGCGGACGCCCCCTGAGCCTCGCCAACGCCTTGCTAAAGCTGGAGCGCGGCGCTCAGCTGGTTCCCATGGCGGCCAACCCCGCCACCGCGCACATGTACATCGTCAACCCCCTGCGCGGAGCCTCATTCGCCAAGCTCTTCAGCACCCACCCCGCCACCGACGAGCGTGTCGCCCGCCTGCGGGCCATGGCCTTCGGCCAAAGCTGATCCCCCGCCAAGCCCGCCGCCCCGCGCGGCGGGCTTTCTTTTTCTCCCCGACTCCCCCATGCTAAAACTTCGGCAAATCTTGGTTAAACGGCGAGCAATCGGGCCTTTTCCGGGCACATGACATGAAGCCTCTCCCTGTTGCTTCGGAAAGGAGCCCCCGCATGAGCGGAGACCACCTCAAAACCTCCGGGATCCCCGGGCGACAAGCCCTCGGGGAAATCCTGCTGGGGCTTCGCAAAATCGATCAACAGCAGCTGGCAAACGCCCTCCAGGAACAACAACAACTCAACCGAAAGCTCGGAGAAGTCCTCGCCTCCAAGGGGTTCATCAACCAAAAGGACCTGGACTACGCCCTCGCCCTCCAGCAGCAGCGTGACCCCGAAGGTCCCGCCCTCGCCCGCAAAAAGCTCGGCGACCTGCTTCTTGATTCCGGCCGCATCTCCACCGCCCAGTTGGAAGCCGCCCTCGAAGAACAAAGCCTGGGCTCCAAGAAAATCGGCGAAGTCCTGATCGAGATGGGCTTCGTCTCGCTCCAGGAACTCGAATCCACCCTCAAGATCCAGGACTCCTTCAAGCGCCGCACCACCAATCGGCTCGCCGCCCCCATGAGCCACGATCCGATCGCCGCCTTCGAGGAACCCCCCGCCGTCCGCTTCCGCAAGACGGTCGGCCGCGAGTTCGCCTCCGCCGAAGAAGCCCTGGCCGTCACCCGCGCCCTCGAAGGCAAGAATTCCGAGGATCTCAAAGCCGCCTTCGCCCACCTCGCGCAACTCCAGGAAGATTGGCTCAGTCCCTACGCGGCCGTGCGCCGCAACCCCGCCGTCCGCAACCAACTCCTCGCGACCGAAAACGACATCCTCGACCTGGTCAAACTGGTCAGGGAGCGCCAGAATCTTCAAACTTACTGGGACCGCCTCTTCCACGAATGGTCCTACACCCGCAAGCGAATCGCCGAGGAAGCCGACCGCGTCCACCGCATCGAGCTCACCAAGATCAAGAAACAACAGACCATGGCCCGCGTCCAGGACATGATCTTCAACCTGCTGGGCAACGTTCCCCCCAAGCTCTTGACCAAGATCATGGCCCTGGTCTCCAAGGCCGCCGAGGGCGGAAACCTCGATCAGCTCGAAGCCAAGCTCACCGACCTGATCGAGCTGATCCTGCGCCTCTTCCAGAAGATGAAGGGCGAAAGCCCCTCGAGCGACCAGCTCTCGAAGCTCCTCGAAACCGCTCTCGACGGCATGGATTCAGGCGCCTCGGCCCCGGGGCAAGACCCCAAGATCGAAAAACTGCTTTCCGAGCTGATCGCCCAGATGGAGAAACCGTCCCAGGGCGTCCAGAGCCTGGAGGGCTTGCTCCGGCAACTCGGTGTCGGCGCGTCCCCAGGCGTGCTCGCTGACGCACCGGCGGCACCCGGCACCGACTCCCTGCTTCACGGTAACGGCCTCGGAAACTTGCTCGGTCAGGCCGTGGCCGGCTTCACCTCGCTTGACGCCGCCCCCGGTATCCACGCGCAGGCGGCTCAGGCCGACGCCCTGCGCGCCCGGCCCGCGCAAGCCCCCAAGGACCTCCCGCCCGCAGCCGCCGACGCCATCGACGCTCAGGCCGACGCGCAACTGAATGCCCTGCAAGGACGTGGAAACGTGACCCCACCCGCTCCCGCCGCCGAGTTCGACACCTTGACCGCCGGGGTCGCCATGGAGCTCGTCAGCGCCATGAATTACCGCTACCGCGGCATCACCAACCCGGTGAGCTCAACCGACGATCCCTGGGTGCAGGCGCTCCTGAGCGGCCAGGAAAACCCCGAGACCATGGAGGCCTCCTTCCATCAGTACTATGCCGGCGATCGCCGCGGAATCGAGATGTCGGACGCCCTCGACTTCGTCGCCCACATGAACCGCACCTTCCGGGGCGCCGAAGAGCGCCCGAGCTTCGACGACCCCTGGGTGCACGCGCTGGTGAACGGCCAATCCACCCCCGCCGAAGTCGAAACCCAATGGAAAGACCATTACGCCAAATCCCTCGCCTAGCCACATCTAGCCACATCTAGCCACATCGCAAAAGCCCCCTCGGTCTGAGGGGGCTTTCGGCTATCCGGCGTCGTTTCCTTACTTGATGAGGTTGATCAGCTGGTCCTGGGAGTTGTTGTACTCCTGGAGCATGGTCGAGAGGTTCTTGAAGACGAAGTCCGCCGTCTGGTTCTCGATGATCGAGAGCTGCAGGGCCACCTGGGCGTCTACCTGCTCGACGCGGTTTCCGACGACCGGGAATTCCCCGTTGGGGTTCATGGTCGCGTTGCTGACTTCGTCGTAGAGTTGACTCAGCGTTCGGACCGTCGAGCCGCCGAGTGTATTGAGCGAGAAGTTGTAGATGGTCGGACCGAAGGACGAGATGTTGAGGTCTGCCTGGTTGGGAACCCGCAGGATGGCCAACTGGCTGACATTGCCGCCCGACGAGGTCAAGGCTTCCTTGCCGTCGTTCCCGGTCACGTAGGAGGGTACTCCCTTGAGCGGATTGCTTCGCGGATCGTTGGCGCTGTCCAGAATCCCGTCTCGGGATCCCAGCATGCCCGGCGGGCCGGTCTCCTCGGGAGCCAGGGGATTGCCGTTGCCGTCGACCGCTCCGATGGGCGGGAGGCGCCGGACCTTCATGAAGTTGGGGCTGCTCGAATTGGTCTCGATGTCGCCCGCCCGCAGCACGTATAGGCCCTGGCCATTCACCAGCTGGTAACGGGGGTTGCTGTTCTCGTCGAGGCCCGTCACCTTCCAGTTGAAGGAGCCGTCCCGGGTCATCAGGACGCGGGCGCCCGGGTTGAGGCTCTCGGCGACGGCGAAGAAGCCATTGCCCTGGATACCCAGGCTAGCCAGGTTGCCTTCGGCGCTCTTGAGGGGATCTTGGCGATGTTGCAGGGCGGTCCGCTGAATGGTCAGCTCGCCGGCCGTGAGGCCCATGGGAGCTCGTCCACCGCTGTTCGCCGTGCCTGCCGAGCCGGGATCCATCTGGAAAGAGGACTGCTGCATGCCGAGAACGGTCCGGCGCTGCTTGAAGCCCGGCAAAAGGCCACCCTGCGCGTTGAGCAAGATGTTGTTGCGCCAGGCGTCTACCGAGCGAAAGGTATTGATGAAGTTGTAGCGTAAATCGAATCCCATCGCGACCTCCCGACAGCCTTACTCTGGGATCCTACCCGACGCTTGCTTGTTCTAATCCGGAAAAGGGCCGAACCAGGCGGTCAGGGGCATCCGAGAGATCGCCAGCTGGGGCTAGACCTTGCTCATGGCGGCGTACTTCTCCTGGATCATCTTCATGATGTCGCGGATGGTATCCGGCAGGCTCTGGATGGAGCGAAGTTCGGTTTCGTAACGCTTCTTGGCGCTGGGATTGACGGCATGCCAGATGCCGCGGCCCACGCTCTTCACGCCGAGGAAGCCGGAATCCTGCATGTCGGCAGCCTTCTGCTGGGCATCGGCGATGGCGCCGGAGGCCACGTACGAGGTACGGACGATGTCCATCCCGCGACCGGCCGAGCTACCTGCTCCTGAAACTCCCATGGCGTCCTCCTTCATCCGGCTGGTCACATGACCGGTGCTCGGTCCCAATTTCCCCGGGCCCTTGCCCGACTGCTAAGTCATGTATGCCCGCGATCGCCCGGAATCTTGCCCGAATTCACCGGCATCCAACCAAGTTTTAATGAAGTCCAAACAGAATCTACGGCCCCAGGAGACCCCGACTGGTGGGAAGGTAGACCTTGGCGTACGTACGGTCGATGAACGGCGGCCCATTCACCCTGAGGCCCGCCAGTTCCAGGGACTGCCCGTTGAGCGTCGTCGGCACCTCTTCCCAGGCCGACCCACCCTTGATGGGCACCCTCACGATCTTGCGCGTGTGGGCGGTCGAAACCGTCCCGCTGGTAGACGAGTAGAGGTAATGCCCATCGGTCGAAAGCAAATGAGCAACCTTGACCCCCTCGAACTGATCGCTCACGACGGGTTTCCACCCCTTCGCCGTCGCCCGGCAGAGACGATACTCCGATCCCCCCATGTGAATCCAGACGAAGGCATAGCCGTAAACCGCGAAGGGAACCTCGAAAAACACCCCATGCATGGGCTGGGTACTGCCGTCCGGCAAGACCTGGGTCGCGGGGTAGTCCTTCCATTGCTGCTCGGTGACCGAGGCCAGCCTGACCCTTTCGGTCCCGACGGCGAGCAGGGTTCGGCCGTCGCTGATGTAGTTGGGGTAGAGCGAGGAGATGCCCTGATCCGGAGCGGCCAGGGACCAGTCCCGGGTCTCCTCGAGGGCCCGCTGGTAGACAGCCTCTCCATTCTGGACCTCGGCAGCCACGTAGAGCCGGTCCTTGCTGAAAAACACCTTGGTCGCCTTGGCGGCGGCCCCGCTCGGCAGCGGCTTGATCACCTTCTTCCAGAGGCCGTCGAGGTAGAGATGGACCTCCACCCCGGTGGGGGTAACCACGGTAGCGGCATTCCCGTAAATCGAGGAGAAGAGCATGGCCGGCCGCCCTCCCAGTTCGAAGGGCACCCACTGGCCGCCCTCCTGGACGTAGGTCCCGAATTCGGTCTTGGCGAAAAGCTTGGAACCGCAGAGCACGACCCGTTCGACCGTGGCGCGGTTCAACCCGACGGATTCCGGCACCCAGCCCCCCTGCCCGTCGGGGTACGTATCCGGCTCGCCGTTGAGCGGCAACGGAAGGCGATAGAGCCCTTCCGGCCCCGCCGCGTAGAGTCTCGAGCCGTCCGTCGCGATGCTGTCCTTGGCCCCCAGCGTCACGCTCAAGGCGCTGCTGGCCTGATCCGCCTTCCTGGAGGCGATGGCCGTCCACGTCGACGAGACGTTCTCATCGCGCAGATGATAAAACTCCGGCCCGTACTGCTTATCCCAGCGATAAGCCAGAAAGCCATGCGAGGGATTGAGTAGACCGACGAACTTTCGGTTGATATCCGGAAAAGCTTGATAGGGAACCATTGAGCCAGCCGTGGTTCCGTACAAGATCCGGCCCATTTTGGTGAAGGCCCAGTAGCGATAGCCCCCCAGGTTGGGATCTTGATAGCTGCGGTAGGCTTTCAAGGGCTCCTCGGCGGGAAGCAGACTGAACGTCAGGTGATCGTCGCGCATGGCGGCAAAACTCGTACCGCCTTCCGGCATGACCATCAAGCGGAAGGTCGATCCGGTCGTCGTCTGGAGGAGCACGATCAGATCCTTGCTGGACGCGTCTCCGTCGTAGGTCAGCCCGATGAACTTCTCGGCCGGATTGAGGCCGGGTATCTCGGCGATCATGGTCCAGGTTCCCGGCGAACCCGCATCAGCGCCCGGATCGAAACGATAAAGCTTGTACAGGGTCGCCGCGAAAGCGATACCGGCTCCCCCCGCTACCGCCACGATTCCCGGAGGCACGTTGCACTGGACCCAGGCGGGACTCCCTTCCCTGGCCTGGTAGATGCGCTCTTGGCCCGAGGTGGAAACCTCGTCGGGATCGTTGACGAAGAAGAGCCAGTTCCCGTCGCTGAAGAGTCGAGTCGGAGCGTAATCCCGGTGCGAAGGCAGCTTCTGGGACTCGTACCAGGTGGGCGGCTGGGCACTCTGGGCGGATGACTGGGCACTCTGGGCGGGGGTGCGGAAATAGAAGCGATCGCCCTGCTGAAGAAAGAGCTTGTACTCTCCGCTCGTCGTCGGCGCCCCGTGAATTCGCTGGATTTGCTGATCCAGCGGCGAGCCGATTTCTCTCAGGGCCCAGTTCAGGTTCGGCACCGGATCGGCCACGAGTTCGTCGGCTTGGCCCGGCGCCTCGAGTTCCGTGAAAGGCGAGGGCGAAGGCAGCGCGGGGGTTCCCTGCGGCCCGAGAGGACGCCCATCCGGCCCGTTCCCGACATCGATCGGCGAGCCCGTGCAGGCCATGAGACCGCCGGCCAGCAAACAGGCCATGAGCCCGCTATGTCGCCTCCCGTTCATCCGTTCCTCCCCTTGCGCGCTACCTGCATTATGTCCCAACTGGCAACGCTTCTAACCATGCCCCATGAAAGAGGCAAGAATCCGGCTCTAACGGGCATAATAAAGATAGCAGAGGATGCCCTTGGGGGCCGGGGAGGAAACGATGGTCGATCGCGCAGGAAACCCGCTGGTGACAAACCCTTGGGGAGTGCCCGTAACCGGAACTCCCGCCACTTTCAATCCTGCCGTCCAGCTTCCCGTTGCCGGCCAACCGCCTGTTGCCGTTCCGCCCCCGGTCGCCATCCCTCCGCAAGCATGGAGCCCGGACGCCACCCAGTTCTCCCCGCAAGCCATCCAGGCCGCCGGCGCCCCCCAGACCCAAGTCGCCACCCAGGCCCAAGTCACAACCCAAGCCCAAGTCGTTCCTGCGTCCAACCCGCAGGGCTACACCACGCTCTGGGCCGAAACTCCCGAAACCTCCCTCTGGGAAGCGCGATGGCGAACCGCTCCGTCGGTTTCCACCCAGCCGCCGCCGGTCGTTCCGCCAGCTCCCGTCTATACCCCACCGGTCGTCCTGGCGCCGCTTCCGGTGCCCCCGCCGCCTCCCGTCGCGATACCTCCCGTGGCGGCACCTCCGGTGCCAACCCCTCCCGTGCCGGTGCCCGCGGAACCGCCGAAGCCCGACCACTCGCCCGCCCCGATCGGCGGCCTCCCCACGGTTCCCGAACCCGCTGCTCCGCCTACCCACACCGCTTCGCGTCTGGGCGGCCTGCCAGGCATCCCCGAGCCCGAACCCGAACCGGCTCCCGAACCCGTCGCGCCCACCCATACCGCCGCGCGTCTGGGCGGCCTGCCAGGCATGCCTGAACCCGAACCGCCCCCCAAGCCGACTCCCAAGCCCGAAGGCGTCGGCGGCCGAAGCTGGAAGGTGGTCGCCGACCCTCACGTCACCACCGGTGACGGCAAGCTCTTCGACGCCTCGCTGGCGGGACGCTTCACCCTGCTCCGCAGCTCCGACGGCAAGTTCGAAGTTCAAAACACCCAGGGCAAGATCCCGGGCGACAACGGCATCTGGAACACCGCCATCTCGATCAAGTGCCACGCCGACACCATCGCCTACGACGCCCCGAGCCAGATCCTCACGCTCAACGACAAGAAGATAGCCTTCAAGGCCGGCTCGAAGCTCACCCTCCCCAGTGGCGGGCGCCTCGAAATGACCAACAGCGAGTACGCCCCAGGAAAGTTCGCATCCAGAATCCAGGTCGTCACCCCCGAAGGCGATCGCACCGCTTGGCTCATCCTCCAGCGAAAAAACGGCGGCCGCTACCTCGACCTCTACGGGAACATCGGCGCCAAGCGCCAGGCAGGGGAGATGAGCGGCATGGCAGGAGCCTTCGATGCCGACGCCAACCCGGAAAACGATCTGAAGCTCCGCAGCGGCAAGATCGCTCCCAACCTGGATGCCTTCCTCAAGGACTGGAAAACCCCGTAACCCTTGTCTCCTATGGCCCAGTTAGGCTGCGCCTGAGCAAGGGGGGGATAAATTCCTGCCTGCTTCTCCTTGGCTCCTCGGCTCCTTTCCCCGCCCCCCAAACGTCCCAGGGTTTCACGAAACCCCGTATCATTGGTTGGCAACCAATGATACGGGGTTGCCGCTGCTCCCAGTTCCTCCCCAAAAAGAATCCCCCCCCTTGATGGGGGGGGAAGGGGGGGGGGTGTTACTGCTCCCAGGTTCCTTGAACGTGAGAGCGACTACCGAGTGGGAATCAAATCCATGGCGGTCGGCACCCGCCACAGTTCGAGGAACTGATCGACGTGGGCCTGGCCCTCCATCACCTGGTTATTGGCGCTCTTGTTGGCGTTGTAGGTGATAGGAAAGACCGAGCCGTCGGGACGCTTCAGATCGTTCGCAGGATCGGTATCCGCGTCGAAGGTTCCCAGCGAGCCGAAGACCGATCCGTCGGGTCGGCCTGCCGCGAGCGACCCCTCGAAGTCGATGTAGCCGTCGTTCTTCTTGATGGTGATGGTGTCGCCCAGGGCCGAGTTGACGCTGATGTTACCATCGGTCCCCACGCTGACGCTGCCGCCGTCCGGCAACTGGAAGCTGGATCCGGGCCTGGTCGAGACCTGCTGACCGTTGACCATGAGCTGATCGTTCCGGATATCGTAGGAGATGGCGTTGTCGCCAACCTTGATTCCCGCAGCCTTGTTGAGGGTGGCGCCCGCCCAGCGGCCCGCCTCGTCTTTCTCCTGGAACTTCTGGAGCTCGAGATCCCCGCTGGCGCTCTTGAAGGCCGTGAAGGTCCCGGTCAACATGTTGTCATACTTGAGACCGTCACCGGAAACCTCGTGAGGATCGCCCCACGAGCGGAAGGAAGCGCCCTCGATCGGGGGTTTCGGGGGATCCGGAAAGGTGATTTCGCCATTCCAGCGCTCGGTGACGGGAGGATCGGCCCAGCCAGCTTGCTCGACGGCGGGCTTCTGCGGGATAGCCGTGGACGGCTTCCCGATGTCGCCATTCCAGATCTCCGTGTAGAGCCGGCTCGCGCCACTTACCGAGGAAGAGTCACCGGCCGGAGCCGACCCGCCGGGTGCGGCGGCAGCCGCGGGAGCTGCGGGAGCCGCCGCCGGAGCAGCAGGTGCAGCCGGCAAGGTCGACCAAACCGCGGTTGCGTTGGGGTTAACGGCCATATCGCTCATCAAGTCCTCCGTATTCTCTCGCGGCATCACCCGCCCATGTCATGGTTATTCCCTGCGGGAGAGAATAGCTGCGTGGTTTAACGAAGGCTTGACGAAGTCTTCAGCACCCGGAAACACCAGCCGAACATGGGCCGGTTCTGCAAGCGCCCGCGCGGGCTATCCCTGCTTGCCGAGCCCCAGCATGTCCATGAGCCGCCCGGTCAAAGGCTTGCTCGTCGCCTTGGTCGCGACCGCCTCGTTGAGAGGAATGTCGACATCGGGAAGGGGCGCGAAGAACTGGGCAAGCGCAGGCTCGGCCTGGAAGAGTTCGTTGAGCTTTCGAAGGTTGTTCATCTTGCCGGCGAGTTGACCCGTCTTGAGTGCGGGAATCAACTGGGCGACGTCCCGCTTCTCCATCCCACGAAGGTTGGCCACTTGAGGCGCCTCGGAGCGATAGAGCGCCACGGCCTCGTCATAGAAGTGAATGGCGCGCTGAACGGCTTGAAGAACTGCCGGCTTCTGGGCAAGCTTTGCCTTGAACTGGCGCGCTGCGGCCTGGAAATTGGCCGGAACCTTGGCAGGCTGGCCAACCAAGAAACGGAGGACCTCGGCCTTGGGAGCGAGCATCGAAAGGAACTGCTGAGCGTTCGCCACGACCATCTCGCACTCGGTGATGCTGATTTCGAGGTTCAGCTGTCCGGTCATGCGCTTGCTCACTTCGGCAGGAGCATTCACCAGGCTGCCGCCGCTCAGTCCCGGAAGGGCATCGGTGGCCCTGAGGACCGGCATGATGATCCCCATCTTCTTCTCGAGAATCTGGATACGCTGTTGACTATCAGGGCTCTGCGGCCCCCTCTTGAGCTGTTCGAGCTCCTGTTGATCCGCTTGCACACGAGGCTGGATGTAGCTCAACATCGACTTGAGATCATTGAGCTTCGCTTCGACCTCCGCCTTGCGAACCTTGAGTTCTCGCTCCAGCGATTCAAGGCTGGGTGGGCGCTTGTTCTCTTCCATCGCGAACCCTGGTTCCTTTCTGAGACTGGCGTTTAAGAACGATCCGCTTTTCATACGGCATTCTAGCTTATCCTACCCTCGATCGCTCGACCCCTACCCGATTTGACGCGTCCTGAGGAAAAAACAAGTAAAAGGCCCACCGCGAACGGTGGGCCGAGGCGAACGGACTGTCGTGAAACAGCCGAAGGCATTAACGGACCGAGGTGTAAGCCTGCCAGGACTGCTTGATCTGCTCCATGACGCGCATTACGAGGTCGAACACGCGGCCGAGCTGGGTGAGCTGAGCCTGAATCTGCTGAGCCGTGGCGGCATCGGCGCCGGCCAACTGCTTGACCAGGTTGTCCATCTTGTCCATGAGCTTACCCGCAACGTTGGTCGCGTTGACCATGCCGTTGTAGGCGTTAGTGTTGACGACATCTGCTCCGCCAAGTGCCATGTTCAGCCTCCTTGTATGCTCGGGTCTTCACCCAGGAATTCTACCAACTCCGGCGGCTTCCTCGTCCCGGACTGAGCCCGGATGCTGGGGGTGAACCGCTCACAGTTTCTCTATACCCTCCGATCTCTCGCTTCATGTGCCAATTAATGAAGGTTTCACAAAGGCTTGATGCCCGCTTCTCAAACGTGCCCCTGCTCCCAACATTACCCGCCTCTCCAAATCTCGACTTAACGAAAGAGCCCTCGTTAACAATCGGGACCCGCGCCGACTATCGAGGCGTCGCCCCTGAGAAATGGCCGGCGAAACTCAAGGGCTTCCGCAGTCCCAAGGCCCGCAGCGTTTCCTGGCGGAGGAATCGCATGGGCTGCGATCTTCTTCCTCAACCCCGAAGGGGAGCTTCCCCTAGATCCCCCCCCTTGTTCAGGCGCAGCCTAACTGGGCCCGCAGGCCCAATGGGGGGGGGTGTTACTGATCCCAGGTTCCTTATCTCTCCCCATGGTGATTCAGAAATAATAAATAATAAGGAACGCCATGGCTTCGCCGTACATAGTCTTTAGCCGCAGGCGCTCACCCCCCGTAGCCCCCCATCGAGGGGGGCGGATTAGCGGAAGATTAGGGGCCATGGCTTCGCCGTACATAGTCTTTAGCCGCAGGCGCCCACCCCCCATAATCCCCCCATCGAGGGGGGATGACTAGCGGAAGTTGAGATGGCAAAAGGCCCACCGCGAACGGTGGGCCAAGGTGAACGGTGGGCCGAGGCGAACGGACTGTCGCGAGACAGCCGAAGGCGTTAACGGACCGAGGTGTAGGCCTGCCAGGACTGCTTGATCTGCTCCATGACGCGCATCACGAGGTCGAAGACGCGGCCGAGCTGGGTGAGCTGAGCCTGAATCTGCTGAGCCGTGGCGGCATCGGCGCCGGCCAACTGCTTGACCAGGTTGTCCATCTTGTCCATGAGCTTACCCGCAACGTTGGTCGCGTTGACCATGCCGTTGTAGGCGTTAGTGTTGACGACATCTGCTCCGCCAAGTGCCATGTTCAGCCTCCTTAGTACGTTCAGGTCCCTGATCGGGGACGGTACCCACTTCCGGCGGTTCCCTCATTCCCTCGGACTCGCCTCGGGTGGTGGGGGCTGAACCGCTCACAGTTTCACTATACCCTCCGATCTCTCGCTTCCTTCGCCGCTTAATGGAGGTTTCACAAAGGCTTGACGCCCGCCTCGAAAACGATCACCCACCCCTAACAAAACCCATCCGACCCAACCCGCTCCTAACAAAGACCCGGGCGTTATCGTAAAGGCAAAGGCGACATCCTGCCCGTGTTATCATTGTAAGGTCGTACGCCCTCTCTCTCAAACCGAGGTGCCACCTGATGATCTCCAGCAAGACGCTCCCGTCGGAGGCAAAGCGACTCATCGAGGACTATTTCCGGTCCTACGCCGATGGCCGCTACGCCGATCACCTGGCATGCTACTCCCCCGACGCCCTGGTCACCGCCGGAGATCGGATCGCCCCCCGAGGCGCCCTGACCGCCACCGAGTACCAGACGGCCTTCGACGAGGGAGACCCAAAACCCTACCGCCTGCTGGCCATCGACCCCGAGGGCCACGCCCCCACCGAGGAAGACTTCGTCGCCGCCCTCCGCGTGACCGATGCCGCCAACCGCGAATTCGACGTCCTCGCATGGTGCAAGAGCGCCCGCGACTCGGAGACCGAGAATCCCTCCGGCTGGTTGATCATGGGCCTGATCCCTCGCGAAGCCGACTCGCTGCGCAGCTGGCCCGAACTGCAGGCCCGCGTCTGGGGAGAGCTCGCCCAACGCGACAACAAGCTCGCCTACCACCCCCTCGACCTCATGGTCCGTCGCCTCTGGCCCGAAGCCCCCCCCAAGCTCATCGCCCTCCCCGAAAGCCGCTTCACCTGCCAGGATCGCGGCGAATGCTGCCACGTCGGACGCTGGGGCGTCGAGATCCCAAAGGAAGCCCACGAAGCCCTCCAGTTCGTGCAGTGGAATGGCGTCATCACCGGACTCGAAGGCAAGGAACTCTTCCGCGAGCTGCCCCCCCGCGACGACGAAGAAGCCAGCCGCATCAGCTTCGCCGTCAACGAGACCGACTCCTGCGTCTTCCACCTGCCCGTCGATGACGGCGCCCGCAAGATCTGCGGCGTCCACGCCACCCTGGGCCGGCCCGTCGTCCTCGTCTGCGAAACCTACCCCTTCACCTTCACCGAAACCCCCGACGGCGTCTGCGCCTACACCAGCTTCGTCTGCCGGTCCTCGGCCTCCAACCAGGGACAGCCCTTCACCGAGCGCGAGGAGAACATTCTCACCCGCTTCCGCCGGCTTCAAGGCGCCGTCCCACGCGTCGAGGACCGCGTGCCCTGGGCCCAGTGGTCCGACGCCATTTCCTGGAACGCCTACCGCCAGATCGAACAGCGCCTGCTCGACATCCTCGACCGGAGCGCACTCCCCCACTACAACCGTCTGATCGACGCCTATCGCTTCATGGTCCTGCTCGAATCCAGCCGCGAAGTCGTCCAAGACGATGACGCCTGGATCTCTGACGCCTGGGAGCGACTCGCCCAGGCCCCGCCCATCGACATTGCCGAAAGCATCGACTCCCAGGACGAAATGGTCAAGCTACTGACCATCCTCATGCTCAGCAGCAAGGGACATCTCGATGAGCTCTTCGATTACAAGGAGTTCGACGCCGACTACGCCAACCTGATAGTCGCCGTCCCGGATCTTCAGCCGGATGCCGAAGGCTCCGATCTCCTCACCCGTTTCATCCGGCGGGTCCTTTTCCAGAAGCGCCACCTGGGCAAGCTCGGAGCCGTCTTCAACTTCCAGCTCGTCCTGTTGGCCTACCGCTCGGTCAGCCTCTACGCCCGCTACCGCAAGTTCCGCAAGGGTGAAAGCCAGGTCGAAACCGAGGATCTCTACACCGCCATCCGCGCCCATGACCAGGTCATGCTCCATACCTTCGCCGTCGCCGACGAAGGCTTCATCGAGCACCCGGTGAACTCCGCCCGCCTCCGGGACCTGTCGAACGGCGCAAGCCTCCTCGGCCTCGGCTAATCCCCAAAGGTCTCGGCCAACCCCGAAAATAGTCCCTAAAAAATAGCGCCCACATGAAAAGCGCCCCTCGGCCCGATTGGACCGAGGGGCGCTTTTTCTACGTTACTTTTCGCCGATGACGACGTTGTCCACGTGCGGGGCCGCCAGCGGGGTGGCCCCCGAGAACAGCGCGGCGTATCCGAAGACGAAGCGTACCTTCAGGCCCGGGGCCTTGAACTGAGCCAAGCTCACCTCGACGGCATTCCAATCGCGAGTCTCTTCGGTCAGTTCATAGACCTTCGTCCAGTTCCAGCCGTCGTTCGAAGCTTCGACCGCGAAGGTGGACGACTTGAAGTAGCTCTTGGGGAAGAAGTTGCGAACATCGAAGCGGAGCGTGGGGTTGGCGAAGCGCGAGGCGTCGATGCCCGCGGCGAGGGTCATGGAGTAGGTGCCGGGATCGGCGACCTGGCCTTGATGGCCGCCGGGGGTTGCGCCGTAGGAGCCGGCGTGGGCCGCGGATGCCGAGAGGCTCCAGTTGGTGGTAGGCGTCGTTACCGTGCTGTAGGTTCCCTTGGTGTAGGCGGTGGTCCAGTTATCGAGGCCCCAGAGGCTATCGAAGCCGTCCTGCCAGGACGTCGCCGGCGGCAGGCCCGGGGTGGGAGTCGGAACGGGGGTCGGGGTCGGGGTCGGAAGGGGATCGGAACCCGCCTCGACGATGTCGAGATCGATCGCGATGCCACCGGTCAGCTCGGGAGCGAGCGTGATCTTGACCGGGGCGGTGGTGACCTTGCCGGGTTCGATGATCAGGTCCTGGCTCGAGGACCCGAGGCTAGCCTTGGCCTCGTCCTGAGCCTCGACCGTGAGTTTCAGGGCGCCGGCGGGGAGCTGATCGAAGGTGACGTTCTGCGTGGTGAAGGCCAGCGTCTGGATCCGCTTGGGGACCTTGGGGCCCTCCAGCGTGAAGGAGACGAACTTGACCTGCGCGAGGGTGGCCTGAAGTTGGTAGGGGTTGCGCATCTGGATCTGGACAGCCCCGGTCTGATCGACGATCGAGGTTCCAAGGGCCGACTTCGCCTTGAGGGGCGCCAGCTGGTAGTCCGCACCGCAGCCGGCAGCCATGAGGGCACCGAACAGGGCCAACGCGATTCCGAACTTCCGACTTGCCATGGGATCCCTCCTCGTGAGCGAAAAGGCTCTAACAACCTCTACCGAGTTATCGAACCCACGAAGCGGAAATTTCTTATTGAGCAGTTAAGCTTGGGAAGTCGGCAGGTTAAAAACGTGGCGCCAGCATCGCGGGCTTTGGAGCAGCAACGCGAGCTTTCTGGTATCATCAGGGGTTGGATCGAAAGGAAGCGTGCATGCTGGAAAATACAGATACGTCCCTCCCCAAGGCGATCGCCGTCGGCGTCGCCTCCGGCAGGGTCTCCAAGCGCGATGTCGAGGAGCACCTCAGCGAACTCGCCCAGCTGGCCGAAACAGCGGGGATCGAGGTGGTCGAGACCGTGATCCAGGATCGGCGCTCGCCTGATCCCGCGACCTACATCGGTTCCGGAAAAGTGGAGGAAGTCCACCTGGCAGCCGTCGCCCTCGAGGCCTCGGTCATCCTCTTCGACGATGAACTATCCCCCGCCCAGCAGCGCAATCTGGAAAAGATCATCGGCAAGCCCGTCACCGACCGGACCGGCCTGATCCTCG
Source organism: Candidatus Sericytochromatia bacterium S15B-MN24 CBMW_12 (assembly GCA_002083825.1). Classification (GTDB taxonomy): domain Bacteria; phylum Cyanobacteriota; class Sericytochromatia; order S15B-MN24; family UBA4093; genus UBA4093. The sequence goes on along the minus strand of DAZV01000045.1, from coordinate 35,372 downwards.
ACATCTTCTCCCGCCACGCCCGAACCCGCATGGCCAAGACCCAGGTCGAACTCGCCCAGCTTCAGTACACCTTGCCGCGCCTGACCGGCATGTGGAGCCACTTCACCAAGCAGCGCGGCGGCGGCGTCAACATGAAGGGCGAGGGCGAAACCCAGCTCGAAATGGACAAGCGGATGGTCAAGACCCGCATGTCCGAGCTGCGCAAGGAGCTGCTCGAAATCGCCCTGCAGGCCTCCGTCCGCCGAAAAGGCCGCGAGGACGTCTACAAGATCTCTCTGGTCGGCTACACCAACGCCGGCAAGTCCACCCTCATGAACGCCCTCACCGCCGCTGGAGTGCTCGCCGAAAACAAGCTCTTCGCCACCCTCGACACCACCATGCGGCAGCTCTCGCTTCCCAACGGCACCGAGGTCGTCATGGCCGACACCGTCGGCTTCATCCGGAAGCTCCCCCACCAGTTGGTGGCCTCCTTCCGCTCCACCCTCGACGAGGTCGTGGACGCCGACCTGCTGCTCCACGTGGTGGACACCTCCCACGCCGAGTTCGAAGCCCAGATCGCAGCCACCGAAGCCGTGCTCACGGAGCTCGGAATCACCGGCAAGCCCACCATCCTGGTCTACAACAAGATCGACGCCCTCCCCGAACCGGGACTTCTCGATCGCCTCCGGGCCATGGACACCGAAAAGGCCTTCGTCTCGGCCAAGACCGGCGATGGCCTCGGCGATCTCCTCCAAGCCATCCAGCACCACCAGGAGCAAGCCTTCCTCACGGTGACCCTCCTGCTGCCCCACACGGACGGCAAGGCCATGACCCTGCTTCATCAATCCGGGGCCGTCCTCGACACCCAGTACGAGCCCGAAGGCGTGATCGTCAAGGTCAAGATCTCACCAGCGAACCTGGCACGGATCGAATCGACCGCTCCCGGCATCCAAAGGATCTAACCATGCAGATCCTGCCCCTGTCGGAAGCCTCGCTCGCCGAGGCCCTTCTCGCCTGCAATCCCGCCTTCCAGGCCTCCCGGGAACCCATCGACTGGAGCCCGCCCATGCTCCAGCGCTGGATGACGCTCTGGGACATTCCCGCCGAGACCTCGCTCCTGCTGCGCGTGGACGATAAGCCTGCCGGCATCAGCCTCGGCGCCCTCCGGGGCGATCGCTCCTGGATCACCACCTTCGGCATCCACCCCGACTTCCGGCGGCGCGGTCTCGGCCGGGTCCTCCTCGACGCCCAGCTCAATCGCCTCCGCGAAGCCGGAGCCCGGACCGTCCGGCTCGAAGTCCTGGCGGAAAACCATGAGGCCCGCGGCCTTTACGAGGGCTGTGGGTTCCGAGTTCGGCGCACGCTGTCTTCCTTCGAGGGGATGCTTTCACTGGCGGCGCCCCGTTCCGTCGATTTCGACTGGTCGTTGGCCCTGAATCCGCCGGCATGGCCCGAAGGCCGAGACTCCGCCTGGCAGCGAGAGCCCGGCTCTTGCTTGAATTTCGCCTGGGAAGCCTCCTGGTTCGGGCAGGGTCCGAACTACCTGCTTTACCTGCCCATGCCGGGGGGCGTTCGAATTCTCGATCTCTCCGCGACGCCAGGCCCGTCTTACCGCGAGAACGTGCTGAGCCTCTGGGAAGAACTCGCCGGCAGGTTCCCGGGACAGCCCGTGCGGCTGCTCAATGAACCCGACGATTCCGAACTCTTTGACGTCTTGCAATCACTGGGATGCATCATCGCCGAGCGCTATGCCGAGATGGAAATCGCACTCTAGCGATTAGCAGCGGCGCTCTAGCGATTAGCGGCGGCCCTCTCCCGTACCAGTTGCACCCGCAAGCCGTTGATCTGAGACGAGATCGGGTAGAAACCCCGGATCTGCGCCCAGACCCCCCGAAGCTGCCCCAGCTGCTGGTCGGTCAAGGTACTCGGCATGCTCGCGTAGAGCTGCCTGAGATCGTTGAAAGCCGGATTCCGCTTGATCTCGTCCTCAGCGCCTACCAGGATGCCGGCGAGATCATTGTAGAACTGCTGCGTCCCGGTCAGGCCGTTCGAGATCTTGCTCGAATCGACGCTGAAGCCCAGCGCCTGAAGCTCCCGCGCCAGGCCGCCGATCCCGCTCTGCTGACGCTGCGTGATCACCGCGATCTCCGACTCCAGCCGCCGCACCGTCGCACCGTCGTTGGCCGCCCGGGCCGCCGAGATCTGGACCCGCCGGGTGTTGATCTCGGCCACCAGCTGCGAGAAGCCCCGCATCCGGCCCCACGTGCCCTGCAGCTGCTGAAGCTGCTGGTCCGTCAGGTTGCTCGGCATGCTCGCGTAGAGCTGGTGGAAGAGCTGGTACTCAGGCGAGCGCTTCACGCCCTCCTCGGCGCCTATCAGGACGCCCGTGACGTCGGCGTAGAACTGCTGCGTCCCGCTCAGCCCGATCGAGGACTTGCTGGGATCGATGATGAAGCCCAATCCCCTCAGGCCGCTGGCGATCGCCGCGATCTGCCCGTCTTGAACCCGCGTCAGCGCCGCAATCCGGTTCTCGGTGCTACCGCTGAGCTGGACATTGGGAACCACCGCAGCGGGGACATCCACCCGGGGGGGCGCTGGCAGGGTGAAACGGCGCCCCTCAGGGACCCCAGCTTGGGCGGCGGCATCAAGAACGGGCCTGCCGTCGAGGCCTCGAGCGGCGTCCCCCGGCAGAGTCGGCGTATTTTGGGTTTGTCCTCCCCCCGCCTGCGGGGGGACCGTCGGAGCAGGATTCCAGCTCGTAGACCACTGGGTGGTCTGCGCAGGCTGAAGGGGGGCCGTCCCGTTCCGAGGAATAAGGGGTTGCATCATCAGCTTCTCCAAGAAAGACAAACGCCTCTTTAATAATGTCCTTCGAAATCCAGGAAACCTCGCCGGAATTAATCAAACTCCAACATAGAATTCATTCCCGCTAATCATGGCCTGGCTAAACTAAATAAATCGAGGCATGGCTGGCGTTCATGCCTTCCGGAAAGTCCCGAGGAAGTCCCTAGATCTTCTTCAATCAAGGACGTCAGGCTGAGGAGGACCCCGTGAAGGGAACAATCACTACCCCCGCCGATAGGGGGCTCTGCATGATTCTCGCGGTGCTGGTGGCCACGGCACTCCAGGTTTCCCTGTTCCTGCTCGAACGGATCTGAGCGAACAGCCACCCGACAATCAACACAATAATCCTTAACCCTTTTCATGTCAACACACTCCGCTCCCAAGAATCGAGTCCCCCCGTTTCCGGCGGCAAGCGCTGGAAACGGGGGGACTCTCTGGGATGCGAAGGCTCCGGAAATCCGGAGCCTTCGACGTTTGTCTAGTAGCGGTACATCTCCGGCTTGAACGGGCCCTCGGCGGGGATGCCCAGGTAAGCGGCCTGCTCGGGGGTGAGCTTGGTGAGCTTGACGCCGAGCTTGGCGAGGTGAAGACGGGCCACTTCCTCGTCGAGCTTCTTCGGCAGGACGTGGACGCCCATGGCGAACTTCTCGGTCCAGAGAGCCATCTGGGCGAGCACCTGGTTGGTGAAGGAGGTGCTCATGACGAACGACGGATGCCCGGTGGCGCAGCCGAGGTTGACCAGACGGCCACGGGCCAGCAAGATGATTCCCTTGCCCGACGGCATGATGAAACGCTCGACCTGGGGCTTGATCTCCTCGAGTTTGGCGCCGGACTGGTTGACCAGCCAATTGACGTCGATCTCGCAGTCGAAGTGCCCGATGTTGCAGACGATGGCGGAATCCTTCATCGCCATGAGGTGCTCCGGGCGGATGATGCCCTTGCAGCCCGTGGCGGTGACGAAGATGTCGCCGAGCGCGGCGGCATCGTCCATGGTCAGGACCTCGTAGCCTTCCATCGCGGCCTGGAGCGCGCAGATGGGATCGATCTCGGTGACCAGGACGCGAGCGCCGAAGCCGCGCATGGACTGGGCGCAGCCCTTGCCCACGTCGCCGTAGCCCGCGATCACGACGACCTTGCCGGCCACCATGACGTCGGTGGCGCGCTTCAGGCCGTCGGCCAGCGACTCGCGGCAGCCGTAGAGGTTGTCGAACTTGCTCTTGGTGACCGAGTCGTTGACGTTGATGGCCGGAACCTTGAGCTCGCCCTTTTCCATCATCTGGTAGAGGCGGTGGACGCCGGTGGTGGTCTCCTCGGAGATGCCCTTGATGCCTTCGAGCAGTTCGGGGTACTTGTCGTGAACCATGATCGTGAGGTCGCCGCCGTCATCGAGGATCATGTTCAGGCCGCTGCCGTCAGGCCACTTGAGGGTCTGCTCGATGCACCAGTCGTACTCGGCCTCGGTCTCGCCCTTCCAGGCGAAGACGGGAACGCCCGCGACGGCCATGGCGGCGGCGGCGTGGTCCTGGGTGGAGTAGATGTTGCAGCTCGACCAGCGAACCTCGGCGCCCAGCGCGATCAGGGTCTCGATCAGGACCGCGGTCTGGATCGTCATGTGCAGGGATCCGGCGATCCGGGCGCCCTTCAGGGGCTGGTCCTTGCCATAGCGCTCGCGCAGGGACATCAGCCCCGGCATCTCCTTCTCGGCGAGGACGATTTCCTTGCGTCCCCAGTCTGCGAGCGAGAGATCGGCGACCTTGAAGTCCTGAACTTTCTCAAGCGTGCTCAATGCGTTCTCCTTTGGATGGGTGGATGGGCGTCCTGATGCGGATGGCGGGCAAAACCGTACGAATCCCTGGATCATAACACAAAGCCCGGGGGGCTTTCCCGTCGGGGCGAGTCGATGCGGGGGGTGAGGGGTGTTCAGCGCGGGGGTCGGGATCTTCTTTTTCTAAGGAACGCCATGGCTACGCCATTCATAGCCTTTAGCCGCGTTTCATAGCCTTTAGCCGCATTTCATAGCCTTTAGCCGCGGGCGCTCATCCCCCTAAATCCCCCCCTCGACGGGGGGGGGCAGGGGGGGGTGTTACTGATCCCAGGTTCCTTATCTCTCCCCATAGTGATTCAGAAATAATAAGTAATAAGGAACGCCATGGCTTCGCCGGCGAACACCCCCCGTAGCCCCCCATCGAGGGGGGCGGATTAGCGGAAGATTAGGGGCCATGGCTTCGCCGGCTAACACCCCCCTGTAGTCCCCCCGTCGAGGGGGGACGGATTTGCGGAAGATATTATGAGCGGGCTTTCTGGGCGATGAGGGCGCCTCCGACGGCGGCGCCTATCAGGTTGGGCATCCAGGCCGCGAGCCAGGGAACCAAGTGGCCGGCCTGCCCCATGGCCATGAAGATGAACATGATGATGTAGTAGACGAAGATGATCAGGATGCTCAGCCCCAGCCCGATGCTCGAGGAGCTCCGGTTGGGACGCAGGCCGAGCGGTGCGCCCACCATCATGAAGATCAAGCTCGCGAACGGAACCGAGAGCTTCTGGTGAAGCTGTACTTCCAGCTCGTTGATCGTCCCGCCATGTTGCCCTGACGACTTCAAGAGGCCGATGTGCTGGGACAGCTCCCGGATGTTCATCTCGGTGGGAGCCCGCTGCTCCTGGCTCAGGGTCAGCAACGACTCCTTGAGCGCGACGACCTGCTCCTTGAAGCGCACGAAGAAACGATACTCGCCGTTCTCCCCGGTCTGGTACATCTCGCCGTCGAAGAAGGTCCAGCCTCCCGGCTTCCACTCGGCATGATCCGCGCGGATGATCCGATCCAGGCGATCGCCCTCGAACTCCTGCACCAGCACCCCGCGCATGGCCTGACCGTCGAAGCTCCGCGCGTAGAAGAAGCGCTTGAGGCGACCTTCCTCCATCTCCTGGTAGAAGACGTTATCCCGGGCCGTCGGCATCTTCCGCTTGTTCTGAGCCTCGTAGAGGATGTTCTTGGCCGCCCAGTCGGCATGCGGCACGACGAACTCGTTGAGGGCGACCGTCGCCCCGCTGATCATCAGGCTGACCACAACCACCGGCGCCATGATGCGGAAAAGCGAAACCCCGCAGGCCTTGAGCGCCGTGATCTCCGAGTCCCCCGAGAGCCGCCCGAAAGCCAGCAGGCTGGCCAGCAGCATGGACATCGGGAAGGTGTAGAAGGCCATTTCAGGCAAGCGTAAGGCCAGGACCTCGAGCACGACGCTCAGCGGCAGACCGAAGCGAACCATCATGGTGATCAAGTTGAAGAGGACCGAGGTCGCCGTCATAATCGCCGTGAAGGCCGCGACCCCGAAAAAGAAGGGGCCAAGCATCTCGATGATCAAGTAGCGATCGATGATCGACAGGAAGCGGAAGCCTCCCGAGTCCTTCTCTTCCGGAGGAATGGCCGTGTTCACAGCGAGAATTCTTCTCCCAGGTAGAACTTGCGGGCGATCTCGGAGTTGGCGATATGCTGGGAATCACCCGCCTCGACGATCCGACCTTCCGAGAGGATGTAGGCGCGGTCGGTGATGGCGAGGGTGTCCCTCACGTTGTGGTCGGTGATAAGAATGCCCAGGTTGCGGGTCTTGAGCTGGCGGATCATCCTTTGAATGTCCGAGATAGCCAGGGGGTCGATACCACTGAAGGGCTCGTCCAGGAGCAGGAAGCTGGGGTTGGTGGCCATGGCGCGGGCGATTTCGACCCGGCGGCGCTCGCCGCCCGAGAGCTGCGAGCCCTTGGACTTGCGAATCTTGGTGATGTGAAACTCCTCGAGCAGCTCCTCGAGACGCAGCTTCTGATCCTTCTTCGAGATGCCCAGGAGCTCCCAGACCGCGAGAAGGTTCTCCTCGACCGACAACTTCCGGAAGACCGACGGCTCTTGAGCCAGGTAACCGATACCCTTGCGGGCGCGCAGGTGCATCGGCAAGTGCGAGACATCCTCCCCGTCCAGGGTGATCTTGCCGCCGTTGGGACGGACCAAGCCGACCACCATGTAGAAGGTGGTGGTCTTTCCGGCGCCGTTGGGGCCCAGGAGGCCGACGACTTCGCCGCGATCGACGTGAATCGAGACGTCGTTGACGACCCGGCGGGTCCGGTAGCTTTTGATCAGGCTGGCTGTCTGGATCGACATGGCACTTACCTCGCGGACGGGGTGCTGGCGGGAACCATGAGCCGAGTCGTGGTTCCACCCTCCGCCATCAGGCGGCGGTTTTGCAGAGTCAAGGTCACCTTCTCCCCGGTGAAAACGTTGGCGCCGCGCTTGGCGACGACATCCCCGACGAAGAGCACCCGCTCCACCCGGGAATCATCGGCGGTGGCGAAGATCGTCGCCTGACGGCAAGTGACCCTCATGTCCTCCAGGTCGATCCGGACGTCCCCCGTGACGGTGTAGGTATGCTTCTGCCCATCGTACTCGGTGGTCTTCGCCTCGATGGTCATCACCGAACTCGTGGCAGCTGCTGGGCTCTTGATGGCCGGCGCGGCCTTGGAGGGAGCCGCCGAGGCCGCCGGAAAAGGCGCACTCCCGACCACGGCCCATGCGAGGGGAAAGATCAATGCAAACGCTCGTCTCATCTGGCTCCTAAGTCTACCACGACCCGCGCTCTGACGGGGGATCCCACCCGAGCCCGCATCAGCGAGCGATCGGCCCAGAGCTCCGGCCCTTCCATGGTACTGCCACCCCGACGAAAAACCACGTCCCCCGTGGCATGAAGCTGCTGGGAGCCGGCCTGCCACTCCACCTCGCGGGCCTCGACCGAGGTCGTCGACTGGGTGGAGGTGACCCGAACCCCATCTTTCATGCGGATGTTGCGGACCTCGGTTTCCAGGACGGCCCGGGGAGACCGGGCGACCGAGACGACCCGACCGCGCTCCCAGAAACGGACCTCGAGATCCTCCAGCTCCGCGAGCTGATGATCGCGATCGTAGACCACGTTCCGGGCGAGCAACTCCCAGAGCTTCCGCCCCTCATCGAACTCCACGATTTCCACCGTCTGCAACTGGACCGCCGGACGCGGAGGAAGGGGGACCGGCGCGGTACGCGGCTGCATCAGCTGAAAAAGACCCCAGGCACCCCCCGATATGGCGAGGCCTGCGGCCGCGACAAGAAAGAAGTTCCTGAGTCTCACCGATACCGTCATGGCACCTGGAAGTATAACATAGCCCCCCCATCCATCCTCATGAGAGTGGACGACAGGGGGGCCGTTAAAGTTCCTCGAAAAACCCCAAGTCGGTAAACCCCGACCCAGGCAGGTAAAACCCTAGCAGGTAAAACCCTAATAGAAGTGCGCGCTTCGCAGACGGGCCCCGAACTCGGCCTCCGGCAGGCGCTCGCGATTGCCGTGGGGATTCAGGAACTGAACCTGCCCATCCTTGATCCCTTCGACCACGACCTGGTGGCCGCCATCCTCCCAAGCCAGGCCGACCGGAACCCGCTTGCCGGCGGCGGTGGCGTCCGCCATCCGGCTCATGACCGCATCGAGATTCCAGCGAGTGGCGACGACGGCATCGTAGTCGCGATCGTTCAACTGGGAGAGGATCCGGTTCGCCCCGATCAAGAAAAGCCCCTCGTAGAGCCCCTTGTTGAGCACCTCATGCCGGTCCTCGACCGGCTCGTACTTCAGAGGGCCGTTCCCCAGCTCCATCAAGGATCCCGAGAGCATATGAACCGACGGGGTCCGATTTCCCAGGGTATCCAGCCACTGCGGCTCGCGCGCGATCACGCTTCCCCCCGCCAGCTTGACCTTACCGTTCGGAGCGGCGAGGCCCGCGACCAGTCTCGTGAACTCGGCGGGGTTCCGCAACGCGAGATCGACCACCGAGCTGGTCGCCACGCAGGTGTTCTTGTCCTTCTGACTGATGACCACCGGGTTCTCCACCTCCTGGACGAGATCGGAGACCAGGCTTTCCCGCTTCACGCCCGGAGCCAGGGCCTGCTCGGCGAGAGCCGCGAGGTTCACCAGCAGGGTGCCTCGTCCCGAGAGGTCCTTGCCGCCGGGCAAGCGGCCGTCGAGCAGCATGGTCTGGAGGGCTTCCTTGGAAAGCGGATCCGCCTCGATCAGGGTCTGGAGCTTCCGGTAGCGCGTCTGATCCGCCGCAGCGAGCTTGCCGAGCGCCGCGCCCTCCTCCTTGGCCCGCGCGTCGATCCGGCGCTCGATGGCCGAGGTGGACTCGCGCTGGAAGTTGGCGTCGTCGGGATTCTCGTAGCGATCCCCGTAGCCCCCCCAGTCCGACTTGTACTCGCCCCAGAGGGTCTCCTCGACCGCCTCGCGCCCCTTCTGGGCGCCGATTTTCACCAGATCCTTGCCGGCGTCCACCGCGTCGTCGACCTTCTTCTTGGTCGCCCCCCAGGTATCGGTGAAGAACTCCCGGCCGCGTCCCCAGAGATCTTTGGATTCGGCTTCGGGGGGATCGGCCTTGAGAGCCCCCGCCTTCTTTGCGGGGGCGTCCTTCGGGGCGGAGCGTCTGAAGGGGTTCAGCGCCCCGAGGTTGAAGTTGATCATGCAGCAGCGTCCCTTTCGACCGATCACGTTACATGTACTATCCCCCGAAAAGCTTCCGAGCTTGCGCTCGGTCCGGGAAAACCTCGAGCGGGCGCTTCTTCGGCATGTTTCCCGATTCAAGGTGAGATAAACGTAAAATATGAGATAAAATAAGAAGACCACCACGGGACGCTACCGTCTAAGAAAGAGGTATTTCACGTGCCAAAGACTGAAATCCGGACCGGCACCAGCTGGGTCGAAGAAATCCTGGGCCGCGAGCACTCCAAGAACCTGCTGGAGTTCGACTCCCCCAAGATCAGCAAGGACATGCTCCATCTGCCCGGTCCCGACTTCCTGGACCGCGTCTTCGTCGCCTCCGACCGCCCCATTCCGGTCATCAACAACCTCCATCGCCTTTTCAACAACGGCCGCCTCGCAGGCACCGGCTACCTCTCGATTCTTCCGGTCGACCAGGGCATCGAGCATAGCGCCGGCGCCTCGTTCGCCAAGAACCCGCTCTACTTCGACCCCGAGAACATCGTCAAGCTCGCCATCGAGGGCGGTTGCAACGCCGTCGCCTCGACCTTCGGCGTGCTCGGCTCCGTGGCCCGCAAGTACGCCCACAAGATCCCCTTCGTGGTGAAGATCAACCACAACGAGTTCCTGAGCTATCCCAACGCCTACGACCAGGTGATGTTCGGAACCATCAAGGACGCCTACGACATGGGAGCCGCCGCCGTCGGCGCGACCATCTACTTCGGCTCCCCCGAGTCCCGCCGCCAGCTCGTCGAGATCGCCGAGGCCTTCGCCTACGCGCACGAACTCGGCCTCGCCACCATCCTCTGGTGCTACACCCGCAGCTCGGCCTTCAAGACCGCCGACAAGGACTACCACACCGCCATGGACCTCTCCAGCCAGGCGAACCACCTCGGCGTCACCATCAAGGCCGACATCATCAAGCAAAAGCTCCCCGAAGTCTTCGACTCGGGCTTCAAGGCCCTCAACTTCGGCAAGATCGATAACAAGGTCTTCACCGACCTCTCCAGCCCCCACCCCATCGACATGGCCCGCTACCAGCTGGCCAACTGCTACATGGGCCGCGCTGGCCTCATCAACTCGGGAGGCGCCTCGTCCGGCGAAACCGACCTCCAGGAATCCGTTGCCACCGCCGTCATCAACAAGCGCGCGGGCGGTACCGGCCTGATCCTCGGCCGTCGAGCCTTCCAGCGTCCCTTCGAGGACGGCGTCAAGCTCCTGCAGACCGTCCAGGACGTCTACCTCAACAAGGACATCACCATCGCCTAAGTCGCGGTAACGAAGTCGAAGCCGAAGTCAAAGTCAAAGAAAGCGCCCTCCCGCTTTGGGAGGGCGCTTTCTTTGCCCTCATCTTTGCTATCATGGGGTCTTTCACCCCGCCCGCTAGAAAGAAACCCCGTGAAACTCGTCACCTGGAACGTCAACGGCCTTCGAGCCTGCGATCAAAAAGGCTTCTCCGACTGGGTCCAAGCCTTCAACCCTGATATCCTCTGCCTTCAAGAGATCAAGGCCGAGCCCGCCCAACTGGTAGAGGCGCTTCGAGAGCCTGAAGGGTATCTGCCCACCTGGCATGCCGCCGAGAAGAAGGGCTACTCCGGAGTCACCACCTGGACCAAGCGCCCCGCAACCGTTCAGGTCGGACTCGGCATTCCCGAGTTCGACCGCGAAGGCCGCGTCATCTTCCATGCCTACGACGACTTCACCCTGGTCAACGTCTACTTCCCCAACGGCCAGCGCGACCTCGGCCGCGTCCCCTTCAAGCTCGCTTTCTACGAGGCGCTCTTGCAGCGCATGCAGGAACGCCGGGCCGCGGGGGAGCACCTGATCGTCTGTGGCGACTGGAATACCTCTCACCAGCCCATCGACCTCGCCAACCCCGGCCCCAATTCCAAGTGCACCGGCTTCCTGCCCGAGGAGCGCGCCGAGATCGATCGCTGGCTCGCCAGTGGTTTCCGGGACGTGTTCCGCGATCGCCACCCGAGCGAGAAGGGCCACTACACCTGGTGGAGCTACCGTCCCGGCGTGCGCGGGAAGAATATCGGCTGGCGGCTCGATTACTTCCTCGTGAGCGAATCGATCGCCGACCGCGTCAAGGATGTCTACCACCTGCCCCAGGTCATGGGCTCCGACCACTGCCCGGTCGTGCTCGAACTGGCGTAGAGCACGAAGGGGCGTAGGGCAGGCTCGAACAGGCGTAGAGCACGACCGGGCGTAGAGCAGACTCGAACGGGCGTAGAGCAGACTCGAACGGGCGTAGAGCAAAGGGGCCCGGCATGCCGGGCCCCGGGACCGTATCAGCGGGTCGCGGAAACTCCCTGCCAGAGTTCCTTGAACCGCTCCTCGAGTTTCAGTCCGACCGTGTCGAGCTTCTCCGTGCCGCAGCTCTCCGTGACCTCGGGGAAGAGCACTCCTTCCTCCTCGTCGATGTGGCTTTCCACCATCTCCTGGAGAACGGCCAGCTTGGCGACATAGCGCTCGTTGCTCGGCGGCGTCTGGTCGATCTCGTCCAGCAAGATCTTGATCATGTGATGCTCTTCAATGGCCTCGAGCACCAGCTCGTTATCCACGTTCTTGGCCATCGGATAGAGGATCTCCTCCTCGATCTGCGTGTGACACTTCAACGTCTTGAAGATCTTCGAGAAGATGTCGCTGCGGCGCTTGAATTCCCCTTCTTCCAGGGCTTCGCAATCCGCGAAGAACTGCCTGACCTCGTCGTGCTGCTGCGTCAGGAATTGAGTTGCGTTCATCACTCGCTCCTTTCGGGCATCAGGGCGTAACGTCCCGCAACCTTAACACAGGATCGCGATCCTCCACTTCCCCGCAAAGGATGGTGGGCGGCGTCATTACGGCACGCTCAGCGAACCGTGATGGTCCCGCCTTCTTGCGGATGGAGGCGGCAGCGGTAGGGGAACGTCCCCGCAGCGTCGAAGCGGCGTGTGACCTGTTTTCCCTGCGCGATATCGCCCGTTTCCCAGCCCCGCGCGGCCAGGGAATGCGGCACGGCGTCACGGTTGAACCACGTCACGCTCGATCCCCGCCGCAGCTGCACCTGGGCCGGCGTGGCGTGGCCCTCCCGGATCATGACGATCCAGAGTTCGCTCTCCCGTCTAGGAGCCGGAGTTGCCGTGGCTCCGGGCTGAACATGGGCCGTCCGTGAAGCCTGCCCGCTCAGTTTGGGCTGGGATGCCCGGGGGGATGGCTTGGAAGCCTTGGGGGCTGGCTTGCGAGCTTGGGGGGATGGTTTGGACGCTTGGGGGGTAGGCTTTGAGGCCTGGGGAGATGGCTTGGGCGCAGGCTGCGGCGCAACCTCGGGCGATGAGTCGGCCATGGGAACTGACGGGGAACTGGGGTAAGGAACGCCATGGCTTCGCCGGCTAACACCCCCCTGTGGTCCCCCCATCGAGGGGGGACGACTAGCAGAAGATGAGAGGGCGAGGTCGATGCCGAACCGCAGGTCGGGAGTACCGAGCGAGGCCCCTTGCCGGGTCGTGGAAGCGGTATTCGCCAGCAGTACGGTCACGGCGTAGGGAACCGCCGGAAGCTGCAACTGCAAGCCCGCACCCCAGGCCGGAATCGCTCCAGCGGCGTTCGCCGTCTGGAAGACATCTCCCAAAAGCGCAAAGCGGGGCGTCAAGGCCAGCCTGGCCCCCAAACCGAGGCCTCCCAGCGGGGTGCGGGAGCCTTGGGCGTTCCCGAGGAGGCGAACCGTTCCTAGCAGGGCCATGGGTCCAAATTCCCGGCTCATGGCGAGCTCGGCATCCATGCTGTAGGCCCCCGTGTTCACGGCTCCGAGCAGGGATGCCGAGAACGGGTCCCCCCGATACTCGGAAAGCAGGCGCTGCTTGAGCGAGAACTCGAGTTCATGGGGGTTTCCCCCGTACGGGCCCGAACGGGAGTAAGAGAGCCCCAGGCTGCCGCCAGACCACGCCCCAAGACGCAACCCCATCGTGGGGCTTCCCTCCGGGAGTCGAAGCGGCAGCAAACGGCTCCCCAGGGATAGCTCAGGCAGTCCTTGGGCCGGAACCGCGGTTCCTTCCTGCCCCACCGTCCCAAGCCCCAAGCCTTGGGCATTCACCCCCGGGGAGGCGGCGAGCAGCAGGCTCAGGGACATGACGAGCGAAAGCGGGGATCGGGCGCGCACGGGAACTCCTTCCGAAAGAGGGTTCAATCCCGTTTTAACGGAAAAAAAATACCGGAGTATTGCTACGCCGTTAAGGTGAAGGCAATACCCGCCCCGCACGTGAAGGAAAGCCCGCCTTGAGACGCCATCACCTCTCCGCCATCCTACTGATGCTGGGGCTCACAGCCTGCAGCTTCGCCCCGACCGCCCCAACGGGACCGCTGTGGCCTGGGGATGTGCGCGAAAGCATCGAGCCGACGCCTCCCCCGGTTCCCCCCCTCGTCGGCACGCCGACCCCGGCCCCTTCGGTGGAGCCGAGCGCCGTTCCCGGAAAGCGGCCGAGACGTTAGGAGGGGCTCGAAACCTGCATGGAGAGCTTCTCGCCGTGAAGCCCGAGGAAGCTCCGGGGGCGAAGCTCCGCGAAGGGAGCGTCCGACGGAATCTCCAGATGGATGCTCGCCATGCGAGCTCGGCAGGAGACAGCGGCCTGCCAAGGGGTCGGCTTTCCCTCGACCATGCTGATGATGGGAAGATCCAAGGCCGAGGGAACCGAGAACCAGCGCGGGGCGGCCCAGAAGTCCAGCAGCAGCTTTCCGTGGCGCGAGACGCGCAGCGCGGTGCTGTTCGGACCGCGCGGTTCGGGCTGGCTCTCCCAGTCGAAGGTCGCGAGTTCCTTGGGCAAGCCCCAGATGGAGCGTCCGCCCTGAAGCGACGCCTCGTCATCCACGTAGATATGCGAGATCCAGCCGCCGGTCCTTCCGTCGGCTCGAACGAGCGCGGGAATCACCAGCAGCTCCGAGTAGCTCAAGACCGAGCCATCACCGTAGCGCGCGACGGCGAGCCCCCCCAGGGTCATGCCGGGGAGCACCTCGGCGATCGCCAGGTCGGCGGGAACGAAGGGTCGGGCGCGCGCTACCGGCAGCAGGCCTCCGACGGCGAAGAACTCGCCGGCGAGCTGCCAGGGGGCCGGCGGGAACTCAGGCTCGAACGCGGCCATCGACCACCTCGATGATCCGGTCGGCATGTCGGGCGAGTTCGGGGTTGTGGGTGACCAGCACGATGGTCTGACCGGTGGTCTGGTTGCGGCGGCGCAGCAGCTGGTAGATGGTTTCGCCGGTGCGGGTGTCGAGGTTGCCGGTGGGCTCGTCGCCGAGGAGGAGGGCGGGACGGTTGGCGAGAGCGCGGGCGATCGCCACGCGTTGCTGTTCGCCGCCGGAAAGCTCGTTCGGGCGATGCTCGAGCCGGTGCCCCAGCTCCACTTCGTCGAGCAATTCCTTGGCGCGTTGTTCGGCCTCGCGCTTGGGAACTCCCGCCACCATCTGGGGGACGAGGACGTTCTGGAGGGCGGTGAGTTCGGGCATCAGGAAGTGAAACTGGAAGATGAACCCGATGGACCGCAACCGAATCCGGGCGAGTTCCCGGTCGCGCATCGGCGGAGTCGACTGGCCCATGATCCGGATATCTCCCGAACTCGGCCGGTCGAGTCCTCCCAGGAGATACAGCAAGCTGCTCTTTCCCGAGCCACTGGGGCCGGTAATCGCGACGAACTCACCTTGATGGATGGAGAGGTCGATTCCGTGGAGGGCGTCGACCTGCTGTCGATCCTTGGCAAAGGCCTTGGAGACGCCTTGAGCCTCCAGGACGACGGCGCTCATCGGGTCGAGAAGTCCTTGCCGACGACGATCGTGTAGTCGACGGAGTAGGGGGTGATGTCGTCGCTGAGTTGCCAGGGGGCGTCGGGAAGGAGGCTTCGGAGTTCGTTGGGCTGGTGCGGGTCGCCGTTTCGGCCGATCACTTTGGTTCCCTGGAGCTCGTTGTCCAGAGGATCGGTGCGGATGACCTGCATGCCGCGGTCGGCGAGGGTGGAGGCGAGCTTGACGGCGGCGTCCGATTGGGAGGAAGCGAAGAGCAGCTCGACGGTGTGTTGCCTGGGGTCAGGGCGTTTCTTTTCGCTGAGGTTGGCGACGAGTTCGTCGATGCGACCGCGGTCGGCGACCCAGTAGCCGTTGTAGCCGAAGGTGCCGGGGAGGGTGGTGAAGGTGACGCCGGGTTTATCCTTGGCGAAGCCGGCGAACGAGGCGAGCTTGGCGGCGGAGATGTCGGTGTGGAAGAGCTTGGCGCTGGCTTCGGCGAGGCGGGGCAGGCGCCACCAGACGGCGGGGGTCATGAGCTTGCGCTCGACGGCGTTGAGGAGGCGTTGCTGGCGGGACACGCGGCCGATGTCGCCCATGGCGTCGTGCCGGAAGCGGGCGTAGCCGACGGCGGTCTTGCCGTCGAGGTGTTGCATGCCTTGTTCCAGGTCGATGAAGAGTCCGGCGGTGCGGTCGGTGTATTTCATTTTTTGTTCGACGTAGAGGTCGACTCCGCCGAGTTCGTCGATGAAGGCGACGGCACCCGAGAGGCTGACGCTGACGGTGTGGTGGATGGGGATGCCGGTGACAGCTTCGACGGTGGCCTTGGTGCGTTCGAGGCCGCCGATGGCGTGGGCGGCGTTGATCTTTTCGGTGCCGTACTTGGGGATGAGGACCTGGGTGTCGCGGGGGATGGAAAGGACGTGGATGGCCTTCTTGCGGGGCTGGATGGTGGCGATCAGGATGGTGTCGGTGCGGACCCGGCGGTTCTTTTGGGTGAGGCGTTTGCCTTCGGGGTCGAAGGAGTCGTCGACTCCGACGATCAGGACGTTCTCGGTGTTGGAGAGTCCGGCGGGCGCGCCGAGCCAGCCGAAGAGGCGGTCGGGGGGCAGGATCCAGTGGGCGAGGCTGCCGATCGCCATGCCGGCGAGGGCCATGACGAAACAGACGACGAAGACCAGCATGAGGCGACGTCGGGCGAATCGGCGGCGTTGGGCCCGGGAGCGAGGGACGACCTTGGTGACCATTCGAAGAAGCGAACCTTCCATTTCTGCGGGGGTTTATCGAAGATTGTAACATCATTCGGCCGCTCCTGCCTGCCGCAAAGCGGCATGACCAAACCATGACCAAGCATCGAAAGAATGAAAATGAATGCTTGACAACTGCCACGGCACCCAGTATCATACAAAACTGTTGGCGAGCTTAACGGCAAGACAACAAACGTTCCGCGTTAGCTCAGTTGGTAGAGCGGGTGACTGTCAAATGGCAGCGCCAAACCGCGAGGTTTGGTGGAAAACTCTGAATATCGGTGAAACCCCGGAAGCGGGCAACGCCGAGGCACAGCCCGAAAGGGAAGGCCGTAGAGACTACCAAGGAGCGTCTCCCTGAGACGATGGCATAGTCCAGGCCGCACGTATAACTCATGAAGGTGCGGGGCAACTGTAATCACTAGGTCGCTGGTTCGAATCCAGCACGCGGAGCTAATAGGCGCCTCATCGAGAGATGGGGTGCCTTTTTCATTGGGGAGTTCGGGTAACGGGGCGGGTAACAGGAGGGCGATAGGCTGCGGGGCGAGAAATCGGAAGAACTTTTAAGCGACCCTACTTTTGGTGTCAGGTCAGGACTGCGTCACCTCAGGCGGTGACGAAGAACTACCGGCAGTAACACACATATCCACGCTAGCCTCAGGGCGGAGAAGACACAATGTCCAAAAGAAAGCCTGGACGAGCCACGAATGAAAAAAGGGCAGAACGACACAGGCGAGCTAGGAAAGAGAAACGGCTCCTTCTAGAACGAAAGCGTGAGGCATACCTAAGGAAAAAGTCTGGCTTGCCAACTGCCTATTTTGGAACTAAGCAACCAACAACGTTTCCAGGTGAAGGACTGTTTGTACAGGGCAATGGCAACTTGCCAATTCAAGTGCCAACTCCTGCCGACCTTAAGCGAATAAGGAAACATCGAGCAGAACATAAGGCAGACATCGAAAGCCAAATTCAGGCCATTACTGATGTTCTAAGGCAATACTCGCCTACACACCTTGTTGCCGCGATTGCCTCTCAACTCTTTGGTGATCCAGAGACTTTCAAAGAGTCCACCTCCAAGCCATTGGAGCCTTATCTGGAGTATGTGCTAAGCATCGCTACTGCGCTGCCAACCTCTGAGCAACTTCCACCGCCTCCACTTGACGTTGCTGAAGACCTGCTGGAAAAAATCGAACGGCTATTCTTCAACGTTCTAGGCTATTTTGGTTCGGAGGCTGCCGAAGGTAAACGTTCCCTCGACGAAGAAGAAATAAGATACCTCTCGCTCCTGCGATTCATACTTGTGCGAGGCTCATCCTTCGAGCAGCATCAGCGGGATCTGTTTATTGCCTTGTTCGAGCCACACGACCAATACCTGCAGCGCCACGTTGGTTTGACTTCATGCCAAATTCTCGATGCCAGTCAGGAGATGGAGCAACAAATTACAGATAAGGTTAACGACCAGTTCCAACTGCTAGCAAAGCAAAACATCAAGCTTAATAAGGCATTCTATGACTTTGCAGGCGACCCTGATGATGCAGAAATGGATGCCCTATATGGAGCGTTTTTGCAGGTAGATGGGATACGTGCAGAAATCGATGAATATGATCGAATGGTTGAAGCCATACATTCGCCAACCATTTATGAGGTTCACGAAACACAACTCATTACAGATCTGCTCCTTAATGCTCTTTCATCAGGTCCAGGCGAAAACACTGCATTCCTGTCGTTTGAGAAAGCTCCCGGGTGGCCCACCAATGACTCTATCATTTACGAACGGCCACTCTACAAGCTGAATGGCTCCTATTTCTGTTTCTCAATCCCGGTACTTCACCGCAATCTAATCTCTATTGTTGAGTCATGGCTTGCGGCAGATGTGGACTACTACCAAAACAAGTATTTGAAAATGAGAGGCAATACGCTCGAACGCTTGGCCATCGAGCATATTGCCAGATTACTTCCTGCCAGCGCGATTCACTCAAACCTCTACTATGACGTGCCCGTCGGCGAATCAGACAAGAAGCGGGTCGAAACCGACACAGTTGTTGAATTTGACGGAAACGTTTTGATTGTTGAAGCCAAAGCAGGATCGCTATCACGGTCTGCTCGCCGAGGTAGCTTGGTATCAATCCGACAGGACGTTGAAGAAATCATGGAAGTTGGCTTGAGGCAAGCGGAAAGGACCAGAAACTATATTTTGTCGACTAAGGAAGCGATCTTCAAAGATGAATCAGGGAACGTGGTTATGACCCTTCACAGGGATCGTTGCCGAAATATCTATCTCTTGAACGTAACGCTTGAAGATCTGGGCCACCTAGCGACACAGACTGAGGCCGTCAAGAGCCTTAACTTGCTAAGCGGCAACAACAAAGTATGGTCCGTATTTATCAATGATCTAAGGGTGGTGTCGGAAATTCTAGACGACCCTTCACTCTTTTTTCTATTTCTTGACCGACGCCTCCAAGCCGGATCTTTGAAGGTTTTTAGAACGCAGGATGAGTTGGACTTCCTCATGCATTTCTTAAGGCATGGTCTCTATTTTGAGCCAAATAATCTACGGGATATCAGTGCGTTCACACCTCACGGATATACAGACGATCTCGACCGCTATATGCGATATCTCGAGGGCAAAGTTGCAACCGCTGAGAAGCCTCGTTTCCCAATTAGTGAAGACTACTGGGCACACATTCGAGACCTTGAACACAATTCATCTCCTGGCTGGACGGGCATTACTGTGTTACTCCTGGGATTCAGCTCCGAAACCCAGCGAGCCTGGCTAAATGGGATTGAATCGACGAGAGCAAAACTACTTCGAGACGGACGAGGCCACGATTTCTCGATCACCGTAACCAACCCAAAGCATGGTGTTACATATTTTGTTACCACGCAGAGCGAACAAGCTACGGAGCAAATGGTAGCAAGGTACGTTCGCTACAAGATGTATCAACTTAGATACAACCGATGGTCCGCAATTGTTGACGGTGGAACTCAAACTACTCCTCGGTATCATATTGAACATTTCGAAAAGCAATGGACTTTTGACCCTGAGCTTGATGAGCAGGTTAGAGCGCGAAAGCAGATGATCAGAGCTCAAATTAAGGCTTCTGGGATCAGCTTGAGACGGGATGAGCCCTGTCCATGTTTGAGTGGCAGGCAATATGGAAATTGCTGTATTAGGGACTAATCAAAAAACTCCTCTCTAAGCTAAATAGCGTTGCGTAGAGTTGGGACACATGACATCAGGACGCCAATCGAGAGATCGAGGGCTTGGATCCGGGGAAGGGGCTGGCCGCTTGCATATAGGCACGGACGCGGGTCATCAGGTCCTCCATCGTTCGGCAGGAATGGTTGCGTGTGATGTGATGAACTCGTACTTCACGCGTTCTCCTTCGCGAAGAAGGCCGCCGCTTTTTTTAGGATTTCGCGCTCCATCCGCAGCCTGGCGTTTTCCTGGCGGAGGCGGTTCAGCTCCTCACGCTCGGCCGCCGCCAAGCTACCCGTGCTGCTGGTGGCCCCGGAAGCGGCCTTGACCTTCTGAACCCACCGCTGGACCACCGACTCCGAGATCCCCAGGTCCCGGGCCACCTGGCCTACGCTTCGATCGCCTGCGAGGCACAGGCCGACCACTTCGGTCTTGAACTCGTCCGTAAACTTGCGACGTGATTTCGACATGTGGACATCCTTTCATCCGCATTATAGCGGGGAGGGTGTCCATGAAAACGGGGCAATCCCACTTTGTAATGCCCCTCAAAAACTGGACACCAAATTAAGGTGATTGTAGCGCCCGGGCGTGGGACAATGAAACGAGGAAAGGAGGAAGCCCGTGCAGTGTACGATTCAAGCCGGATCTCAAAGCTCTAGTGGCTCTGGCGGCCATCAGGGGGGACAAGTCGCTCAACGAATTGGCCAAGGACTTCGAGGATCACGGCTGATCAACTAGCGGCACACCAAGACTTTCGAGGCAAAACGTTATGGCAAGGGCATCGGAAAATTTTGCGGAAATGGTAAGAGACGTCCTCCAGCAATTGGGGCTCAGTCAGGAAAAACTGGCCCATGAACTGGGCGCGAGCTTTGCCACGATCAATCGCTGGGAAAACGCCATGACGTTTCCCTCCAAGCTCGCCCGGTCTCAGTTTAGAAGCGTGCTGTGAGCGGACGAAAAACAGGGAAGTTGAAGCATGACAAAGACTGAGGCCCAAACCCGCTCGGAATTGATTGATAGCCAGCTGGCGCAATCGGGTTGGAACGTCAAAGACCCCACCCAAGTCATCGAGGAGTTCGACATCCTGACCTCGCTTCCGGAGGGTGTCGCCGCACCACACACGCCTTTCGAAGGCCATCAGTTCAGCGACTATGTTTTGCTCGGCAAAGACCGCAAGCCCATGGCCGTGGTCGAGGCCAAAAAATCGAGCAAAGATGCCGCCATCGGCCGCGAACAGGCCAAGCAGTATTGCTACAGCATCCAGAAGCAACTGGGCGGCGAGCTTCCGTTTTGCTTCTACACCAACGGGCACGACATCTATTTCTGGGATCTGGACAACTACCCGCCGCGCAAGGTGGTTGGCTTTCCGACTCGTGACGACCTGGAGCGCTTTAGATATATCCGCCGCAACCGCAAGCCCCTGACCCAGGAGTTGATCAATACTGCTATTGCAGGCCGCGATTATCAGATCCGGGCTATTCGCGCCGTAATGGAAGGCATCGAACAGAAAAAGCGCGACTTCCTGCTAGTGATGGCTACCGGTACCGGCAAGACCCGTACCTGCATCGCCATGGTCGATGCCTTGATGCGTGCCGGTCATGCCGAAAAGGTACTATTTCTGGTTGACCGGATTGCCTTGCGCGAGCAGGCATTGGCCGCCTTCAAGGAGCACCTGCCCCATGAGCCGCGCTGGCCCAACGTCGCCGAAAAGCTCATCGCCAAGGACCGTCGCATCTACGTCTCGACCTATCCCACTATGCTCAACATCATCCGGGACGAGTCGCAGCACCTATCGCCGCACTTTTTCGATTTTATCGTCATCGATGAAAGCCACCGCTCCATCTACAATACCTACAAAGAGGTGCTGGATTACTTCAAGACTATCACCCTGGGCCTGACCGCCACGCCAACCGACATCATTGACCACAACACCTTCCAGCTTTTCCATTGCGAGGACGGCATTCCCACCTTCGCCTTCACCTTCGAAGAGGCGTTAAACAACGTGCCGCCCTACCTGTGCAGTTTTCAGGTGATGAAGATCCAGACCCGCTTCCAGATAGAGGGGATCAGCAAGCGCACCATCTTGCTGGAAGACCAGAAGAAACTGTTGCTGGAAGGCAAGGAAATCGAGGAGATCAACTTTGAGGGCTCGCAGCTTGAAAAGCAGGTGATCAACAAAGGCACGAACACCCTCATCGTCAAGGAGTTCATGGAGGAATGCATCAAGGACCCCAACGGGGTGCTGCCCGGCAAGACCATCTTCTTCTGCTCCTCTAAGGCCCACGCCCGGCGCCTCGAAGAGATCTTTGACAAGCTCTACCCGCAGCATAAGGGCGAGCTGGCGAAGGTATTGGTCTCCGATGACCCCCGCGTATACGGCAAGGGCGGCCTGCTCGACCAGTTCACCAATTACGACATGCCTCGCGTTGCCATCAGCGTCGATATGCTCGACACCGGCATCGACGTGCGCGAGATCGTCAATCTCGTCTTTGCCAAGCCGGTATACTCCTACACCAAGTTCTGGCAGATGATCGGGCGCGGCACGCGCCTGCTTGAGACCAGCAAGCCCAAGCCCTGGTGTCCAGAAAAGGATGTCTTCCTGATTCTCGATTGCTGGGACAATTTTGAATACTTCAAGCTGCACCCCAAGGGCAAGGAGTTAAAGCCCCAGCTGCCACTGCCGGTGCGGCTGGTCGGATTGCGGATCGACAAGATCGAAAAGGCCGTCGACTTCGGTCAGGCGCAGATTGCCGAGCGCGAAATCGCCAAGCTTCACCAGCACATCAGCCAGCTGCCGCAAAGCTCCGTCATCATTAAGGAGGCCGCCGCAGCACTGGCCCGTCTCGAAGAGGAAAACTTTTGGCTCACCATGAGTCACCAGAAGTTGGAATTCCTGCGCACCGAGATCAAGCCACTATTCCGCACCGTCTCGGAGGTCGATTTCAAAGCCATGCGCTTTGAGCGCGACCTGTTGGAGTATTCACTCGCCCGGCTCTGCAAGGAAAAGGAAAAGGCCGAAACCCTCAAGGAAGGTATCGCCGAACAGATCAGCGAACTGCCGCTCTCGGTCAATTTCATCAAAGCCGAAGAGGACTTGATTCGCTCCGCCCAGACCAACCACTACTGGGCCAAAAGCGATTTCAACGCGCTTGAAGACGCCCTCGACGAGTTGAACGCCCGCCTTGGCCCGCTGATGAAATTCCGGGATCAGCAGACCGGTCAAGGCCCGGTGCACCTCGACCTCATCGATGTGCTGCACAACAAGGAGCGGGTTGAATTCGGCCCACAGTACGAATCGGTCAGTATCAGCCGTTACCGTGAGATGGTCGAGGCCATGATTGCGGAGCTGATCGCACACAATCCCGTCTTACAGAAGATCAAGGATGGCAGGGAAGTCTCCCCTGACGAGGCTACCGAACTGGCCGAACTGCTCCATGCCGAACACCCGCACATCACCGAAGACCTGCTGCGTCAGGTCTACAAAAACCGCAAGGCATGCTTCATCCACTTTATTCGCCATATCCTCGGCATTGAGCTCCTGAAGAGCTTCCCGGAAACGGTCAGCGAGGCCTTTGACCAGTTCATCAAACAGCACAGCAACTTATCCAGCCGCCAGCTGGAATTCCTGAACCTGCTCAAGGGCTTCATCATCGAGCGAGAGAAAGTGGAGAAGAAAGACCTCATCAATATGCCGTTCACGGTGATTCACCCGCAGGGCATACGCGGCGTCTTCAGCCCGGCGGAGATCAACGAAATATTGCAGCTCACCGAGCGCCTGGCGGCCTGACGGCGAGCAATAAACTCATAAGGATTCAACCTATGCTGCAAAATAATCCTGAACTCAAAAGTAAGATCGGCCAGCTCTGGAACAAGTTCTGGTCCGGCGGCATCTCAAACCCGCTCACCGCCATTGAACAGATCACCTACCTGCTCTTCATGAAGCGGCTCGATGAGCTGGACCAGAAAAGGCAGGCCGATGCCGAGTGGGCCGATGAGCCCTACACCTCCAAGTTCGCGGGCCAGTGGATTCCACCCGAACACCGCGACAAGGAGGGTGCCGACAACTATGCCGTTGAAAAGCGCACCCTGCGCTGGAGCGAGTTCAAGCATAGGCAGGCCGAGGAGATGCTCCAGCATGTTCAGACCATGGTCTTCCCCTTCCTCAAGGACATGAACGGGGCCGAATCCAACTTCACGCGCCACATGAAGAACGCTGTGTTTATCATCCCCAAACCAGCGCTGCTGGTGGAGGCGGTGAAGACCATCGATGAGATCTTCGAGATTATGGATAAGGATTCGCAGGAGAAAGGTCAAGCTTTTCAGGACATCCAGGGCGATGTCTATGAAATGCTCCTCTCCGAGATCGCCACCGCCGGCAAGAATGGCCAGTTCCGCACGCCACGTCACATCATCAAGCTGATGGCAGATCTGGTACAGCCGCAACTCGGCCACCGGATCGCCGACCCTGCCTGTGGGTCCGGCGGCTTTCTGCTCGGAGCCTATCAGTACATCGTCACTGAATTGGCAAAAAAAGCCGGAGCCAATAACTTGCTGCCCGACGAGGACGGTTTTGTCCGCACCTCGGTGGCAGCAGGCCTGACCGAACAGGCACAGGCCATCCTACAAGCCTCCCTCATCGGCTACGACATCGATAGCACCATGGTGCGCCTGGGGCTAATGAACCTTATGATGCACGGCGTTGACGAGCCGAACATCGACTATAAAGACACCCTGAGCAAGAGCTACAACGAGGAGGCCGAATACGACATCATCATGGCTAACCCGCCCTTTACTGGCAGCATCGACAAGGGCGATATTAACGAAAATCTCACCCTCTCCACCACCAAGTCCGAGCTGCTCTTTGTCGAGAACATCTATCGCCTGCTGAAAAAGGGCGGCACCGCCTGTGTAATCGTACCGCAAGGAGTGCTGTTCGGCTCCGGAGGCGCGTTCAAAACCCTGCGCCAGATGCTGGTGGAGCGCTGCGACCTCAAGGCTGTCATCACCATGCCCAGCGGCGTGTTCAAGCCTTATGCTGGGGTCAGTACTGCCGTCCTGCTCTTCACCAAGGTCTGGGGACCGGTGGAGAAGGTAACGCAACCGGCCACCGAGCAGGTCTGGTTCTACGAGATGCAGAGCGATGGCTATTCGCTGGACGATAAACGCACTAAGCAGGAAGGATTTGGCGATTTACAAGAGATTGTTGCCAAGTACCACGCCCGCAATCCCAATACCGACACCGACCGAACGCAGAAGTTCTTTGTAGTGCCAAGGACTGAAATTGCGGACGAAGAGAACAACTACGACCTATCACTCTCCCGCTACAAAGCGGATGTGTTTGAAGAGGTTGTCTATTACAAACCCGCCGACATTATAGAGCGGCTTATTGAGGCGGAAGTGGGCGATGTGGCAGACGCTGACCTTGCCAAGGTAAAAAGCGGAATTGTGCGCGAATTGCTAGAGCTTAAGGGGATGGTTGGATGAAGCACGAGCCTTTACTCAAAGTAGCGCCTCTTTCCGGCTCACGAGTCCGACCATTTGAGGGCACAAGGCGCTACTTAAGCACCGGCGACCTGCAAGAGGCTACAACTTCCTTTGTTGAGGTCACCTATGCGGACAAACCATCACGGGCTGACAATACGGTTAGCCCTGGCGATGTATTGTTTGCTCGTATGAAGGGCACAAAGAAGGTGCTCGAAATAGATGGGACTCTCTCTAACATAATTGTTTCGACTGGTTTCGCTGTGCTTCGTCCAATTGAAAAGTGCAATGGGCAATATTTATCGATTTACCTGAAGTCAGATTATTTTGAAAGGCAGAAAGAGAAGTTCTGCTCAGGCGCAATACAACCTGCCATTACAAATGCTGGCATTAAGAAGCTCACAATTCCATTGCCTCCGCTCGACGACCAAAAGCGCATTGCCTACCTACTCGGAAAGGTAGAAGGCCTGATCGCATGGCGCAAACAGCACCTGCAACAACTCGACGACCTGCTCAAAAGTATCTTTATGGAGTTGTTTGGCGATCCCGTGCGGAATGAGAGGGGGTGGGACACTGCCGGAATTGAGGAGTTTTGCGCAGCAGTAGTAGATTGCCCACATAGCACTCCTGACTATAGCGGTGAAAGGACCGGCTATTTCTGCGTGCGCTCTGGGGACATAGTTGATGGCTACTTGGATTTGAGCAATACACTTCATGTGGGACGGGATGTCTTTGAGGAGCGGATCAAACGCTATGCGCCTCAAATCGGAGATATTGTTTATTCACGAGAAGGCGGCCGTCTAGGTAATGCGGCGAGAATTTTAGGGAACGAATCAATCTGCCTTGGGCAGCGAATAATGCTTTTCAAGGTTTCTGCGGATCATAGTGCCGATTTCCTATGGGCCTTACTTGAGTCACGATCATTTAAGACAAAGCTTCAAGGCTTGATTGGGGGCGGCGCTGCCCCAAGGGTGAATATTAAAGATGTCAAGAGAATTACTGTAATTCAGCCACCGAAGGACGTTCAAACTCTATTTTCTCAAATCACAAAACGGATCGACCGAATTAAATCCCACTATCAACAAAGCCTTGCCAATCTGGAAAGTCTCTATGGAGCCCTGAGCCAGAAGGCGTTCAAGGGCGAATTGGATTTGTCGCGCGTGCAGCTGCCAACCGAAGGTGCTGATACAGCGGCCGAAGCGAGTTTCGAAGCAGAGGATAAGCAAGTCTTGGAGCCATTATTCGAACTGTCTGCACCAACAGAGCTCTCCGTACTGCAGTCCGCTGAAAGTCGTAAGACGCACATTGGCCAGTGGCTATCCGCCTGGCTAGGGCAACTGGGTGATGAACCTTTTGTAGCTCAGTCATTTATGGAAGCCGCCCGGCAACGGCTGTGGGAACTGGCGGAAGACGAAGCGCGGGAATGGGGCGCGGCAGAATACGACGAAATCAAGGCCTGGGTATTCGAAGCGCTTGAACAAGGCCACCTGATACAGAGCTACGATGACGCCAATAACCGCGTCCAGATCACATCGGCAAAAGGATGATGCCGAATGAAATTACTTTGCCTCAAGATCACCGACCCGAAGGGCTTTCGTAGCCTGCAGCCAGGCTTTGAATACCGCTTCCGTAGAGAGTGGGACATACAGGAGGAACAGGGCTTTGCCCCATTTATCTGCGCTGGTCCCAACGGCAGCGGAAAGTCGAATCTGCTAGAGGCACTGGCGGCGATTTTCTATCACTTGGAGTGTATCTATCTGGAAAACCTGCCCGATAGCTTCCGTTACGACGAAGACGCCAACCCCGGCGGATTTCGCAGTGACAAGGCGATCCCGGACGGGTTCGAGCTCGAATACCTGATCCGCCCTCAAGACGAGATGACAGTCATAACCAACGCTGGACAAGCGCATGTGCGCATCGTCAAGCAGCCAGGCGAAGCGCCCAAGTGGTCTCTGCTCAGCAACGATGAGCAGAAAGGTCCGGTGGACTTGATCATCGGCCAGACCATGGCCCGGCAACTGTTGCCGGACTACGTCCTCGGCTACTCCTCTGGCGAAAATGAAATCCTTAGTCTGCCATTTTTCAAGATGCGCTTTGTCCAGTTTGATGAATACTGGCAGGCACTGAAACAGCAGCTACCCTATCCCGGCCGCCCGGAATCGCGGCTGGTCTACCTCGACAGCGGCTTCAGCCAGGCAATATTGCTTTGCAATTTGCTATTTCAGGATGCAGATGCACATAGACCATTCAGTGAGGATGTGAAGATCGAGGAGCTTAAGGAGTTCCGCATCATTATCCGGCGCAGTATTGAGGTGGGTGAAAGCCAGATTCCGGCCTTCGGCAGTCAGGACGAGAACAAACGGGAATCAATCGAGGAGATTGTCAGAAACCATCCGGCCCTGACCGCCACTGAGGACGAGCCACCCGACAAGCGGTACCGGGTCAACCTAGTGCAACTGCTGGATGGCAGCGAAACCGCCGACAAGATCATCCCTCGCCTGACACGCTGCGCCACGTGCTGGTATCTGGACGAGTCCAACGACACGCTCTATCTCGATTACCTCGTCAACGATGCCACCCGGCAGGCCTTTCGCAAGAATTTCGACTTTGAGGTCAACCGCTCGCCCATTGCCCTGTTCCAGGCCTTTCAGGTGCTTCTGACCTTCAATCTTTTTTCTGTCAGCGCCCCATTGAAGGCTGATCTCTACCGATCCGGCAGCCACTATGTCAGCGAGACGGTGCCGACCCTGGCCTCGGACGAGCGCATCATGCGGTTCAAGTTCGTTAAATTCCGCAAAACGGAGGTCGATGAGCCGGTGACGCTCAAGAACCTTTCCGACGGCGAACACCAGCTGCTGCACACCCTGGGCCTTTGCCTGCTGTTCAAGAACACGCAGAGCCTGTTTCTGCTCGACGAGCCGGAGACGCACCTCAACCCCGACTGGCGTGCCAACTTTGTCTCCCGCTTGCATGAGAGCTTTAATGGCAGCGTCGGCCACGAGATGCTGGTCACCACACACACACCGTTTCTGATCTCCGACAGTACGCCGGAAAAGGTGCTGGCGTTCAAGAAGGCCGATGGCGTGGTCTCAGTGAGCCAGCCCGACTACAACACTCTGGGCGCGTCCATCAACAAAATCACCATGGCCACCTTCGGCAAGCGCGAGACAATCGGCAGGCATGCGCAGAGCAAGCTGGAACGTCTGCGGCAGCGCTTCGAGCAGGGGGAAGACAAGGATCAGCTCATCGCCGAGATCAACCGGCAGCTTGGGGATTCGGTGGAAAAGGTGCTGCTCATCAAGACCATCCTCGATAGCATGGAGGGGCAGGGCTAATGCTGTTTGCCTACAACTATGTCTCTCATGTGATGGATAAGTTGCAGTCGTTCATTGACTTTATCTTTTTCGAGGTGTGGTGCAAGGCACCCGGCAACGGCGACTTTCGGCTTGAACTGTTCGACGCTAACGCCGACCTCAAGGAGCTGATTGAGGCTTTCTACTACGGCAACACTAAGGATGGTGACTTCTTTTATGGTCATGTGGAACGAATTTATAGCCTGTTTGCTGCATTGCTCCCTCCGCAGATCGAACAGCTAAAACAGTGGTACCAGGCCAATAACGACATCGAAAAGGTCTGCGCAAATGACGCGGCGGTGCAGATTGCCCGCTACGCGGATATCACGGCCATTTATCCAGACCTAAGCAAGCAATTAGCTTCGTTTTTCAAAGATCTCTGGCCTCTGCCTGACGTTGCTGCGTTACGGGACAAAATCGGCAAGATCGATGAGCACTATGATGCATTCATGAAGGTGAATACCAACGGCAAATGCCCGTTCTGCGGCCTTAGCGATATCAAGGGTATGCACCACACTAAACGAGAGGCGTATGACCATTACCTCCCCAAGGGACTTTACCCCTTCAACTCGATCAACTTCCGCAACCTCGCCCCGGCCTGCCACGAGTGCAACAGCACCTACAAGCTCCGCAAAGACCCCGCGCACAACACCGCCGGTCGGCGTAAGATCTTCTATCCCTATGTTACAAGCGGCCACGGCATCGAAATCACCATCGACCTCGGCGCACTGGATATCGACCGTCTTGACCCTGCCGACATTCAACTCACCTTCGGCCCGGCTGCTGTCCATGAGGAGATTGAGACCTGGAAAGATGTTTATGGTATCGACGAGCGCTACAAGGCGAAATGTTGCGGCAGTGACGCCAAGGACTGGCTGGAGCAGGTTCGCATTCTGCACGATACCCACGGTATTGCTCCGGCAGCCTCGCTTGCCACCGTACAACAACAGACCGAGAAAGATCCGGTTGCCAACAGCAATTTTTTAAAGAAGGCCTTCCTTGAAGCCTGCCAGCGGGCCGGTCTATTTGATGTTATTGCCGAGGGGGGAGCCGCACCATGACCGCTCGTGACAATATCAAGAGTTACGCAGAGTCGGCTGAGATTATGGTGGGATGAGCATGTCGCTTTCGCTTCCTCCGCTCTAGCTTGATGGGCCGGACGGTATGAATGCTGGGGACCGCCTGGATGACGATGGGCTGATGCGCCAAGCGATTCAGCGTGTTTCCAGCCGTGTCGTCGGCCTTGCTTTGAGCCAGGACGAACAGATAACTCAGGAATACCAAGGCAACATGGTTCTGCTGTGCCCCGAAAATCCTGCACTGGCAGTCGTTCAAACCGACCAACTGGCGGCTGTTGCGGAAGGCGACCTCGATATCCCATCGATAGCCGTAGAGACGTTCGATCGTTCCACGCCCCCATTCCGGGTTGCTGCCAACCAGGAAGCGCGGTTCCTGCTCGGAGCGCCGTCTGACGGCAATGATCCGAACGCCTCCCCACCCGTTCAGCGTCGCCTTCACACTCCTGGCCAAGTTCGGCGCCTGGCCGGAACGCGCAAGCTCCGTCCATTGCTTGGGTTGGAACTTCGAACGGTCCCGCTTCAGGTTTCGGTTGCCCTTGATCCTGCTGACCCATTGCCACTTGGCCTTCTTCAAGAACTTGAGCACGGGTTTGGCCAGGTAGTAGGCGTCGAACAGCACGGCGGTCGGGGTGAAGTCCCGCTGCCTCGTCCAATCGAGCATCTCGACGGCAAGCTCCAGCTTGGTCCTGAAGGGACTTCCATCGAATGCCTCCTTGGAGTGTCCCTTCGGCAACACTGCTTGGCTCCACCGCCGCCGATCTGCCATCCTTGGTGTCGGCCAGTGGAGCTGCCCGGTCGGCAAGTAGATGCGTCCCAGCGGACTTTGACAATCGTTCCTTTTCCTGCAGCAAGCGTGAGTTGAGGCTTGGCAGCCAGGCCCTGGCCGCCGTCCGGCCTATGCCGGGGGCCCCGTGGACTTGGCCCTTTCCAGCTGGGCCTCGTAGTTCCAGGGCATCCAGTCGGCCGGACTGCCGGCCACCTTCTCGGCGTTGCGCAGCAGGGCCACCAGGTAATTGAAGGCCGCGGCACCGGCGAGTTCGGCGGTGTGGATCAGGCTCATGTAGATGTCGCCGACCCGGGCGCCGTTCCGCGTCTTGTAGAAGTAGGAGTTCTTGCGGTGGAGGATGGCCTTCTTGAGGGCGCGCTCGACGGCGTTGGAATCCAGGGGGGCGCCAGGCACCCGCAGGAACAGCGTGAGCTTCTGCCAGTGCTTGCGCATGTACTTGATGGCCTGGCCGAGCCCCGAGTTGGGCTCGACCTTGCGCTGCTCGAACTGCTCGGCGAGCCATCCCTCGAGCTCACCCATGAGAGGCCCGCTCTCGGACTGGTGGAAGGCCAACCGGTCCGCTGGGGTCATGCCGCGGTCGCGAGCCAACTCATCGTTCCGGTAGACGTCGCGTAGCGTTTCGAGGACGTGGCGGCACTCCTCGGGGAAGAGGTCGGCGACCTCCACAAAGCGGCGCCTGCCATGGGCCAGGCAGTTGCCCAGCACCGTTTCGAACTGGGCCGGCACGTTCCGGGACAGGGCGTCGCACATCTGGATCGGCGGACCTGCCTCGGCTGAGCGCAACCTCAGCACCGAGGCCAGATTCTCCCCCGCATGCTTCCGTCCGGTGAAGAACAGGGCGATGCGGCGCCCCTGGCTGGTCGAGACGATCCCCGAGGTGAACACCCCGGTGCGTTCCTCGCTGACTTCCGGATCGGCCTTGTCCGGGGGTGAGCGCCCGCGAGGTCTAGGATCTTCATGGTGGTGTCGTCGTTGAAAATTACCTCGCCTTGGGCCGCCTGGCGGATCAGTTCCTGGTGCGCGGGTATCAGGGCATCGGCCCGGCGGGTCTTCGACACTATGACGCGCCTATTTGCTGCAAAGCCTTGCCAGGTCCGGGTTTATCCCGACGAGGCACTTCTCTCCATATCGTCCAAAGGTGAGGCAGGGAATCGATCCCGAACCGCTCGAGAATATCCCTCGCCTCATCGGGAACCGCTCCGAGCATCCATTTGATTTTGCCGCCTTGCCGGATACGGTGAGCCTGGACCCGGTCGAAGATCTTGCGCAAGGTGTTGGAGGTTTCCCCGGTGAGCATCTCCATCCGGCGGACGCAGTTTCCAGCCAAGACCGTAAGCATCACGTGTGCTCGGATCCGGTCTGCCGAGCGGTGGTAGCAGGGCCGTAGTTTGAGTGGCCCCTTGTATTCCCGGTGGTTCCGCTCCACCTCCTGCAAGAGTTGGTACCCTTCGAAGAGTTCCCAGCCCGCCATGTCCGTGAGCGTCGTTCGCAGCATGCGGGTTCCGGCCAACTGTTCCTCGAAACGGATGGCCTCGGTGTTGAGTACGTAGTGCCCGGAACGCTTCTCGGATGGCTTGAGGAAGCGCTTCACGGTCGGATGGGTGGCCGCGGCGCATACCGCCTTGCCATGCCCCCCGTTCTTAACGGGATGAGTTCCCAAGGCCTCGCGCGCCGTCGCCAGGTGAATATTCCGGTCCAAGCCGAACGGCAATTCCGGAGCAAGTCGAACACCGATTCCGGAGCAAGCCGAACGGTGATTCCGCTCGCAAGCCGAACGTTTTTCCGGTCATTCCCGGAATCGGTGTTCGGGTGACCGGAATCCCCGTTCGGGTTCCCGGAATAGGTGTTCGGCTTAGCGGAATCCCAATCCACGAGCCGATTTGACGCTAGATCCCCCGTCGCCTTGAATGAATCCCGACACCCTCAACGTCAGGAGGAGATTCATGGCCTACAAGAGGATCGCCATGCGCAAGCTCAACGAGCTTCTACGACTCAAGTTCGAGAGCAAGCTCTCACAGAACGCCATCTCAAGGGCCTTGGGGCTCTCAGGCTCGACGGTTCACGACTATCTGCTACGCTTCAAGGCCAGCGGTCTCGACTGGCCCCTGCCCGACGACATCGACGAACGGATCCTCGAGCGCAAGCTCTTTCCCGGCACCTTCACCGTCAAGAAGCATGAGGACGTGCCCGACTGGGCGGCCATCCACCTGGAGCTGAAGCGGCCCGGCGTTACCCGCGCCCTGCTCTGGGAGGACTACAAGCGGGACCGTCCTCTCGGCTACGAGTACAGCCAGTTCTGCGAATACTACAGCCGCTACGCCGCGAAGCTGAACCTCAGCATGCGCCAGTCCCACAAGGCGGGTGAGAAGCTCTTCGTGGACTATTCCGGCCAGACCATGCCGGTCACGGATCCCGACACCGGTGAGGTGAGGACCGCCCAGATCTTCGTCGCGGTCCTGGGCGCCAGCTCCTACACCTTTGCTGAGGCCACCTACACGCAGCAGATTCCCGACTGGGTCGGCTCCCACGTCCGGGCCTTCGAGTTCATCGGGGGCGTCCCGGCGATCGTCGTTCCCGACAACCTCAAAAGCGGCGTCACGAAGGCTTGCCGCTACGACCCCACCATCAACCCCTCGTATCTCGACATGGCCCGCCATTACGGCACGGCCATCATGCCTGCCCGCGCCCGAAAACCCAAGGACAAGGCCAAGGCGGAGGGCGGAGTGCTGCTCGTCCAGCGCTGGATCCTCGCCTGCCTCCGCAACCGCGTCTTCTTCAGCTTGGAGGAGCTGAACGACGCCATCCGGAAACTCCTGATCCGCCTCAACCAGAGGCCCTTCAAAAAGATGCCGGGAAGCCGCGAGAGCACCTTTCTAACCTTGGACAAGCCCGTACTCAAGCCCCTGCCCGAGACCCGGCATACCGTGGCCGAGTGGTTCAAGGCGAAGGTCCCGCCCGATTACCACGTCGAGATCCTGCGCCATCACTACAGCGTCCCCTACACGCTCGTTCGAGAGGTGGTGGAGATCCGCGTCACCGAGCGGATCGTCGAGATTCTGCACCGAGGAAAGCGCGCCGCAAGCCATGCCCGAAGCCAAGAGGCGGGCGGCAGGACGACCCTGCGGGAGCACATGCCTCTGCCCCACCAGCGGCAAGACGATTGGACGCTCGAGAAGATCATGTCCTGGGCCGAGAAGACCGGCTACGAGACCGCCTGCCTCTTCCAAGCCATCCTCGAAAGCCGCGACCATGCTCAGGTGGGCCTCCGCGTCTGTCTCGGCATCATCCGCATGGAGAAGGATTATCCCCTCGCTCGAATCGAGGCCGCATGTCTGCGAGCCAACCTGCTGGGCAGCACCAAGCTTGACAGCGTCCGCTCCATCCTGGAGCACGGCCTCGACGGCATCCCGGTGGCGCCGAGGCCCGAGCCGGCGCCCATCCAGCATGAGAACATTCGGGGCGCGGATTACTACGCGAGAAAGGCGCTCTGGGCGATGCCTCTGTAAGCCGTAGACCACCCGCCCCGCCGTCCGTTCCAATCGAGGACCGCCCGAGCTGGTCCATACGCGAATCGGCCACCAGGAGGTGAGATGCGGCTGATCGCACCCCGCACATTGACAACCGAATACGCGTCCCTGAGGGGGGACGACGACCAGATGGAAGGAGGTGATTTCGACCTACATCCCTCATGGCCCCGGCGCTCGTCGCCGAGGGCTGGCTTTGCCGTGCTCGGCTCGCCGAGAGCCTCGGTGAGCCGAGACCGATTCAAGAGAGAGGAGCGATCTTGCTGACCCACCCGACCCAAACCAAGCTCCAGGAGCTGAAGCTGAACGGCATGGCCAAGGGCCTTACCGACCAGCGGGATTCCGAGTTGTACGCCGCGATGAGCTTCGAAGAGCGTCTCGGCCTCCTGGTGGACCGAGAAGTGACGGACCGCGAGAACCGCCGTCTTCAAACCCGATTGAACGGCGCCAAGCTTCGGGACACGGCCTGCATCGAGGACCTGGATTTCAAGCACCCTCGAAACCTCGATCGCGGGCTGATCCAGCAACTCACCACATGCCAGTGGCTCAAGAGGGCCTACAACGTCTTCATCACGGGCGCCACGGGCGTGGGCAAGACCTATCTCGCCTGCGCATTGGCTCAAAAGGCTTGCAGGGAAGGCTACGACAGCCTTTACCTGCGCTCACCCTTGCTCTTCCAGGACCTCGCGGTGGCGAAAGGCGACGGGCGCTACAAGAAGCTGCTCGCGAGCTATTCCAAGAAGCGCCTGCTGGTGC
Organism: Candidatus Sericytochromatia bacterium S15B-MN24 CBMW_12; assembly: GCA_002083825.1. Classification (GTDB taxonomy): domain Bacteria; phylum Cyanobacteriota; class Sericytochromatia; order S15B-MN24; family UBA4093; genus UBA4093. The sequence continues at coordinate 842 of DAZV01000045.1, read as the reverse complement.
TGGATGACTGGGGGCTTGCGCCGCTCAGTGACGAGCAACGGCGCGATCTCCTCGAACTCGTCGAGGAGCGTCATGGCCGCGGTTCCCTGATCATCGTTAGCCAGGTGCCGATCGAACGGTGGCATGATTCGATCGGCGATCCTACCTTGGCCGATGCCATTCTGGACCGCATCATTCACAACGCCTACCGCATCGAGCTGAAGGGAGAAACGGTCAGGCCGCACTACGTCCGACAGAGAGCCCAGCGGGAAGGAGGAGACAAAGCCGAACACTTGGAGTAGGATATTGACTACCTAGCGTCACTTCGGATCTAGAGTGTTCGGCTTGCCGGAATCGGTGTTCGGCTTCGCCGGAATACGCAGCCAGGTGCTTGTCCATACGTTCGAGTTGTCGCTCGCGTTCGAAATGGTTTCGAACCTACCACCATGGTTTCCGGCAATCCACTCGGGGTGTCTCCCGCCTCCAGAGCGACCGCCTTGAACGCGTACTGTTCCTTGAAGGGATGTGCGGCATAACGCCTGGTGACCGGTAAGACCTTCGAACGCGCCACTTTGCTCTTTCGGGGTGAATCCGCTACCAGCCAGTGCCACCCCCCTTCACGAAGGGTTTCAAAGAGCGCCTTGCTGGTCATGCCACCGTCCGAGGCCCAGACCTTCGCATTGATACCAGCCAGATCCCCGAGGCTATTCATGAGGTCCTTGGCGATGGTCCTGTCGTTGGTGTTCCCCGGGTAGATCTTGTGGCGGATCACCAGGCCGTTTCGAAGGCAGACGGAGGCCTGCACGACTTGAGGGTCACCGGGGTGTCCATCCTTATTGTGCCCTTGCATCCGAAGAGCCGGC
>DAZV01000032.1 GCA_002083825.1 Candidatus Sericytochromatia bacterium S15B-MN24 CBMW_12 | reverse complement strand
GACTTCAGCGCGGCGCGCTTCTACCAGCCGCTCGGTCTGGGCATCGGCCCCAACGGCACCCTGTACGTGGCGGACGAGTACAACAACCGCATCCGCAAGATCCTGTTCTAGACAGCACATGGTGTAACTGAGCGCCGGATTGCCTTCTGGCAGCACGAAAGCACCCCCTCCACGCCATCGTGGAGGGGGTCTCTTGATCGAAAGAGGGATCGGCCGTTGCGGGTGTTAGACGTGGCGCCAGCGGGGTGCCGCCTCAACGAGACCCTGCGCTTTCGGAGCTCAAGATGACGAAGCGATCGGCATGGCCCCGCTCGACGTTCCGCTGAGCGACCAGTGCTCAAGGCTTTCACAGGGACTGGGTTTCGGCAGAAAGGTCGTAGTACAAGGCCCGGGTCAGGCGGATCTCGGCGATCGCTCGCCTTCTCGCTGGTTCACCCCCACCGTGGCGACCCCCGCTCCGACCCCGACGCCCATCGTGATCGGGACCGTCACGACGCTGGCGGGCAGCACCGCGGGCAACAAGGATGGGACCGGAGCGTAGTTCAACTCGATGGACGACATGGCGGTGGATGCCTCGGGCAACGTCTACGTGGCGGATTGGGGCAACAGTGCGATCCGCAAGATCACTCCTGAAGGCATGGTCAGCACCTTGGCGGGCACGGGTGCCCTCGTTCTACAATCCTTCGAATCTAACGTTCGGTCCCGGCGGCCACCTTTACGTGACGGATTACAATAACCACCGGATCCGCGGACGGAATCGGCGGCGCCGCCAAGTTCAACGACCCTCGCGATCTAGCGATCGACGAGGGTGGGAACCTGTACGTGTCGAATTACAACAACCACAGGGTTCGTCGAATCGATCGCGACGCCAATGTCACGACCCTCGTAGGAGCGACCCCTACTTGGAGGGATGGCGGCTTCTTCATGGCTCGCTTCTCCTTTCCGGTCGGCCTGGGTTTCGGTCCCAACCGTACGCTATGCGTGGCGGATAGAGGGAACCACCGGATTCGCAAGATCCGGTTCCCAGCAACCTGATGATCAACCGAACTCCTGAGTTTCGACCGGAAGAGCCCCCCACGATGGCGTGGGGGGCTCTTCCGGTCGAAACGGGTGGTGGGGTAGGTTTTACGGCCCGTTTGTTATTTGGGCTGAGCGGGGGGTTGAGCTGCCGGCTCTCGATTGAAGAGCTTATTGAGCCCCGCGGAGATGAAACCGCCCAGCGGAATGATGGCTGAACCCACGGTGCTGCCGATGGCCGCCCCAATGGGACCGCCCAGTGCGAAGCCGATTCCGGCGCCGACCAAGGTCGTGCCGGGGATGATCATGAGCTTTCCGGCAAGCTTGAGGTTGAAACCGTTGTCGGTCTCCTCCTTGCGGGCGACGTGACCCAGGTGGTGGGCCAGGTTCTTGGTCGCAAATGCGAGGCCCGGAGCCGAACCGCCGAGCGTTGCACCGATGGCCGCACCGACAGGACCTCCGATGAAGAAGCCCCCGATGGCGCCCAGCACGCTGGCGATGGGAGAGAAGACCATGACGGAGGCTACCTGGCCCAGGTCGTTCCAGCCGTCAGAATGCGTCGGCTTCATGGGCTGATTCAGGGCGAGCTTGGGCTGGGAGAGCTGCAAAGAATCCCTGGTCGCCGTCATCTGGGGGGCGACGGCTGCCTCCTGCGCGGTAAGTTTGCGAGCGGCCACCTCGGGCGACGGCTTGGTAGATGAAATGGGATTAAGCATGCGATCCTCCTGGGTGGGTGGCTTCAAGAGTCAGATAAGTTCATTATCGTGGGGTGGGACCCTAAACTGACGTGATTTCTTCTGTAGAGCAAAGCTCGTTACGGCGTTCTCTCGCTGCCTTACGAAACAGCCGCTGGCGCTAATGATCCGAAGGAAGGCGCGTCATGTCACCCGGATGCAACGGGACTGCAACACGGCGGGGGTAGAAGAGAACCGAGGAGGCGCAAAATGAATTCAAAGACTCGGGCTGTGAGCATGTTCACGCTGTACGTCCTGACCTACGTATCCGTGCTATCAATGCTCGTTTACTTGTTCATCCGCTAGGCGCGTCCGGGATGCTGGACGCTCACCAGGCTACAAAAAATAATAGGCCCCCTCCGGAAAGGGGCCTATCAGAGGTATCGATGATCCTATCAGGTCCGACCCTATCCGGCTAAGATCCCACCCGGTTGTCGATCAACCACTTGTCTTAGGTTATCAAACCCGCGTTAGGAGCCGAACACAGCCGTGTTCGGCTCCTAACAAGTCTCTGTCAATTTCTGATGAAATCAGCTCGGCGAAGGGTTTTCCCTGTGGGCTTTCGAGCCCATGGAACGTTCTAGAGCAGCTTCGTGCGGTACACCAGCGTCACGTCATCCGCGCGGACGGTGGATTTCATTTGAAACGACGTGCTGACGTTCACCCCGAGGGAGAGGGCGCGGTACTGCAACTCGACTTCGCGCCCCTTGAGGGTGAAGATCGCGAGCAGGAAGCCCTGCTGAGGGGTGGCTTCGCGGTTGTGGACGTAGAACAGCCCATCGCAACGCTCCCAGAGGAAAATTCCGGGCAGTTTCTTGGAGACGAGTTGGATCTCGACTCCGCTCTTCACGGGTGCCGAGAAGCTCGCCTCGGGGGTTGAGACGGGCAGGTAGGTGCCCACATCGCCCGAATTCGCCGCGTAGCCGGTCGTGCCGGTGTTGTTGGCGGGAGGCGTGTTGTATACGGACTCGGTGTAGGGGGCCGTGGTGTAGCTGCTCTGGGGGTTGACCGTGGTTCCGGTTTCGCCCCCGCAGCCCGCGAGGGCCAGGCCCAAGATCAGCCAGATCGGAAAGTGCTTGATCGGCTTTTTCATCGCGAACTCCTTTGGATGGGGGCGGGTAGGGTCCTGAACGCTCGTCAGTTCCGGGGTTAAGGGGTGACCTTCACCTGGGCGTCATCGGCATGCTTCACCGAGCGGTAAGGCCCGTAGGTCCGGATCTCGGCGGGGGCCAGCACGATGGCGTAAATCTGCTTCTCGACTTCCTGGCCCTTGAGGGTGTAGGTGATGGTCAGGTTGCCGGTCTGGGTGCGGAGGAACGAGGGGTTGTGAACCTGGGCGGTGATTTCGCACTTCTCCCATGCCAGGAAGCCGGGGAAGTCCTTCTTGATGATGGAGGCAGCCAGGGTATTCCCGCTCGTCGGAACCGGGGTGGGCGTCGGCAAGGGCGTCGGCGTGGGGGTCGGCGACGGCGAGGGCGTGACGTCCGCGCTTGGGGACGGCGTCGGCGTGGGCGTCGCGGAGGACATGGGCGTCGGCGTCGCGGAGGACGTGGGCGTCGGGGTGGCTTCGGCATTCCAGTCCACCGAGGGGGTGGCGCTGGGGCTGGTGTAGATGTCATCCTGGTAGTAAGAAGAGGCGTCGGCGTCGGGGGCGATGTCGACCTGGGTGCCGGCGCGACCGCCACAACCCGCAGCGATCACCGTGAGCCCGAGGCAGAGGGCAATCATGAGGCGTTGGCCGTAGTGGGATGGGCGAATCATCGTTCTATCCTCCAGTGCGAGGGCTCTCGTTGGCATCGGCCGGGACTGCTGTCCGTCGGCTGACTTGCGCCAGGGGCTCCTAACACTATATGGACGGAACGGAGGGAGAACTGACCGGAACTCGGGAAAGACTGGGTTAAGCTCTCCGTAAAGTTTGACTCCGTAGCTTTCGATCCAAGGGGATCGTTTAGGGCGAGTTGCTTTCGGCGACGCTGATCACCTGGTAGACGCCCGTCTGGAACTCGCTGGGCAAGGGGTAGCTGGAGAGCAGCGTCTGCCCCGGCTCCTTGTTACTGCGCTCGGCTGCATCCTTGGCGATTCGCTGGGCAAACTGCACGACCTTGGGATCCTGGGAGATCCGGGCGAAGTTCCAGCCGGTGAGCGAGCGGCCCATCTGATGGGAGGCCTTGGCCCCGAGCAGGACGGCTGTCGAGATCGCGCTGATCTGGATGCGGCCGGAGCCTCCCGTCCCATGCACCTGGGCGGGGGCCGAGTACACCGCCGCGCCCAGGCTATTGCGCAGCGTGACCTCGTAGAGCGCGGATCCCTCGGATAGGAGGGTCTTGGGGACGGAAACCGAGAATTCGCCGCTCCCGCTCACGATCGTGCCGCTGGCGAGTATCGCGCCATCCAGCCGCGACAAGCTGATCCGAAAGCCCCGCGGAGCCGGTACGCTTCCCGCCATCACCAGGTAATCGTCAGGGAGCTCCGCCGACCCGCTGATCACGACGAGCGGGGGCAAGTTGTGCTCGGGACTCACCCGAGGCAAGCTGCAACCCCCGAGAAGCGCGATCAGCCCGAGCGGGGCAAGCCCGATCGCCAGAAACCTCGCCCCGAACTCGGATAGCGACGTCCGCCTCGATCCCCGCCGGGTTCCCGACCGCGAGTCCAGCCGTGCTGGAAGGCTTGGGGCCGGGGTGAGTTCATGCCGGGAATTTGCCCGGGAATTTGCCCAAGAATTTGCCTGCATCGCCACCTCCCGGAAGAAGGCTACCATGCAGGCCTCCTGGAACGCCTGGTTCTTTTGCCGGAAATTTTCGCTTGGGGTCAGTCGGGAAAGATCAGGTTCCGGGTTTCGGCGGCGAGATCCGAGTCGGCGGCGGGCGCGGTCGGGGTGCTGCCGCTGGCATACTGCGCGTAGGCATGGTGGAAGCTGTTGTCGAGAAGGAAGGCGTCTCCTTTGGCGGCAAACGCCTCTTCCAGGCTCGTGGGGGAAAGGGTGGTGGGGACCCGGGCCGGATCGAGCTGGTACTGGTACTCGACGGCCATCTGGGTCAGGCTCGAGAAGGCATTGAGCTTCAGGCCCTCCGCGCCGCTTCCGCTGCGGGAGAGGATCAGGGCCCGACTCAGCATCGGTCCGTTCTTGTCGGGATGCATGAAGACGAGCTTGAACCACTGGGGGCTTTCCGGCAGGCTCGAGCGCTCGACCTGGAAGTTGAACCGGCCGCCTGAATCCAACTTGGTGGCGACCGACTTGCCGAGAGAGGCATCGAAGTTGGAGATGAGGACGGGCGAACCCTCCACCCGGAAGGCGTTGGCCGCCGCCTGGGGCAGTTCGACTTGGCCGCTCAGGGTCACGGTTTCCGCTTGATTCGAGCAGGCCGTCAGCAGGAAGGGAATGAGCAACAGCAAGCGTCTCATGGGTGGCTCCTTGGCTGCGCGGGTGCCGCGAAGGGCAGCACCGGGGGATTGGTCCTCATGGTAACCGATCCGTCGGGCCTTGTCGCTTGCGTCGAGACTTTTCGGCCTCGGGATCGATCATGCGTTCCCAGCGGCGGACCCAGCGATCGAGCAAGGGAATGCGGGTCAGTCGACCGTCGTAGGCGAGGACGGCCGCGTAGGTTGCGAGTCCCGGGCCGATGATCATGACGGCGCTGATTCCCAGTCCCGTGGCGAGCAGGACAGTCATGCCGATCCAGGGGAGGGCGCCGAGGATGGTTCCGAGGACGCCCAGGGCGACGGAGGCCAGGAGGGTGAGGGCGGTGAGGGCGACGGATTGCACCGCATGGTAACGGAGCAAGCGAACGGAGCGGAACTGCGGCATGAGAAGGAGGGCCACGGCGACCGGAAAGAGGTAGCAGAGGCTTGCGAGGGTCCGATAGGGGGCGGCTTGCGGGACCCGTCGCTCCATCAGCGGTCCCTCATGACGACGTTCACGCTCGCCTGAGAACCTGCTTTCACCTGGGCTTTGGCCTGGTGGTCAGGATAGCTGCCTTTAGACAGCATGAGGCGGTAGTCGCCTGGCGCGAGTTCCAGCACCGAGAAGCGGCCGGCATTGTCCGAGACGGTCAGGACGGTCACGGCCTTGCCCTCGACGACGATCTTGACGCCTTGGAGGCCTTCGCCGGATGCACTCTTGACCTGTCCGCCGATCATGCCGAAGCGCCCCACGGGGACGGCCTCACGGATGGTGGCATCCTTGACGATCTTGCCGCCGGGGGGCACCTGGATGGAGGCTTTGTGCAACTGATTGCCGTCCTGGATAAAGGCGAGAGTATGGTTTCCCGCGGGGACGTTGGCCAGGGAGAAGCGGCCGTTCCGGTCGCTGGCGGTTCGCAGGGGACCGGCCTGGACGATTGCCCCGACGACCGGTTTTCCCTTCGCGTTGAGGATTCTTCCGCTGACCGAGCCCGGCAGCGGGGAAAGGGCGATCCGGGGTGAACCCTCGGCGACCGTGGTTTCGCTCGGACCGTATCCCTTGGCGGTCACCGATACCTTCCAAGGGGGTGCTTGCAGGTTTTCCAGGCTGAAGTAACCGTCTTCGTCGGTCACTCCCTTCCCCTTGCCGATCGCGACGGTTGCGCCCAGCAGGGCGGTTCCGTTGCGGGCATCGACGACTCTTCCCTTCAGACGGGCGCTTGATTCGGGTTGGAGGGTCAGCTCGACGGGCGCTCCGGCGATGGTGACGGTTTGGGTGGCGAGTTTTTGGCCGTTCTTACCCGAAAGGGTCAAGGTGTAGTTGCCGTTGGCGAGTCCCGCGAAGGTGAAGTAGCCGCTTGGGGTGCTCTTGGTTTCGCGTGCGAGGGTTCCGGGGCCGTCGAGGGTGATGCGTCCGTCGGCGATCGCCTTGCCGGCAGCATCCATGGCGCGGCCAATCAGGGTACCCAGGGGAGCGGCGGGGGGCTTCAAGCCGCTGATCGGGCGGGATGGGGAGCTTGGCGGGGGGAGGGGGCTGCATGGCAGT
>DAZV01000041.1 GCA_002083825.1 Candidatus Sericytochromatia bacterium S15B-MN24 CBMW_12 | reverse complement strand
GGTCACTTTTTTGGCGGTTTCCCGCCGATCAAGTGGTCAACTTTTACGTTAGCAAAAACAGTGGTCAGAATGGTAACGGAAGGGCCCCCAGAATTTGGGGTGCCTCTCCTTCTATGAAAACGTATGGACGTATTCATAGAGGTGCCGTGAATTACGACACCCCCTCGACGGCCAGGGAATCAGACAGGAATTAGCCAATGAGACAGCGGAATGGAACAGCCGCCGATAGGATCCCGGTATCGCCGGGTACCTTCCGATGATGAAGGCCGCCAAAGTCTACGAGGTTTCGCCTATACCCCCGTAGACTTGGCTAGACGCAGGAAACCCGCCGGGATCTCTCCCAGCGGGTGAATGGTCGTCGGGCTGGCCACCGTTCGGGGCTCATCGGTAAACGTCGCGCCGATGACCGAGTTCAAGCACGAGGATTACCAGGCGATCGTTTCCCCTTCGGAAGATGACGCGATAATCTCCCACGCGCAAGCGCCAATCGTTCACCGTACCAGCGAGCTTCTTCACGTCTCCATGGCCTGTTCCGGCAAGCCGATCGAGTGCCACAACTATCTTGGCTTGGACAGGCTTTTCCAGCTTTCGGATCCGGCGCTTGGCTTCGTCAGTAAACTGGTACGTCCAAGCGTTCACAGGCCAAGTTCCGCCTTCAAGTCTTCAGCCGACGTTAGGCGCCCCGCTACGATATCGGCTTCCGCCTCCGCGATCGCCTTCAAGTCCGCTTCCGTTGTCGGCTCATCGTCCAGAGGGGCGTTATCGAGCGCCCAAGCCACGGGATCCGCCTTCCTGGCCAGGTGTTCCGCAAGGTGGATTAGTGCACCCTTGTCCTCATCAGGAAGCCGCCGGTAAAGCTCTACCAGGTGATCAGGGTCAAGCCGCTCCGCTTCTCCCATGCCTAGCTCCTCTCTTTGCTCGTCCAGTCCGCTCCCATCATACCCTCCCGCCGTTCCCCTTGGATTGGCGCTCCCGCCTGAGGGCAGGGCCAGGGGATCCTGCGGTCGAGTCGAGGATCCCCCAAAAACACCAATCCCCGCCGAGCTTGCGCTCTGCGGGGTTTGCTGCTTGGAAACCGGCTCAACCGTCACTTCGATCGCGTACCCGGTAGGTACGGGGTGTCGCCACACCCTCCGTAGGTTCCTCGCAAGTATCTCAACCTACGTTTCGGGGAATTGTCATTCCCTACCGAATTCCGGCGTCGGCCTTTTCAGACCTGCTTCGGAATCCGTGGCACTCTCGACGGGGTGCGACCGTGCTCACCTCTGGAAAAGCGAGACCAATGAACGANGTTGTTTCCAACCGCTTCCCCCATCCTTGCGGATCGGATACCCGTTCATCTCACCAGCGAGTCGACGGCCTCTTGCACAGCCTTCTCCCTACCAGCGTCGAGGGGCCTTCCGATGTCACTCCATCGGTGCGCTTGCAGCGCAGGACACTCACGCGTCCGGTACGTCCTCTGTGGGCTTCTTGGCCCACTTCAGGCGGCTTTCGCCCCCTGCGACATTTCCCTCCCCGTTTCCTGCCGTCTCCAGCAAGTCCCGAGTCATGAAACACCGCGGCATCTTTCCGGTTCTGCCCTCCGGCCGAATCCTCTTGCGAGGCTTCGACACCCCATCCCAAGCCGAGGCCCGGATGTTCGATCCCCCTTCTCCTCGCCCCACCTCGCGGCGGTTGGACTTGAAGCGGCGCCCTCTCGGGCGTGCTGGCTCTCCAGAACCAGCTGATGTAACCATCTTACTGCAACTCAGCTGAAAGTACAAGCTTTATTTAAAATCTGAAGAAGCAAAGATTAACAGGATCCCGTTTTCCCAACGCGCCGGGAGCTCTCCAGGCGGGTCGAACTGCGGTCAGATTGAGCAACGTTCGAGATTATCGGTACACGTCGCGCCGATGCCCCACGCAGAGAACGAAAACCACCAGCCGATCGCCATCCCGGGCATACCGAACGCGGTAGTCACCCGCGCGCAACCGATACACCCCCTTGGCCGCACCTTTCATCGCCTGTTGCTACGCCTAGTCTCGCCTGGGTTGGCCATCTCGTCTAACAGGGTTTCGAGGGCCGTTCCGATGGCCATTTGGGCATCCTTTGGTAGCTCGGTCAGATCCCGGAGCGCGCTCGGTTTGAACTCGAGCCGCCAGGCGGTCACAGACCGAGATCCGCCTTCACTTGCTCCCACGGAATCGAACCAGGCTCCGCCTTGGCAGCTTTCACCGCAGCCTCTTCTTCGGGGGTGATCGCTTCATCCTCAGCCGGTAGGGACTCATGCCAGTCCTGCGCCCCGCTCAACAGGGCTTTTCGCCGGTCTTTCTTCCAGGCGATGAAGTCGGCGGCCTCGGCAATCTCGGACACAGGCAGGCCCTCGGCAAGCACGTTCAAGTCGATATCAGGCGTTCCCATGCCTTGATCCTCTCCTTGGTCGTCCCGTCCGATCCCACCATACCCGCTCTCCGTTCCCCCCGGATTGGCGCTCCCGCCTGAGGCCAGGGCCAGGGGATCCCACGGTCGAATCGAGGATCCCCCAAAAACACCAATCCCCGCCGAGCTTGCGCTCTGCGGGGTTTGCTGCTTGGAAACCGGCTCAACCGTCACTTCGGTCGCGTACCCGGTAGGTACGGGGTGTCGCCACACCCTCCGTAGGTTCCTCGCAAGTATCTCAACCTACGTTTCGGGGAATTGTCATTCCCTACCGAATCCCGGCGTCGGCCTTTTCAGACCTGCTTCGGAACCCGTGGCACTCTCGACGGGGTGCGACCGTGCTCACCTCTGGAAAAGCGAGACCAATGAACGAGACTTCCCTGTTTCCAGGTCCCAGCTGGGCCGCTTCCGACCAAGCCATCGGTTGTTTCCAACCGCTTCCCCCATCCTTGCGGATCGGATACCCGTTCATCTCACCAGCGAGTCGACGGCCTCTTGCAAAGCCCTCTCCCTACCAGCGTCGAGGGGCCTTCCGATGTCACTCCATCGGTGCGCTTGCAGCGCAGGACACTCACGCGTCCGGTACGTCCTCTGTGGACTTCTTGGCCCACTTCAGGCGGCTTTCGCCCCCTGCGACATTTCCCTCCCCGTTTCCTGCCGTCTCCAGCAAGTCCTGAGTCATGAAACACCGCGGCATCTTTCCGGTCCTGCCCTCCGGCCGAATCCTCTTGCGAGACTTCGACACCCCATCCCAAGCCGAGGCCCCGGATGTTCGATCCCCCTTCGCCTCGCCCCACCTCGCGGCGGTTGGACTTGAAGCGGCGCCCTCGGGCGTGCTGGCTCTCCAGAACCAGCTGATGTATCCATCTTACTGCAACTCAGCTGAAAGTACAAGCTTTATTTAAAATCTGAAGAAATATAGATTAACAGGATCCTGTTTCTCAGAAGGCTCGCGGAAGGAATCACCGTTCGGCATGGCCCGGAACATTCGAGGCATCATCGATCGGCAGGTAGACCCGGAAGTGGCTACCCTTCCCGAGCTCGCTCTCGAGTTCCACGTAGCCTCCGTGAAGCTCGGCAAGTCCTTTGACGATGGTGAGCCCCAACCCCAGCCCTCCCTTCCTCAGGGCGTCTCCGACGTCCAGTTGGGTGAAGGCCTCCCAGATTCGGCTCTGATCCGGCTTTGGGATCCCAGCTCCGGTATCCCAGACCTCGATCCGGATCATGTCATGCCCGGGACAGCAAAGGATTCCGAGCGTTCCGCCTTCCGGGGTGAACTTGATGGCGTTGCTAATCAGTTCTCGGATCATCTGGCTGATTCGCCGGGGATCGGCTTGGATTGGCGGGGTCTCGGGGTCCACCTCGGTGATGAAGTGAAGGTTTTTGAAACGAAGGTCCTCCTCGACGGCGGCATGGACGATCGGGATCAATTCGGCGAGATTGACCTCGGTTTTGTAGAGGGGCAGCGAGCCGGAGACCAGGGCGCTATGGTCGAGCATGCTCGAGATATGCTCGTTGAGCCTGCGGATGCCATCCATGAGGCCATCCAGGGCGACCTCATGGGGGTACTTTTCCTCCAACAGCTCTGCGTAGCCGCAGATCAAGGAGAGCGGGGTCTTCATCTCGTGGGAGAGCGAAGACAAGAAATGATCCTTGAGCCGGTTCAGCTCCTGGCTCTTCTGGAGTTCGGCGGTGCGTTGAATGATCTCTCCCAAAGCGCGCTTGCGCTCGGTGATGTCCCGGATGGAGGCAATGATGATCAGGCCGTCAGGAGTGTCCATGGGGCTGAGGCTGATCTCGACGGGAACCTCGCTACCGTCCTTGCGCAAGGCGAAGAGATCGAGCCCAATGCCAATCGGGCGAGTGTAGGGGGCGGCATGATAGCGATCGCGGTGGGCGACATGCACCGTGCGGAAGCGCTCGGGCATGAGTTGCTCGAGGGACATCCCGACGAGTTCCCCCCGGCTGTAGCCGAACATTTTCTCGGCCTGAGAGTTGACCTTCACGATGGCGCCTTGCCGATTGACGAGGATATTGGCGTCGGGTACCGCCTCCAGAATAGCCTCGCACGCACGTAGGGCCTCTTCAACGTGCTTGCACTCGGTGATGTCGTGCGAGACGGTAATGGTGCCTGCTTCCAGTCTTGCCGCGCGTGCTTGCTCGCGCTGCTCGAATTCGACGATCGGCTTCCTCGAAGCGTAGTTGAGCCCGCTCAGGACCAAACCCAAAGTCCCCAGGACGACCAAGCCGACGATCGCCTCGGCATGCGACAGCGTGAGCTGTCCCAAGGCCGATTGCCGGAGGATCCAAAGTCCGATGCCGGTCATGAGGGCAAAGAAGGTCCCCGCGACGAGGCTCCCGACGATCAGGAATCCCTCGGCAGGGGGTTGCCTACCCATGGGGGGCCCCCATGGCGAGCCGGGGATCCCCGAGGTCGCCCATCCCGCCGCAAGGAATGAGTTCCGTCGACGTGGGGTTCATGCCAGCCTCCCCGAGAAAGCCATTCAGCCTATGAAAGGGAATGTCTCGCCGCATGAGTCAGCGATCGGTGCGGCATTCCCGGCACGGATCATATCAAAAAAACCATCGCAGGGTCTGAGGCCCCATGGCGACCCAAAAGGGGCCGCCGCGTCCCCATTTGTAAGCCGCTCCTAATCTTCGTCGCCGCGGCTGTTTGCGGGCGTCTCACCGACGCGTCATGCCTGAAAGCGAACCCCATCCCAGCATTCGGGTATATCATCGATAGGGAGGGTTCAATTCTATGGCGCGCGATGAGGATGACTTCGACAGTGGCCTCCGCCTCTTCGAAGCGGGAGATTTCCCTGGAGCCGAGGCCCGCCTGAGCCAGGTGACGGGGGAACCGGCCGTGCGCGGCCAAGCCCTCATCCTGCTCGGTCGCCTCTACCTGAAAACCAAGCGCGCTCCGGAAGCCGAACGCAGCCTGCTCCAGGCGCTTCAAATCAGGAGGTCGGGTGAGGCCTACCTGCTCCTCGGCGAGGCACTGAAACTCCAGGCCAAGCTCGCGCCAGCCGAGGCAGCCTACAAAGAGGCCCTCCGTCGTGAGGCCCGGGATCCGGAGCCCTGCCTCATGCTCGGACACGTCTATTCGGCTCAAGGCCGCCTCGAGGAGGCCGTTCTGTCGTATGAGCAAGCCCTGCTCCGCGATCATACGAGCACCTCCGCAAGGTTCCATCTCGCCGTCACGCTGCTGAACGCGGGAAACGTCCCCCGAGCCAACACCCAGTTGCACTACCTCTTGCAGCGGGAGCCCGACTACGTTCCGGGGATCCTCCTGCGGGGGGACATGGCCTTCGCCCAGGAGGACTATCGTCAGGCCGTCGTCGAGTACTGTCGCGCCATGGAGCGCGAAACCCCGGACGGTCCCGTCTTCGAACGCCTGGGACAGGCCTTCGAGGCCATCTCGGATTTCGACCAGTCGCTCAAGGCCTTCGAGACGTCCATCCAGGCCCATCCGACGTACGGTCCGTGTTACCTGGAGGCCGCCCGGATCTACGAGCGCCGGAAATGGCTGAGGAAGGCCCATCGCTACTATCAAGCGGTCGCCCTCGACCCCGCTTGCCAGCAGGAAGCCACCGAGGCGATCGCCCGAATCGACGCCCATTTCGCCCAGTTCGACCTCTCGGAAGCCTCGCCCGACGATCCCCCGGTCGAATCCGAATTCGAGCCGGTCGAAACCGAGTTCAAGCCTCCTGAAACCCTGAATCGCGGCACCCGTCCCCTGGACCCCTCGCTCGTCCCTTGGGCCCCCGGTTCCTCCAAGCGCGACGGCTGGGTCTCCTCGAATACCGGCAAGCTCCCCGAAAAAAAAGACCCGGCTCAGCCTCCCGATAGCAAGCAGAGCGTCGGACGCAAGCTGCTCAAAGCCACCGGCGACCTCTTGCCCGATGGCCTGAAAGGCCTTTTCAAGCGTCCTGACCGTTAGACGCCAAGAGGCCCCCCGTTCGGCTTGCCGAACAGAGGGCCTCGCAGCATGGGGTTACATCGAGCGGCGGTAGCGGCCCCCCACCTCGTAGAGCGCGCGGCTGATCTGCCCGAGCGAGCAAACCTTGGCGGTCTCCATCAGCTCCGCGAAGACGTTCCCGCCCGAGGTGGCCGTCTGCTGAAGCCGTGACAGGGCCTGCTCGGCCTTGTCGGCGTTGCGCCGCTTGAAGGCTTCCAGGTTGACGATTTGCTGCTGCTTCTCGGCTTCGGTCGAGCGCATCAGCTCGATCTCGCCAGGCGTGGCGTCGTGGCCGCCTTCCCGGAGGAAGGTGTTGACCCCGATGATCGGGAGTTCGCCGGAATGCTTGAGGTGCTCGTAGTGGAGCGATTCCTCTTGAATCTTGCTGCGCTGGTACATGGTTTCCATGGCACCGAGCACGCCGCCGCGGTCCGAGAGGCGCCGGAACTCGGCCAGCACCGCTTCTTCGACCAGTTCGGTCAACTCCTCGATGATGAACGCCCCCTGCAGGGGATTTTCGTTCTTGGCGAGGCCCAGCTCCCGGTTGATGATGAGCTGAATCGCCATGGCCCGACGCACCGAGTCCTCGGTGGGAGTGGTGATGGCCTCGTCGTAAGCGTTGGTATGCAGGGAGTTGCAGTTGTCGTAGATGGCGTAGAGCGCTTGCAGGGTCGTGCGGATATCGTTAAAGTCGATTTCCTGGGCATGCAAGCTGCGGCCCGACGTCTGGATATGGTACTTGAGCTTCTGGCTGCGATCGTTGCCCTTGAACTTGTCCTTCATCGCGGTGGCCCAGATGCGGCGGGCCACCCGCCCGATCACCGCGTACTCGGGATCGATCCCGTTCGAGAAGAAGAAGCTCAGGTTGGGCGCGAAGTCGTCGATCGCCATGCCGCGGCTCAGGTAGTACTCGACGAAGGTGAAGCCGTTGGCCAGGGTGAAGGCCAGTTGGCTGATGGGATTGGCTCCCGCCTCGGCGATGTGGTAGCCCGAGATGGAAACCGAGTAGTAGTTGCGCACTCCCTGCTCGATGAAGAACTGCTGGATGTCCCCCATCATGCGCAGGGCGAACTCGGTCGAGAAGATGCAGGTGTTCTGGGCCTGATCCTCCTTGAGGATGTCGGCCTGAACCGTGCCGCGAACGGAGCGGAGCGTGTCGGCCTTGATCCGGGCGTAGGTATCGGCCGAAACCAGCATGTCTCCGGTCACGCCCAGGGTGCGCAGACCCAGGAGCCGCTCGCCCTCGGGAACGTCCACCCCCAGATACGCGGGGCGCACCATGCCGCGCTCGCGGAAGTAGGCCTCGATCTTGGCCTCGGCAGCCTCCCAAAGGCCGTTGTCCCTCAGGTGCTTCTCGACCTGCTGGTCGATGGCGGCGTTGAGGAAGAAGGCCAGGAGCATGGGCGCCGGCCCGTTGATGGTCTTGGAGACCGAGGTGCTGGATGAACAGAGGTCGAAGCCGGAGTAGAGCTTCTTGGCGTCATCGAGCGTGCAGACGCTGACGCCCGAGTTGCCGATTTTGCCGTAGATGTCGGGGCGCCGATCCGGATCCTCGCCGTAGAGGGTCACCGAGTCGAAGGCCGTCGACAGGCGGACGGCGGGCTGGCCCTTCGAGACGTAGTGAAAGCGCTTGTTGGTGCGCTCGGGAGTGCCCTCGCCGGCGAACATGCGGGTGGGATCCTCGCCCTGGCGCTTGAACTCGAAGACACCGGCGGTGTAGGGGTAGCATCCGGGGACGTTTTCCAGCAGGAGCCACGCCAGCACGTCGCCCCAGTCCCGGTACCTGGGGAGGGCGATCTTGGGGATCATCAGGTGCGAGAGGGATTCGGTGACGTTGGTGACCCGAATTTCCTTGCCGCGAACCGTGTAGGAATGGACGGGCTTGGCGTAGGCCTCGCGGGTGTCGTTCCAGCCCTGCAGAAGGCGCAGCGACGTCCCGTCGAGGTCGAGCAGGGACTGCTGGTAGCGCTGGCGCAGGAGGCGGATGACGGGATCGAGCGCGTCGTCGGTGAGCGCGGCCTGGTCGTAGAGGGCGGCCATCGCGGGAACGGCGTCCCCCAGGGCTGCGAGCGAGCGATGGAAGCCGTAAGCATCCCGGGCGCGCTCGGCCTGCTCGTGGGTGCGTTTCTTGTAGCCCTGGACGGCGTCGGCAATCTCGGCGAGGTAGCGCGAGCGTTCCGGCGGAATCACGGCTTGCTTGCGGGATTCCTTCAGGGTGACGTCGAGGCCGGACTTCCAGTCGAGATCGCACTTGGCGGCGATTCGGTCGATCAGGTTGACGTAGAGCCAGTTGGTGCCGGCGTCGTTGAATTGACTGGCGACGGTTCCGTAGACGGGCATCGACTCGACGGCGTCCTGGAATCGGTGGTGGGCGCGCTGGTACTGTTTGCGGACGTCGCGCAGGGCGTCCTCGGCTCCGCGCTTGTCGAACTTGTTGATGGCCACCATGTCGGCGTAGTCGATCATGTCGATCTTCTCGAGCTGGGTGGCGGCGCCGAACTCGGAGGTCATGACGTAGAGGGAGGTGTCGACCATGTCGACGATGGCGGAGTCGGACTGGCCGATGCCGGCGGTCTCGACGATGACGAGGTCGTAGCCGGCGGTCTTGACGATGGCGATAGCGTCGAGCAGGGCCTTGCTGGTGGCGATGTGGGCGGCCCGGGTGGCCAGGCTGCGCATGTAGACGCGGGGGTCGTAGATGGCGTTCATGCGGATGCGATCGCCCAGGAGCGCGCCCCCGGTCTTGCGCTTGCTGGGATCCACCGACAGGATGGCGACCGACTTTTCCGGGAAGTCGGCGAGAAAGCGGCGCACCAACTCGTCCGTCAGGCTGGACTTGCCGGCGCCGCCGGTGCCGGTGATGCCGAGGACCGGTACGGAGCGATCCTGAGCGTTCTCTTGGATCTTGTGGAGCAGGTCCCTGACGCGGAAGTCGTCATGGCGATGTTCGGCCTCGGCGAGGGTGATGAGACGGGCGATCGCCCCCCACTCTCCGACCTGCACTTCGGTGCCGGTGGCGGGAAGTTGCTCGGCGAGGTCGATATCGCAGGCCTCGACCATGACGTCGATCATGCCCTGGAGGCCGAGTTTTCGGCCGTCCTCGGGCGAAAAAAGCCGACTGATGCCGTAGGCTTCCAGCTCGGCGATTTCCGAGGGGACGATCACGCCGCCCCCGCCGCCGAAGACCTTGATATGGCCGGCACCGCGTTCCCTGAGAAGGTCGATCATGTACTTGAAGTACTCGATGTGGCCGCCCTGGTACGAGCTCAGCGCGATTCCTTGCGCGTCCTCCTGGATCGCGGTATCCACGATCTCCGCCACGCTCCGGTTATGGCCGAGGTGAATGACCTCGACGCCCGTCGCTTGAAGGATCCGGCGCATGATGTTGATGGAGGCGTCGTGTCCGTCGAAGAGCGAAGCGGCCGTGACGAAGCGGACCTTGTGGCGCGTCTGGTAGGGCGAAACCGCATCTTTGCGGTCGGCCGGGAACCGGCTGGCGGTAGCTTCCATGGTATCTCCGTAGAACAGGCGCAAGCGCCGGAGTCGCGAGTTGGTTCTATTCTAGCTCGGATGCGGGGCTCATGCCAGCCGTGCGGGCGGGAGCCTCAAGCTCCGGCGGGCCGTTCGGGCAACGGGGAGACCTCGTGAATGGCGTCCAGCGAGTTGTCGAAGACGTTTTCGCGGCCGAGCTTCGCGAGGATCCCCATCCGCTTGAGCACCGATTCCACCTGGGGATCGAGCCCGCTGAGCATGACCCGGATGCCGCGAGCCTTGAGGGTGACGATGATCTCTTCGAGCGAGACGGCGGCCGTCGCATCGATGTTGGGAACCGCCCGCATGCGCAGGAGCAGGAAGCGAATCTTTCGGTGTTCCTTGAGGGTATCCGCGAAGGCGGTGGCCGCTCCGAAGAAGAGCGGGCCGGCAATCTGGTAGACGGCCATGTCGGGGGGGACCTGGGATTCGTCGCCGGGAGGCAGGATGTTCTCGGAGGGCATCTTGATCAGGTGCAGGTCGGTCATGCGGCGCAGGAAGAGCACCGCGGCGGCGACGAGTCCGACCTCCACCGCCAGGATCAGGTCGAAGAAGATCGTCACGCCCCAGGTGAGCAAGAGGACGAAGAGGTCGGACTTGGTCGCGTTGGCCATGAGCTTGACCTGGCGCCATTCCACCATGCGGTAGCTGATGACCATCAGGATGCCCGCCAGCGCGGCCAAGGGAATCTGCGCCGCCAGGGGCGCAAAGGCCAGGACGATGATGGCCAGGATCACGCCATGGAGGATGCCGGAGAGGCGGGTCCGTCCGCCCGAGCGAATATTGACCGCCGTGCGGGCGATCGCTCCGGTCACCGGGATGCCCCCGAAGAAGGGCACCGCCACGTTGGCCAGGCCTTGGCCGATGAGCTCTTGGTTGGGGTTGTGCTTCTGCCCCGTCATCCCGTCGGCGACCACCGCCGAGAGCAGGGACTCGATGGATCCCAGCGCGGCAAGCGCCATGGCGGGCTTGATGAGATCCTTCACGATCGCCATGTCGAATACCGGCAGCCGCGGCATCGGGAGGCTCTGGGGAATCATGCCGATCCGCGGAACGTCGAGCTGCAGGAGGCTGGCGACGACCGTCGCGCCAATCAGGCCGACCAGGGATCCGGGGACGGTCGTGGTGATCCGGGGCCAGAGCACCATGGTGATGACCACCAGGAGGCCGATGGCCATGGCCGCCGGATTGATGCCGAAGAGCATTCCCCAGAGTTGCCGCATCATGGCCAGGAAGCCATGGCCCGCGTCGGCCTTCAATCCCAGGAAGGAGCCGATTTGGCCCGAGAAGATGATGACCGCGATGCCGTTGGTGAAGCCGACGATGACGGGAGATGGGATGAAGGTGATGAGCTTGCCCAGCTTGAGCAAGCCGAGGGAAATCTGGATGAGGCCGGCGAGGATGCCGGCGATCCAGATCTTCTCGATGCCGTACTGGGCGACCAGGCCGACCAGGATGACGGCCATGGCGCCGGTAGGCCCGGTGATTTGCACCGGGGATCCTCCGAAGAGGGAGGCGATGATTCCCGCGACGATGGCCGCGTAGATGCCGGCCTTGGGGTCGACGCCGCTGGCCACGGCGAAAGCGAGGGCCAGTGGCAGGGCGACGATGGCGGCGGTCAAGCCGCCCATCAGGTCTCCCCTCAAGGCATGCGGGGCGTCGAGCTTTAATCGGGTGGTCCCGGAAGATAGCGACATTTAATAAACTCCTTGGCGTGAAAGCATGAGCGTTTGCCATGTCTCGCGCCAGGAGGGCCGTCGTAAGGCGGAAGGTAATCGAATCCGCCGCGGTGACGCCACGTCACCCTCGGCGGATCGGACCCGTTCAAGTGGTTGGTGTTCTGGTTGGTGTTCTGGTTGGTGTTCTGGTTGACGTGCTGATTCGCGTGCGACTCGCAAGGAGCCAGGAGCGAGTCGCAGCGAAGGCAATGCGCGTCACAAGAATCGCTCCGGCAACCCGCTAGGGTTTCCTCGACGATCATGACTGGCCCCCTCCCGCGTGATTGGCGCTCGACGGTCCCCGCATGGTTAAAAAAGGGGGGCATCAGCCAAAGCTTTGCCCTCACCATAGTCCTCCCGCCGAGGGAAATCAATCGACGGGATGCTAACGAATTACTACGGTTCGCCGCAAGAGGAAAGGACGATATCCATCACCCGCACGCCGACGATGGACGATGGAATCCGGGACATCTGGCGGTCCAGTTCGTCGGTGGTCGCGGAAGGAAACGCTGCCAGGGCCTCTCGGCTCTCCCACCAGACCCCGAAGGTCACTTCGTCGGGATCTTCGCCCAGCCAGGCTTCCTTTCGAATGAAACCGGGCTGTTTGCGGAGCGTCTCGGTCCAGACCTCGCGATCCAGCGCGACGAACTCCTCTAGGCGCTCGGGTTCCACCCGAACGGTCAGTACTTCCAAGATCACTTTCGTACCTCCTCGCGATGCAGGCAAGCTGCCAAACGCTCCAGTAACCGATCTGCCGCCTCCTGGGGAACCATCCGACGCGCCTGCAGGTCCTGCGTGACGGAGTCGAAAAGCGGCGAATCCGCCTCTCGCCGAATCAAGTCCAGGAGTCGCCCCGTGACGTCCTGGATGACCTCTTCGCGCAGCGTCTGCGCGCGCCGCCGCGCGAGCTCCCCGCTCGATTCGAGGAATTCCCGGTGTCGGCGGATGGCTTGCCAGACCTCGGAAAGTTGCGAGGCCTCGAGCGACGGCGCCGTGCTCTGGGCCAAGAGTACGGGCGGATCCCAGTCGCCGGGGGGCTCCAGCGCCAGCGCCGAGCGAATCTCGTTGGCGGCCGCTTGAGCACCAGGCAGGTCCGCCTTGTTGATCACGAAGAGATCCGGCACCTCCATGATGCCCGCCTTGATGGCCTGGATGCCGTCTCCCAGGTTCGGCGGCATCACGAGCAGCGTGGTATCCGCCGATTGGGCAATCTCGACCTCGGATTGCCCCACGCCCACCGTCTCGACGACGATCACGTCGAAGCCCGCCGCGTCGAGAACCCGACATGCTGCCTTGGTGGCGAGTGCTAGGCCGCCGAGATGGCCCCGACTGGACATCGAGCGGATGAAGACGCCGGAATCGGCCGCGTGGCTCTTCATGCGGATGCGATCGCCCAGAATGGCGCCCCCGGAGAAGGGGCTGGACGGGTCGACGGCAACCACTCCCACGGTGAGGCCATCCCGACGCATGGTGGTGACCAGGACGTCCACCAGCGAACTCTTGCCGGCTCCCGGCGGCCCGGTGACGCCGATCAGCCAGGCCCGTCCCGCGTGGGAGTAGAGC
This sequence comes from Candidatus Sericytochromatia bacterium S15B-MN24 CBMW_12, assembly GCA_002083825.1. Classification (GTDB taxonomy): domain Bacteria; phylum Cyanobacteriota; class Sericytochromatia; order S15B-MN24; family UBA4093; genus UBA4093. The sequence continues at coordinate 75,351 of DAZV01000041.1, read as the reverse complement.
TGAGCCAAGGGCTCCTGGGCCGCGGGGTCGCGATTCTCCAGCAGGGTGATGAGGCGGGCGATCGCCCGTCTCTCACCCTTCAGAACCCGTTCGGCAAGACTCGCCGGTTCGATCGGCACTTACCGGGCCTCGGTAAGCTCTTGGCGCGAGATGACGATCCGCTGCACCTCGGACGTTCCCTCGTAGATCTCGGTGATCTTGGCGTCGCGCATGAAGCGCTCCACCGGGTAGTCCGTGGTGTAGCCGTAACCGCCGTGAAGCTGTACGGCCTTGGTGGAAACCCACATGGCCGTCTCGGAGGCGAAGAGCTTCGCCATCGCGGCCGCCTGCGTGTGGTTCTGGCCCTGGTCCTTGAGCGACGCCGCGCGGTACATCAGGAGACGCGCGGCCTCGATATCGGTCGCCATCTCGGCGAGCGTGAAGGCGATGGCCTGGTTCGCGGCCAAAGGCTTGCCGAATTGCTTGCGTTCCTGGGTGTAGCTCACGCTGGCATCCAGCGCCGCCTGGGCGATCCCGATGGCCTGGGCGGCGATGCCGATCCGGCCGCCGTCGAGCGTCCACATGGCGATCTTGAATCCTTGGCCCTCGTACCCGAGGCGGTTCGACTTCGGAATCCGGCACCCGTCGAAAATCAGCTCATACGTTGAACTTCCGCGAATCCCCAGCTTCTCTTCCTTCTTTCCGAAGGTGAATCCGGGTGTCCCCTTCTCCACGATGAAGGCGGTGATGCCCTTGTGACCGAGTTCGGGATCCAGGGTCGTGTAGACGAGGTAGGTATCGGCGTAGAAGCCGTTGGAAACCCACATCTTCGTGCCGGTCAGCACGTAATCGTCCCCGTCCTTCACGGCGCGGCATTTCAGGCTGGCGGCGTCGGTTCCGGCGCCTGCCTCGGACAGGGAATAGGCGCCGATCGTCTTGCCTTCCAGGAGCGGAGCGAGGTACTTTCGCTTCTGCTCCTCGGTCCCGAACATGTTGAGCGGAGCGCTGGCGAGCGAGGTCTGAACCGACATGGTGACGCCGGTCGAGGCGCAGGCCCGCGAGATCTCCTCGAGGGCGACCACGTAGGTGACGTAATCGGCGCCTGCGCCGTTGTACGCTTCGGGGAAGGGGATGCCCAGCAGGCCGTTCTCGGCGAGAACCTTGACGTTCTCCATCGGGAAGGTGCCGGTCTTGTCGAGATGATCCGCCCGGGGCATGATGACCTTGTTGGCAAGGTCGCGCGCCATCTCCTGGATCATCAGTTGATCATCGCTGAGTTTGAAGTCCATCGTCTTGCTTCTCCTTGTGGACCTTGGCGCCTAGACCTTGGCCGTTTGATTTCTAGCCTCTGAGCCGCGGGCGTTGGAGGCGTTCTGGCCGAGCAACGCGCGCGAGATCACGATCTTCTGGATCTCGGACGTTCCCTCGTAGATCTCGGTCACCTTGGCGTCCCGGTAGTGCCTTTCGATGGCGAACTCGTCGGTGTAGCCGTAGCCGCCATGAATCTGGAGCGACTCGTTGCAAGCCTCGCGGGCCGTACGGCTTGCGAAGAGCTTGGCCATCGCACCTTCCTTGGTGCAAGGAAGCCCCTGATCCTTGAGCGACGCCGCGCGGTAGGTCAGAAGGCGCGAGGCGTTGATCCGAACCGCCATGTCGGCGACCTTCCACTGGATGGCCTGGAAGCGGTTGATGGGCTGACCGAAGGCCACGCGCTCGTTGGCGAACTTCTTGGCCTCGTCCAGCGCCGCCTGGGCGATTCCGAGGGCCTGGGCGGCAATTCCGACGCGACCGGCATCGAGGGTCTTCATGGCGATCTTGAAGCCCTCGTTGAGCGTTCCGATGATCGCGGACTTGGGCACGCGGCAGTTTTCGAGAACCAGGTCGTAGGTCTCGCTCGAGCGCATGCCCATTTTGCGCGTCTTGCGACCGATGGCCAGGCCCGGGGTTCCCGCCTCGATCAGGAAGGCGGTGATGCCCTTGGCGCCGGGTTCGTCGGGGTTGGTCCGAGCGAAGAGCAAGAAGAGGCCGGCGCTCTTGGCGTTGGTGATCCATTGCTTCGTGCCGGTCAGCACGTAATGGTCGCCGTCCTCGACGGCCTTGGTCAGGAGGGCCGAGGCGTCCGAGCCGCAGTTCGGCTCGGTGAGGGCGAAGGCGCCGATCAGTTCGCCCGAGCAGAGGCGGGGGAGGTACTTCTTCTTCTGCTCCTCGGTTCCGAACTCGAAAACCGAGTTGGTATGGGCCGAGACGTGGACCGAGTAGGCGCAGGCCAGGCCGGCGTCGGCCTTGGCGAGTTCTTCGATGGCGACGGCGTATTCCCCGAAGGTGCCGCCTCCGCCACCCCAGAGCTCGGGAATGGGCAGGCCCAGGAGGCCCAGTTCGCCCATCCGGCGGAAGACGTCGACGGGGAATTCTTCTTCACGGTCCCAGCGGGCGACATGCGGCATGATGTCGCGAGCGGCGAACTCGCAGACCATCTCCTGGATCGCTTTCTGGTTATCGGTCAGCTCGATGTGCATGAGAGTCTCCGGTTACTTGGCGGCGACAGCCTTGGCGGCCGTCTCGTAGGTGTAGAAGCCGGCGCCGGTCTTGCGCCCGAGCTGCCCCGCCTGGACCATCTTGCGGAGCAAGGGGCAGGGGCGGTACTTGGAATCGGCGAAATCGCGATAGAGCACTTCCATGATGAAGAGGCAGGTATCGAGGCCGATGAAGTCGGCAAGCGTCAGGGGCCCCATGGGATGGTTCATCCCGAGCTTCATGACGGTGTCGATGTCATCCTTGGTGGCGATGCCTTCGTGGAGGCAGAAAATGGCCTCGTTGATCATGGGCATCAGGATCCGGTTGGAGATGAAGCCCGCCGAGTCCTCGACGGTGACGGGGACCTTGTTCAGGGTCTTCGCCAGGTCGAAAGTGGCTTGGTAGACCGCATCTGAGGTCATGTAGCCGCGAATGATCTCGACCAGTTGCATCACGGGAACCGGGTTCATGAAGTGCATGCCGATGAAGCGCTCGGGATGACTCACACCCCCCGCCAGCTGGGTGATCGGCAGGCTGGAGGTGTTGGAGGCGAAGATGGTGGTCGGACGGCAGAGTTCGTCGACCTGTTTCCAGGTCTGGAACTTGGTTTCCAGCTTCTCGATGATGGCCTCGACGACCAGGTCGGATTCCGCGAGGTCGGCGAGATTGGAGGTCCAGGTGAGGCGAGCCAGGACGGCCTCGCGGTCCTCGGCGCTCAGCCTGCCCTTTTCCACCGCGCGATCGAGGTTCTTGGAGATGCCCTTGCGGGACGCCTCCAGAGCGCTGGTGGCCAGGTCGTAGATGACCGTCTTGAACCCGCTTTGGGCGAAGACCTGGGCGATTCCGGATCCCATTTGCCCGCCCCCCAGGACGGCGATGAGGTTGAGGTTCATGCGAGGTTCCTTTCTCCGAGGGGACTAATCGAGACGTTCGAGGATGATGGCATCGCCCTGGGCTGCGCCGGAGCAGATGGCGGCTGCGCCGTAGCGGGCGCCGCGGCGGTTGAGTTCGTAGGCGAGGGTCGAGACGAGGCGGGCGCCGGAAGCACCGATCGGATGGCCCATGGCCACCGCGCCGCCGTTCACGTTGGTCTTCTCGCGCAGCGCCTGCATGCGGCCGGCGTCACCCTCGGCCAGGATCTTGGTCGAGGTGAGGGTGACCGCCGCGAAGGCCTCGTTGATCTCGAGGAGGTCGAGGTCGTCGACCGACAGACCAGCCTGCTTCAAGGCCTTCTGGATGGCGAGTGCGGGGACGGTCGCCAGATAAGGCGGCAGTTCGCCGACCTTGGCGTGGCCGACGATGGCGGCCAGAGGCTTGAGGCCCAGTTCGCGGGCCTTGGTCTCGCTCATGATGACCAGGGCCGCCGCTCCGTCGTTGACGCCGGGGGCGTTGCCCGCGGTGATGGTTCCATCGGGGGAGAAGGCGGGACGCAGCTTGGCGAGCGTCTCGGCGGTGGTGTCCGGGCGGATGGATTCGTCATGGCGGAAAGATCGGGTTTCCTTCCTGCCGACGGGGACGTCGATCGTCATGACTTCTTGGTCGAAGCGGCCCTCGCGCCAGGCCAGGTCGGCGAGTTGGTGGCTGCGGGCGGACCAGGCATCCTGGTCTTCGCGGGTGATGCCGAACTCGGCGGCGATGGTGGAGCCGTGGACGCCCATGTGAACGTCATGGAAGGCGCACCAGAGGCCGTCGTGAATCATGGCGTCGAGGAGTTCGCCGTGACCCATGCGGTAACCGCCGCGGGCTTTCTTGAGGAGATAGGGGGCGCTGGTCATGGATTCCATGCCGCCCGCGACGATGATTTCGCCGTCGCCGAGGCTGAGGAACTGGTCCGCCATGGTCACGGCCCGCATGCCGGAGGCGCAGACCTTGTTGATGGTCATCGAGGAGGTCTGGGGCGGAAGCCCCGCCTTGATGGAGGCCTGCCGGGAAGGGATCTGGCCGACGCCGGCCGAGAGGACGAGGCCCATGAGCACGTTGTCGACTGATTCCGGGGCCACGCCGGCACGGCGAACGGCCTCGGCGATGACCATCGCCCCCAGTTCGGGTGCGGTGAAGCTTGCGAGCGAGCCGCTCATCTTGGCAAATGGCGTGCGCACGGCGCTCACGATCACGTTTCGCTCATGGCGTTCAGGCATTGCTCGTCCTTCCTTCGTGCTAACGGGTGCTTACGGGCGTTCAACTGATAGTTTAACCCGACGTTAAGAGCGTAACATAAGCCGGCCATGCTCGCCAGCACCGCGCTTTGCCCGGATTTGACGCGGGGCATTTCAGCCGGCTCGGGGGGAGGGATCACTCCGCAGCGGGTGGGTCCCAGTTTCGATTCTGGTTGAGGGCCAGCTTGCGAAGCGTGGCTGATTCGAGGTCGATTCCCGCAACATCCGCCAGCTGGAGGAGGTAGAGGAGGACGTCGGCGAGTTCGGCTCCGAGTTTCTCGGGATTGGCCGAATCGGTCCACTGAAAGAGTTCGAGAACTTCCCCCGCCTCGATGACGAGGGACTTGGCGAGGTTGGGAGGAGTCTGAGGGCGAGCGGATGTGCTTTCGTACCAGCCCTTCGAGCGGACGAACGCATGCATCCGCTGCGACAGTTCCGCGAGTTCCACTAGGCCTTCTCGCCGGTGGAACTTGCCAGCCAGATGCGAATCTGCTCCTGGACCTCGGGCCGCTGGAAGCAATTGGCGAAGGCCTCCTGTTCGAAGAAGAAATCCGCCCGTTCGGTCATGCCGATGCATTCCTTGGCCAGCCTGATCGCGTAGGTACTGCGATTCGCCAGTTCGTTCGCCCAGGAGACGGCCTCCGAGAGGACGCCGGACGGGGGCACGACGCGGTTGACGAGTCCCCAATCGAGGGCTTCATCGGCATCGAGGACCCGGCCCATGAACATGAGTTCCTTGCTGCGAGACGGCCCGATCAAGAGCGGGCAGCGCTGCGTGCCGCCGAAGCCGGGCAGGATGCCCAGCTTGCTCGATGGGTAGGCGAAGCGGGCTTGGTCGGAGGCGATGCGGAAGTCACAGGCGATCGCCAGTTCCAGGCCGCCGCCGTAGGCCAGGCCATTGAGCGCCGCGATGACGGGTGCTGGGAAATCCGCCAGCAGGCTCGTCACTGACTGCCCCAGGTGGGAGAATTCTTGGGCGGTGGCCGGAGTGAGCTCGGCGATCTCGTGCAGGCTGGCGCCCGCGCTGAAGGCCCGCGCGCCCGCCCCCCTCAGGATCAAGGCCGCGCAATCCTCTTGCTCGGTGAGGCGCAGCAAAAGCTGCCTCAACTCTTCGAGCGTTTGTCGCGAAAGGATGTTGAGCGGCGTCTCTCCCTCGATGATCAGGTGAACGACGTTGTTCTCTCGCTGTTCCAGGACTCGAGATGGCATGCGATCGCCTTTCAATCGTCTAACGGCTGTCATGCGAGTCTAACGGGCCTGTGGTCGAATGGCAAGCAAACCTATGGCCAAGCCGATCAGCTCCCCTCCAAGAAAATCTCCACGCAAGGTTTCGGGTTAAGAGAACGATGTAGTTCTTAACGTCGATCTAACCTCGCGCCATTCCCTCGCAAGGAGCGTCTCAATGAAAAGGCTCGTTCTCTTCGCCCTGGCCGCCACCGTCATCAGCTCGACCGGTTGTGGTCAGCGCTCCGCCATCACGCCGGGCGCCGTCGCCTTCACGTCCCAGCAGGCATTGCCCCAAGAGGAGTCGCGCGCACCGCTCGACGCGAGCAAGGCACCGGTCCCGCAACCGGTCGTCGCGAACAGCCCCCTGGATCGCCTGGCGGCCGACCTCCGCAGCGTCGCCCTGCATGGCCCCGTCATCCAGAATCTGGAGACCCTGGGCGCGGACATCGACGAGCAGCCCGGCTACGGCGTCTTGGCCTCGGTGGACTCCACCCAGCCCAAGGCCATCAAGCAGGCCCTGGAATGGGCGCCTGACGCCGAGCAGATCTACCTGGGCTGGGGCTTCAAGTGGCTGACCTTCGCCGGTCATTCCCGCCATGTCTTCTGGTCACCCACCAAGAAGAAGCTGCTCACCCTGAATTACGGGTTCTGGGGGTCGCTCAAGGACCAGAGCGAGAGCGAGAATCTCGCCATGAAGTACGGCGGAGCGATCATTCGCCAGCTTCTTCGCGAACCTAGCGACCGCCATGAATTCGACGGCAAAGCAGCCTTCCAGCGGGCCAAGAACGCCGGTCTCGAGGCTCCGAGCCATGACGCCATCAAGGCCATCCTGGTCGATGCCTACTTCCTCGGTCCGGTCTGGATCTTCTTCGACTACCGCAATCAGCCCGCCATGCTGGTGGACGCCAACGACGGGCGGGTCATCTCGGACTCGTACATGATCGACATCCTCAAGTACCTCTTCTAGCGCCAGCGGCTGTTTCGTAAGGCAGCGAGAGAACGCCGTCGAGCTCTGCTCTAGCGATGGTCCACCCCTGATCAGTCGATGCCCCCCGGAGCCGTGGCTCCGGGGGGCATCGATCTAGGGACGGATCACTTCGCTTCGATGCGGTGGAGCTCAGGAACCGGCGCCCCTCTCAGCGGCAGGATCGTCTTGTCGGGGATGGGACTCAAGAGGGACTTCTGTTCGTCGGGCTTCGCCAGCAAGTCGAGGATCGGCGCCGCGTTGCCGCTGAAGTGCCCGTAGTCGTGTCGCGCGGTGAGGGGGCGAATTCGTCCCACCGAGAAACCGTCCTGCGCCATGGTGAAGGCGAGGTACTTCCACTGGCGGGGATGCCCCGGAAGCAGGGTCTTCGGGATGGCGGCCACGACTCTTCCGCCGAGCGGATCGACGAACGTCCGGGCTTCGGTGATCTTCTGGCCGTCTCCCCGGTAAAGCCCGCTCTGCCAGCCATCGATCGAGAGGGCGTGGGTCCATGGGGTTTCGGACTTCGCCCGGCGTCCCGGCAGCAAGGGCGAGGGTCCGCCCGAAAGATCTTCCGTCGCGAGGTAGAGGTCCAGGCTCGCTAGGCTCAGTCCGGTCGGAGAGTTCCATGGGTTGTCGATTTGCCCCAGCCGGAAGGTGAAGAGCCAGTCGTTGCCGGACTCTCCCACCTCGAGGTGCTGAAGATCGAAGTTTGGCAGCTCGAAGACGGGGTTCACTGGGGGAATGAGCTTGCCGGAACCGAGGGTGTCTCCCACGGCATCGGTGAAGATCACGTGGGCCGGCCCCCGGGGAGGGGGAGCCGAAAGCTTCAGGGGGAGAGACGGGAAGAGCGTTCCGGCGGCGGAAGCCATCAGAAGCAAGGGTTCGGCGCGCTCGGCCGCGAGGGCTCGCCAGGGAAGCTTGATCTCGACATGCGCCGATCCTCCGGCTTTGCTGGTTCCGACGGCGAAATCAAGCTGGCTCAGGACGCCCTGAGGGCCATGCAGGATGGCCTTTCCGGCAACCGGATCCAGCCGTACCCGGAAGTGAGCGGCAAAGGGAATCGGGGGCGTCAACTCGCCACCCGAGCGCGACGGGAGGCCGAGATGGATTTCCGTCGCCGCGGGCTTCCTGGCGTACTGCAGGGCCAGGTAAACCGCTTCGTCGTCCCATCCGTAGCGCAGCGACTCGAAGAGGCGCTGTCCCTCGGCCATGGCGCCGCTCGTCGCGTGGACGATGCCGGCCTTTTCCCATGCGGGGCCTAACTTGCCGTCGATCGGCGGACTGAGGGTGGCTCTGGGCACCTGATCCGCCGTCACCGCCACCGGGACGATCGGGATGTTCAGGGCCTGCGGGACCTTCTCGCCCATCGAGGTGTACGCTTCCTTCAAGAGGCCGCGGAAGGCCTCGTCGAACTCCTCGTCCCGTCCCGATTCCTGATCCTTGCCGTACCACCAGAACCAGTCGCTTCCCTCGGCGGCGAGCAAGATGCGGCGCACCTTCTCGAAGCGGGCGTTGGCTCCTTGGCGCAGGCGATAGCGATCGAGCGCCTGACGCGCATCGACGAGCAAGTCCCAGGCTCGATTTTCTTCCTCCTCGCCGATCCAGGTGGCGAAGTCGGCGCCGATCCAGGAGCCGGCCCAGAGGTGGGGCAACTTTACGGGCTTGCTACGCGACAGAAACTCGCTCGGGGTAGTGGTCTTGACCCAGTTGGAGGTCGTGAGGCCGTGGTAGAGGGCATGGAAGAACTCCTTGCCGTCGTCCGGGTAGTTTTCCCAGGCGTTCTCGCCGTCGAGCACGAGGGTGACGAGGGTGGGAGAGTTGGAAGGGGCTGAATCCCAGGCGCGTTTCAGCTTGGCGAGCAGGTCGGTGGCGGCGGCCTTGCCGGACATCTTGGAGTAGCGGAAGCCGATGTCGTCGGAGAGACGGCGGTCGCGAAAGAGTATCGCGGGGCCGCCCTCGATCTGGTACGGCCGATAGAGCAGGTCGGGGCGCGAGAGCTTTTCGCCTTGTCGCAAGGTGATACCGAGGGAGTTGCCGAGCACCTCCTCGTCCGAGGCGATCCAGTCGATGCGTTCCTCCGTGAAGATGGACGCCACCGCCTGACCGACCGAACCCTCGCCTGGCCACATGCCGCGCGGGGCGCGGCCGAAGAGTAGCTTGTAGCTCTCGGCGGCCATCTGAACGTGAAGGCGGGCATCATCCGGCTGGTGAAATCGCGACGAGGGCCAGGACGCGCCAGGCATGGCCTCCTTGGCGGAGTCGGTATCGTGGATCAGGGGCAAGATGGGGTGGAAGTAGGGAGTCGACGAAACCTCGATCTGTCCCTTGTCCTGTAGGCGGCGATGCAGGGGCACGATTTCCTTGAGCATCGCGAGGTGCTTGTTCAGGACGCGTGCCTTGTCGTTTTCGCTGAAGCCGCGCCCTCGCCTGACGAGTTGCTTGAAGGGCTCCGTGGCCAGCACGTCGGGATCGAGCCAGGCGAGGTTGAACCAGACCTGCAGGTCCCGCCAGTCCTGCGTCTTGTAACTCGCTCGGGGCTTGGCCTTGAGGGCGGCGTAGGGCGCGAAGCGCTTGAGCATCACGTCGGTGACCGAGAAGAACTTGGCGTCGAGGTAGGCCTTGTCTTCGGCATCCAGAGCCACGGCTGGTTTTTGGGAGAGGATCAAGGCCTGGTCGGAGGCGCCCTTGGTGTAGTCGAGGATCTGTTCGAGCAGAACGGGGGTCAGGTTGAAGGTCAAGCGGAGCTTCGGGTACTTCTCGGCGATCGCCGCCATGTCCACATAGTCCTTGGCTGCATGCAGGCGCACCCAGGGCATCGTGTAGATGTTGGTCCCCAGCACCTTGGGGTACTGGGGCTGATGCTGGTGCCAGATGATGGCGACATCGAGCGGCGGCTTCGATTTCGCCGCCGCTTGAACGGGATTTCCCCCCATGCTCAGCAGCAAGGCGACAGAAAGCGTAGAAGCGAGTGTTCGGGCCAAGGCGAACCTCCAATTCAGCGGCGCCAGACGCTTCAATTCTAGCATTCCCGCGACTTGCCCGTTTCCGCCGGGAAGGATCCTTCCTACCGAGGGAGAGGCTGGCAGTTGGGGCAGAGGTAGGTGCCTCGCTGCGCGACCCTCAGCTTGACGATCGGGGTACGGCAGGTCCGGCAGGGCTCGCCCTCCCGATCGTAGACGCTCAGGAAGTCCTGGTTTCGCCCGTAATTGCCCATGCCGTCCCGGTAATCCTTGAAGGTGGTTCCCCGATTGCGGACCGCCTCGGCAAGGACCTCGCGAATCGCCACGTAAAGGCGCTCGGCTTCGACGCGATTCAGGTGGCCGCGCTCCGGATGAAGCCTTGCCAGATGCAGCGCCTCGTCGACGTAGATATTCCCCAATCCCGAAACCAACTTCTGGCCGAGCAAGACCGACTTCAGGGAGTTGACCCGGGTCAACGCCATGGAGAAGCGCGCGAGAACGAAGTCCGAACTCAGCGGCTCCGGGCCCATCGCGGCGAGCGTCGGCATGGCGGCATATTCCCCGGGCGCCACCACGTGGATCTTGCCGAATCTTCGCTGATCCGCGAAAAAGAAGACGGCCCCATCGTCGAGACGGAAGCGAACTCTGACGTGCCTGAGGGCGGGCTCGAGGAGCTTCACGCCCACCTGGCCGGTCATGCCGAGGTGCAGGATCAGCTCGCGGTCATCGAGATCGGCCAGCAGGTACTTCCCACGACGGCGCAGCGCATGGATACGGCGGCCAACCGCCTCCTCCAGATTCACGTAGCGGCCTCGGTAGGCTTCCTCGACGCAGACCTCGGCGGCGACCACCTTACGGCCTACCAAGAGCGGCTCGAGATCGGTCCTTATGGTTTCGACTTCCGGCAATTCAGGCATCAGGCTTCCTCATCGTGGCCTACCTATCGTGGCCAACATTCTACCCGAAGGGCGCGAAAAGGGCGCCAACAAACGGTTGGATTCATGTTACGATCTCCCCGACGGCCCGAAGGCTCATTCAAAAAGGGAAAGACCCGCCATGAAAACCACGCCAGAAAATCACCCGGACGCCTCCAGCCGGGACAAGCTCGACCGGCTCTTCGACGAGATGATCTTGCACCAGCGCAAGAAGCTTCTGGCGATCGCCCGGGAGCACTATCCCTACATCGGGGGAGACGACCTGCTCAACCCCCATGACTTCACCAAGCTGGAATCCGACTCCCGATTCCAGTTCGAGGATGGCATGCTTTCCGGCTATATCGCCGTCCAGATGGCCGTTCGCGCCGAACTCGCCCCCTAAAAACCCCCGCCCCAGTAGCGGCTCGGCAGCCAGCTGCGCGGCACCATGAAGAGCGGGCGATCGTCCAGGGCGGCCCTGATCTTTTGATTGGCATTCGAAAGCGCGTACTCCCCCAGGTCCGAAACGCCGACCCAACGCCGCTCCGCGTCGAGGGGCAGATCGAAAGCGGGGGGAAGCTCGACCGTCAAGGCATGCATGGTGGCCTTCATGTGCGTGTACGTGTGAAGGACCGTGCAAAGCGGGATCCAGTCCAGTTCCGGGAGGTTCAAGGCCACCTGGATGACCTGGGCGGGTCGTTCTCCGACTTCGAGCGGGAAGGCGGGGAACTCCCAGAGCCCCCCCAGGAGGCCGTCAACCGGACGGCGACAAAGATACACCGAGCCGTCGCGAATCGGGACGGCGACGGCGAAGCTGACGGGCCTGGGCGGGGCCTTCTTCGTTTTCACGGGGTACGCCTCGCTATCCCCATGGAACCAGGCTCGGCAGATGCTGGCCACGGGGCAGGACTCGCAGCGCGGACTGCGCGGCAGGCAGACCAAGGCTCCGAGTTCCATCAAGGCCTGGTTGAATTCCCAGGCGCGCCCCTCGGGAATCAAGCGAAGCGCGATCTCCTCGAAGCGGCGCTTGGTCTGGGGCTTGGCGACGTTCTCGGAGATGCGGAACCAGCGGGACAGGACCCTCATCACGTTGCCGTCGACCGCGGGATGCGGCTGGTTGAAGGCGATCGAGGCGATGGCCCCCGCCGTGTAGTCTCCGATCCCCGATAGCGAACGGATGGCCTTGAAGTCTCGCGGGAAGACCCCCCCGTGCTCCGAAACGACCTGTTGGGCGGCCTTTTGCAGATTCCGGGCCCGCGAGTAGTAGCCCAGGCCTTGCCAGCACTTGAGCAAGTCGTCCATCGGAGCGTTTGCCAGGGCCTGAATCGTCGGAAAACGCGAGATGAAGCGTTCGTAGTAGGGGATGACGGTGGCCACCTGGGTTTGCTGGAGCATGACCTCGGAAACCCAGATGAAATAGGGATCGCGCCCCCCGCGCCACGGCATGGCCCGCTGCTCTGCGCGAAACCAGCTCAGTAAGGGGTCGGAAAAGGCCTCCGGTGCGAGGTGCGCGTCGTTGATCGTTGGCATGGCGCCATGCTAGCGCGCCGTCGCGCCTCCCCGCAAGCGCCGATCAGCGCAGGCCCACGCTCCCGCTCGCCGGCGGAGACGGGGACGCGACCGGATCGGGAGCGCGCTTGAAGGCCGCCGGCCGCGCGCTATCATACTTCTCGAAGGGTCCAGGAAAGGCAGGCGTCTCGTTCGGCAACCCATGGGAATCGGGCAAACCCGGAAATGCCCCGCAAGCCCCCAAGAGCACGACCGAACCCAAGAAAACCAGCCAACTGGCCGCCTGGCGCGGCACGTCTCGTCGCTTCATCGCCTCCAGCATAAACCCCGGACCCGCGACTGCCGAGAGCGCTTTGACCAAGGGCGATTGGAGGGTGACGGGCTAGGGTTGAGGGGATCCCCCGGGAAATTTACGCCGACACGACGCCAAGCCGCGCTTCTGCTGGTATCATGGGGCTCGGTCCCTCTCGCCCCCCCGGGGCCATCCGCCTGGTAACCTGACGACTCTAGCGCAAACGGCTGCGACGACGCAGCCCGCGGATAGGATAGCCAACATGTTCTCGAAAGTGCTCATCGCCAACCGTGGAGAAATCGCCCTGCGCGTGATCCGCGCCTGCCAAGAGCTCGGCGTCGCCACCGCAGCCGTCTACACCGCCCCCGACCAAGAGGCCCGCCACGTCCGCCTCGCCGACCAAGCCTTCCACCTCGACACCTCCTACCTCGACCAGGAGGCCCTGATAGCCATAGCCAAGCGCGCCGGAGCCGACGCCGTCCACCCCGGCTATGGCTTCCTCGCCGAAAGCCCCGACTTCGCCCGCGCCTGCCAAAACGCCGGCCTCACCTGGATCGGCCCGCATGCCGAAGCGATCGCCCTCATGGGCTCGAAGACAGTCAGCCGCCGCCTCGCCCAGAAAGCCGGCGTCCCCATCGTCCCAGGCACCACCGAGCCCGTGACCGAAGCCGCCGCCGTCATGACATTCGGTGACGAACACGGCTGGCCCATCGCCATCAAGGCCGCCGCCGGCGGCGGCGGGCGCGGACTCGTCGTCGTCAACGGCCCCGCCGAAGCCGAAGCCGCCCTCGCCAAGGCGATTCGCGAAGGCGAGAGCTACTTCGGCAACGGCGAAGTCTACATGGAACGCTACCTCGGCCAGCCGCGCCACATCGAGGTGCAGATCCTCGCCGACAAGCACGGCACGGTCATTCACCTCGGCGAACGGGAGTGCTCCATCCAACGCCGCCACCAGAAGCTGGTCGAGGAGGCGCCGAGCGTGGCGCTCACGCCCGAGATGCGGCGCGACATGGGGGACACGGCCGTTCGCATGGCTCAGGCGGTGGGCTACGACTCAGCCGGCACCTGCGAGTTCCTCTTCCAGGATGGCGCTTTCTACTTCCTCGAAATGAACACCCGCATCCAGGTCGAGCATACCGTCACCGAGATGGTCTACGGGGTAGATCTCGTCAAGGAGCAGATCCGGATCGCCGCGGGCGGCCACGTTCCCGAGCGGCTGAAAGATCTCCAACCCATGGGTTGGTCGCTCGAATGCCGGATCAACGCCGAGGATCCCGCTCAGAACTTTCGCCCGAACCCCGGACTGATCACGCGGTACGTTCCGCCCGAAGGTCCCGGAATCCGGGTGGACGCCGCGGTTTACGCGGGCTGGAAGGTACCCGAGATGTACGATTCGCTGCTCGCGAAGCTCATCACCTGGGGCTCCGATCGCCAGGAGGCGATCGCCCGCATGAAGCGCGCCCTCGCCGAGTTCGAAATCGAAGGAGTGCCCACCACCATTCCGCTTTTCAAGCGCATCCTCGAGCACCCCAAGTTCATCGCGGGCGACATGTCGACCCACTTCATCGGGACGGACCTGACCCGCGAGGATCTCGCGGCCCTGACTCCGACAGCCCCCACGGCGATGACCGCGGCGGAGGGCCCCGTCTTCGGCCAGGCCCGGGAATTCCGGGTCGAGGTCAATCGCCAGCTCTTCACCGTTTCGGTCTCTGAGAAGGGGGGGACGGCCACCGCGACCGTCGCCAAACCCAAGCGTCCGAGCAGCCATTCGGGCTCCGCGCTCTCCGCCGGCGCGGCCTCGGGAAAAGTCACCGCCCCCATGCATGCCATGGTTCAGCGCGTCCTGGTTGACGTGGGACAGGCAGTGGAGGTCGGCACCGTCCTGCTGGTACTCGAAGCGATGAAAATGGAAACCGAAATCCTGGCTCCCATGGCGGGCATCGTCGAGACGCTCGGCTGCGCCGCGGGCCAGACGGTCGAAGGAGGCGCGGCGCTCGTGGTGATTGCCTGATGACGACCCAGCAAACGACCAAGAAGGACTGGGAGGCCGAGGCCGTGGCGCCCCAGCTCGCCAAGCATCCTGAACGTCCGGAGGCGGGATTCACCGGCTCCGCCATGCCCGTCGACCGCCTCTACACCCGCGAGGATCTCTCCAAGTTCGAGCCCGACCGAGACCTGGGCTATCCGGGCCAGTACCCCTACACGAGAGGGGTACAGCCGACGATGTACCGCGGCCGCCTCTGGACCATGAGGCAGTACGCGGGCTTCGGGACCGCCGAGGAAACCAATACCCGCTTCAAGTACCTGCTGGCGAAAGGCCAGACGGGACTCAGCACCGCGTTCGACCTCCCCACCCAGATGGGCTACGACTCCGACCATCCGCTGGCCTCGGGCGAAGTCGGAAGGACCGGCGTCGCCATCGACTCCCTGGCCGACATGGAGCTGCTCTTCGAGGGTATCCCCCTCGACAAGGTCTCGACATCGATGACCATCAACGCCCCCGCCAGCGTGCTGCTCTGCATGTACCAGGCCGTGGCCGAGAAGCAGGGCGTAAGCCCCGACAAACTCACCGGCACCATCCAGAACGACATCCTCAAGGAGTACGTCGCCCGCAACACCTACATCTTCCCTCCCGCGCCCTCCATGCGGATCATCACCGACATCTTCGCCTACTGCGCCGAGACCATGCCCCGCTGGAACACCATCTCCATCTCGGGCTACCACATGCGCGAAGCCGGAGCGACCGCCATCCAGGAAGTCGCCTTCACCATGGCCGACGCCATCGCCTACGTCGAAGCCGCCATCCAGGCGGGTCTCGACGTCGACAGCTTCGCCCCGCAACTCAGCTTCTTCTTCTGCGCCTGGACCGACGTGCTCGAGGAAGTGGCCAAGTTCCGGGCCGCCCGCCGCATCTGGGCCCGCATCATGAAGGACCGTTTCGGCGCCACGGACCCCAAGAGCATGCAGCTGCGGTTCCACACCCAGACCGCCGGCTCCTCGCTCACCGCGCAACAACCCGACAACAACATCGTGAGGACGACCCTGTCGGCCCTTGCCGCGATTCTCGGCGGTACCCAGTCCCTGCACACCAACAGCAAGGACGAGGCGATCGCCCTCCCCACCGAAGCCTCCGCCCTCACGGCCCTGCGGACCCAGCAGATTCTCGCCTTCGAATCGGGGGCCACCGCCACGGTCGATCCCCTGGCCGGCTCCTACTATATCGAAAGCCTCACCCATCAGATCGAGGAGGGCGTCCAGACCTACTTCGACGAAATCGAAAAGCAGGGCGGCGTCATCGCCTGCGTCTCCAAGGGCTACTTCCAGCGCGAAATCCATGAGAGCGCCTTCCAGTACCAGCGCCAGGTCGAACGCAAGGAGCGCTTCGTCGTCGGCGTGAACTGCTTCCAGTCCGAAACCAAGGAGAACGTGACCGTCCAGAAGATCGGACTCGCTGGGGAGCAGGAACAAAAAGCGCGCCTTCAGAAGATCCGGGCCCAGCGGGACGGCGAGGCCGTGAGGCTGGCGCTGGCCGAGATCACCCGGCGGGCCGAAGGAACGGAGAATTTGCTTCCGGCGATCTACGTGGCCGTCAAGGCCTACGCCACCGTCGGCGAGATCAGCGACGCCCTGCGCGGGGTCTTCGGCACCTACCGTGCCGCGGAGGGCTGACATGCTGGATCCCAAGTTCACGCAGATCGGCAAGATCGATCACCTGGGCATCGCCGTCCGCTCAATCGACGCAGCCCTCCCCCTTTATGCTGGGATGCTCGGGCTAAAGCTGCATGAAATCGAGGATGTGCCCGATCAAGGGGTGCGAACGGCCGTGTTCGCGCTCGGTGAGAGCCGGATCGAGTTGCTCGAACCCACCACCCCGGACAGCCCGGTGGCCAAGTTTCTCGAAAAGCGCGGTGAAGGCATCCATCACGTCGCCCTCGGCGTCGATGACGTGGTCATGGCGCTCGCGCGACTCAAGGCCGAAGGCGTTCGCCTCATCGATGAAACCCCCCGCAAGGGAGCCGGAGGCGCCATGATAGCCTTCGTTCACCCGAAGTCGACCGGAGGAGTGCTCCTGGAGCTCTGCCAGCGCTGACCCCGAATTCGCCCGTCGTCCCATCCAGTCCTCGCGAGGCCGCCATTCTTCGGAACGGCGGCCTCGCGCTCAAGCTCCGTCGCGCTTGCCCCCATCATGCGTCAGACCGACCTTACGGGCATGCTCGGGAGCGGGAGCATACTGACCGCCGAACTGATTGTTTCGCTTGGCAGCCTCGTTGGTCCAGTGGGTCAACCAGGACGGCGCCAGCGGGCTCACCAACTCCATGCCTCGCGCGGATTCCGTTCCCCTGCCGTCGGCGCTGGGTAGCAAACGGTTGGCTAGGGTGAGCATGCTCATGGCGAAAGGAGGGGCGAGATCATGGACCAGCCCGATGATTCGAGCGCGGGCGCTCAACGTGATCTCCGCCTCCCCGCGCTGGCATGCCAGCACGATCCGCTCGGCAGCCTCGCGAGCATCCATGGAGAGCCAAGGCAGCGAGTCCGCGATGGTGAACCACGTGAACTCCCACTCCTGACGGCCCTTGAAGAGCGCGTTGACCGGCGATCCGGTGCGCATGAGCCCCGGCAGGATCGTCGTCACCGTGATCCCATGCTGGGCCAGTTCCGTGCGAATCCCCTCGGAGAATCCGCGCAGCGCGAACTTGGAGGCGTCGTAGGGAATCAAGTGCGGCGTGGCAACTCGCCCCCCGATGGAATCGATGGTCACGAGCCGACCGTATCCCCGTCGGCGCATCCCCGGGGTCACGGCGAGCGTCGTGTACACCGCCCCGAAGAAATTGATCGCCATGATCTGCTCGAAGTCCTGGGCGGTCATGCTCTCGAGGGGACCGACCTGGATGATCCCCGCATTGTTGACCAAAACGTCGATGCGACCGTAATGGGCCTCGACCGAAGCGACCATCCGGTTCACCTCTTCCTGCCGAGCGACGTCGCATGCGACGGCGAAGACCTCCGCTCCCCGACTTTCGAGATCGTGGCGCGCGTGCTCGAGCTCGATGCAATCGCGGGCGCAAATCGCCAGCCGGGCCCCTTGAAGCGCGAACTCCCGGGCCATCAGCAAGCCCAGTCCTCGCGATCCTCCGGTAATCAGCACCACCTGATCCTCCAGCGAGATCCGCGGCTTCGGCCTGAGCATCCGGTAGACGAGATAGGCTCCACCCAAGGCGTTCAGCCACAACCGCGCTTTTTTCGACGCTCTCATGACAGACCCCCCGCGATCGCAAAAAGGCGCTCGGCGTTCGGTCCGAGCTCGAAACCGTTGACGGCTCTCGCGCGCATGGCGTCCTCCTTCCTGCGGCCAAGGTCCCGAAGCGGGAGGGAACCTTTCGGCTCCCTCCCGGACCGGTCAGCGCTGAATCAGTTCGCGGGCATGCTTGGCGATCGGCATCCGCTCTTCTCGGTCGGTGATTCTTACGCCCATGTAGCGATCGTCTTGCTCGGCGATCCGATCGAGCATCTCGGAGAGGGCGAAGAACGAGGGAGCCCAGAGTCCGATGAAGAGGCTGCCCTCACGCCGCTTGCTGGTTTTTTCGGCGCGCATGAGATCCGCCGCGTAGATGCCGCCGGAGACGAGCACCGAGGCGGCCCCTGCCCACAAGGCCACGTAGCTGAGGTTCTTCACAGTTTGACGCTTCATGATTCCTCCCTTGATAGGATTGGGGATCCGTGGCAGCGAGTCTAGAGCAGTTCCCTCGCGAGAACAACGATGCGTCGCTCCCTGTCGAATCAGCGGGGATATGGTTCTTTACCTCCCCGGAACCCTGGCCTAGACTGCGTCTTGTTGGTATCATGAGGAAGCAAGCCTCGGCAGCTAGGCCGATCGCTCCTCCATCGCACCACAAGGAGATCGACAGGATGAAGATCCACGAATTTCAGGGCAAGCTGGTCCTCCAGAAATATGGAGTGCCTACCACCAAGGGTCAGGTTGCCTTCACCAATGACCAGGTCAAGGAAATCGCCGAGCAAATTGGCGGGACCGTGGTCGTGAAGGCCCAGGTCCACGTCGGCGGCCGCGGAAAAGCGGGCGGCGTCAAGCTTGGCAAGACCCCGACCGAGGCTTTTGAAGTCGGCAAGCAGATCCTGGGCATGGACCTCAAGGGATTGAAGGTCAAGAAGGTGCTGGTCGAGGGCGCGATCAACATCGACAAGGAATACTACCTCGGGATGCTCTTCGATCGGGATACCAAGCAGATCATCGTGATGGTCTCGGCCGAGGGCGGCATGGACATCGAGGAAGTCAACGAGAAGACCCCCGAGAAGATTTCCCGCGTCTGGGTGGATCCGACCCTGGGACTTCAGGACTTCCAGATCCGCGACCTGATCTTCGGAGCCAACCTCGACAAGGCCTACGTCAAGCCCATCACCAAGTTCCTGCGCGGCCTCTACAACGCCTTCGTGGGCTCGGATGCGACGCTCGCCGAGATCAACCCCCTGGTCATCACCAAGGAAGGCGAAGTCATCGCCGCCGACTGCAAGATGGACATCGACGACAACGCCCTCTTCCGTCAGCCGGAGCTCGCTCAGTGGCAGGAGTCCGAGGACGACAACGCGATCGAGGACGAGGCGCGCTTGCGGGGCCTCACCTACGTTCACCTCTCGGGTGACATCGGCATCATCGGCAACGGCGCGGGCCTGGTCATGACCACCCTCGACGCCGTGAGCCGCGAGGGCGGCCAGCCTTCCAACTTCCTGGACATCGGCGGCGGCGCCAAGGCCGAGGTCGTTCGCAACGCCCTCGACGTCGTGCTGATGGAAACCAAGGTCAAGGCGGTGCTCATCAACATCTTCGGCGGCATCACCCGTTGCGACGAAGTGGCCAAGGGCATCCTCGAGGCCACCAGCACCATGGACATCAAGGTGCCCATCGTGGTCCGTTTCTCGGGAACTCGCGAGGAAGAAGGCCGCATGCTGCTGGAAGGCACGAAGCTCATTCCCGCGGCGAGTATGCAGGAAGCCGCCCGCAAGGTGGTCGAAGTCGCATACGGCGCAGCAGTCCGCTAGCTTTCAACTTTGAAATTTGAGGTTTAACGAATGAGCATCTTCATCAACAAAGACACGCGCCTGCTGGTGCACGGCGTCACGGGCCGCGAAGGGTCCTTCCACACCTCCCAGATGATCGAATACGGCACCCAGGTGGTGGCGGGCTTGACCCCCGGCAAGGGCGGCATGACCTCAACCCACGGCGTGCCCGTCTACGACACGGCCAAGCAGGCGCTGGTGGCGCATCCCGAGATAAACGCCAGCATCATCTTCGTTCCACCCCCGTTCGCGGCCGACTCGATCCTCGAAGCCATCGACGCGGGGATCCCCCTGATCGTCTGCATCACCGAGGGCATCCCCACCCTCGACATGATGCGGGTCTACCCGGTGCTGGCGAAGTCCAAGAGCCGCCTCATCGGCCCCAACTGCCCCGGCCTCACCACCCCCGACGAAGCGAAGCTCGGCATCATGCCCGCGATGATCTTCAAGAAGGGGAAAGTCGGCGTGGTTTCGCGCTCCGGCACCCTGACCTACGAGATCGCCGCGGACCTGACCAACCGCGGCTACGGCCAGTCCACCATCGTGGGCATCGGCGGCGATCCCATCATCGGGACCAACTTCGTCGACGTGCTGAAGGCCTTCCAGGAAGATCCCGATACCGAACTGGTCGTCATGGCCGGTGAAATCGGCGGTTCGGACGAAGAGGACGCCGCCGAGTACATCAAGAACTTCATGACCAAGCCGGTCGTGGGCTTCATCGGCGGACGCACCGCTCCCGAAGGCAAGCGCATGGGCCATGCCGGCGCGCTGGTTTCCGGCAACAAGGGCACCGCGCAGGGCAAGGTCGACGCTCTCCTGGCAGCAGGAGTACCCGTGGCCGACACCACCGCGCAAATCGGCGACCTGGTCGTCGAGCGGATGAAGCAGCTCGCCTCCGTCTAGTAAATCCCCCGAAAAGAACGAAGCCCCGAGCCATGCTCGGGGCTTCGTTCTTGGACGCCGGAATCGGCGCTCGCAGGTTCGGTACCGGAGGTTCGCCCCTTACTTCTGTGGAAGCTTGGCGAGAATGCTGGCGGCCTCGGCCCCGTCATTCCCAGCAATCGCCGCCCGGATGAGCGCGATGGCTTGCGTCGGCAACAGCGCCTTGATGACCGCCGGGCCCTTGGGCCGGACGTTCAGAGCCGCGAGGGCCTGCTGGCCCGGAAGCCAAACGTCCGGGGTACGGTGCCGGTCCATGAACTTCTGGACCGCCTCCTGAAGAAGCTTTTGTTCATTGCGGTTGAGTTCGAGCAATGCCATGGCTGAGTCCCCTTTCTTTGCTTATCCAGAAGCGTACCATACCCTTGCCGAATCTTCACCTTCCGCGCCGCTCAAACCCGCTGGGCGTCCGCATGTCATTCCCGATCCCCTAGCTAGCAGCAGGCGGAGGTCCCGCCGAAAAGGCAGGACCAGGGTATACAAAGAAAAAGCTGACGAGAGAGAGGGATAATGTCATTCTTGCCGTTAACCGGAGTCAAGATCCTCGACCTCGCCCCAAGCAGCGAGGTTTCCCCCGCAGCGAGAACCCTCGCCGCCTGGGGCGCTGAGCTGCTTCCCCTGCCCCCGGGACTCCGACTCGATCACCCGGAAGGCATGCGCATCTTGCTACTTCTCGTCCAAGAATCGGACGTCCTGGTCGAAAGCTCGGCGCTCGTCGACGTCGCCATGCTTCACGATTACAACCCCATGCTGATCGTCTGCATCGCGCCCGACGCGACTTCCCCTTGGGCGACCGTCAGCGGCATCCTCGCAGCTCTGCGGCACCGGGACCGCTCGGGCCTAGGCCAGCAGCTCACCCTCGACGAACTCGAGGGCCCGCGATTCTCGGCCTTCGAACCCGCCCCGCCGCCGAGGCTCGTTCCCAACGACCTCCTTTTCCGGTTGGGCTACACCCCCGAGGCGATCGCCGGCCTTCGCCAAGACGGTGTGATCACGTCGTCACCTTAGAGCAAAGCTCGTCACGGCGTTCTCTCGCTGCCTTACGAAACAGCCGCTGGCGCTAGAGCAAAGCTCGTTACGGCGTTCTCTCGCGGCCTTAATCAACAGCCGCCGGCGCTAGGTGCCGGTAAGGCCGAACTCTCTCTGGCATCCCGCCCTATCCTCTCGCTTGCCCCCTCGACGATGATGGGCTAAAGCACCATCCGAGCAATCGATGAGGAGGGGCAATCATGACACCTTCGCTACAGATCATCCTTCGCGTGGATCGTCCCCAACTGGGGATTCAGCCCCTAGTAGCCTACCTTTACGACCAGCGACACCCCTCCATGGAAGTCGTCGTCACCTACCACGAGGCCCCCGTCGATCTCGCCTCGGTTCAGGCCGAGTTTCCCATCTCGACCCTCGCCCTCCCCCCCAATACGACCCCCGGCTCCGCCATAAACCGGGCCGCCCAGCGAGGTGACTCCGACGCCATCTTGATCCTCAGCAACCGGCGCATGCCGCGCGATCGCCAGTGGATCTTCCACATGCTCAAGCACTTCGAAAACCCCAAGGTCGCCGCAGTTTCCGGCGAAGGCTGGGATCCCGCCCAAATCTCCCTCAAGCAACCCAGTTACCCCCAGGACCTCGCGAACTTCCTCGCCGCACCCCAGTTCGGGCTCTGCCTCGAAAACCTCGCCGTCCGCCGGGAACTCTGGGCCCTCTACACCTTCGACGAACGTCTCGCAATCTGCGCCGACCGGCAATGGGCCTACCGACTGCTCTGCGAAGGCTACCACGTCGTACTCGACTACGAAGGGCGCATGCACGACGTCGCCCCCCTGAGCCAAGAGGAAGCCTTCAAGCGCTACTGGGCGATGAACCTCTCGTTCTCGCAGTTCATTCAGCCCGAAAAGGCCAAGGCCTCGCTCTGGAGCGTCGCGCGCGATCGCGCCTGGAAGCTCCGCAACCCGATCGAACTGCTCCGCGCCTACCGCACGTGGGGGATCCTCCGAAAGCTCAGCTTCTGGCAGGCCACTCCCACCCAGGCGATGGCCGCCCGAACGACCTTCTACCAACCGGGAGACAAGTGGGCCGTCTAGCGCGCAGGCGGAGACGACCCTGCCGTTCCTGACCGGGTGAAGGGTCGCCCGCTGAAGCGCCGTCCGTCATGGCTTCCGGTCTCCAAAGAAGCGTTTGAGGGGGAATTTCCGCAGCGCCACGGCGACCCCCTCCTTCACGGTCGCCGGCGCAATCCGGTCCAGGACCTCTTGCGAGCGCGCCTTCAGGCCCAATCGCTCGGCAAGCTCCGCGAGATTTCGCTTCAAACGCTCGAGGATCGGCGGCGGGCCCTCGTAGCCGACCTCAGCCATGCCGATCGGCGTCCCGACTCGCGATTCGCGCTCCAACGGCAAGTTGCCTTGCTTTGAGACCGGCGGTGGCTGAAACCCCTGAAAGTCGGGAAGATCGACAGCCGGATTCGCCGAGAGCGGCAGAACGGCCAGGTGACTTTCGAGCCGCTCGACTGCTGCCCGAGCACGCTCTCCCCAGGTCAGATCCCGCCGCAAGGTTCGATACCCCCGCAGTGCCGCCTCGAACTGCCCGAGCTCCTCGTTGAGTTGAGCGGCGAAGGCGGACTCGTCGCTCAGGGTGGCATCGAGCTTCAAGGCATACTCATAGGCCTTGAGCGCCTGCACGTTCTCCCCGATGGCCCGATACGCTCCGCCCATCGTGCTGAAACACCAGGTATCGGCGTGACCGGCCTCGACCAGCCAGCAGAGCTCCACCAGGGCTTGCCGGAAATCCTTCACCTGGAGGAAGATGGCGGCCTGCAAGCGATGAACCGGAGCATCATCCGGCTTGAGGCTCCTCAGGATATGAAGCTGAGACAGGGCTCGCTTGAAATCGCCGAGTTCCATGCAGATCTGGGCGAGGTGGTACCGGGCCAAGAGCGCGCGCGAATCGATGCTCAGCGCACGTTCCATCGCCTGCACGGCCTCTCGGTGCCGCTCCTGCTGGTAGAGTGTCGTTCCTAGCAGGACGAAAGCCTCGGTGCGGGCGGGATCGAGCAGGACCGCCCGACGCAAGGCCTTCTCCGCGGATTCCCACTGCGTCAGGTGCTGCCAGCATGTCCCCAGCAGGACATGCTGCTCGGCGCTTTCCTGCTCGAAGGCCCCGGCGCGAAGCAGCTTGATAGCCTCGAGATGCTGCCCGCGCGCGCAAGCCAAGCGAGCTCGGAGCTTCTGGGCCTGCGATCCCTTCAGACCATGGAGCAGCGCCTCGGCACCGAGCGCGTCGCCCGATTCCAGCCGAATCAGGGCCTCGGCCAATTGTTCTTCTTGTCGACCATCGTTTCTCACCAGGGAATCATACCCCGCGGAGGATCGCAGTTCGCGCGTACGGGCGTGGGCAAGGCCTCGCGTCGCAAGGGATCACCCGAGCCTGTAAGCGGAGTCACGGCTGGATCAAGCTTCCGACCGTCAAGCTGGCTCGCGAGCGCACGGGTGGAAGAGGGATCTCCGGTTGGCGATCGGGGGGTGGCGTGGCGGGAGCGGGTTCGAGCGACAGGTCCTTGGCTTTGTAGTCTTCGAGGCGCATGACGTTGTAGGCCTCGTGGGACTGGATGTTCTTGAGCATGGCCTTGAGATCGGAGGAGAGCGGGCAGCGCAGTTGCTCCGAGCGGGTGGTGACGTTGGCTTTTTCGAGGGCGATCGCCCGATCGAGATGGACGCGCAGGTCACCGGTCACGGGCATCGGGGCGTTCGTGAAGGCGGGATCGGCGCCATGTTCCGACAGCTCATCGGCGAAAAGCGCCATGCCCCGCATGGCCCAGGTCCAGGTCTCTTCGAGGAAATCGCGGGCATGGTAGTCCCGGCTCTCGAAGTAGTACTGGACATATTCGAGGATCTGGTTGTAGCGGGCCGTGAAGGAGGAGCCGAGCAGGGCCATGGCCTCGGGATCCTCGACGGGGCCGGGCGAGGGAAAAGCCGCATCGGGCTTGGCCTGGGCGGCCCCGGAGAGGAAGGCTTCCTCGAAGCCCTGGAACTGGCCATGGTGGTACTCTTCGTCGGCCAGGACCCTTTCCAGCAGGCGCTGCATCGGCGCGAAGTCCACCCGCTCGAGTTGCAGGCGGTACTCCCTCAGGGCATCCTCTTCGGCGCGGATGCCGTTGGTCATCATGGCGGTCGGCGAGGAGGCTTCGAAGTAGATATTGCCGCGATCGAGCGTGGGTTTGCCTCCCAGGTCGACGAGCAGGTCGGCGAAGTACTTCATGTGGCGCATCTCGGCGCGGGCGATGGAGATGACCTCGGTGCCGATTCCTCCTTCGCCCATGGCGTAGGCGTGCTGGAGGTACTGGACGATGGCGCCATGTTCGAGGTGGATGTTGTGGTTGAGGAGGATCCGAAGGGTTTCGCGGTCGCGGACCGGCGCGTCGGAAACCAGGATCGCGTCGAGTGGCTTGAACATGCGGGATGTCCTCTCGGGATCGAAGGTGGGATGACAGGGCAGGAGGGATGACGGGCAACTGATCGCTCGTCGCCATTATAAAGGATTGCCCGGCGCTCCAGATCCGCGGGCTCCGGTATAATGGGAAGGAATCTCAAGGAGCTCCGGTCCGCTGCTACCGGTAGCGGGCATGGGGTTGGAGAGGGAGAAGAAACATGATTCAACGTCCGATTCGCGTCCTGGTGGGCAAGCCCGGCCTGGACGGGCATGACCGGGGGGCCAAGGTGATCGCCCGCGCCCTGCGTGATGCGGGGATGGAAGTGATCTATACCGGTTTGCATCAGACTCCCGAAGCCATCGTCAGCGTCGCCATCCAGGAGGACGTGGACGTGGTGGGCCTCAGCCTACTCTCGGGGGCCCATTTGACGCTCGTCCCCCAGATCATCGATGCGCTCAAGGCGCAGAGCGCCGAGGATGTCGTGGTCATGGTGGGCGGGATCATTCCCGATGACGACATCGCCGCCCTTCGGGACGCTGGCGCTCACGCGGTTTTCGGGCCTGGGACACCGACGGACGAGGTGGTGGGGTTCATTCAGGGGGCCGTCAAGGAGCGCGCCCGCGTATGATCGTGGGTTCTTGCTTGATCGATCTCGACATTCCCGGTGCCCAGTCGCTCAAAGACAAGCGATCGGTGGTCAGGTCCATTCTCGCCCGGGTACAGAACCAGTTCAAGATTTCGGTCGCCGAGGTGGGGGATCTCGACCATTGGCGCAGCGCCCAGCTGGGCTTCGTGGTGGTGAGCAACAGCGCCCCCCACGCGAGCGAGGTCTTGCAGAAAGCCGTTCGCTACGTCGAGGGGGGGCACTGGGACGCCGAGATTACCGACGTCCAGTACGAGACCGAGTATGTATTCGAGTAGGGCGGGGGATGCCCCCCGCCCCTTCAGCGCCCGGAAACGCGGCTAATCCCGGTCCCGGTCCCGCCAGTCGCTGCGATCATCGCGATCCCAGTCGCGCCTATCGGTCCAGCGGCGATCGCGGTCGCGGTCGCGCCGCACCCGGATCAGCCGCCGGCTGCCGGTGAATCCGGGACCCGAGTAAGCGTAAACGTAGTACCAGTACGGATCATAGCGGAGATAATTGGGCAGGTAATAGTTCTGGTAGGCGAAGTAGGGGATGAAATAGGGTCGCCCCGAAACGATGATCCGCCGGTGGCGGTAACGCCGGCCTCTGCGCTGCTGGACCTCGTAGGCCGAGCTGTTCAGCTCGGGGGTCGCATCTCTGAAATCGGCCCGCAGGGGAAGGTCCCTGCCCTGGGCAGCCGCGACGTCCACCGGCGACTGAGGCGGGGCCATCGCCGAGCACCCCAGCATGCCGACCATGCTCGCCCCGAGCATCGTGAGTGTCAGTAAGTTTCTTCTCATTCGATTACCCTCTTTCACTTGACCTCGACCGTCCCCCGCATCGCGGGGTGAATCGTGCAGTAATAGGGGAATACTCCCGGCTCCCCGAAGACCCGGGTCGCCGACTCGTTCACCTTGAGCAACGGCGTCTTCCAACTCCCCGTGTAGGCCGCCGCATCGTGGAGAGCCACGTCGTAGTTCGTCCACCTCACCGACTCCCCCACTCGGATCGACAGACTCGCCGGCTCGTAGATAAAGTTGCGAATCGATACCTCGTGCACCCCCACCTCGGGAGGCTTGACGGCAGGATTCTCCCGCCGAATGCCGGCGTCCGTACCGGCTTCCGGTGCCGCATGCGCATGATCGGGTAAGGCCTGGGGGCCCGCAGCTTGATGCTGACATGCGACGCCGGCCAAGACGAGCAGCAGGATTCCCCCGTGCAACGCAGCCTTCAAACGATCCTCCTCGTTCTCGACTCCCACGAGCAGGCAGCAGCCCCCAGTTCAGCCGCAAATCGCCCGCCCTACGGCGTCACGTTCCCCGCCTCCACGACCACCGCGCCCCGCATGCTGGGGTGGAAGCGGCAGTAGTAGTCGAACCGCCCCGGAATCATGAAGCGGCGACTGGCGGATTGACCCGGCTGCATGACCAGGTCCCAGGCCCCCTCCGTCGTCACCATGCCGGGCAAGGGCCCGGTCGCGGTATGCGCGACCGCATCCTGGTTGATCCAGGTCACCCGGCCATCCTGCCGAACGCGCACGACGCTCGGACGATAGGAGTAGTTCTGGATCGTCGCAATCACCTGCATGCGGCCCGGGAAGGTGTACTGCCCGTAAAACGGAACCAGGCGGTAATGGTAGTAAGGGGCGATGTAGACGAAGATCACCCGGAAGGGCCGCCCGCGCCGCATAATGACGACCGGCTCGTTGCGCCCCCCGACCCGACGATAGGCGAAATACCGGTTCCCCTGCCGAACGTACTGATACTGCCGGCTCAAGGCCCGGACCTGCTGGGTTCCGAATCCCTCCGAGACGTCCCCCTGCAGCAAGGCCGACGGCAATCGCAGTAGGTCCCGATCCTCAGGCGACTCCGGCAGCTGAGCCTGACTCATGGCCTGACTCATGGCCTGACTCATGCCCTGATCCGCCTGGGCCGTCGGAACCGTCGCCGGCTGCCCACATGCCGTCATAGACAGGGATAACGCCAAGGTGAATGCCAACCCCGATACCAGCCTCCGGCGCTGTGAATGCATGCAGGCACCTCCTCACGCTTTTTCTCATGCTTCTTCTCATGCTTTTTCCATGACCCACGCCAGCTCGAATGCGGCGCGACTCTCCGAATCGACCTTATCTCGATCGCCCCGCCGAGAGGTAGCCGCTCCTCAGACAAGGTTTCGCTCGGCAAATTGTCGCCTGCCCGCAGATGACCGCGAGGCTTCGGTCGCTAGTTCCGCCGTGAAACGGGAATATAATAAGAACGCCACCCATGCACGAGGAGAATCTGCCCCCTTATGGCCACCCTGACCGCTACCGCCACCGCGATCGACGCCGCCGAAGCCGCCCTCGCCCCTGTCTGGGCCGAGATCGACCGCACGCGCCACTTCAACCAGAAGAAAGTCCTGCTGGCCTTTCGAGATCATCAGATCGGCGAACAGCATTTCGCCGGCACCACCGGCTACGGTCACGGAGACCTGGGCCGCGAAGCGCTGGAAGCCGTTTTCGCCCAGATCTTCGGGACCCAAGCCGCCATGGTCCGCCAGCAGTTCGCTTCGGGAACGCACGCCTTGGCCGTCGCCCTTTTCGGCGCCCTTCGGCCGGGCGACGAGTTGCTTTCCATCGCCGGCGCTCCCTATGACACCCTCGAGGAAGTCATCGGCCTGCGCGGCGAAAACCAGGGGTCGCTCATGGAATGGGGCGTCACCTACCGGGAACTCCCCCTCGACCCCGAAGGACGCGTCGACATGGCGGCCATCCCCGACGCCCTGCGCCCCGAAACCAAGGTCGTCACCATCCAGCGCTCCCGCGGCTACGACTGGCGCCCCTCCCTCAGGATCGAGGAGATCGGCGCGATCATCCGGCTGGTGAAGGCGCGGCGCCCCGACATCATTTGCTTCGTCGACAACTGCTACGGCGAGTTCACCGAAACGCTCGAACCGCCCCAGGTCGGAGCGGATCTCATCGCGGGCTCGCTCATCAAGAACCCCGGCGGCGGGATCGTCCCCATGGGCGGTTACGTGGCGGGACGCGCCGACCTGGTTCACCGCGCCGCCTGCCGGCTCACCGCCCCCGGCATCGGGCGCGAGGGAGGAGCCAGTCTCGACATGAACCGCCTGCTCTTCCAGGGCCTGTTCCTGGCAAGCAACGTGGTCTCCGAGGCCCTCAAGGGCGCGACCCTCGCGGCGCGACTCTTCCACGACCTCGGATACCCGGTGGATCCCGCCTGGGACGCGCCTCGAACCGACATCATCCAGGCCGTCAAACTGGGCAGCGCCGAGAAACTGGTCGCCCTCTGTCGCGGCGTGCAAGAATGGTCGCCCGTCCACTCCTACGTGAGGCCTGAACCGGATATCGTGCCGGGATACGCCGACGACGTGGTCATGGCCGGAGGGACCTTCATCGAAGGGTCCACGCTCGAGTTGTCGGCCGATGGTCCCCTACGCGAACCGTACGTGGCCTACATTCAAGGGGGTCTCACCTACTCCCACTGCCGGATCGCCATGGAAGCGGTGCTCGAACGCATGAAGGAGGTCAAGGAATGACGCAGCCCCGAGTCAGGGTCGGAGTCATCATCCCTCACGACGATCAGATCCTGCTGGTGCGCCATCGCAAGGGCGAAAAGACCTACTGGATGCTTCCAGGCGGGGGACTGGACTACGGCGAGACGTTCGCCCAGTGTGCCGAACGCGAAGTGCACGAGGAAACGGGCCTGACGATCAAGGCCGATCGCGTGGTCTACCTATCGGAGGCTATCTGTCCGCGCGGCAGCCGTCACGTGCTCAACATCTTCATGCTCGCCTCCCTCGAGGGAGGTTCCCTGCTGATCCCGGAGGGAGACGTGATCGAGGAGGTCGCATTTCATCCGATCAGCGACTTGGAGGGGCTGGTCCTGTACCCCGCGGTCGCGCCCCAGCTCGTCATGGCCCATCGCAACGCCTATCCGAGCGAGATACGCTACCTAGGCTCCCTCTGGGTGGACTGACGCCGGAGCAGCAGGCCGAGGGCGAGCATGGCGGGAACGGTAGCCGCCAGGTGGAAGGGCGAGATGCCGAGGTCCCGCGCGTGGGAAAGGACCATGGGGCCGGCGATCGCTCCGAGCGAGAAGACCGCGTAGAAGATGCCGAAGCCGGTGCCCCGTTTTCCTTCGGGGACATGGGCCACCAGGGCGGCGATAGCGGACGGGAAGACCAGGCCGAAGCCCAGGCCGTAGACGATCATGGCGCCGAAGAGAGCGGGTAGAGCGGTCAAAGAGGCGATGGCGCCCACCCCGACCGCCAGCAAAAGCGCGCCGACCGTCAAGCTCCAGGCGGCGCCCCATCGTCTGGGGAGGGTGCCGAGCGGGGAGAGGAAGACGACCATGGCGCTCATGGCGAAGCTGCTGAAGAGGCCTCCGAGCATGACGCCAGGGAGGCCGAGCTCCTTGATGAAGGGCGGAAGCGCGAAGACCAGGCTCCCGTTGGCGAACATCAGGGTGAAAGCGCCCAGGTAGGCCATGAGGAGTCTCTTCTCGACGAGCAAGGCCCAGAAGTCGGTCCAGCCGAGGGACTCCGGGGGAACGGGCGAGCTGCGGCGGAGGGTGACGAGACAGACGATGGCCACCGCCATGAGGAAGGCTCCGATGGAGAGGTAGGCGTTGGGGTAGCCGAGACGGTCGGCGAGGAGGCCGCCGACGGGGGGGCCGATCATGGCGGCGAGGCCGATGGTGGCTCCCGAGCGCGCCATGCCCGCGGCTTTGGAATTCTCGGCGAGGGATTGGCTGAGGAGGGCGAAGGCGGCGGGGGTCACGACCGAGAGGGCGGCACCGTTGAGCATCAAGGCCGCGATGAGTCCCTGGACGGTCGTGGTGGCCGAGGCCCAGGCGAGCGCCAGGGCTCCCAGGGCGAGGCCGAGGGCGATGACGAGGCCCTTGGGGGCTCGATCGACGAGGAAGCCTGCGAAGAGGTTACCGGCCAAGTTGGTGACGGAGTAGGCGGCAACCGCGAAGGCCACCCATCCGAGGTCCGAGGTCAGTTGCCGGGCGTAGACCGGGGTCAAGGGCAACTGCAGGAAGAGGTTGAGAAAGCCGGCGAGGATGGCGAGGTAGATCAGGGCGACGCGGATGACGTTCTCCTTCGAGATCGGGGCGGTCGGGGGCATACGCTACCCTTCATGCTAACATGCCGAGCCCCGAATGGGGCCCGGCTTTGAAGGGTCGGCGACGATCTTCGGGGTTACTTGACGTCGAGGAGTTCCACCTCGAAGACCAGGGTCGCGTTGGGGGGAATGACCCCGCCGGCTCCGCGCGCGCCGTAGCCGAGTTCGGGCGGAATCGTGAGTTTCCGCTTGCCGCCTTCCTTCATGGTCATGACGCCTTCGTCCCAGCCCTTGATCACCTGGCCTTGGCCGATCGCGAACTCGAAGGGTTCGCCACGGTCGACCGAGGAGTCGAACTTCGTCCCGTCCACGAGCCAGCCGGTATAGTGAACCGAGACGACATCGCCCGTCTTGGGCGAGTCGCCGGTGCCCACTTTCAGGTCTTCGATCTTGAGTTCGGTGGTTGCCACGTCGTTGCTTCCTTTCTCAGCTTGGGATCCGTCGGCGGAGGACGCCTCTTTCTGGCAGCCCATCATGGCGAGGGCCAAGATGAGGGCTGCGGCCCAGGCGTTCCGTTTCATCGGTTTCAAATCGGGATCTCCTCTCTATGGGGGACATTGATCCAGTATAGCGGCATTTTGGCTCGACTGACCCTGGTTCCTTGGGGCCATCCGAACTAGAGTAGGGCCATGGAACTTCGGATCCTGACTCTCAACCTGAAGGGCGTCGAGTCGGCGTGGTTCGAACGCCGGCGATCCCTGCTGCTGGAGCAGTTGCAAGGCTGGGAGTTGGACGTGCTGGCCCTTCAGGAAGTCGCCATCTTGAAAAAGCCCTTTTACCACCAGGCGCTCGACCTCGGGATCCGGTTGGGGCTTCCGTCGCTGGTCTACGCTCCCTACGGCAATCCGGCCGAGGTGCATAGCGAAGAACAGGGGGGAGTGGCGCTGCTTTCCCGCTGGCCCCTTCAACTGGTCGAAAACCGGCATTTGCCGCCGGGTCAGAGACATCCCGACAACCGGGTCGCGATACTCGCCACGGTCATGCAGCCGCCGCGAGCCCTGCATATGGCCGTCACCCACCTCTCCTGGCCCCCCGAGGACGCCTTTCGGCGCGCGCGGCAGCTCGATGCCATTCTGGCGCGGGCGCGCGATTACGGCTGGCTCGAGCCCCCCGAACGCTTCGTGCTGGCCGGCGACCTCAACGCCCCCCCCGACGAAGCCGGCATCGCCGAGGTGGCCAAACTCCTCCAGGACGCATGGCAGCACGCAAACCCCCAGCTCGACGGGCATACTTGGTCTCAGGCCAACCCGCTCACCGGCAACTACTCCATGCCCGACCGGCGGCTGGACTACCTCTTCGTGGATGCCCGGGCGACCATCGCCCGGGTGCAACTGCGCTTCGACGATCCCGCCCGGGGTTTCGTCTCCGATCACTTCGGTCTCATGGCCGATCTATGCTGGGAAGACCGGTTAGGCCCATGAGGAGCGTGGGAACAATACGCCTGAAACAGAGGAGGTTCGAGTGACCGAAGCCATCATACAAGCGATAGACAAGCTCCCCATCTTTTCCGACCTCACCCGCCGCGACGTCGACGTTCTGGCGAACCTCTTCCATCCCAAGAGCTGGGATAAGGGCGAGACGCTCTTCGCGGAGGGCGAGCCTTGCCAGGCGCTCTACTTCGTCATGTCGGGCGAAGTGAAGATCTTCAAGAAGGACAAGAATCGCCAGTACAAGGAAATCGCCACGGTCGGCGATCGCTCCGTGCTCGGCGAAATGGGCTTCATCGAAAGATCCCTGCGATCCGCCACCGCCATCGCCGACCGGGACTCCCTCGGAATCGGCCTCAATCACTCCGACTTCGAGCGCCTCTGCGAAGACGAGCCCGCCGTGGCAATCAAGCTCCTCAAGAAGCTCAATCGCCTGCTGGCGCTGAGGCTCCGAAAGACCACCGTGGAGTACGCTAACATTCTTCACGAAGCCGACAATTAGCTGATTTGAGGCGCATGCAGCGGGCCAAACGCCCGAGGCATGCGCCTTTTCTGCTTTCCCTAACTTGACGGACGGCCGAGAGACGCGGTACAAGCTTATCGGAGCCCAATAGAGGGGGGTCCGTTTTGCCCCCCGTGATGCGTCACTGAGATGGTCATGGTTTTCTATCTTCGATTTCTCTTGCTGCTGGCGATCGCCTTCACACTCGTCCTTCCGACGCCCCCCGCTCTCGCCGAGCCCGATTCCGACTACAACCAGGTCTTCAATTACATCCGGTCCCTCAAGGGGACGACCTCGGCCAAGCGTCTCACCCCGCTGATCCTGAAGTCGTCCCAGCGACACGGGCTCAGTCCCATGCTCGTCACCGACATCATGCGCGTCGAGAGCTACTTCAACACCCGGGAAGTCTCCGACGCGGGCGCCATCGGCCTCATGCAGGTCATGCCCACCCACTTCCAGCGCCGCCGCATCCCCAAGGCCAAGTGGTTCGACCCCGCCATCAACATCGATCTCGGCTGTCGAATCTACGCCTACTACAAGCGGGAAATGAAGCGGCGCTACCCCAAGCTCGACCAAGCCGGGCTTCGCCATCGGACGCTGGTGGCCTATAACATGGGGCCGCGAGCCGTCACCAGCCGCGGCATCACCCGGTCTCGGTACTCGCGCGTCATCACGGACTACTTCCGGCGCCACTAATCCTGTGGTAGGGTGAAGATTCTGCCCGAAAGGAGTCCCGGTTGAACGCCACGATCGACGCTGAAGTCAAACGCCGCCGCACCTTCGCCATTATCGCCCACCCCGACGCCGGCAAGACCACCCTCACCGAAAAGCTCTTGCTCTACGGAGGCGCCATCCACATGGCGGGCTCGGTCAAAGCACGCCGGGCGCAGCGCCACGCCACCTCCGACTGGATGGAGCTGGAGCGCCAGCGGGGCATCTCGATCACGTCGAGCGTCCTCCAGTTCCCCTACCAGGGTTTCCAGATCAACCTGCTCGACACCCCCGGACACGAGGACTTCTCCGAAGACACCTATCGGACCCTCACCGCGGTCGACGCCGCCGTCATGCTGATCGACTCGGCCAAGGGCGTCGAAGCCCAGACCAAGAAGCTCTTTCACGTCTGTCGGATGCGGAAGATTCCCATCTTCACCTTCGTCAACAAGCTGGACCGCTTCGGCCGCGAGCCCCTCGACATCATGGACGAGCTCGAGAAGGTCCTGGGCATTCGGTCATGCCCCCTGAACTGGCCCATCGGACAGGGCAAGGAGTTCAAGGGCGTCTACGATCGCCAGCGCGAAGAAGTCATCCTCTTCGAGGGCACCGACCACGGAACCCGAGAAGGCGCCCTCCGCCGGGTTCCCCTCGCCGATCCCCGCGTCCCCGCGCTGCTTGGCGAACACTTCCACAAGCAGTTACTCGACGACATCGAGATGCTCGACCTGGCCGGCGACGCTTTCGACCTGGATCGGGTGCTGCGCGGAGAACTGACCCCCTTGTTCTTCGGGTCCGCCATGACGAACTTCGGCGTCCAGCCCTTCCTGGATGCCTTCGTTCACATCGCGCCTCCGCCCTCGTCGCACCAATCCAGCGAAGGAACGGTGGAACCCACCGAGAATCGCTTCTCGGCCTTCGTCTTCAAGATCCAGGCCAACATGAACCCCGCGCACCGGGACTGCATCGCCTTCATGCGCATCTGCTCGGGCGTCTTCAACAAGGGAATGACGGTCAAGAACGTTCGCGCCGGCCGCGACATTCGCCTGGGCAAATCGCACCAGTTCCTGGCTGCCGACCGTTCCGAGATCGAGACGGCCTATCCCGGCGATATCGTCGGCCTCTACGATTCAGGCAACTTCCGCATCGGGGACACCCTGACCGAGAGCGGATCCTTCCGCTTCGAAGGCATTCCGCGCTTCGCCCCCGAACACTTCAGCGCCCTGCGCCTCAAGGATCCCTCCAAGCGCAAGCAACTCAAGAAAGGGCTGGAGCAACTTCTCGAGGAAGGAGCGGTCCAGATCTTCCACAAGCCCGGCGTCGGGGAGATGGAGCCCATCCTGGGCGCCGTCGGCGTCTTGCAGTTCGACGTTCTGAGCCACCGCCTCAAGCAAGAATACGGCGTGGACATCATTCTCGACCGACTGAACTACGAGATCGCCCGGTGGCTGAGAGGAACGCACGATCCCATGGCCTTCGGGAAATACGGCGGCTCGATCCTGGTCGAGGATCGCGACGGCAACCCCGTCGTGCTCATCCGGGACGAATGGTCCCTCAACTGGGAAATCGAAAAGAACCCGTCCGTCGAGTTCCTGGACTTCGCCCCCGGCTTCTGAGCTCGCTCTATCTCCCTTGGAATGCGGGCGCTCTGCGGGAGCGAGCCGCCTCGACGCCCTCGATCAGGTCTTGGGACGCAAAGCAAACGGCCTGCCCGTGAGCCTCGCGCGCCAGAACCCGATCGAGGGTTTCCGTCTGGGCCAGCCGCAGGGAAGCCTTGGCATGTCGGACGGCCAGTGGCGCATTGGCGGCAATCTGTCCGGCCAGGGCAAACGTGGTGGCCTCCAGTTCCTCGGGGGTGACCATCCGGGAGACGAGACCCAAGGTCAGGGCCTCGTCGGCAAAGACCTCCCGTCCGGTGAGCACCAGTTCGCTCGCCAGCCCCGGCCCCAGCATGCGGGTCAAGGCGTAGGAACCGCCCATACCGGGATTGAGTCCCACCCTGACGAAGTTCGCGGAGAAGATGGCGTCATGGGAAGCCACCCGAAGATCGCAGCCCAGGGCGAAGCAGAAGCCAGCTCCGGTGGCCCGACCGTGAATCATGGCGATCGTCGGCACGTTGAGATCCCGCAGCGACAGGAACTTCTTGTAAAAGGCCTCCATTCCCTCGCGGTTCTCGGCTTCCGTTCTGCGGGCATTGTCGAGTAGCCAGTCGAGGTCGCCGCCGGCGGAAAAGGCGCGCCCCGCGCCTTTGACCACCAGGGCCCGGATGTCGGGGATGGCGTTGATCGTTCGAACGGCCTCGACCACCATGTCTCCCATTTCGTGGGTCAGGGCATTGAGCTTGTCGGGACGGTTGAGCGTCAGGGTGGCGATCACCCCTGAAATGTCGAGGACGACGGGCAAGGACATGATCAAGCCTCCAAGATGAGCGGCAAGCGTTGCCGGGTGTAGCGGGATAAAGACCTCTTCTCGCATGACCTCGGGGCCGAGGCTGGAATGACGAGGTAGCGCTCCGGCGCCCCGTAGGGTCGTTTCACCGATACTGGGAAGCGGTCGGAGAGCGGGGCGTGGAGGCTGACGTTCGGGCTGTCGGTGCCCGTGACCTCGAGTCGAATGGGATACGGCATGGACGGGCCTCCTACGACGCCAGGATGCGGATGTCGGGTTCATGATTTCAATAAAAACGGGCGGCCCGAAGGCCGCCCGTCGAAGGGGGAAACTAGCCGTTGCGGGGACCGCGGCGACGGGCGCCGCGGGGGCCCGCCTGGCGGGGAGCCGGTGCGACATCTGCCAGGCTGGAGTCCAGGAAGGCAATACCTTCGTCGGTGATTTCCTGGGCGCCTTCCTCGTTTTCGGCGACGTAGCTGCGCTTGCGCAGCCAGGCCGTGACGGCTGCGGCGTCATCTCCGAAGATCTTGGCGATCAGGAGCTGGTCAGCACGCTTGCCGAGGGTCCCGCCTGCGAGCACCATGACGTCGAGGTAACCCACGATCTTGGGCATGACCGCTTCTTCGTCGAGGAGATCCTCAGGCAGTTCGTTCATGATCTGGCGGTAAGTGGCCTCGATCACGCGGCGAATCTGGCGGGGGTTCGCGTGGCGGACTGCCTCTGCGCAGTCGCTCAAGGACTGGGCAATCCGCTCTTGCATGGTTGCGTTGTCTACGTACATGTCATTCTCCTGAATCCTGGGACGGCATCCCGATTGGCCGCGGACGCAGGCCATGGAGCCGCGGGGGCCGTTTTTCCTACTTTACCACGGCTTGTGCGTTTATTGGCAGTCCCCCGGGGCTGGTACCGGGGCTGGTATCATGGGGGGGTCCTTGCGCTCAGCCTCGCGACCGAAAGGAAGCCGTTCATGTCCTTGTTGCTTTCCGAGACCCGGATCATCCTCATGCACCCGACGTTGCCGGAGAACGTCGGGTCGGTGGCGCGGGCGATGCGGCACTTCGGCCTGAAGAATCTGGTGATCGCGGAGGGGGGCGTCGATCCGCTTCATCCCCTGGCCTTGAGGGTTTCGGCCGGAGCGGAGGACGTACTCGAGCGGGCGTTGCGGGTCGATACCCTGGAGGAAGCGCTATCGGGGGTGGTTTTCGCGGTGGGCACGACGGCGCGCTCGGTGCAGTCAATCGCCATGCAGCCCCAAGATCCCCGGACCGTGGCGATGCTGGCCCGGGACATGTCGAACGTTGGGGCGATCGCGCTGGTATTCGGCACGGAGAAACATGGGCTCAGCCGGGAACAGTTGCGCCGCTGCCATCAGATCGCGCATATTCCCGGCGATGAGGGCATGTGCTTGAACCTGGCGATGTCGGTGAACATCTTCGCCTACGAGTGGTACCTGGCGGGCGCCGATGATGCCCAAAGCGCTGACGTGCCTCTCCTGGCGAGCGCCGACGACCTGGACGTGCTCGGAGAGCGGCTGGCTGCCGGACTCGAGCGTTCGGGGGTCCTGCATGCCAAGGATCGTTCGAGCAAGCTCCACACGCTGCGGCGAATCCTGAGCCGCACGCGCCTGGATCCTCACGAGGCGGCCCTCGTCAGGGCAATAGCCGAGAGGCTTCCCGAGGTGCTCGGCCCCGAGAAGCCCTTGTAACTCGGCCCGTCGCCCGAATTCCGGCCTAGTCGTAGTCTTCGTAGGGATCCTCGTACGGATCCTCGTAGGCGCTCGGGGGGGACTCCTCAGGCGGAGTCTCGATCGGCCCGGGTTCAGCGGACGGGATCCTGGCACGTTCCACCGAGGCGATGGCTCCGCCGCCGGTTTTCTCGCCGGCGATCGCATAAAGCCAGTTCCCCACCCGTGTCACCGTGTGATAGTCTCGTCCCACCTGAAGCGCTCCCCCCTCGACAAAGCTCCCCAGTCCCTTTTCCGTCAGCGGGGCGGCCTCTATCGAGCTCAGCTTGATGTGCCCGGCATGCTCGCGGGCCCCAGCAATGGCGTATAGCCAGCCGTTGAGGATGATGGCTATCGGGCTGTCACGGCGCTCTCGAAGCGCGACGCCGATCCGCTCGAAGGCTTCAAGCTCGCCGTCCGGGGTGATTCGCGCTCGCTCGACCTCCCCGGAGTCGCCGTTATCGCTCAGGCCGCCGACCACGTAGAGATGGTTCCCGTGGACCACGACCCAGTGTCCGTAGCGATGCGCCGTGAGCGACCGACCGTAGCGCGTGAAGTCTCCCAGGCTGCCATCCGCTCTAATTTCGGCCCGTTCGACGCTATCCAGTTGAACGGGCCCGCGGATGCCGCCTATCACGTAGACATAGCGCCCTATCCGGGTCGCGGTATGCTCGTCGCGCGCCAGCATGAGGCGAGTCCCAGCCGCCTTGAAGTCGCCCAGATCGCCGCCGGATAGAATGGGGGCTCGCTCGACGCTGTCGAGGGAACCCTGGCGGTCGCCTCCGAAGACGTAGAGCCAGGAACCGATCGTCAGGCTTGCATGGCAATCCCGGGGGGTACGCAGGCTCGAAGCCGCCGGACGGAACGCCCCCAGGTCTCCGCTCGCCAGGATGGGCGCGCGCTCCACCGAGGCCATCTGGCCCTCCCCATCGGCCCCACCCACCACGTAGAGCCAGCCGCCAATCGCATCGGCCGTATGACTCCATCGCGGCCGGCTCAAACCTGCGCCGTATTCGACGAACCTCAGCTCGGGCGCATGCTGGCCCGGTACCAGGTGAATTTCTGCGGGCACCTGGGGCGGGGGCTTTGACGGCGCCGAGCAGGCCGCGACGGCCACAGCCAGCGATGTGGCCAGCACCCGCGGCATTGAGACAGGAAATCGCGGCAAAGACGGTAGCGGCGGCCCCCCCCTTGAACGTGGCCCCGGACTGAATGCGCGCTTGCTCGATTTCATGGCACCTCCTCGTCGTTCGCCAGGAATCCTAGCGCTTTTCGAGCCACAGGCCTTGGCCGGAATCGCCGGAGGCTTTAGCCCCAGATGGCGAAAGCAG
Source organism: Candidatus Sericytochromatia bacterium S15B-MN24 CBMW_12 (assembly GCA_002083825.1). Taxonomy (GTDB): domain Bacteria; phylum Cyanobacteriota; class Sericytochromatia; order S15B-MN24; family UBA4093; genus UBA4093. The sequence continues at coordinate 36,565 of DAZV01000041.1, read as the reverse complement.
AAGGGAAGACCTCTCGATCAAGTGCGTGGCGCACAGTTCTTCGCTCTGTAAGCAGCTAGAATAGGGAACCTTAGCCCAAACAGGAGTACCCGATGCCCCCGACCTTCCGCCCTCGCTTCGCGCTGAAACTGGACTTGGCCCCGCTGCTGGAAGTGATCCGGCAGGAGAGCGGCAGTCTCGATCACGCGCTGGATCTCGTCACCGCCTATGCCGGCGCCATGCGTCGCGCCCGATTCCGCCTTCTCGAAGAGGGCTGGATTGCGTTCGACCGCCAGGACCTCGGGGAACTCCTCGCTCATCCCCGCTTTCAGTCGGCCGAAGCGCTCGAACAGGTCATCGAGGTCTTCGAACTCTCGTCGATGTTGGCCCAGGTGGTGGCCTCCGACCACTTCATCCCCCTCGATCTTCCTGCTCGCCCAGCAGCCGAGATCCTCCCCTTCCGTCGCGCCCAGCGCTGAGTGAGTTTCAGCTCGCGAGAGGGCTCATTGCTGGCGGGCTTCGTGCATCCGGGGTACCATGCCCCGGTTTAGACGCAAACCCGCAACCGACCATCGAAGGAGGTCCCCATGGCCCGCCCCGGCTCTGCCTGGATCATCGAAGAACGCTTCGGAGAACCTCAAGAGGGCTTTCATCCCGTCGTCATGCGCATCACGCGCCCCGAGGGCCTCGTCAACGCCATCCTCGGCTTCCAGGACGAGGATCTCGCCATCAAGGTCGCCAAGCGATACTACCCCAGCAAGGACCTGATCCTCCTCGAACGGGAAACCGAAGATATCTCGAAAGCCGTCGCCCACTTCAACGCCCACGGCAACGACGTCATCTACCTGAGCGCCGAATCGGTCTTCCACTCCCCCGAAAAGAAGCGCCAAATCGAGTCATGGGAGTAAGACCAGTCTGAAACACCCGACATCAGCCGGCTTGACCCGATATGGACTTGATAGCGACACCTCGTTATCAAGTTAACTCCGTCGGGTACATGACCCTGGACAGCACTTTGCTGCCTCTTTTTCGCGCAAAGGAGGTCCTGCTTGTCCATCGACCCTTCCGCCGTCCTCATGGCCGCCACGATCCACGAGCGCTGGCTCTGGGGAGCCGTCATCACGCTCGCGCTGCTCTTGCTGACCGCCAAGTTTCTCAACTGGCTCGCAAGCATTTTCGAGCGCTGCCCCCGCTGCGACTCGGCCGTTCGAGTAGGTCAACGGCTCTGCCACCACTGCTTCAAGCCGGTGAACGACCCAAAATCCGCGTCGCGACCCGCCGCGCGCCCGCTCGGCTCCATGCCGGAGCCCCGGCGATGAGCCCCGAATAACCCTCGAGCTTCGACACCTCGCTAGCCCGGTAGCCCCGGCCTGCAGCCCCCCCATGGCTTCGTCCAGGGGAGGATGCCGGCGACTCGACGTCACGTCAGGAGGGTCACCCCATGAGCGATCCCGGAATCGACCTGGCCCAGCTGGAAAAATTGATGCAACTTTACAGGCGTGTTGACCGGCAACGCCACGTTCGCCACCCGGAACCGGCCCCGCTCGAAACACCGGACCAGGCCGCGCCCTCAGGCTCCCGCGCGGATACCCGCCGCGCGCGGACCAACGGCAAAGGAGTCCTCAGGGCCGAGGCCGGCCGCCCCAAAAGCAGGACCCCATCGCGGAAAAAAGCCCCCACCCTCGGCTCCCTTCTAGGCGGCGCCTTTGCGGGCGTGACCACGTTCCTCGGGAATGCCGCCAGGGTCGTCACCCACCCCCGGGAATCCCTCGAAGCCGCGGTGAAGCAGGTCCAGGACGTCGGCGCCAAGGCCTGGGACGCCATCAAGGATGCCGGAAAGGTGGCGGGGGACCTCTGGGACGCCCATGGCTCCTATCTGGTGATGGCCTCTTCGATCGCCTGCATGGTCATCCCGGGCATGCAGGTCGTGACCCTCGGTTTGGCCGCTCTGCAAGCCTTCGACGGCGCCCGGCTCGTCGTGGACGGAATCAAGACCGGCGACTTGAAAAAAGCCATGACGGGCCTGGCCTCGGTATCGGGCGCGGCGGCCGGCGGGCTCGGCGCCTTGGGAGCCAAGGCAGTGGGAAGCACCGCCATGGCCCTCGCCAGGACAGCGGGAGAAGTCTCCAAGGTCGCAAAGGGAGTCGTGGCCACGGCCAGCGCGATAGAAACCGGCAACTGGGGAGCCCTCGCCGGATCCGCAGCCGGCCTGCTCGGCGCCGGGGCCGAGGCCCTCGGGACCACCGCCGACCAGGTGGTATTGAAGGCGAGCGCGATGGCTCAGACAGCCGCCACCTATGCCAAGCGGTCCGAGCTGGCTTGGACGGCCTTCACCAACGGCGACCTCCTGGGCGGCATCGCCGTCACCGCCGCCCTGGGAAGTACCGCCAACACCGAATTCGGAGGCGACCAAAAGGTGTCCGACACCCTGGCCATGGCCGCGGACTACGCCAAGGGAGCCAGGGATGTCTCGGGCGCGCTCCGCTCGGGAGATCACGCCTCGGCAGCCTTGCAACTGGCCATGAACACGGGCATTCTCCCCGCGTCGACCGTCCAAAAAGCCCGGACTTTCGCCGAGTCTTGCCGCCGGCTGAATCAATCCCTGCAGGCCAAGGATTTTGGACGCGCCGCGGCCCTCGCGGGGGAAATCGCCAAGGACGCGGGCCTCATCAACCAGGAGCAGATCGATCAGGCCCAAGCGCTGCCCGCCCTCGCCAACCAGCTTCAGCAAACGATAGCCGGCGGTGAACTCAGCCGAGCCATGACGCAGCTGACCGCGCTCATGAAGCAGGCCAGGGACTTCAACGTCTCCAGCGGCGATCGCGCCCGGGGCGTCCTCGCCATGGGATCAGGCCTCCTGGCCAGCATGGACTCCGCCAACGCCATGATCGCGCTGGAGAAGGCCGCCGAACTCACGCTGGAAACCCAGGGCGTCTACCGAGATGCCCTTGCGAAGGCATCCGAGTTCGAGCGCCAGGCCACCCGCTTACAGCATGCCCTTCAGTCGAGGGATAGCGCCCAGGGGATGGCCATCGTCCAGCGCTGGATCCTCAGTTCCACCCGGTCCGAAACCGCCCGCCAGAGCCTCGCGTCCGAGACCGACCCGACCCAGCGCGCCCGCCCGAGCCGATGACCGTAGACCGCTCGCATGATCTCGGATTCCGTCATGGCGCTTCGTGGCGGTCGCCTGATTGCGGGTTATACTGGAGGGCATGCCCCAGATCATCGCCAAAGACCTCACCAAGACCTTCCGGGTCCCCAAGCGCTTCGAAGGTCGCGGGGGAGCCTTCCGCACCCTTTTCACCACCGAGCACGAGGAGAAGGCCGCCGTCCGCGGCGTCTCCTTCACCGTCGAGCCCGGCGAACTGGTCGGCTACGTCGGCCCCAACGGAGCCGGCAAGTCCACCACCATCAAGATGCTCACCGGCATTCTCACCCCCACCTCGGGGGAAGTCCGGATCGGGGGCCTGGTGCCCTGGAAAGAGCGCGAACGAAACGCCCACCAGATCGGGGTCGTCTTCGGCCAGCGCACCCAGCTCTGGTGGGATCTGCCGCTGGGGCAGTCTTTCGAGCTCTTGAAGCACATCTACCGGGTGGACGAGGCGCGATACCAGGCCAACCTCAAGCGCTTCGACGACGTCCTGGGGCTCTCGGAGTTCATCAAGACCCCGGTGAGGCAGCTCTCCCTCGGCCAGCGGATGCGCGGAGACCTGGCCGCAGCCCTCATGCATGATCCGCCCATCCTCTTCCTCGACGAGCCGACCATCGGCCTGGACGTGGTCGCCAAGGAGCGCATCCGGGAGTTCATCCAGCTCATCAACCGAGAGCGCCAGGTGACGGTGATCCTCACCACCCACGACATGCAGGACATCGAAAGGCTCTGCCGGCGCATGATCCTGATTGACAAGGGGCAGGTGCTCTACGACGGAACCGTCGAGAAGCTCAAGGATCGCTCGGGGCGCGAACGCCTCATGACCGTGGTCTTCGCCGAGCCGCCCGCTGACCTCGACATTCCCGGAACCGAAGTCGTCATGCGCGAAGGGGCCGTCGCCACGCTGAGGTTCGACCGAAACCGCATCTCCTCCCAGGAACTCGTCGGCCGCTTGAGCGCCCAGTACCCCGTGGTGGACCTCATGATCCAGGAAGCGCCCCTGGAGGACATCATCCGCTCCATTTACCAGAAGGGGCTCATGCCGTGAGGGAAAGGGCCGGAATCGACGCTTACCTGGCCTTCACCCGCCTAGCCTTCAAGCGTGAGACCACCTACCGGGTCGACGTGCTCACCAGCCTTTTCGGGGTCGGCGCCCGGCTGTACTTGCTCTATGCGCTTTGGACGGCGCTCTACCAGTCGCGGGGCAGCGAGGCGGCCCCTGAAGGCTTCACCCTGCCGCTGATCGTGACCTATTCGGCAGTCTCCTTGCTCTACGGGCTGGTGGTGAACGCCGCCGCGGAGTCGGCGGATCAAGTCGAGGACAAGATCCGGGACGGGGACATCGCCACCGATCTTTTCCGCCCCGTCAGGTACCCCTTGACGCTCGTCGCCGACGGTGCAGGCGCGATGGGATTCGGGCTCCTGCAGGTGATTCCAGCCCTCGTCGTGCTGACGCCGCTGATTCACCTCGTGGCTCCTCCCACTCCCATGGCGAGCGGACTCTTCGTGCTCAGCGCGCTCCTGGGAGTGGCCGTCAACTTCGGCATGACGCTCATGCTCAACCTCACCGCCTTCTGGATCATCGAGACCTTCGGCATCCAGATGATCCTCCGCTGGGTTTCCATGGCCCTGTCGGGCGCCGTCGTGCCCGTCTGGTTCTTCCCGGGATCGTTCCAGTCGCTCGCCCTCGCTCTCCCCTTTCAGGCCATCTACAGCACACCGCTCTCCATCTACGTCGGCAAGCTTCAGGGCACCGCCGCCCTGGCATTTCTCGGCATTCAAGCACTCTGGGTGCTGGCGCTGGGGGGAATCTGCGCGGTGATGTGGATGCGGGGAGTTCGCAAAGTCGTGGTGCAAGGTGGCTAGCACGCCCTGGCGCCCATGGCGCGTCTCCGAACTCATTCGGATCTACGGCACGTTCTGGATGGCCAATCTGAGAAGCCGCATGGAGTACCGGGTCAGCTTCTTGCTCTGGTTCGGCAACACGGTCGCCTTCCATGCCGTGTCGATCGGCATCATCTGGGCGCTGTTGAGTCGCTTCCCCTCTCTCAACGGCTGGAACTTCCGCGAGATGATCTTCCTCTACGCCCTGGGACTGCTCGCGCGCGGCGTCTACACCACCTTCTTCTTTCCGATCCTGCGCATCCCGCATGCGGTTCGCCAGGGGACCTTCGACCGGTACCTGATCCGCCCCCTCAATCCGCTCTTTCAAATTCTCCTCCAGGGAACCGCCACCTCCCTCAACGACATGATCGTGGGACTGGTCGTCTTCTCGCAGGCGATCCGGGTGGTGGAGATCAGCTGGAGCCTGCCGCTGATCGCTTTCCTCGTGGCCGTGGTCATCGGGGCGGGACTCATCCAGGCGGCGGTCTCGCTCCTGGTGGCGTGCGCGTCGTTCTGGATCGTCAAGGTCTCGGGGCTGACGTGGACGGTGCAGCAGATCCAGAACGAATTGGTCCGCTATCCGATCAGTATCTACGGAAAGGGCGTGCAGCTGATCCTGACCGTGGCCCTGCCGGTCGCCTTCACCACCTACTACCCGACCACGACGATCCTCGGGAAGTCCGACGGTTCTTTGCTCCCCGCCCAGCAACTGGGACTCTTGACACCGCTGGTCGGCGTCGTCTGGTTCGGGCTGGCTTATCTCGTCTGGAAAAAAGGCGTCAACCGCTATCAGGGCACGGGATCCTAGACCTTCAGGCGATCTCGCCGTCGACCCGCGCCAAGAGGCGCATGAGGTTGCGCGTGATCCGGGCGGTCGCTCCCCAGATGAGATCGTCGTTCACGGTGAAATGACAGAGTTCCAGCGGTTCGCCGTTCACCATCTTGATCTCGCAGCCGAAGGCCTCGGCATGCGGGAGTCGTCCCCAGGGGACCTCGATCAAGCGATCGATCTCGTGGGGATTGACCCGATAGGGATAGGGCCCCTGGACCAGGCCCACGTAGGGGCGAATGGTGAAGCCGGTCGGCGTCCAGACCTCGTCGAGTTCCCCCAGGACCTCGATGTCGCGAGGGTCGAGCCCGACCTCCTCGTGGGACTCCCGGAGGGCCGTGGAAAGCAGGGTCCCGTCCTCCGGCGACCATTTTCCTCCGGGAAAGGAAATCTGCCCGCGATGCTGGTTCAAATGCTCGCTTCGCTTGGTATAGAGCACGGACGGTCCGCCAGGTCCCAGCACGATCGGCACCAGGACGGCGCTGGGCACGAGTCCCGGTCGATCCATCCTCAAGCCTTCGCGCATGGCCAGATGCTTTCGCAGCGCGTTCACCATTGCTTCCTCCTTCCCCGAGGGGGCCATGAAGATTATTCCCAGCGGACGAGGCAAGACTCCATGGTGAGCCCCGGGCCGAAGGCCATCATCACGCCGAAGTCTCCCGGCTTCGGCTCGCCGGATCGGGCGATGGCCTCGAGAACGAAGAGGACCGTGGGGCTCGACATGTTGCCGTGATCGCGCATGACGTCGCGCGAGAACCGTAGCTTGGAGTCGTCGAGCCCCAGGCGTTCCTGCAGATGGTCGAGGATCTTCTTTCCTCCGGGGTGAATGGCCCAGAAGGCGATCTGATCCCGCGTGAGCCCGTTGCGCTCGAGTAATTGATCGGCGAACGTCTCGATCTCTTCCCCCAGGAGCTTGGGGACGTACGACGAGAGGGCCATGCGGAAGCCATGGTCGGTGACGCGGAAGGCCATGTGCTCGAGGGTATCGTACTGGGTCCGGGTCAGGGTGTCCACGATGGCGATGGAGGGCCCGTCGGAGCGTCCTTCGAGCAGGAAGGCGGCGGCGCCGTCAGCGAAGAGGGCGCTGCTCACGACGATCTCGTCGGTGGCATCCGTCTGGAAATGGAGGGAGCAGAGTTCGATGGCGAGCACGAGCACCTTGGCGTCCGGGAAGGCGAGCACGGCCTCGCGAGCGCGGTTGATGCCTGGAAATGCCGCATAGCAGCCCATCCCCAGGATGCAGGTTCTCTGGACATCGGGGCGCATGCCGATGCGCTTGGCGAGGGTGATGTCGAGGCCCGGAATCTCGAAGCCGGTGCAGGAGATCACGAAGAAGTAGTCGATTTCCTCGGGGCGGGTGGCGGAGCGCTCCAGGCAGCGGCGGAGGGTCTCCTCGCCGAGCGGATTGGCGTGAAGGACGTAGAGGTCGTTGCGTTCCCGGGTGGTGAGGTTGGATTCGAAGAAGGTTTCGGGATCGATGACGGCATGGCGGTGGGCGATCGCCGAGCCGGCGAAAATGCGCTCTGCCATCGGATTTCCACCCAGAAACCGGGCCAGGTGGTCATGGTAGGCGCTCATCTGCTCGAAGCGACGAGGGGGAACGGCGGTCGCGAGGGCGGTGATTTTCGGCATGTCGGTCTCCGTTCTACGTATGGGGCCCCAGGCCCGTTCCAGCGGTCACCGAGGCGTGAGCGCCCGCCAAGGCCAGGCGCCCGAGTGTCCGGGGTGAGAATAAGCCCGATGCCGGCGCGAGCGCACCCTGATAGGCAGCCATGCGTTCGGCCAAAACCGGGTCCGTGGCGATCGCCCGCAGGGCGAACCGAGTCAGCTTTGGGCGGCGGCTCAAGGCCACCACCATGTCGATGAAGCGATAGGTCGGCAGGAACTCGCGATTGACGGCCCGGACGTAGGGGCTCAGCCGCGCGGCGCCGAGGTCGCCTCGCTCGAAGGCCAACAGCAGGGTCTCGGCAGCCAGTTGAGCGGTTCGGAAGGCGCGGAACATGCCTTCACCGGTGATGGGATCCATGTTGCCCACGGCGTCGCCGACGGCGAGCCAGCCGTCCCCCGCGATCGCCGCGGGCCGGTAGCCCTCGAGTCCCATCCCCCGCGGGGGCTTGAGCAGTCGCGCGCCGCGAATTCGGTCGGCGAGCAGCGGATCCCGCTTCAGCACGCTCAGGAAGTCCTTGATGGCCTCGGGAGCGCGTCGACTGGCTTGCGGGCCGTCGAGGACCACGGCGATCGCCGCACGATCCGGTGACTGGGCGCTGATCACGACCTGCATGGCGCTCTCGAGCAAATGAAATTCAAGCAACTTGCCGAGGCCCGCAACCCCTTCGAGCACGCTAACCACGGCGAAGCGAGCAGGGGGGCCCGGATCCCGCGAAGGCTCGGTCAAAACGCGAGCGAAACGCCCCTCCGCCGAAATAACCACCCGGGCCCAGACGGCGTCCGTCACGCCCTTGCCCTTCAAGGCCAGCCGATACCCCCCATCCTGGGGAGAAACGCCTTCGACCGCCGTACCCTGGAGGACCTCCACGCGAGAAGCGGCGCTTTTCAAGAGCAGGTAGTCCAGGCCTTCCCGCGGGAAGGCCAGCCCGTATCGATGATCGGGGTAACATGCCTCGGCCACGAGGCCGTCGGCCGTCGCCAGAAGGACACCGCGGTAGGGAAAGGCCCCCTGGCGCTCAATTTCCGCCAGGAGACCGAATTCATCGAGAAAGGACAGGGCCCCAGGGCTTATCGCCTCGCCGCAAACCTTGTCACGCGGAAAGACGGCCCTATCGACCAGCAGGATCTGCAGGCCGTGACCGCTCAGAAAGAGCGCTGAGGCAGAACCCGAAGGCCCTGCCCCGACGATCGCCACGTCGACTCGGCGCACGTCTCGCTCCTTTCACAAATCGTTACATCAGTATGAAAGAGAGAGCGAGGGTTGGCAAGCGCTAGCGCAGTCGACTTAGAACGTCCCTCAGGCCATCCTCGGAGGCCCGGTCGACCAGGGCGAAGACTCGATCCCAGGGCTGCAAGCGGGTGTCGCCGCGCGGGTAGTGCACGACTTCGCCGCGGATCACGGCGATGAGCACGCAGTCACGCGGAAGTTCGAGGTCGGGAACCGACGTTCCCGCAGCGGCAGCGACCGGCGATATCTGAATCATGACCAGGCTCATGCCTTGCTGGCAGAGGTTGGATAGGGCCACGAGCTCGCGGGCGCAGATTTCCGTGGATAGCATTTCAGACATGGGAACTCCTCTCGTCAAGGGGATGCTGCCATGGTCGTCGAGCCGCATTGCCGGCGAATGAAAACGCTGTCAAGAAAAAATTATGGGAGCCGGCGCGTGGCCGGCTCCCAGGCATCCGTTTCGGGTGAGCTTCCGGGGGGAAGCCTGCGAGAAGCTAGAAGTGGAAAATGTCGTAGGCCCCCTCGGGCACCTCGACCCCTTCAGGATCGATCCATTCCTCCACGGGCTTCAGGAAGTGATAAATGGCCAGACGCTTATGCGTGTAGCGATAATGAATCCCCCGGCGGATCTGAGCCACCAGCCGATCGAGATCGCCGCCCTCGGTCATGAGGATCACCTCGGACGCGGGAACGTGCTTGAGCGACCACTCCAGACGCGCAAGGGACGTGTCCTCGACGATCACCCAGAAGCGCGGATCCCCGGTGGCGTCGACCGCCGCGAGATCCGCCGGAAATTTGAAGCGAAGCTTCGGATCGACCGCCAGACCCTCGACATCCCGGAAGAAGATCGCGTAGGCAGCAGCCTTCAGGTAGACATGCGCCATCGACTCGCCTTTTTGCTTGTAAAGCACGAGTTGATCGCGTCTCCCGAAGCGGAAGCGCATGTGGCCCTTCGTCTCAAGCTCACTAATCATCCCCCCATCCTACCACAAGCGCCACTTCGGATTCGTGGTAAGATCGCGAAGCGCCATGTACTAACTCGCATCTCCCGGAACCCTGCGTCGATGCAGGCCAACAGCCCGTCGTCGAGGGGTTCGGGAACCGGCAAAGTCCCCGCGGAAGGAGGATTTCCCCGTGGCTCTATTTCCACGCAAACTGGCCATCGCGGCGCTCGCCCTGACCTTGACGGCCTGCGACGGCATCCCCAACCTCAACTTGCCCGGAGAATCGCTCCGAGGAGAGGTTTCGGGCAACGTCTCCGCCCAGACCAAGGTCGCCGTCATCGAGGGCTCGGCCGGGCTCGACTTCTCCGACGCCAAGGTCCTCGACGTCTCGAATCGGCAGTTCACCTACGACCTGCCGTCTTCCCAGACCACCGCGTACCTGGCCGCCTTCGAGGATCTCAACGGAAACAATCGCTGGGACGACAACGAACCCATCACGTCCGACCCCAATTCCTGTGGCGGTTGCTCCTACCTGCAGTTGACCAAGGTCGACGATTCATGGAAGGTGACCGAGCAGACGGCCAGCGGCCCCAAGACCGCCACCCTCGCCGATTCGAACATCGCATTCAAATCATAAGGAGACACTCGTGGAGACCCCCCACCTCTTCTTCACCCGCCTCGCCACCATCTCCGGAATAGCCGATCATCATGCGCTTCGCAAGCTCGCCGTCAGCGTTCTCTCCGAGTTGAGGGCCGTGGTGGCGCCTGGAGAAGCTAATTACGTCCGCCAGCAGTTGCCCGAACCCCTGCGAGAGCTCTGGGGCCCCCTCGCGACCGATCCGCTCGCCGAGGACTTCAAGTTCCCGCGTCCGGACGCGGCCACCGTGATCGCGAACGTAAAGGCGGCAACAGGCCTATCGGACGCCCGCCTGGCGGTACTGGCCACCTTCGTCGTCCTCGACGAGGCCCTCGCCGATCCCGCGGTCGTCACGCTGCTTCATGCGTTTACCCCCGACCTCAAGCAGCTCTGGCTGGACCGCAACTCGGCGCTCGACCAGCTCAAGGTCTAGGCCTACCCGCTAGAAAACGCTCTCCTCGCGTACCCGCTTCTCCCGGAAATCCGGGGTCAAGATGTGAACCCAGCCCTCATCAAGCAGGGTCACCGTCGTCATGCATGACAAGCAGAAGTAGCCGAACGGGGTGACCTGCTTCATCAATACATGGCACGTGGGGCAATCAGGTGGATGGATCACGACGCACTCTCACTAAGCAACCGAGGGATCGGTTTCCATTATAAATCAAAAATCACTTTCATGATCGTCCAACCTTTTGGACTCTTAGGCAAGCAAATAGCCAGCCCATTACCTGGACTGGCTGTCTGATTTTCGGCTACTCGCTGGCATTCCGCTAGATGAATAAATCCGCTAAAAGTCCCCTCAGCTCGCTGATCGAGGCGGCCAGTTCCATGGAGTCAAGCTGCCCGCCCAGCACGTCCTCGACCAGTTTCGCGAGCTTGGCGTCCACCTCTCGAAGCAGGATGAGGGTTCGGTTTCGCCGATCGGTGCGCTTCTCGGCCTTACCGAGGCGTTCGTTCGCTTCCTTCATGAAGCGCCTGACCGCCTCGCGATAGGCCGCAACCTCCGCGGGGATCGGATGCTTCGCCAGGCGCTGGGCCTGCGCGTCGATCTTCTCGATCATGCCCTGCAAGGTCTGGGCATCCGCCGAATGCTGAGCCCCTTGCAACTGCTGGCCGAACGAAACCCGCTCCACCCCGGGCCGCTGAGAGAGCCCCGGAATGGCCGAGAATAGCTTGGGATCCTGGGAGTTGTCTCCAACGCGAATCATGGCTCCTCCTGACCGCATTGTACCCCAAGGAGCGCGGCGGTTGTCCTCCCAAGCCGATCGTGCTACGATCGACCTGCCCCATCCTCGCAAGCCGTGACCATCATGTCCCAACTCAGCTTCACAAATCCCCTGCTCGATGGGCTAAACCCGGAGCAGCACGACGCCGTCGCAACCCTGAACGGCTCCGTCCTCGTCGTCGCCGCCCCCGGCTCCGGCAAGACCACCGTGCTCACCCGACGGCTCGCCTACCTCGTCCAGAACGGCGTCTCACCCGACCGCATTCTCGCCGTCACCTTCACCAAGAAGGCCGCTCTCGAGATGACCGGGCGTCTTGCCAAGCTCGTCGGCAAGGAAATCGCCGCCAGGCTCACCTCCGCCACCTTCAACTCCCTCGGCCTCAAACTCCTCGAAGGACGCTACGAGAAACTGGGCTTCACCGTCCCGAAGCCCCATCTGCTGCTGGGAAGCACCCAGCAGTCCATCTTTGACGTCCTTCTGCGCGAGCATGGCGCCGAAGACATCCGCTACGAGGACCTCGCGGCCTACATCTCCTGGGCCAAGAGCACCATGACCAGCCCCTCCCAGGTCAAGCGCGTCTCGGCGGATCCCAACGAGGGCCGGATGGCCGCCCTATACACCGCCTACCTGAAGCGCATGCTCAAGCAGAACCTCATCGACTTCGATGACCAGATTCGCCTCTCGATCGACCTCTTGCAACTCCATGACGACGTCCGCGACGAGATCCAGGCCAAGTACAGCCACGTCCTGGTCGACGAGTATCAGGACACCAACAAGGCCCAGTACACCCTCTTGCGCCTGCTCTCGGCTCCCCAGAACAACCTCTTCGCCGTGGGAGACGACGCCCAGGGCATCTACGGGTTCAGAGCCGCGGATCTCGACAACATCCTCTCCTTCAACCGGGACTTCCCCGAGGCCAAGAGCATCTTCCTCGCGAAGAACTACCGTTCGGCCCCCGCCATCGTCAAGCTCGCCAACCGCCTGATCGCGCACAACGCCAAGCAGATCAAGAAGACCATCGAAGCCCAGCGCACCTCGGTGGGGCAAAAGGTTCGACAGGTGCAGGCCCCCGATCAGTTTGCCGAAGCCCAGGAAGTCGTCGCTCAGATCAAGGATCTGATCCTGCAGGGTACGCCGGCCGCGGAGATCGCCGTCCTCTACCGGACGCACGCCCAGTCGGCCATCATCATCGAAGAGCTGATCACCCACGAAATTCCCTACGTCGTCAAATCGAGCGGCAGCTTCTGGGAGCAAGCCGAGATCGTCGACGTGCTCAACTTCCTGCGCCTCGCCCTTCCCAGGCCGCATCCCCTGGCGGACGTGGCCTTCGAGAACCTCACCCGCCGCGTGGGGGTCACCAAGGAAAGCCTGTCGATGCTCAAGGTCGAATCCGAGCGCGAGGAAATCTCGCTCTGGGAAGCGGCTTGCCGCGTGCAGCGCATCCCCCTCTCGACGCTGCAGCAGCGCATCCAGGTGCAGCACGCCGTGGCCCTGGTGGTGGGCTGGCGCAAGTCCAGCATGACGCCCGCCGATCTCACCATGCGCATCCTGCAAGAAACCGGCTTCAAACGCAGTCTGGAAGGCATGAAGGGCGAACGGGCCCGCCAAAAGCTCGACACCCTGAGCACCCTGCACGAACAGTTCAAACGGTGGAATTCCCCCTCGCTCTACGAGCTTTTCCGGCAGATCGACAACCAGACCCGCCCTCGCAAGACCAAGAAGTCCGAGGCCGTCCAGTTGCTGTCCATCCATGCAAGCAAGGGCCTGGAATGGGAAGCGGTGTTCGTGATCGGCATGGAGGAGGGCACGCTTCCCTACCAGATCGCGCTCGACGATGGCGAGCTCTCCGAGGAGCGGCGACTCTGCTACGTGGCCATCACTCGCGCGAAGCGCTTTCTCCAACTCTCGTACGTTCGAGAACGCAAGCGCTTCGGCCAGAGTCAAACCATGACCCCCTCGCGCTTCCTCTCGGAGATGATGACCGCTCCCGCCACCTGACGCGCGCCCCGAGGCCTCGTCCGCATTGCAGCGCTCACTTGACGACGCTTGACGCCTTTGTTACGCTGAAGCGAGCTGAAGGGGAGTAGCTTCGGGAAGTATCCCGACGATCGGATCGACATTCCCAGGGTCCTCGTGACCCTCGGTCCGCCGCCCTGTCCACTGGACTCGGGAGCAAGACCTTCGCCCGCTCTGCGGGTGAACGTCTTGCTCTCTATTTTTTTGAGGAACTCGAGGAACTCATGGATCTCTTCTTGACCATCATTTACGCCCTGCTGTCGATCGCGGGAATCATCCTGGCCTGCGAGGCCTTCGTGAACTCGATCGAATGGGTCGGAAAGAAGCTCAACCTCTCGGAAGGCGCGGTCGGCTCGGTGCTCGCGGCCGTCGGGACGGCCCTTCCCGAGACCATCATCCCGATCATCGCCATCGTCGGCGCCTGGCGCAGCGGAAGCCTTACCGGAACCGACATCGGCATCGGCGCCATCGTGGGCGCCCCCTTCATGCTCAGCACGCTCGCGATGTTCGTGATAGGCACCGCCGTCATCGTCTTCGTCCGCCAGGGGCGCCGTACCGAGCAGATGACCGTCGATGCCGGCGTCATGCTGCGCGACTTGCGTTTCTTCATCATCACCTTCTCCTCGGCCATCCTCGCGAGCTTCATCCCCAGCCACGGCATCAAGGTGGCGGGAGGCTTCGTGCTCCTGGCCCTCTACGGCTGGTATGTCTTCGAGACCCTGAAGCACCCGGGCGAGCTGGGAGAGGATCTCGCTCCCCTCTACTTCGCCCGACGCGAGGAGGCTCCGGGCCTGCCGATCGTCATGGCGCAAGTCGTGGCCGCGCTCATCGGCATCGTGGTCGGGGCTCACTTCTTCATCCATCAGGTGGAGCACCTGGCCGCCGAGTTCGGCCTTCCCGCCCTGATCCTCTCGCTGATCATCACTCCCATCGCCACCGAGCTTCCCGAGAAGTTCAACTCGGTGCTCTGGGTTCGCGTCAAGAAGGATACCTTGGCCCTGGGAAACGTCACGGGCGCGATGGTTTTCCAGAGCTGCATTCCGCCGGCGGTGGGCCTCTGGATGACTCCCTGGACGCTCGACGCCACGTCGCTCTTCTCGGCAGCCCTCGCGGTCGCCTCCGCCTCTCTTATCTGGCTACAGCTCAAGCGGACGGGAACGCTCAATCCCTTCATTCTGCTGGCGGGCGGCGCGTTCTATTTGGTCTTCCTGATCGGGGTCTTCGGCTTCAAGATCGGGATTTGACGCGCGGATCCCGGTTTGCTAAACTGGGGCCCTCGGGAGGAGTGGCCGAGCGGTTTAAGGCTCTTGTCTTGAAAACAAGCGTGGTGTCACAGCCACCGTCGGTTCGAATCCGACCTCCTCCGCTTCGACGGTGCTTCCAGCGATCGCTGGAAGCACCGTTCGCGCATGCCGGCAAGGGTTCTCGTGGTCGCGCCCTCCTGGCCGCCCCGAGGTCCCGAATTGAGGTCGCGGGCCTGCATTCCAGATGCCGAAGGTGTTATAATACCGAGCCTGTGCCATCGCTAATCGAGCGAGCTGGCTTTCCGACCCGAATTCTAGGAGCCCCATGTGTTGAAGGATCCCGGCGTCCGCACCGACTTCGATTCCGCCAGCGATCCTGCATCTGATCGTCCCCTGGGACGAATCGAAGTCCTCCTGGTCGGCCTCGTTCGCAGCGCGATCGCTCATCCCATCCTGACCCTGGCCATCTGGGCCTTGCTCGTGATGGGCGGCATCTGGGGAACCGGCAACCTGGGCTCGGTCGTCACCAACACCTTCTCGGGACCGCAGGGCAGCGAATCCTCGCGGGTGGACGCCCTTCTCGCCAGCGAGTTTCCCGACATGACCGCGGCCAACGCCCTGGTCCTGCTTCGCCATCCCGGTCTCTCCCTGCCGGATTCCTTCTACGAACGCCTCAAGAACCAGCTCGAAAGCGTCGCCGAGGTGGACCGCGTCCTCCTTCCCGACGAACTGGGCTCCCAGGGGCACCTCGGCGACAAGACCACCGCCGTGCTCATCACCTTCAAGCACGTCCCCCTGGATCAGACCAAGCTGGTCCCCGAACTGCGCCGGCGCATCAAAGCCGCCGAGCCGCCGGTGGGAGTATCGACGGCCCTGACCGGCGAGATCTCGGTCTCCTACGACGGTTACACGCACGTCACCGCCGAAATTACCAAGGTCGAGAGGATTGGCCTGCTGCTCAGCCTCTTCGTCCTGCTTTACGTCTTCGGCGGGTGGTTTCCCGCGCTCCTGCCCCTGATCTCCGGGGCGCTCGTGCTGGCAGTTTCCAACGGCATCCTGATGATCCTGGCGAACTTCTTCGAGACCTCCACCATCAACCAGCTCTTGACCGCCGTCCTCGCCCTGGCGCTCGGCATCGACTATCCCTTGTTCATGATAGCCCGCCTGCGCGAGGAACTCGCCCTGGGCCGAAGCCTGAACTTCGCCTTGGAGGAGATGGCCCGGACGACCGGCAAGGCGCTACTCGCGAGCGGCGGCGTCGTCATGGCGGCGGCCGCCTGCATGGCGACCGTGGACGTCTACGGACTTCGGCCGGCGGCCATCAACGCCTCGGCGACCGTGGCGCTCTCCTGGCTGGTCGCGATGACCTTCCTGCCGGCCCTGATCGTGCTTTGTCACCGTCGCTGGAACGCTCATGACCTCTTGCGCAACCGCTTCCGCTATCGGAACTCCGACTCGCGCTGGGAAGGCTTCGTGTCCAAGGTGGTGGCCCGCCCGGTTCCCGTGCTGCTCGGATGCCTGATCTTTCTGGGGGCGCTCGCCATTCCCGTTTTCCAGAGCCGGTTCTGGTCGCCCACGGTCTCGCTCATTCCCAAGAGCCTGGAATCCGCTCGAGGAGTCGCTTGGCTCACGGAACACGCGCAACCCGGCCAGATCAGCCCCATCGTGGCGGTGGTGGAAACCGGGCGCGTCAACGGGGTTTACGATCCGACCTTCCTGACGGAGCTCGACCGCCTCGTGACGGAGATGCGACAGGATCCGCGCATCGCCAGCGTCGACTCCATGGTGAGCTTCCGCGACGACTTCACGTTGCGGGAGAGCATGGCACTCTACATGAACCCCTTCACCCGCGGGAACGTGGCGGCGCCCTTGATCAACCGCTCCCAGGGCGCGACGGCCACGGTCCTGCGGATAGCGCCATCCTCCTCCCCGGATTCCGACGCGGCCCGCGTGCTGGTCGAGGATCTGCGCGGGAAGGTCTTCCCGGCGCATGCGGGACCGTTGCGAGCCGATATCTCCGTGGGGGGACAGCAGGCCAAGTTCGTCGACATCTTCAATGCCTTCAACCAGGCGATGCCTTTGATGCTGGGGCTGAACTTCCTGGTCATCGGTCTCTTGCTTGCACGGTTGCTGCGTTCGGCCATCCTACCCGTCAAGGCCATCCTCACGAACCTTCTGCCCATCATGGCGGCGTTCGGGGTGGTGGTGATGGTCTTCCAGTGGGGCTGGGGAGCCGGACTCATCGGCGCCACGGCCAACGGCTACGTGATGCTCTTCACGCCGACCATCCTGTTGACCGTCCTCTACGCGATCAGCATGGACTACGAGGTCATGATCCTGAGCCGGATTCGGGAGGCCTACGACCAGAGCGGCGACAATCGCCAGGCGGTCATCGAAGGGGTCACCCATACCGGCCGGGTCGTGCTGGGCGGGGCGCTGATCTTGCTCAGCGTCTTCGCGGCGTATCTCTTCGCCGACTTCGGCCTCATGAAAGAGATCGGGCTGGCGCTTTCCGTCGCCATCCTCATCGATGCCACGATCGTCCGCTTGCTGCTCCTGCCGGCGGCCATGGTGGTGCTGGGGGACTGGAACTACTGGTCGCCCAAGCGGGGCCGGTAGATCCTGATCTGCAATTAGCCGCGCCGCCACCCTGGCCGCAGGGGCCACTTTGGGCGGCTTGGCCAATTCTTTCCCCTCAACCTCGTGGCTGCTGCTTGCTGCTCATCTGCTCCTCGCATGCGTTCATGGGGAGGAGGGGCCAGGGAGTCCCTGCACGGGAGTCCCTGCATGGGGGTCCCTGATTGAAAGGGGGAGCGCATGAGGATCAGCGACGTCATGACGGCCAACCCGCAGATCTGCGGTCCGGAGACGACCCTCAAGGATGCCGCCTGCATGATGCGGGACAACGACACGGGCTTCATCCCGGTCTGCGACGGCGATCGCATCACCGGGGTCATCACCGACCGGGACATGGTGGTTCGTTCCGTATCCCAGGGCGCGGATGCGAGCCAGGCCAAGGTTCGCGACAGCATGTCGATGGATATCTGTTGGATCCAGCAGGATCAGGACGTGAAGGACGCGATCGCCGTGATGGAGGAGCGCAAGATCCGGCGCATGCTCGTCATGGATCAGAAGAAGCGGCTGGTCGGGGTGCTGAGCTTGGGGGATCTCGCCGAGGCCAAGGGCATCAGCAGTCTCGCCGAGGAGGTGCTATCGAGCGTTTCAGAATCGAGCAAGACCCTGTCGCATCCCGCCGCGAAACAGTAGCCGAGCGGCCTCCTGCCTGATGACAGTCGGGGCAGGAAGTCTCTCGGGTCATTCCGGGCCCCCGCGATCTGCAACCTGCAGGCGCGGGGGCTACGTTTCAGACGAGACCCGGCACGAAGCGATAGCGAACGGCTTCGCGATAGTCGCGGTAACCGGCATCCTCTGCCAGGCAGCGCTCCTCGTTCATGGCACGGCGCAGCTGAATCAGGGCCAACGCGGCCCAGATGACGAGGTTCGAAGGCCGGGGAGTCGCGATGACCAACCCCAGGAAGTAGAGGAGTTCGGTGGCGTAGAGGGGATGGCGGACCCAGGCGTAGAGGCCTCGGGTGACGACGCCGCGGCGGGCGGGGCTGACCCCGAAGGAACGGCCCAGGGCGCCCAGCGAGAGCAGGATGCCTGCCATGCCGAGGACTTGTAGAAAAAGGGCGATGGGGGTGAAGGTGGCCTCGGGGCGCAAGAGGAAGGGCAGGAAGGTGCCGGTCCAGGCGAGGGCAATTTCGGTGGGACGGGAGTAGGGCGAGGCCTTTCGGTCTTCCTGGGGACGCAGGTCTGGCGAGGCCTCGGGGGCCTCGGGACGGCGGAGGATGAACAAGGCGGCGATGAGGAGGTTCACCACCGCCATGGCGAGGCTCAGGAGGGAGCCGTGGCGAAGGTAGGCGGTCCCGGAGCCCAGCGCGAAGCCGAGCCAGAGGGCTCCGGGAAGCAGGTTGCGAAGGGTCAAGGAGCCCCCGACTCGATTCCTTGGCTAATGATCGACCAGCCGACGAAGGCAACCAGGGCCACGAGGACGAGGACGAGAATCAGGGAGGCTCCCCGCAGCATGAACTCGGCTATTTGATCGGCCGGCTTGGGTTTCGCTCCGGTGGAAATGGGCTTGGGGACCTTCGGGAGGGAGACGCCGCACTCGCTACAGACGACGGCATCGGGGGGATGGGAACTGGTGCATTCGGGGCAGGTGGCCATGGCTTTCCTCTCATCGGGGGGCCCTACTAGGCTACCATCCCGGAGGGCGGGGATCAATGCGCGAGCATCTCCGCCTTTTGTTCGAGCTGATAGAGGGCGTAAGACTCGCCGATCACCGGCAGCGAGACGTTGCGGACCGGGATTCCCCCCGCGGTGCATCCGTGTTCGGTGCCCTTGTGGGCATGGCCATGCAAGACCAAGTCGGCCCCATGCGCGTCGATGGGCTCGCCCATGATGGAGCTTCCGAGGAAGGGATAGATGGCCACGGCCTCCCCTTTCAAGGTTTCCACGGCGGGAGAGTAGTGCAGCAGCACCACGCGATAGTCGGTCTTCAACTTTGAAAGACCCCGGTCGAGCGCCTCGGCACAGGCGTAGGTGCTCTTGAGGAAGTCCCGGATCTCGCGCTCGCCAAACGGGCTGAGGCAGGTGTTGCCGAACCCGCCGCCAAACCCCTTCCCGCCCACGATGCCCAGGGTCTCGGAACCTATCTCGAACACGATCGATTCGTTTTCCAGCACCGTGACCCCCCCCGCCTCGAGGATCGCGCGCACCCGGTCCGGACCCTCGCTATGGTAGTCATGGTTCCCCAAAATGGCCACCCGCGGGATGGAGATGTCGGATAGCTCCGACACCAGAAGCTCCGCCTCCTCGGGCTTGCCCCAGTTCGTCAGGTCGCCGGCCAAAAGCAAGACGTCCGCCTCCGCCTCGATACCCTCGAACTGCGGGCGAAGCCTTCCAGCCCCATGAACCGTCAAATGGAGATCGCCCACGGCCGCTATCCGGATCATGGAGAACCTCCCGGCTTCCCCTTCCCGATGATCTCCGAATGATGCGTCGGACGCGTCTCCCGGACATGCGTCCGGTTGCTGATCTTCACCACCTCAGGCATCTCCCGCAGCGCCTGAGAGATGGCCTCCTGCTGCTCGCGCGTCGAGACGAAACCCGAAACCACCACGTGGCCCGCCTCGGGAATATGGACCATCACGTCCGTCAGCCCCACCCGCGAGTCCGTGGCGAGCTTCTGGCGCACCTTGGTCACCAAGTATACCGGCTCCATGCGCTCTCCTTCTCGAGGCCCACCCTCTGGTCCCGCTCGAGCCGACCGGTGGCTGCGGACATGCCCATGCTAGAAAGGAACGCGGCCATGAGCCACGGCCAGGTCGCCAAAAATCCGGCGTCGAATAGGCGCTCGGCTCTACCCCGAACAGGAAAAGCACGAAGGCCAAAATCAAGGCCCCCGGTTTCCCGGGGGCCCCTCGAAGAACAGGCTAGACGGTCGCGGGAGCGGTCTTCCTGAAGAACTCCTTGGACTTCTCGGTGTCCGGAATGATCGTGGCCTTGCCGGGCTTCCAGTCGATGGGACAGACCTCGCCGTGCTGCTCGAAGTGCGTGAGCGCGTCGATCATGCGCAGGGTCTCGTCGACCGAACGCCCCAGGGGCATGTTGTTGACGACCATGTGCTGGATGACGCCGTTCTTGTCGATCAGGAAGAGGCCGCGGAAGGCGACGCCCTCGTTCTCCAGCAACACCCCGTAGTCGCGGGCGATCTGCTTGGTGAAGTCAGCGACCAGAGGGTAGTTCAGCACCTCGAGACCGCCATCGGCCCGCTTGGTGTTGATCCAGGCCAGGTGCGAGTGAACGGAGTCGGTCGAGATGCCGATGACCTCGGTGCCCCGCTTGCGGAACTCCTCGATCCGGTCCGAGAAGGCCAGGATCTCGGTGGGGCAAACGAAGGTGAAGTCGAGGGGGTAGAAGAAAACGACGACGTTCTTGCCCTTGAAGTCGGCCAAGGAGACGTCCTTGAACTGACGGTTGACCACCGCGGGGGCGGTGAAGAGGGGGGCTTTCATCTGAGGCTGCAACATGTTTTTCTCCTTGCGGATAGTGGAAGCGGGACGATTGGAAGCTAGACCGAGGCGGTGTCCCCAGCATGCTGGGCGGCCAGCCAGCGCTCGGCGTCGATGGCGGCCATGCAGCCGGTGCCGGCGGCGGTGATCGCCTGACGGTAGACGGAGTCCTGCACGTCGCCGGAGGCGAAGACGCCCTCGACGCTGGTCCGGGTGCCGTCGCGGGTGACGATGTATCCGGCGGCATCGAGTTCGAGCTGGCCCTTGAAGAGGCTGGTGGTCGGCTTGTGGCCGATGGCGATGAAGACGCCGTCGGTGGGACGCTCGGAGATCTCGCCGGTCTGGGTGTCGCGAAGGCGGACGGACGTGACGGCCCCGGTGCCCTCGTCGAGGATGTCCTCGACGGCGGCGTTCCAGACGAAGGAGATCTTGGGGTTATCGAAGGCGCGCTGCTGCATGATCTTGCTGGCGCGAAGCTGATCGCGGCGGTGCACGACGGTGACCGAGTGGCAGAGGTTGGCGAGGAAGTTGGCTTCCTCCATGGCGGTGTCCCCGCCGCCGACGACGATGACGTCCTTGCCGCGGAAGAAGAAGCCGTCACAGGTGGCGCAGGCGGAGACCCCGCGGCCCTGCAGGCGCATTTCGGCCTCGATGCCGAGCCAGATGGCGCTCGCTCCGGTGGCGATGATGATGCTCTGCGCCTCGTGGAGCTGGTTTCTGCTGTCCCAGACCTTGAAGGGGCGCTCGGAGAAGTCGACCCGGTCGATGGTGTCGGTGACGATGCGGGTCCCGAAGCGCTCGGCCTGCTGGCGGAAGAGCATCATCATCTCGGGGCCCTGAACGCCCACGGGGAAGCCGGGATAGTTCTCGACGTCGGTGGTGATCATGAGCTGGCCGCCCGGGGCGCTGCCTTCGAAGAGGATGGGGTCGAGATTGGCCCGAGCCGCGTAGATGGCGGCCGTGTAGCCGGCGGGACCTGCTCCGATGATGAGAACGTTGTTGCGCATGGGTACCTCTCGTGAGTCGATGCTGGAATCCAAATTGTAAAGACTTTTTAAGTATTCGTCAAACCGCCGGACGATCGGCCCCACGTTCCGCGAAGCAGAACATCCACCGAGTCAACCTGGAAGTTCACCTGCTGGGCGAACTCCAGGCGGAGGTCGGCAGGATCGACGTCGAAAAGTTCACCGGTTGCCTCGTCGAGGAAGTGATAATGCATGGCGACGTTGTTGTCGTACAGCACGGACTCGCTGTGAGGGAGCCGAAGCTCCCGGAGCAGGCCCGCCTCCACCAAGATGCGAAGCGTGTTGTAGACCGTCGCCAGGCTCATCTTGGGGAAGTTGCGATCGATCCAATCCTTCACCTCCTCCGCACTCGGATGCACGGCATCGCAGAGCACGAAGCGACAAATGGCGATCCGCTGGGCGGTCGGGTTGATCCCGTATCGCTTGAGAACCGCTTCGATCTGATCGGGGCTGAGACATGAATCTTTAATCACCATAAAACTAGAATAGTTCTAAACCTGGAATCCGTCAACCCCTTTTCGAGCATGCCCCCCCTATCCGTCCTCGCCCATGTCCTGAGGAAGCGGCAACGCCTCCCCCGCCTCGCTCGGCGCCCGCTCGGCACCCGCGGGGACATGCCGACTGAAGTACTCCTCGGAACCCTCCAGTTCGCCCCCTTCGGCCGCAGCGCCCTGGTCGCGGCCCGGGAGTGCGCGCTCATCCTCGGTCGCCAGGCCCCGGGAATCCGGATTACTCTGCATGCCCATGATAGGCCTCCTTCATCACCCCCCGATCGTCTCAGGAGGATTTTCCCGGGGCTAGTGCGAAATGCCCGAACTTCCTGCGCCTCGCACGCGGGCACGGCCGCCCTCGACAATCATGCGGACGCACCTTAGACTGATTCCAAAACACGGTGAACCCCAGGGAGACGGGAGCCTGCCTCGCATCGCAGCCCCTTTCCCCCTGTCGCTTTCAGGGAGATACCTCGCATGATCGACGCCGGAAGCCGCGCCCCCGACTTCACCCTCGAAGGAATAGATCCCCAGGGCAATACCCGAACCTACCGCCTCGCGGAACTGCTGGAAACTGGCAAGAGCCTGGTCATCTACACCTATCCCAAGGACGACACCCCAGGCTGCACCACCGAAGCATGCAACTTCCGGGACCTGAGTCCCGCCGCCGCGGATCGCGCCCTCGTGCTCGGTGTGAGTCCCGACAGCCTGGAAAGCCATCGCAAGTTCCAGGCCAAGTTCGGCCTCAACTTCCCGCTCCTCAGCGACCCGGACAAGGTCCTGCTGAGCGCCTACGGTTCCTGGGGCGAGAAGAAGAACTACGGCAAGACCTACTTCGGGGTCATCCGATCCAGCTTCGTGATCCGGCCGGACGGAACGATCGCCATGGCGGCCCGGAACGTGAAGGTCAAGGGGCACGCCGCCGCCATGCTCGGCGCGTCATGAGCATGACCCCGCTTCGCGCGACCATGACCCGGCTTACCCCATGAGCCAGTTTTACGAGGACGTCTACCAGGTGACGTGTCGGATTCCTGCGGGACGGGTGACCACCTACGGGGCGATCGCCGCCATGCTCGCCCGTCCCATGGCCGCCAGGGCCGTCGGCTACGCCCTGAGCGCCCTTCCCGAAGGAACGAGCGTCCCCTGGCACCGGGTGATCAACGCCCAGGGGAGGATCAGCCTCAAAGATCGGCATCCAGGAGAAACTGGCCTGCAACGCCGCCTGCTGGAGCGCGAAGGAGTCGTCTTCGACTCCGAGGATCGCGTCGATCTGCGCCTCATCGGCTGGGTCGATCCCGCTGAGCCCGAGTAGACCCGAGAAGCGGCCTCAGCGCTCGGAGCCGGAACGCCGATTGTCATGCGCAACGGCGGGTTTTTCCTCGGGCGCGAAGGTAACGGTCAAAAGATCGCTCTTGCTCGTCAACAAAGCGAGGCTCACGCCGAGGACGACGCCGAAGACGAGATGCCCGATAAAGAAGGTGGCGGTGCCGAATACCGCCTGCAGGCCCGCCAGGTAGATGCCCCCGTACCCCAGGAACATCCAGACGAAGATGGCGTAGACGAAGCCCGCTGCGGCCTGCCTCGGCCAGGAGCGGGCTTGGTCCGCCATGAAGCCCTCGACGATGGCGCCGAAGACCAGGCCCAAGATGACGCTGGTGACCGCGTGAATCAGCAAGCCGGTCAAGCTCGGCCCCATCATGAAGTCCGGCGCGGGAAGCTGCCCCGGTGCCGGCTGAAAAGCCGGTATCACGGTGGCCATCCCATTCGGCGGAAACCAGAAGCCCAGACCTCCGGCCGCGTAGGCCGCCATCAAGAAGAGCATCATCGCGACCCCGCCTATCAGGCCCGCCAGCCCCGCCTTTACCCACCACCCCTTGGGACGGTCGTCGAGACCCGGTTGATCCGCCCAGCTCATCGTCACTCTCCTCTGGAATCCCAAGCTCCGCGCGGGAAAATCATAGTTCCGGGATCGAGCGGCGGCAACACGCAGTCAGACCTCGCGCCGGAGGGCCTTCCCGCATCGGGAAGGCCCTCCGGCGCAATCTTCAGGCCCTGGCGGCCCCGGGATGACTAGAACTGGTACTGGAGGCCAAGCCGTCCCTGGATGATGAGCTGGCGACTGAGCGTACCGGCGCCGCTCGCGAGGTAAGACGTCTGATCCGGCTGGTTGATCAGGTTGTAGTCGCCGATGTTCTTCTCGGTGACGACGGGGGCATCGATCTGGATCGGCAGGTCCGCCATGAGCTTGAGGTTATGCCCGTTGATGAACCAGGTGATGGCGGGGGCTATCTCCTGGATGGCCTTGCCGTCGGGGGTGACCGGAACCGTCGTGGTCACCTTGGTCGTGGCGTTCGTGCTCGAGGCGGCGAACTTCTTGTCCGGGAAGAGGGCCGAATAGCGCAGCGAGAGCTCGAACGGGTTCATGTCGTAGCTGGCCTGAGCCCGGGCGCCCGACATCTGGAGGTTGCCCTTGTTGTTCGAGAACTGCCCGTGGAGAACTTCCGCCTCACCGGCCCAGGGACCGTTCTTCACGGAGTAGTCCACGCCGGCCGCCCAGTACTCGGCGTCGCTCTTGCTGGCAGAGAAGTAGGGGTTCCAGTTGGCGCTGAGCAAGATGGTGTTGTCGACCTTGCGCTGGGTCAGGGTGCTGCCATGCCCGACCAGGGTGTTCTTGGTGTAGAGAGCGTTCGCGTAGAGACCTTGCTTGAACTCTCCGCCGTCGGCTCCCTGGGCGGCGTAGGGTTCGGGCAGCGAGTAGAGATCCTTTCCGAGCTCGCCGACGCCGACGCGGGCGACCATCAAG
Organism: Candidatus Sericytochromatia bacterium S15B-MN24 CBMW_12; assembly: GCA_002083825.1. Classification (GTDB taxonomy): domain Bacteria; phylum Cyanobacteriota; class Sericytochromatia; order S15B-MN24; family UBA4093; genus UBA4093. The sequence continues at coordinate 11,363 of DAZV01000041.1, read as the reverse complement.
GGCACGCCCATCTTGACGGGAATGTAGCGCTCGGGAATATCGCGACCACCGCCGGCGAAGACGCCCGTCACCGCGTTGACCGGCCCCATGCTGCCCTGTAGACCGATACCGTAGTCGCGGCCCATCTGGAACCCGAGCTCCAAGAGCGAACGCTTGTTGTAGACCAGATTGCCGCCGTCGGTGAGCTGCTCGCCGCCGAAGGGAACCTTGAACTGGCCGGCCAGGACGTTACCGAAAGGGGTGGGGAGCTTGGAATACATGTCGAGAAGGGTCAGGTTGTTGTTGCTGCTGTAGAGGTCCTCGCCACCCAGCGCCAGCTGAGAGTAGAAGAGGTTGTCGCCCTGCTTGGCCGCAAACTCCAGACGCGAGTTCTTCTGGAAGAGGTAGATCTTGTACTTGTCCCGGATGGTGTCATGGCTGATCTCGCCCAGTCCCATCAGGTTCATGCGGCCACCGACGCTGATTTCCACGTCGTCGGTCTTGGACACCTGGGTCAACGCGTCGCTCGGCGCGCTCATCCCGACCAGGATCACGGCCGACAGCAGACTTCCCCAGGCAAATGTCTTCGAACTCATGGTTTCATTCCTTCCTATCGCAAATAATGTCTCTTCAGGACCGCGAGAGCGGGGAATCCTTCCCGTTGATAGAGGCTCAGCGCTGGCTCGTTGGGCACATTATGCGCGGACGGCCCGTCTGCCAAGACGGTACTTTCTCCCCAATCGTGAGCGTTTTGACGATTTTTTTTCGGATAGCGGGCGTGTTCAGTCGATTGTCGGGGATCGAGAGGTCATCCAGGGTCGACGCGAGGGGGATGACGAGGTAGGATCAGAAGTCACCACTTCTTGAAAGGCCTGCCGTGTCCACCTTCGAAACGCTCGCGATCGCCCCCGCCCTTCTCGCCAAGCTCGCCCCCATGGGGATCACCGAGCCTACCGAGATCCAGGCCGCCGCCATCCCCTCCCTGCTCGAGGGGAAGGACGCCATCCTCCAGGCCCAGACCGGGACCGGGAAAACGCTCGCCTACCTTCTGCCGATGCTATCCAAGCTCGACCCCGACCGCACCGAGCTCCAGGCCATCGTCATCGCCCCCACCCACGAGCTCAGCATGCAGATCGTCCAGGTGATTCGCGACCTGACCGAGGGCGGCCCCCTCTTCGCCCAGCAGCTCATCGGTGGCGCGAATGTCCGCCATCAGATCGAGCGCCTCAAGAAGCGTCCCCCCATCGTCGTCGGCACGCCGGGTCGACTCGCCGAGCTGATTTCAACGGGCAAGCTCAAGGCTCATCACGCCAAGATCGTCGTGATCGACGAGGTCGACCAGATGCTGAACCCGACCTTCCGCAACGAGATCATCCGCATCCTCAAGGCCATCCCTCGCGAGCGACAGACCATCTTCGCCTCGGCGACCATTCCCCCCGACGTCCAGGAGATCGCCCGCCGCTGGATGAACGAGCCCCTTCACCTGCGCGTCGACGGCCCCCTGAAGCTCCCCGCCGGCATCACCCACGGCTTTGTCGTCGTCGAAGAGCGCGAGAAACTCGACGCCCTTCGCCGGCTGCTTCACGCCTACCAGCCCAAGGCGGCCCTCGCCTTCGTCAACGACGCCAGCCGCATGGACGAACTCCAGAGCAAGCTGTCGTTCAAGGGGCTTCGCGTGGCCACCTTGCAGGGCGGCTCCCACAAGCTGGAACGCGGAGCCGTGCTTCAGAACTTCCGAGACGGCAAGATCCAGATGCTCCTCGCCACCGAGTTGGCCGCCCGCGGACTCGATATCCCCGGCTTGACCCATGTCTTCAACCTGGATCTTCCCACCGACGCGGATCACTACCTTCACCGCGCGGGCAGGACCGGGCGCAGCGGTCAGGCGGGTACCGTGGTCTCCATCGTGACCGCGCGCGAGCGCTTCGTCATCGAAAAATTCTCCAAGGCCCTGGGCATCCCCATCGCGCCGCTCTCGGCCTCTCACGGCTCGGTTCGCGCGACCCCTTCGCAGCCCCCCAAGTAATCGCGCATGCGGATCATCGTCGACGGCGACGCCTGCCCGGTCAAGGACCTGATTCAGCGCGCGGCCGTCCGGCTGAACGTCCCCATGATTCTCGTCAGCAATCGCCCCATGGCCTTCGGCAGCGAATACGGGGTCACCGCGGTGATCGTCCCGGAAGGTCCCGACCAGGCCGATCACTGGATCGTCGAGGCGGTGACGGAAGCCGATCTCGTCATCACCGCCGACATTCCGCTGGCGGCTGCCATCGTGGAAAAGGGGAGCGTCGCCCTGGGTCATCGCGGGGAGGTCTTCGACGCGTCCACGATCGGGGAGTTCAAGGCCCGCTGGACCCTGATGAATTCCCTGCGACAGGAGGGCCTCGACCTGGGCGGCCCCAAGACCTACAGCAACAAGGACCGGGGGAATTTCGCCAACGCGTTCGAGCGGCTACTCCGCACCAAGCGGCGCTAGGGACATCCGGCCCGAGAACAACCTGGTTGCCGATTGTTTACGCGGGGCCTTTCCCGCACTAGACTGGGCGCGGTGGTCACGGCGCGAGTCGTCGGACCTTCCAACCGAGGCAAGGCCCGACGAAGCCGAACATCGGTCGTGGCCGGAGCGGAGGGTCAGATGGACGAGGCCGGTCGAAAGCCCAGGGTGCTGGCACTGGCCGGCAGCCTGCGAAGGGAATCCTTCAACAAGAAGTTGATCCGTTGCGGGGCGGAGGCCCTGAGGGCGGCGGGAGCCGAAGTCGATCTCCTGGAACTCGAGGAGGTTGCGATGCCCCTTTACGACGGCGACCTGGAAAGCGAGAAGGGCCTGCCGCCGGGAGCGGTCGCCTTCAAGCGGCGCCTGGCCCTGGCGGACGGCTTCATGTTCGCATCCCCCGAGTACAATTTCTCGATTCCCGGGACCTTCAAGAACGCCATCGACTGGGCCAGCCGAGGAGAGGAAGACGTCTTCAGCGGCAAGGTCGCGGCCTTGATGGCCGCGTCTCCGGGTGGAGCCGGCGGCATGCGCATGATTCCCCACCTCCGGCAAGTCCTGACGGCGCTGGACGTGTGGCTGGTTCCTTCGCAGGTCACCGTGGCCAAGGCCGCGGAGGCCTTCAACCCGGACGGTTCGCTGGCGTCCGCTCATACGGCCAAACAGGTCAAGGAGCTGGCTGAAAGGCTGGTGGCAGAGCCCCGTCTCCTTCGGTCGAAGGAGACGGGGCTCTAGTTTCTGAAAAATAAACCGCCGCGAGACCGAAGTCTCGCGGCGGAAGTCACTTAAACCAGGGTCTTGTCCTCCGCTGGGATACTCTCCACAGCGGGGGGCTTGGGAACCGCTTGGCGCTTGCGATGTAACTGACAATCGCGTTGCGGTTTGACCTGACCGTTGGCGGCAACGAGTTCACCGAAGGCGGATTCGGGATAAAAGACCGTGGTCCCCGCCTTCTTGGAGCATTTGGGGCAGCTCTTTTCCAAGAACTTTTCACCGGTTACGGGATCCAGTTCACGGCGAAACAAGTTGTCCTTGAACGGATCGAGAACCTTGGCGCGGCCTTTCATCGTCAACTCCTACCTAGATCCGCGGCTTGGGCTGGAAGCATGCGCGACACTGCACCGGTTTGCCCGAGATGGGCTCGAACGGTACGGTGGTCTCGATGCCACAGCTGCTGCAAACCGCCGGATACATCATCCGAGGCGCCATCGAGGACATCCCGGAGGGGGCGGTTCCCGTCCCGCCAGCGGGAGCGGGGCTCGCTGCCGGGCGCGCAAAGCGCCGAGCGGGCGAGGCCTTCTTCTTGTGAAGCGCGGCGTAAGCTTGATTCCGTTTGGCCTTTTCAGCCTTGGTGTTGTTCTTTCCCATCGTTACTTCCGGAAGCAATCCCGGCAGTAAACAGGCTTCATGCCGTTCGGCTTGAAGGGAACCTGGGTCGCGGTGCCGCAGGAGCTGCAGGTGACGTCGTGCATCTCACGGGCAGGGGCGCCGAAGCCGCCGGTGCTGCTGCGTCCGCCGCCGCTGAAGCCGCCGCCGCCGCGGTTGTTCTTGGCTTCGATCCGGCAAGGCTTACAACGGCGAGGGGGGTTGGTGAAACCCTTCTCCGCAAAGAACTCCTGCTCGGAGGCGGTGAAAGGGAAGCTGGTTCCGCAATCGACACAGGTAAGCGTCTGTTCGGTAAACATGGTCATCGAGAATTCTCCTCTTATGGGTTATGAATACAACCGGGACTAAGCCCGCTTCCGGGACTAAGCCCGTTTCCGGAAACTGATGCGACCTCGGGTGAGGTCATAGGGGGAGAGCTCAATCTTGACGCGGTCTCCTTGTAGGACCTTGATGCGGAATTTCCGCATCTTGCCGGCCAAGTGACCCAAGACAACCACGTTATTGTCGAGTAGCACGCGGAACATGCCGTTCGAGAGCGCTTCTTGGACAATGCCCTCGACTTCGATCGTCTCTTCTTTCATTCGTCTCCAAAAATAAATAACGGCCCGCGTTGTTTAAACGCAGACCCTACATTTAACAATCAACTACTAGCCACTGAATTGAATCCTCAGGGCTTATGTCTCCTTCTAGGATAGCAAACCCATGAACCCATGTAAAGCGAAATCTCCACCTTGCCTCGGATTCCTTTGCGAAACCGCCCTCTCACCCCGTACTCCCGCCCCCGACGCGCCAAATTTTCACTCCGGGCTCTGGCGGGTGATGACCGGTTGACGATGGGTTCCCCGCGCGATAGCGTACTCATGGTACGATCTAGCTGGCAACGCAGGCGGCCGCATGCGCCTCACTCATGCTCTTTACGTGTCTTGAAAAGGGAGAACGAACCCATGCAGAAGATCAAGGTACTCAACCCCGTTGTCGAACTCGACGGCGATGAGATGACGCGCATCATCTGGCAGTTCATCAAGGAAAAGCTGATCCTGCCCTACCTCGATATCGATCTGAAGTACTACGACCTCGGCATCGAGTCCCGCGACCGGACCGACGACCAGATCACCATCGACGCGGCCGAAGCCATCAAGAAGTACGGCGTCGGCGTCAAGTGCGCCACCATCACCCCCGATGAGCAGCGCGTCGCCGAGTTCGGCCTCAAGAAGATGTGGAAGTCCCCCAACGGAACCATCCGCAACATCCTCGACGGCACCGTCTTCCGCGAACCCATCATCTGCCAGAACGTCCCGCGCCTGGTGCCGGGCTGGACCCAGCCGATCGTCATCGGCCGTCATGCCTTCGGTGACCAGTACCGCGCCACCGACTTCGTCGTCCCCGGCCCCGGCAAGCTCACCATGAAGTTCGAGGGCGCCGACGGCCAGGTCATCGAATATGAAGTCTTCAACTTCCCCAACGGCGGCGTCGCCATGGGCATGTACAACCTCGACGAGTCCATCCGCGGCTTCGCGCGGGCATGCATGAACTACGGTCTGGCCAAGGGCTGGCCCGTCTACCTGTCCACCAAGAACACCATCCTCAAGGCCTATGACGGCCGCTTCAAGGATCTCTTCCAGGACGTCTTCGACACGGAGTTCAAGTCCCAGTTCGAAGCCGCCGGCATCACCTACGAGCACCGCCTGATCGACGACATGGTCGCCGCCGCCCTCAAGTGGTCGGGAGGCTTCGTCTGGGCCTGCAAGAACTACGACGGCGACGTCCAGTCCGACACCGTGGCCCAGGGCTTCGGCTCCCTCGGCTTGATGACCTCCGTGCTCCTCAGCCCCGACGGCAAGACCGTCGAAGCGGAAGCCGCCCACGGCACCGTCACCCGCCACTACCGCCAGCACCAACAGGGCAAGGAAACCTCCACCAACCCGATTGCCTCCATCTTCGCCTGGACCCGCGGCCTCCTCTACCGCGCCCAGTTCGACGGCACTCCCGAGGTGGCCAAGTTCGCCAACGCCCTCGAAAGCGTCTGCGTCGAGACCGTCGAGTCCGGCTTCATGACCAAGGACCTCGCCATCCTGATCGGCCCGGACCAACCCTGGCTGACCACCACCCAGTTCCTCGACAAGCTCGACGAAAACCTCTCGAAGAAGATGGAACTCGTCGCCTCCGCGTCGGCAAGCAGCACCATCCCCAAGGCCGCTCCCGCCGAGCAGCAGGTCTAAACACAAGCGGAATCTCCCGCTTCCGCCCGAAGGCCTCCGCTAGCCAGTGGAGGCCTTCCTGGCTTTTCGGCCAGCGCAAGGAGGCGGCAATACCAACCGGAGCCTTCTTAGCAACGGCATCGACATGGAGAAACCTCGATGAACGATCTTGCTCCCGACGCCCCGCAACGACGCAGGCATGCGGCCTTGCGACTACTCGCCACCCTTCTCGCCAGCTTGCTTCTTCTCGGGTGCAGCACCAACCAAGTACAAATCACCCTGATTCAAGCACTTCTCCGGGTCCGCGACGTGAGAAAGGTCATCCCCGTCGGTGATAGCCGGATCCTGCTTGCTGGCGTGCCTCCCTACGTCATGAAGGTCGGTACCTCCGACTTCGTCGACCTGGATGCCGGATCAGCCCGCGACCCGATTGACCCAGCGGATGCCATGCGGGTGCTGGATGCGCTTCTACCGAAAGTCCATCCCTCCATGATCCGCGGAAACGCCCTATCGCTCCCCCTCGAAATCAAAGACCTGAACTCCGAGACGACGTCATGGGTAGTCCTTAGTATTCCGCCCCGCACCGACCAGCCATCGCACGTGTTTCTTCTGAAGCGAAAGCAAGCTGGCTATGAAGTCGAGCGCCACCGCTATGCTGGGGCGAGGTTAGCGTCCGGCTCTGATTTCGGGGCTCTCGGTTATCAAGGCGCCAAACTTATCTTCGACCGCTTCATGCCGAACGTGGTGACCGCACCGGGCCAACTTGAGCGGGTGGCATTCGACACCCCGCCACATGGGTCTGATTCACCGCATTTTTTCTGGCGCCTCAAGAATTCCGCGGCGCCCTACTTCGTGGGGACGGACGACGTTGCCTACCGAGCAACCAATGGCTTCGCGATCGATCCGCAGGACCAGTCCGTTGCATTGGACACCTTCGTAACGCTTGAAAAAGTGATGACTCCGATCGCGGGAAAAGATTCCTGGCCGTTCATCAAAAATAAGGCGGAGGCCCAAAGCCTCCTCGAAGGATTCACCGCAACCTCGAGCAAGGGGCTATCCACCGCCAGGTGGGGCAAGGCAATTTCGCCCGCGGCCATCCAGGGCGGCAAATTGGTGAAGGGCCAGGAAATAGCGGATAGCCTGCCGTTGCCGTCCGGCACGCTGACCTCTACGGCCTTGAGAGCGCTTGGCCACCCAATCCGAGCTATCGATCTCATCAGGGGCGACAGATGTTTCGGTATTTTCCTTAACCAAAGGTTGTCGGCATTCGCCCAGGAACTGACCTACGATGCCTACCTCGGCATGGAACGCGCGCTACCGAGCGCCCTTGGCAAGGGAATCCGCTTCACGGACGATCAAAAGGAGAAACTTCCGGGCGGGGACTTCACGTCGGGTTCATCGTGGACCGTGGGCGGAACTCAGTGGTTATTGGTTCGCCGGGAATCCGGCTATGGGGAGGTCAAGTACGGCTTGATTGCAGTCGACGCCCGAACCCGCAAGAAGAAGGCCCTGGCAGGACAAGGGGCTTCGTTACTGCCAACCGAGGTCGTCTTGGGTCCCGACCCCGTTTCATACGAGGCCTACCAGGCAGAATATGCCAAAATCTCCGAAAAACAAGAGAAGAATCGAGCCATCGCGCCGTTTCTGAACGCGGGCGGGTTCAAACTCATCGATCGCGCCGTTACCACCGATCCCCTCGTCAATGTGGCCGTTTCACCGACGAGCGTCGGGCAAGTCCTAATGATGGCGATGGTTGGCGCCGAAGGATCGACCCGGGACGCCCTGGCTCAGTTCCTCCATATTCCCCCGCGCGATCCGAAGGCTTTGGGCGACTGGATTGATGCAGCGATGCCCCCCGAGACAAGGGGTCAGAACGGCGTTCGTTATCAGGCAGCCAACTCTATCTGGTGGAAGCAGGGCACGGCGCTCCGTAAAACCTATCTGGCGGAGGTAGCGCGGCGCTTCGAGGCCGATTCAGGAGGGTTCCGCGATAGCGCCGATGGGGTTCGGAAGATCAATGCCTGGGTCGTCCGGAGGACGAGCGGAGCCATTCCCGAAGCCGTCCGAGACTTGGATGCGGGAATTGACCTTTGCCTGGTCAACGCGGTGAGTTTTTTCGGCCGATGGGAAGATGTCTTCGACAAGGCCCTCACCCAGCCACGCACCTTTCACCTTTCATCCTCGGCCACCGCCAGCGTCCCCATGATGAAGCAATCACGGACTTTCCAGTACTCGGAGATCGAGGGGCTGCAGATCGTCAGTTTGCCCTATCAGAACAGCCCCTATGAGATGATCATCCTACTCCCTGCCAAGGATTCGGCGGGCGAACCCGGCTCCCTGAGCCATGAACAGTTCGAACGTGCCACCGAGAGCCTGAACAGCCGCAAGGGGGTCCTCTTCCTTCCTCGCTTCTCGATCCAGTTCGAAAGGGATCTCGCGGATGACCTGAAGGCTTTGGGGTTGCAGGTCGCATTTTCGGATCGCGCCAACTTTAGCGGCATCGGCCCCAAAGGGACCAAGCTGTCGGCGCTCTTCCATAAGACGACGGTCGTGGTTGATGAGGAGGGGACGGTGGCCGCGGCCTCGAGTATATTGACGGCAAAACTTGGGGCTGCGGCCCAGACGATGGCGCCCTTTTCCATGGTGGTGAACAGACCCTTTTACTTTGCCATTTGCGACCAGGCTACTCGGGCGATCGTCTTTCTCGGCAAGGTAAACAGGCCGGAAGGGAGGCCCTGACCGTCACGCCCTTCCCTTCAACTGATCAAGCCTCCGGTACTACAGCCGCCGCCGACTTCTAAATGACTCGGAACGCATGTCACCAACCGATCCGTCGGTTCAGCCGACCGCAGGGAGATCTCCCGGGGATGGGCGCACTCTCACTGAGTTTTCCGGTCCAAGCCGATCGCTGATTCCGGTGAAAGTCGAACACCCGTAAGGCCTGCAGCCCGGAGGGAGCGAACGTGGTGGTGATGGAGGGGCGTATCGAGCGCCAGGCTCACCCTGAACTCGCCCGTTCATGGTCGTCCTTGAGCGGGCGGAACGACTGAGAAAGGCCGATCGCCATGACCCATCGGTCCAAGGCCATCACCCTATCCGATGTCTCGGCCACCATGCTGCTGACACTGTACTGCCATGCCCGGTCAAGCGTCGCCGCGCCCCCCCTTCTGCATGATCCGGAGTCCCTTCGTATCTGGCAGGCCTTGCAGCCCGAACTGGCCGGGTCTCTCGATCCCTTGGTCAAGCGGCTCCTATCCAATGGAATACCCGAACTGGCCGTCACCTATATTAGCGCCCGGGCCCGGCGCTTCGACCGGTACGCCAGGGACTTTATGGATCGGGCACCGTCGGGAACCGTCGTCAGCCTCGGCTGCGGCTTGGACCCACGGTTCAGCCGCGTCGACAACGGCTCCGTCCGCTTCGTCGACCTGGACCTGCCCGACGTGATCGCCCTGAAGCATCGCTTCGTGACCGAGTCCGAGCGTTACAGGCTCCTGGCCGCCTCCGTCACCGATCCTCACTGGCTCGATCATCTCACTGAGTTTCAGGGGCAACCGATGCTTTTTCTGAGCGAGGGGCTGTTCATGTACCTGTCTGAAGCCGACGTCAAAACGCTGGTACTGCGTCTGCAGAAGCACTTCCCGGGATCCGAGCTGGTTTGTGAGGTCGTCAATCGACGATGGCTCGATCCGCGCATGTACTGGCTCGTGCGCCTCAAGCTGCGCCGACAGCTCGGGCTCGGGCCGGATGCGGACTTTCGCTTCGGTATCCGGCACGGCGACGAGTTGCAGCAATGGGGACCGGGTATCCAGCTGCTCGATGAGTGGTCCTTCCTCGATGAGGACCCTCGAGACATCGGCTGGGTGAAATGGTTCGCGGGGCTGGACGTTTTCCGCACCGCCCAATGGATCGTCCACTACCGGTTGAACTGAAAGGACCTCATCAGCAATCAGCGCGGATCAGGCGGGTGAAAGAAATATGTAGGCGACGGTAACAAACGGTCGAGAGTACGCTGACTTCTTGACGAGGCACGGGAGAAATGACTTCGGCGGCCTCCGGTTCGAACGGTCCAGCTATGCCTGATGCGATCGTACTTCGAGAGATCGAGGTCGATGACCGTGTAGCTGCATGGAAACGGTGCCGGAAGTAGATTGGACTGCCGGCACCGCTTCCCGTCTCCAAATCAGCCTGTTATTAGGCCTAACGCGCGCCTGCCTTTTTCAAAGGTGCTTAGTCTTTCTCTGAATAACGGCTCTTGGAGAAGAACCGATTGTATCGAGATCTGCCACCGTCGACGGAGTTACGTTGGTTAACCACTATGCTGTTGACAGCGACAATGGAGGCGGATCCGCCCACTCCACCTGATCCGCCAGCTCCACCGGCTCCACCCGTGCCGGATCCACCAGCTCCGCCATCTCCGCCGGCTCCGCCGGTTCCGGCTCCACCAGCGCCAGAGGCTCCGCCAGCTCCACCGGTACCGGCGCCTCCTGCTCCTCCGGCTCCGCCGGCGCCACCACTACCAGCGCCACCACCGCCTCCAGCACCGCCGTTGGCGGAGCCTCCGGTGCTGGTGTTGTTAAACACTGCCACGATTGATGCCGAGTTTGATTGTTGCGCGACTTTGCCGTAGCTTCCGCGCTTTGAGGCCTGAACGTCAAGATCCTGCGTGGGGAGAGCGGCGCACCCGGTCATCAAAGACACGAACGCGATCATGCTCACAACATTCGAGGGTTTCATGTTCACCAAGTCCTCCTTCTCCGAACGAGCCGGTCGCGTGACCGCTCAGGGATGGGTTCACTCTAGGCGACATCACAAAACCATTGAACGTCAGCTTGTCACGAAAATGCTCGTTTGCAAATAACGCTGGTTGGACGATGCAAAGCTCGCATAGCTCGGCCATTCGGCTTTCGACCTCACAGAGCCGGTCTACGGCTTTCACGCGACCGGGTCCTCCCATGGTCCCGCTCTACGCCGTCTTTTTCGTTCACGGAGTTTGGATCCGAGGCGGAGATGGGGGAAAAGAAGACGATCGTATGGTTGTGAGAGAAGGCACCCCGGTTGGCCTTGACGCGTGACGGCGCCCGGACCATTTTGTCGCGGGACAGCACCTGCTCCAGCAAGTCATCCTCGCTTGTGTTGGGGGCTTCGGATGAGGGTGCCGCAAACGATCTCGGCCCCGCCGCATCAGGTGGAGGAACGATTGAACGCGGAAAGCACCGAAGTGAGCGAGTCGTAGACCCCGCTTCCCTCGGAATGTGTCAACAACTTCGAGGCAGATAAATTGAGAATTTAGTGAGCGGCCACCGCCC
>DAZV01000011.1 GCA_002083825.1 Candidatus Sericytochromatia bacterium S15B-MN24 CBMW_12 | reverse complement strand
GAGGGAGACTCAGGGGCGGGGGGGACGGGGGGAACGGGTTCCTGGGCCAGGGCTGGGGCGACGAGCGAGGGTTGCATGCAAAAAAAAGCCGCCAGGCCGAGAGCCCGGAAACGACGCGCCCAGCGGGAGTGCAAGGAGGAATTGTAACACCCCCCCCTAGCCCCCCCCATTGGGCCTGCGGGCCCAGTTAGGCTGCGCCTGAGCGAGGGGGGGGGATCCGCCAACTTGCTAGCGTTTGCCGCGATCGCGGCACCCCAAGCCCCCCCCATTGGGCCTGCGGGCCCAGTTAGGCTGCGCCTGAGCGAGGGGGGGGGATCCGCCACGAGGGGGGGATCGAGGGGGAGGGAGCCGTCACGCGGCAGGTTGTTCATGAGCTTCGATCGACGCGCCACAGCAAGAAGGCTCCCACGATTCCAAAGACGTAGTTGTGAATCCAGGCCGCGGTGACCGGATCGATCATTCCCGCGTTGCCCATCGATCGCGCGATGGACATGACGATGTAGTAGACGAAGACCAGGGCAATCGTCAAGGCGACCCCGATGAAGGCGCCGAGACGGGCGAACTTGAGACCCAGGGGGGCTGCGAGCAAGGCCACGAAGAAGGTGGCGAAGGGCAGGCTGAACTTGAGGTAGTAATCGACCTCGATGGCCTTGGTGTCGACGCCGCCGCTCTTCATGGTCTCGATCTGCTCCTTGAGCTGCCAGGAACCTTGCTCCTGGGGGCTCAGGTCCCCCTGGGTGAAGAAGGTCTTGGGGTTGGTGTCGACCGTGACGTCGTAGTTGGAGAAGGGCTGCTCGGACTGGACGAAGTCGGTATCGCCGTAGCGGTGAATCACCCCGTTGGTGAGGTGCCAGGAGTTGTCGGACCAGGAGCCTTCCTTGGAGGTGATGACGACCGGCAGGTCACCGGTGCGGTCGAAGATCATGACGTCGTACATGATGTTGGTGCGCTGGTCGACCTGCTTGATGTAGAAGTAGCGGTTATCCTTGCCCTTGAAGAAGACGTTGTCCTTGAAGACGGGCTTGGACTGGCGGAGCATGATGGTGCGGACCAGGTCGACGACGGCGCGGTTGGAGCGGGGGACGACCTCGTCGTTGACCCAGAAGCCCGCGTAGGAGACGAGCGCCGCGCCGATCATGATGGGGATGGCGAGGCGCCGGAAGCTGGTGCCGCAGGCGCGCAGCGCCGTGACCTCGGAATCTCGTCCGAGGCGGCCGGTGGCGAGCAGGGTCGCGAAGAGGAAGGCCACCGGGAAGGTGATCACGACGATGGCCGGCATGTTGTAGGCCAGGAGCTGGAGGACGACGCCTACCGAGACTCCCGAGGTGAAGATGAGGTTGGCGTAGATGTAGAGGAGGTTGGCGAGGTTCATGACGATGAACCCGAAGACCCCCATGGTGAAGGGACGGATGAGCTCCGCGAGGAAGTAGGAGTCGATGAGCTTGAGCGGAACGAGGCGCTTGAGGAGTTCGCCCACGCGATCCGAGGCCTTCATCAACTTGCCCAGCGGCACCAGGACGTTCATCGGGGCCTACCTCCGGTCGACCCGGAGCATGAGGACCAGCCCGATGACGCCGAAGAGGGCGTTCTGGGTCCAGGCGGCGACGAGCGGCGGGACGATGCCGGCGTTGCCCATGGCCTGGAAGGTCTGCATGATCACGTAGTAGAGGAAGACCAAGATGATGCTGAGCGCCACGCCGATGTAGGCTCCCATCCGGGAGAACATGAGACCCAGGGGGGCGGCGATGAGCGCGGCGAAGAAGGTGGCGAGGGGCACCGAGTACTTCATGTGCAGGGCGACCTCGAGGTTCTTGGTGTCGACGCCGGACTTCTTGAGGCCCGCGACCTGGCTTTCGAGCTCGGCGGAGTTCTGGGAGGCGGGGTCGAGGTCTCCGCCGTAGTAGCCGCCCTGCTGCAGCTTGAATTGGATGCTGAGCTGCTCGTACTTGATCTCGTGGTCGACGTAACCCGACTGATTGTACTTGTGCACGGAGCCCTCTTCGAGCATCCAGACGGAGGCGTCCTTCTGATTGACCCAGCGGGCGCGCTTGGCGGTGATCACCTGGGGAGGGCCAATCTGGGTCTGATCGAGGATGAAGACGTCGCGCATCAGGCCGGTCTGGCCGTCGACTTCCTTGACGTAGAAGTAGCGCTGATCCGTGCCCTTGAAGAAGACGTTGGGCTTGATGAGGGGCTTGGAGATCTGGGTCTGGAGCTCGCCTTTCAGGTCGCCGACCTTCTTGTTGGAAAAGGGGACGACCTTCTCGTTGAAGAGGTAGTTCCCGATGCTGACCAGAACGGCTCCCAGGAGGACGGGAGCGATGATCCGGCGGAAGGAGACGCCCGCGCCGCGAAGCGCGATGATCTCGAAGTCCTTGGTCATGCGGCCGATACCGAGGAGGCTGGCGAAGAGGTAGGCGACGGGGAAGGTGAGGACGACGACGGAGGGCAAGGTGTAGAGCAGCAGCTGGATGACGATGCCGACGGGGGCGCCTGCCATGAAGATCAGATCGGTGAACTCGTAGAGTTTCACCGAGAGCATGATCAGGATGAACCCGATCACGCCGAATCCGAAGGGGCGAAAGAGCTCGCCGATGACGTAACGATCCAGGATTCTCATCAGACCGCCCATTCTACCACGTTCGCCGAAACGGGGCGCATGCGGGAGGGCTGCCCATGGTAAAATCCGAGGAGCCTCTCAAAACCCGCCAGATCAGTGCCATTCGGCCGGAGCGTGCGATCATGAACTTTCCTGCCTATGGCATTCTCCAGAACCGCATCCGCAGCCGCGTTCCCTCCGCCACCGAGGCGGTGAGCATGCGGGTCCACGGGATCGCCCTGATCTCCGGGGCGCTGCTCTCCCTGGCCTTCCCCGGCGTCGGCTGGGGCTGGCTCGCATGGCTCGCCATGGCGCCCTACCTCGCGCTCATGATGGTCCCTCGCCGCAAGCGGGATTACCTGACGATCTCGCTGGCGTTCGGGTGCGGGCTCTTCGGCGGCCTGATGTACTGGCTGCTCGCCATGCACCCGCTGACGTGGATTGGCCCCCAGATCACGGTTCCGGTCTCCTTGGCCATCGTGACCCTCGCCTGGCTCGGTGTCGCGGGGAGCATGGCCGTGAGCGTGGCCCTCGCCGGTCTCTTGCTCGGCATCTCCTACCGGGGGGAGTCCCGCCGGAAGGGACCGAGAGCGGGCCTGGGCGGGTTGATGGCGGTGGTCATGCCGGCATTGCTCTGGACGGCGATGGAATGGGTTCAGGCGCAGGGGGTCTTCGGGTTCACCTGGGGAAACCTGGCCACGACCCAGACGACCTACTTGCCGCTCCTGCAAGGAATCCAGCTGGTGGGCCCGTTCCCGCTGGCGGGACTGATCGTGGCGGTCAACGCGGGGCTGGCGTGGATCTGGCATACGCGGCATCCGGGTCCGCTGGCGATCGCCCTCGCCGTCGTCACCGTCTGGAGCGGCTACGGCTTCTGGGCCTTGAACCGCCCCCTGGAAGGGCCGGTCCTCAAAGTGGCGGTGATCCAGGGCAACGTCACCCAAGATGAAAAATGGGATCGCTCCAGCGCCGATCCGCACCTCTCGATGCTCAATCGCTACCTTTCGCTCACCGAGCGCGCCCCCGGCGCGCAGCTGGTGATCTGGCCGGAATCGGCCATCCCCATGTTCCTGAGGGAAGATTCGCGGGTCTGGGATCGGCTGGGAGCGGAAGCCAAAACGCGCGGCCAGTACCTCATGACGGGGGGATTCCATCGCGAGGCGGGTCCCGACGGGGAGTGGCAGGTCTACAACGCCGTCAGTGCCTGGTCTCCGAGCGCAAAGAACCTGGGATTCGACTTCAAGCGCCACCTGGTCCCTTACGGGGAGTACGTCCCGGGGCGGAAATGGATGCCGGACTTCATGGCGGGCCTGAACCTGCTTCCCTACGACGTGACGCCGGGGGGAGAGCCTGCGCCTTTCGACGTGGAGGGCATGCGGATAGGGACGGCGGTCTGCTTCGATTCGATCTTTCCTGACGTCATGAGACGGACGGCGGCGGTTTCCGACGCGCTCGTGCTGGTCACCAACGACGCGTGGTACAAGCGCACCGCCGCGCCCTGGCAGCATCTGGCCCAGGGGGCGCTGCGGGCGGTGGAGAATCGGAGGTATTTCATCCAGTCGGCGAACACGGGAGCCTCGGGCATCGTCGATCCCCATGGGAGGGTCTTGAAGGTGGCCCCCCTCTTCGAGCCCGCCGTCGTGGAAGGGGAGATCCGGGCCCTCTCGGAGCGCACTCCCTACACCCGATTCGGGGACTGGCTGAGCATCCTGGCGCTATTGGGTTCCGCCCTCCTGCTGGGACGGGCCTTCGGGGGAAGGTACGCGTGATCGAAACGATTCTGGCGAACTTGAAGCGAACCTGGCCGGTTTACGTCACCCTAGCGGGGGTGCTGGCGGGCGGTTCGTGGTGGCTGAGCGGGCAGGACCCTGTCCAGAGCCCGATCTTGCCGGCAGCGGCCGTGAAGATGGAGCCTCACATCGAGTTGCTCTTCACGGGGGTGCAGATGCAGGGTCGCGAGAAGGGGACGGTTCGCTGGACCATCACGGCCGATCAGGTTTCGTCCTCGCAGAACCAGCAGTTCGTGTACTTCGACGAAAAGCCGCGCGGAACCTTCTACAACCTCAAGAACTGGGATGCCGCCGCGGAGGCGAGCGCCTCCAACCGGAAGGTCGATTGGGTCGCGAAGAAGGCCGAGTACGATTCGCTTTCGGAGGCGATGACGATCCAGGGGGACGCGGTCTTCACCACCGACGAGCAGGACGTGATCAAGACCGACGAGGTCTTCTACTCGGCCCGCCTCAAGGAGGTGAGGATGCCGAAGCCCGTGGAGCTGGTGAGCCACAACGGGACGACCATCAAGGCGGATCGGGCGACGGCCGACATCGAGATCGAGGCGGTCGATCTCAACGGGAACGTGGAGCTGACCAGTCCCCTCAATAGCCAGGAAGGGCTGTGATTAGCATGCGTCAATCTTACTCGAGTATCGCCCTTGCGGCCCTTCTTGCCTCCAGCCTGGGAATCGGCGCTCACGTCGCCTTGGCCGCCCCCAGCCCGCAACCCCAGGTAGCGCCCGCGGCTAAACAAGCTAATAGCGCGGCTAAACAAGCTAATAGCGCGGCTAAACAAGCTAATAGCGCGGCTAAAAAGGCTACCAAGGCGGCTGCCCCCGCTGCGACGGCTGAGAGCAAGAAGGTCAAGATCTTCTCGGAGCAGTTGAGCTACGATCGCAAGACGGAGCTCGCGACGCTGATAGGCAAGGTGAAGATCCTCCAGGAGGACACCACCATCACGACCGAGCGGGTGCGGCACGACTCGAAGGGGAAGATTTCCCACATCGAGGAGCCCTTCACGCTCGTGCAGGTGAAGCCGCCCGACCCCAAGACGACCCTGAACGGCGACAAGATGACCTTTTATCACAACGAGAAGCGGGTCTTCGTGGAGGGACGCGTCAAGCTGAAGCGAGAGGGCGTGCCGGAGACCAAGGCGAGCGGGCCGACCAAGCGCGAGAAGGTGAAGGCTGCGCTGAAGAAGGAAGACACCCGGATCGAGTCCGAGAAGATGACCTACTGGACCGATCGCAAGGATGCGGACTTCGTGGGCAAGGTCCATGCCTACCAGAAGGAGAAGAAGGCCCAGGGAGATCATGCCTTTCTCAACAACGCCGAGGACAAGATCAGCATGGACGGAAACGTCACCCTGACCCAGATCAAGGGGGATTGGCTGGTCCGAGAGGGGATCGTCGACGATAGCAAGCCCGATCCCGAGCGGGACAAGGTGATCAAGGATAAGACGGTCATGACGGGTGACAAGCTGGATATCGATCAGCGAACCAACGACGCCGTGATGACGGGGAAGATCGTGCGGGTGGAGCAGAAGGGCCGGGTGGCGACCAGCGAGCGGGCGGTATACGCCGACAAGGACCAGACCATCACGATGACGCAGAACGTGAAGATCCGTCGGGACACGGGCGACTGGATCAACGCGGACAAGGCGATTTTCCACACGGACAACGATCGCTTCGAGGCGTTCGGGGGCCAGGGAAGCCAGGTGGAGTCCGAGTTCCTGCTCGACGAGTAGCTCCCGTGCCACCGATCGAGCCAAGAGGCGGCCTCCCTAGCGGGGGGCCGCCTCTTGGCTATCAGGAAGCTACTCTTCGGCTTTTTGCAGGGTGATGGTGGCGACGAAGGGGACCGATTTGTCCGGCTGGCCCTTTTCAGGTAGATGCATGGTCACCGTGGATTCGACGGGCTGGCTGGCCAGAGGCTCGGTGAAGAGGGAAATCTTCGCCGTCACGATGCCGGCGCTGGCGCTGGCCAGGGCTTGCGAGAACAACGCGGAGGTGGGACCGACGTTCTTGACGGTGATGTTCTTGAGGGGACCCGATTCGGTGAGCGTGCCGGGAAAAACGGAGACCACGGGGGAGAAGTCGGCGGAGAAGGTTGCGACGGCGCTGCCCTCGTAGACCACCGAGTAGGATCGGATGGTCGTGCCCATGCCGTTGGGAGGGGAGGCCACGGAGAGGATGACGTCACGCCCGGTACCTCCCGTGGCCGTGGTGCCGTAGGCGGACGCGCCGTAGGTGGTATCGGTCGAGCCCGAGGCGATTTCCGAGCTGTAGGTGGCTATCAAGGTGTCGGGGAGGGCCTGGATGAACGTGACGGCCGCGACGCCCTCGCCGACGGGTCGGGCGACGCCGACGACGATCTTGGTGATCACGTTGGCCTGATCGCCCCGGACCTCGATCTGGAAGGGCTCGGACTTGACGTTGTCGTAGGTGGCGGTGACGTACTGGACGCCGGTCCTGACGTTCTTGAGGGTGAAGGAGCCGTCCTCGGCGGTGAAGGCGACGGAAGCGCCGTTCGAGACCAAGGCGCCGGGGAGATCGGCGCCGGCGGCGTCGACGACGAAGCCGGTAACCTGCATGACCGTGACCTCCGGGCGGTGGTCGGCGGCGATGGGGAGCCATTGGCTGATCGTGTCGCAGCCTGCGAGGAGCATGAGCCCAGAACAGAGGGCGAGGGCGCGTGCGAGCTTGTTCATCCGTCTCTCTTCCTAGTTGAGGGGCGCGGGAATGATCTCGGTCTGGAACTTCAGGGTGAACGTGCCTTCGGCCTCGATGGGATAGCCGTTGTCGTCCTTGCCGTAGAAGGTGACGACACCGGTCAGGTTCTGGGGCCAGGGATCGGTCTTGGGCACCCAGCCGGCCACTCCGTTGCTGGAGCCGGCCACGAAGCCTTCCCTGATGCCGAACTCCCAGAGCTGAGGCGAGACGATGGGAATCTCGATGGCCTTGCCGCCCTCGCCACTGGCCCCGCCGGTGGTCTTGGGGATGTAGACGGCGGTCCCCAAGGTCTGCTCCTCGATGAGATAGGAGTCGATGGCCTGGTCCTTGTTGTCCTTGAAGCGAAGGCGGAAATCGGTGAAGCGAACTCCCGGCATGATGTCGCCGCTGCGCGGCTTGATCAGCATCTTGGACTCGGTTTCGGCATTGCGGGTGAAGACACCGCTCGTGAAGTCGTAAGTCAGTTGCATGAGCGTGATCTGAGGTTCGGCATCGACGAGGACGTTGGCCTTGGGGAGGAAGGGGTTCCCCATCAAGAATGCGTCACAAGCGGTAGCCGAGGCCACCAGCGCCGCGAAAACCACCCCTTTTGCCAGCCTCCTGGTAAGGTCACCCATGGTGTGCATCATCCTCCCTAAAACAGCGCTCGTCGATCGAGCAATCGAAGGTCTTATACCCCGACCCCCGGGGGTTGTACCGGGCCGTCGCGAGGAGCTCGAAAGGGTGACGATCGTCACCCTTTCTGGGATTCCGAGACCAACCGTGGCCGAAACCGAGGCGATATTGCGCGTTGATGGATTGTTGACCTTGTGATCCAGTTTACATACAGCGGGGTGATCAGTTGTTAGGATCCCTACTCAGCAGCGTGATCTGCCGCTAGCGCCAGCGGCTGTTTCGTAAGGCAGCGAGAGAACGCCGTGAGGCAGGGATCATGGGGCGTATTTCCATCTCTCGCTGTCCTGAAGAAACGAGCTTTGCTCTAATGAGAAAGGGAAGACCATGAGGAGACGCCCCACGGCCAAGAATGCCCCCGCGAACTACGTCGAGCCCCCCGCGAGCGTCGGGACCGATGAAGTCGAGGAACAATACAACCAGCGCGCGACCTTCTACTTCTCCGAAGAGCAACTTCTGGCTCTCGAGGTCGTGATGCTCAAGCTTCGCACCGAGCAACGGCTCAAGGTGGGCAAGTCCGAGATCATGCGGTCGGCCCTGGATTTCGTGCTCGATGACTACAACCTCAACAAAGAGAACTGTTGGCTGGTTCGCCGTCTGACTGGCCGCGACTAGATAGCCGCCCCCTCTCAGCGGCACCGCCGCAAAAACCCCTTCCTTTCTCGTTGCAAGGCCAAAGGCTCCGGATCGATCCGGAGCCTTTGGCCTTGCCGGCAAGGGATCCGGACATGACGGGTCGGCAAAATTAACGTCAGGTTCAAGGTAGCTTACCCGGGGCTTAAACGTAGAGGCGCAAGGTCGTTGGGCGATCGAGGGATAACTTTTTCAGCAGAAGACCCATCGGTGAGGAGGAAGTGCCATGATTTCCGGAGTTTCGCAGCCGAACCCCAACCTGACCCGGCCGACCGCAGCTCCGGCAAGCAACCCGCTGGGCGTCCAGTGGGTTGGCAGTTCCGCCGCCCCCGCAGCTCCCGCCGCCACGGTCGCTTCCGCCCAGCAGGTTCCTCAGCAGGCCGTCGCCCAGAACCAGGTTGCTCCGATGGGCGAGATGCTCTCGCAGCTTTTCTCGGGCTTGATGACCGCGCTCAAGGGACTCGTCGGCTGGATCGCCAACCTCTTCAAGCAGCCCGCCACTCCGACCCAGCCCCCGGTCGTTCAGACTCCCACGACTCAGCCGCCTGTGACTCAGACTCCGACCCCCGGCGTGGACTACACGGCCATCGCCAAGCAGTACAATCTTCAGGCCACCCCCGAGAACGTCCAGGCCTTCCTGAACGAGGTCAAGACCTACGAGACTGACGGCGCCCTCGGCCCCGGCTCGAACAACCCTCAGGCCGTCAAGGATCTTCAGACCGTCCTCGCCAAGTTCGGCTTCACGGTTCCCGCCACCGGCACCTACGACAACGCGACCGCCCAGGCCGTGATCCAGTTCAAGACCCAGAACGGGATTCGCCAGACCTACAAGGCCGCCAACGGAACCCCCGCGGTCAACGAGTACGCCGACAAGCAGACCCTCGAGCTCATCATGCGGAAGCTCGAAGCCCTGATGACTCAGACTCCCGTTGTCCAGACCCCGGTGGTCCTCCCCCCCGTTACCCAGCCTCCCGTGGTTCAGCCCCCGGTCGTTCAGCAGCCCACTCAGCCGACCCAGCCCGCTACCGGTGGCGTGAACGTCGCGGCCATCGCCCAGCAGTACAATCTTCAGGCCACCCCCGAGAACGTCCAGGCCTTCCTGAACGAGGTCAAGACCTACGAGACTGACGGCGCCCTCGGCCCCGGCTCGAACAACACCGCGGCCATCAAGGACCTTCAGGCCGTCCTCGCCAAGTTCGGCTTCACGGTTCCCGCCACCGGCACCTACGACAACGCGACCGCCCAGGCCGTGATCCAGTTCAAGACCCAGAACGGGATTCGCCAGACCTACAAGGCCGCCAACGGAACCCCCGCGGTCAACGAGTACGCCGACAAGCAGACCCTCGAGCTCATCATGCGGAAGCTCGAAGCCCTGATGACTCAGCCCGTGGTTCAGGCGATTCAGGCCCCGGTCGTACAGGCTCCGGTTCAGTCGGCACCCACCCCGGCCGCGGTGAGCAACCCGCTCGGGATGCAGTGGCAGGGCGGCACCCCGTCGCAGGCCCCCGTCACCCAGGCCCCTGTGGCACCTGCAAGCCAGACGCAGGCTCCCAACCCGCTCGGAGTACAGTGGGCCAGCTAAACCCAATCGCATCGAGGCGTCCCGAGAGGGGCGCCTTTTTTCATGAGATGGCGAGAAGGATCCGGGCGTAAGCGGGGCGGCCGCAGAGGCGAGCCGCAGAGATTTCGCTCCTGAGGGCAAATAATGAGGGAGGGCGCTGAGAGGCGTCCTCCCTG
>DAZV01000040.1 GCA_002083825.1 Candidatus Sericytochromatia bacterium S15B-MN24 CBMW_12 | reverse complement strand
ATTGGTGTCGATCCACCAATAGCACGTGCGACGAAAAAACCTTATCCTCGACAGGCTCCTAGGCGGTCGCCTTACCAGGCGCTCAGGCTCTCGCGAATCTTGGCGTGGGCCGCGCTATCCTCCGCCGAGGTTCCGGCGAGCCGCCTCCCGACGTCTGAGCATGTCGTCGAGCGCGTCGCGCATCTGCCGCAGTTCCGCCTCGCTCAGGTCGCCCCGGGCGAGCCGGGCCTCCATGCTATGCAGTGGCGACCGGTCGGAACCAAGTGCCGGCATCGACGAGCTGAATTCCGGCTCGCCCCGTTCCCATGCCCGGAAAAAAGACACCACCCCCATGACCCCCAGCACGAAGAGGCCTGCCAGGGCGAAAGCCGCGACGACGGCGATCCAGATGGGTATCATGACGCTCTCCGCTGGTGACATGGCGATCCCTCCTCCTCTCGTCGGGACCCGGAACCCCGGCGCACGGGCCCGATTCGACTCTAGGGGGAGTGAGGAGGCGTGGCAAGAAGCAAGCGGAGAAAAGGCCTCCGCCGCTTGACCTCAGCTATTAGCGGGTTGCCCCAGGGTGGTGATGTAGACCGTGGCCTCTTCCGGCGGAATGCCGAGCATCTCGTTGGCCCGATCGTCGAAGAATCCCCCGATTCCGCTCGCCCCGAGACCGAGCCGCATGGCTGCGATGCTCAGGCGTTCACCCAGGTGGCCGGCATCCATGTGAACGTAACGGTAGGCCCGTTCGCCATAACGCTCGACGGCCCGAGGCAGGTTGGTCGTGTGGAAAACGACCGCCGCCGCCTTCCCGCCGAGCTCCTGGCCGAGACAGAGGTATTCGATTTCCATGGCGAGCCCCGTGAAGCGAGCCTGGCGCAACTCGTTCCTGACGGGATCGTAGTGGTAACAGCCGGGGTCCAGGCCTTGAACGGCGTTGACCGCCACGTAGGTTTCCAGCAGCTCGGGGGCGAGCAGGTGTGGGCCCAGCGCGATCCGAGGATCGTCGGAATCTTGCGGGCGATAGGCGAAGTCGAGCATCTGAGCGAGCTGTTCGCGCGAAATCTCCCGCCCGGAGTAGGCACGCGTCGATCGCCGCAGGACGATGGTGTCTCCCAGCGCGTCGTTCCAGGCCATGGGCGGAGCCTCGAGACCTTCCGCGTGACCAAAAGCGGGCCGCGCGTTCACGGCCGGTGGGACCGCCGTCACGGCCGGCCTGGCGTCGATGCGAGAGGCGTCATGCAGTTCCCAGAGCCGCTCGCCTTCCGGAGCGTGACGGGAATCGCGTCGAGCCGCGGACGGCAGCACCGCGGGCGCCTCTCGCAGTTCCGGCGAAAGCGCCTCTTTCCGAGGCAAGGCGATGAGCAATAGCCCGGCCTCCACGTGCCGTTCCAGGAAGAGCAGGTCCGCCATGGCGTCGTCCCGGAAGCCACCGATTGGAAAGGCCTCGCGTCCGAAGTAGGGCGCGATCATGGCCGTGTTCCCCCAGACATGCCCGGTATCGAGCAGGATCCGACGGTAGGCGCGATCCTGGTAGCGCCACGAACTGCGAAAGAAGACTCCGGTCAGGATCACGACCAGATTGGAGGCTTCGAGCGCGGGATGATCGAAGCAGGCCTCGCCGAGGCGACGCTTCACATCCCCCTCCCAGAATCCGATCAGTTCGTGCTGGCGAACCTGGTAGTTGTAGAGGCCGTCGGGGAGACCGGGGTAGTTCGACGCGGCGACGTAGATCTCCGTGGGGTAGAGTCCCCCCGCCGACGGGGCCGCCCGCATGAGGAATTCCCGCTCAGGGTAGGGCATGACCGCGGTCACCCCGTTGCTGAAATAGAGCAAATGGGAGAGATCGGCCATGGCGCGTTCTTCGAACGTCAGGGCTTCCCATTCCTCCTGGATGTCCTCGGTGCGATCGAGTTCCGCGAAAGGCAGGTACTGCGCGAGATCGACCCGCTTCCCCGTGGTGTAAGACTTGAAGGGCAGTGGCGGATGATCCCAGTCGATCTTCGAGCGCTGGGATCCCAAGCCTTCGGGGGTGTACTTGGTGCTTTCGTGATAGAACTCGGCGATGGTCGGCTTCATGGCGCGGCTTAGGTCTGGGGAGACTCGGCCCCGACGGGCTTGGACAGGCAGCAGGCCTTGTTTTTCTTGCCGCTGCCACAGGGACAAGGGTCATTGCGGCCCACCTTGGTCGGAGCGACATAGGGGTTCTGGGAATGGCCGTGAGCGTGGCCGTGGTCGTGATGGCAACTGGGGCCGTGGGCGTGGGTCAAGGTATCCTCCTGAGGGGCGGCGGGCTGAGGGAAGAGGGGAATGGGCGGGGCTCGCGCCAGAGACACGACGCTTCATGCTACACCCGCAAGGGCGCCGCTGTCATCTCCGAGCCCCGGGCGGGGGCCGCGATTCTGGGCGCCCTGGCGCCGGCGGGTTAACTGAGGAAGGGGTTGTGGCGGGCCTCGTGCCCGATCGTCGTTTCGGGACCGTGGCCGGGGATGACGCGCGTCAGGGGGTCGAGGGGCAAGAGGCGTTCACGGATGGAGCGGATCAAGGTCGGGTGCGAACCGCCCCAGAGGTCGGTGCGACCGATGCTCTCGGCAAAGAGGGTGTCGCCGGTGAGCAGGAGCTTCTGGGCGCCGACGTGAAGGCAAACCGAGCCTGGCGTGTGGCCGGGCGTGTGGATCACCTCGCCGGACTGTTTGCCGATTGCCAAGTGCATGGTGTCCACGACGAAGCGATCGACGGGAAGGGGTCTGGTCAGCGTCATGCCGAAGAAGGATCCTTGCATGGGAAGGCTCTCATACAGGGCGAGATCGGCCTCGTGAAGCAGGATTTCGGCGCCGTAGCGCGCTTTGAGGTCGGGAGTGCCCAGCAGGTGGTCGAAGTGGGCGTGGGTGTGGAAGTAGGCGACCGGCTTGAGGCCGTGGTGGTCGAGACGCGCGGCGATGCGATCGGGATCGCCGCCGGGATCGACCACGATGGCCTGGCGGGTCTCGGGGCAGCCGAGGATGGTACAGTTGCAGCCGAGCGGTCCGACGGCCAGGGTTTCGACGATCATGGGCGTTCCTTTCTTGAAGGTTCATTTTAGCGCATTCGGCGCGAGTCGTTTGGTTTCGGGCGAAAAGGCGCGCTTGTTTGCTATCATGAGGCGCTCGTCTAGAGAACGGAGGGTTACCATGACCGAATTGAAATCATCATGCCGTAAAGGCGATATGCAGCCCGCGATCCGCGTCATGCTGCTTCCCAAGGATACGAACGCGCAGGGAACCATTTTTGGCGGAGTCATCATGAGCTACCTCGATCTCGCGGGGGCCGTCGAGGCCCAGCGGCATACGCGGAATCGCATCGTGACGGTGGCGATGCGGGAGATAGTTTTCCACCAGCCGGTCTTCGTGGGAGATACCGTGAGTTTCTACGCGACGCTGGTGAAGAAGGGACGAACCTCCTTGACGGTGGGCGTCTGCGTCGAGGCGCAGCGGGCGAACGATCCGGATGTCACGGTCATGGTGACCGAGGCGGAGACGATTTTCGTGGCGATCGACGGCGAAGGCAAGCCGACGCCTCTCTGAGTCGAAAAAGGCCAGGGGCGCCGCGAAAGCGGCGCCCCTGGCCTTTCTGGGGTTCGCTACAGCAAGAAGCGTGGAGATCTCTCGCTGTATTATGTCTTAGCCGCAGGTGCTACGAAGCAGCCGCTAGACTTCCCATGTCCGGAGGAGCTGGGTCAGCAGGCGAACGCCATGTCCGGTGGCTCCGGCATCGTAGTAGGCCTTGGGGGCTTCGGCCCAGGACGGGCCTGCGATGTCGAGGTGGACCCAGGGGGTGTCGTCGACGAACTTGCTGAGCAGCATGGCTCCGGCGATGGCGTCTCCGCGGCGGGGGTCGGAGTTCTTGACGTCGGCGATGTCGGATTTGACGAGGTCCGCATAGACGTCCCAGGTGGGCATCTGCCAGACTTTTTCGCCGGTTTCCTGACTGGCCTGGTAGATCTGATCCATGAGGGTCTGGTCTTTTTCCTTGCCGAACATGCCGGTGACATGCATGCCGAGGGTGATGATGATGGAACCGGTCAGGGTCGCGAGGTCGATGATGGCCTGGGCCTGGTAGTTCTTGACGGCGTAGCCGAGGGCGTCGGCGAGGACGACCCGGCCTTCGGCGTCGGTGTCGACGACTTCGAGGGTGAGGCCGCTGTAGGTCGTGACGACGTCTCCCGGCTTGAGGGCGTTGGCGCTGGGCATGTTGTCGGTGGCGGGGATGAGGCCGACGAGGTTGAGGGGAAGCTCGAGGTCGGCGGCGGCGCGCAGGGCACCGAGCACGGCACCGGCTCCACCCATGTCGGACTTCATCTCATCCATGCCCTTGGAGGGCTTGATGCAGAGACCGCCGGAATCGAAGGTCACGCCCTTGCCGACGAGCACGACGGGCTTGTCCTTTTTCTTTCCGCCTTGGTACTCGAGAATGATGAAGGCGGGGGGATCGATGGAGCCGCGGTTGACGCCGAGGAGTCCGCCGAAACCCATCTTCTCCAGTTCCTTCTTGCCGAGGACCTTGACGGTGATGGGGCGGGTTTTGGCCATGTTCTGGGCTTCGGCTGCCAGGTCGTTGGCGGTGAGGTCGGAACCGGGGGTGTTGACGAGGTCGCGCGTCCAGTTGGCGGCTTCGCTGACCAGGCGGCCGTGCTCGGCGCCGGCCTTGGCGGACTTGAGGTCCGCGCCCTTCGGAACGAGGAGGGTGATGGATTCGGGCGCCTGGAATTCTTCCTGGCCCTTGGTGAGGTAGCGCTTGTAGCGGTAGCTTGCGAGCACGGCAGCCTCGGCGGCGGCTTCGCATGCTTTTTCCCAGCCGAACTTCGAGACGCCTTCGAGCAGGAGACTGACCGTGGCGACGGGCTGTCCCATCAGACCCTGGATCGTTTGTCCGAAGGCCTTTCGTAGGATCTCGGCGGTAAAGTCCGCCTTCTTGCCGAGGCCGAGGACGATGAGTCGCTTGGCCTTGATACCGGTGGGGCGGAAGAGGGTTTCCGATTCGCTGGCGCCGGCCTTGAAGGAAAGGTCTCGACCGAGGGCGGCGATGGCGCCGCCGAGAATCTCGTCGAGGGCGGCAATGGCGCCTTCCAGGGGGGCTTCGGCAAAGATGCCCACGACGAGGGCGTCGGTGGCGAGGGTGTTCGCGGGGGATTGAATGGCCTGAATCTGCATCATGGTTGACTCCTTCGACCCTCATCTTAACCCCAACATAGGTATTCAGCCAAGCGTCCGGGTCGGCGTGGTAACATGAGTCTTTCAGCGATGAACGGAGTAAAGGAGGCCCTCATGACCGCAAAATCCACGCCCCTAGCGGAGGCCCTGATCGATCGGCAACTCGCGGGCGACGTGATCGACATGGCCCTTTCGGGGGGAGCGGACTTCGCCGAGATCTTCGTCGAGGACCGTCAGACCGCGGGTCTGAGCTTCCTGGACGGTCGGATCAAGAACGCCGCCTCCGGCCAGTCCCGAGGGGCGGGCGTCCGCATTTTCCACGGAACCCGCGCGGTTTACGCCCATACCAACGACTTGTCGCGCGACGGTTTGCTGGCGCTCGCCAAGGCCGTGAGCCAGACGCATCGCGGATCGGACAAGCTCGTTCGCACGGTCTTCGCGGAGGCTGCCAAGCCGCGCGAGCTGCCCTTCTGGCAGAGTCCCTTCCAGATTTCGGCCGAGCGCAAGATTTCTCTGTTCGAGCAGGCCGACAAGGCGGCTCGCGCGGTAGGAAGCGAGATCTCGCAAGTGGACATTTCGCTCTCGGAGCAGCTTCAGAACGTCTTGATCGCGAACTCGGAGGGGCTCTGGGCGGCGGATGTTCGGCCTTACATCCGCTTCAACCTCTCGGCGATCGCCACGGGAGCCGGCGAGTTCCAGACGGCCTCCGATAGCCCCGGCGCCCTGCGGGGCTTCGAGTTCTTCGACGGGCTCGACGTCGTGGATCTCGCGGAGCAGGTCGCCAGGGTGGCCCTCACCATGCTCAAGGCGGGTTACGCTCCCTCGGGCAAGATGCCGGTCGTGATCGATAAGGGCTTCGGCGGCGTGATCTTCCACGAGGCCTGTGGCCACCTGCTCGAGACCACCTCGGTCGCGACGGGGGCCTCGGTGCTCGCAGGCAAGCTCGGTCAGCAGATCGCGAACACGGCCGTGACGGCGCTCGACGACGGCACGATCGAAGGAGCCTGGGGCTCGCTCGCCATCGACGACGAGGGAGCCCCCACCCAGAAGACCACCCTCATTTCCAACGGCATCCTTGAATCCTACATGGTCGACAAGCTAGGCGCGCGCAAGACCGGCTACGCGCCGACGGGCTCGGGACGCCGCGAATCCTACCGCTTCGCTCCGACCTCGCGGATGCGCAACACCTACATCGCGCCCGGCGACTACAGCCTCGACGATCTCCTGGCCTCGGTTCCCTACGGGCTTTACGCCAAGCGGATGGGAGGCGGTTCGGTCTCGCCGGGCACCGGAGACTTCAACTTCTCGGTGCGCGAGGCGTACATGATTCGCGACGGCAAGATTGCCGAGCCGGTGCGCGGAGCGACCCTCATCGGGAACGGCGCGGACATCCTCATGAAAATCGACATGGTCGGGCGGGAGCTCGCCCTGGCCGAGGGGATGTGCGGGTCGAGTTCGGGATCCGTCCCGGTCACCGTGGGTCAGCCGCCCTTGCGGGTGAGCGAGATCGTGGTCGGCGGACGCTAGAGCCCAGAGGAGAGATGATGAACACGTACCAAGAACCCATCCAGGCCGTCATCGACGGGGCTCGGCGTCGGGGTCTCGACGCCGAGGTCTACCTGCGCGCTTCCACCTCCACCTCCATTCGGGTGCAGGACGGGGAGATCGATCAGTTTTCGCTCTCGGATTCCCGAGGGGCGGGTATCCGGGTGATCCGGGAAGGACGGGTGGGCTACGCCTACTCGGAGGATCTTTCGACGGAAGCCTTGGAGCGCACCCTGGAAAAGGCGGCGAGCAATGCCGCGCTGCTGGAGTCATCGCCGGAGCGGGGCCTGGCCTCGTTCCCCGGCGAGACGCCCGAGATGGCGGAGCTGTATCGCCCGGATCTCGCCGAGGTTCCCTTGCCACGCAAGATCGAGGCGGCGCTGAGCCTGGAGCGGATCGCCAAGGCGGCGGATCCTCGGATCAAGAACGTGACCTCCACGGGCTACTCGGACGCGCATGGCTTCCTGCGGGTGGTCTCGACCCTGGGAGTGGATCGGACGTACCGGTCGTCGAGCGCGTGGGTCTCCACCGTGCCTTTGGTCACCCAGGACGGGGAGAACAAGACCTACTACCAGATCAAGGTGACCCGGGATTTCAGTCATATCGATCCCGAGGCGATCGCCCGCGAAGCCGTCGAGCGCGCCCTAGAGAAGCTGGGATCCCAGGAAGTGGCCTCGGGGATCTACCCGGTGGTCTTCGACCCCGAGACCTTCGGGGATCTGATCAGCGTCTTCTGCGGGATCTTCTCGTCGAAGACGGCCCAGGAGGGGAAGAGCCTCTTGCGCGGCAAGGTGGGCGAACAGGTAGCCTCCTCGGTCGTGAACCTGGTGGACGATCCCCTCGACGTGCAAGGTTGGGGGGCGAGGCCCTTCGATGACGAGGGTTGCCCCTCGCGGCGGGTCAGCCTGATCGAGGACGGGATCTTCAAGACCTTTCTGTATAATGCCGAGACCGCATGCAAGGAAGGCATCGAGTCGACCGGGCATGCTGCGCGTGGCGGGTACAAGGGGGTCTTGGGAGTCGCTCCGAGCAACCTGATCCTGGTTCCCGGCAAGGCCTCCCCGCAGAACTTGCTGTCGCGGCACGAACGGACGCTCTACGTCACGCACGTGACGGGGCTTCACGCGGGCGCCAACGCCATCTCGGGAGACTTCTCCCTGCAGGCGGAAGGCTTCATCTACGAGGGGGGCGAGCGCAGCGCCCCGATTCACAACTTCACGGTCTCGGGCAACTGGTACCGGCTGCTGGAGCAAATCGAGGACGTGGGCTCGGACGTGGAGTATCAGTCCTCGGCGGTGGCCTGCCCGTCGGTGCTGGTGAAGGATCTGGCCATCGCCGGCAAGTAGGCCTCTAACCCCTCTGAGGCATGTTCAAGCCCCCCGTGTCGAATGCCGCGGGGGGCTCTTGCATGAGCGCTAACTCCCGACTCCACAGCAACGCGCGGCATCCCCGGGAAACATGGGGGTAACCGGGCTCTCCTCGGAGACGTAGACGTAGGGCACGATGAGGCCGTCGATTCCTATCAGGAAGGGCGTGTGCGCGCGCCCCCGGTAGGGGAGGCAAAGCAGGTAGTCGAAGGAGCCGCACCGCAGGTAGGGGAAGTAGAGCACGTCCCGACGCAGGTAGTGGACCGCGGGATGAATCATGAGTTGCCGCGGAAAGGCCGGAGTGGTGCCCGGGTGGAAGCCCTCGCTATCGGGAATCCCCGGGCGTCCCGGAGACGCGAGCAAGCCATGCCAGAGGCTCTGGTAACGGACCTCGAGCGCGTGGGGGGGGATCAGACCGTTCTTGGGGCCATGGGGCACGCGGGTGGGAAGGTTGCCGAGATCCTCGCGGGTGACGCGATAGCCGAGCGCGTGCGGCGGCGCGGCGCGAAGGTCGCCGTCATGCTCGCGGGCGGGCTTCGCGCTGGGATGCGGGATGAGGAGGGTGGCCTTCTTCAGGATGGAAATACCGAGGGGGGGTGAGAGGTGAGCCAGCATGAGGCCTCCTTTTGCTCTGGGACCGAGGAATGAGGGGCCCCCTTGCGGGGGCCCCCCTGGCAGCGGCGCGTGGGCCACGTAGGCTCGATTCCGAGCCGCCACCTTTGTGCAGGGAGCTCCCTGCACTGACTGGAAAACCTCAGTACGGGACGCCCGTGCCCTGCTGCTGGCCTTGGGCCTGCTGTTGATCTTGGACCTGCTGTTGATCTTGGACCTGCTCTTGGGCCTGGCTCATGTCGGTGTCGCCATCCGCCCCGGGACCGCCCATGTCGGGACCACCCATGCCGGGACCACCCATGCCGGGACCGCCCATGCCGGGGCCGCCCACGCCGGGCCCAATCGGTAGCTGACCCGGGAAGGGCTGACCGACCGGACAGGTAGCCGACGAGTAGGTGTACGGGTTCAGACTACCGTATCCGTAGGCCAGGATGGGGGTATAGAAGCGGGCCTGGTACGGCACCGAGATGGGGTAGAAGTAGCCGCCCAGCCGCGAGTAGGGGAAGTAGAGCGCGTTGCGGCGCAGATAGTAGACGTCAGGATGGATGAAGAGCGTCTTGGGGAAGATTCCCGGAGTTCCGAAGGCGAAGCTGTAGGGGGCGGGACAGTATCCCGCGGCTCCCGCCCAGGAACCGTGCCAGAGGCCGGGGAAGTTCAAGCCGAAGGCGCCCGGGTAGTAACCGCTCAACGTGGCGCTCGAAATCAGCCCCTGGCGACCGATCTGAGAGTGCGCGATGCGGCCGGGCAGCCTCGAGAAGTCCCTGCCGCTCCAGCGCTGGCCCCCGGTCATGCGGCCGACGCCGGTCCGCTGCTGAACCGAGAGATCGCTGCTCGGAAGAATGAGGGTGTCACCCTCGATGATGGCGGGACCCTGATTCTGGGGGGTCGTCGTCATGGAGGGGGTTTGCGAGGCGCAACCCACGACCATGGTCGCCAGCGTCACTCCGGAAATCCAAACCAACGTGCGTTTCGCTGCCATTTGATCCTCCTTTTCAAACGCCCCCACCGGGTGAACTGGGATCGGAACCCACGCTTGTCCGACCGTCAGAGATGGGGGTGTTGACCTGTTTCCGAACCGGTGTTTGATTTCCGATTCGCAAGGTGGATTGTAGGGGGGGGCTGCTCTTGGTGCAACGCCTTACCGCTCGGTGAGCGTAAGGGCGGCTTGTTCGACGCGAAGCCCGGCCGGAACCGGGACGGAAGTTACAAGCCGAGGGTTGGTCTTGTCAGGGATGGCAAGGAGCTTTGGCGCTTGTACCGAGAAGCAGGTGCAGGCCCTCGAGAACCGAGCCATGCCGCTTCGAGCCCCCCGCATCAGACAACGAAGGGACCGGATTCTTCCGTTCAAGCAGGTGATAACTCGGCGCCTGGGCAGGCCGACCCTATGCGGCCACCCGTCCCGCTACTCGCCGCGGTAAAGCGGCTTACGCTTTTCCCGAAAGGCTGCCAGCCCCTCGAGGCGGTCCTGGGTCGGAATGATCACGTCGTAGCAACGCGACTCGATCATCAGGCCGGTGGCAAGATCGGTCTCCATGCCGGCGTTGATGGCGTACTTCGCCTGCTCGACGGCGAGCGGGCCGTTCTCGGAAATCTTCTCGGCCATCCTCATGGCGGCTTCCAGCAGCTCGCCGGCAGCCACGACTTGCTCGACCATCCCGATGTCCAGCGCCTCCGCCGCAGAGATCCGGCGCGCCGTGAAGATCAACTCCTTGGCCCTGCCTTTGCCGACCAGACGCGGCAGCCGCTGGGTCCCCCCCGCCCCGGGAATGATCCCCAGGCCGGTCTCCGTGAGGCCGAGCATGGCCCCCGAAGCGGCTATCCGGATGTCGCAGGCCAGCGCGAGCTCGGTGCCCCCGCCGAGCGCCACCCCGTTGACGGCGGCGATCACGGGCTTGCCCATCGCTTCCAGCAAGCTGAACGTGTCGCGGATCGTCACGATGAAGCGCTTCACCTCCAGCGGCGTCATCCCCGCGCGCTCCTTGAGGTCCGCTCCCGCGCAGAAGGCCTTCTCGCCCGCACCCGTCACCACGATCACCCGGATCTCCGGGTCGAAGCGCAGGTCGACGAGCGTCTCGCGAAGCTCCGACAGCAGCGCCCGATCGCAGGCATTCATCGCCTCGGGGCGGTTCAGGGTGACGAGGGCGACGCTTCCGCGGCGTTCGGTCAGGACGGCTTTCGTGGGGGTCATGGCTTCCTCTTGGTTCAGACTTCGCAGGCCGACAAGCGGCTCTTGAGGTAACGGCTGGGCAACTCGCGGCCGAGAACGGCCTGCATGAAGCGCGAGGCCTCCACCACCCGGTTCAGGTCGACTCCGGTGGAGACGCCCATCTCTTCGAGCATGTAGACCAGATCGTCGGTGGCCACGTTTCCGCTGGCGCCGGGGGCGTAGGGGCAGCCACCAAGGCCGCCCAGGGAGCTATCGAACGTGGTGACGCCGGCCATGAGGCCCGCTA
The DNA here is from genome assembly GCA_002083825.1 of Candidatus Sericytochromatia bacterium S15B-MN24 CBMW_12. Classification (GTDB taxonomy): domain Bacteria; phylum Cyanobacteriota; class Sericytochromatia; order S15B-MN24; family UBA4093; genus UBA4093. The sequence goes on along the minus strand of DAZV01000040.1, from coordinate 26,587 downwards.
GCGCGTTGGCGAGCGCCGTTCCCCGGGTGTCATGGAAGTGGAGGGCGAAGACCCCCAGGTCGACGCGCTCGGCGAGGAACTCCATCACCCGCATGACCTGCTGGGGATTGGCGAGACCGACGGTGTCGCCGAGCGAAATCTCGCGAACGCCCATGTCGACGAGTTCGAGGACGATCTCTCGCACCTTCTCGGGGGCGACGGGTCCCTCGTAAGGGCAGCCGAAAACCGTCGAGACGTAGGCGCGCACGGTCTTGCCGTCCGCGAGCGCCTTCTCGGCGACCTCGCGCAGCACCGGGAAGGTCTCGTCGATGCGCTTGTTGATGTTCTTGAGGTTATGGGTCTCCGAGCTGGACATGAAGATCACGGCCTCGTCGATGTTCGCCTCGATCGACCGCTCGTAACCCTTGACGTTGGGGATGAGCGCCGAGTAGACGACCCCGCGCTTGCGCCGGATGCCCTGGAAGACCTCCCGGGCATCCGCCAGCGGCGGAATCCACCGCGGGTCGACGAAGGACGAAACCTCGATGTGAGTCAGCCCCGTCTCCGAAAGGGCGTCGATCAGCGTGATCTTGTCCGCGGTGGAGACGATGGCTTTCTCGTTCTGCAGGCCGTCGCGTGGGCTGACCTCGACTATCCTGACCTGTTCAGGTAGCCGCAGCGGCATGTTACTCCAGCTCCAGAATGGGGTCTCCCTCGTTGACGAAGTCTCCGGGGCTGACCTTGATGGCCTTGACCGTGCCGCCGGTTTCGGCCTGGATGTACATCTGCATCTTCATCGATTCCAGGCATGCCACGTCCTGGCCCTCTTCGACGGCATCGCCGACGCTCACGGGAATCTCGATGATGGTTCCGGCCATGTTGGAAGTGATGGTGGCCATGGGGGTCCTTTCTCTGGGTGGTGACGATCGGGTATCGAACGGGGATTAGCCGGCGGTGCCGGCTCCCGCCTTCGGGCGGCTCTCGGGGGCGCAGTGGGTGGCGATGAACCCGGTGTGCAGCGCGCCTTGGGCGAAGGCGGGACTCGCGGCAACCTGCTTCAGGAGGGGCAGGTTGGTCTTCAGACCTTCGAAAGCCGTCGCATCCAGGGCTTCGCGCATGCGCGCGATCGCCTGCGGACGATCCGAACCATGGACGATCAGCTTGGCGAGCATCGGATCGTAATGCGGCGACACGACCGACCCGTCACCGACCCACGTGTCGATCCGGACGTGAGGGGCCGCGGGCCAGCGAACGGACGTGATCGTTCCCGGAGCCGGGAAGAAGGTCACGGGGTCCTCGGCGTAGATCCTCACCTCGATGGCATGGCCCCGGGGCTCGAGATCCGCCTGCCGCAGCGCCAGCGCCTCGCCCGCGGCGATCCGGATCTGCCAGGCCACGAGATCGACGCCGGTCGTCAGTTCGGTCACCGGGTGCTCGACCTGAAGGCGCGTGTTCATCTCGAGGAAGTAGAAGTTCCGTTCGGCGTCGAGCAGGAACTCGAAGGTGCCGGCATTGGTGTAGCCGAGACTCCGTACGGCCTGCAGGGCGACCTCGCCCATGCGCATGCGCAGCTCGGCGTCGAGCGCGGGGCTCGGCGCCTCCTCGACGACCTTCTGGTGCCGCCGCTGAATCGAGCATTCGCGCTCGTTGAGGTGAACGGCATGGCCGTGAGCGTCGGCGAGCACCTGAATCTCGACGTGGCGAGGCTCGGCGAGGAACTTCTCGAGGTACATGCTGCCGTTGCCGAAGTAGGCCTTGGCTCGCGCGGAACACATGGTGAAGGCCTTGGAGAGCTCCGCGTCCGAGTGGACCACCTGCATGCCGATGCCGCCGCCGCCGGAGGTGGCCTTCAGCATGACCGGGTAACCGAAGCGCGCCGCCTCCGAGAGGGCGGATTCGACGTCGGGCAGCTCGGACGTTCCCGGCAGAATCGGCACGCCGGCCAGGGCCATCGCGTCGCGGGCGGCGGACTTGGACCCCATCATGCGGATCAGCTCGGGCTGGGGCCCGATGAAGGTGATGCCCTCGCGCGCGCAGGCCTCGGCGAAGTCCGCGTTCTCGGACAGCAGCCCGTAACCGGGGTGGATGGCGTCGGCTCCGGAGCGCTTCGCCGCGTCGAGGATGGCCGCGACGTTGAGGTAGCTCTGGGCGACCGGGGCGGGGCCTATCAGGTGGGACTCGCTCGCGAGCTTGGCGTGAGGAGCCTCGGCGTCGGCCTCGGAGTGGACCGTCACGGCCCGGATGCCGAGCGTTTCGCAGGCGCGAAGGATGCGAAGGGCAATCTCGCCACGGTTGGCGATCAGGATCGTTTTGAACATGCGTGGTCCTTTTGACTTCAGCGTCGGGAAGGCATGACTGCCAGTATACCGGAATTCCACCGATTGGTGAGCAGTCGGGCCCCTGCGTGCGGAGGGAGAGCGAGTTCATAGTCCCGCAATCTCCATGCAAGTGTCGCTTAAGAGCCGCGGGGTTCATGGAATACGTAGCCCTTGGCTCGAGGCGTGATAACGCCCTAGCCGCGGGGTAAATAGCCAGTATCACCCCCGCCCGAAGGAGGACGCACCTATGGCGAAGATCTTGGTCGCTGACGACGACCCGAACATCCGGCTCCTGCTGCAGAAGCAGCTGGAGTACGAAGGCTATTCGGTGTTGACCGTCGCGAGCGGCAAGGCCGCCATCGACACCGCCCGCCGGGAGCGCCCGGATCTGATGATCCTCGACCTGATGATGCCCGACGTGGACGGCCTCGAAGTCTGCCGGACCATGCGCCCGGAGTCGGTCATGCCGATCATCATGCTGACCGCCAAGGGGACCGACACCGACAAGGTGGTGGGCCTCGCCATCGGGGCGGACGAATACATCACCAAGCCCTTCAGCCTCATCGAGCTGACCGCGCGGGTCAAGGCCAACCTTCGTCGGGTCGACCGACTCAAGCGGCACATGGACGAGTCCCCCAACCGACTCGCCATCGACAGCCTGGTGATCGACACCGACCAGCACACGGTGACCATCAACGACGAGTTGCTGGAGCTGCCGTTCAAGGAGTACGCGCTCTTGCAACTGCTGGTCAGCGGCGTCGGCAAGGCGATCAGCCGCGACACCATTCTTTACCGGGTCTGGGGCGACGACTTCTTCGGAGACGACCGGGTGGTGGACGTCCACATCTGCCGCCTGCGTGAAAAGCTCGAACGCTACGTGGACTGTCCGGTCGAGATCAAGACGGTGCGCGGGGTCGGCTACCGCTGCATCCGCTCGAAGGAAGCCGCCGCCGCGAAGTAGGCATTCGCAAGACGAAGGCCCTCGGAGATCGACTCCGAGGGCCTTTTACTTTTTTGGGATATTCCCGGAACCCCGAGCCGGGGATCCCAAGGATCCCCGGCCTGAGCGCTAGAACCGCCGCGAAGCGGGACGCGGGGCGCGCGAAGCCGGCGGCTCGGACACCTTGACGATCAGATTGCGGCCCGCCAGCGGGGCCTCATTTAGGGTGTCGATGGCGCGTCTTGCGAGCTCGGGGGTCGCCATCTCGACGAAGCCGAAGCCCTTGGAGCGGCCCGTATCCTTGTCGAAGACGACCCGAGCCGAGAGCACGTCTCCCACGCTTTCGAAGTGGGCCAAGAGTTCGGGGTCGGTGACCGTGTAGGGAAGGCTCGTGACGAAGAGTTTGTTGGTCATGGAAAGGGTCCTTTCAGATTAGCGGTGCAGGAGGGGGGAGTCGACCGAGACGTTCTCGGGGAGGCGGGTGACGAGGCCGCAGCCGACGATGTCCGCGTGTCGGAAGGCCCATAACATGCCCTCCGCTTCATCGTCTTCAGACGGCAGAAACAGCGCGACGAACTGCTCATCCAGGTCCTGTACTTGCCCGCGGAAGTATACGTCGCTCACGCCCCGGACGTAGAGGATCGCCTCGGCGCCCGTGTCGAGGGCCGTGTGCAGCAAGCGTAGAACCATGTCGTCATCCTTTCTGGGGGTTATTGCAATTTAATTGCATTACCATGCTTACCCTGTTTCGGGGAGCGTGTCAACGGGATGATTGACTTTCGCTTGGGCGAGCGTTCCTCGCAGCCATGCAATTGCTTCAAAGGGTCCGGTTCTCCGTCTGTTCGCGCCCCACCGCGGAGGGTTGACAGGGGGTAGTTATTGCAATAACGTTGCAATAACTACCCCCTGTTTCCGAAAGGAGTGTTCGCTTGTTTGAACGGATGATTCTCGCGGCCCATGATGCGGGAGCCGAGCTCAAGGTCTACCTGCGTCACGTTCAAGGAACCTGCTTCGTGGGCCGGGTTCAAGACGTGACGCGGGAAGGGTTCATGCTCTTTCACCAAGGGCGGACGGTTGGAAATCTATGGGCGTTTCGCTTCGACGACGTCTCGGCCTGCGCCCTCGTGACGGGGCTCCCGATCGAAGAGCCGCTTCCCTGCATGGCCATCTTGACGATGCACGAAGAGGCCTGAGGGGAGCTCGGACGCTTGTCTAGCTATCCTATGGCTACATTTGCTGAACCCTGCAGGAAGACGGCGACCGTCCCCTCCGCCGTTCCCACAGCCAGCCGGCGATCATTCCGCGACCAGGTGACCTGAGTGACGGCACCCTCGAGTTCCGCGACGGCTTGGGGCCGCAAGCTCTCATGGGGCATCCACAAAAAGAGCTTTCCGTCCTGGCCGCCTGATGCGAGCATCGGACCGTCCTGCTGATAGGCGAGCGCCAAGACCGCGTCTTGGTGAGCCTCCAGGAGGATCGGAGTCGTCCCTTCCGGTCCCTCTCCGGAGCAATCCCAAACGCAGACCTCCATGCCTCCGCCGGTGGCCAGGTAGCGGCTTTCCGAATCCCATGAGAGTTCCTTGACCTTGGTCGGATAGCCCGACATCTGCATGTGCGATTCCGAATCGAGGATCCAGAAGTGAACGCTGGCATCCTGGTCTCCGGTCGCGAGATAGCGCCCATCGGGACTCCATGCCATCGCGAGAACGGAGCTCTTCCATCCGAGATGCAAGAGCGGCTCCTCGGATCCCGTGGCCCAGAGGGTGGTGCCGCCGTACTCCGACGCGGCGACGACTTCCGACGCGGGCTTCCAGGCGAGATCCGAAAGGGTGCTTCGAGCTTCCGGGAAGCGCTGGATCAGGTTGCCCGCGGGATCCCAGCAGGTCAGGATCTTGCCGGCTGCCGCGGCCAGGGCCGTTCCCCGCGGGCTCCACGCGAGATGCTCGGCCCAAGCGGAAGCCGCCCGCATGCGAGCGAGTTCTCGGCCGCTTGCAGCTTCCCAGATCCGCACGAAGCCGTCGTGCCCAGCACTGGCGAGGAGCTTGCCGTCGGGATGCCAGTCCAGCTTCGCGGTTCCGAACTGGTGAGCGCTCCAGCGCTGGATCACCTCTCCTTGCGAGGCTGCGATCAGCCAGATCTCCCCGCTGGCGGAAGCGGCAGCCAGAATCCCGCCATCGGGTGACCAGCGCAGGGAGGTGACATAGTCGCCGATATCGGCGGTCCACGCGGAAGACAGTTGGCGGGTCAGGTCGGGTTTTACGCGAGGCATTGCATGAATCCTTCGTTGAGCTTGGCGCGGTCCAGGTTTCGTCCGATGAAGATCAAGGAGTTGCGTCGGGTTTGCTTGCCCCAAGGCTTGTCGGGCCGTCCATCGAAGAGCATGTGAACCCCCTGGAAGACGAAGCGTTGCTCTTCTCCCTTCATGCTCAGGACTCCCTTCATCCGGAAGATGTCTTGGCCCTGCTTTCGCAGGATTTCGCCCAACCATGCGTTGAGGCGATCGGGGTCGAGATCTCCCGCGACCTCGATGCCCACGGAGCTCACGTCATCCGCATGGTCGTGGCTCGGCTTGAAGGCGAACGTTTGCCGTGGCTGGACGTCCTCTCCCGCCTTTTGGAGGGTGAGCCGGAACTCCTCGGGGAGGTGCTGGGTGAAGAGGGCATACGTGCCGGCTTGCGCGACTTCCAGCCCGAAGCGGAGGTCCTCGGCGTCGAGCGCGAGTCGATGGAGCCGTTTTCCAGGCGAGAGGGTAGCGCTGGGAAGGATGGCGGGGACCTCCTCGGCGAAGAGGAGGGTGACCTCGCGCTCGACGGCGTCGATGGCCTCGCGCGTGAGCCCGTCGACGGGAAGCATCGCCAGGTCCATCGCGGGATCGGGGCCCGCCTGAAGACGGAGCCCGTAGGATCCCGCATCCAGCGTGAAGAGTCCCGCCCATTCGAAGGGGAATTCAGGTTCCATGAAGGAGGGATCGATCTCGATCGCGCGCCCGATGTCGAAGCCGCCGACGTTCAGGACCTTGTCCAGCTCGATCTGGGCGTTCCGGGTCCGGTAGATCGTGGCGGCGGCGTTCATGCCGCGGATTCGCGCTTCCAGTTTCTCGAGCTGCTCGGTGGAGACCAGGTCGATTTTATTCAGCATGATCACGTCCGCGAAGGCGATCTGCTCCTTGACTTCGTTGGAGTCGTCGAGGTGCAGCCAGACGTGCATGGCATCCACCAAGGTGACGATGCCGTCGAGGCGGACCTTGGCCTGCATCTCGGCATCGACGAAGAAGGTCTGGGCCACCGGACCCGGATCGGCCATGCCGGTGGTTTCGATCAAGATGTAATCGAACTTGTCCTTGCGCTTCATGAGGGTGCCGAGGATCCGGATGAGGTCTCCGCGAACGGTGCAGCAGATGCAGCCGTTGTTCATTTCGAAGATCTCCTCTTCGGCCCCGATGACCAGGTCCTGATCCACGCCGACTTCGCCGAACTCGTTCTCGATCACGGCAATACGCTTGCCATGCTGGGCGGTGAGGATGTGGTTGAGGAGGGTGGTCTTGCCGGCCCCGAGGAATCCGGTGAGGACGGTAACGGGAACGCGATCGTCGAGCGACATGGAGACTCCTTATTGAAGGGGGGTGAGCGAGGACTTCTTGAAGGCGAACGCGCGCATGGTTAGCGAGAGATAGGCCGCGACGAGCAAGAGGAACATGAGGAGTCCCATCAGCGTGTACGCACTCTCTCCCAGCGCCGCTGCTGGGTTGAGGCGGCAAAGACTGCTGTAGAGCGCCGCTCCGAACGAGAGTGCCACCACGACCCAACCCACACCCCGGCGGTAGCGTTTGGCGTCGTCCCGACCTCCGATGCGCTTCATCAAGCGGCACATCAATCGGCTGTCGATGCTGTCGGTGGCGGCCATGCCCAGGGTAAAGGCGGCGCCGATGCCCAAGGCGGCGAGCACTCCGCCCTGGGTGGTGGCCGCCAGACCCCAGGCCGTCGCCTGGGTTGCGGTGTCGAAGACCAGGCCGAACAGCCCTCCCACTCCGATGATGGCCAGCGGATGCGTGCTTTCGCGCAGCCGCCGCGGCAAGAACCGGGCTTTCCATCCGATGATCTGAAAATCGCCGGCCCTGAGCAAGGCCCGCAGGTTCAAGGATCCGATCATGAACAGCAGGAAGATGGGGAGCCATTCAAGGACACCGACAATCGGGTCGGGGAGGGAGATGCCGCGGCTGAGCAGGCTCACGCCGACGGCGATCGCCGTCACGATTCCCCCATGCCCCAGGGCGAAGAGGGTTCCGGTCCATGGAGCAAGCCGAGGGTCTTGCTCGAAGGTCCTCAGCGTCATCCCGTCGATGATCGAGAGGTGATCGGGATCGAGGCCATGGCGGAGGCCGAGGCTGATGGCCAATGCGAACGCGGGAAGGGTGGCGGCGGTGTCGATCATGGGGCTCCTCGCTATGACGCTGACTTAAAGCAATAATATTGCTTTAAGTCAGCGTAGGAGAAGTGCTCTAATCTGTCAAGAATAAGTTCGCGATCCGAGGCGCCGTGGGATTCTTCGCTTGACGGGAGGCATGCATTGAAACTAGTCTAAGGTTATGTTATTGCAAAAAGGACTGGGCAAGCCGGAGGCCATTTAGAATATCGATGGAAAATGCGTTAAACCTGACTTATGGATTAGTGGCGGCTTCCGTCACGATGGCGGGCGGGCTCTGGTTCGCGAACCTTTCGAACTCGTGGCTGACGCCGGGACGCTTGCGCGGGATCATGGCCCTGGGGGCAGGTTTTCTGGTGGCCTTGGTGCTGCTCGAATTGCTGCCGGCATCGCTCGAACTCGCCGGCGGCGAGACCCATGACGTCTTCGGGCTCATCTTGGCGGCAGCGGCGGCCGTCTTCGCCTTCGACCGCTGGATAGCCCCTCGCCTGACTTTTCTCGACGTGAAGCACGAGGACGATGGGTGCGCCCACCACCATGACTACCCCCATGACCATGGCCACGATCACGGGGACGGCCACGGCGCGAATCCCGACCACGCCCACGCGGCCTGCGGCCACCCGATTCTCGGTCACGGGGCGGCTTGCTCGGCCCTGGGATGCCTGGCGGTCTGTACCTTCTTCGACGGAGTGGCCCTCTCGGCCTCATTCTCGGCGGGCTCCTCCATGGGCATGCTCGTCATGGCCGGCTTGCTGCTGCACCTGCTGCCGGAAGGCATTCTCGCGGCGTCCGTGAGCCTGGCGGCAGGTTCGAGCAAGCGGATGGCCCGCCGGGCCGTCATGATCGTGAGCGTCGGCCTGCTGCTGGGAGCGGCCATGCCCTTGATCTTCGCGCCGATCGTGCCTTTGGCACTACCCATTGCCGCGGGGATCTTGCTCTTCGTCGCTTTCGCTCAGCTCATTCCTGCCGCCGCCACCACCACCCCCGGAGCCTTGATGGTCCTGGCCGGCGGCGGAAGCTTCTGGATCATCGAAAAGCTCGTCAGTCACGGACACTGACGCCTGATGGCCTAGGCCATTCCGAGTCACCCGCTCATGAAGAGAAGGGGGGCGGTCTCGCAAGAGACCGCCCCCCTTCGGGTTGATTACTGGGAGATCACCTTGACCGCTCCATGATCGTCGCAGTGATCGGCGTGGTGGTGGTGGAGCCTGCCGCCGACCAGATGATCCACGTGATCGCCGTGTGGCACCGCTTCTCCATGGCTCGCATTGCAGGGCATGGGTTTGCAGTCGACCGGATTGCTGTCGCTCACCTCTAGCGCATGCTCATCGACGTGATCCGAGTGGCTGTGGTGCAGATGGCCCTCGTGAAGGTAGTCGACGTGGTCCCGGTGCTGGATTCCCGTATGCCCGCAGCCCGCGCCGTGGACGTGGCCATGCTCTTCATGCGTCTGACATTCCATGGGATTCGCTCCTTTCCTGGAAAGGTTCCATGTCGAATGTCGTCATCCTAACTCCGGAGGCCGTTTCTTTTGCAGCGGGATTGTAATACCCGGGGCGCCGCCCTAGCTGCACTTCCGGCAAAGGCCGCTGAATTCCAGGTGATGCGCTTCGATCGTGAAACCTGCCTGCTTGGCGAGATCCGCTTCCATGGGGCTCAGTCCCGGGCAATGAATCTCCTCGATCGCCCCGCAAGTTCGGCAAATCAGGTTGTGGTGGCAGTGATCCTCCTGCTCGAGGTGACAGTGATCCTCGCTTTCGAGGTCGCACTTGTGGACCTTGCCCGAGGTCAGGACCCGGTGGATCAAGTGATTGTCCTCCAGGCATTCGAGAATCCGGTAGATGCTCACCGTATCGACGCTCTCGCCCGACCCATCGAGTAGGTCCTTGATCTCGTACGGCGAAAGAGCCGTCTCGGTCTTCTCGAGCAGCTCGAGAACCTTGCGACGAGGCTTGGTGATACGGTATCCGCGGTTCTTGAGGATTCGGAGGGCGTCCTCGGCGTAAGGCATGTTGCGTCCTCTCGGGGCATGGGGCCTCTTCAGTATACCAGAGGACAGTGGCGAGCGGCGGTCTCCGGGGTCCCAAGGTTAGTCGCTGTTAACCTCGCCTTAAGGATATCTTTACTTTTATACGTCAGCCTGCTAATATGATGAGCGGCCCGGTCTTCGAGGCCACGGGAAAGCAATGACGCCAAGCCTGTTGAATGAGGGAAAACGTTGATGACGACCAAACCCTTGGTGCCCGCGATGCGCTGGGTGGCCCCCGCCCTGACGGTGATGCTGTTGGCTAGCTGCGGAGTGAAACCCCAGACCGTGCCGATCGCCGCCGAGGACCTCTTCAACGGAACGGTCAGAGATTCCGCGTTCAACGACGACGGACCGGGCCTGAATGAAGCTCCCGAGGAATCGTTTCAGCTTCCCTCCCGGCCCAGGCGTCAGGCCAGTCCTCGCACGCGCAACAACTCCGCGTCGCTGAGCGTCGGTCCCCGCGAGAACGTGCCCGCCCTCGAAGCCGTCATCAAGAGCGCCACGAAGACCCTCTACCTCGAAACCTTCAACTTCGGCAACGACTCGATGGGACAGCGGATCGTCCCCCTCCTGAAGGCCAAGGCCAAGGAAGGGGTCGAGGTCAAGGTCCTTGCCGACTACCTGGGCTCGCGCTTCCTGCCGGGCGCCAAGGCCATGGCCTCGGAACTTCGCGAGGCCGGCGTCGAGTTCCGCTATTACCCGATTCGCACGATCCGCAAGGACGACCAGCGCCTGGGCGTGAACATCACCCACCGGAAGCTCTACCTCGCGGACGGCGATCGCGGCATGGTCGGCGGCATGAACCTCAAGGCCGCCTTCGACACCAAGGACCAGGACGTGCTGATCGACTTCCGCGGCGAGGTGGCTCAGCAGTTCCACGTGGAGTTCGCCCGGGACTGGTTTTTCGCCCGGGGAGGCAAGCTGGAGTTTCCAGGGCTGCAACCCGGCATGCAGTACGGCGCGGTGGACGCCGCCGTCTTCGTCACCAGCGCCCCCGAGGGCCGTTTCGAGGCGCGCGACATGACCTACCGGGCCATCGAGAACGCCCAGTCGGAGATCGTCATCGAGCAGCAGTACATCACCGATGACGGCATCCTGGAGCGCCTCGACGGCGCGCTGCGCCGAGGCGTCAAGGTCCAGGCCATCGTCCCCGGCGAGTCCAGCTCCAAGGTCTTCAAGCGCCTCCACACCGTCAAGCTCAACGCCCTGAGCAAGCTCGGCGCCGAGTTCCGCCTCTACAACGGAACCCCCGCCGACGCCCATGCCCATACCAAGTACATGGCGATCGACGGGAACTGGGCCACCGTGGGTTCGACGAACCACGACACCCGCGCCCTCTTCGACAACCAGGAAATTAGCCTCGCCACCTCGGACGGCGCCATGGTCCAAAGCCTTCGTACGCGACTCTTCGATCACGACTGGAACAACGCGACGACCGTCTTCAAGTTCAAGGAGTATCCCTGGTACCAGAAGCCCTTCAACCGCTTGCTCGACATCTTCGACTACTACCTGTAGACCCCGAACAAGCTAGGCAGCGTACGACGAGAGGCGGGCCCCAATTGGGGCCCGCCTCTCGTCGTACGAATCATGGGAAGTCTGGCCGTAAGTCTTGAAGGCCATCAAGCGGCTGAGTTTGCAGCACTGCCTACAGGAACCGCCATCAGCCGCAGCCCCCCTAGAGTTGCCAGGTGCCGTTCTAAGCTTGGGGAACGGACCGACGTGAGGAGCGGGGGCTCAAGAGCGAACGAATGCCCCAGGCAGCGCCCGCCAAGATGGCGCAGACCAGCGTCTGGCTCGCGCCGACCGGGAATTGGCCGAAGAAGGCCAGCAGGTAGCCGCCGACACCCCCTAGGGCGCCGAAGCAGGCCGCCAGGATCAGGGCCACCGTGGGGCTAGGAGCCAGCGCGATGGCGGCGATCGCCGGCAAGATGCTGAACGCGAAGACCGGCAACGCCCCCAGGGCCCGCGTCGCGATGGATACCATCAACGCGATCGCCCCCAAAATCACCAGGCTCAAAAGCGTCGTCGGCAACCCGCGAACCCTCGCCCCGTCCGGGTCGAAGCTCGCGAAGATCAGCCCGCGCCGCCACCAAAGCACCACCAGGAAGATCAGCGCCGCCGATCCCAGCACCCAGGTCGTGTCGCTGGGACGAACCAAGACGCCGGTCCCGAACAGGATCGCCTGGATATCGTGAGCTTCCTGGGAAATTCGGGTGCCGACCATCAGCGTGCCCGCCGCGCCCACGAGGTAGGCGAGACCGAGCATGCCTTCTCGCGTCAGGCGCCCGCGCGGCTCGAGCCGAAGCAGGTAGGCTGCGGCGAAGGTCAAGACCAATGCGCCCAGGCGCGGATCGACCCAGTAGCCCACGAGACCCAGGTGGATCTGGGCGAAGAAGGAGAGGGCGACCCCGAGACCCGCCGCTTGAGAAAGGGCCGCCGAGATGAAGACCATCCGGCGGAGCACGATGAAGACCCCCAGCATGCCGAGGGCGGCTCCGGCGACGAGGCCGCAAAGGATGGGGTCGCGGAAGAGCTCCCAGCCTGCGATGAAGTCGATCCAGCTAGGCGTCATGGCGGTGACCGTCTTTCAGCATGTCCACGCAGAGGTCTCGGGTGAGGCCGGCGAACTGGCGATGGAAGATGGGATCGGCGAGAACCTCCTGGACGCCGCCGGCGGCGATGCCCTGGTGCTCGGCGTCCACGAAGAGGATGTGGTCGGCGGCCTTGATGGCTGCCGGCAGATGGTGGCTGACCAGGATCACGGCGGTTCCCAGTTCGCGGCGCAGGCCGTCGATCCGGGCGATCGCCTCTTCTTCCGCCTTGAGGTCCATCGACGAGGTGGGCTCGTCGAGCAACAGCAGCTGAGGGGAGGAGGCGATGGCGCGCGCGAGGAGCACGCGTTGCTTCTGGCCTTCGGAGAGTTCCGCGAAGGAGCGCTTGGCGAGGCCTTCGGTTCCTGTGCGTTCGAGGGCCTCGGAAATCCGATCCTTCTGAGCCGCGGTGAGCCGCAGCCTGAGGAAGGACCAGCCGGATTCCACCCCCTCGGCCACGATGTCCCAGACGCGCATCGGAACGATGGGGTCCAGGCTCTGAACCTGGGGCAGGTAGGCGATGCTGGTGGCGGGCGGGCGCGAAAGCGTGCCGGCGACCGGGGGCAGCAAGCCCAGAATGGTCCGGAGCAGGGTGGATTTGCCGGAGCCGTTACGCCCGGCGAGCACCCAGAGTTCGCCGGAGCGCACGGAGAAGGTTAGCGGGGGGAGCACCGGGGCTCCCCCGTATCCGACCGAGAGGAACTCGGTCGTCAACAGGGCCTTGGGCTCGGTCAGGTGGCTAGTGGTCGTTTTCATGCTCCTCGTGGGCGGCTTCTTCGATGACCAGGCTCACGGTAGCAGCGGCCGTGGGGCCCAGATTGAGGGTGAAAGGACCGACGCCGAGGGGAACGACGTAGCGGGCCTTGATGGTGCCACAAGCGACCGAGGAGCTGGCGCTCGCTTCGATTTCGACGCTCTGATTGTCGGCGTTCCTGACATCGAGGCTCACGTCTTGGTCGAAGAACAGGACGTAGTCGGTCTCTTCACTGCTATTGTACAGGACTTTGCCCGCATACTGTGCATTGTCGGCGACGAGACCGATGTCGTAGCGCTTGTGCCCTTCGCTCACGTCGGGAGGGGTTGCATTGTCGGCGACCGCGGTGACGGCGATGGCGGGACCTTCGCTCATGTGCTCGCAGGCCTCGACGTCCGCTTCGGGGAGCGTGACGGTGCTGGCGCTGGGTTTCGGATTGACGGTGCTGCCGGGCAGCAGTTGGCAACCGGCCAGGACGAGGCCGGAGGTGAGGACGACGGCCGCGAGGGGGGCGGCGAAGCGGTGGCGTTTCAACATGAGCGGTCTCCTAAGTGTTGCGGTGGAAGGCTTAACGGGTGAACTTGACCGTTAACGGGCTGCTGGAAAGGTTCTCGGCGAGTTGCTGGCGCGTGGCCGCATGCTGATCGAGCATGAGCGTTCCCGCCGTGGCTGCGAGGGTCTGGAATTCGATGCCGTCCCAGAGCTTCTCGCTGAGGGTGAAGGTCGCGGCGATGGCGAGCTTTTCGCCGTTCTCGCGATCGATTTTCACGTCGATCTTCTGGCTGAAGGCGTCGGGGCTGAGGGTGAGGGAAAAGTCGCGGGCTTGGCCGTCAAGGCGATTCATGGCGGTGGGATCTTCGACCGAACCGCTGGCCGACAGGGTCGCGAGTTGAAGAGACGCTTTCGACCATTTGCCGCGATCCAGTGAATGGCTGGGTTTGGCCTGCGTGAGCGCGACGGTCGATGCGCCCTTGAGAAGGTCGAAGGGGCTTTCGATGGGCAGGCTCAGGGCGGTGACGGTCTTGACGCCGCCGCCGGATAGCTCGGCCTCGATGTCCTCGTAGGCGATCAGGGCTCCGTCGTCGCGGTGACAGTGGCCCCCGTGGCAGAGCGAGTAGCCCGCGGGAGGGTTGGCGGGATCGAAGCTTCCGCCGGCGCCCGCGCTGCCCGACGTTTCCTGGAAGTCGAGTTGTCGAGGCACGAGGCTCAGGGAGTCGATCCGGATTCGGTAGCCGGAATCGGTCTTGATGCGGCCGGCGTCATCCAGCCGCGAGGCTGGGGGTTGGAAGCCGGCTTCGAGGGTGGCGCCCGCGAGCGTCCCGAAGGAGACGCCGGGTTGGAAAGTACAGCCGGCGATCCCGAGGGCCACGAGGAGGGGTAAGGCGCGGATCATGGCTTGGCCTCCGTGATGGCGGCGAAGATCTTGCTCGTCAGGACTTCCATGTAGTCCTGGTAGGACTGGCCGCGTTCGAAGTCGGCGCCGCCGGGAAGGACGACCAGGGGAACTCCGGCCTTTTCGGAGAGCAGTTTACCGATGCGCGAGGAGTAGTAGGCTTCTTGCAGGATGGCGTCGGTATGAACCTTTCTCATGTGGGTGAGCAGCCCCGAGACATGCGCGGGAGCGGGCGGGATGCCCGGTTTGGGCTCGATGGTGCCGATTTCCTCGAGGCTCAGCCACTCCATGAAGTAGATCCAGGACTGGTGGTAGGTCACGACGTGACGCCGGGCGGCCGGAATCGAGAGGAAGCGCTTGCGCTCCCGATCGGCGAGCATCGAGGCCTTCTGATCGAGGGTCTTGGCGCGCTTGAGGTAGTCGCCGCGGTTGGCGGGGTCGATGGCGCCGAGCTTTGCGGCGACGCCCAGGGCGACCTTTCCGCCGTTGCGGGGGTCCGTGAGGTAGTGGGGATTGCCGCCGGGGTGGATGTCGCCCTGACTGCGGTCGACCTTATGGTGGGGGATCTCCTTCAGGGGGACGAGGGTCGATCCGTCCAGGTGGCCCAGAGAGCCCGGCTGGATGCGAGGATTTCGGGCGCCGGTCAGCAAGACCGGGAGCCAGCCGATTTCCAGTTCGGAGCCGTTGACGACGAGCATGTCGGCCTTGTTGAGCTGGAGGATCAGGTGAGGGCGGGCGTCGACGAAGTGGGCGTCCTGGGTGGGATAGGCGAGGGAGGTGACTTCGACGTCGTCGCCTCCGACTTCCCGGACGATCGACGCCAGGGTCGGCAGGGTTGCGACGACGCGGACCTTGGCCTCGGCGAGGCTCGGGACGAGCATGAGGCTACAAAATAGAAGCCAGAAATATGATTTGCGCATGGGGTCTCCTAGCGGGGCGATACAGCTCAGAAGCGATGGGGGCCGTGCGCCCCGATGACGGTTTCGAAGGCGAGGAAGACGCCGTAGATCGGTTTGGCCTTCCATTCGGGGGCATCGGCGCTGGCCTGGAGCCGGATTCGGGAGAATTCGGTCGGCCAGTAGGTCAAGTTGGCACTCGTTCGTTGTCGCAGTCCGGTCCACTCGGGATCGAGCGTGTCGCCGGCGACTCCGGTGACGGCCTCGTGGCGGAGGGCGGCGCCCCAGAGTTGGTCGAAGCGCCAGAAGAGCGTGGTGTATAGGCCTTCGTCGCTGAGGACTCCCGAGGGGACCTGACGGCGGCGCGCCATGGCCTCGGTGGTGAGAGAGATGGTGGTCCAGTCTCCGTCGCTCAGGGGGCGGTACTTGAGGTAAAGGTCGGTGCCGTAGATCTCGCTGCGGTTGGTTCGACCCGTGGAGTTGGGACCGAAAGCTCCCGAAAGCCCCCACGCGAGCGACCAGTCCGGGCCGAACGGAAAGAACTGCTTGACCGCGCCGGTCGCCTGCAAGTCCGCCACGCTCTGGACTCCTAGATCGTTCGCTCCGAAGAAGCTGCGGGCCGTGGATCCGCCTTGGGCCTCCGAGGCGGATCCGACCACTTCCAGGTACCAGGGCAAGGGCGACAGCCAGGACAGTTCGGTCCCCACTCCGCGGTTTCCCTCGCCTCCGAAGAATTTCCCGAGCACCAGGGGCTGGTCCACGAAATCCCAGGAGTGGGGGTGGGTGGAGTTGATGCGACCGAAGCGGGTCAGGAACTGGCCGGCGCGTAGCTGGAGGTTGGAGGGGAGGGAGGTGGAGGTTGCGTAGGCTTCTTCGACTTCGACGCCGAACTGGCTGAAGACGATGTTGCCGTCGAAGCGCCAGTAGGGATCGACGGCCGAACCGAGGCTGAGCTCGAGCTGCTGGAGGTGGAAGCCGTTCTTGGTGGGGTCATGGCCGCCGAGTTGATCGGGAGCGTCACTGAACCCGGCTGCTGCCACGTCCAGGATGATGCTGATATCGGGATTCATGCCTTGGCCTGGGCCCGAGGGACCCGAGCTCGACGGCGCGGCTTTCGAAGGCGGGGTGGGCTCCTGAAGGGCCTCCCAGATCTCCTGATCCTCGTCGGCCGCAGCGTTCTCGTCGGTGACGGTGGGATCGGACGCTTGTTGGGCCAGGGCCGGGGTGGTGGCCATGAGCGAGAAGGCCAGCGGAAGCAGGGCCATGGACCGGAGGACCATTGC
This sequence comes from Candidatus Sericytochromatia bacterium S15B-MN24 CBMW_12, assembly GCA_002083825.1. Lineage (GTDB taxonomy): Bacteria > Cyanobacteriota > Sericytochromatia > S15B-MN24 > UBA4093 > UBA4093. The sequence continues at coordinate 9,982 of DAZV01000040.1, read as the reverse complement.
GGGGTAACGGGCGTTCAATCGGCGTTTCGGAGGCATGGTTTTTCCTTAATGTAATACAACTGCAATAAGCATAATTCTTGCCGGGGATCCTGTCAAGCCGGGGTCTTGCCGTTTTACACGCCCTTAACTCGCAGGAAATGCGGCCGGGACCCGAAACTGCCAGACTGGAACTTGTCCCGAAGTTGATTGCGGCCCCCCGTTTGCCGAGGAGGATTTCATGCGGCCCGACTCCCCTCATCACTGTCCGGAGTGTCTGACCCCGCTCGACCTGCATGCGCTGAGTTTCTATGTTCCTCGAACCTGCCCCGCATGCGGCTGGGGCTTGAGCGATGCCCGGGAACAGGGGCGTCGGGATCTTACCGGGACGCTGGCGCTGGCCGCGGGGAGCGCGGGCATGGTGGTGCTGGGCATCGTCGGCCTTCTCTTTGGCTCCATCGAGGCCGAGTTGCTTGGGGTGATCGGGATCGCGGGGCTGATCCTCGCGGTGGATCGCAGTCTGCAAGCCTGGGAGTTCCTGAGGCAACTGGGAGGAAACCGCGGGGAGCAGGAGGATCGGGTCGAAGGCTTACCGGGCTGGTGCCCGCAGGAACTGGCTCAGCCTTCCCCTCGCCGCGTGGACAGGCGGGTCGGGTTCGAACGACCTTTTCAGGCCATGGCCCGGATGAGCGTCGGGGTGACTGCGCTAGCCGCGATGGCCTACGTGCTGCCGGTGGCTCCCTGGGAGCGTCGCGCGCTGATCGGCTTCATGGCGGCGGGGATCATGTTGCTGGCAGTTCGCCCGTTGCGGATCACCCTGGAGGATTGGCGTCACCGGCGGCTCGCGGCCCACGGTCGCCCGGTGCTCGGGAACGTCCTGAAGATCGAGCAGCCATGGTACGGCGGACGATGCCTGCGCTACCGCTACCTGGACAACGATGGGTTGCCCCATGAGGGACGCGTCTGGCATGCGGCGCCTCCGGCGGATCTTCCCGAGGGGTCGGCCATCACGGTGCTCTATCGTCGCGGGGAACCGAGTGTCAGTGTGCCCTATCCCGCGGCTCGCTTCGAGGTTACTCGGCCTCGGGCGGAGCAGAGGAGCGACCGGGCGGGATGAGGTCAGGTCTCTCGTCGGGAGTCCGTCGGACTCCGAAGGGGGCGATCGCCAGGTTCAAAGGATGCACCCCCACGCGTTCCCAGGCCTCGCGAAGGCAAGCGGCTTGCTCGGGATCGAAGGCCAGGGCGATCCCGCAGTCCCCGCCACCGGCTCCCGACGGCTTTCCCATGGTCTTGCATGTCGTGGCGGCCTCGACGAGGCGCTCGAGTTCGGGGGTTTCGAGGGAGACTCCCAGGGCTTGCTCCAGCATGAGCAGGGCGTTGCGGCCTTGTTCGAGGGCTTGAAGGCAAAGTGGGGCGTCGGAGGTTCGCAGACCGTTCGTCAGGCGGAGGCTGGAGGCTTGCATCTCGGCGAGGAATGCGCGGTAACGGGGATCCTCGTCGGCCTTGAGGTGGGCCACCAACTGCAAATAGGCGGGCGTCGAGGCGCTGTTGCCCGTCCAGCCGACCATGAGATTCCAGGAGGCGGGCCAGGGCAGGGGTTGGTGCCGGAGATGGGGCCACTCGCCGTCGATCACGGCGGAGAGGGAGGGTTCTTCGGCGAGCCGGCGCTCCAGCCAGTCGGGATGGTGGCTGGAGAATGCGAGCACTCCGCCGAAAGCCGAGGCGGCGACGTCGATACCCGAGCCGGAGCCCTGGGCCAGGAAGTGGGCGATCGCCCCCAGTCGATACACCAGCTCGGGATCATGATGCCTCCCGAACGCCAGAAGCAGCGCGGCGACTGCCGCCACGGTCGTCGCGGCGCTGCCGCCCAGCCCGACCTTGATGCCGTTTTCGGCGAGGGCGGGTGAGAGGGTGAGGTGGAAGGGGACGATGGGGGTCCCCTGCCCTTCCAGGTAATGCAGCGTGGCGCTCAGAGCCTCCGAGACGAAGGCCGCCTTGGGATGCGCGGCCTGCAGTTTCCAGCGGCCGTTTTCGTAGGTGGCGGGGGCGTCCACGAGGTCGAGGGCAGGGGCGGTGAGGCTCATGGTGGCGGCGGGAGTCACGTGGGCTTCGGTGTATCGGTCGATGGCGGCCACCACGGCCAGGGCGTCGCTCTCGAGAACGGCGTATTCCCCGGTGAGGACCAGCTTGGCGGGGGCCGAAACCGAGACCTGCTTCAGCAAAGGGTGGCTCCGGGTCCCGCGGAGCAAATCAGGACGCTTTCGACGCCTTCGACGTTACCCAGGGCTTCGGCCAGGCGCGAGGCGTGCGCGGCATCGGTGAGCACCTTGACGTTGGGGCCCGCGTCGATGGTGAACCAGGCGGGAAGGCCGTCCCGCCGCAGTTCCCAGACCCGGTGCATGAGGGCGACCGTGGTGGGCTGCCAGTAGAGGATGGTCGGAAGGGTGGTAATCATGGTGGCGTGCATCTTGAGGGCGTTGGCCTCGGCCACCGTTCCCAGGGTTTCGAGGTCATGGGCGAAGAGGGCCTTCTTGGCCGCGGTCAGGTCGGCTTCGAGGGTCGATAGCCATGCCGGATACATGGGGGAGGTTTCGAGGGTCTGGGTCATGCCGGCGCGCGAGGAGATTGGTTTGGGGCGGGGCTCCAGGACGACGACCAGCATGCGGATTTCGGGCCAGGCCTCGGGGGGCATGAGTTGTTCGGCGTAGGAGTCGAGGCCGTCGGGGCGATCGCCTTTCCGCCACTCGGCGAAACCCCCGAAGATCGAGCGGCTGGCGGAGCCTGACCCTTGCCGCGCCAGAATGGAGAGTTCGCGGCTATCGAGATTCAGGCCGGCGGCGTGGCTGGCGGCCAGGCTCAGGGCGGCGAACCCCGATGCCGAGGAGGCGAGGCCTGCGGCCGTCGGGAAGTTATTCTCGGAGACGACCTGGGCTTTCAGGCTCATGTCGGCTTGCCGGCGAACGAGGTCGAGGAAGCCGCTCATCTTGGCGAGCTCGGATCCGGTCAGGAGGTTGCCGTTGAGGGAGACGGAGTCCTCGGGAAGGTCGGTTTCCCAGCGAACGGTGGTGGTGGTGGTCATGCCGTCGAGGGTGAGGGATAGACTGCTGTTCTGGGGGAGGTTGAGGATGGGGTCGCGCTTGCCCCAGTACTTGATGAGGGCGATGTTGCTGCAGGCGATGGCCTTGGCGGATTTCATCGTCTCACCTCGGCGAGGAGGTCCCGGCGGCCCTTGAGTTCGGCGATCGTACGGACTCCGAGCAGGAACATGGCGACTTTGAGTTCCTGGACGAGGCGGTCGACGACTTCCCCGACGGCTTCGGTGGAGTGGGTGGCGGCTTCGAGGAAGGGCATGGCCATGGCGGCGGCGTCGGCACCCAGGGCGATCGCCTTGGCGATGTCGATTCCCGAGCGGAGGCCGCCCGAGGCGATCAGGGGCATGTCGGGCAGGGCGTCGCGGCACTGGATGAGCGAGACGGTGGTGGGGATGCCCCAGTCCCGGAAGCGTTCTCCCAGCGATTGCTGCATGGGGGTCTGGGCGCGCTTGGCTTCGATGATGGCCCAGGAGGTGCCGCCGGCGCCGCTGACGTCGATTGCGGCGATGCCGGCATCGGCCAGCTGTCGAGCCATCTTGCCGGAAATCCCCGAGCCCACTTCCTTGGCGAGGACGGGCACGCCCAGGTCGCGGGTGATCAGGCGGATCTTGGCCAGCAAGCCCTTGAAGTTCTTGTCGCCTTCCGGCTGAATGACTTCCTGCAGGGGGTTGAGGTGAAGGTAGAGGGCGTCGGCGCCGACTGAGTCGATGATCTGGCGGCATGCGTCGAGGCCGACGCCGTAATTGAGCTGGACGGCACCGATGTTGCCGATCAGCAGGATGTCGGGGGCGACGTGGCGCACCTGGAAGGAGGCGCTGGTTTCGGGTTTTTCCAGGGTGATCCGCTGAGAACCCAGGCCCATGCCCAAACCCTTCTGCTGGGCCGCTTCTGCGAGGTGCTGGTTGATTTTTCCCCCGAGCGAGGGGCCTCCGGTCATCGAGGAGATGAGAAGGGGGGCGGCGAGCCGTTTTCCAAGCAAGGTGACGGAGGGATCGACGTCGGCGAAGTCGAGATCCGGCAGGGCCTGGTGTTCGAGGCGCAGCGCGTCGAAGCCGGTGGGAACGTGCTCGAACTGGACGTCTTCGGTGAGGCTGAGGCGGATATGATCGTGCTTGCGGGCTTCGATGGGTTCCAAGAGCGACTCCTGAGCGTTGATATCAGGGGATTCGGGTGTAGATGACGGACGTGGCGCCGGCCTCTTGCATGCTTTTGGCGACGGCGTGGGCATTTTCGCGGGTCGTCAAGGCGACGACGACGCCGCCTCCGCCGGAGCCGGAGAGCTTGGCTCCCTTGGCTCCGCCCTGGAGGGCTGCAAGAGCCAGGGCATCGAGTTTGGGGGTGGAGAGTCCGAGGCGGGCGAGACCTGCATGGGCGTCGTTCATGAGCGATCCGACCGTGTCCAGGTCGCCCTTGACGAGGGCTTGCTCCATGCTCGGGGCGATGCTTCCGAGTGCGTCGAGCGTGGCGCGGGCTTGGGGATCGGCCTCGATCTGGGTTCGCACCATGGCGACCATGGGGCCGGTATGGGCGCGTTCGCCGGAATCGGCCACGACGAGGTCCAGGGTGACGGGGAGGGGGATCGGATGGGGCGTCTCGCCCTTGCGGAAACGGATGGGCCCGGTGGCGGCGACGGCTGCGGGGTCGATGCCGGAGGAGGCGCCATGGACCATGCCTTCGGACCGGGTGGCGATGTCCTGGAGGATCGTGGGATCCAGCGGAATGCCGAAAAACCGGTAGAGGGCGCGCACGAGGGCCACGGTCACGGCGGCGCTGCTGCCCATCCCAGCCCCTGCTGGGATGGCCGAGGCGACCTGGATGCGCAGGGGGGGGATCGCGAGGGGATCGAGCTCCATGCGGGCGAGGGCGTCGCGGGCGGCCTCGGCGAGCGGTGCGAGCGGTCCCCTTCGCGTCTGGAGGGTGGCGACGTGGGGGTAGCCTTCGGATTGGATGACGACGCCTTCGTCTCCCGGAACGATCCAGGCGAGGGCGGAGAGGGCGGGAAGGGGGACGGCGATCGCGGGATACCCGTGAACCACCGCGTGCTCGCCCGCGAGAATCAGCTTGCCGAAGGCGCGCCCGTCTCCGGGGGCCTCGGGGGCGGCTTCGGTGGAGGCGAGCCAGTCGGGCTCCCGAGGAAGGCTCATGCGGGATCGAGGGTGGCGAGGAGCTCTCGCGCCTTCTCGATCTTGATTTCCTGCGCTTCGACCATGGCCTGGGCGATCCGCTCGACCAGCTCGCCGCGCGCGCCCGCGGTGACGGCGACGGTCCGGGCGTGCAGGGCCATGTGGCCCTTCTGGATGCCGGTGGTGGCGAGCGCCCGGAGGGCGGCCATGTTTTGAGCCAGGCCGACGGCGAGAATCACCTCGGCGAGTTCGCGGGCGGACTTGGCCCGGACGAACTTGAGGGCAATCTGGGCCATGGGGTGCATCCCGATGGAGCCGCCGACGATGCCGACCGGCATGGGCAGTTCGATGAAGCCGACGAGGTTGCCGTTTTCGTCCTTGCTCCAGTCGGTCATCGGGCCATAGTGGCCGTCTCTCGCGGCGTACGCGTGCGCCCCAGCCTCTATGGCGCGCCAGTCGTTGCCCGTGGCGATCACCACGGCGTCCACGCCGTTCATGACGCCCTTATTATGGGTCACGGCCCGGTAGGTATCGGAGGCGGCGAAGGCGTGTGCATGTAGCATGCCTTCGATGACTTGTTCGCCGGTCCAGCCGTCGGTGGTGAGCACGTGGGGCGGGACGACGCATTTGGCCCAGGCGAGGCAGGTATCGGTGTAGTTGGAGAGGATGCGCAGGTAGACCTTGCCGCCGGTGAGCGCTTCGACCCGGGGAGCGATACCTTCGACCATGGTGTTGATGGTGTTGGCGCCCATGGCGTCCTGGGTATCGATGTAGAGGTGAAGCACGAGCATCCGGCTGTACTTGGCGCCCGGATTGTCGTTGAGCACGCGGACGTCGAGGTCGAGGGCTCCGCCGCCGCGCTTGACCATGTTGGGGACCAGGACGTTCGCCAGCTCGATCAGCTCGTCGCGATGGGAGTAGAGCGCGTTCTTGGCGGCGCGGAAGTCCTCGCAGCCGACGACCTGCACCTGGCCTATCATCACGCGCTTGGTGGAGCCGGCCGTGAAGCCGCCGGCGCCGCGAACGAGCTTCGCCATGAAGGAACATGACGCGACGACCGAGGGCTCTTCAATGGCCATGGGGACGAGGTAGTCCTTGCCGTTGATGAGGAAGTTGAGGCCGACTCCGATGGGCAACGAGTAGATTCCCACGGCGTTCTCGATCATCTTGTCCGCTTGCTCGAGTCCGAGGGAGCCCAAGCCGCGGAGGGCGTCGATCTCTTCGCGCCCGAGATCGAAGGTCTCGGCGAGCTTGTCGATGCGTTCTTCGATGGCGAGTTTGTAGAAACCGGGAATCCGTGAGCTTTTCATGGAATACCTATATCACGTACGGGACTGGCCGGAGAGTATTGTAACCGGATCGAGGGGAAGAAGCCAGGACGCGCTACCCGCGTGAGTTCGGCAAAATAGCGTATACTGATCCGGTTGAACCCGGTAGGATGCCTGGCTAGGCCAGCCGCAGGCAAGGGCGACAAGAACGGGAGAAGATGTGGTGCTGGGACCTGTCACGGACTATCATGTTCACGTCGAGCGAGGCCCCTACACGCTGGAGTGGCTGGAGCGGTTCGTTCACCAGGCCGAAAAGGCCGGCGTCACCGAACTCGGCATCTCGGAACACGCCTATCGCTTCACTCAGACCCGCCACCTGTTGGAGAATCCCTGGGTGGAGAAGCGCAGGACCGAAGACCTCGACGCCTATCTGGATCTGCTGCTCGATGCCCGCAAGCGGGGTCTGCGGATTGCCGTCGGCATCGAGATGGACGTGATGCCCGACAACATGGAGGCCATGAAGGACTTCCTCGCCTCCTACCCCTTCGACTACTCCATCGGCTCGATTCACTGGCTAGGCGGCTTCGGCTTCGACCTCGAGTCGATGCGCGAGCTCTGGGAGGAAGATCGGGTTGCAGATGTCTACGAAACCTACTTCTCGCATCTCGAGGCGATGATTGCCGCGCGTCCGGTGAACATCATCGGTCATGCCGACGTGATCAAGGTCTTCGGTTTCAGGGCTCCCGAGGTGGCGAAGCGCTGGTACGAGAAGCTCACTCCCCTGATCAAGGCGTCGGGCATGGCCGTCGAGGTCAGCACGGCGGGCTGGCGCAAGCCGGTCGGCGAGATTTACCCCGCTCCCGAATGGTTGAGTCGCCTGGTGGCGGCGGATATCCCCTTGGTGCTGTCGTCGGATGCGCACCGGCCGGAAGACGTGGGCGCGCTGTATCCGCAGGCGCTCGATATGCTTCGAGCGCTCGGCGTGACGCGCCTGGCCACGTTTGCGGGTCGTCGGATGCTTGATTAGATCCTCGTTCAAGAGGATGGGACTTCGGGAATTCAGCAGGATGAAAGGATGAGCATGCAGATCGCTGGTGATGAGCAGCTTCACTTGGGGCTCAAGGAGATGATCCGGAACGTGCCGGACTACCCGAAGGCGGGGGTCGTATTCAAGGACATTACGCCGCTCCTGAAGGATCCCCATGCGTTCGAACAGGTGGTGGAGGCGATCGCCGCTCATTACCGCGAGCAGCAGATCGACTACGTGGTGGGCATCGAGTCCCGGGGCTTCATCTTCGGGGCGGCCGTCGCTCTGGCCCTGCGGGCGGGTTTCATCCCGGTCCGCAAGCCTGGCAAGCTTCCTCATGAAACCCATCGCTGCGAGTACGCGCTGGAGTACGGCACGGACGCGCTGGAGATTCACCGGGACGCCGTCGAGACGGGCAAGCGGGTCTTGATCGTCGACGACGTGCTGGCCACCGGCGGTACGGCCGCGGCGGCGGTCGAGCTGGTTCAATGCACCGGGGGGCACGTCGCGGGCCTCGCCTTCTTGATTGAGCTCGGTTTTCTCGATGGGCGGGCCAAGATCCCCGGCATCGACGTCGTCTCCTTGCTGACGTACTAACCATGACGCGCCGACTGATTCTGCTGCTCGCCCTGACCTTCGGTTTCGCTTCCTTCACGGCAAAGCCCGCGGAGGCCGTCACGTTCCGCTCGGGCGACGAGGTCGATATCCCCCCGGGAACCGTCATTGCCGACGATCTCTACGTGGCCGGCGGCCAGGTTCGAATTCGAGGCCGCGTGGAAGGGGACCTGGTGGTGATGGGCGGCAACGTCGCGGTATCGGGCGAGGTTCGCGACGACGTGATCGTGGCGGGCGGCGACGTGACGCTCACCGGTAAGGTGGGGGAGACCATCCGGGCTGCGGGCGGGACCGTTTCGGTCTCGGGCGAGGTCGGGCGGGATCTGATCCTGATGGGCGGCCGCCTCTCGCAGCTTGCCGGATCGCATGTCCGGGGGGCTACGATCATGACCGGCAAGGAGATTGCCGTTCGAGGTACGACCGAGGGCATCCTCAAGGCGAGCGGCCGTGACGTCTTGATTGACGGGCGGGTTGGCGGCGCCGAGATCACGGCGAGCGACGTGACCGTGACAGCGGGAGCTCGGATCGACGGACCTTTGAGCTATTCCTCGGATCATGAGGCGGATATTCGTTCCGGGGCGACGATCGCGGGGCCGGTGACGCGGAGCGAGACGGAGACGGAGACGAAGGTCTTCAGGCTTCCGGCATGGCTGGGCTGGCTCTTCCTCTGCATCGCGGGAGCCCTGGGCGGCATCGTCCTCGCGCTGATCATGCCGGGGGCTCTCCAGGCCACCAGCGCCGAGCTGCGCCGGAATCCCTGGCTCTCCCTCGGCGCCGGCGCGGGGATCGTCCTGGGGGTTCCCATCCTCGCGATCCTCCTCATGATCACGCTCTTCGGCATCCCTTTGGCCGTGACGCTGCTCATGCTCTACGGTCTCGCGTTCTACTTCGCCTGGGTCTTCGCAGCCGTCGCCATCGGCGACACGATCTTGCTGCGAGCCCCCTTCCAGAGTCCCCGGGTCCGCATGATCCTGGCGGCCCTCCTCGGAGTGCCCCTGCTATTGCTGCTCCAGGCCATCCCCTGGGGCGGACCGCTCTTCGCCTTCGTGGCCCTCTGCGCCGGCTTCGGCGCCGTCACCATGGCGCTCGTCAACCGACTGGGCCGACTCTCGTAAGTCCCCGCGAGCGTCAGCCCGGCTGCTGACGCTCGCTCCACTGCAGCATCGCCTGCAGAATGTGCCGCCGCAGCAACATCCCGACCAATCGACCCTCGGCGTCCACCACCGGCAAGACCCTCACGTGCCGCGCGATCATCAGCTCAGCCGCCCGCTGAAGCGAGTCCTCCGGCGTCACCGTACAAACCTCCCGGCTCATCAGATCCTCCACCCGCTGGGCCATCGCCTTCTCCAGCCGCCGATCCCCCTGACCGAAGAGCGCCTTCAACCCATCGAGAATCTTCCCATGCGGAAAGTTCACCTGGCTCAGCAGATCGTCCTCGCTCACGATCCCCACCAGCTTCAGATCCCGGTCCACCACCGGCAACGTCTCGATCCGCTCCTGAACCATCGCCTGCGCCACCTCGTAGGGCGTCGCGTCCCCCGCGGTCGCCACCACGTCGGACGTCATCACGTCCCGTACCTGCCGATCCATCGTCGGCGCCAGCGACTCGAAAAACGGCGTCACGAAAAACCGCTCGCTGGGACGTATCCGCTGCACGCGCATGGGGACCTCCTCTCCTCGGGGAACCGTGCAACTCAGTCTAGCCGCTCCCGGTAGGCAAGCCATTGGCCGATTCGACGAAAGTCGGGCATGAATGCTGCCCCCAAGGCCGCACGCGGTTTGACCCGCTTCCCGGCACTGTGATATACCATAGGTGAGGCAATCTCCGTGTCGCCTCGACTTCCGGGTCGTACCCTCCCCCCGCGCACCCCGTTGCCCCCC
>DAZV01000030.1 GCA_002083825.1 Candidatus Sericytochromatia bacterium S15B-MN24 CBMW_12 | reverse complement strand
TCCCATACCCGGGCGCTCGGATCACCTTAACTCGCTGTCCAATTTTCGGGGGGCATTACAGTTCGCCTTCCCGGAATCGGTGTTCGGCTTCGCCGGAATACTCAAACAAATGCGTCAGGCGCATCGCCAGACGGGCGGGGCTGGATGTGTCGAGCCACAGCATACGGCGAGCGTTCGGAACCATCAACGCCAACGCGGGGAAGAGCCTGAACCTGATCCAGCTCGCCCTCGGGCACAGCTCGCTGACGAACACGCAGGCCTACCTGATGGCCGACCAGCGAACTGCAGCCAAGGCGATTCAGGGCTGGTAATGCGGTAAGGAGGCTCCAGCGGGCCTCCTTATTTTTCTTCGTGCAAATTGGGGCATCTGCGCAAGAAACCACGAACGACGGCGATATGAAGACTCGGTAAAATATCATCCGCAGCACCCCCTGCTCGCACTGTAGCCTTGTCAAACCAGGAGACCATTTTTGAAACTGTCAGCTATCAAGATTGAAAACCTTCGACGTATTGCAGAGGCTGAGGTCAAACTTTCCTCGGCATCATTCCTCATCGGCCAGAATAACCACGGGAAGAGCTCTATACTCCGAGCCATCTCATTACTCCTAAGCAATGAGGCACCGGCCGTCGAGGACTTCCGGCAGGAAACCGATGGGTCACGCCAACCCGAGATTCGTATCACCGGCTATTTCTCTAGCATCAGCCCAACGGTTGCCTCGTCCAGGGGATTCAAGGGTCGAGTCGTTGATGGCCAATACTGCTATCGCAAGATCTTCGCCTTAACGGGGGGCAAGAAGGGGACTACCATCGAATGCCAGGAGTACCCTTATGCGATCAAGCCGCAGTATCAAGACGCAACAACTTACGGCGACTTGATTGAAGCTGGATTGCCTGGCGCTAGCGAGGCCGGATCCCCCGGCGCGAGGCTAAAAGCAGGCTGGGAGCGTGACTTCCTCGATGATGCGGTTGACTTTGATCTAATTGCGGAGCCGACGTGGGTTCAGAACCCAGGTGGGATTCCCGGGAATGTCCTCTCCAAGCTCCCCTTAATGATCCACGTCCCACCCCTGACTGCTGAAGGGGATATCGGAGATGCGAGCAAGAAGTCGCTCATTCAGGACGTTCTGGGCTTACTATTCACGGACGTATTGGAAGGCAATGAGCTTGCCATTGCGCTTTCCGGCCAATTGAAGGAGCTCGAAAAACAGATGTCGCCCGAGGTGGACGGGTCGATCATCAATAATCTCTGCACGGAAGTCAATAAGATCATTTGCGACGTGTTTCCAGGGTGCGGTATCCGTATCGACCCCTCCCTCGATGATCTGGCGACGGTCCTTAAGCCAAAGTACAACGTCAGCCTATTCTCCAACGTTCCAACAGACGTCAAGCGTCAAGGCACAGGTCTGCTCAGGACAGCAGTCTTCTCGATGTTTCGGTATCATGCGCACCTAAAAGCAAGCAAAGAGATTGAAACCCGCCCTCTGATTGTTGCCTTTGAGGAACCTGAACTCTATCTGCATCCAGCGGCAGCAAATCTCTTGCGTGACACGATTTACGCCCTCGCCAAGACAGACCAGATCGTTTGCACAACGCACTCTCCCTGGATGGTTGACCTCTCAAGAGATCTCCAGAGTCTCACAAAGATGGTTCAAGGAGACAATGGAACCGTTTATGCAATCAACTACGGAGTTTCGGAGGAGCTTTCAAAGCTACTTGATGACGATCGCACCCGGGTGAAGATGCTGCAGGTATTCGATGACGAACTGTCGCGCGCATTCTTCAGTGACAATGTAGTTGTCGTTGAGGGCGACTCAGAAGTGGTTGCGATCAAGGCGACCATCAACCTCCTGCCAGAGGAAGTGAAAAAGGCAATATTATCAACCACGCATGTTGTGAAAGCTCGAGGTAAAGCTTCCATCTCGTCGCTTGTCAAGTATTTGCGCGCTCTCTCGATTGAACCACTCGTCATTCACGACCGGGATGCAGGGACAGCTGGAGCGGTAGTATTCAACCAGCCGATTGCCAACGCCGTTGGCAATCCAGATCGCTGCGTTGTCCTCCTTGAATGCTTAGAAAACGCACTTGGGTATCCCCAGCCCGGGAGCGAAAAGCCATTTCGAACCTTTCAACGAGTCGCTACGTGGAGCGAAGTCTCGGATATTCCAACTGCTTGGCTCGATGCCTTTTCAAAGGCGTTCGGTCTCGCCGTGGAAACCAGCCAAGACGGAACACTCACACTGAGAATTCCGAAAATGGCTCAAGTCACAGCAGTCGAGGCGTAGAGAAAATGGCGGAATCCTCGACACTGATCGATGAACATGGGCGCGCTGGCTAGAAAACGCTTCGCCAGGGCACTGAGCAAATCGGTGCCCCTTGTTTCGGTGTTCACGCCAGGATCGGCTGGCAGCCGCATCATCCGCTCCTCATGCTGCTTGCGCCTTGATCCAGTTCGGGTTGCCGAATCGTCGCGTCAATCGTTCCCGCTTCGTAGGTGCCCCCGCCTCTACCAGCCCTCGCTTGAGCAGGGCCTCGAGACTCGCCTTGTCCCGGAATCGGTAGTGCGTCTTCTGCCGCTTCCTGAAGCCACGGTTGTCCCGCTCCACTTCGTTGGAGGTCGAGTCGAGGTTCCGAAAGTTCAAGTAGAGCGAGACCTTGTTGAACTTCACCTCGTCCTTGAGGATCTTGAGGGCTCTCTTCAAGATCGGCGACGCCGCGTACTCCGGCCTGGCTATCATCAGCTGCCAGCGACTCTTAGCCGTGCTGGGGCGGGGCTTCCCGTTGAACAAGCCGTAGAACTCGTCCATGAAGCGTCTGGCAACGGCCAGCTCGGGATGAGGCTTCATGAGCACCGCCAGTCGTTCCTGCTGCTGCTCGTTCAGCTTCTCTTTCCGGCCCACGACCAGAAAGCGTCATTTGCGGACCTCGTCTCGCACCGACTGCCTCCTCTCGGTCTCTCGTTGGGCGGTCACCTCATCGGCACTCGGTCGACCACGCTTGTTCTTCTTTTCGGGCTTCGGCAGGCTCTGGCGATAGTCCCGGATTCCCTCGACCACCGCCTGGACGATGTCCTTGGTCCAGTGGAACCGGCAGAGCTGGTGCCGGACAGCCGGCCACACGGCCTTGAGGGACTTGGGATAGAGGTTCGAGCCATCGGTGATCGCTTCCTCGGGCTGGATACCGAGCGCGTGGAGCCGCTTGAAGAAGGCGGTGACGACCTCCTGATTCATCCTCTCTCCCAACTCGTAGGCCAGAGTGCGTCCGGTGAGCGGGTCTCGAGCGCAGAGGATGGCATTCAGGCCATCATAGACCTCGTCCACGCAGAGCACGCCAGAGAAGTTCATGGCGACCAAGTGCTGGGACTCGGCGACCGTTGCATCGGCGGGGGTGGCCTCGCGATACCACTCCCATCCGGTCGACCGAGCGGGCGTTACGTGAAAGTCACGGTCGAGCCGCCGCACGGCAAGGCAGATAGGCATCTTGTCCTGGTCGACGGATTCGACGAGCTTCTGGCGACAACGTTCGACGTAGGTACGACGCGCCCCCAGGAAAGGCAGCGGGGTTCGAAACGACGGCCTCTTGCGGCAGCGGGGGCACTTATAGACGCCGACCTTGATTTGCAGGACGACGGGACGGTCGAGTCCGATGTCGATCGCATGGCGCACGGCCCCGTCGTGGCGCGGCGACTCGGTGCCGCAACGCGGGCAAGGGTAGGAGCGAAAGTCGGCGTCGAGCATCTTGATGTCAACGTGCAGACGTGCGATCATGGGCTTCGGCATCGGGCTGATCTCCAGGGTGTGGCTGGTTTGGTGACACATCCAACCTACCGGGAGTTCGGCCCTTTGTCGATCTCAGCGATTCCATGTTCATCGGCAAGTTTCGAAGAAACTCTGATTTTCGTCGTGAAGCATTTTCGACATTGCTAGGTGCAATACAATGTTTTTCGACCACCATGAGGATTTTTCGACATGAAGCTCGAACACCGCAAGCCTCGCATCTTTGGCGATCGCCTTCTTCCAGCCGATAGCTCCCTTGTCGGCATGGCAGCGCTGGTTCATTCCCTCGATGTCTCGGCTCCAATTCGGCGCCCCGCCGTCATCTCTGAGCACCATATCCGAGGAAACGTCAAAATAGACGCTTCCTGGGCAATCTACGACATGCGCTATGAGCCCGGGGAGACGGCTGCAGACCACTTGACCTTCGCACTTCGCCACGAAAACCTCGACTTGCTGGTTCTCAAGCGGATCTTGCTCGCGCTGCCTGAAGACGTGCTCACGGAATACGTCCGAGCCGCCCCAACCGGAACGACCAATAGGCGAGCTTGGTTTCTTTACGAGTTTCTGACCGGTCGGCAGCTGGACCTCCCTGATGCCCCTCGAATCACGGCCGTCGAGGTCCTGGACTCGAGGCACTACTACACCCTGCCAGGCACGCTTTCCCGTCGACACCGCGTCAGGAACAACCTCCTGGGAACCCCCAACTTCTGCCCCATCATCAGACGCACGACGAACCTGGAAACCCTTGTTGCCCAAAACTTGGAAGCCAAAGCCCAAGAGATGGTCGGAAGCGTTAGCAAGCAACTGATTGCACGGGCTGCAAGCTTCCTCCTCTTGGCCGAAAGTAAGGCCAGCTTTCAGATTGAAGGTGAACGCCCAACGCGAAATCGCCTGGAGCGTTGGGGGCGGGCAGTCCTCCAAGCCGGCAAATTCCCGCTCACACAGGAAGAGCTTGAGCGACTCCACGGAATCCTCATCGAGGATAACCGTTTCATCCAAGCCGGGTTACGGCAAGAGGGCGTCTTCTTAGGCGAACGCGCCGCTGACGGCGATCCCTTGCCTGAGTTCATCGGCGCGTGTCCTGAGGACCTCGAGGAACTCATGGCAGGACTTCTCGCAACCAACGCCACCATGAGCGCCGGCAACCTGGACCCCGTGCTACAAGCAGCCGCGACGGCCTTCAGCTTCGTCTACATCCATCCCTTCGAAGACGGAAACGGCAGACTGCAGCGTTACCTCATCCACCATGTCTTGGCCGAGCAGCAGTTCTCACCGCCAGGCGTGGTGTTTCCCGTCTCCTCGGTGATGCTGGATCGCATCGATGACTTCCGCAGAACCCTTCAGGCGCATTCGAGCCCGTTGATGCCGTACATCGAATGGCGATCGACGGAGCGCGGCAACGTCGATGTCTTGAACGATACCGCCGACCTCTATCGCTACTTCGACGCCACCGAAAATGCCGAGTTCCTCTACTCCTGCGTCCAGCGAACGGTCGATCACGACCTGCCCCACGAGATCGATCGCTTGCGGCGCCACGACGAAGCCCTGCGCCGAATCATGAACCTCGTGGAAATGCCGGATCGCGTCGCCGAGGACGTCCTGATGCTCATTCGCCAGAACAACGGCGTGTTCCCGAATCGCCGACGCCAAAAAGAATTTTCAGCCCTGACGAACCAGGAAGTCAGAGCGCTTGAGACGGTCGTAAACGAGGCGTTCGAGGGGTTCTAGGCGGGAATAAGAATCATCCGATGGAGCAAGCTTTTTCCCGCAAGGAGTTCAGATGCCTCAAGTCCTCTCACGCCTGGCCCTCAATCGCGCGACCCTCGCACGCCAGATGCTGCTCCAACGGGAAGAAACCACGGCCCTCGACGCCCTCACGCGACTTGCCGGCCTTCAGGCTCAAGTCGCCAAGCCCCCCTACCTCGGACTCTGGACCCGCCTCGCCTCGTTTCGCCGGGAAGAACTCCGAGACCTTCTCCAGCGCCGCCAAGCCGTGCGAGCCACCGCGATGCGCGGGACCCTCCACCTCATGACCGCCGCCGACTACGTGAGACTTCGCCCCACCCTCCAGCCGATGCTGACCGGAGCCATGACCTCCGTGCTCCGGCAACGCGCCGACACGCTCGACGTTCCCGCCCTGGTCGAGACCGCCCGCGAATTCTTCGACGCCAGTCCCCGAACGTTCACCGCCCTCCGCGCCCACCTCATGGAGCGCTTCCCCGACGGCGACGAACGCGCCATGGGCTTCGCCGTGAGAACCCACATGCCGCTCGTGATGGTCCCAAACGACTCGCCCTGGGGATACCCCGCCGATTCCGACTTTGCCGTCGCGCGAACCTGGCTGGGAGAGCCCATTAACGGGCCGGAGCGGGTGGAGGAGCTAGTCCGCGGCTACCTCGTGGCCTTTGGGCCCGCTACGATAGCCGACGCGCAGACGTGGTCGGGACTCAAAGGCCTCAAAGCCGCATTCGAAGCCTTGAGGCGCGAACTCGTGACCTTCCGCGACACGAACGGACGCGAACTCTTCGATCTCCCCGACGCACCCCGCCCCTCCGAGGAAACCGCCGCCCCCGTCCGGTTCCTGCCGGAGTACGACAACCTGGTCCTCGCCCACGCCGATCGCAGCCGCCTCATCGCCGACGAATACCGCCCCCGGATTGTCACCCGCAACCTGAAGGTCCTGGCCACCTTCCTGGTCGATGGCCTCGTCGCGGGAACATGGAAAATCGAGAGGAAGGGAAAAGCAGCGACGCTCATCCTCGAGCCGTTCGAAGCCCTGGCGGCTCCGATCCGTGAGGCCCTCGCCGATGAAGGCCTCCGAGCATTGCAGTTCTGCGAGGAAGACGCTCAGACCTTCGACCTGAAGATCGAGTCGCCGGCGGCGTGACTCTTGCCCGGAGGCCATGCGGCCGGCGAGAACGACGGTCGCTCATCAGCAGGCAAGAACGCTCAACAAGGGCGGGGGATCAGCTCCAGGATGCGCCGCCGGGTCTTGATCACGTCGAGACCTTGCTCGAAGCTGCAGAGCTTGTGCTTTACCGCCAGGTGCTCGAGCGACAAATCGGTCTGGCGCTGCTCGATTATCAGAGCCGCCATTTGGGACGACGAGGGCCGAAACCTGCTCAGGACCAGTTTTGCGTTGAGAAGGTACTCGAAGGCGCTATCGAAGTCATCGAGCAGGGAGAGCATCTCGAAGGGCGTGCTGACACCGCGGAGACCGCCGCTTGCGGGGGGACGCGTAATCGCCGTCGTCATAGCAACCTCTTTCTGCATAGTAGAGTCGACTTTCAGTGCTACGTTCGGATCTGCGCCAGGGTTGAGGGGACTCGAGCGGGCTTCTGCCATCCGGACTTTTTTTCATCCGGTGGCCCGCGTTGCTTGATAAAAGTTTTTGAAGCTGGGTAACAATGGCAATTCTACCTCCTTAAATCGGCTCGTCAAACCACCGCCTGTTAGCTTCTCAACCGCCGCGAGAGCGGACTTCGGGCCTCGCCTCACCCATCGAGCGTCTCGGGCGAAAGCCCATGGCCCCCAGGAGCTTCCCCGCCGCACCGTTAGGCGTTTTGCGCCCAGTTGTGAACCATGTCCGAACTATTTTGGACATCGAGGCGGCCCGCGGCCCGAAGTTGCCGAACCGCGCCTTCCGGTGGCCGAGCATGGCGCCTCGACGCCCGGTCCTTCGACGGTTCCCGGTGGCGGTCATGCCGCGAATCCCCCGTCCCAGGCCAGCCGGAGTTCGCCACTTCCCTTATAATTGTTGGCATATCATTGGATAGAAGGGAAATTTGCCATGCCCGCTCCTGAGACGACCCTCTCGACGCAGTTCGATACCACCGAGTTCCGCAAGGCCATGGGGACTTTTTGCACCGGAGTCACCGTGGTGACGACCACCAAGGGGTCGGAAATCGTCGGCATGACCGCCAATTCGTTCACGTCGATCTCGCTGACCCCCCCGCTCGTCCTGATCTCCGTCGGCAAGAACCTGAGCATGCACACGTCGCTCCACGAAGCGAGGCATTTCGGCGTCACGGTGCTCTCGGCGGATCAGATCGACGTGTCCAACTACTTCGCGGGAAAGCGAACCCCGGAAGTCGCGGCCACGCTGGCCTACGACTGGCACGAAGAGATTCCCTTGCTCTCGGGAGGACTCGCCAACGTCGCCTGCCGCCTCTGGGCCGAGTACGACGGCGGTGACCATACGCTGTTCATCGGAGAGGTCGTGGGGTTGAGATTCATCGCGGACACCGCCCCCCTGCTCTACCACGGGGGCTACAAGACCTTCTAGTCGAAACCAATCCGTGTCGAAGATCAAGAGGCGAACCCCGGACCGGGGCTCGCCTCTTGATCAGTGCAGGAAAAGGATCAGGGAACGCCGCTAGGGGGTTCCCGCATCGCCGGCGACGTGCAGCGAGAAATCCGAGGCATCGGAAGGCCGGAGGAAGACCGTCTCGGGCAGGGAATAACCGATGCGGAGACTATCGGCAGTTTCCTTGCCAGGCTCGACGCTCAAGGACGAGTTCGAAAGGGGCAACTGCTCCCAGGGAATCGGCGTGAGGTCGAGAGGCTCTGGTTTGGGCGCGGGCGGAGCTACTGGGATCCGACGAGCGGGCCGCGGAGCGGCAATGAGCAGCGCGCCCTCCCGAAAGACCTTCTGGGAGTAGTGCGAGCGGTAGATGCCACGAGAGACGACCGCTCGGGGGCCCATGTTGTAGGCGACGAGCGCCCGGTGCTGGACGGCGGAGGGATTCAAGCCCGGGTAGCGCTTGCGCATCATGGCGGCGTAGGAGGAGAAGATCTGGCAACCCAGGTCGATGTTGATGGCGGGGTCGTGCCATTTCGAGACCGGGATCCGGCGTTTGGTGTAGTGGAAGGGCATGACCTGCATCAGGCCGATGGCGCCCATGGGGCTGATGGCCTTGGCGTTGAAGCTGCTTTCGGTCAGGATGAGGTTGGCGACCAGCATGGGATGAATGCCGTAAGTCTTCGCCGATTTCAGGATCAGCGCGGTGTAGCGCTGGGCCGTGGTCTTCCCCCTCACCCCTTCGATGAAGCGAAAAAGCTGATCGTGAGCTTGCGTCTGGGTGGGGCGCTCCGCGGCTGCAAAAGCCGGCAGAGAGGGGGCGATCATTCCGGCGATCAGCAGGAAGCCGATTGCGAGCCAGAGCGGGTGTCGTTTATTCGATTTATTCGTTAGCAAGTAAGCCATTACTCTAGGGTTACCTTACTTGCAGGCAGCCTGTCAAGCGAGCGAAATCCAGTCCGGACGCCGCAAATCGCCTGGTGAAGCGAATCAGAAGGTGATGGAAATCACTTTTTTGGAAGGGCCTGAAAAGGCTGGCGAGAGGCCCTTGGCGATCGCCGCCGTCCCTGGAGGCCGGGAGCGTTTTGGGGAGCGTTTCGGGTTTGGACTCAGGCGGTCTCCGAGCGATTTCCGTCCGGTGGAAGCGCCCATTTGCTGAGCTCGACGGCCACCGTCACGACGAGGGCCGCCACCAGGACGTTCAGCCAGTCCTGAGCATCGAGCGGGGTCATCCCGAGCAGGTCCCGGAGCGGCGGCAGGTAGATGGCCAAGAGCTGAAGCAAGACGGCCAGGCCGACGAAGCCGAAGATCATCGGGTTGCGTCCCCAGGCCCAGCCGCCGAAGACCTTGGGAGATCGATCGCTGAAGGTGTGGAGCATGAGGGCGGTCGCGAGGGTCGCGAAGATCAGGGTTCGCGCGTGAGGCTCCCCGCCGTGAGCGAGGCCCCATGCCCCCACGGCCAGGGTCGCCCCCGAGATGATCACCCCGTGCCAGAGGATCGACGCGAGGCGGCTGGGAGGCATCAAGCGGGCATGGCGGGGCAAGGGGGGCCGATTCAGGACTTCCGGCTCCCTCGGTTCGAGGGCCAGCCCCAGTGCGGGGAAGGTATGGGTGAGCAGGTTCAGGTAAAGGATCTGGAGGGGCAGGAGCGGCAAGGGAAATCCTGCCGCCAGGATGAACAAGACCGCCATCATGGTCGTCAGGGAGCAGGTCAGCAGGAAGTCCACGGCCTTCTGGATGTTGAGGAAGACCGTCCGCCCCTCGGCAATCCCTTCCAGCAGGGTGGAGAGCTGCTCATCGAGCAGAATGATGGCTGAGGCGTCCTTGGCGACGTCGCTCCCTTTCCCCATCGCCACGCCCACCTCGGCCGCGCGCAGGGCGGGGGCGTCGTTGACCCCGTCTCCGGTCATGACCACGATCTCGCCGTACCCCTGAAGGTCGCGAACCAGCTGGAACTTCCCCGCGGGAGCCGTCCGGGCGTAGACGTCCGTCTCCCGGGAGGAAGCCGCGGTGCCGATCGCCACGCGGGGTTCTCGGCCATCGGCAAGGTCGAGTTGCTTGGCAATCGCCCGCGCTGTCGTCGGCTGGTCCCCCGTGATCATCAACGTCCGAATCCCAGCCCTGTGGGCTGTTTTCAGCGCCTCCTTCACTCCAAAACGGGGCGGGTCCATCATTCCCACCAGCCCCAGCCAGACCCAGCGCGCTTCCCGGGGATCCAGGGGATCGAGATCCAGGGGATCGAGCGAGGGGTCCCGCTCGTGCTTGGTGGCGACGCCGAAGACCCTCAGCGCCTCGGAGGCCATCTCCTGGTTCGCCTTCAGCCAGTATTCGCGGTGGGTGGCGTCCATGCTTTCGGTGCCGGATTCCGTTCGGATGAACGTGCAGCGGGCGAGGACCTCTTCGGGGGCTCCTTTGATGCTGAGGGTGGAGTCGCAGCGCACGAGCATCCAGGGATGGGCGCTCCCAGCCGGCAGGACCGAGCTTCGGGGGCAGGAAGGGCGGGGATCTTCGAGTCCCGCCTTGGCGGCGAGCACCAAGAGCGCTCCTTCGCTCGGGTCTCCGTGCACGTGCCAGCCAATCTCGTGGTTTTCCAGCGTGGCGTCGTTGCAGAGCTGGACGGTCCTCAGCAGTTCGAGCAGGCCCGGGATCCGGGCCGGATCGCATGGTTGGCCCGCCTCCAGGAACGCTCCGGCGGGTTCCCAGCCGGTCCCCGTGAGGGTCAGGTCATGTCCGGGCAGGCGAACGCGCGTGACGGTCATGGCGTTGGCGGTGAGGGTGCCGGTCTTGTCCAGGCAAAGCGCGGTGACGGCGCCCAGGGCCTCCAGGGCGCCCAAGAAGCGGAGGCGCAGGCCGCGGCTCATGAGGCGGCGGGAGCCGGCGGCGAGGGCCAGGGTGGCGACGGCGGGGAGGCCTTCGGGGATGGCGGCGATCGCCAGCGCGATGCTCGCCTGCAAGAGCGGCCAGAAGGGGCGTCCTTGCCAGAGCCCCAGCACCATGAGCACGCCGGCCAGGGCGGCCACGATCCCGACCAGGTAGCGCCCCAGGGCATCCAGGCGAATGACCAGGGGAACGGCCGGAGCGGAGGTTTCGACGAGCATGGCGCCGATGCGCCCCATCTCCGAATGCAGCCCCGTTCCCGTCACGACCGCGGTCGCCGCCCCCTGGAGAACGAGCGAACCCGCAAAGAGTTCGTTGCTCCGCTCGGACAGCGCGAGGCGCTCCTCGGAGCGCGGAGCGCCTCGCTTCGATGCCGGCAGGGACTCACCCGTGAGCAGGGCCTCGTCGGCGCGAATCTCCCCCGTGATCAAGCGGGCATCGGCCGGCACCCGATCCCCCGCCTCGATCCGGACGACGTCCCCGGGAACGATCTCGGTCGCCGGCAGGACGTGCTCGGCTCCGTCCCGCCGGACGCGGGCCGAGGGGGCGCTCAGCGCGCACAGCGAAGCGAGCTCGCGCTCGGCCTGATAATCCATGATCACGCCGACCAGCGCGTTCAAGACCAGCGCCGCCAGGATGGCGAGACTGTTCGCCACCTCTCCGAGCAGCAGCGAGAGCGCCGAAGCCGCCAGAAGCAAGAGGATGATGAAGCTCTTGACCTGCCGGAGCACCAGCTCGAAAAGCGAGGGAGACGGCGCCTGGGGCAGGGAGTTGCTCCCCCAGGCCTTCAGCCGGCGGCGGGCCTCCTCCTGGCTCAAGCCTCGGGCCGGCTCGACCTCCAGGATCTCCATGGTCTGATCGGCCGTGAGGCGATGCCATGGGGCCTGCGGAGGCCCCGCTTGCAGTTGCATGGCTCCTCCCGGAAGGGCCGCCCCGATCGTGACCCCGCAACCCCTCTTCGAAGACAAATCAACCATGGATGCGGCGTTCCGGCAACTGGCGAGCGAGCCCCTCTCTACGAACTCGCGAGCCGACCGATCGGCCTCCCGGATGACGAGGCCCGGGCGCGGCCGTCATGCCGCGTTACTGACATGCTTCCTTGACCGAGGGGCAAGCCAGGGCTTAGGCTCATGATTCGAACATACGTTCCAGCTATCGGAGACCCATCGGATGAGCGACCTGGTTCACCTGCAGACCCATTCCGTCTACTCCCTGCGCCGAAGCACGCTGTCCCTGCCTTCGCTCGTCGAGGCGGCGAAGGCCCGGGGACACCTTGCCGTGGCCCTCACCGACATCGACGGCCTCTACGGGCTGGTTCCCTTCGTGAAGCTGGCCCGCGAAGCCGGAATCCACCCGCTGATCGGCGCCGAACTGAGCCTCGACGCCCCGCTATTGCCTGCTGATCACCCCCACAGGGTCACCCTTTTGGTCCGGGACACAACGGGCTTCCGCAACCTCTCCCAGCTGATCAGCCGGAGGCAGCTCGACGGGCCGGTTTCGCCCGAGCGGCTGGCCGAAAACGCCCAAGGGCTCATCGTCCTGAGCGGGGGACACGCGGGAGCCGTACCTCACCTCGTCGCCGAGGGCCAATCATCTGAGGCCAAGCGGATCATGGGCATGTGGCGGGAGGCCTTCGGACCCGAGCACTGCGTCATCCAGCTCGGCCCGTTTTGGCCGGCGGCTCCGCTCGTCAAGCTGGCGCGAGCCAGCGGCGTCGGCCTCGCGGCCGCCCACGACGCCTACTACCTGCGCCCCGAGGACGAGCCGGCCTGGCGGGCGCTTCAAACGGGCCACGGCCAGGGGCATGCCGAGCCCGCTCCCCGCCACCTCGCCGGCGACGATGAACTCCGAAAGGCCTGGAAGGAGATCCCGGAGGCGCTCACGGCCACGCGGCAGCTTGCCGAACGCTGCACCTACGCGCCGACGTTCGGAGTGCCCCGGCTTCCCGCGTTCAAAGCCGCGAGCGGCGAGGCCAGCGATCGCCTCCTTCAACGTCTCTGCGACGCAGGACTCGCCGAACGCTATGCCGCATCTCCTCTCCGCGAGGCCGCCGAAGCGCGGCTGACCGAAGAGCTGTCGGTGATCCGGCAGATGGGCTTCGTCGACTACTTCCTGATCGCCTGGGACCTCATCCGCTTCGCCCGCGAGCAGGGCATCCCCCACATGCCACGCGGCAGCGCCGCCGGCAGCCTCGTCCTCTACCTGCTGGGCATCTCCCAGATCTGCCCCCTGGAGCATACCCTCTGCTTCGAACGCTTCCTCAACCTCGAACGCAAGGGACTTCCGGACATCGACCTCGACTTCCACTGGCTGAGGCGCGACGCGGTGATCGACTACTGCTACGCCACCTACGGCGCCGCGCACGTCGCCCGGATCGCCACCCACCAGCACCACGGCCCCCGCAGCGCCATCCGGCTCGCCGGCGCCGCCCTCGGACTCGACGAGGAGATCATCTCGAAGGTCGCCAGGCGCATGGCCTCCTCCTCCCAAGATTTTCCCCTCGATCAGGAGCCGTGCAAGAGCCTTATCGAAACCGCTGCCCACTTCCAGGGCCTCCCCGATCACCTGGGCCTCCACCCTTGCGGAATCGTGATCAGCCGCGAACCCCTCACCGACGTCGTTCCCCTGGAGCGATCGGCGAAGGGGCCCGTCGTCACCCAGTTCGAGATGCACGGTGTCGAGGAGATCGGTCTGCTCAAGATGGATCTCCTGGCCAATCGCAACCTCGCCATCCTTCAAGACGCCGTCAGGCTGATCAACCAGCGCCACAGAGTCGACCTCGTTCCCGAAGCGCTGCCACTCGACGATCCCCCGGCCTTCGAACTCTTGCGCTCGGGACGGGCGCTGGGAATCTACCAGATGGAATCCGGCGGCGTCCAGGGGCTCTTGCGGCAGTTTCGGCCTCATCACGTCGAGGACGTCACCGCCATCACCAGCCTCTACCGGCCGGGCCCGATCGACGGCGGAATCACTCCCCGCTACGTCGCCCGCCGCCACGGCAAGGAGCCGGTCAGTTTCCCCGACGACTGCCTTCGTGACATCCTGTCTCACACGTATGGTTGCATCTTGTATCAGGAGCAATGCTTACAAGTTGCCCATGTTTTCGCGGGCATCCCCCTGGGCCAATGCGAGAACCTCCGCAAGGGCATCGCCAAGCGAATTCGCCCCGAGATAGCCCGACTCAAGGAGGCCTTCTTCGCGGGGGCCCAGGACCTCGGGCGGGATCCGGGGCGAACCGAGGAGGTCTGGCAGATCCTCGAGAACTTCGGGGGTTACGGCTTCGTGAAGGCTCACGCGGCGTCCTGCGCGGCGCTCGCCGTGAGGGAGGCCTCCGTCAAGGCCCGCTGGCCGGTGGAGTACCTCTCGGCCGTTCTCTCCGCGGGGGAGGGTTACTACCCGCCCCGGGTCTACGTCGAGGACGCCCGTACCTTCGGGGCCGTTCTCGCCCTGCCCTGCGCCAACCGCTCCGAGGCCGCCTACACGGTCGAAGGCGAGAACGTGTTGAGGATAGGCCTGTCCGCCTTGGCCGGCATCGGCCCGTCGGGAGTCGAGCGCCTGCTCGATGGACGGCTCGCCGGCCCCTACCGAAGCCTGAGCGATCTCAAGCAGCGCTCCGGCCTGTCACGCCCCGAACTGGAGGTCCTGATCCGGGTCGGCGCATGCGACGCCCTCGGGACCTCCCGGCCCGCGATCCTCTGGCAGCTCGGCATGCTGGGGCCGAGCAAGGTCCGCGCGCAGGAGAGCCTATTTCCCCTGCCCGAGAACGTCCCCGCGCCGCCCGCCGATCTCGGCGACTACTCCGCGCCGGCCCGCCGGCAGATCGAGAACGACATCCTGGGCTACACCGTGACCGTCGTCGCGATGCCCCGCCCGGTCGGAGCCCTGACCTTCTCCGAAGCCAAGGCCCGATGGGCGGATGGCCCCGAAGGCGAAGCTCGAAGGCCCAGGAAGCCGGAAGCGTCGGATCGGTTCAGCGTGGTGGCCGAGATCGTCTCGCGCTTCGGGCACCGCACCAAGCAAGGAGAGAAGATGGTTTTTCTGACGCTCTCCGACGGACGCGAGCAGTTCCAGGGAGTGGTCTTTCCCAGGTTCTACCGCCAGTTGAGCCGGGTGCTGAGGCGCGGGATGCCGATCTGCTTCTCCGGAACGCTCGGCGTGGAGGACGGGGACGCCCTCTTGATCGTCACCGAGGCGGAGCCCCTGAGGATCGGCGGCGTGGAAGGCAGGATCTCATGAGGCGGCGCGCGATTCTTCACGTGGACATGGATGCCTTCTTCGCCTCGGTGGCGCAGCGGGATCATGCGGAATGGCGCGGGAAGCCGGTGATCGTCGGGGGGCACTCGACCAAGCGGGGGGTCGTGGCGAGCGCGAGCTACGAGGCCCGAGCCTTCGGCGTGCGCTCGGCGATGCCGCTCTACAAGGCCAAGGAACTCTGCCCGCATGCGATTCTGGTGCCGGTCGAGATGGAGGAGTATCGGCGGGTGAACGCCCAGCTTCGGGGAATCTGGGAGCAGTTCGCCCCGGTGGTGGAGCCCTTGGGCCTGGACGAGGCCTACCTGGACATGACGGGCACCGAGCGGCTCTTGGGTCCTCTGGAGTCGGTGGCTTACGCGCTGCGGGATGCGATCGCCTGCCAGACGGGCCTCTCCGCCTCGGTGGGGGGCGGAAGCTCGAAACTCCTGGCGAAGGTGGCTTCCAAGGCCGCCAAGCCGGCGGGAGTCTGCATCGTCCGAGCGGGCGAGGAGGCGGCATGGCTGCATCCTCGGGAAGTCGGCATCATTCCCGGCGTGGGAGAGCGCATGCAAGAACGCCTGCTCCAGCTTGGGATCCGCACAGTGGGGCAGCTTGCGGGTGTTTCGCTGCCCTTCCTCACGGCCCACTTCGGCATGCAGGGGGGGGATCTGTTCCTGGTGGTCCAGGGGAAGGATCCTCGGCCGGTAAGCCCCGCGGGACCCCCCAAGAGCATCGGAGGCGAGGAGACCTTCGAGCTGGACAGCGCGGATCCGGTCTTTCTGAGGCGGGCCCTGCTCAAGATTGCCTGCGAACTGGGCTACCGGCTGCGGCGGCATGACTTCCTGGCGGGAACGATCTCGGCCAAGGTGCGCTATGCCAAGACCTTCCAGACGGTCGAACGCAGCGTGACCTTGGCGGCTCCGACCCAGGACGACGAGACGATCTACGCGACGACCTGGGATCTGGTGAAGTCGGCCTGGGACGGGCGAAAGCCCTTGCGCCTGATAGGCGCGAGCCTCTCGAACTTCAGGCCTGACGCTCAACTCAGCTTGTTCGAAGGCTCGTCGCCGGCGCTCACCGAGACGCTCGATCGGCTGCGAGATCGTTACGGCATGGGGGTGATCCGGCGAGGAAGCCTCACCAACCCCGGAACGAAATGAAAAAGACCTCTTGCCCTGACCGAAAGGCTGTGTTAACATTGACTTCGGTCACAAGCGGATGTGGCGGAATGGCAGACGCGCATGCCTCAGAAGCATGTAGGGGTTTCCCTGTGGAGGTTCAAGTCCTCTCATCCGCACTCAAGAGCCCCCCTCGCGGGGGGCTCTTTTTTGCTTCTCCCATGCAAACGGTCGCGCCCAGTGTACTTAAACCCGCAACATAGGGGTATAAGCGCATGGAGACCTAGCGAGCGTCCACTCGCTCCTCTAGTTAGACGCGCAGGATGGGCGTCGGCCCTTCCGTTGATAGCGTCGACCAGCCCCCTTGCCCAGGAGGACCCGCATGCCGTATCGACATTGGCTAGCCGCGGCCCTGATCGCCATCGTGATGGCTCCCGCCTTCGCCTCGAACGCCTTCGCCGGCCTCGACGGGGACCGCCACAAAGGTAAGGTTCTCTTCCTCACCAAGGGAGAGAACGGCAAGGCATGCATGACGTGCCATCCCAAGGGCCTCACCACCGGAGAGGTCATCCGCGGCAAGAAGATCCCCAGCCTCGTCGAGAGCACCGGTCGCATCAGCGAGAAGAAGCTGATAGCCAAAGCGCTGAAGCACCTCGATGAGGACGCGCGGTTCGAACTCAGCGACGCCCAGTTCATCGATCTCGTCACCTTCGTCTCCAGCCTCTCCACCCAGGGTTTCGGCTCTACCCCCCCGGAGTGGGCAGGCTACGTCAAAGAAAAGCTCGGAGAGTAAGTGTCAGCCTTCAACCCCATGACCTGGCTTCGTAACCGACGCATCATCACCAAGCTCTTCCTGATGATGATCCTCATGCTCGGGCTCCTGGTGGGAGTCGGACTGGGAGGATTCCTTTCCATGAGCCGGGTCCAGTCTCAGCTCGACGGCCTCGCGACCACCATGGCAAGCGGACAATCCATCGCCTACCTCCGATCGGCCAACCTCCAGGCGGATCGCCTTCAAAAGAGCTACCTCCTGGCCGGCTCCGCCGAAGAGCGCGCGCGCATCATGCCCGAACTCGCGGACAAGGTTCTCGACATGGACGGGGCCAGCCGCGCCTTTCTCCGCTTCTACGCCTCTCCGGCTCAGAAAGCCAAGTTCAAGAAAGAGATCATGCCCCTCGTCGAGGAGTGGACCACGCTCAACGACGAAATCCTGGCTCTGGTCAAGCAGAACCAGGGGCCAAAAGCCCTGGCCCTCAGCAACTCGCGCGGGCTGCGCCTCATGACGACCCTCGTCGACAGCAAGATCGATGAGTTGGTTACCCTCAACGAAAAAGAGGTCGATCGCCAAAAAAGCCTGGCCCAACGGGAGTTCAAGAACGCCCTGATCCAGTTGCTGTTCGGCATCGGCGCCGCCATGATCCTCGCCGTGGGCATCACCCTCCTCTTCGCCCACCAGATAGCCGATCCGCTCCGCCAGCTCATCGCCATGCTTCGCGACATCGCCGAAGGGGAAGGCGACCTCAGCCAGACCCTCAACGTCGACCGCAACGACGAGATAGGCGAGCTCGCCCTCTGGTTCAACCGCTTCCTCGTTCAGCTCCGCGGCATGGTTTCCCAGATCGACTCGGTCTCCTCGCGTCTGCAGGAATCCAGCGAGGCCCTGGCCCAATCAGCCGGCGAAACCGGCACCGGCGCCTACAAGGTCTCCCTGACCATGGAGCATCTCGCCCGCGGCGCCACCGAACAGGAACAGGGCATCACCAAGAGCTCGGACGAAGCCCTCGCTGTCGCCAACGCAGCGGAAAAGGTCGCCGTCAACGTCAGAACCGCCGTCCAGAGCTCCCAGCAAGCCGCCATGGCGGCGGCTGCCGGCGACAAGGTCTTGCAAGACGCCCTGCATCACATGGGTGCCGTCCAGGGGGTCTTCACCGACTCGGCGGGGGTCGTGGATCGGCTTGGCTCCCTGAGTCATCAGATCCAGGCCATCGTGACGCTCATCGGCGGCTTCGCCAAGAAGACCAACCTACTCGCCCTCAATGCCGGCATCGAGGCGGCCCGCGTCGGCAACCAAGGGCAGGCCTTCAGCGTCCTGGCCCAGGAGATCCGAAAGCTGGCGGTGGAGTCGGGGAACGCCGTTCAGCATATCGCCGAACTGGTCAGCAACATCCAGGATGAAACCAAGCGGGCCGTTTCCATCATGCATCAGGGCAGCCAAGGCGTGACCCAGGGGGTCGAGATCATTCACGAAGCGGGGGACGCCTTCGAACGGGTGGTCACGGCCATCGAACGGACGGACCTCGAGATCCGCCAGATCCGCGAGGCCGCCCAGCAACTCGCTCGTTCCGCCGAGGTCATGGTCCGAGAGATGGACGCCATCGCCAACATCTCCGAGCGGTCCTCGGTGGGAGCCCAAGAGGTCGCGGCCACCTCCCTCCAGCAGACCGAGAACGTCGCGCGCGTCTCCGGTTCGGCTCAAGGGCTCACCAAGCTCTCATCCGAACTCCGTGGCCTGATCACCCGATTCACGCTCTAGAAAGGACCGTCCATGCGCCGCAGAAGTCCCTGGATTCTTGCAGGCGCGCTGATCCCGTGCCTCTCGGCAGGGCCGGTCGCCGCATTCCAGTTCGACTACGGGACCCCTGGCATCACCTCGCCACTCAACGCCAAGCGCGGCCAGATGTACCTCCGGATGTCCCATCGCTACAACGCGGCGACCTTTCCGTCCGACTCGGCTCCGGCCTTGAACCTGGGGCTCGGGCTCTCGCAGTCGTTCAACCTCGACGCCGTCGCCTCCACCCGTAACACCCCGCTCGACGGCGAACTCGCCGTGCGCTACCAGCTCATGGACGAGTACGAAGGCGCCCCCCTGGCCCTAAACACCCGCCTGGGCTACACCACTCACCTCGGAGGCAGCGCGATAGCGGAGCTGACCGCCTCCAAGAACAACCTCCTGCCGGGTCTCGGCGCCGGCGTCGTGGGACGCTACTTCTCGTACGTGGGCGACTACTCGGCCAATCCGGGCTGGATGACCGCCGCGGGCGTCGGCCTGTCCTACGCGATCGCCGAGGGCCTCTGCTTCCTGGGAGACGTCGTGGCTCCGCTCGACCGGAGCGTCATCGATGCCGCCGGGTTCAACTGGTCCACCGGGCTCGCATGGTGGATGCCCGACACCCCGCACGTCCTGCTCCTGATGGTGGGACGCTTCGGACCCGCCACCACCTACGGCCGCACCTTCTCACCGGGAACCGATACCCTGCGGGTCGGCTTCGAGTACCACGCCCACTTCGACGCCCCCTTCTTCCCGAGGCGCACGTTCAAGATCCGTACGGAGGACGAGTGAGCATGAGGCGGCGCATCCTCTCGAGCATGGCGATCGCCTTGCTCGCCACCGCATGCACCAGCCGCATGCTGCTCACCTCAGAGGGGCGGACCTACTCCAGAAACGTCCAACCCGTCACGAGCGACCAACGTTGCAAGGACTGCCACTCCCTCAAGGACAAGAACAAGAAAGCCCCCGCCGACATCGGCACCTACTCCACCGACAAAATCTACTTCAATGACATCCGCGCCATGCTCGATGACCCGAAATACGCCAAGGATCTCTTCACGGCCGAAGAGATCCAGGACATCATCGATTGGAACGCCGCGGGCCGCCCCGACGACTCAAGGACGTTCTGAGCGCACCGGGAAGCTCACGCCTTCACGACCCAGCGCCGGCGGCTGTTGAGTAGCGCCGGCGGCTGTTGATTAAGCCAGCGAGGGAACGCCGTCGAGCTTTGCTCTAACGCGCAGGATCCAGCGCGTAGACGTACTGCTCGAAGAGGCGAAGGCTCGTCTGGTGAGCGGGAGTGAAGTCGTAGTTGAAGCGGGACCAGAAGTTCTCGAGGTAATCCTCCGGATAACCCGACTGCTCTTGGGCCTCGCGCATGATGGGAGCCTTGAAGCTCCCCACGCTGCGCTTGGCCTCGGCGAATCGCGCGAGCAGCGCCGTTCTTTCGGCCTCGGGAACTTCCTTGCGAACGACCCAGACCATGTAGAGGAGCGGGGTGTTGGTGCATTGCCACCAGGCGGTCCCGAGGTCCCAGACGTGCAGGTTGGGAGAGCGGTAGCGCGCGCTCAGGGCCTGGTCTTCGAAGAGCAGCGCGGCCCCATGTTCTTGCAGCATGTGCTCGAGATTTCCGGTGCGCTCCACCAGAATGGGTTCGTAGCCGAACATCTCGGAGAAAAGCCAGCGCAGGAGGTAAGCGGTACCGGCCGTCTGGCTGGGAATGGCCACCTCGAGCTCGGAGGCGGTCCCGATGGGCTTGGTGCTCACCAGGACGCCGGAGCCGCCGGCTCCCATGGAGCTGAGCGCCATGTGGGGGATCAGGTCGAGCTTGTCGCGATGCTTCAGGTACGAGATGAGGGAGATCGGGCCTGCATCGAGCGTACCGTTGACCAGGCGCTCGGAAAGGTGGGAGATGCCGGCGCGCGAAATCTGGAAATCAGGCTCGAGTCCCGTCGCCCGGAGGGCATGGTAGAGAGGAAGTGTCGAGAGGTAGGGAGGCTCGCCGATCATCCGCAAGTCAGAATCCTTTGAGTTTGTCCGAGGGGGCGACGCAGGAAGGGGAAGCGTTCGCTCATTATAGGCAGCTCGAAATGGCTTGTAAAGCGACTATCCAGCCTAGTCATGGACCTCTAACTCGAAGATCGAGAGCCCTGGGAGGCGGCGATCAGGGGCATTGCGCCAGAGCAGGCGAATCCAGCGCGCCTCGGTCGGGAGGGGTAGCGCCAAACGCTCCAGCTTCCAACCGTCGATGCGGACGCGCTCGCGAACCTTGCGCCAGGAGCGGCCGTCGTCGGAGACTTCGAGGTCGATGGTGGCGCCGTGGAGGGGGCCGGTCTTGAGTCGAAGCTCGCGGATGAGCGATCGCTCGGCGAGCTCCACGACGAAGGAGACGGTCGCCTCGCGCGCCCCCCCGGAAATCCACTGGGAGTCGGTATCCCCGTCCACGGCGAGATCCGGCTCATGGAAGCCGTCGGCGCGGCTCCCGCTGGCCCGGACCGAAACGACGGCCAAGCCGTTCCGGGGGATCGAGGGATTGGCCGTCAGCGGGGAATAGCGCCCTCGGCCATCGGAATCGAGGATGACGGGGCGGCCATGCAGGCGCAAAGGAACTCCCGGCGCCAGGGGCTGAACGTTTCCCTCCGGCGTGACGCGGGTCCAGTCGCCCGCGCGATTCCAGCGCAAAGGCCATGCCTCCTCGGGCGATCGATAGGGAGCCCAGAGCACGGCGACCTCGCGCCGGCGAGCGGAATCCGCAAAGAGGTAACCCACCACCTGAGGCGGCAGCGGCAGCTTCGAGACGAATCGCATGCCGTCGAGCGCCGCGCTGGTATTCTTGTAAGCCCAGTAGCCCATCGTGCGCTGCGTCAGGCTGCGCCAGTCCACCAGCCCCATCTGCCGCCAGCTGGGGTTGGTGTTGCTGTAGTAGACCGTTCCTTCGAGCCCTAGCGCCAAGGTCGTGGCGTAGAGCTTGACGATGGTGTCGGCCTGGTGATCGGGCTCCGTGGCGCTGTACCCGGTCTCCGAGCAGAGCATGCCCTTCCGGCCGAGACGGTTGCGCTCCAGGACCTGCCGCATGGCCTGGTGAACCGACAGGAAGGCCCTGAGCGCCTCGTCGGATCCCGGCCACCCGTAAGCATGAAAATCCAGCAAGTCGAAGTAAGGGCCGGCTCCGTGGTCGATCATCGCCTGCAGGTAGTCCGCGTAGCCCAGGCCCCCCGTCACCACCTGGGCCTGGGGATCGATCCACTTGACGACCGTGTGCATGACCGCGAGCAGGCGGACGTAATCCTTCACGCTGCCCTGCCAGGATCGCCGCGGATCGCCCGGGGCCGCGCCCAGTACGCCCTCGGGGTAGTCCGGCTCGTTCCAGCACTGCCAGTAGCGAACCTGACCCGCGTAGCGTCTCACGACCGTCTCGAGGAAGGAGGCCCAGGGATGATGAGGATTGATACGCTTGCCAGGGCCCGGAACATCGCTGCCGTCCGCGAAGATCGGGAGGTAAAGGCCCTCGGGGGGGGCCTGGCGATACGAAACCGGATCCGCCGGACGCTTGCCCGCTGCCGAGGACGCCCAGAACGGCGTCTCCGTCACCATGAACTGAAGGGAGATCCCCGCCGCGCCCAAGCGCGCGACCACATCGTCGAAGTCCCCCTGATGCGGAACCCGGCCGTCGGGACCCGGCTGATAATGACGCCAGATCATCCCTTCCCGGCTCAGACGCACCCCCAGGTCCCGGTGCATCTCCATGCCGCGATCCCGCGACCCGCTCCAAGATCCCTTGCCGAGACGCTCGTCGAACTTGGGCACGGCCTGCATCCCGAAGATGGGACCCGGGGCACGCAAGGCCTCCTCACCCGCATCGGCCTGACCGAACGCGACGCCACCGAGACCCTGACCCAACCCGAACGACCGACCAAGCAGGCTGTCCGCCGCCGAAAGCGCGAGAATCCCCAGAATCAAGCCCCCTCGCCAGGAAAAAACAGCCCCCTTGAAACCAGAACCTCGCCCGTGCTTTATTCCCGACCCGTTTCCCGACCCGTTTCCCGACCCTTTTCCAGGCACTTTTCCCGGCCCGTTTCCCGGTTCTCGATCATCCCGCATGCCTCCCCCTCTCTCCCCCGCCTACCAGACTAGGAGGTAAGAACCGAGGGGGCATCGGCCAAGAAGATGAAAAGCATGAACGCCGAAGGGCCCCGGTCCTTCACGACCGAGGCCCCCGACGACGGGATCGGTGACGCTAGAAGCTCACCGAGGTCCCCACGATCACCTGATCATGCGACTGCTTGTTGGCAGTCCCGAACAACGCGTTGTCTCCCGTCGGAGCCTCCGAGGTCCCGTAGAACTTCCCCTGATCGTATTGCACCATGACGACCGGCAGCGCGGGGTTCGGCTGGAAGCCCACGATCGCCGTGAGGCCCGAACCGAAGTTCTTCGACCCCACGTCCGAGCCCGACTGCTGGGCCGCCAGCGTGATCGACGGCAAGATCGAGAAACCCGGGAACCTCACGTAGCCCCCCGTCGACGTCCAGTTGTAGCCGAGTCCCGGTAGACGCGGGCTGGCCGTGGGAGAGAGTCCACCCGCGTTGCCGAACTTGGTCGCAAGCCCGAACTCCAGCGAGCCGAACAGGTTGTTGGTCACCAGGGCAATCGTACCCTCGTTAAAATAGGGCAAGTTCGTGGTCGAGAAGGTCCGATCCATCTCTGCCCAGCCCAGTTGTAGGCCCAGAGCCTCCGACCCCAGGTCCAAGGTGGCTCCCCAGCCCTTTCCCGTCGATGCGCCTCCGGTCAAACGGCCCAGAGCCGTGTTATCGGCCCGACCATATAGCCCCAGCCGGGCTGGGCCCATATCGGTGGCGAGACGGAGCAGGGAGTACCCTGATCCCACGGGCCCCGCAACGATCGGAAAGGTATCCGGCAGGTTCGCGAGCGCACCTACCGTCGAAGCCCCGGGGGTTCCGTGGTTGTAGCCGACGCCGACGTCCACCGGACCCAGGGACGCGTCGAGCACGACGCTCGGAGCCGCGCCCGAGTTGATCGGATCCACCGAGTTGGGGTCGAGAAGATCCTGCACCACGTTGATGCCGGGGTTCCAGCCCACGCGCCCCTGGGGCGTGTCCGCCACCCCTGCCCCGTAGCCGCTCAGGACAAGCCCACCCGTCGTCGGCTCTACCGGAGGCGTTCCCACGAAGCCGAAACCCGACTGGCTTTGCGGCCAGACGGACGACTGGAAGGCATTGGGCAAGGTGCCGCCGACCTTGAGACTGGTATCTCTGAAGGTCATCACGCCCGTGTAGAGGCCGAGGGCTCCGGGGGTCCACGAAAAATAGGACTGGCGAACGTAGAACGGAGTGGCCGTATCGGCCCCGGTCAAGGATCCCAGCCCCCCGTCGACGGCTTGATGGCCGTTTTGAAAGTTCTGAACGCCGTTGTTGAAAATCGAATACGCTCCGCGAAACGCCATGTTGGGAGCCAGTTCCGAGGCCAGGGTCAGGTTGGTCTGGACCCGGAGGTTGTCGAATTCCTGGACGTTCTGCTTGGTTCCCGGCTGAGCCATGTAGGTCCGATAAAGGAACTGAAGCGAGCCGCCCAGGCGAACCCGGCGCTCCAGCGCGCCGAGACGGTTGTCGAAGGTATCGTAGCGGCCCTTCAGGACCGCGAGTTCGTCCCGGAATTCCTGCTGCAGGCGCGCGAGCACGCGAAGATCGTCCGAAGAGATGTCGGATCGAAGGCGCGGAGGTGCTGGAACCTCGCCGGTGGCGGAGGCGATCATTTCCTCGACCCGCGACATGACCTTGGAGAGCAAGGCTGCCATTTCATAGCGGTTCACGGTGCGCTCACCGCGGAACGTGCTGTCGGGGAACCCCTCCATGATCTGATACTTTTCGACCATGGCCTTGATGGCGTTGTAAGCCCAGTGACTGGGACCCACGTCCGTGAATTCGCTCACCGGGGTGAAGGCCTGGGCCGTCGCCGTCATCGGGACCGCGCCGACCAGCAAGGTGGCAGCCAGACCCAGCGTCGTCAAGTACTGTTTGACCATGGATTCCTCCTCGAAGGGCTGTAGAAAAGTAGGGGTGTACCATGCACCCCTTCGACTGTCAAACGATCAGGCTTTGCGGCGTTCACAGGGGAAACGAGTAGAGGGGAGGGCCGAAGCTCTCCCCTCAGGGTGCCAGGGAAGCGCGAGAACCGTGGGAGCGCCCCTTTAGCGCCCGCGGCTGTTTCGTAAGGCAGCGAGGGATAGCCGTGACGTTGCCCCGATGCGATAGAGTCGTAGCCCTCGCTGGCCTGAAGAAACGACGTTTGCTCTAGAAGCCCATGCTCACTCCGACGAACGGGCCCTGATAGGTGCCCAGGCGGGTCTGGTTGACCGTGGCCGCATCCCCGGTACTCAATTGAGCCGGATTGGTGAGCGCGGTGAGGAAGGTTCCCGGCTCCCCGGTGAAGGAGGCCCGCCCCACGTAGCCACCCGACAGGTTCACCGGCCCGAGGACGACGCTCAAGCTTACCTTGGCTTCAGCGGGGATGTGGCCGGGCCCCTGTCCGATGACGCCCCAGCCGCCGGTGAGGCTATAATCCATGTCGAGCATGTCGACGACCAGCGGGAATCCCCCGTCAAGACCCAGGATCACCGACCCGATCGCGCCGTCCGAACCGATGCCCCGCCCGAAGAACTCGTTGAGATAGCCCAGGCGCAGGGCACCCATGCGACCGTAAGCGCTCCAAGTTTCTTGAGGCCAATAGAACGGGAGGAAGCCGCCTGCGGGGTTACCAACGGTGAGGGGCAGCACTCCCATGTAGTTCGTGTACTTCGCGCCGAGGTCGAAGGCTCCCAGACCGATCTCGGCCAGCCCCGACCAGGCGTTGAGGGCCGAGGTGGCATTGGTGATCGCGGTCGGAACCGACTGGGCGTTGGCTGCGAAGCCCCCCGAGGTGGCGCTGCCGAACTCGTACTCCAGGCCGATCGTGAGATCCATGGGGGTCTTGTCCTCGGGTGCCGTCACGGCGGTCACCTGGACGGGTTCGGTACCGCGCCGGATGGGTTCCTGAGCCGGAGGCAGCGGGGTGGGCACCGGGCGCAGGGTCGGGGCGGGGCTCGGCCTGCGGGCCTGGGCGAGTCGGGAATCCTCGGCCGGACTGAAGGCAGCCAGCGCCTCCGGAGCCGTCAGGACTGCGGGGGCCATCAGGGCGAGAGTCGCGGCCAGGAAGGTGCCGCGGAAAGCGTTTCGAGTCATGGCGTACCCATCTTTCTTTGATCGCGCAACGTACGGGCTTACGTCCAAGCAGAAGAGGGCTCCCCTCATGGGAAGCCCTCACATTGTAATATATCTTTAGAGCAAACGTCGTTTCTTCAGGCCAGCGAGGGCTACGACTCTATCGCATCGGGGCAACGTCACGGCTATCCCTCGCTGCCTTACGAAACAGCCGCAGGCGCTAATAAGTTAGACTAGCGACTAGAAACTGAACCCCGCTCCGAAGTAGGGGCCCATGTAGGATCCCATGCGCGTGGCGTTGACCGTGTCCCGTTTCCCGGCATCGTTCGCGAGGGACATGGGGTCGGTGACGATAGCCAGGAAGGTGCTCGGATCTCCGGTGAAGGTTTCCCGGGCGACGTAGCCGGCCCTCAGGTTGATGGGTCCGAGATTGGCGTAGACGCTGGCGTCGAGTTCCGTGGGGATGTGGGCCGTGGTGGTTCCGGCAACGGTCTGGCCGTTGACTCCCCAGCCGGCGAGCAGGTGATAATCCACGCCGACGAGCCCCAGGATGTTGAAGCCCGAATCCAGGCCGCCGATGTACGACCCGATGGCCCCACCCTCACCGATGTTGCGGTTGAACTGTTCGTTGAGGTAGCCGAAGCGCAGGCCGAATACCTTGACGTAGGTGGACCAGGCACTCTCGGGCCAGTAGTAGGGGAGCTGATCCGCGGCGGGAGCATTGCTGCTGTCCGCGGCGCTGATGGACGGATCGAAGGAGCCGACGCTACCGTAGCCGGTCATCCGAGCGCCGAGCGTGATGATGGGAAGCCCCACCTCCGCGGTTCCGGACCATCCCTGGGCCGTCTGGGAGGCGAGATTGAACTGAGCGGGCGCCGCGGGCGCCCCCGCGATGAGCGGAACCCCGGGCGCGAAGCCGGTGCCGCCCATCGTTCCCGTCTCGGGACGATAGGAGAGCGTCAGCGGGAAGGGCAGCTTCACGTTGGGCATCGAGAAGGACGGGCCCGCAGCCGGCGTGGCGCTGGCGGTAGCTTGCGCCACGGGGGCCGCGATGACGCTCGGGCTGGCAGGAGCGGCCAGGAGGCTGGCCGAAGCGGGGGCCGCCAGGAGGCTGGCCGAAGCCGGAGCGGCCAAGAGGCTGGCAGAGGCAGGATCCGCAGCGGCGGGGCTCGCCTCGACCGGCAGGACTTCGAGGTTTCCGGCGACCGGAGTGACGACCGGGGCGGAATCGGCGACCGGGGCCGGTGCCGCCACCGCGGGCTCCGCGCTCTCGGCGGAGACCGGCTCGGCGTTCGCCGGCATGAGGGGAAGGGAGAGAGCCGTCAAGGCGGCTGCGGCGAAGGCGAATACGGCTTTTTGCTTGCTCAAGCGGGATTCCTTCTTTCTGTCAGAAGCAGTTGTCGGAAGAGCGACGGAGCGATCGTGAGGCTAGTGTATCATGCCGGAAATGGTATAATGTCGTCCGCCCACTGCTTTGGAAGGACATCGCGTGAACTCCTCCACTGGCCCCTCGACCCTGGAAACCCTTTCTTCCCAGTATGGACCCCGCATCGAAGCGGAACTCGACCGGATCGTTCCCGGTTCCGCGGAGCTCGCTCGGGAGCTCTGGGAGTCCATGCGCTACAGCGTCCTCGCCGGCGGCAAGCGCATCCGCCCCCTCTTCGCGATCGCCGCCTGCATGGCATCCGGCGGAAAGGGAGAGCAGGCCCTCACGGCCGGCTGCGCCCTGGAGCTCATCCACACCCAGTCCCTGATCCATGACGACCTCCCCTGCATGGATGACGACGCGCTGCGTCGGGGACGCCCCACCAACCACATGGTCTACGGCGAGGCGCTCGCGCTCCTGGCCGGTGACGGATTGCTCGCGCATACCTTCCAGGTGCTGGCGAAAGAACTGCCCCTTCACTGTTCGCCCGACCGGGCGCTGAACGTGGTGGGCGAGCTCGCCGGCGCCACCCTCCAGATGGTCGAAGGCCAGGTCGTGGACATGCAAGCCGAAGGGCAAGCCTTGGCCGCCGAGACCCTCGACTACATCCACCGTCACAAGACCGGCGCGCTGATCGTCGCCGCGGTTAGGCTGGGCGGACACGTGGCCGACGCCCCCCAAGCGATCATGACCATGCTCACGCGCTACGCCGAACACGTCGGGCTGGCGTTCCAGATCGTCGACGACATCCTGGATCTCACGGGGACGGCCGAGGCCCTCGGCAAGAGCCCCGGCAAGGACGTCGAGGCCCACAAGGCCACCTACCCCGCCCTTTACGGGCTCGACCAGGCCCGGATCGAGGCGGACCGCCAGATCCAGGCAGCGCTATCGGCGATCGCCCCCCTGGGGGAGTCCGGCGCTGCGCTATCGGCGATCGCCCGGTTCGTCTCGGAGCGCAACCGCTAAATGTCCAACCAAGCCCTCTTCGCCGGCCTGCTCGGCGCCCTGATCGCCCAACTCATCAAGTTCTTCACCCTGCTGATTCGCGAAAAGCGCATCGACGTCCGAACCCTGGTCACCACCGGGGGCATGCCGAGCTCCCATACCGCGCTCGTCACGGGGCTCACGGCCTCCGTCGGGCTGCTCGAAGGCTTCAGCTCCACCCTCTTCGACGTCTCCCTGGTGCTGGCCATGGTCGTCATGTACGATGCGGCCGGCGTGCGTCGAGCGGCGGGCAAGCAAGCCCGGATCATCAACCAGATCATCTTCGACCTCCAGCACTCGCTGAGCTTCAAGGAAAGTCACCTCAAGGAGCTTCTCGGCCATACCCCGCTCGAGGTCATCGGAGGTGCCATTCTCGGCATCCTCGTCGCCCTCGGGCTCAACGCCCTCTAACCCATGGCCAAGAAAGAACGCCTCGACGCACGGCTGGTCCGCGAGGGCCTCTTCCCCACCCGGGAGAAGGCCCAGCGGGCCGTCCTCGCGGGAATGGTCAAGGTCTCCGGGCACCGCGTCACCAAGGCGGGAACCCCCATCTCCGAGGAGGCCCCCGTCGAGGTCGACCGCCCCGCCATCGAGTACGTCTCCCGCGGAGCCCTCAAACTCGAACGCGCCCTGGCGGTCTTCGGAATCGACCCCGCCGGCCGCCGCGCCATGGATGTCGGCGCCTCCACGGGAGGCTTCACCGACCTGCTCCTGAAGCGCGGTGCCGAAAAAGTCTACGCCATCGACGTCGGCTACGGACAACTCGCCTGGACACTGAGACAGGATCCCCGCGTCCACGTGCTGGAGCGAACCAATATCCGCCACCTCGACCCCGAGGGCCTGGGAGCGCCCGAAGGCGAAGCCCCCGACCTGGCCGTCATCGACGTCTCCTTCATCTCGCTCGGCAAAATCCTGGGAGCCGTTCGCGCCCTGCTGACCGCTCCCGCCGACCTGGTGGCGCTGATCAAGCCCCAGTTCGAGGCCGGAAGGGCCTCCGTGGGCAAGGGCGGCGTGGTCCGGGACCCGGTCGTTCACGCGCGCGTGATCCGCGCCGCCATGGAGGCCGCCCGCGCCGAGGGCTGGGAGCCCTGGGGACTCACCTACTCGCCCATCAAAGGTCCGGAAGGCAACA
Source organism: Candidatus Sericytochromatia bacterium S15B-MN24 CBMW_12 (assembly GCA_002083825.1). Lineage (GTDB taxonomy): Bacteria > Cyanobacteriota > Sericytochromatia > S15B-MN24 > UBA4093 > UBA4093. Next base: position 154,215 of record DAZV01000030.1, on the reverse strand, counting down.
TCGAATTCCTGGGCTACTGGCGACGTCAGCCGGCGCCGCATGACGTGCCGTCGGCGGAAGCCGTGGTGGCCGAGGCGCACGAGGCGCTGAAGGCGGCGGGCAAGTGAACGCCGTCGGGATCGTCTACAACGGGACCGTGGCCCGCATCGCCGGCCTGGTTCCCCAGGTGAGCGCGCTCATCGCGGCCCATGGCAAGCGCGTCTTCGCCGTGCCGGGATCCGGCCAAGCCCTGCCCCCCGTCGATCTCGTCCTCGTGCTGGGCGGAGACGGCACGTTCCTGCGGGCCGCTCGGCTGATAGCTCCGGCGGAAACGCCCATTCTCAGCGTCGACCTGGGCACGCTCGGCTTTCTGGCCGAGGTCGAGATCGACGAACTCCCCGCGGCGCTCGAACGCGTCTTCCAGGGGGATTACCACCTGGAGCCCAGAACCCTCCTCGACGTGCGGCATCATCGGAACGGCGAGACGCTCGCCCGACAAACAGCCCTCAACGAGGGTGTGCTCCTCAAGGGCACCTCCTCGCGCATGCTCGAACTCGAAGTCTTCGCCGACGAATCCCTGGTCGCACGCTACGGAGCCGACGGCATGATCCTCGCCACCCCCACCGGGTCCACCGCCTACGCCCTCTCCGCGGGAGGACCCATCGTGGCCCCCGACGTTCCCGCCTGGATCCTCGCCCCCATCTGCCCCCACACCCTCACCGCCAGACCCCTCATCATGTCCAGCGAAACCATCGTTCGCATGGTGGCCAAGCAGCGCGCCGAAGGTGCCCTCCTCTCCGCCGACGGCTTCACCGTCGGACTCCTCCAGCCCGGTGACGAAGTCTCCTTCCGGCGATCCCAGCACGTCGTCCGGCTGGTCCGCGTCACCGGACGCGACTTCTTCGGAGCCCTCCGCGACAAACTCCGCTGGGGCGACCCCCGCGAAGAGGGACCCGATGCCGAGGACTGAGGGGGGTTGCCCCCCCCCCGACCTAGCGCGGCTCGACGATGAATCGAATCGCCGTCCGCTCCTCTCCCCCCACCTCGATATCCAAAAACGCTGGAATAGCCACCAAATCGATCCCGCCCGGAGCCACGTAACCCCGAGCTATCCCGATAGCCTTCACCGTCTGGTTCACCGCTCCCGCACCGATCGCCTGCACCTCGCAGCGACCCGTCTCCCGGATCATTCCCGCGATTGCGCCCGCCACGGAGGCCGGATTCGACTTGGACGATACCTTGAGCAGCGTCGTGCCCATCTTGGTTGTTGCTTGTGAAATCACCGACGTTCCCTCCTCATGCTCGGAGAATTCCCCGCCCGGAGAATCCTTTCCGCTCGCGGGAACGAGTCCCTCGGGAATCGCCCCCGATCCTCTCGACCCACGAAACCCCGCTCGCAGGGCCCTTTTCGCCGGTCGAAGAATCTCTGAATTCGGCGCTTCGCCGCCTTCGAGGAAAGTATAAAGTTTCACGAAGCAAACGTCATCGGTCGATTGTATCGAAATCCCCCGTCCCCTTTCGTCCCATGAGGTCCCGCCCATGACCCCTCCCCTCCTCCTCGTCCCTCTCGACGCTCGCCCCTGCACCTCCCGTTTTCCCCGCGACATCGCCGCCATCGCAGGCTTGACCGTCCTCGCCCCGAACCCCGCCCTCCTCGGCGACCTCCGCCGCCCCGCCGACACCGCCGCCCTCCATGACTGGCTACAGGACCACGCCCCGCGCGCCTCCGCCCTCGTCATCGCCCTCGACACCCTCGCCTACGGAGGTCTCATCCCCTCCCGCCGCGAAGACATCCCCCTCGAAACCCTCGTCGAACGTCTCTCCCTCCTCAAACATCTCAAACTCGCCCATCCCAACCTCCCCCTCTACGCCTTCTCCGTCACCATGCGGCTCTCCGACTCCAACGACGCCACCGAAGAAAAATCCTACTGGGACCGGTTCGGCAAGCTCCTCTTCCGCCACTCCTTCCACCTCGACCGATACCAGCAACTCCACGACCCCCAGGACCTCGAAACCGCCAGCGAAGCCGAGGCCCTGATCCCCCCCGAAATCCTCGCCGACTACCTCGCCACCCGCGAGCGAAACTTCCTCGTCAACCGCATGCTCATCGACTGGACCCGAGACGGAATCCTCGACCTCCTCTTGCTCACCCAGGACGACACCTCCCGCTTCGGCTTCAACGTCCGAGAACAACGACAGCTCCTCGCGGACATCCAGGCCAAGGGACTCCAGGATCGCGTGCTCATCTACCCCGGAGCCGACGAGGTCGCCTCCGTCCTCGTCGCCCGCCATCTCAACCAGAGCCAAGGACGAAAGCCCGCCTTCCACCTCGTGACCAGCACCCCCGATGGAGCCGACATCACCGCCATGTACGAGGACCGCCCCCTGTCCCGAACCGTCGCCGGCCAGGTAGCCGCCGTCGGAGGAAGACTCGTCGATAATCCCGCGGACGCCGACATCGCCCTCATGCTCAACACCCCCTCCACCGGCCAGGGCGACCTCGCCCTGCGCATCGGCCTGGATCGCCCCGACACCCCGCCTCGCGACCTCGCCCCCTTCGTCCGCGCCCTCGAATCCTCCAGCCGCCCGGTCGCCCTCGCCGACGTCGCCTACGCCAACGGCGCCGACCCCGAACTCTTCAGGGCCTTCCAGAACTACCCCGACCTGGCGGCCTTCGCGGGGTGGAACACCGCCGGAAACACCATCGGAACGGTGGTCGCGCAGGCCAGCGCCTACCTTCATCAACGCAGCCGAGGCACTCCATTTCCCTCCGATCCCGATGTGTTGGCCCAGCAGGGATTTCTGAGGGATCGGATGGCCGATGATCTGCTCTACCAAAGCTTCTTGCGCCCCCTACTCCAGCAGGAACTCGCCGCGGGAGCCCCCCTCGACGCCCTCGAGGCCGATCTGGGACGAAGGCTCGAAACCCTCTGGCGGCGGCACTTCCCGCAAATCGCCATCGCCGGCATCTCGGCCAGCCTGCCCTGGAACCGCCTCTTCGAAGCCGACATCACGGTGCAGGCGCGATAGCACCGAGCGCCCCGCGGCGAATCGTCGCCTCTCGGGCGCGATCGGTTCGTGATATACTGAGAACCCTGCGAGCGAGCAAATGGCCCGGACTTTTGGATTGCTCGCCCGCACTGTCACCCGCGACCGACCCGCGAATACCCCGCGAGGAGCCCCTCCCCATGACCACCGCGCTGACCCTCTCCCCCGCGGAACTGACGGCGACAGCCACCCGCATCCGCCGCCACATCATCACCGCCGTCCGGGACGCCAAGAGCGGCCATCCCGGCTCCAGCCTCTCCTGCACCGACCTGCTCACCGCCCTGTACTTCGGCCACATGCGCCATGACCCCCAGAACCCCCGCTGGGACGGCCGCGATCGCTTCGTCATGAGCAAGGGACACGCCTCGCCAGGCCTCTACGGCACCCTCGCCGAAGCCGGCTACCTCGGCGTCTCCGAGCTCACCACCTTCCGGGCGCTCAATTCCCGCCTGCAGGGCCACCCCGACATGCACAAGCTTCCCGGTGTCGAAACCTCCACCGGAAGCCTCGGCCACGGCCTCTCCTACGCCCTGGGAATGGCCCTCGCCCTCCGGCTCGACGCGTCGGAATCCCGCGTCTACGCCCTGCTCGGAGACGGAGAATGCCAGGAAGGCCAGGTCTGGGAAGCCGCCATGGCCGCCAGCCACCACAAGGCCGGCAACCTCACCGCCATCGTCGACCGCAACGGCCTCCAGATCGACGGCCCCACCGAACAGGTCATGGGCCTCGAGCCCTTCGCCGACAAGTGGCGCGCCTTCGGCTGGCGGGTCGTCGAAATCGACGGCCATGACTTCCCTCAGATACTCGAAGCCCTCGCCGAATCCCGTCTTCAGCCCGTCACGGGTCAGCCGACCCTGATCCTCGCCAAGACCGTCAAGGGCAAGGGAGTCTCCTTCATGGAGAACCAGGTGAAGTGGCACGGCACGGCGCCCAACGCCGAACAGGCCGAGGCCGCGTTGAAGGAGCTCGTCTAATGGCCGGAATCGTCGTAACCTCCAAGGACAAGGTCGCTACCCGGGTCGCCTACGGCGAGACCCTCGTCGCTCTCGGCCGAGAGCATGCCGACGTCGTCGTCCTCGACGCCGATCTCGCCTGCTCGACGATGACCGAGAAGTTCTCGAAGGAATTTCCCGATCGCTTCTTCAACATGGGCATCGCCGAGCAGAACCTGATCGACGTCGGCTGCGGCTTCGCCCTCGCCGGCAAGGTCCCCTTCGTCTCGACCTTCGCCATGTTCGCCGTCGGCAAGGCCTGGGAGCAGGTCCGCAACTCCGCGGGCCACATGCTCGCCAACATCAAGATCTGCGGCACTCACGCCGGCATTTCGCTCGGCGAGGACGCCGCCACCCACCAGATCCTCGAGGACCTCGCCACCACCCGCGTCATCCCCGGAATGACCGTGCTCATCCCCTCGGACGGCCCCGAAACCGAGGCCATCATCCGGGCGGCCTACGCCTATCACGGCCCCGTCTACGTCCGGCTCGGCCGCCCCGCCCTGCCGGTGATCCCCCGCGAGCAGCCCGTGACCTTCCAGATCGGGAAGGCCGAGTGGCTCCGCGAAGGAAAAGACGCCACCATCATCGCCTGCGGCCTCATGGTCAACCAGGCGCGCCTGGCGGCCCTCGAACTCGAAGCCGACGGCCTCTCGGTCGGAGTCCTCAACATGAGCTCGATCAAGCCCATCGACCGTGAAGCCATCGTCAAGGCCGCCCGCGACTCCGGAGCCATCGTCACCGCCGAGGAGCACAACATCCTCGGCGGACTCGGCTCCGCGGTCTGCGAAGTCCTCGCCGAGGAACTCCCCACCCCCGTCGTCCGCGTCGGGACCCGCGACACCTACGGCGAATCCGGAACCCTCGACGACCTCCTCACCAAGTACGGCCTCATGCCGGAAGACCTGAAGCAGGCCGTCCGGCAGGTTATCGGCAAGAAACGCTGAACACCCCCACTGAAAGGATGCAGCACTCCATGGAAAGAACGTTCCTCGCAGTCAAGCCCGACGGAGTCCAGCGCGGCCTGGTCGGCGAGATCATCCGCCGCTTCGAGCAGAAGGGCTTCAAGCTCGTCGGCCTGAAGTTCATGCAACTCCCCCGCGAAACCGCCGAGCGCCACTATGGCGAACACCAGGGCAAGCCCTTCTTCGCCGGCCTCGTCGACTTCATCACCTCCGGACCCATCGTGGCGATGGCCTGGGAGGGCAAGAACGTGATCGCGACCGCCCGGACGATGATGGGAGCCACCAACCCCGCCAACGCCGCCAACGGCAGCATCCGCGGCGACTTCTCGGTCGATATCGGCCGCAACATCATCCACGGATCGGACGCCCCCGAATCCGCCGAGCGCGAGCTCGGGATCTTCTTCAAGCCCGAGGAACTGGTCAGCTGGAACCGGGCCAACGACACCTGGATCACCGAGTAATCCTCGACGCTCCGAGCGGCGGGTCCCTTGCGGGCCCGCCGCTTTTTTCGTGCCCTCCTCGCACCGCATCGCCCGGAACCTCGGCTCCGTCCTCTTCACGATCCGTTCGCGAAATAGCGCTTGCATGCTTCACATTAATTGATTAAACTTGGAAACAAGCTTACGTTTCGATGTTCTCCGTCGTCCCTCCCTCTACTCTTGCGAGGTGCCGATGTCCGAGAGTCGCCCCACAACACCGCAGTTCCCGCCGTCCGCGTGCCTCCGAATCCGCAAGGCTCGCCATCTCCCCGACCTCTTCGAGCAGGCAGCCAACCTCTTCCGCGAAGCCAGCGGCTCGTCCTTCGTCCTCGTCTACCTCATGGTCAGCGAGGACGAAGCCATCGAACTATCATTCGCCGGCAAGCCCCCCGCCCGCAGCCGCGAAATCCGCTGGCTGAACTCCATGGACCCCGCAGCAGCCCCCTGGCTCCGGCTCGAAGCCGCCGAGATCCTGCCCATCGAGCACCAGGGCAGCCCCTACGCCTTGATCGTGCTCGGACCGCGCGAGTCGCCTCGCCCCGCCTCCCAGAGCCAAGCCCTGCGGCTGCTCTGTCAGGCCACCAGCGAAGCCCTCAACCAAACCCTCCTCCAGACATGGACCCTCGCCGCCGACTTCCAGCAACAACGCGCCAATCGCCACCGCCGCCATGCCAAGCGCCTCGACCTGAGCCTGCGCCAGGTTTCCCACGACCTCCGAAACCACCTCGTCCCCATGCTCTACGCCACCGAGGAGCTGCAAGAAATCCTCGACGCCCCCGATGTCCTGAAGCTCCTCATCAAGCTCGAACGGCAAATCCGCCTCGCCGATCAGTTCTCGCGCCACGTCATCACGACCCTCACCCACCCCGCATGCGCGTCGAAGTCGGACATGGGCCTCATCGCGAGGGAGGCGGTCGAAGGCTGGCAAAGCGCGTTCGATCGGCAGCAACTCGCTTTCACCCTCTGCCTCCCCGAGGGTCCCGTCTGGGTCGACGGACCCGCCATTTCACACCATCAAGTCCTGGGAAACCTGCTCTCGAACGCGCTGAAGTTCACGCCTCCGGGCGGCCGTATCCTCCTGAGCCTCACCCCCCATGAGGGCTTCTGCCTCCTGGAAGTCACGAACTCCGGACGGGGCATCGGAAGCGCCTTCCGGCGAAAGCTCTTCGAAGCCCAGGTTCGCGAGGACGCCGGCGTCGAGGGTCATGGTCTCGGCCTCACCAACGTCCAGGCCGTGCTCCAGAGCCTGGGAGGCAGCATCTCCGTGACGAGCGCACCGGGACGCGGCGCCACCTTCCAGGTTCGGCTCAAGCCCCCTCCCGCGGCCGAGTAGATCGCCCCCCCAAAAAAAAAGAGAAGGGCCCCGCAGGTCATCCCTGCGAGGCCCATCTCTTTTTTTGCTTCGATTAGCGGGGGAGGACCGGGACGTAGATCGTGGTCCTCTTGGCGCGCTTCACGCCGACATTGACCAACTCGACCGGCTGAAAGCCGCCCAGTCCGACCTGGATCTTGTACTCGCCGGCCTCCAGGCCGTTGACATGGAAGTTGCCCCGCGAATTACTCTGGGTGCGGAAGAGGTAGCCCGTCGACTCCTGGGTCAGCGTGATCAGCGCTCCCTGCATGCCGTGGCGGGTGGCCTTGTGGTAGACGGAACCGGCCACGCGCCCCTTCAAGAAAAGATCGGTCACGAACTTGAAGCTGGGAATCGGCATGAGGTGCTCGGCCATGAAGCCCGAATCATCGAGGATCCCCCGGACGATCACCTTGCGGTTGAGGAACTTGGCGATCCGGGCATCACGCTTGCCGTCCTTGCCCTCCAGAGCAAGTGAGGTCTCCCCCTTCAAAACCAGGAGGTAGCTTCCATCCTGGATCGAACGCACGTATCCCATGCGGGTCTTGCGCTGCGGCGCGAAGACGCCGCCCGACACGGCCTGGATCTGCTGAGCGCTGACCACGACGGCCGTCACCCCGAGCGCCTCTTCGAAGTCGGTGATCTCCACGGCATCCAGCTCGCCCGAACGGTTCAACTCCGCAGCCTTCGCGGCTTCGTCCGAAGTGAAGTCCATGGCGCTGGTGTCGGCCTCCTGGCCCACCGAGACTTGCCATGGCGTCGAGGGGACGTTCGTCTGACCACAGGCCACCAGGACCAGACTCATGCAGCAAACCAGAACCATGTTCCAGAACCGTTTGAGGGATTGCATCCGCCGGATCCTCCTTCGAAAAGCGACTTGGACTGCGACCAGGAAGACCATCATAACGTTAATTGTTGTTTAAGGAAAGACTTAATTCAGGTTGTATCGAGATCGCCGAGGAGATCCCCTTGAAGACGCGAGGCCGGAAAGAACGCGCGCCCCGTCCCGGGATCGGGACGGGGCGCGCAGCTCCAGGGCCGCGGGTCATGCCCATGCCCGCCCGCCTGGCTCCAGGGCGTCACCGTGAACGCGCGAGGCCGTGGGCCAGGGCCAGGCCCGAAAGTTCAGAGCGCGTCGAGCTTGGCTGCCAGGATGAAATCGTTCTCGGAGAGCCCGTCGATGGCATGTGTCCAGAGGAGGATGTCCACCCGGTTGTAGTGGACGCAGAAATCGGGGTGATGCCCTTCGCTTTCCGCGACGTCCGCCATGCGATTGAGAAAGGCCATGGCCTCTCGGAAGTCCTTGAACTGGAAGGTCTTGCTCAAGCGCTCCTCGCGAGCCACCCAACCCGGAACCTGCTCGAGCATGGTCCGGGTCTGCTCGGCATCGAGCTTGGGAATGCCGCCTTCGCAGGGGATACAGCGCTTCGATTTCAGGTCGGACAAGGGTTTCCTCCTAGCTGTCGGAATGATCGAATCGGTGGGCCAGCCACCGACCGAAGGCATGGACGATGGCCGGCTGATCATGATTGAGCGGCCCGTCACCTCGGATGAGGGTCAGGACTCCGTGGCGCGTCCCGGATTCCCCTATCAGGGGCAGAACGTAGCCGAAGCCGAGATCCGCCTTGGGGCGGCCAGCCAGGAATCCCTCGACGAATGCAGGCGTCAGGCCCGTCTCGCCGGGCTCGACTTCCCCCATGACGAGCAAAGGGCTACCGGTCTGCAGGGCCTTGGCGGAAAAGCGTTCGCCGAGGTTTTCGGTGATCCCGACGAGCGCCTTGTAGGCCGCGGCACTCCGGGCCTCGACGGCCTTCACGCTCAGCGCTTCCCCAACCAGGGTCTCGAGCAGCACGACATCCGCCATGCCGTCCTCGATGAGCATGTGCGTGAGGGCCTCGACATTCCGGTCGATGGGCTGTGACTGCAGGGTCTGGGTGAGGCCCGGCGGAAGCGGGTAGGGGGCAGGCAGGTTGAACGGCACACTCATCAACGGCATGGCGCGGCGGCTCCTTTGATTTCAGGTTGGTTTCAGGGGGGTGGCGCTTCAGTCTCCCATACATCCTCTGCTTGCTCAAGCCCTCGATTTCCCCCCGAGCCCTCGCTATTGTAACGATTTACGATATTATGTTACAAGATCTATCATGTTTGCCCTCGAGGAATCCGAGCGAAGCAAGGTAGCCGATGAAGGAGACGCCAATGCGAGAGTCGAGCAAGAACACGCCCAAGGCCCCCTCGAGCAGGGTATCCAAGTTGACGAGCGAGGAGTCGGCGCCGAAAACGCGCTCGGCGAAGGCTCCCACGGGCACGAGCAAGCCCTCCAAGACTGCTCCGGCGAGTACCGGCAAGACGCCCAAGAGCACGAAGCCCGCCGCTGAGACGGCCGCGACTCCGGAGCCGAAGCGCTCACGACCGGCGGCCAGCAATTCAGAAACGGCCAGGAGGCCGGCAGCCGAGGCCCCCGCCCTCAAGGCGGAAACCCGCAAGGCTGGCAACATCAAGACCGCTTCGCCCCCTTCGAAGGCGGCCCCGCAAGGTCGAACCATCCTCTGCGTGACCCGGGTGCGGGCGGGACGAACCTTCATGGAAGAAGCCGCCCGAATGGGGTGCCGCGTGCTCGTGCTGACCGAGCGTGCCGCACTCTCGGAGCACTTTCCCGACTGCGTCGAGACGATCGTGACCGTACCTAGCCTGCTTGACGGGAACGCGGTGGCCGACGTGGTCGCGCGCTTGCATCGTGAAACGCCCATCGACCGGGTCGTGCCCATGCTGGAAGGTCAGGTCGAGCTGGCGGCAAGGATTCGCCGGCTCCTGGGCGTTCCGGGACAGGGCGTCGAGCAGGCGCGGCTCTTCCGAGACAAGCTCGCCATGCGCCTGACGGCGCTGGGAGCGGACATTGCCGTCCCCTACTTCGCCCCCGCTCTCGATCGCGAGCGGGTGGTGGCGATGCTCGAATCCGTGGCCCCGCCCTACATGCTCAAGCTCCGCGACGGGTTCGGCTCCCGAAACATGCAGCGGATCGATTCCCGATCGCAGCTCATGCAGGCCATCGCCTCGCTCGGGACGCGCAAGGACGACTACCTGGCGGAGCAGTACATTCCCGGGGACGTCTACCACGTCGATTCGGTGGTGGAGGGCGGAAAGGTCAAGTTCTCGCTGGCGTCTCGGTACGGACTGCCGCTCTACGACGTCTTGCAGGGCGGCAACTTCGTGACCTACACGGTCGCGCGGGGAAGCGAGCTCGAAGCGAAGCTCCTGGCGATCAACGAGCGGGTCATTCAGGCCTTCGGTCTTCAGCGGGGGGTCACTCACATCGAGTTCATCCGGAGCTCGGAGACCGGCGAGCTGTACTTCCTGGAAGCCGCCAACCGGATCCCCTCGGCCCGGATCCCCATGGTGATCAACGAGGCCGCGGGAGTTTGTCTTTACCGCGAGCTCGCCAAGCTGGAGGCCCATGACAAGTACCAGGCCCCCAAGCCGGTGGAGGGTCACGCGGGGTTCATCACCACCGTTCCCAAGCGAGGCCCGGTGAAGCTCGATGGCTTCAAGGAGAAGGAGATTGTCTGGCGCTCGCAGGATCCCTATCAGCCGGGCCTCATCATCCGCTCGGACGATGCCAAGCGGGTCGAGAAGCTGCTCAAGGATTACGACAAGCGCTTCGCCACCTTCTAGCGGCTGACGTCCCGCTCTCGCCGTCCTGAAGCAACGTTTCTTCTTAGAAACAAGGGTCCGGGGAAAACCCCGGACCCTTTGCTCATGGCCGCGGCCGTCAGAGTTTGAGGTCGCCCCAAAGAAACTCGAGAGCGGCCGGGGCGCGCTTGGCCCATTCGGCCTCCGAGTGGGTGGCGTTCTTGTCCACCACGTACTTGAGATCCTTGCCCTCGGTAAAGCCCTGCTGCTTCAAGAGGTCGACCATGTCGTTGGCGTGGCGCAGGAACTTCGGGCTGAAGAGGGATCCGCCTTCCTTGCCGCCGCAATCCACGTAGATCTTGGTGTTGAAGGGCTTGGCGCAGTCGCGCAGGAAGCTGAAGATCGAACGTTCTCCGAACCAGAACGACCCCGACATGGACATGATCCGGCCGAAGACGTCGCGGTAGCGGTAGCCGGCGTACATGGCGGCGAGGCCGCCCATCGACGAGCCGCCCACGGCGGTGTACTCGCGGTCGGGCAGGGTGCGGAACTTCTGATCGATCTGATGCTTGAGGTCACGGGCGACCCAGCCGATGAACTTCTCGCCTTCGGCCTTGACCTTGAGGCGGTAATCCGGCCAGGGAGCCAGCTCGCTGAGGCGGTACTGGTTGCCGTGGTAGATGGCGATGATGATGACCGGCGGGATCTTGCCGTCGGAGATGAGCTTCTCGCAGGTCTCGTCGAGGTACCACTCGCCCGAGAAGGAGGTGCGCTCGTCGAAGAGGTTCTGGCCGTCGAACATGTAGAGGACCGGGTAGCGGCGGGCGGTTTCGACGTCGTAGCCGGGTGGCAGGTAAGCGACGATCTCGCGCTTGCGACCTAGCGGTGCGACGGTGTACTTCCCGAGCGATTTGACGTTGCCGACGGTGGTCTTGGGCTTGGGATCGCGGGGGTGGTGGTCGCGCCAATCCGCGATCGTGACCTCGTGAGTCCCCTCCGCGCGGATCCTGAGGACCCGGTTCTCGACGTCGTCGCCGTCCGCCTTGACCTCGACCCGTTCCCAGCCGCCCCGGGTGACCTTGAATTCCATGTGGGTGTTTGGGAGGACCCTCAGGGGCAGTTCGAAGCGATCGCCGACGCGCTTGAAGACGTAGCGTTCGCTCTGGGAGTTCCAGCCGTTGATGTTGGCAGCCAGGAAGAGGCGGTCATTGGGACCGACCTTGGGGGCCTGAACCTGGAGGGTGAAAGGGATCGGCTTGGGAAGCTCGAGGGTTAGGGCCCCCGTCCCGCGCCAGTTATATCGTTTCAAGGGGAGCCCCTCCGTAGAACCAATCACTGTCAAGATCGCTACTCTACCACGATCGGACAGGCGGGAAACCGTGTCTCGGCTCACTCCCGACCGAGCAAACCTCTGAACTTCAAACCGATCGCCCGGTACATGAGCTTGGCCACCAGGAAATCCGGACCGTGAAGCTTTTCGATGGGCGCCAACTCGTTGATGTCCATGGCCACCACCGTGCGGGAGCCGAAGAGCCGATCGAGCACGTAGCAAACGTGCTGCCAGGTCAATCCGCCGGGCTCCGGGGTGCCGGTGCTCGGCATGATCGACGGATCCAGGCCATCGACGTCGATCGTCAAATAGACGTGCGAGGGCAGCTTCGAGATGGCCTGGTCCACCTCGGCGCAGAAGGCGTCCCAGGGCTTGAGCCAGGTCCCGCCCCAGACCTCGGTGAGGTTGGTCTGGGCTTGCAGGAACTCCCACTCGGGCTCGGAGAGATTGCGTATCCCCACTCCCACCACGTGGGAAATTCCGTGATCCAGGGCGCGCCGGATGGCGCAGGCATGGGACTCGGGATCCTCGTCGTAGGAGTCGCGCAGGTCGGCGTGGGCGTCGATCTGGAGAATTCCCAGCGAGGGATAGCGATCGCGCAGGACGGCTATCATCGGCGGGGTCACCGAATGGTCCCCCCCGAGCATGACGGGAAACTTGCCGTCATCGAGCAGGGGAGGAAGGACACGGGCGATCGCCGCCTTTACCGCCTCGTGCGTGTCGAGCAGGCTGTCCAGCAGTTCGGGGGCGACGGTCGCGATTCCCGCGTCGCAGGGGTTGAAGCCCAGCTCATGATCGAAAAGCTCCACCTGCTGAGAAGCCTCCAGGATGGCGGAGGGACCCTTCTCGGCGCCGCGGCCGTACGAAACCGATGCCCCGAAGGGAAGGCCGAATACCGCAGCCCGGGACGTCCCGTAGTGACTGAGCTCGGGGTCGAGGCCGAAAAAGGTAGGGTTCAAGATTTCACCTGTGCTTAAGTCATTCATCATCATGCCGTTCCGCTAGTGTACCTCCCCGATCGCAAGGGAAACCAGAGGCCTCGGAGGGGATTAGCGCTCGATTGTCATCCGAAGCATCCTCATGTTAAATTGGTCTGCTGGCGCCATCTCGTTTCGAACTCTCAAGAGGCTTCCCCATGACTCGCAAACTGCTTTCCTGCATCCTCCTGGCGGGCACGCTGACCTGGAGCCTATCGGCCGGCCCGTGCTGGAGCAAGCCCGAGGAAGCCTACGACCCCATGGATCCCGAGGTCATCGTCTCCCTGCAGACACGGTCCGAGACGGCCTCGACGCTCCCCGTCCTGCAGGCAGGTTACTGGGTGAGCCGGCCGGAGATGATCCTGGTCACGCTTCCCGCCCCTGGAGCCGAACTTGATTGGCCCCGCGGCGCCGACGCAAGCCCCCCGCTGCGCATCGACGGCGCGAGCCTCCCGCCCCGGCGCTGCTTCGTGCTCGCGGCCCAGGACGCGTCTCCGGCTCGCTTGCAGGTCCCCATGACCCTCGACGAGTTCGCCAAGGTCGTCACGGCCACTCAGCTCACCTGGACGCACGGCGAGGTGAGCGCGGAGTTCACCGCGGAGCAGCGCGCGCCCCTGCGAGAACTCTGGGACATCCTTCGTCCCATGGTGAGCGACCCGGGGTTTCGCGCCCATGCGCTGTTGCGGGAAGGCAGCACGGAGGCTATCGCCACCCTGCTGCGCGGAGGATGGGGGGTAAATCGCCCGACCTACGTGGGGCGCCCCCCCCTGCTCGTCGTGGCCGCCCAGGGAAACATGGCGGGGCTCAACGCACTCTTGCAAGCAGGGGCCTCGCTCGACGGGGTGGACCGACTCGGCCGAACGGCCCTTCACCATGCCATCGTGCAGGGGCATACGAACATGGCCGTCTCGCTTCTCGAGCGAGGGGCTTCCATGACCCACGCGGACGGGAAGGGCCTGACCCCCCTTCACCTCGCCGTCAGCACGCGAAACGCGCTGCTCGTGCAAGATCTTCTCGAGCGCGGGGCCGCGCCCAACCCGAGAGATGCCCGCGGCATGAGCCCCCTGCAACTCGTCACGGACGATCTCGACGCAATTGAAGTGCCCGACGCGACGGACACGGGGGTTCCCTCGTCACCGAGCGCGCTCCGAGGCATCCTGCTTCGTTTCGGAGCGGAAGCGGACCGACTCGACGGGCCCGAGGAATCGCAGCCAACCCCCTAGCTCGGCCGAGAAGGGCGCGGAATGTGGTATCCTGGTGGATCGACCCCCTTTGATTCGAGAGCGAGAACCGATGATCGCATTCAGCCAAGTGGCGAAGTTCCAAGGCAAGCAGTTTCTTTTCAAGGATGCCTCCTTCCAGATCAACCCGGGCGAACGGGTAGGCCTGGTCGGCGCCAACGGTGCCGGCAAGAGCACGATCTTCCGGCTCATCACCCGCCAGGAGTCAGCCGACGAGGGGACCATCACCATCCCGGAACGCTTCGTCATCGGCTACTTCTCGCAGGATCCCGGCGGCGACGTCGAAGCCACGGTCATGGAGGCCGCCCTGGCCGGTGCGGGGGAAGTGACGAAGCTCGAAGCCCTCATCACCGACCTCTCCAACCAGCTGGCCGACCCGGAGCTGGATACCGACCGCATGACCGAGATCCTCGACGAGCTAGGCGACGCCCAGACCCGCTTCGAGGCACTGGGCGGCTACGACCTGGAATCCCGCGCCGAGACCATCCTCTCGGGGCTAGGCTTCGCCCGCGAGGACTGGCAGAAACCCGTCAAGGCGTACTCCGGCGGCTGGCGCATGCGCATCGAGCTGGCCAAGGTTCTGCTGCTCAAGCCGGACGCCCTCGTGCTCGACGAGCCTACCAACCACCTGGACGTCGAAACCATCATCTGGCTCGAAGAGTTCCTCAGCGGCTTCACGGGCGCGATCTTCATGACCAGCCACGACCGCGACTTCATGAACCGGCTGGTCCACAAGATCGTGGCCGTCGAGCACGGCGCCGTCAACGTCTACTCCGGCAACTACGACTTTTACGAGCAGGAGTCCCGGATTCGCCTGGACAACCTGGAGGCCGCCGCCGACCGCCAGGGTGCCATGCTCGAGAAGGAAGAGAAGTTCATCGCGCGCTTCAAGGCCCGCGCCTCGCATGCCGCCCAGGTGCAGTCCCGGGTGAAGATGATCGAGAAGATGGACAAGATCGAGGTCCCCAAGGAAGCGAAGGCGGTGGACTTCCGCTGGCGCGACTGCCCGCGCTCGGGCGAGATCGTGGCCACGCTCACCGGCGTCGGCAAGACCTACGGCGAGAAGACCGTGCTCGAGGGAACCGAATTCCAGATCAAGCGGCTGGAGCGAATCGCCGTCCTGGGCATCAACGGGGCCGGGAAGTCGACCCTGCTCAAGATCATCGCCGGAGCCCTCCCGCCCGACTCCGGGGCCTGCAAGCTCGGAGCGAGCTTGCAAACCGCTTACTTCGCCCAGCACCAGACCGAGATTCTCGATTCAAAAAAGACCGTCTTCGAGTCCATCCAGGAGGTCGCGCCCACGCTCGGCCGCGGCGTGATCCAGAATATCCTGGGTTCGGTGCTCTTCACCGGAGACGACGTCGAAAAGCAAGTGAGCGTGCTCTCGGGCGGTGAGAAGACCCGCGTGGTGCTGGCGCGAATCCTCGCCAACCCCGTGAACTTCCTGATCATGGACGAGCCCACCAACCACCTGGACATGCGGACCCGCGAGGTCTTGCTCGAAGCCCTCATGCAGTTCGACGGGACGGTGGTCTTCGTTTCGCACGATCGCCACTTCCTGCGGGATCTCGCGACCAAGGTCGTGCTGATCGACCGGGGCCAGACCACCGAGTACCCCGGCGGCCTGAGCTACTTCCTCGAGAAGACCGGCCACAAGTTCCCGGGATCCGACTACAGCATCCGGATCGGCTAACCCCGAGTTCCTCGCACCGGGCGCCGAACGGCATCCGGAGCGGCTGAGCCCCACGACCCTAGCCACGGGGCGAATCGCCCAACTTCCACTTCGGAGGTATAATGGCGGAATTGCTTTTTTGAGGAGTGCCGATTGGAAACCCTGGCCGGATATACCCCCACCCACCTGACTGTTTGGACGGATGTTCAAACCATGCGCCGCGGCTCCACCCTTTTCAAGAAGGGCGGAGTCAGCACCATCCAGGTGCGAAGGGATCAAGGCCGCCTCTTGGTCAAGGGGTTGGTGAACGACGGCGGCTACGCCCCCCTGAGCGCGACGATCGCCTGGGACGGGAAGGCCGTGACCTCGACCTGCGATTGTCCGCTTTCGGATCGTTGCAAGCACGCCGTGGCCCTGGCGCTGGCCTACCTGGAGACCCCCCCGCCCGAGGAAATCGAGGAAGCGCCTGCGAGCTCCGGATTCCGGCCGGGACAGGACATCATCCTCTACGGCCTCTGGGTGGCTCCGCCCCCGAAGAAGCTCGATAGCCTCTACACCCGCCCGCAGTGCCTCTGGCTGGCACTCGACGTCGCCAAGATCCGCGCGGACGGGACCCCGGGACCCGGCCGCCCCATGCCGATCTGGGCCCCCCAGACCAACCCGGACTTCCGGGACGAGGATCGCACGATCCTCGCCATCACGCAGCCCTATTACCAGGAACACGGACGGGACTTCTCGAGTCCCTACGCCCGAGGCATTCCGCTTCGAGAGGCCATGGTCGGCCCGGTGCTGGCAGCCCTGCGCACCAGCCCCTTCGTCTTCGGCGGCGGCCGGCAACCCATCGCCGTCCAGTTCGATCGCCCCCTCCAATGCCGCAAACTCTCGCCCTGGGACAACGAGGAGCTGATTTCCGAGGAAGACGGCACTCCGATCCCGCTGCCGCCAGGCCGCCTGGTGGGCGTGGATCCCGCCTGGATCCTGCTGGAGGATTGCTTCCGCCCGGTAATCGAGGCGGAAGTGCCCGCCTTGCCCGAAATCGACGAATCGGAAAGCGCCCCGCCCCCGGTGCCGCTGGCAGACGCCAAGGCGCACCCGACGGCGAAACCGGAAGCCCGCCTCACCTTGACCGAGGAAAGCGATCGCCTCCTGGTCAAGCTGACCTTCACCTATGGCGCCTCCACGCCCATCAGCCCCACCGACATGCGCGAGGTGGTCGGCGGTGACTGGGAAGGCGAATGGGGCGTCTGGCAGCGCGACGGCGAGGCCGAGGCCGCTCTCATCCGGAGGCTCTCGGCATGCGGCCTCGATGCCCGCGGCAACGGCCACTGGCTCGGCTGGGGCGACTCCGCCCTGGGCTTTCTGGTCGACGAGATCCCCCAGCTGATCGCGGAAGATTGGCAAGTATTCGGTGAAGAACGCCTGAACCAGCTCCGCGTCACCCGGAGTCGCCCGCGGGTCTCCCTGCGGCTGAAGAGCGGTATCGACTGGCTGGATCTTGCGACCCGCCTGGAAGTGGACGGCATCGAGCTATCCGGCGAATCCCTGCGCGAAATGCTCAAGGGCCGCTCGCGCTTCGTCAAGCTCGGCGACGGTTCCTACGCCAAACTCCCCACCGAGTGGCTTTCCGCACAGCGGCACCTCGGAGAGGCGCTGGGCTTCGAAGTCCTGGCGGGGCCGGAGGGGCTGGAGCAACGACTACCGCCTTACATGGCGACCTGGGTTAGCGATCTGCTTAAGGCCGCCGACGTGGCGGTGGCGGATGATCACTGGGAATCGTTCCTGCCCCAGCTGGACAACCTCGACACCGTGCCGGAGCGCGAGCTTCCGGGAGGATTCGAGGGGGAACTTCGTCCCTACCAGCGCAAGGGCGTCGATTTCCTCAGTTTCATCGGCGAGCACGGCCTTCACGGGATCCTCGCCGACGACATGGGTCTGGGTAAGACGATCCAGGCGATAGCCCTCTTGCTCCGTGACAAGGAGGAAGGCAAGCCCGGACCGAGTCTCCTGGTAGCCCCCACCTCCGTGGTTTACAACTGGGAACAGGAGCTGTCGCGATTCGCCCCCAGCCTCAAGACCCTGGTACTGCATGGCAGCGCCCGGCGAGAGCGCTTCGGGGACATCGCCGACGTCGACGTGGTCGTCACCTCGTATGCGCTCTTGCGTCGGGACCAGGAGCAACTCAAGAAGCAGAACTTCCACTACCTGATCCTGGACGAAGCCCAGAACATCAAGAACCCCCAGTCCCAAGCAGCCAAGGCAGCCGCCCGGCTTCAATCCCGTCATCGGCTCTGCCTGACGGGTACGCCGCTGGAAAACAACCTGATCGAACTCTGGAGCCTCTTCAACTTCCTGATGCCGGGGTTGCTCGGGACGGAGCGCCGGTTCCGGGAGAGCTACCTGGGAGCGATGCAGGGGAGCGATCCGACGGCCATGGCCGATCTCCGGCATCGCACGCGCCCCTTCATCCTGCGCCGCCTCAAGTCCGAGGTGGCCCAGGATCTGCCCCCGCGCACGGAGATGGTGGCCTACTGCGAACTCGGCACGGAACAGCGCCGCTTCTACAACGAGACGCTCTCGCGGGTCCGCGGGGAGATCTTCGCGACGGTGGACCGGATGGGCATGGGACGGGCACACCTCAACATCCTGGAGGCCCTCCTGCGGCTGCGGCAGATCTGCTGCGATCCGATGCTGGTGGCGCGCGACGACCGGGATATTCCTTCGGCGAAGATGGATCTCTTCATGGACATGGTCCGGGAGATGACCGCGGAAGGTCACCGGGTGCTGGTCTTCTCGCAGTTCGTGAAGGTGCTTCAGGCCCTGCGAACCCGCCTCACCGAGGCGGAGATCGCGACCGAGTACCTGGACGGGTCGACCAAGGATCGGCTGGAGCGGGCGAATCGCTTCAACGCGTCGGACGTTCCGGTCTTCCTGATCAGCTTGAAGGCCGGTGGCACCGGTTTGAACCTGACGGGGGCGGACTACGTGATGCACTTCGATCCGTGGTGGAACCCGGCGGTGGAGGATCAGGCGACGGACCGGGCGCACCGTATCGGTCAGACGCGGCATGTCTTCAGTTACAAGCTGATAGCCAAGGACACCATCGAAGAGAAGGTGCTGGCGTTGCAAGAGCGGAAGCGCCGGATGGTCCGGGACGTGCTGGGGGGCGAGGACTTCGCGAGCCAGCTGAGCCGGGAGGATCTGGACTATCTGCTAGCTCCGGTGACGCCATAGGGGCCGCCGATCCGCTTGGAACGTCCTACCCGCGCCGGCAAACCCGCCAATTAGCCAAGCTTGCCTTGCTGCTTCCCCTTGGAAGTGGTATCATAACGTCGTACGTCATCTGGCGGCAACCGAAAAGCTTCGAGGTCCGGGCATTCGCTTGGCAGCAAGCGGGTGCCTTTCTTGTCGCCGCTACGGTTTGCCAACCACCAAAAGAGGAGTCTCCATGTTCACTGAGCAAATGCTCGCCTGCAGCGACTGCAATGTCCAATTCCCGTTCACCGTCGGAGAGCAGGAATTCTATGCCGAGAAGGGCTTCACCAACGCCCCCCGGCGCTGCAAGTCCTGCCGTTCGGCAGCCAAGGCCCCTCGTGAGGGCGGTTCATTTGGTGGTGGTGCCGCCCGTCAGATGTATGACGTGACGTGCGATCAGTGCGGCACCCAGACCCAGGTTCCGTTCAAGCCGAACGGCGCCAAGCCGGTCTACTGCCGCGACTGCTTCCGCAAGTAAGCCCTGACTCGGGCCTTTCCTTCCGGAAAGGCCCCGAGCGAGGACTGGCAGACGCATCTTCCAGGCCCAACGGGGCCTGTTGACGAAGGAGGGACTTATGGCCGTGCTACTCGGAAAGTGGACGACGGAGGCCCGCCAACGCATGGAATCGGCGATCGCCGAGGGGCTTCTCCCCGACGCGGAGTTCACGCTGGGCCGCAAGGCCGAAGGAACTCACTACGTTATCGCCTACATGCGGCCGGCGGCCCGGAGCACCCGGTCGGGCACGACCTCGTTCTTTGCCGTCAACTGGGAGAGCGAAATCCTAAACGTTACCCCGGTCGACGCCATCCCGCGCGATCTGGCTGCCGTTTAAAATCCAAGACCAAGAGACCGGGGTGGGAAGTTTTCCCACCCCGGTCTTCTTTTTTTGTTTTGCCCCCCGCGATGCAGGGGGCAAAACGCTCTCTCCCCGAGAGGGCCTCAACCACCCCGAATCAGGTCGCGGACACGGTCGCGCCGTCGCGCGCGTAGAGCGTCGTCAGGTCCGCCAAACGCCCCGCAAGGGCCTCGGTGAGCACGTCCGACCGATAACGCCAGGCCCAGTTCCCCGACGCCTTGCCGGGAGTGTTCAGCCGAGCCTCCGAGCCGAGTTCGAGCAGATCCTGCATCGGAAAAATCGCCCGCTCCGCCACCGACATCAAGGCCAGCCGGATCAGCGTCCAGGCCGCATCCTTGCCGTCGCAGGCCAGGTAACGGCGCATGAGGTCCCGCTCTTCCGGCATGGCCGCCTCGTACCAGCCCTGGGTCGTATCGTTGTCGTGGGTTCCGGTGTAGACCACGCAACCAGGCGTGTAGTTATGCGGCAAATAAGCATTCGTCGGATCCGAGAACGCGAACTGGAGGATCTTCATTCCCGGAAAGCCCAAGCGCTCCCTCAGGGCCTCCACCTCGGGGGTGATCAGGCCGAGATCCTCGGCCACGATGGGCAACTTGCCCAGTTCGCGCTCGACCGCCTCGAAGAGGTCCTCGCCCGGGGCCTTGACCCAGCGTCCGTTGATGGCGGTCTCCTCGCCTGCCGGTACCTCCCAGAAGGCCTCGAAGCCCCGGAAGTGATCCACCCGGATCAGGTCGTAGAGCGCCATGGCCTGGCCGAGCCGCCGAATCCACCAGCGGTAGTCCTGCTGCTTCATGACGTCCCAGCGGTAAAGCGGGTTACCCCAGAGCTGGCCGGTCTCGCTGAAGTAATCCGGCGGAACCCCCGCGACCACCGTGGCATGGCCCGACGCGTCGAGGTGGAAGAGCTCGGGGTTGGCCCAGACGTCGGCCGAATCGTAGGCGACGAAGATGGGGAGATCCCCCATGACCTGGATGCCCCGCTCGTTCGCGTAGGCCTTGACCGCCCCCCACTGCCGGAAGAAGACGTACTGGAGAAACTGGTGGAAGCGAATCTCGGCTGCCAGTTCGGCGGACAAGCTCGCGATCGCCGAAGGCTCCCGCAAGCGAACGGGAGCGTCCCAGTCACCCCATGCCTTGCCTTCGAAGTGATCCTTGAAGGCCATGTAGCGAGAGAAGTCCAGGAGCCAGCTGGCCTGGCGGGATACGAAGGCCTGAAACTCCCCGAGGGCCTTGGCGTTCGCCCGGCTTTCGAAGGCCTCGAAGGCGCGACGCAGCAAGGGTTTCTTCCAGGAGATGACCCCCCCGTGATCGATGGCATCGGGAGAGAACTCGGGGACCGTTGCGAGGTCCTCCTTGGAAATCAGGCCGTCGCCGGCGAGTTGCTCGACGCTGATGAGCATGGGGTTGCCGGCAAAGGCCGAGAAAGCCTGGTAGGGGGAATCCCCGTAGGAGGTGGGGCCTAGCGGGAGGACTTGCCAGATGCGCTGGCGGCTCCTGACCAGGAAATCGATGAAGCGGGCAGCCTCGTTTCCGAGTTCGCCGATGCCGTAGCGGCCCGGCAGGGAGGTCGGGTGCAGCAGCACGCCGCTCGAGCGAGTGGAGGGTAGTTGCGTCATGGCGTCGATATCTCCCTAAGACGGCGGTCGCACAGGCTCCGCTCCGAGAGCGAGCCCGCACCGAACATGCCATTCTAGCGCGATATCGCCGGGCTATCCAGCGCTTGACGATCCCTCGCCCTTGCCGTAGGGTAACGGCATGAAAAACCGTAAAACCGCCCTGCTGGGCGCCCTCGCCGCCCTCTTCATGCTTCCCGCTCCGGCCGCGGCCCTGCCGCCACCGGCCCTCGTCGAGGCGGTGACCGCCGCGCGAATTCGGCTCCTCGCCGAGACTCCCATGCCGGTGACGCCGAAAACACTCGGAAGCCTCTATCAGGTTCGCGACGATGGGCCTTCCGCCCAGGCCTTGATGACTTACGATCGCTTGCTGTCGCAGGTCGCCCATGCCAACCGACCGGTCGCAGGCAACTCGATCCGGCGCAAGGGGCTGTGGATCCGGCCCTACCGCGGCGACCTGAGCGGCCTTCACGTGCTGGAGGTGCTGGACAACGCGCAGACGATGGGCATCACCGAGATCTACGTCGAAGCCTTCCAGGCCGGGAAGCTTCAGTACAAGTCACCCTCGGGGGTCTTTCCCCTCGCCACGGCTGAACCCGCCGGGAAGCCGTCAGCCGACCAGCCGGCAGCCGGCCAAGACATCCAACTGCTCGAGGTCTACTCGCGCGAAGCGCGGCGACGGGGTATGAAGGTCTACGCCTGGCTTCATACCCTGAACTTCGGCCAGGCCTACGGCGAGGCTCATCCCGATCAATTGGTCCGTGACGGCTGGGGCCGGATGTCGGGAGCCGCCGAGAAGCAATCATGGCGGGTCTCGCCCTCGCACCCCGAGGTGCGGAGGCGCCTGAACCTGATGGCCTGGGAGCTTGCGAGCTCGGGGCTAGTGGATGGCATTCAGCTCGATTACATCCGCTACCCCGTTCGGCTCAAGGATGGCGACGTGGATCCCTCGCCGGATCCGCGGAACTTCTGGGGCTACTCGGCCTCGCAGTTTCAGAGCTTCTTCGCCGAGAACCCCGCCTACGACACGGACGCGATGCGGACCTTCCTCAGCGCCGGGAGCGCGGGGGATGGCCGAGAAGCCGAGTACCTGGACGTATGGAAGCATTGGCTGACGCGCGAGATCGAGGAGCTGATCGGGGGCATGCGGCAGCGGACCGAGGGACGCATCCGGCTCTCGATGGCGTTCTTCCCCAATTACTACTTTCACGTGAACGATACCCGCTTGCAGGATGCGAAGCGCTGGTTTCACCTCTTCGACGATCTGAGCCCGATGTGCTACTCCTACTACCTGGACACCTATCCGGGCCCGTACGGGGATTACAACATCAACCGGGAACTCGAGGAGGTCGAGGCGGGGCTGAGTCGACTTCCGGCCGGCAAGCGTCCGGCGCTGGTGCCGACCTTGGTCGAGGACGCACCGGGCACCCCCTCCACGGCGAGCCTGCACCATCGGATCCTGCGGGAGCAGATCGCGTACCTGCGGGGCCGCATGCTGGACGGAGCCTATCCGTCCCTGGCGGGGCTGGCATTCTTCACCTACGGCTGGCTCTTTCCCGAGCACGAGACGCGTCGCAAATCGCAGCCCTGAGCCGAGCGAACTTCACCTCGGCGGGGCGCTTCAGCGCAGCGGGCAGAGGCCCAGTGCCGTGAGTTCGCGCGCGATGATGGGCTCCCAGCCGCGGTTGGTGAGGGGATTGGCGGGACTGGGGTGCATGATGCGGCCACTGCGCCGATCGGATCCAGCGAGGGCGAGGCGAGCGCGTTCCTCGGCGAAGGCGCCGATTCCCACGACCCACTCGGGACGCAGGATGTCGATCACCTCGCGGAGGTGGGCGTCGCAAGCGGCGAAGACGGCCTGACGCTCGGCGGCTGGCAGCTTGTCAGGCGTGCGGTTGCGGCCCGACTCCTCCATGAAGACCAGGGGACAGTAATTGAGGATCATGTAGCGGGCGAAGAAGGCCTCGGGCTTGCCGAAGTGGCTGGCGACAGCTCCCCAGACACGCGAGCCGCTGACCTCACGCCGTGCGCATGCGAAGCCGCTGATGAGGCGCTTGGGATGCTCATTTTCGGGCTTGCCGACCGGCACGTCGATTCCTAGCCAGTTGCGGGACCATGCGACTTCGCCGAACGGGACGCCGGTCTGGGCCATGCCCCACGGTCCGGGGTTCATTCCCAGGAAGATGGCGCGCTTGGGGCTGGAACCTGCCATGCGCATGTAGGCGGCATAGCCCTCTCGGGCATACTCCAGCGGGTTGTAGACGTGCGTCACGGGGGACGAGAAGCGGAGGGGCGCGAGCGCTTCGCTCAGGGAATCGGCCGCGCTCATGAGGCGTTCGAAGGTCATGTCTCCACCCTATCACGCTCCATGACCTACCGCAATCGCGAGAAGGGCGGGCGAGATCCGCCCGGCCATCGACCGCGAAACCCAGAAAATCAAAGAAGGAATTAAGAAAGAATCAAGACTCAGGGGACGATAAACCGGAAGGTCCCCGAATTCCCTCAAAAGGAGACGACATGCGACGGATATGGCTCTCGATGATCCTGGCCTCCACCCTGGTTGCCGGCTGCGGAACGAACGCGGCAAGCCCCGGGATGCGCGCATCCGACTCCGAACTCGTCACGGCCGAGAGCCTCACGGGCCAGGATCAATCAGCCCTGGTGGCGACTGTCGAGGAGCTGGCGGCCCAGTACTTCGCCGACGAAGGGGCCGATCCCGACTTCGAGGCCTCGCAGCCCACCTTGAGCGGGCCTCGCGGCGGCCTTCTCTACCGCTCGCTGGTCAAGAGCAAGTTGCTGCGCACGTTGGGCCTCAAGCTCTCCTACCTGCCCGTGAAGCGGCAATTCAGCAAGCCCGGCAAGCAGGACGAGGTGCCGCCCATTTCGAAGGAGGAACTCCAGCGGCTCCAGGCGGTCTTGAAGCCCGGAGACGTGATCCAGTGCGGCAACAACAGCTCCTTCGTCCATGCGATCTTCTACCTGGGCAACGATCGGATCGTTCACTCCTTGGCGCAGGCAGGCTTCGGCAAGAACATGATAGGCGTGCTCGAAGAGTCGCTGACGGAATACGTGGAACGGACGGACCGCGACAAGTTCGTGGTGCTTCGGCCTCGCTGGACCCCCTACACGCTCGATGCAGGCATCGCGTTCGCCCGAGCGCAGGTCGGGAAGGGGTACGACACCGTCTTCGTGACCGATGCCGATGATAGCCTCTACTGCACCGAGCTGGTTTACCACGTGCTGACGCGTACCGGCGCGGCCAAGGTCGAGCCACACCTGGTCAAGGCCAAGTGGAGGCTCATCACCAACGAGGATCTGCGCAAGAGCCCGGACCTCGAGGTGGTCTACCGGTTCAACCACGACTGATCGCATTCATCCGGGGGCCTCGCGCAGAGGCCCCTTTTTCGTACCCCCCTAATCTTCCACTAATCCGCCCCCCTCGACGGGGGGACTACAGGGGGGTGTTCGCCGGCGAAGCCATGGCGTTCCTTATTATTTCTGAATCACCATGGGGAGCGATAATGAACCTGGGATCAGCAACCCCCCCCCCCGCCCCCCCATCGAGGGGGGGATTTAGGGGGTGGGCGCCCGCGGCTAAAGGCTGAAAAATGCGCCTAAAGGCTATGAACGGCGCGCCTAAATGCCCCCCTCGCCGAACGCCGCACCTTGACGGTTGTTCTAACCAGGATATACTGCGATCATGCCGAAAGAACCACCCTTTAGCCAAGCTCCCGAACCCTTTCTTCAGGCCGCTCGGGCTCTGTTCGAGACTCATGCCTGTGTCTCGGCGGTCGCCAACCGTCATATCGAATCGCAGGGGCTGACGCCGGCGCAGTTCGACGTGCTGGCGACCCTTGGGGATACCCCCGGGATGACCTGCAAGCAACTCGGCCAAGGGACGCTGATCACCAAGGGCACCCTGACCGGCGTGCTGGATCGGCTGGAGGCCAAAGGGCTGATTCGCCGGGAGCACGGTTCCTGCGATTCCCGGCAGATCTTCGTCTCCCTCACTCCCGCGGGGGAAAAGGTCTTCAACGAGACCTTCCAGCCTCACATCGATTACCTGGCGCAGTTCTGGGATCGCATGCCACCCGAGCGCCAGCAGCAACTAGCCGAACTCCTCCAGGAGCTCCAAAGCGCCTTTCGCTGCCCCCCTCAGCAAGCCTGAAAAAGCCTGAACCCGAAAAAACCTGAGCCCGAAAAAAACTCTTGACAGATAGTTCGTGCTAGAACTATCATCAGATTGTTCTAGCACGAATATTTAACCCCGATACACCGCCTCGCTTCCGCTTCGCCTTCCCGTCCAACCGGATGGCCCCGACACCAAGGAGATTCCATGAACCGCAAGCTCGTCGCGCTTTCCCTCGCCGCCGCCGGCACTCTCTTCGCTGGGTCGGTCGACGCCGCCACCTACAAGCTGACGCCGGACTCGCACAACCCCACCGAGGTGAGCTTCACCTCCAAGGCCTCGGTCGTCCGCATCGTGGGACGCTCGTCCAAGGTCGAAGGCTTCAGCGAGTTCGACGTCAACAATCCCGCCAAGAGCCCCAAGGGCGAGATCTCGGTCGACCTGACCACCCTCGACACCGGCATTCCTCTCCGCAACGAGCACATGGCGGGGATGATCGAGTCGAAGAAGTACCCCAAGGCCACCTTCAAGATCACGTCCCTCCAGGCCCCCAAGCTCGTCGCCAACGAGAGCGTGGACGGCTCGGCGGTCGGTACCTTCAGCCTCCACGGCGTCACCAAGACCATCACGGTTCCCATCAGCTTCCACTTCCTCCCCGAGGTGGATCCCAACTACCGTCCCGGCAACTGGGTCGGCTTCTCGAGCAACTTCAAGATCAAGCTCTCGGACTACGGAATCCCGCTCCCGAAGCCGGTGTTCGGCGTCAAGGTCGCCGATGACCTGAGCATCCAGATCGACGGCATGGCCAAGGGCATCTAACGAGCCCCCCCAAAGAAAGGAAACCCCCATGTCTTGGCAACTCGATAATTCCCACAGCCGCATCGGCTTCGCCGTGAAGCACATGATGGTCTCGACCATGCGCGGAGAGTTCAAGGCCTACACCGGCAGCCTGAACCTCGA
This sequence comes from Candidatus Sericytochromatia bacterium S15B-MN24 CBMW_12, assembly GCA_002083825.1. Taxonomy (GTDB): domain Bacteria; phylum Cyanobacteriota; class Sericytochromatia; order S15B-MN24; family UBA4093; genus UBA4093. The sequence continues at coordinate 127,744 of DAZV01000030.1, read as the reverse complement.
CGAGGCGGACTTCACCCGCTCGACCATCGCCGGCGAGATCCAGGTCGCGAGCATCGACACCCGTGACGAGGGCCGGGACGGCCACCTCAAGGGCGGCGACTTCTTCGACGCCGAAAACCACCCGACCATCCGCTTCGCCAGCACGCGGATCGTCGCCAAGGGCGAAAACGAATTCACCGTCCACGGCGATCTCACCATCCGGGGAGTGACCCGCGAGATCGCCCTCGAAACCGAGTACTCGGGCAAGCACCAGAATCCCTGGGGCGCTACCGTCACCGGCTTCAGCGCCACCGGCACGATCAACCGCAAGGACTTCGGACTCGAGTGGAACGTGGCCCTCGAAACCGGTGGCATCCTGGTCGGAGAGAAGGTCAAGCTCGAACTCGAAGTCGAGCTGACCCAGCAGGCGGCCCCCGTGGCCGAGGCCGTCGCCGGCTAGTCCCGCAACCCTCGACAAAGACTTCAGCCCCGCCGGAATCCGGCGGGGCTGAAGTCTTGTAAATTCAACTCATTCCAGGTGGCTGAGCTCCGCCTTGACGATCCCCACCACCAGGTCGTCCAGGTTGTTCTCCTGGACCGGACCCACCTGGTGCGACGTCTCGCCGCCGTAGGTCAGGAAGAGGAACTTTCCGCCGGTGAACTGGGCCAGCTGGCGGAAAACATACTCTCCGAGGGGGTCGAGCCCGCTCGCCGCCAGCGGATAGATCTTGATTCCCTTTTCAAGCGCCTTTTTCATGCTGGTGGTGTAGGGAACGTCCTGAGCTTCATCGAGCTTGGGCGGGGCATCCCCCACCACGAAGGTCAACCTCACGGCCTCCCCATCGTCCCAGGAAAGATTGGTCACAGCCTCGCTGAGGGCGGGGTTCAGGGCCTCGGGGTAATCCCCGCCGCCCACCGCCGCCAAGGTATTGAGCTGCTGCTTGAAGGCCGCCAGATCCTCGGTGAAATCGTGCTTGCGGGTGATGAAGTCGTCTCCGCGGTCCCGGTAAGCCACCAGCCCGTAGCGGACGGTCGGAGCGCCCGGCAAGCTCTTGATCCGCGCGGCGATGTCCCCGATGGTGGCCTGGATGCGGCCGAGTTCGTCCCCCATGCTTCCCGTCACGTCGAGAACGAAGCAGAGATCCAGCTTCGGAGCGATCACGCCACGTTCCCCCGAGAGCGTGTAGGCCTCGGGAGCCTTCCCGTCCCGCGCCAAGGTCCGGGTCAGGTTCATGTCGCCCTTGGTCACCGTGACGGTCAGGTCCCCGGTCGCTTGCTTCGTGGGCTCGAAGGCCTTGGGATGGAAGTAGAGGCGACCATTTGCGGGTGTGAGCGCGCTCATGACGGGGGTTTGGCCCAGCTTGACGGTGACGAGGGCGTTGGGAACCGAGCGGGAGGCCGCATCGACGATCCGGATGGGGTAGCGCTCGGAGACATCGACCAAGAGCGCTTGGGTCGGCTGAGCGAGTCTGAGGTAGTCGAGGTAGGCGGCGAAGTCGGCATTGTCGTCGCGTTCCCCGCCCTTGAGGCCGGTTCCTTGCTCGGTGCCGGATCCGGAACGGTCACTCGCCATCCCTTCCGGAGCCAGGGAGGAGCTCTTGCCGCCGGACGTCGCGAAGGGGCTCCCGTTCAGCAATTGCATGCAGCCACTCAACGTGGCCACCACGATCCCCGCGAGCACCAGGGGTCCAACTCTACGTTTCATGTTCATTCCTCCATGGGGCGTCGAGGGGGCGAGACGGTAGACCCTTTCAGTGTAGGACCAACCGATCACGCAATCAATCACATGATCGAAGCGATCAGCCCCCCAGTCCGGCGGGGTCGCGCCGAAGTTCGGCACGACCCCGTCGAGGCCAGGGGGACTATCGATCGTGACTCAGCGGGCGGAGAGCTCCTCAGGCCGGCCTGATTCCTCGACCGCCGGCGCTTGGTTCTCGGGACGCTGTCCCCGGGGACCGGTCTCGGGAAGCAGCAGGCCGCCCAGGGCCAGGACCCAGGAGAAGACGGCCCAGACGGCGAACGCCGGCACGAACGATCCCGTCGCATCGCGCATCAGGCCCACCAGCACCGGCGAGAGCGACGAGAACAGGTACGCGCAGCTGAAGACCGTTCCCATCATCAGGCTAACGTGCTGGGGGGTCATCCCCTTGAGTTCCATCGGAGTGGTGAAGAGGGGGGAGACGTAGGTGAACATCGAGGCTCCCAGGAAGATGGCCGCGATGGTGATGAAGAGCGGGTTGGGGGTCAGGAACATCCCGAAGGCCGCGAAGCCCATGACGACTCCCGCTCCGATGATGAAGGGCCGGCGCAGGCCGAGTTGCTTGGTGAGGATGCCCGCGATGATGGCCGTGGGGATGCCCACCAGGTTGAAGAGGCCGGTGAACTGCGAGGCCGTCGCCTTGCTCATGCCGAAGGCCTCCATGTAGTACCGGGGGAGCCAGGTGTTGAAGGCCAGGTAGAGCGCCAGGGGACCGGCGAAGGAGATGGCGATGATCCAGGTCTCCTTCATCTTCCAGACGTCGGCGTAGCGAACGGTGGCGGGGGACTTCTCGCCGGCCGCGAGCGGCTCGGCCACGTGATCCCTTCCGAGGACGGCCCAGGCGATCATCAGGGCGACGCTGAGCCCGGCGTAGACCAGGAGGGCGTTGCGCCAGCCCAGGGCGGCGGCGAGGGGAACGGTGGTGAAGAGGGTGATGGAGATGCCGGTGTTGACGGCGACGTTGTTGAAGGCGTTGACGAGGGGCATCTCGCCCTTGGGGAACCACTGCATGACCATGGGGCCGAGCAGGGTGACGACGACGGCACCGCCGACTCCGAAGATGAAGCGACTCGCCAGGAAGAGGTTGAAGTCGGAGGCGAACGGGGCGATCGCCGCGAAGCAGATGCAGAGCGATCCGAGCAGGATCGTCTTCTTCAAGCCGATGCGTACGGCCAAGAGGCCGGTGAGTAGCGGGGCCACGACCTTGGCCACCGAGACCATGGTATTGAGCATTCCGAGTTGCGCGCTGGTGATGTCGAACTCGGCCTGAAGCTCGCCTATCAGGGGAGTGATGGCGATCCATGACAGCCCGAAGACGGCGTAGGTCAGGAAGAGCAGAGTCTCGATGACGAAGCGATAGGGCGTGTGTTTGGTGGCGTTGGCCGTGGCCATTGAAGGACTCCTTTTCTAGAGAACCAATCCCCCGTCAACGCCCAGGACCTGGCCGGTGATGAAGTCGGCGTCGTCCGAGGCGAGGAAGAGGTAGGCCTTGGCGATGTCTGCGGGGGTGCCGAGGCGTCCGGCGGGGGTCTTGTCCTTCATCATGTCGAGGACCTTCTCGGGCATGGCGGCCGTCATCTCGGTCAAGATGAAGCCCGGAGCCACCGCGTTGGCGGTAATGCCCTTGCGGGCGAGTTCCTTGGCCCAGGACTTGGTCATGCCGATGACTCCGGCCTTCGTCGCGGCGTAGTTGGTCTGGCCGAAGTTGCCGTAGATGCCCACCACGCTCGAGGCGTTGATGATCTTGCCCTTGCCCTGGCTGAGCATCTGCGGCAAGGCGGCCTGGGTGCAGTTGAAGACGCCCTTGAGGTTGATGTCGATCACCTTGTCGAACTGCTCCTCGGTCATCTTGGCCAGCGTCGAGTCCATGGTGATGCCGGCGTTGTTGATGAGGGCGTCGATCCGGCCGAAGCGCTCCACGACCTGCCGGACCATCGCGTCGAGTTCGGCGCGCTTGGTGACGTCGACCGCATGGCCCATCGCCTCGCCGCCCGCCTTGACGATCTGCCCGGAGACCTCCTCGACGGCGGCGGCGTCGCGATCGCAGACCACGACGCTAGCTCCCTCGCTGGAGAGGAGGAAGGCGGTTTCGCGTCCGATGCCGCGACCGGCTCCCGTGATGATGACGACTTTCCCTTTGACTCTCATGTGGTTCCTTTTCTAGTTAGGGTTGACCAGGGCGATCTCGCCCCCGAATTGCTCGCGCAGAGCGGGCTTGAGTACCTTTCCGGTGGGGTTGCGAGGCAGCTCCGAGGTGAAGACCACCGACTTCGGCAGCTTGTACCTCGCGACCCGCTCGCTCAGAAAATCCAGCACCTCGACTTCGGTGAGGGTGGCGGAGTCCTTCACGACCACGACGGCCCGGCCGACCTCCCCCCACTTGGGATGGGGAATGCCGATGACGGCCGACTCCTTGATGGCGGGATGGTCGTGCAGGATCTTTTCCAGCTCGGCGGGGTAGATGTTCTCGCCGCCCGAGATGATCAGGTCCTTCATGCGGTCCACGATGAAGAAGTAGCCCTCCGCGTCGCGCCGCACCAGATCCCCCGTATGCAGCCAGCCGTTCCGGATGGCCTGTTCGGTAGCCTGGGGGTTCTTCCAGTAGCCCTTGATGACGTGGGGCCCCCGGATCAGCAGCTCGCCCACTTCGCCCGGGGCGACGTCGCGCCCGGCATCATCGACCACCCGAACGTCCAGGTGAAAATTGGGGAATCCGACCGATCCCGCCTTGCGCACGGCATCCTTGGCATCGAGGGTGAAGCAGTTGGGACCGGCCTCGGTGAGGCCGTAGCCCTGCTTGAAGGTCAAACCGCGGCGGGCGTAGGCCTCGATCAAGGGCACGGGGCAGGGGGCGCCTCCCGTGATGAAGAAGCGGATGGCGCTCAGGTCCGAGGAGTGAAAGGCCGGGCTTTCGAGCATCATCTGGAACATGGTCGGCACCGCGAAGACCACGGTGCAGCGCTCCCGCTCGATCAGCTCCAGGGACTGGGTGGCGTCGAACTGGCGCATGAGAACCACGGTTCCGCCCCGGTGGAAGAGGGGGGTGGTGAGGACGTTCAGGCCGCCGGTGTGGAAGAACGGGGTGTGGGTCAGGGTGATGTCGTCATGGTGCAGGTCCCAGCCCACCTGGGTGTTGACGGCGTTCCAGGTGACGGTCCCGTGGGTCAACACGGCGCCCTTGGGCTGGCCGGTCGTGCCCGAGGTGTAAAGGATGAGCCAGGGATCGTCGAGCGTGAGCTCGGCGGGTTCGGGCACCCCGTCGGGAGCCGAGGCGAGCAGCTCCTCGTAAGAGGTCAAGAGGCCGTCCTCCTGGAAGGGGACGACGAAGTCGAGGGAAACTTCGGGGAGGATGGCCTTCACCATGCCTTCGAACTCGGGGCCGAAAAAGAGGATGCGCGACTCGGAGTTCTGGAGGATGTACTGGATCTCCGGTCCGACCAGCCGGTAGTTGATGGGGACCATGAGGGCGCCGAGCTTGCCGAGCGCGAAGAAGAGTTCGAGGGTTTCGCAGGAGTTGTAGGCGAGTACGGCGACGCGATCGCCCTTCCGGATGCCGTAGCGTTGGCGCAGCGCGGAGGCGAGCTTGTCGGCGCGCTGGTTGAAAGCCTTGTAGGTCAACCTGCGGCCGGCGGCCACGTCGATGAGGGCGGTCTTCTCGGGGGCGTAGAGCGCCCAGCGGCTGAGCCAGTCACCAAAGTACATCGTAGGTCCTCCATCAAAACGTGGGGAAGCGATTGAAAGACAGCGTAACGAGGATGCGTTACATGGTTGTTACAGCGGTTGCAGTCGGGTGATGCGTTCGAAGAGGCTCTGGGTTTCGGGCATCGGGTCGACGCCCAGTTCCTCGTCCAGGGCGACGACGCAGCGATCGTAGGTGCGCAGGGCCATGGGGCGATCGCCCTGTCGGTACTGTGCCGCCATGGCAATCCGATAGGCCTCCTCGGCGCACGTGTCCCGCTCGATCAGGCGCTGCGACCAGGTCGCGGCACCCTCGTCGTCCCCCTGAGCGAAAAGCAGGCGCGCCAGCTTCAAGGAGCCTTCCTTGTAACGGTCCGCCAGGCGCTCCCGTTCCCGCTCGCACCAGGCATCGTACTGGGTGAAATCCGCCAGGAAATCGCCTTCGGACAGCTCCATCGCCTGGCGGTACAGCTCGACGGGATTCTCGCCTAGCGCTTCCATCGCCTGGCCCGCCTCCAGCAGGCGCTCGAACTCCGCGACATCGATCCAGACGTCGCCACCGACCAGCAAGCCGTAACTGGCCCCGTCGCGCTGGATGAACCGCGGATGGCTCCCCTTGCGCTCGGGTTCGAGAACCTTGTTGAGCGTGTTCAGCGCCACCCGGAAGGTGCCGTCGGCCGCCCCGAGGTCGAGGTCGGGCCAGAGGGTATCGATGATGCGCGGCTTGGGAAGCATCTGTCCCCGGTGGGCCAGGAAGAGGTGGAAAAGCTGGCGGGCCTTCTCGCGGCCCCAGGCCCGCCCTCCGATTTCCTCTTGCCCCCTCCAGACCCGGAACGCTCCCAGGGCGCGAATTCGGAGGCAATCCTCCCGCAGCACGGGAGCCTCGGGAACCATGCCTCGCTCTCCGAGCCACGGCATGAGCAGGGCCGGAGCGATGCCCCGATCAAGAGCCGTCCCGATGAAGGCCTGGACTTGCTCCATGTCGGCAAAGCCCAGCAAGGTCGGCTTGCTCAGCAGGAAGCCGTAATCGTGACGCCTCAGCAATTCGAGCAAGCGTCGGATCCGGACCAGGGCCGCCTTGCCCTCCCCGAGCGCCATGGCGAGCCGCGCGGACCAGAGCGCGACCACGGCTTGCCCGAAGGGATCCCCGCAGCGCTCGTAGGCGGTATGGGCCTGCATCAACCAGCGTTCGGCCTTGGGATCCGCGTGCGCCGCGTAGATGGCCCCTTGCGCCAGGCTCAGCATGGCGCAAAGCCACGCGTCACCCGTTTCCTGGGCCAGCTCCAAGCCTTCCTTGGCGTAAGTCTCGGCGAGCGGAAGGTCGCCGCGCCGTCCAGCCACGAAGGCGAGCCCCATCAAGGGTTCGGCCTTCAGGCGGGTGATGCCGACGGCGCGAGCGAGGACGATGGCCTCCCGGTAATGCCCTTCGGATTCCGGAAGCGCTCCCTCCAGGAGGGCCGCATGTCCCAAGCGGATGAGCGCCACCGCCTCGGTCCATAGCGCTCCCTGGCTCTTGGCCCGCGACAGCCCCTGAGAAGCCAGCTGCCGTGCGCCCTGAACCTCGCCCTGCAAGGCATCGATCAAGGAGAGCACGAGCGACGCCTCCCGGTGGGCCTTGGTCCCGCTCGTCGAGGAAACGGACTGGTTCAGGGAGGCTTGCAGGACGGCCCTGGCCTCATCGAGGCGCCCGGTCCTCAAGCAAATACGGCCTTCGTTCTCGGCGACGTCGGGTAGACGGTCCCTGGCCTCTCGGAAGAGACGTTCCGCTCCCGCGGCATCGCCCTGGTTCAGCTTGTTCTCGGCGAGCATCACCAGCAGCTCCGTTCGGCGGCTGGGATCGTTCGTCTCGCGAAGCGCTTCTTCGAGGTATTTCTCGGCCTTGGCCGGCTGAATGGTATCCAGATAGACCAGGGCCTTGGAGGCCTTGGCCCGGCTCCGCCCCTCGGCATTTTCTTCGTAACCGAGGTAGGCGCGATCATACCAACCGAGCGCCTCCTCGAAGCGGGACGTCAATCGGCAGGCATCCCCCTGGTGGATGGCCAGCGCCGGGGCTCGCCGGATGAGCTCGGGGGTCAGGCGAGCGAGCCAGGACTCCAGGTGCGCGTAGCGACCCTGGTTCACGAGGGTCGGGGCGGCGGCGGTCATGCCCGCGGCCGCTATTTCGCCCTGCCCGGCCTCCAGGTAGTGGTCGATGGCTTCTTCGAGTTCCCCGTGATCCCGCAGGGCCTCGGCGACCTTGCGGTGGGCCTCCTGCAAGCGTCCCTCCGAGTCGAGGCGCTCCCGGAGGAACTCCCGGAACAGGTGGTGGTAGCGATAGCCGCCATCCCCGAAGGGGACCAGGAATCCGCCACGCTCGTTCAGGGTCGCCAGGGCCTCGGAGGTGTCCCTCCCGGTCAGGACCCGGCAGACCTCGGGCCAGAGGCGGTTCAAGGGGGCCGTGATGAGCAGGAAGTCGCGATCGCGCGCCGTCAAACGATCCAGGACCTCGCAGGCCAGGTAATCGAAGAGATCCCGCAGCGAGCCCCGGGATTCCGGCACTCCGACCCCCTGGCGCTGGGCCATGAGTTGCAGCGCCATGGGCCAGCCCTCGGTTTCGGCCATCAGGCGTTCGATCGTCCCGCGATCCAGCGGTGAGCCCAGCGTCAGGGTGAAGAGCGATGCCACCTCGTCAGAGCGAAACGCCAGGTCCGATTGCTCGACGAAGAACGCATCCCCCTGCAATCTCAGGCGGGCCAGGCCCGGCAGGTCGGGGCGGAAGCGGGCGGCCAGGATGATGCGGAGGCGCGGCACGCGCAGGCTGATCAGGTGATTGGCCAGCAGCAAGGTGGCCGCGGAGCCCTGGAGGTGGTGGACGTCATCGAGCACCAGATAGGTTTCGCCTTCCAGGCGATCCAGGAGCGCGTCGGCCAGGGTCTCAATGGCGGCAATCCCTTGCATGGCGGCCCCGCCCGGAAGCGCGAGCAGGTCCAGGGCCCGATCCGCCACGCCCGGGTAGGCGCGATGCAGGAGATGCGCGACATGCAGGGCGAAGAGCTGGGGGTCGGCATCCCGCTCGGAGATCTCGTACCAGAGCGTGGTGCCGGGCTGTGATTGGAGATAACCGGCCAAGAGCGAGCTCTTGCCGTAACCGGTCCCCCCCATCACCAGGGTCAGGGGGAGGTCCTTCGCTCCGTCGAGCAGCAGCTCGAGGCGCTCCCGCTTCATGTGGGTTCGCCTGAGCGGGGGCACGATGAACTTCGTGCGGGTGACGAGCGCTTCGCCGAACAAGGACAAGGTTGACCTCTCAGGGCTGTTTGCGTTCCTGCGCCCATCATAAGGCAGATGGCCCGTTCCCTCAAGCAGAGGAAACAGGCCAGCTGGTGAAGTCCGCCCCCGGGAAGGGGGATGAAATCAATGAGACGAGCGCTTGGAGAGCCAGTCGTTGAGCTTCGGGTAGAAGTTCTTCTTGGCGGAGCGGCCCGCCACGATCCCCACATGTCCCGCCCGGATGGGCAGTTCCGTGGCGTCCGTGCTGGAAATCGCCGCGAGCAGAGGCTTGGACTGGCAGGGCTGGGCGATGTGATCCAGCTCTGCGTAGGCGTTGAGCACCGAGCACCGGATGTTCTCCAGGAGCACGGGGCGACCGCCGAGTTTCAGCTCTCCCTTGATGAGCTTGTTCTGCTGGTAGAACTCCGTGATCCACTGCCGATAGGCTGCCGCCACGAAGGGGACGCCATCGTTGACCCAGTGGTTCATGGCCTTCCAGCCCTTGACGAACTCCCGGTCCTCGATCCGATTGAAGAGCGAGGCATAGGTTCCCACGTAGTTCTGCATCGGCTTGAGCATCTTGGAGCCCCATTGGAGCATGTCCGTGGGTACCAGGTCGCAGGTCTCGGCCACCCGGTCGGCGTCGAAGTACTTGGGGTTCAGCCACGCCGTGTAGAGGCCCGCCTCGGCGAAGTCGATCGGAGTGGTGAGCAGGACCAAGTTCTTCAGCGGAGCGTCGGGATGAGCGGCCGCATACATGGCGCTGAGCGTTCCCCCGATGCAGTAGCCCAGCATGGACAGTTCCTTGGCCCCAGAGTGGCGCAAGACCTGCTTTACCGTGCGAGGCAAGTAATCGAGGACGTAATCGTCCATCGTCAGGCCGCCATCCTCCTCGCCCGGAATCCCCCAGTCGAGCATGAACACGTCATAGCCTTCCGAGACCAGGAACTCCACCAAGCTGTTACCCGGCATCAGGTCCAGGATGTAGGGGCGGTTGATGAGGGCGTAGATCAGCAGGATGGGAACCGCATGGCGGCGTTCCGGCTGATGGTAGCGATAGAGCTTGGCCTTGTTCTTGGTCCAGACGACATCCTTGGGGGTCATGCCGACCGGGGCCGCCTCGGGCTGAACCAGATGCTGCCAGGCAGCTTCCGCCTGCTTCCAGCTCCGCTCCAGCTCCGTCCGGAGCTGCTCGGTGCGGGCCTGTTCGATGGTCTCGGATTGCTTGGTCATGACGGGTCAGCTTCCTTCGCGCTTACTTCTTGGACAGGGTGTCGAGGCGGGTCGAAAGTTCCTCGACCTGGCGACGGAGATCGCCCATGGTGAACATGTCCCAGGCCGGAACGTGCTGCGTGGCGCTCTTGAAGCCCTGATCGGCGAACTGCATCATCTCTTCGGTCTGGGTCTTGGCCTGCGAGACCAGCACTTCGAAGACCTTCTCGCCATCGTGACGCATGGTGTGCGCCTGCTTCATCCAGGTGGAGGCGAGCGCCTCGAGCTGATCCTGGCTCCAGTTGAGCGCCTTGGCGCCGGAAAGGGTGGCATCCAGCAGTTCGCCGGCGAGGTTGGGACGGATAGCGGTTTCAGTGGTCATGGCAATATCTCCTCAGTGCGTAAAGTGCGTGAAGTGCGTGAAAGGTTTACTTGGCGGGGCGCTTGGATTTTTCGGGAAGTCCCTCGACGATCATCGATGGGGTGGCCGTCCGCACGGTCATCCCCGAATCGAGACGTTCGAGAACGATGTCGAGGCGCCCGAAGAGGGCGTCGAGCTTGCCTTCGATGACGTCGAGTCGGTCGTCGAGGGATTCGACCTTGGATTCCAGATCGACGACTTGACCGGCAAGCCGGACCAGGTCGCTCTTGCTGGGAAGGCGCAGAGCCTCCCAATGCTTCTCCAGGGTCTCGCGGGACACCTGCTGATGAGAGAGGGTCTGCTCCCGGGTAGCGCTCATCCAGCTGACGAACGACTCGGTCCCGAGCAGCTCCTGCATGGGCTTGCTCAAAAGTTCCTCGGAACGATCATAGAGATCTTTCCAGGTCTTGAAGAAATCAGGTGGGGTTTGAGTGTTCATTGGGTTCGTCCTCCTGCTATCCAACCTTGCTGCTGCAAGACTAACAGGAGGACGTTACACCCTCGTTACGCGAGGGCGTTACACGCGCTAGGGCTGTCCGAGAACGTCCAGGAGCCAGGATTTGGCCTGCGGAGCGTAGATGAGTTCCATGTGGTTGAGCGGCAGGACGTCCTTGGCGACCAGCTTGGCGCCGGCGCGGGTCATGTCCTGGGTATGCGTGGCGCTCTTGATGAAGACCACCCCGTCGGAGGGGCCGGTCGTCTCGTTGAGGACGCCCGCGAGGTCGGGCTGGTCACCGGCGAGCACGGCGAGCTCGACGCCGGGATCCAGGGGGTTCTTTCGCAAGCGGTCGATGAAGTTGCCGCCCTGGGCGATCGCCTTGTCGATGCCGGCGCTCTCGCTGACGAAACCCTTGCCGCCGTGATAGGTGGTATACCAGTCCTGCTCGGCCGCCGGCAGCGCATACTCCTTGTCCCAGCGGTAGAGCATCTGGGACTGGCCCGGGTAGAAATTGCCCGCGTCGGTCATCAGGGTCAACGGGGAGGTGTCCAACCAGAGCCCCATCACCAGCATCTTGGTCCAGACCATCGGGGCGTTGCGAAGCCGGTTGTCCTGTTCGGGGTAGAGCCCGTAGTTGACGAGCGGGTGACGGAATGAGAAATCGAGACCGAGGTTCGCGCCTCCCAGGAGAACGAGACGGCGCACGTCCTTGGCGTAGGGAGTCATCCACGGGTGCCGGACACCCGAGACCAAGGCGCGGGCGGCGACGGTTCCCTTGCTGTGGGCGATCAGATCGACCTCGGAGGCGCCGGTCACCTCACGGATCCGGGCGATCGCATTGGCAATCTGCTCGGCCCAGAGAAGGTTGTCGCCGTGGCGGTGCGAGAAGGTCAGGGCGAAAACCCGCTTGCCCTTGGCGGAGAGGTACGGGGCGAGACCCTCCTTGCCATGAGGATCGTGCCAGGAGGTGTTGGCGTCGACCATGACCCCGTGGATCAGCAGGACCGGCGTTTCGGAGCCCTGGTCCCATCCGCGGGAATAGTGAAGGAGCACGTCCCTAGAAGGAGGAGTGGCCGTACCGAAGGCTTCGATCAGCTCGGCATCGCGCTGCCGGCCGTTGGAGCGGGCCTTTTCGTCAGGAAACTGCTTGGCCTTGCTGGTGAGACGTTCGATCCGCTCCCAGTTGCGCCCCTTCATCGTGGCGCTCACGGCGTAGCGTGAGGATTTCGCGGAGAGCAGCGAGGCCGAGGATCCCGAGGAAGGGTCGAGCGGGCCGAAGGCCCCCGGACGTGCGCAGCCAACCGTGGCCAGAACGCTCAAGAATAGGATGATCCAGAGTGGTTTTGAACGTGACATCAGAGGTCTCCATCGACTTCAGGCCAGCGAGGTATCTTTACTATCGTTCATATACCCGGATGACTTGCTCGATCAACCGTTCGTTCAGAAAGCATGGGCGGCAAAAGCAGTCACTAAACCAATCATTCATGAAAAATACGTCGAGAGGCAAACTATGGGCCAGGGAAAGCGGCATGCTGCTTCCTCCATGACCCTCTATCCCTCACATCCCGCCGGGTCGGACGCAACCACGCGGCGCGCCGACCCTCGGAGTCGCGGGGCATGATAATCTGGGGTCCCTATTGCGAGGAGATCCTCATGTGGCTTCCACCCACTAAGCCCGATCACCGCATGCTCGCCAGCCTTCCCGTTGCCTTGGCGGTTTTCATGCTGGCCATGCTGCTCACGACCGCCTTCACCTTCTACATCGTTCAAAACACCCGGGAGCAGGAGCGCGCCCGGTTCGACGCGTTGGCCCGACGAACCCAGACGGCCATCGAGCAGCGCATGCAGGCTCACATCAACGTGCTCTACGCGGGCAGGGCCTTCATGGCGGGCAGCCGGAAGATCGACCGCCCCAAGTGGCGCGCTTTCGTGGAGGCCCTGAGCCTCGCCGATCGCTTTCCAGGCATCCAGGGCATCGGCTACGCCATCCGGATCCCCCCCCAGGACCTCTCGAGGCACGTCGCCGAGGTCCGAAGGGGCGATTTGAGCGCCTATCGGGTCTGGCCCGAGGGCGATCGCCCCGAGTTAACCTCCATCCTCTACCTCGAACCCATGGACGAGCGAAACCGCGCCGCCATCGGGTACGACATGTACTCCGAACCGATTCGCCGCGAGGCGATGGCCCGCGCCCGCGACACCGCAGAGCCCGCCCTCTCCGGAAAGGTGCGACTCGTCCAGGAAATCACCGAAGACAAGCAACCCGGCTTCCTGATCTACCTCCCGCTCTACCGGAACGAAAGTCCCCTCGCCACGGCGGCGCAGCGCAAGGCCGACCTGCTCGGCTACGTCTACGCTCCTTTCCGGGCCGACGACCTCTTCACCGGAATTTTCGGAACCCAGCCGCATACCCGGATCGACTTCGAGATCTACGACGGCTCCCCTTCCCCTGAAACCTTGCTTCATGACCACAACCCCGCGATCAGCGGCCTCCACCCCTCAGCCCAGGCCTACCACATGAGCATCGCCGCCCCCATCGCCGGCAGGACCTGGACGATCCTCTACACCACCACCCCGGCGTTCGGGAGCTCGGCCGAGCGAGAGCTGGCGATCGCCGTCTTCCTGAGCGGATCGCTGGTCAGCTCGCTCCTGGCCGGCATCATCTGGGCGCTGGCCAGCAGCCGGAGTCGCGCCCTCGCCATGGCCAACGACATGACGGCCGAACTCCGGAACGCCGACCGCGCCAAGGACGAGTTCCTCTCGGTCATCAGCCACGAACTCAGGACCCCGCTCAACTTCATCATGGGCTTCGGCTCCATCCTCGAAGACGAGATCCTCGGTCCCCTCAACCCCGAGCAACAAGATGCCGTCAAGAAACTGCTCCAGGGGGCCGAACGCATGTTGCTGCTGGTGAACGACCTGCTCGACTTCGCCCAGATCCAGTCCGGAATGCTCCACCTGGTGCCCGTCACCACCGATTTCCCGCCCCTGGCCCGAGAGGTCCTCGATACCTTGAAGCCACTGGCCGAACAGAAAGGACTCGAACTCGCAGGCCATTTCCCCGAGCACCTGGAGCTGACCCTCGACGGCCCCCGGATCGTCCAGGTGCTCACGAACCTCGTGGGCAACGCCGTCAAATTCACCCCCGCGGGCGGACGGATCGTCGTGACGAGCCGCGTCGACGGGCAGGATCTGCTCACCGAGGTGCTCGACAACGGAATCGGTATGGCTCAGCAGGACCTACCCAAGCTCTTCGCGCGATTCAAGCAGCTCGACATGAGCTCGACCCGACAAAGCGGAGGGACGGGACTCGGGCTCTCGATCAGCAAGGCCATCGTCGAAGCCCACGGAGGAAGCATCGGGGTTCGGAGCGAAAAGGGAAAGGGCAGCACGTTCTGGTTCCGGCTTCCGCTTACGTGAGCGGCTCCCGCGCCATCACCGCCAGAAGATCGTCGAGGAACGACTCCTGAAGCCGCGGAGTCACCCCCTCGACGGCCTCCGAGACCACCGCCAGCTTCTGGGCCAGAAGCCTCTCGATCTCCTCGTCCAGCGTCCCCAAGGCTGAAAGATACGTCACCGTCACCGCGTTGCGCTGGCCGATGCGGTAAGGCCGATCCTCGGCCTGCAGGTGCTCGGCCGGCACGAACGAGTAATCCACGAAGAGCACCTGAGTCGCCGCCGTCAACGAAACGCCCACTCCCGCCGCCACCAGGTTGCCGACGAAGACCCGCACCTCGGGATCGGCCTGAAACGCATCGACTGCGGCCTGGCGCTGCAGCGCGTCGTCCGAGCCCGTCAGCCTCACCGCCTGCGCGCCGAAGCGCTGCAGCAGGGCGTCCACCACCCCCGTGTGACAGGTGAAGACCACGACCTTCTCGCCGGCCTCCAGCACCGCCTCGACGTGCGCCGCGGCCGCGGGGATCTTCGCGAGCGCCGCCGCATGCCGAAGCTTGGCCACCTCCGCCAGAAGCAAGGACCGCGGCATGCGCTTGCGCTTGCGGCTCGCGAGAAACTGGACGTAATCCAACCAGACCTTGCGGTAGGCGACCAGGTCGACCTCCACGGGCATGTAGGTCCGGAGCTTGGGAGGCAGATCCAGCACCTCGTCCTTGCTCCGCCGCAGGAGAACGCCCTTGAGCCGCTCGTGCAGCTCATCCAGATGAGACGCCCCCCCCATGTCCCAGCCCCATTCGGACTGAAAGGCGGCGCAGTAGCGCTGGGCGTAGGTCATGAGGTCGTCTCCCAGGGGATGACCGATGGCCCTCAAGAGCGCGAAGAGATCCAAAGGGCGATTGGTGATGGGCGTCCCGGTCAGCAAGATGACACGCTCGGCCCGCTCCACGAGCCCCCGGATCCGGCCGGCAGGAAGCTTGCCGCGCTTGCGGGGGCGATGCTCGCCGCCTAGCACCAATAGCGACCGCTGGGAATGCCGGTTCTTGAGATAATGAGCCTCGTCGAGGATCAGGCAGGCCCATTCCGTGGACGAAAGCTCGGAGCGATGCGTTCTCAGACGGTCGTAGTTGATCACGGTCCAGCGCGAAGGACCCTTGTCCCGCCCCAGGATGGCCACGTCCTGGGCACCGAGGACGGCGTGGATCTCGCGCTCCCAGTTGAGCTTGACCGAAGCGGGGCAGACGATCAAGATGCGGCCGTGGGGATGGGCCTCGTGGGCCGCGACGATCGCCTGGCACGTCTTTCCCAGACCCATGTCGTCCGCCAGAAGCGCTCCGCGCATCGGGCGCGGCGTGAGCAAGAACTCGATGCCCTCCAACTGGTGCCGGAAGAGCCCCGGGTAACGCCCGGAAATGCGGGGAAGAACTCGCCGATAGGCTTCGGCGGCCCGGACGTCGGCAGCTGCCGCGCGACTCAGGGCCTCACCCGCGATGAGACGCAGGATCTCCAGCGCATCGGCGGGAGCCTCGACCGCTTCCAGGTGAGCGAGCAGATCGGGCGCCAGGCGATCGGGAACCACCCAGGCCCGCTTCTTGGGGTCGAAGTCCCGAACCTTGACGCGCTTGATGGCCTGCACCCAGAGCGGCTGGAAGGGAAAGGTCAGGTGGATCTCGCCGTCGCGATGCGCAACCTCGAGCTGAGGGGAACTCGCCGACGTCATGGCTGCGCGCGGGTCACTGCGGCAAGAGGACCCGCCGGCGGCTCAGCGAGATGCGCCCGCGCTTGGAGTCGATTTCCAGGACCTCGACCTCCATGACGTCCCCCACGGAAACGGCCTCCAGGGGATTGCGAATGAAGCGATCGGCCAGCTCCGAGACGTGGATCAGGCCGTCCTGCTTCACCCCGATGTCCACGAAGGCTCCGAAGTCCACCACGTTGCGGACCGTCCCGGTGACGCGCATTCCCGCCTTGAGGTCCTCCATGCGCAGAACGTCCTGCCTGAGGTGAGGTTTCGGCAGATCCTCGCGCGGATCTCGTCCCGGTTTCGACAGGTTGTCCAGGATGTCCTGCAACGTGGGAAGGCCGAGGCCAAGCTCGCCGGCCAGGGCTTCGAGGTCGAGCACGCCGCGACGAGCCGCTATCGCCTTGCCCAGTTCCCGGTCCCCCGCATCCAGCCCCAACTTGCTCAGTAGCTTACGGGTCGCGGGGTAGGACTCGGGATGGATGGCGGTGTTGTCGAGCGGGTCGAGGCCACTGGGGATGCGGAGAAACCCAGCGGCTTGCTCGTAGGTCTTCGCGCCGAGACCCTTGACCTTGAGCAGCTCGGCACGCTTCTTGAAGGGACCCTCGGCGGCCCGCTGATCGACGATCGCCTTGGCGACCTTCTTGTTCAGGCCGGCGACCCGGGTCAAAAGGGAGGACGAGGCGGTATTGAGATCCACCCCCACGTGGTTGACGGCGTCCTCGACCACGCCGTCCAGGGAGGCTCCCAGGGCCTTCTGATCCAGGTCGTGCTGGTAAAGTCCCACGCCGATGGCCTGGGGGTCGATCTTCACCAGCTCCGCGAGCGGATCTTGCAGCCTGCGCGCGATCGAGATGGTCCCCCGCTGGGTGGCGTCGAGATCCGGGAACTCCTCGCGAGCCACGTCGGAAGCCGAGTAGACGCTGGCTCCCGACTCGGAAACCATCACGTAGCCGACCCCCGCCATCTCGCGGATGACCTCGGCGACCAGGGCCTCGGTTTCCCGGCTGGCGGTTCCGTTGCCGATGGCGACGACTCCGACCCCGTGTTTCCGGATGAGGTGGCGAAGGGTCTCGACGGCTTCGGTCCAGCGCTTCTGAGGCTCGTGCGGGTAAATGACGATGCCGTCGAACAAGGGATTCCCGGTGGGATCGACCACCACGACCTTGCAGCCGGTCCGGAATCCCGGGTCGAGCCCGAGCACGGTCTGTCCACGCAGGGGCGGCTGCAGCAGGAGCGCCTTCAGGTTCGAGGCGAAGACGGTGATGGCGTGCCCCTGGGCCTTCTCCGTCAAGGCGGAGCGGACGTCGCGCTCGAGGGCGGGAGCGAGCAGTCGCTTGTAGCCGTCGGCGAGGGCGAGTTCGATCTGGTCGCGCCAGAGGGGATGGGAAGGTCGGGGGATGGCCGAGCGCATCACGTCGAGGATCCGGTCGTCGGGAAGCGAGAGTCCGACCTTGAGGACGCCCTCGGTTTCGCCGCGATCGCAGGCCAGCACCCGGTGGGGTTGCACGCGGACGACGGGTTCCGAGAAGGCGTAGTACTGGGCGTACTTGCCCTGCGGATCCTCGCCCTTGGGGGCCTTGGCCGCCGTGAGCAGGGCCTCGCGCATGGCGAGCGCGCGGGATCGGCCGCGAACCTCGGGATCCTCGCTCACGGTCTCGGCGAGGATGTCGCGGGCTCCGGCGAGCGCGTCCTGGGGCGTGGCAACTTCGAGGCTCGCGTTCACGAAGCGCTCGGCGGCCGTCAGGGGAGGCTCGCCCTTGGCTTGGCGCATGAGGTCGGCCAGCGGAGCGAGGCCGCGCTCGCGGGCGATCATGGCGCGGGTGCGGCGCTTGGGGCGGAAGGGCAGGTAGAGGTCTTCGAGCACGGTGAGCTTGTCGGCGGCGTCGAGTCGGCGGGCCAGTTCCGGGGTCAGCTGCCCGAACTCTTGGAGCGCGTGCCGGATTTCCTTGCGGCGTTCATCGAGCTTGCGGCGCCGGGAGAGGCCCTCTTGCAAGGCGCGCAACTGGACCTCGTCGAGGCCGTCGGTGACTTCCTTGCGGTAGCGGGCGATGAAGGGAATGGTGTTTCCGTCGTCGAAAAGGGCGATGACGCGCTCGGCTTGGAGGGCGTTGAGGCCGAGATCGCGGGCGAGGTCGCGGGCGATCGCGGAGGCGTCGGAGAGTTGGATGGCATCTTTCATGGTATCTAGCATGCCATATCTTGCGGGGCGGGTCGACCGTACCGGAAGCTCGACGGTTTCATTTTCTGCGGCTCGGCTGTTTTCAACTTCGCGTCGACCTGCTGTCATGGACAGGATATCGCGAGTGAAGAGAGGAGGCCGTCATGGCGCAAACCTCAGTCGGCAAGGTCAACGTCGCGAACTCGAAGCTCGGTTCGCAGGGACAAAGGTTCTTGGCCACGGGAACGAGCGTCGGGATGCGACTCTGGGAGAACGAACCGCCCGCGGAGCCGAAATCCACCACGCGGCGGGACTACGAGACCGTGGGCTACGTCCTTTGCGGCCGCGCCGAGTTGACCGTCGAGGATCAGATCTTCAAGCTCGAGCCCGGGGATTCCTGGGTCGTGCCCCGGGGCGCCGCCCATCGCTACACCATCCTTGAAGACTTCACGGCCATCGAGGCGACGGCTCCGCCGTCCGAGGAACAGCCTTGAGCTAATACAAGGTCATGAGCTAATACACAAGACGCGTCGTCGAAACGTCGGGTCGGGAAGGTCTGCGCCGAGGCGCAGGCCTTCTCGCGATCTTATCCATCGTTCAGGACTTATTCCGGTTGCGCAGCGGCGCCGGGCAGTCTAGCATGAGGGCGGTGTAAAAGAGCCAAGCCGGCCTTGAATCAAGCCGGCTCCGAAAAAATAGGAGTGAGAAGATCATGCAGCGCGTCCTGATTGCCACCGAGTCTTCCCGCTGTTCCCTGGAAGCGGTGCGCCGCTTCGTGCAGATGATGCGCACCGGCTCCTGCGAGGTCCAGGTCCTCTCGGTCATTCCCGCGCGCGAGGCGTCCCGTCATGATCCACGCCTGATCGAGACCACCAACGCGATGGCCGACGACGCCCTCGAAGCCCTCGACGAGGCTCTCCAAGAACTGGAACTCGCCGGCTTCAAGGCCTCGGCCAAGGTCAAGATCGGCACTCCCGCCGAGACGATCGTGGCGGAAGCCCAGGCCTTCGAGGCGGATCTGATCGTCCTGGGAACCCGCAACCACGTGGGAGACCCCATGCGCCAGAGCGTCTCCGAACGCGTCTTCAAGCACGCCACTTGCGGATTGCTCATGTTCCCCTTCGACAAGGAGCCTCTGCGTAGCAGCCTGGAAGAGGCGGCTACCCTCCAAAACTAGCCGTGCTGGACCCCATGCGCGAGGCCCTGGCCGCCCAACCTCTTCTGCTGCTCTTCCTGACGGTCGGCCTCGGGTACCTGCTCAGCCTTCTCAAGTTCAGGGGCATTGGCCTCGGAGTGGCCGCGGTCCTCTTCGCGGGCCTCGGCTTGGGGCTATGGGGCGGGCACGCGTTCGAACTCCCCGAACTCGTCAGCCAATTCGGACTCCTGATCTTCGTTTACGCCATCGGAGTCCAGGCAGGCCCCCTCTTCTTCCGGATTCTTCGCAAGAGCGGAATCGGCCTCACCCTGCTGGCGCTGGTGGCCGTCGGGGGAACGGCGATCGCGGCCGCCCTGGCCGTCCGCATCCTGGGAATCTCCCCGGAGCTCGGCATCGGGCTCTTATGCGGGGCCATCACCAACACGCCGGCCCTGGCGGCGGTTTCCGAGTCGCTGCGAAGCTCCCCCAACGCCCTGCTACCCACGGTCGGCTACTCCATCGCCTACCCCCTGGGAGTCGCCCTCCCCATCCTGCTCGCCGAACTCGTCTTGCAAATGGGCAAGATCGACTTGCCCGCAGCCGTCAAGCAAGCCGAGGACTCGAACGGCGAGCATCAGGGCGCGCCGGCCGCCATGAACCTCGTCGTCACGACCGAAGCCCTCATCGGCAAGCCCATCGCCCATTCTCCCCTCGCCGAACTCCCGGTCAGGGTCAGCCGCGTGCAACGGGGCGACAGCGTGAGGGTCGCCCTGCCCAGCACCATCCTGGAAGCCGGAGACGTCCTGCACGTCGTGGGTACCGAGGCCGAGCTCGAAAAGGCTCGAGACCTCATCGGGCACGCGGTCGGGGGGGCCATGGGACCCGAACAATGCCGCGAGCAGGTGGACTTCCGGCGCCTGATCCTCTCGACTCCCCGACTCATCGGCCGAAAGCTAGGCGAGATAGGCCTCGAGAGGCGTTTCGGGGCGGTCGTGACCCGGGTCAGGCGCGGCGACCAGGACTTCGTCCCGACGGCCCAAACCGTCCTGGAACGGGGCGACAGACTCCGCGTCGTCGCTCGAGCCGGCCAGATGCCCGACATCGTCCACTACCTCGGGGACTCGAGCCGCGCGTTCAGCGAGACGGACTTCCTCTCGCTCTCCGTGGGCATCGTTCTAGGCATCCTCCTGGGCCTCATCGAGGTGCCCTTGCCCGGCGGAGCCACGATCCATCTCGGGATCGCCGGCGGTCCCCTCGTGGCGGCCCTGATCCTGGGCTGGATCGGCCGGACCGGCCCGCTCATCTGGAGCTTGCCACCCGCCGCCAACCTGGCCTTCCGGCAGCTGGGACTCGTGCTCTTCTTCTCGGCCGTCGGACTGCGGGCCGGCGGCAACTTCGCCGAAGCGCTCGCCAGCCAGGGCCCCCTGCTGATCGCCGTCGGAGCGGGGCTCACGCTGCTGGCAACCCTGATCCTGCTCGGCGGCGCCATGCTGGTACTGCGCATGGACTGGGTGAGCGCCGCCGGAGTACTGGCCGGAGGGCAGACACAGCCCGCGCTACTTACGTTTGCGGGCGATCGATCGCACTCCGAAGCTCCGAATGTGGTTTATACTGCTATTATGCCAACTGCCATGATCGCCAAGATCCTCGCGGCCCAGATCTTGATCTGGGCCCTCGACATCGGTTGATCTCACGAAGGAGTGAAAGATGCTGAGTGCTACCATGCCCAGAACCACCAACCAGGGCCTCCTGGATTGGGTCAAGGAAATACAAGACCTCTGTCAACCTGATTCGGTTCACTGGTGCGACGGCTCCCAGGAGGAGTACGACACCCTCTGCGAGCAGATGGTCCAGGCCGGAACCTTCATCCGCCTGAACCCCTCCAAGCGGCCCGGAAGCTTCCTGGCCCGCTCGCATCCGAGCGACGTCGCCCGCGTCGAGGACCGCACGTTCATCTGCAGCCGCCGCAAGGAAGATGCCGGCCCCACCAACAACTGGGTCGACCCTCGCGAAATGAAGGCCACGCTCACAGAGCACTTCCGTGGCTCCATGCGCGGCCGCACCATGTACGTCATCCCCTTCAGCATGGGCCCCGTCGGCTCCAAGATCGCCCACATCGGCGTCGAAATCTCCGACTCGCCCTACGTCGCCACCAACATGCGCATCATGACCCGCATGGGCCAGAACGTGCTGGATGCCCTCGGTGACGACGCCTACGTGCAGTGCCTCCACTCGGTCGGCGCCCCCCTGGCACCGAGCCAAGAGGACGTACCCTGGCCCTGCAACAAGGACGAGAAGTACATCGTCCACTTCCCCGAAGATCGCGCCATCTGGTCCTACGGCTCCGGCTACGGCGGCAACGCTCTCCTCGGCAAGAAGTGCTTCTCGCTGCGCCTCGCCTCGGTCATGGGCCGTGACGAAGGCTGGCTCGCCGAGCACATGCTCATCCTCGGCGTGAAGAGCCCCGAAGGCCAGAAGACCTACCTCGGAGCCGCCTTCCCCAGCGCCTGCGGCAAAACCAACTTCGCCATGCTGATCCCCCCCGCCGAGTTCGAAGGCTGGGAGCTCACCACCGTGGGCGACGACATCGCCTGGATCAAGCCGGGCGCCGACGGCCGCCTCTACGCCATCAACCCCGAGAACGGCTTCTTCGGCGTGGCCCCCGGCACCTCCTATGCCTCCAACCCCAACGCCATGCGGACCATTCTCAAGAACACCATCTTCACCAACGTCGCCCTGACCGACGACGGCGACGTCTGGTGGGAAGGCATGGACGGCGAGGCCCCCGCGCATGCCATCGACTGGACCGGCCAGGACTGGACCCCGGACGCCGGCCGGCCCGCCGCGCACCCGAACTCCCGCTTCACCGCACCGGCCGTCCAGTGCCCCACCATCGACCCGGACTGGGAAAACCCCGACGGAGTGCCCATCAGCGCCTTCGTCTTCGGCGGTCGCCGGCAGACCACCGTTCCCCTGGTCTTCCAGTCCTTCAACTGGAGCCACGGCGTCTACCTCGGCGCCACCATGGGCTCCGAGATGACCGCCGCCGCCTTCGGAAAGCTCGGCGTCGTGCGCCGCGATCCCATGGCCATGCTGCCCTTCTGCGGCTACCACATGGCCGACTACTTCAACCACTGGCTGAAGTTCGGCCGCGAACTCCAGAATCCCCCCCGGATCTTCCACGTCAACTGGTTCCGCAAGGACGATGACGGCAAGTTCCTCTGGCCCGGATTCGGTCAGAACATGCGGGTGCTCAAGTGGATCGTCAGCCGCGTCCACGGCAAGGCCTACGCCATCGAAAGCCCCCTCGGCTGGGTTCCCCGCTACGAGGACCTCGACTGGACCGGCGCCGAGGACTTCGGCTTCGAGAAGTTCGATACCCTCATGAAGATCAACCGCGAGGAATGGAAGCAAGAAGCCCTCGGCCACGAAGAATTCTTCTTCGGCCTGCTCGACAAGCTCCCCCGGGAGTTCACCTTCGAGCGCGAACTCCTGGTCTCGAGACTCTGGCGCTCGCCCGATCACTGGCACCTCGCTCCGGAAATCTCGGAGTAGTCGCCGTCCGCAACGCCGGGAGCCCCAGGGCTCCCGGCGTTCGGCGTTCCACGAAAGCTCGGAATCGTTTCCCGCAAGCAAGTAAGCAAAAAGGGGTATAAGATCCTTCAGACAACGGCCATCCGGGAGGCAACATGACGACGATCCACAAGGCGCTTCAATCGACCCCCCAACCCCTTCGACGCCAAGAGCCCCCCGCGGCTCCCTCAGCGGCCAAGCCGGTGCCCGCGGGCGATCGTCTCGACATCGCCAAAGCCCCCCGCGATCGCCTCCTCGAAGCCGACCTCCGCCTCCGCCTCGTCGATGGCCCGAGCGTGCTCGCCAACGGTCAAATCGGCTTCAGCCGCCTGTTCACCGAACGGCTCCTCCAGCACGCCCTCGGCAAGAGCAAGGCCGTCTCGAACGCCACGATCTCCTTCGATCCCACGCGCCGCGCCTACACCGTTCGCGCCAGCGTCACCAAGCTCGGCATGACCGTTCCCTTCACGGTCGACCTCAAGCCCGAAGTCATCGGGCAAGGCGTCGGATTCAAGCTGGATAACCTCCGCATCCCCCTGGGTGACTCGAGCCGCTTCGGCATTCAGCACCGGTGGATCACCGGAAAGGTCTGCAAAGAACTGGCCTCGGAACTCCAGTGGAGCCTCGGAACCAAGGCCCATCCCGATCAGGGCGTGGTGACCCTGGACCCTAACACCCTCCTTCGCCACCTCAATGCCCTACCGGCCGGGCTGACCATCGACCTCGCGAAGACGCAGCTCGGGTTGTCGGCCACGGCGACGGGCGACCTGAACCTCGCCATGAAAAGCCATGGCATGGCCCCCGCGGAGAACCGCTCGCCCCAGTCGGATTTGACGCTGGAGGCGGATTCAGCCGGTCTTCAGGCCCTGCTCAAGGGAGCGCTCGCCCCTGATTACGAGGTCTCCAAGGTATCCCTGAGAGACGGGGGAGGCAAGATCGACGGCTCGGCGGAATTCAAGGATGGAAGCGACGTCGTGAACGCCGGCAAAGTGCTCATCGCGCTGCTCGGCCTGGCCGCCGGGCACAAGGAAGCCGCCAACATGCCGCTAGAGGCCAGCCGAATGATGATTCGGCTGGATCTGGACTTCACGATCGAGGGAACGGAACTGACGGTGAAACCGAGCATCACCAAGGCGCTCGGTGAGCTCGCCAAGACCTTCGAGGCGGCGGGACTCGCCCCGGTACAGGACGGTAACAGCTTGCGGATGGACCTCAACGCCGTCTTGAAGGATCGCGGACGGCTCGATGCCATGCAATTCCGTCAAGACGGCCTTCAGGTCCGGATGAAGCTCGACCTCGACACCTTCATCGCCAACCCCACCCTCACGGCCAGGGACTGATTCCTAGAGCAAAGCTCGACGGCGTTCTCTCGCTGCCCTACGAAACAGCCGCCGGCGCTAATCAACAGCCGCTGGCGCTAGGCGAGCCTCTCGGTAGGGTCCAAAGGCCCGGACGTCGGGCTCAAGAGCACCTGCAACTGGTTGAGCTGAGCCTGCGTCCCCATCACCAGGATCTCGTCATGCCCCTTGAGCTGCTTGTCGGCCTTGGGGTTCGCGATGATCTGACCCTCTCGCCGTACGGCCAGAACACCCACTCCGGTTCGACCCCGAAGATCCACTTCCCGCAGGCTTTGCCCATCGAGGGGCGAGCCCGAGGGGATCTCGAGCCAGCTCAGCTCCGCCGCCCCCAGGGCCTCGAGCAAGTCGGGAGTCGTGTCGGGGTTGAACTCGTCTCCGAACTGCCGGTAGCCTTCCTTGCGGATCTGGTGGGAGTAGCGCTGGATTTCGCGACTGGTGTAGCCCAGCTTGCCCAGGGTGAAGCGAATTACCTCGATGCTGGCCTCGAACTCGGGCTGGACGACTTCTTCGGCCCCCATGTCATACAACCCCGCGACGTCCTGGCTGCGCTGGGCCCGTGCGAGGACCTCCAGCGAAGGATTGATCTGCTTGGCGTTGACCACCGTCAGCTGACATGCGAGGGGATCGGGAAGGGCCACCACCAGGACCCGGGCCAGGGCGAGCCGGGCGTACCGGAGCACCTCGATATTCGAGGAGTCGCCGTAGAGGCAGGAAATCCCGCGCGCGCGAAGCTCCTGAATGCGAACATGGTCGATGTCGATGACGAGCACCGGGATGCCGCTGCGGACCAGGATCTTGCCGAGGTTGCTCCCCACGCGACCGAAGCCGCAGATGACGACGTGGTCGATCAACCCCTTCAGCTCGGCGGTGGCCACGCTCTCGCGGTTCTTTTTCGCGGTGGCCTTGCGGATGGCGGGAACCCGCTGAAGCAAGCGATAGAGCGGGGTCGCCGCCTGCATCATGAGCGGGGTGACCAGGATCGAGAGCAGCGCGCTGGCCAGGATGACCGAGAAGAAGTCTTCGGTGATGAGGCCATCCGAACGACCCATCTTCGCGAGCACGAAGGAGAACTCTCCGATCTGGGCGAGCCCCATGCCGACGGCCAGGGAGGTCCGTCCGGTGTAGCCGAAGAACCGGGTGCTGCCACCGATCAAGACGGCCTTGCCCACGACGATGGCCAGGGTCAAGCCGCCGACGGCGGGCAGATGGGTGATCAGGAAGGCGGGGTTGATCATCATGCCGACGGAGACGAAGAAGAGGGTCGCGAAGAGATCCCGCAAGGGCAGCACGTCGGCGAGGATCTGGTGGCTATGATCCGACTCCGAGACCACGATTCCCGCGAGGAAAGCGCCCAGCGCGAGCGAAAGGCCGAAGGAATAGGTGATGGCGGCCGTCCCGAAGCAGAGGGCGACGGACGAGAGCAGGAAGAGTTCCCGGCTGCGGGTGGCGGCGATTCGGGCCATCAAGAGGGGGAAAAGGCGCGTTCCCGCCACGATCAGCACGGCGAGGATGAGCGCGGCCTTCCCCAGCGCGAGCAGCATGGGGAGGCCCAGGATCTTCGCGGGATCGCTGAGGTTCGGGAGCATGACCATCATCGGCACGACGCTGAGGTCCTGGACGATCAGGAGTCCCAGCGCTATCCGTCCGTGCATCGAGTCGAGTTCGCCTCGTTCCATGAGGACCTTGAGGACGATGACGGTGCTGGAGATGGCGATGATGCAGCCGAGGAGGACTCCGGCTCCCAGGGAGAGGCCGAAGAGCGTGGAGAGACCGCCGGTGAGTGCGATCGCCAGCAGGATCTGGGCCGCCCCGCCGAACACGGCCACCTTGTAGACGGGCTTGAGTTCGGCGAGCGAGAACTCGACACCCAGGGCGAACATCAGCAGCGCCACGCCGATCTCGGCGAACATCTCGATGGTATGAACATCGGAGACGAAGCCGAGCGCGTACGGGCCGACCAGCAAACCGCCGATCAGGTAGCCGATGATGATGGGTTGCTTCAGGCGATAAAAGACAGCCCCGCAGACGATTGCAGCCACCAAGATGGCAGCGAGGTCCTGCAGGAGGCGAAAGGCATCCAAGATAATTCCCCCTTCCTCACCCTCATGCGGGGCGAAGCAGCATCACGCGTCAGACGAGCCTCGAAGAGGCGTCGCGCGCGGACGGGGGAGCTCTCAGATTGACGGGGGTTGGGGGAGGGAGGGCGATTCGCCTGACCTTCTTGGCGGGGATGCGCGGATTGGCGGGGATTCCCGCGTAGAGGGAGGCAAAGTGGCCGCCACGGTGCGGGGAATCGAAGCCGGTGCTCCAGGGAAGCGGCACCCGGGGATCCAGCGGCGCGAGCATGGGCTGGACCTCGCGCGACCCGAGGTTCTCGTTCGAGGCCTTGATCTGAAGCCCCTCGTTCGAATCCGCCAAGAGGGTCATGGCCGGCGGCAGCAGGACGCCTTGCTGCCAGAAGGGGTTCAGGGCGGGAACCTTCATGGGGATGAGCGAGAGGAGACACGTGACGGCCAACGCCATGAAGACGGCCGCCCACCGGGCGATCGCCATGTCAGGCTTCGGAATTGAACAGGCCATCTTGGTCAGAGGTCGAATCTCCTTCAACGGGGTCAGGAGCCATTATACCGCAACCGGACGGCCTCCATCACGAAGGGGCCCCAGGACGCTGCCGGATCAGCCTCCCGCCGGCGCCGGCGAGATGCGGGGCTTTTCGGTGACCAGGGCGTAGGCGTCGCGCATCTCCCGGTCCAGGGCGTCGAGGAGTTCGCTGAAGAAGGTGCCGCCTTCGATCATGTCCTTGGTGAACGGATTCATGATGGTGCTGCGCAGGACCGTGAGCGGACGCCCCTCATCGAGCATGCTCCAGACGGCGGGATCCAGGCGCGCGTGCAGACCGCGGGCGTACTTCTTGACGTCGAAAGCCGTCTTGGAGAGCAGGAATTCGTAGCTGAAGACCCGGCGATTGGGCTGGATGGCGAAGCGTCGGTAGAGTTCCTCGTTGAAGCGGTTGAGCTCCTCGTGGGACTCGATGCGGGGAGGCAGGGCGATGAAGGTGACGAGGTTGAGGTCGGGATCGTTGAGGGGCAAGAGGCGCATGCCTTCGGGGGAGCGATGGCTCGCGAGGGCGTCTCTCAGCATTCGGGCGCAGGAGATGGTGTTGCTGATGAGCGCTCCGTAGCCGGTGACGTCGAGCGGCAGGACCCGATGGTTGATCCAGACGGCGGCGGCGGCGGCTCCGGGCTTCGAGCCTTCCACGATGTACTTCCCGATGGTGGTATGGGCGTCATCCCCGTCGTGGAAGACGTAGGGGGCCTCCACGTTGAGGAACTCGCGGATCCGCTGGTCCCTGAAGACGATGGCGCCGGCGGGATAAGGCGAGTAGCCCAGCTTGTGGGGATCGATGGTGATGGAATCGGTCTCGGGGAGGGCCTCGAAGCTCGCCGCCGAGGCGCGATCGTAGGGGCCCTTGACCCACTGTCCCTGGGGATCGCGGAAGCGCGCGGTGGCGTAGCCGCCGTAGGCTCCGTCGACGTGGCAGTAGAAGTCGATTCCCTTGAGCTTCGCGTCGTTCTTGACTTCGAGCAGGCGGTGGATCTCGTCCACGGTGCCGGTTTCCGTGGATCCGAGCACGGCGACCAGCGAGAGCACGGGGATCTGGCTTTCGTTGAGGTCATCCAGGACGCCCCGGAAGGCTTGAGGGTCGATTCGGTAGTGCTCGTCGAGGGGCAGTTCGACGATCTGCTCGCGTCCGCTTCCGAGAAGGTCGACGATCTTGACCCAGGAATAGTGCTTGGTGGCGGGCACGAGCAAGACGGGTTCGGCGAGCTTCTCGCCGAAGGCGGCCTCGAAGGCTCGGTAGAAGCCCAGCATGCCCCGCGAGGCGAGCGAGCATGCATCGAGACGGCGGCGGACGCGGGGATCGGGCATCCGGAGCAGGGTGTCACGAAGCTGGAGGGCCGCATCCAAGGGGACGTTCATGAGTTCCCAGGGGGTCATGGCCTGGAGGGTGGTGATTTGGCCGTCGGCGCGCTGGAGGGGGATCTCGGGAAGGTCGAGTTCCCGGGCGACCATGGCGGCGGCGGGGGAGAAGAACTTGATTCCCCGGACCGCCCAGAGGGCTTCCAGGTTGGCGACCGAACCGCCGGAAGTGAGGTGTCCCCAGGCCTGAGGGCCGTAGCCGACCAGCCGGGCGAGTTGCATGCCGACCTCGAGCTCGAGCTCGGTGGTCACGGGGGCAGCTTCCTCGCTGATGTTGTTGGGGTTGTAGAGCATCGCCGCGAAGTAGCCGACCAGCGAGGAGATCAGGACGTCGCTGGTCATGTGGGCGATGTAGCGCGGGCTGAAGAGCGGAGCTCCCTGCTTGAGGCGGCTCAGGAGGTAGTACAGCTCCTGGCGCAGGCGCATCAGGGTCGCGTCATAGGCCTCGCTGCGCTTGTCGGACTCCCGGATGAAGGGACCGTCTTCAGGGTGGAAGTTGCGCCGCCAGAAGACATGGTCGCGAAGGGCCTCGAGGATGAAGTCCTCGACGATCTGGGCGTTCTCGCCCGCGGGGCCGAGAAAGAGGGCTTGAAAGGGTAAGGCCATTGGCGCACCTGAAGATCGAAGAAGGGGGGGGCGTTTCGAGGGTGACAGATCCGGACGAATTCGAGATCGGTAGTTTCTACGGATACCACGGAAGTGGCGGCCGACGCAAGGCGCCTCATGACGAAGGGGCTGTCTCGAAAGAGGCAGCCCCTCCGCATGGTCGGAAGCGTTCGGCTAGACGGGCCGGGAAGCCACGAAGCAGTTGCGGCAGAGAACCGGCTTGCCGGGGGTCGGCTCGAAGGGAACCGTCGTCTTCGTGCCGCAGGTGGTGCAGACGGCATCGAACGAGGGCCTGTCTGAGTTGAAACCGGACGGCGAGGACGATCCGGGCGAGGGACTGGGGCGGAAGGGAGGACGTCCTCCCCGGGCGGACGGACGCCGCTTCTTGAACTTCTTGGCGTACTCCAGGTTTCGCTTGGCCTTTTCGGCCTTGGTGTTGTTCTTTCCCATGGTTACCTCCTAAAGCAGTCGCGGCAGTACACGGGCTTGAGCCCGCTCGGCCGGAAGGGGACCTGGGTCTGAACACCGCACTGCGCAAAGTTAGCATCGAACATCTCGCGAGACTCGGAGCTCCGAGGAGATCCCCTTCCGCCTCCGGCCGAAAGAGACCAATGCCCCTCGCGCGCCGGGTGAACGACCCGGGTGATCGCCGCCTCTTGTCGAGTGTCCCGTTCTCATCCTAGCACGATTCCACGCTTATCGCCACGCGCGCTCCCGCCGAAACCCGCCAGGCCAGGGCTATCCCGGTTAGCGTCCAACCGGGCCTGGGCCTGTGACGCAACTTTTACACCGCCATGGCCGAGGCGGGACAGACAAGGCGAGACCCGTCGCCTACACTGGGATCATCTGACGGTCGCGCCGCAAGCGCCGTCAGAGGAAGGATGGAGCCCATGCGCGACCCGTTGCCTACCCCGTCCAAGCCCGTGATGCGAGGCGTGTCCCACCAGATCGCTTTCTTCGTGGCTCTCGCTGCGGGGGCCTTCCTGATCTTCAAGGCGGCCAGCCCCCAGGAACTCGGCGCCTCGCTCGTCTACGTGCTCTGCATGGCCGCCATGTTCGGCGTCAGCGCGCTCTACCACCGTCGGGACTGGGGAGAACGAGCGCGAACGCACATGCGAAGACTCGATCACTCCGCCATCTTCCTGATGATCGCCGGCTCCTACACCCCCGTCGCCATGCTCGCCCTTCCGCAATCGACCGGATCTCCCCTGCTGGTCCTGCTCTGGGCCCTCACGGGCCTCGCCGTCCTCCAGAAACTCGTCTGGCCTCATGCGCCCAAGCCCCTCTCGGTCTCGCTCTACCTGCTGATCGGCTGGATAGGCCTTCCCTACCTGCCTCAGATCGCCGCCGCCATGGGACCCGCGGCCCTCGGCCTGATCCTCGCCAGCGGCCTGCTCTACAGCCTCGGAGCCCTGATCTACGCCCTGCGCAAGCCCGATCCCTTCCCTCGGTTCTTCGGCTATCACGAGGTCTTCCACGCCCTGGTCATCGCCGCCAGCGCCCTGCACTTCGCCGCCATCGCCCCCCTCTTCACCTGACCGAAACCCCGAGACACGTCTTGCCAAGATCGCCCAGGCGATCCAGCATGGGAGCGCGCCCGAGGGAAGACCCTCGCGGGCTTTCCTCGTCCTTGCGTCCGGAGACCCCATGCCAGCCAAGCCCAAGGCCCCGACCGGCCTGCTCTTCATCTTCGTCACCCTGCTTCTGGACGTCATCGGCATCGGGTTGATCATCCCGATCCTCCCGCAGCTCGTCCTGTCGCTCTCCGCCGACCCCGCCGCGGGAGCGTTCTACTACGGAGCCCTCTTCTCCACCTACACCCTGATGCAGTTCTTCTGCGCCCCGGGACTCGGCGCCCTCTCCGACCAGGTCGGCCGCAAACCCATCTTGCTCGTCTCCCTCGTGGGATCCGCCGTCAGCTACCTCATGATGGCGTTTTCACCCTCGCTCATCTGGCTCTTCGTCGGCCGGGCCCTCGCAGGCATCGCCGGAGCCAGCCTGACCGTCGCCTCGGCCTACATCGCGGACGTCTCCACCGCCGAAAACCGCGCCCAGAACTACGGCCTGCTCGGCGCGGCCTTCGGTCTCGGCTTCATCTTCGGACCCGCCATCGGCGGCCTGCTCGGAAACATCGACATGCGGCTGCCGTTCTACGCAGCAGCAGCCGTCTCGATCCTCAACGCCGCCTACGGGTTCTTCGCCGTGCCCGAGTCCCACCGCCTGGAAAACCGCCGACCCTTCACCCTGAAAAAGGCCAACCCCTTCTCCTGGATAGCGCTCCTCAAGCGATACCCCGTCGTCATGGGACTCGCCGTCACCTTGCTGCTCACCCATCTCGCCCAAAACAGCCTTCACAGCGTCTGGGTCCTCTTCACGGAGTATCGCTTCCAGTGGAATCCCGGCCAGAACGGCCTCGCGCTCGCCTTCGTCGGCGTCGCCGCCGCCCTCGTCCAGGGAGGCCTCATCCGGGTGATCGTCCCGAAGCTGGGAGAACGCCGGTCCGTACTCTGGGGGATCGGGATCAGCGCGCTCGCCTTCGTCTTCTACGGACTCGCCACCCAGGGCTGGATGCTGTACGCCATCATCGCCTTCGGCAGCCTGGGAGGCATCGCGGGGCCCGCGCTCCAGGGCATGATCGCAAGCCAGGTCAGTCCCGACGAGCAAGGCGCGGTCCAGGGAGCCCTGGCCAGCCTCATGAGCGCCACCGGCATCGTCGCACCCCTGCTCGCCAGCGGCCTCTTCGCCCACTTCACCGCGCCGTCGGCTCCCATCATCATGCCCGGCATCGCCTTCTTCGTGGGAGCCGCGCTCCTCCTGGCAGGCCTGGCAAACACGATCTGGCAGTTCCGCCGACACCCCGCCGCGGCCCAACCGGCACCCCCCGTTCTGCAACGCTGAGCGCCTGATCAGGGAATCCGCGTCGAGGTGTCGCTCCCCCGCAGCGGATCACTCCTTGAAGGTCAAGAAGGAAACGTCTTTCTGAGTGCCGTGGCCGATCTGGGTGTTATCGAAGATCGCCACGCCGAAGGCGTAGGATTTCTTCAGATCGGTCCACTGGACGTCGTTTTCGCTGCCCGTGTCGAGCTTGCGCTTGAACTCGTAGATCCACTTCTTTCCGGCTTCGTCGTAGACGAACTTGCCGGAAAGGTCCGCGGAGTCGCCGGCGTAGGCGTCGACCGCGATCGAGGGCAATTCGTCTCCGGCGGCGTACTGGCTGTTGT
Source organism: Candidatus Sericytochromatia bacterium S15B-MN24 CBMW_12 (assembly GCA_002083825.1). Lineage (GTDB taxonomy): Bacteria > Cyanobacteriota > Sericytochromatia > S15B-MN24 > UBA4093 > UBA4093. Next base: position 95,844 of record DAZV01000030.1, on the reverse strand, counting down.
CCACCGAGGTGGTGGCCGTGTCACGAAGGTCGATGACCCACTTCTTGTCACCCGTCAGGGCTTCGGCGGCCGCCGTGAAGTCAGGAACCTGCTTCCCGTCGACTTCCTTGAGCGGGATATCGGCGTAGGCCTTGCCCGATGAAGTCGGATCGGTCTTCCGACCCCCGCTGGCCGAAGTCGTGTCGTTGTCGGTGTACTGGTCATCGATATAGCCGAGCACCGCGTTCCGGCCATTCTTGACGTGCCACATATCGACCTTCTCGCCGGGATTGCCGGTGTACATGAGCGCCCGGTCACGCCCGGGAGTGCTCAGGTGGCAGGTCACGGCGCAGCCCTGCTCCTTGAAGCCCTCGACGCCCATGTCCCAGAGAACCGCGAACTTGTCTTCATAGTCCTCGCTCGCCTTGACCTTCGTCCAGTTGCCGTCCGCACCCTTGACGTAGGGCATGCGGCGAATGCTCTTGGTCTGGTCGGGAACCTCGATGCCGAAGTAAGCGTACTCCGCGTCATAGAGCGCCTTCATCACGACCGTCTGGGCGCTCTCGTTGTCGCCGCCGTAGACCTTGAGGGTCGCGGCCTCGGCCTTCGTCCAGGCATCTTCGCCCAGCTTGCCGTCGAGGGTGGGCGGCACGGTGGTCTTGTAGGCCACGAGGTCCTGAGCGGCCTTGGGAGGAATCGGAACCGGGTTGTTGGCGAGACAGCCGACAGCAAGAATTGCGCCGACACCTGCAACTGTAGCAGGGAGTAAGAAGTGCTTCTTCAAGGGATTGTCCTCTCTCGCAAATTGCCTCGGATCCAACGCCGCGCTCCGCATCGCCTCGGTACCCCGAGGGGGCGTAAGGACTCTATACGAACGACTGGAGACTCATCCGCCGATAAGGGGCCAGAAACTTGTCGGCGAAAAATGGAATGACCAGGATCGACAAGGGCCGGTCTTCATGCAGGTCGGTTCTGGCTAAAACGCGCGACCTGCCAGGAAACCAGCCCAAGCCCCAAGATCGCACGCTTGAATGTCGAGGTCAAGGTCCTCGACGCCGGGCGATGCGGCGGATTAGATGAGCCCAAGCCCGAGCAGGAAGCCGATGACGACGAGCATGGCGGCCACCAGCAGCTGGATGCCGCGATAGGTGACCTTCTCGATCAGTCGATTGCCGACGAAGGCTCCCAAGAACGCGGCGGCGGTGGCCGCGGCCAGAATCCCCCCGTGCTGGCGGATGTCCGTGTTGGCGAAGTACGAAGCGTAGACCGAGAGGCGCGCCAGGTCGACCCCCACGGCGATGACGACGCCGGTGCCGATGAAGGCTTCCTTCTTCAGGCCGGAACGCACCAGGAAGGCCGAGCGCAGCGCGCCCTGATGTCCGGAAAGACCGCCGAAGAAGCCGCTGATGATCCCGCCAAGCGGCAGGTATCGAGGCTTGAACTCGAGCTTCTCGAACTGCGGCAGCACCTCCAGGAGGGCGAAGCCGATCATCAGCACCGCGACCACGACCTTCACGAGCGAGACGTCGAAGCGGTGCCCCGCCAGCTCGTACGTGAACGGCACCGGCAGGCGCGTCATCCAGACCAACAATGCAGCCCCCCCGAGGGCCCCCAGGAACGCGGGGCCGCCAAAGCGAAGAACTGTCATGCGGTCGGCATGCTTGCCGACCAAGGCGAGCTTGAAGACGTTGTTCAGCATGTGGACGATCGCCGTGAGGGCGACGGCGATGCTCACGGGGAAGAACAGCGCGAAGGCGGGCAGCAGCAGGGTGCCCAAGCCGAATCCCGAGTAGAGGGTGAGACCTGACGCGATCAGGGCGACGAGGGGGACGATGACCCATTCCATGCCGGCAATGCTCCTAGAAAAACGGGCCGAAAAGTGACCTCGCCAGGGATCATCGGCCGAGCGAACCTGTGAGGCGCTCCTAGCGTACCTCGAAAAGCAAAGCAGGCCAGGGTGTGAGCGTCAAGACCGGATGATCGCCGAGATCCCGCCCATCGCTCTCGCCTCTGTCCTTCAAGGCCGTTTCCACTGCCCCGTGACCCGCTGGAAGACATCAGGAAAGCGATCCATGTGCGACTCGTCGCTCCAGCGCAGCACCTCGGGACAGATCCAGCCGATCAACAATCGGATATCTTGGTACTTGGCCCCGAGTCTTGCATCTGTCCAGATCGGTTCGTGATGAAAAACCCGGTTCCGAAGGAAGCGGATCTCGCGCAACTTGGCGTTTACCGTCTTTTCGAACACGGGCGTAAGGCCCACACCGGGATCTGCCAGGTTCTGGTGCGGGAACAGCGTCTTCCAGCCCGGCCCCCAGAAGCGTCCATGGTATCGGTTGCCCAGCAGCCCGGTCCAGAACCCGAAGCTCAATTCGGCGACTACGGCGCCAGAAGACAGGCCGCGCCCACGCCTCGTGAGGCTGCCTACCGCATCTTGGATCTGCTTCTCCTCGGCCTGGCCGGCCACGATCTTCAAAAACCCTGCGTTGGCGAACCATAGGTTGCCATGCTTTGCTGTCAGAAGGATCTCGAAGCGGTTCCGGAGTAAGACCTCCAAGAGCTGGAGCGATGGATACAGCGCTTCGGAGAGCATGACGTTGAACTGGTAGCGAATAAACGCGCCGACGTCATCGCCGGCGACCGTCTGGTAAGGGGCCAGACGCGCTGCTGAAAGAGCCTCAGAGATAGAAGTGAACTGACTTGGTGGATGAGCCATTGGTTAAAGTTCGATTCTTGACAGCCTACAGGGATCTGGGCTACAATCCTATTATACCCCCCAGACAAATCGTGCCCGCAAGGGTCCGGTCCTGGGGCTTTTTCTTTGCGAGTTCGACCAGCATTCTACCCTTGTCGCCCAAGGCGACGAGCTTATGCTGAAAAGCGCTGTCCGTGTTGCCTCACGGGTAAATGTAACCCAACCAGAGCTGTTGCCTCAATAGCGATCTCACCCGGTCAGGTGAATAGCCGCGCTAATTACGGATTCGCAGGTAATAGGACCCCCTTCAGGCCCATCGGAATTAGCTCGGGGTCTCCAGCCTGGCGAGACCGCGTCCCATTTCGACGAAAGGCCCCTTGCGCAGCAACAACGGCAGGCCGAACTACGGCGAGCCAAGCCTGATGCTCGCCGGCGGACAACCGTTTTCCTCGAAATTGCGCTATGATCGTCGTCGTGCCCCTGGGTTTTGTTTAGCAAAACCATTATCCAGGTGGCCTTTACTTTTTGTCGCCGGGTGGGCTCAATGAACTCGCTCGTGTCAGCCTGTTCCGGGCTCAAAAAACTTGCTCCCTGCCAAGTGCCAATTGCCGCGCATGACAACTGCATGACAGCTTTTGGATGCCGACATGACACGCCTTACGCCGGTCCGTCAGATGATGGACTCGCATCGGACGGATGGCATAAGGAGACACGAATGAAACGAGACAGGGCTTGGAGCTTCACGGCGGCGTTGCTGATCACGCTGGCGTTGATGGGGGCGATCGCCCTGACCTGGACCGAAGGCTTCCGAACCGATGCGAACGGGTACCGCGTCTGGCACCTCCGGCAATTGGAGCATCAAGCTCAGCCCGTCTGGACCGAGTTGGCAACCGCATTTAAACAGCAAACGCCACCGAATGACATGGCCTACGATTCCCGCTCGCCATTTCCAACCTTACGGCGGATGGTCAGCTATCCCATGGTGAGTCGGGCCTTTCTCATAGCGCCTGACAAACATCTCTATGTCGTCGAAAGAACGGATCCCGCGACTCTCACTGCGACCAGCAGCGAATGGCAGGTCAATCTTCAGAGCTGGAAGCCCGTCGTGCTGGGGCAGGTCTGGGATTACATGGATATGCTGAATAAGACTCCAAAACGAGACCGGGGCCCGCAAGCTCATGCCCTGCGCCGTGAGAAATGGCTTCAGTATACGAGCGACACCTTACGCAATCGGTGGCATGTCTCTTCCAAACGCGATCCGCACGATTTCAAGTTTCATCTCGTCCCAGGAGACATGCACCATCCAAGTCTCTTTCTCATGGGTGACGGGGGGGTCGGCTACCTGGGGTTTGAACCGGATTTCGGCGCAGTCGATCGCTTCGCTGAACTGGCGATTTCCCGAAACAATCTGACCGGGACCGTATCGTTTTGGAGTGATCTGGACGTTTGGGATTCTCCGATCTTGAAACCTGAACGGCCCGTGCCTGCTCTGAGCTTCGCTCACTTGAGTCTCGCTTCCGCCAGAGCGGCCGAGCTAACCGCCGAGTGGGATCTGCGCGTCATGATTGCGATCGCTTTCCTCGCCATCCTGGGAGTTTTTTCGACCTCTCTGACCATCCGTCACGGCATCGGCCTCTCCCACGACCGTGCCCTTTACCTGGCCCAGTCGAACTTCGTCTCGGGGGTCTCCCACGAGATGAGGACCCCGCTCACGACGATCAAGCTCTACGCCGAGATGATGCAGGAAGGGCTGATGCGCGATCCCGAACAACACGCCAGTTACCTGCAAACCGTGGTGCAGGAGTGCGATCGCCTCACCCACCTGATCGACAACGTGCTCGACTACGCGCGCCTCACTGGACACCGTCGGAGCTTCCAGTTCGCCCCGGTGGCACTCTCCGAGGTGGTGCAGGAAGCCGTCGGCACCATGACCCTGCCCTTCACGCAGGCCGGCATGACGCTGGAGGTCGCCGTTCCGGCGGGACTGATGTTCTCGATGGATCGCGACGCCGTGGTAAGGAGCGTGATCAACCTGCTCTCGAACGCCCTCAAGTACGCAACGTCCGGCCGGAAGGTGATCGTTCGCGCCGCGGAGACGCCCGTCGCCATCACCTTGGAGGTGCAGGACTTCGGCCCCGGCATTCCCGAACGTGAACAACGCCAGATCTTCAAGCCCTTCTACCGGGTGGGCGAAGCGGCGGAGCGTACGGGCGGCAGTGGGCTGGGCCTCGCGCTCGTGAGCGACTACATGAAGGCCCACGCCGGCCGCGTGGAGGTTTCCAGCCAAGGGGGAACGGGAACGACCTTTCGCCTCGTGTTTCCGAAGCGGCAAGACGCATGACCGAACGCATCTTGATCGTGGAGGACGATCGCGCCGTGCTCCGCGGTCTGGTCGATCTCATGCGGGCAAAGGGATTCGAGGCGATCGCGGCAGAGACCGGCCCGGAAGGGCTGATCAAGGCGCGAGAAGCCAACCCCGACCTGATACTCCTGGATGTCATGTTACCGGAAATCAGCGGCTTCGAGGTCCTGCGAAGCCTGCGTGCCGAAGGTCGTTCGGTCCCGGTCATCATGGTTTCGGCAAAGGGTTCCGAAGTCGACAAGGTCCTGGGGTTCGAACTGGGCGTGGACGACTACGTGACCAAGCCCTTCAGCCTCCTGGAACTGATGGGACGAATCCAGGCCGTGTTGCGCCGCAGCCGTCCGGTCACCGCCACTGCGGCAGAGACGCTGAGGCTGGGGGAAGTCACGGTCGATTTTCAGCGCTTGGAGCTTCGCAAAGCCGGAGTAGCCCTCGACATGCCGGCTCGCGCCATCGAGATCCTGCAGGTACTGGCCCGTGCCGAGGGGCGGGCCGTCAGCCGCGATCGCCTCATCGACGAGGTCTGGGGCGTCGGGCAAGTGGTGAATGATCGCACCGTCGATAACTTGATAGTCAAGCTGCGGCGCGCCATCGAACCGGCACCCGATCGCCCCCGCTACCTGACCACCCTTCACGCCCGTGGCTACCGCCTGATTTTCCCGGAAGCCCGAACCGATGAGCTTTGACGGCTGGAAATCGACCGTGACGCCCCGAGCCGGAAGCAGCATGGGCTATGCGGTACGATCTACGTCGTCGATCGCTTCGATGCGCTTCTTGATGACGCCAGAACTCCGTCGGTCGACATGCGCCCGACCAAGCGAAAGGCCTCCGGTGGAAGGTGGTAGCCGTGGTGAATTCAGTGCTTCCCATTCTTGGGATTGACCCGGTTTATTGGACCCGACTCCCGCTACAATGCGGGTGAAAGGAACCAGTCTAGCACTCCATCCCAAAGGGCGTGGGCCTTAGGCCGGAAATAACCCATGTGGCCGAGCCCCCCCCGCCAGGGGCTTGGATCGATGTCCACTCTGGTGAGCGGAGCATTCCGATACGCCCAAACAAAGGCGTCGCGGGACCGGGGCAACGCCCACTGGTCGTCGAGGGCGTTGGCCGCAGTGATCGGGGTCCGCACTGTGGCGTACTGATCAGCGAGGCGGGGTAGGGCCGGGTCATCGAAGAAGTAGCGGGGAAAGCGGCACCACCGGCGCCACTGCCGGAACACGTCCAGCGGCAGATCCTCGCCCATCCTCAGCATGGCCCACGGAGAGTAGCCCTTCCACGCGTTGAGGACAGGGAGCACCACGTTCCACATCAGGCGCACGCGCAGGCTCTCGACACGGGGCATCCAGCCGTGCCACCCGGCGCCGACGCCGAAGGTGTAGAAACGGGCGATCCGATGGTGGTTGGGCAATAGACCAAAGGCATGGCCGCCAAACGAATGGCCGACCAGGAACAGGGGGCGGCCTTCTTCGGCCATCGCCTCCACGGCGGCGGCCAAGTCCTGCCGCGCCCAATCAAGAAAGTCCATCCGGAAGCCCTTCAGGCTGGGTGGGCGCGACCGGCCGATGCCTCGGTAATCGAAGGTCATGACGGTAAAGCCCCGCCCACGGGCGTGTTCGGCGAAACGGCGGTAGAAGGCCTGCGGCACGCCGGTGGCACCTGCCACGATAATCGTGCCGCGGTATTCGCCGAGGGCCTCGAACCGAGTCGCGCCGATGCGGGTGCCGTCGGCGGTGGTCAAGGTGAGGGGCTCGGCATCCCCGGGAAAGAGGGTTGCGTCCATGCTAAGATGCGCCTATAAATTATGACAGTCGCTATACTCCCTCACCTTATCCTATAACAGTCGTTATAGCAAGAAGGCCGAACCCATGAACCCGAGGAATCCGCAGGCCCGTCACCGTCTCGTCGTCGCCGCCTCCGACATGCTGCGGCGCCGGGGGCTGCATGCCACCAGCATCCGTGACCTGGCCAAGCATGCCGACGCCCCGTTGGGCTCGACCTACCATTACTTCCCCGGCGGCAAGCCCCAACTGGTCAAGGAGGCCCTCCACCACGCGGGAGGCACGATCCACGAAATCCTGCGCCGGAAGCTGGAGGCGGGGCCGGTGGAGGGCCTGCTGGCATTCATCGCCCTGTGGCGGGAAACCCTGACCAGTTCCGATTTCCAGGCCGGTTGTCCGGTACTCGCGGTGGCCGCCGAGGAAGCGTCGGACGACGACGGACACCGCCTGCTGGAAACCGCCGCAGCCGTGTTCTCTGGATGGGAGGAACTGCTTGCCGAGACCCTCATGCGCCACGGAACCGACACCCGGAAGGCCTGTGACCTCGCCATCCTCGTCGTGGCGGCGGTGGAGGGGGCCACGATTCTGTGCCGGGCCAAGCACGATCCAGGCCCCCTAGACGCGGTCGGGCGGCAACTGGAGGCCCTGCTCACCGCAAACGCGGCCAACAGCCGGGGTAGCGTCCCGAATGATGCGTAAATTCTGGTTGGCACCTTGAAAAAAGGTCGCCGCCATGGTGTACCGCACCCGGTTCCCTGGACACAAGCTTTCGTTACGCGGCCATGTAGCTTGACCACTGATCGCGAGCTTCACGTGGGGTCATGGGGGCGATCTTCTCGACCCGCCACTGCTCGTGGTACTGCCTGATGAAATTTCCGACTGCTTCTCTCACCTCATCGAGGGTCTGAAAGACCCGGCCGTGAACCGCCTGCCGATTGCCGTAGGATAGGTAGTCGGTCCTGAAAAATAGGTTTTGCCGACGATCGGGGGTGTTCCTCGGCGGGCAATCCCGATGATCTTCGAAGGAGTTTTCGCTTTTTGTTCCTGATCGACCCTTTCCGGGCCTCCTGCCCAGCCTATTCCCCCCCTTTCTTGGCACCCCTGGCCCATTTCTTGGTATTCCAGGCAAGCGCCGCCCAGGAGACGTTCATCTTGTCCCCCTCGAATCCCTAGTAGCGGCTGCAATCCATGCGATGGTCGCTCTTCAGGTGGCCTATCACCGGTTCAATCCCGGCCCGCCTTTGTTGTAGTCTCTTGAAGTAGGGCTTCTTTTTGTCGGGATGCGGCTTCTTGCCCTTGGTCGGGATGGAGACCCCGGGGATCCGCTTCACCTCTTCGCTGGGAAAGCTGTGAGTCTCCGCGCCCGTCGCAATCAGCGAGGGACCATCCAACCGTATCCATCGCCTGCAAAAAGTCACGCTTGTCGGTCTTTTTTGCAAGTGATGGTTACAGCGACTCGGGCGACATCACCGATCGCCAAAATGCTTCTTCACGTTGAGGGCTTTCCATTGAAGGCCAGGGTGGCTGCGGATCACGGTCTGCATCTGAACATCGTCCGTCAGGTGCTCAGGAACGATCTCGCCCCGATCATTGAGTTGGTCGAGGAACTCACACTCATTCGTCGTCAGTGGAAGCACTGCCGCCAATCGATCCCTGCATTCGCTGACGAGCTCTTCGGCCCAGGCTTCGACATCTTTGCGAGCCGGTGCCAGATCAGCGCGTAGCATCGGGACCAGGCTGCGAAGCGCTTCGTTCGGATCGACCGTGACGTCGGCAGGAGATACCGTGCGCCAGTCCTTCCGGTTGATGCCGCCATAGACGACGAAGGCAAGACGCAGGCGCGTCTCATCGAGATCGGATGAACTTAGAAGCAGGAGACTATCGAAGAGATCGCGGCTGGCCTTTCGGGAAAGCAGGGCGGCCAGCTTTCCTGCGGCGAGTTCGTGGACGTCGAGCACTGGCACGGGCCTGGAGTTGAAGGAGCCCACCGGACAGCAGACAGCATTGCGAGGCAACCACAGAGGCGTACGGAGCATGAAGTTGACGTCCAGCTCAAGGTTGCCCGAGCCGCCGGATGATGTCTGGTAACTTAGCCGCCACTTTCCGCCCGCATGATCGTCGGGCATCCGCTTGATGGTAAGGCCTTCGCGGGAACAGACGGCCTGCACGGCTTGGTCCACCTTCGGACGTTCTGCCTGCGCCGTTTCCCGATCGGTCGCGCCGATGTAGTTGAGATCGATGTCAACCGAGAGGCGGGGCAACGCGAAGTGAAACAAGTTCAGGGCCGTTCCGCCCTTCAAGACGATCCGTGTTTTCAGAAACGGATGGCTGTTGAGGGCATCGAGCAGAGACATCAGGCGAAGCACCTTCTCGAGAGGCTCGACTCTGAACCCTGTCGCGCTCGCTTCGCGCTTCAGGTCTTCGAGTGTCAGGTTCATGCCACCTCCGCCCAGCTCATGGTCAGTACGTGCTCTGGCACGATGAGGTTCCACCCCTTTATCAGCTTTCCAGATTCTCGCTTGGTGCGATCCAGATACATTGGCTGACGGGGGGCGTGCTCCTTCAGGCGCTCCAGATGAATGTCTTCGAGCATCAATTCCTCACGGTGCTGGTCGAGGAAGAATCCGACCTTGGCGATCGTCACGGCAGAACCCAGCTTGAGCGCGTATTCGGTGACGGCATCGACGTCAAAAAACTCGACCGATTCGAGCGATCGCCAGATCTCTTCCCAACCTCCGCCGTGCCGCGGTGCATCGAGGACGTCGACGAGTGTGCGTTCGAGGCTCGTGACTAGAACAGGTAGGCCGGCATGAGTGACCGAAATGATCCCACCGCCCGCATCCGGCAGTTCTCGCAAAGTGGGGGGCATGGAGACGGGAACGAACTCGGCTCCCTGAAAATGGAATGGTTTGGCGAGCGTGCAAGTCAAATACGTGAATCGACGGGAGAGGGAATAGGTCTTGCCCTGGAGCTGGAGGGCGGCATGGTAGGCAATCACCGAGTCTGGCGCCGCGTGACTGGCCATGAGGTAGGAATCGATCTCCAATGTTTTCGGGTCGACGCCTTTTGGAACGACGGCGTACAGCCCGCGTCGGAGATGGATCAGATTGCCGGCGCGAACGTGTTGCTTGAGGACGGATTGACTCGCGCCTGGCTTGTGGACTTTTCCCTCGCCGTGCGCAGCGACGAAGTCCTCGAGGCGGAAAATCGGATGGGTGGCGAAATAATCAGTCGGCTTCATTTGACTTGCCAATCCTCTCCATAGTTGGTATACAGAATACCCGTTTCGGATGAGCTTGGCAAGTGCGGCAAACTAACACTTGTCATTCATATCTAATAAGGATACATAATGTTCCCTTATTAGATTTAAACGGCAAGTGCATCTAGACTTCTTGTTGAGTGATCGGTGGAGCGAACAATGAATCACTTTTCGAGGCGGAACATCAAACGACGATCGGAGGCCGTTCAATCGAGCATTCCTCCTGAGGTAGCCGAGCCGAAAGAACAGCGAAAGGCGACTACCAGGCATAAAGCGCCGAAGAAAAGATCCGGACCGATGGAGCCAACGCCCGCCATCAATGGTGGCTGGTGTCTGGGAACCGGATCGACATGGGAAAACGATCGCGATACATGGTGCGAGGCCACTATGCTCCGAACGTACGAAAAAATCCTCTCCTTCGTCGAGGACGCCATGGCTGCGCTAGGCAAGAGTGAGGAGATCCTGGCGATGGGCTGTCCGGAGAAGGAGCACGAGCGCATCGCTCGCTTGTTCAGAGGGCTCGGACCGGGTCATCGGCGAGCAGTACTCGTACTCATTGAGTCGCTATCCGTCCTTGAGGACTCTATTGAGTGGAACTCGGCCCAATAGGTCGGTCTGATAGACGTATCATGGCGCAGACATGTGGACCATGCCAATACTCCCGTCCAGGCGAGAGCATCGTCAGGCTCCGGCTGGGTGGGAGCCTCGAGTTGGACGAACTATCTAACGATGTCTGTGGCGAGGGAGCGGACTGCGCGGCAGATCCCCGAATCCGCCAGATGAATAGCGTCAACTATTTTTCCCGGTCGTGTTGCCTCACGGGTAAATGTAACCCAACCAGAGCTGTTGCATCAATCCCGCTACCTGACCACCCTTCACGCCCGTGGCTACCGCCTGATTTTCCCGGAAGCCCGAGCCGGAAGCAACATGGGCTATGCGGATGGTCCCGCAAGCGAGACCTGAGTTCACGAACCTCACGGAGTCCCCGTCACAAAAGACGGTACGATCTACGTCGTCGATCGCTTCGATGCACTTCTTGATGACGCCAGTACTCCATCGGTCGACATGCGCCCGACCAAGCGAAAGACCGCCGGTGGAAGGTGGTAGCCGTGGTGAATTCAGTGCTTCCAATTCTTGTAGTCCGCGCCGAGGGTCTCGGCGATGAGGTCGTCGGTCGCCGTGTGTAACGCGTGGTGAAGGCGATCGCATAGACGATTGAACTCCGGCCACAACTGCTCGTCAACCACGGTTTTCGAGGCCCTGATCATGACGGTCTGGGCCTTCTGGCCGTGGGCGCGGTAGGGCGTGATGCCATACTTCTTCGCCACGGCGGTGAAGAGCTGGACCGACCAGGAATCCTGCAACGAGAATTTGTATTCGACCTCCGCCTCGCGCCGCAGGATTTCCTGCATCGCCGATTTCATCTCCTCGGCCATGAGCTCCTGGACCTTGCGCATCATGAGCGCGTTTTCCATGGAAACCGGAGCCGTCCCGCCTGTCAGGAGCGCACTTCCCGGAGCAATGGGGGTCGCACCGCCTTGGAGGGCCCGCAGGCCGGAATCTTTGCCGCGTTTCTTCATCTACCTTACCTCCGGGTCCGGCGCTGAGCCGCTTTTTCAGCCTTCCGCTTGTTTCGGCGCGCCTCCTTGAGCTTTGAGGCCGGCGCCTTGGTAGCATGCACGGGGCCCGGTTCGAACAGGCCAGCAGGCCCAGTGGGCGTTGCCATCAGCTGGCGGTTGTACTCGGCCACCCAGGTGGCCAGTCCCGCCTCGTCCGAAACGTCAAAACCCGCCTTCCGCCCCATGGCCATGAAACCCTTGGCCATGCCAAAGTTTGCCGGATTCCCCAGCTCGCGTTTCAAGCGGGACTCAGCGTCACTGCCCAGCACGGTCAGCATCTTCTTTGCCGAAGCGAGGCCGAACTCCCGGTGGATGAACTGCCAAAAGGCACGGAATTCCTTGATAACCAGTCCGGCCTCGGCAGGATCGATGGCGCATTTCCTTGGAATGAGCTCGAAGAGAATTTCCTTGAAGTCGCTCGGCTGCATGGTAGCGGGCGAGACGCCGAGATAATTGAAGCCGAGTGCCACGAGGTCATCAGTCCAGCAGATCTCGCCCTCATCACCCAACAGAAGCTGACCCTCGGGCGAATCGACGAACAAATCGATCAGGCGATCGGTGTAGACCTCAACGGCCCCCTCGTCATGCTCGCCATCCTCGTCGAAAAGCGATTCGGCGAGATCGAACTTCGCCGCCTGCGTCTCAGGGGCATTTTCTTGGTTGGTCATCTGCTCGTTCCTCTATCATCGCTCGCTCCAAGAACCGGTGATATGATCTCATCCCGAGTCGGACTCGTCCAGGGCTGAGTATCGCATGTGGTGTTGCCTGGTCAAGTCATCCCGCAAGTTCCCGAACCTCAGCAGCATCGAGCACCCGCTTTCGGAAGTAGTGACTGCGGTCACCAGCGGTTCGCACGACCGTTCCCTGGTACGGCACGCTGGCCAGAACGATCTGGCCAGGATCGGCACTGTCTTGACGACGTACGACCAGGTTCATCCCGGAATAGATCCCGGCGAGGGTCATGGAATCCCCCGGGCCGACACGATCCCATCACCGTGCGCGAGATCCCGCGGGACGCGTCGAAGTTCGAGCGGATACTCGGAGAGGGGAAGGAAGTTTCCGGCGCCGGCCTCCCCGTAGTACGGCCGCCGTCGTCATCGCCGCCCAGGTGGACGCGCTCGACCTCGAGAAGCTGGTCTCCGATGCAACCTTGATTACCCGATTATATCCTCGGAAATACCCCATTCCTGCTCTTTCGGGTATTTTCGGGTATAATTACAGGTATGTTCATCGATCCGTTGCAGTCTCTGAAAATATCCCAGGAGTTGCTCCGCCTCATTGCCGAGGTCGAGGAGTTCAAAGGTCGCTGGCAGGCCCTGGGAAACTTGGCGCCTGATCGGCTTTCGGCCCTGCGTCGAATTGCGACCATCGAGTCCGTCGGATCCTCGACCCGCATCGAGGGGGCCAAGCTCTCGGACGAGGAAGTTGATCGTCTCCTCGCCGGTCTGGATATTCGCTCGTTCCGAACACGGGACGAGCAAGAGGTGGCCGGTTATGCCAAGGCCATGGAACTCGTCTTCGAGTCTTGGCGCGACATACCGCTGACCGAGAACCACCTCAAGCAGTTACATGGCGTGCTCCTGGATTACTCGGACAAGGACGAGCGCCATCGTGGGGAATACAAGAAGTTGCCCAACCATGTGGAGGCCTTCGACCAGGATGGCAGGAGTCTTGGAGTCATTTTTGAGACAGCCAGCCCTTTTGATACGCCTCGTCTGATGGAAGAACTGGTCCAGTGGCTGACTGAAGCCCTGGAGTCGAAGGCCTACCATCCGCTGTTGGTTGTCGGGGTCTTCATTGTGCGCTTTCTGGCCATCCACCCTTTTCAGGATGGTAATGGCCGAATCGCCCGGGTGTTGACGACCCTGCTCATGCTGCGAACGGGATATACCTACGTTCCCTACAGTTCGCTCGAGCGGATCGTCGAGGAGAACAAGGACGAGTACTACCGGACCCTCCGGCGCGCTCAGGCAACGCTCGATAAGAGCGAGTCGCAGCTCGGCGACTGGATTTCCTTTTTCCTCCGGTGCCTGGCCCAGCAAAAGAACGTGCTCGATCGGAAGATCGAACGAGAGCAGCTGATGGCGGCTCTCTCAGGGCTCGACGAACAGCTCATTCAACTCGCCCGACAGCACGGGCGGCTCACGCTGGCGGCAGCAGCGACGCTGACCCAGGCCAATCGCAACACGCTCAAGTTACACCTGCGCCGACTCGTCGAGGCGGGTCGCCTGAGACTCCTGGGTCGTGGCCGCGCGTCCTGGTATGAAATCGCCTCTTGAAAGCTAGCCACGGCGCCTCAAAGGGAATGACTTGTCCCTTGGTGCCCTGGCCCAAGTCTTGGGAACATTCTGGCCACGCGTTCGTGCCCCCTCTCGGGCGGACCCGAGGCGTCCGTCAGGCCAAGGAGCCTGCGGCCTGATTCTCAAATTCTCAGAAATGACTCCTATCACGGCATCCAATTGACCGGTGAGAAGAAAATGAGAAAGGAGTGAGAAGAGGCAAAAAAGGCGATCCGAGATAGGACATCGGCACGCCAGTTTCTCAGGGTTCGGCTAAGTGGTAAGGCAATCCAGGGAGATTGGCTAACCACCGGCTACACTGTCCGGAATACACAGGCTTGTTCTTGAAATGAAAAACCCCGTAACCAGCATGGTCACGGGGCTCTTCTTGAGAGCGGATGAAGAGATTCGAACTCTCGACCCCCTCCTTGGCAAGGAGGTGTTCTACCACTGAACTACATCCGCGTAATTAACCGAGCTACTTGATGAGTGTCACAAACCAACTCGTCTATATCGCCCCAACCCGTCACGCTCTCACGCTCCGCGCTGCAACAAAATCAACTATACCAAAGCTACCGCGGAGGCGTCAACAGGGTTTTCGAAAAAAACTCGAAAGCCGCCCCCCCCAACTCCGGTCGTCCCCCCCGAACCGGCCGCGCAAAAGTCATCATGCCGCCCCTCAAAGGGTGATATACTATACCTTTGGCCGATGCGTCGCCCCCGTCACAGCACCCCGGCCTGGTGAACCCTAACCGCGACCGACGCCAAGCAACGTGCAAGTTCAGGTCAGACGCTCTAACCGAGGTGAGGAAGATGCTCGAGAAGCTTCAAATCGATAAACTACATGAATTAGAGCGGTCGTACCACGAGCTGGGCGAACGCCTCAGCGACCCCGTGGTCCTGGCTGACAACGCCCGCCTCATGAAGTACGCCAAGGCCCGCTCCGACATGGAGCAAACCCTGGAGGTCTACCAGGACTGGCAAACCTCCACCAAGCAACTCGAAGACGCCCAGGCCATGCGCCGCGGCGAGAACGACCCCGAACTAAAGGAAATGATCGACCTCGAAATCGCCGAGCTCGACCCCAAGGTCGCAGCCCTCGAAAAGCAGATCACCCTCATGCTCCTGCCCCGGGATCCTCGCGACGAAAAAGACATCATGATCGAAATCCGGGCCGGCGCCGGTGGCGAAGAAGCCGCCCTCTTCGCGGGCGACCTCATGCGCATGTACACCCGCTACTGCGAGGGCCGCAACTGGAAGGTCGAACTCGTCTCCATGTCCGAAGCCGACATGGGCGGAGTCAAGGAAGTCGTCCTCTCCGTCAAGGGCGCCGCCGTCTACTCCCGCATGAAGTTCGAATCCGGCGTCCACCGCGTCCAGCGCGTCCCCGCCACCGAGGCCCAGGGCCGCATCCACACCTCCACCGCCACCGTCGCCATCATGACCGAGGCCGAAGTCGTCGACATGGACATCAAGGAATCGGATCTCCGCTGGGACACCTTCCGCTCCGGAGGCGCCGGCGGTCAGAACGTCAACAAGGTCGAATCCGGCGTCCGCGTCACCCACCTCCCCTCCGGCCTCGCCGTCGCCTGCACCGTGGAGCGCTCCCAGTTGCAGAACCGCGTCCGGGCGATGGACCTGCTGCGTACCCGCCTCTTCGACATGAAGCAGGCCGAAATCGACGCCGCCCACGCCGCCACCCGCAAGGCCCAGGTCGGCAGCGGCGACCGGTCCGAGCGGATCCGTACCTACAACTACCCCGAAAACCGCGTCAGCGACCACCGGATCAAGCTGACCCTCTCCAAGCTCGACCGGATCATCGAGGGCGACATCGACGAACTCATCGACTCCCTCATCTCCGCCGATCAAACCGCCAAGCTCGCGGAGCTGATGGGCCAACCCGCCTGATCCATCATCATGCCTGCCCGGGTCCTGCCTTCGCAGGGCCCTTTCGCCTTTCTCCGGCCTGAAGAAACAGCCGCAGGCGCTAAACACGCGGATCCCGGGTAAGATGACCTCATGACCAAACTTCAACCCCTTCAAATCCCGACCATCGGAGATGCCCTTCGCGAGGGATCCCGCAGCCTGCGCGACGTCGGCCTGCCTTCCGCCAGCCTGGAAGTCGCCCTCCTCCTGGGAATGGCCACCGGCCTCGATCGCCTCGGCCTGCACACCCGCACCGCCACCGCGCTCAGTTCCGATCAGATCCGGGGCTTCCTGGAATTGATGGACCGCCGCGCCAAGCGCGAACCCCTCCAGTACATCACCGGCCACCAGGAGTTCATGGGGCTGGACTTCGAAGTGACCCCCGCGGTGCTCATCCCGCGGGCGGATACCGAGATGCTGGTGGAGACCGTCCTCGACGCCGAGGAGGAGCGGGGCTCCCGTGAAAATATCTGGCTGGCGGACGTCGGGACCGGCTCGGGTGCCATCGCCGTCTCCCTGGCTTCCTACCTGCCCTACCTTCACGTCGTGGCCGTGGACCTCTCCGAGGACGCCCTGGCGATCGCCCGCCGAAACGCCGAGACCCATGGCGTGGCCGACCGCATCACCTTCCTGCAAGGCGACGGCCTGGCCCCCCTGGAAAACTACCGCGGAAAGCTGCGCTACCTCGTCTCGAACCCCCCCTACATCCTGGACGAAGAGGTCCTGACGCTCGACCCCGAGGTACGGGACTGGGAGCCGCGCATGGCCCTCACCCCGGGCCCGGACGCGCTCCACTGGTACCGCCTCTTCGCCGCTCGGGGGGCTGACTATCTCATGCCAGACGGCATGCTGGCCATGGAAGTCGGCATGGGGCAATCTCAGGATGTCTGCGACCTGCTCGCCGTATGCGCCAAATGGCAACCCGCCGAGATCCGTTCGGACCTGGGCGGAATCGAACGCGTGGTCTTCGCTCGGCACGGCTGAGGCCACCCGTTCGGGGATTTCGGGCGTCGCATCGGCGCCAAAAAGGTAAGAGGAGGAGCTTCGGCTCCCCCTCTTACCTTTTTTGACAGGGTTCTCGGTCTAGGACAGGGTTCTCAGCGCCTCGGCAAAGTCCTTGGCCGAGGCGAAGCGATTGGCCGGCAACGGCTGCATGGCCCTGGCGATCGCCGTGCTCAGCTCCTTGGGAAGCTCCGGCACCAGCGAAGCCGCCTCCGGGTTCGCGGTATGAGACAAGAAGCTCTCGGGCTTGCGGCGGGTGATCAGGTGGTAGAGGGTGGCCCCGAGACCGTAGACGTCGGAACGGGGATCCGCTCCCGAGGCGTTGCTGAAGAGTTCGGGAGCCGCATAAGCCGGATCGCGCCCGTGGATCACCTCGGTGAACACGATCGACGGATCTCCCTCGATCCGAGCCGCCGAGAAGTTGGTGATCTTGACGGCTTGCCCCGCGATGCGCAGAGAAGCCGGA
The DNA here is from genome assembly GCA_002083825.1 of Candidatus Sericytochromatia bacterium S15B-MN24 CBMW_12. Lineage (GTDB taxonomy): Bacteria > Cyanobacteriota > Sericytochromatia > S15B-MN24 > UBA4093 > UBA4093. The sequence goes on along the minus strand of DAZV01000030.1, from coordinate 78,479 downwards.
GTGAGGTTGCGGTGGATGATCGGCGGAGCCGAACGATGCGCCACGTCGATCCCCTCGGCGGCCTGAGCCACGTACCCGACCGCCTCTCGCCAGGAAAGCCCGTCCATCTTGTCAGCCAGGTTCCAGCCGTCCACCCACTCGGAGATGACGTAGATGTTCCCCTGGTCCTCGAGCACGTCGAGCACCGAGACGATGTTGGGGTGCTGCAGGCGAGCGGTCGCCCGGGCCTCGCGGATGGCGCGGTTCTTCCACATGGCCAGCTTGTCCGGGGGCTGGTTGACGTCGGAACTCAGCTTCTTGATGAAGACCAGCTTCCCCGTGAGGTTGTTCTCGGCCTTGTAGGAAATGCTCCGCGTCGAGCTCTTGAGGATCGAGTGAACCTTGTAGTTCTCGAACGGCAAGTACTCCTCGACCGCCAGCGACTTGCCCACCAGGTGCTGGGCCATCTCCTTGAGCTGCTTGTCGGAAGCCTCCGGCTGCATCCTGGCGGCCTGCTCCTTGATGAGCGGCAGCAGCCGCTCGAGCGGCACCAGCTCGATGTCGGTGGGATTGTCGACCTCCATCGGCGTGTAGGGGGGCACCACCACCAGGGCCTTGGTGCGAAGCTTGCCCATCAGGCCCGAATTCCACCGCGACAGGATGGTGTTGAGGGTCTTGGCCTTCATCTCCGAGCGCTGGAGCGGATTTTCGATCTGATGGGGGGGATTGCCCTCTCGGTAGACCACCCAGTTCTTCTGGTTGACGTGCCCCTTGATCTCACCCTGCCAGTACTTGGACTCGATGGCGTAGACCGCATGGCGGGTGAGCAGGATGAGGTCGATCTCGATGTTGCTCTGCTTGTGGTAGAAACCCGGCAACACCACGTTGGTGAGCAGCAGGACGTCATCCGGCAGATGCCCGAGCGTGCGGGCGACAGTCTTCTCGAACTCGTTGACGGGATTTCCCGCGACGATGATCTGGGCCATGGGAGGGCCTCTCCTTTCGGGGTGGAATCTCTTCTTAATCTACCCCGAAGGAACGCTTCCTACCCAAAAACGACCGGCGCGCTCGAATTGCCTGAAATCAGGTCCCCGTGGGGCTCACGCCGGACTGCATGCGGTGCCAGATCTGCGAGAGGGCCTCCTTCATGGCGAGGGCATCGCCATAACGACGAGAAGGCAGCTCCTCGTAGGAGCGACGCAGCACGAGGTCTAGCTCGCCGAGCCAATCGGGAGGCGCCGAAAGCCCATGATGACTCAGATAGAGCCCTACTGCGGGGCTATCCACGCCGAGGGGACGAAACTGCTCGGAGGGGATCAAGCCGAAGGTCCGCGGGCCAAGCCATGGTTCGGTGGGCAGCATGCCGGTTATCAAGCGATAGAGCGTGAGCCCCAGGGAGTAGATGTCGGAATGAGGCCTGGCCTGATTGGGAGCCGCGAACTGCTCGGGGGCCATGTAGGTGAAGGTGCCGATGGGGACGCCGGCGTCCAGGGTGAGGTTGCTGGTCCCCATGGCGTTGTTCTTGGCGATGCCGAAGTCCAGGAGCTTGATTCGACCTCTGAGGGTGAGCATGACGTTGCTGGGCTTGATGTCGCGGTGAACGATGCCGTCGGCGTGGGCGGCCGCCAGGATATCGCAGAGAGCGATGCCGATTTCGACGACCTTGTCGAGCGCGAGGCCGTCTCCTCCTTCTTCCAGGTTCTTGCCGTCGATCCACTCGGTGACCAGGGTATTGGGCTCCAGGTAGTCGAAGACCTTCACGACGCCGTCGTGGACGTTGGAGAGCGCGATCAGGCTCTGAACTTCCTTGTGGAAGCGCGAGTGGGCCATGTCCGAGTGGACTCCGACGCCGGGGTTGACCTGCTTGAGAGCGACCATGCGGTTCAGCTTGGTGTCGGTGGCGGCGTAGAGGACGGAGTGAAGGGAGGAGCCCACGACCCTTTCGACGCGGTAATGGCCGATCAGCTCGCCCGCAGCGAGAATGCGGTGGCCGTCGGGGGCATAGGCCACGGGGGCGGTCTGGAGAGCGCCGACGGTCCCGCGAGCGGGGGGGGCGACGGCGAAGGGATCTGGACCGTCCGGGGCAGGCGGGATCGCCTTCGCGTCCCGGCGCGTCATCCAGAGGGCCCATCCGCCGCTGATGGCGCCGAGGCCGGCGACGACTCCCAGGGCGATCGCCCAGGGGTTGCGACGTTTCGGGGGGGACGGCGGCAGCGAGGACTGGTCGCTGGGCGAGGGGTTGGAGCGGATCTGGAGGATCAGATCGGAGGCGGCGAGGCGAACGGCGGGGTCGCGCCACATGGCTTCCTCGCAGACGGCGATGGCGGCGGCTTCCCGGCCGCTGGCGACCAGGATCTGGGCGACGGGGAGGTAGACCCAGCCGTTGGATGGCCAGGCCTGGATGGCCTTGTTTCCGCTGGCGATGGCGAGGTCCCAGCGCTTTTGCTGAGCTTGAATAGAGGCCACGCGCAGGTAGAGATCGGGTTGCTGATGGCTTTCCGCCTTCCCCGCGATGGCCTCGAGCAGGGCGACGGCTTCGTCCCAGCGGCCGGCGATGGCCATGGCATTGGCTTGAGAGAGGTCTTCGGACCATGCGGCCGAGGACTCGAGGGGGAAGTCGGGGGCAGCTCGGTTCGAGGCAGGGGCCTGGGGGGCGGCTCGGTTCGAGGCAGAGACCTGGGGGACGGGAGTTTGCATGGTTTGAGCACTGGCGAGCCCTCCCAGCAGGGGAGCGGCCATGGCCAGCGTGATCAGGTTGAAGCGGAAGGTACCAGAAGGTCTCAAAGGTCACCACCAACGGCTCGGGAGGCGGAAGGCCGCCCTCTATTGTACCCCAACAAACGGGTGGTGAAGCTGAAGATTCCTTGATTACGCGATTGAACCGCCTAGCGGCGGTCCGCCGAGCGTGGGGCGGGCGAGGTAGGCCACGCGATAGGTATGGGGCTCGGGTTCGGTTTCGGTGAGACATCGGTAGGCGGCGACCACTTCCATGCCGGCGCGCTCCAAGATCGTCTCGACGAGATCGGGTGGATAGCCGCGGTGGTGATGGACCTCTTCGACCCGGCGGTAGCGCCCGTCGCCTTCGCGTTCGAAGAAGAGGGCGTGAAGCTTCCCGACCTCGGTGACGGGGTCGTAGGAGCATTTCCAGATGCGGGTGAGATCGGGGTCGAAGGAGGTATCGGTGGTGTCGCCCCAGGTTTGGGCGACGGCGTGATCGGTGATCATGTCGAAGAGGAAGAGGCCGTCGTACCGGAGGTGGGCGCGGACCTGCTTGAAAGAAAGCTCGAGGTCTTCGGGAACCAACATGTAGTTAAGGGCGTCATAGAAACAAGTGACGGCGTCGAAGGGCCCACCGGCCTGGAAGCCTCTCAGATCGCCCTGCAGCCACGTGACGGGGGCCTGCCAGCGCTGGGCCTTTTCCCTGGCGATCGCGAGCATGGCCTCGGAGAGGTCGAGGGCCGTGACCTCGTAGCCGCGCCGCGCGAGGGCGATGGCCGCCGAGCCGGTGCCGCAGGCCAGATCGAGGACCCGCTGAATCCGGTAGGGGGCGAATTGGGCCCAGAGGTCGAAGGCATAGCGAACCATCCGGAGCGAGAATCGGCTCTGCCCGGTACGGTCGTAAAGTGAGGCGTAGGTTTGATAAAGCGGCATCAGTATCGCTCGAGCGAAGGAAGGGGGCGGATTACAGGGCTCCCAGCGGGCGGAAACCCTTATTTGACAGGTTTAAAGGCCATGTTAAGGGTACATGACCTGGGTCCCCGACCGATCGGGACGATTTAAAAAGAAATTAAGCCGAGGGGAAATTTAACTGGATATTTTCCGCTCGATCCCTTACCATAGGAAGTTGCCAACGGATCTTGGAGCATTCAGTCAAAGCTATACCAATAGCAGGCTGAGCTCGAGTCGAGCGGGGTGGATTCATTATCCCCCCGGCGGAGAAAAACCGCAAGCCGAACGAGTCGTGTGCTCCTCCTGATTGGCGAAACCATCGAGGAGGTGCAAACTTGGCCAACGTCGCCGGTGAAATCCTGGACATCGCCTCTCCGGTCCCCTTCGAGGAGGAGACCTTGCCCCATATACCGGAGCTCGCCTTTCCAGCCGATGAGCTGGAAGAGGGCTTCGAGGAGACCGAAGGGCCCCCGGTAGAGATCACCAAGAAAATCTCGGTCGCTACCACCACCGCCCAGCACGAGACCTCGGACGATTCGATTCGCATGTACTTGCAGGAGATCGGCCGCAGACGCCTCTTGACCCATCCCGAAGAGCTCGATCTGGCTCGCCGGATCTCGAACGGAGACGAGCGCGCCAAGCGTCAACTCGTCGCCGCCAACCTTCGCCTCGTCGTCTCGATCGCCCGCAAGCACCTCGGCCGTGGCCTGTCATTCCTGGATCTGATCCAGGAGGGCAACATGGGCTTGATGCGCGCAGCCGAAAAATACGACTACCGCAAGGGCTACAAGTTCTCGACCTACGCCACCTGGTGGATCCGTCAGGCCATCACCCGGGCGATCGCCGATCAGGGCCGCACCATCCGCGTCCCCGTTCACATGGTCGAGACCATTTCCCGCGTCAAGAAAACCATCCGGCTCATGTCCCAGAAGCTGGGCCGTCAACCCAACGAACACGAAGTTGCCGCCGAGCTCCAGATCACCGTCGAAAAGCTCCGCGAAATCACCAAGGCCGATCGCGAACCCATCTCCCTCGAGACCCCTATCGGCAAGGATGACGATTCGCGCCTCGGCGACATCATCAAGGACCAGTACGCCACCAGTCCCCCGGTCACCGTCATGAACCGGATGCTCTTCGAGGACGTCAACTCGCTGCTCGAGTCCAACCTGACCGAGCGCGAACTCTACGTCGTTCGCCGTCGTTTCGGCCTCGACGGCGAGCCGCAGCGCACGCTCGAAGGCATCGGCCACGACATGGGCGTCACCCGCGAGCGGGTTCGCCAAATCGAGGCCAAGGCCCTGCAGAAGCTCCGCGCCTCATCGCAAAAAGAGCAGCTGCGCGGTTACCTCAGCTAGAGCGTCCAGACGCTCTCGAACCGTTCCCCTATCGGGCGTCTGGTCGGTAATCCCGACCAGACGCCCGCTTTTGATATCGAGATCCCGCATGACCCCCATCGAACTCCATCCCCTCCATCTCAACCCCGAACTCACCTCCCAGTTCCTCGCCCTCTTCATCCGCGAGGAAGTCCGCAAGGTCGGCTTCCAAAAGGTCGTCCTGGGCCTCTCGGGAGGAATCGACTCGGCCCTCGCCGTCGCCCTCGCCGTCAAGGCCCTGGGCCCGGAGAACGTCCACGTCATCGGCATGCCCTACAAGACCAGCAATCCCCAGAGCCTCACGCATGCCGAACTCTGCGCCGAGGCCTTCGGGCTCGAACTGGAGGTCGACGAGATCACCCCGATGGGGGATGCCTACTTCGATCGCCACCCCGGGATCACCGCGCATCGCAAGGGAAACGTGATGGCGCGCCTGCGCATGATCACCCTCTTCGACGCCTCCGCCGCCCTTCCCGCCCTCGTGCTGGGCACCTCCAACAAGACCGAGCTGCTCCTGGGCTACGGCACCCTTCACGGGGACCTCGCCTCGGCCCTCAACCCGCTCGGCGACCTCTACAAGACCCAGGTGCGCCAGTTGTCACGCCATCTGGGCGTGCCCGAGCCCATCATCACCAAGGCTCCCTCGGCGGATCTCTACGAGGGGCAGACCGATGAACAGGATCTCGGCTATACCTACGAGGAAGTCGATCGGCTGCTACATGTCCTGGTCGACGAGCGCCGCACCGACGCTCAGATCGTGGCCATGGGCTTCGACACCTCCATGCTGGAGAGCGTGAAGGGGAGAATTCGCCGCAATCACTTCAAGCGCAAGCCCCCGATCCTCCCGAAGCTCTCGGCGCGAACGCTCGACAAGGACTTCCACTACATGCGCGACTGGGGAGTCTGATCCCGACTCGCTCGGACGCGATCGAGGCTGAAAAACAAGGGGGGAGGGAAGCCAGTGGCCTCCCTCCCCCCTTCGACTTGCGTCGCTACGGTTTACTTCTTGGTGGTTTTGGTTTTAGCCGCAGGCGCTGTTTTAGCCGCAGGCGCTGCCTTGGCCGCGGGAGCCGCTTTAGCTACAGGAGCCTTGGTCGCAGGAGCCTTGGTCGCAGGGGCCTTGGCTGCAGGAGCCGCCTTGGCCGCAGCAGCCTTGGTGGCCGTTGCCGCCTTGGCCGCAGGGGCTTTGGCCACGGGCGCCTTGACGGCGGCAGCCTTGCTGTTGCCGACCGCGGGGGCGACATAGCTCTTGGCGAGGTTCAGGAGCAGGCGGACGCCGATTCCGGTCGCGCCCTTGGGCACGTAGGCCTTGCCCTTGTCTTCCCATGCGGTTCCCGCGATGTCGAGGTGGGCCCAGGGGTACTTCTCGGCGAACTTCGAGAGGAAGGCCGCCGCGGTGATGGTGCCCGCGGGGCGACCGCCGGTGTTCTTGAGGTCGGCGATGTCGCTCTTGATCTGCTCGTGGTACTCCTCCCAGATGGGCAGGTGCCATGCGCGCTCGGCGGCATCTTCGCCGGCCTGGCGGACGCGCTGGATGAACGCGTCGTCGTTGCCCAGCAGGCCGATCGCATTGCTGCCGAGGGCGACGACGCAGGCGCCGGTGAGGGTGGCGATGTCGACGACGGCCTTGGGGTTGTAGCGTTCGGCGTAGGTGAGGGCGTCGGCGAGGACCAAGCGGCCCTCGGCGTCGGTATTGATGACCTCGATGGTCTTGCCGGACATGGAGGTGAGGACGTCACCGGGGTGGATGGCGTCGCCGCCGGGCATGTTCTCGGTGGCGGGGACCAGGGCCACGACGTTGACGGGGAGCTTGAGGGCGGCGATCGCCCGGATGGCTCCGAGAACCGCGGCCGAACCCGCCATGTCGTACTTCATCTTCTCCATGCCTTCGCCGGGCTTGATGGAGATACCGCCCGAGTCGAAGGTGATGCCCTTCCCGACGAAGACCAGCGGGGCTTCCTTGGCGCCCAGCGGCATGTACTCGACGATGATGAAGCGAGGGGGTTCGTCCTTGATCGATCCCTGGGCCACGCCGAGGAAGGATCCCATCTTCAGCTTGGCGATCTCCTTCTCGTCGAGCACCTGGCAGGTGAGGCCGAGTTCCTTGGCGAAAGCCTGGGTCCGGCGCCCGATCTCGGAGGGGGTCACTTCGTTGGGGGGAGCGGCAACCAGATCGCGGCTGAAGGCGACGGCCTCGGCCACCAGGCGACCCAGTTCGAGCCCTTCCTTGTATTCGGCGGCCTCCTCCATGTCGGCGGAAAGCAGCGTGACGGAGTCGAGCTCCTTCTTTTCCTTGCTGGTGGTCTGGTACTTGCTGAACGTGTAGGTGCCCATGAGCGCACCCTCAGCGAAGGCCTGCGAGGCCTCGAGGGCCTCGAACTCGCCCCAGTCGCCAACGTCTACCGAGAACGACTTCACGCCCAGATCCCGGACGGTGGTCGACATCTTGCCGGCGGCCTGGCGAAGGCGCTCGATGTTGAATTCGGCTTCCTTGCCGAGCCCCAGCAGCAGGACGCGCTTGGCGGCGAGCTTGCCCCCGGTGGGCAGCAGCAGGGTCTGGTGCTGCTTCGACTTGAAATCCCCGCTCGACAGCAGATCGGCTATCACCCCGCCAAGGGCCTTGTCGATGGCACCGGCCATGTCGGTGAGCTGGGTCTGCTCCTCGAACAGGCCTAGTACCACCAGATCCGCTTTTTCGGCGTCGAGGGATCCGGTTTTGACGTTGAGCTTCATCTCGTCTCCTTGAAAACTATGAATGCCAAGCGGCCTCGCCCGTCACACCAGGCGGGCGTCAGGCAGCATTACCCTGGGCCAGGGAAGGGCGGGGTGATCGGGAATCCGGTCAGGTGCTCGCTCTCTTCCTTGATCTTACCAGATAGCCTCGCGAAACGTCACTTGTCTGGCCGCTCGTAAGACTGTCAAAAACACGGACGCCTGGGTATAAAGAAAACAGCATGAGTCTACGCAGCCCGAACGAATTCAACCGAGGTCGTCGCGCATGAGCACCTCCATTCTTGCGCCCATAGGCGAGTTACAGCCTGGCATGGTCCTCTCCGAACCGGTCTACCACCCCACCAGTTTTCAACAACTCTTGGGCCCCGGCACGGTCCTCGACCCTACCAATATCTACCTCTTGTTGCGCTGCGGGATCAACAACGTCCCCATCTTCACGTTCCAAACCACCGAACCGCCTGTCGATCAGAGCCAAACCGAGCCCGATCCGAGCCCCAAGCGAGCCATGACCGGCCCCCTCGGCAACCCCTTCAGGATCGCCAGCGATCGCCCCATGGCCCCGACTCAGCCCCTACCGCCCCGGCAGTCGGGAAGCCTCGGCCGAGCTCTGGGCATTTCCCAGAAAAGCGCCCCCCTCAAGGTCGATCAGGTCGCCAGCCGATTCTCCGAATCCAAGCTTTCCAAGCTCGCCAAGGATGTCACCTCCCAGAACCTTTCCTCCATTCGCTCGATTCAGCAGAAGTACAAGGAATCGGCCGCCATCGACTTCCAGGCCGCCGACGACTGCGTGCAATCGACCATCACCCAGATCGTCAACAACCGAGAGCTTCTCAACAGCCTCTGCGATCTCCGGGTCTACGACGAGTACACCTACGCCCACTCCGCCAACGTCATGAGCCTCTCGCTCCTGATGGGCGTCACCCTCGGCTACCCCATGGAACAGCTCAGGATGGTCGGCATCGGCGCCCTGCTTCACGACATCGGCAAGAACCAGATTCCCGACTTCGTCCTCAACAAGCCCGCCAAGCTCACAGAGGCCGAGTTCAACGTCATGAAGACCCACCCCGAAAAGGGCCTTCGCCTGGTCGAAAACTACCGCTGGGCCACGCCCGAGATCAAGGGCATCGTCATGCACCATCACGAAAAATGGGCGGGCGGCGGCTACCCCCACAACCTCAAGGGCATCCACATCCCCGAGATGGCCCGCGTCGTCGCCATCTGCGACGTCTGGGACGCCCTCATCTCCAATCGCGTCTACAAGAAGGGCATGCCCCCCGAGCGCGCCTACAAGATCATCCTCGAAGGAATGGACACCCACTTCGAACGCCGCATGGTCTGGGCCTTCCAGCACTTCATCGTGCCCTACCCCAAGAATGCCCTCGTCGTCCTCAACTCCGGGGAAGTCGCGAAAGTCGTCACGGTCAACCGCGAAGCCTGTCAGCTCCCGGTGGTCGAGCTGGAGGGCCAGCTGATCGATCTCGCCAAGCATGGCCGCCTGCAAGTCTCCGACCTCTACCGCGACGATCGTTCTCGCTAAAACGCCGGGCGAGCAATAATCAGCGCGCCTACTTGCCCCACCCCGAATTGCCCCAGGAACGCGAGGCCCCCGATAAAGAGAGGGGCTACTCGACCCTGGCCGGAACCATGATCGAGTCCACCATGCCGTGGATGGCCTTCTTGTCGGCGGGGCAGACGGTGACGAGGATGCCGCCCAGTTCCGCCTGGTCGCCCGAGACGAAGTAATAGGGGCAGAGGCGCGCGCGCCCGTCGAAACTGCGGATTTCCTGGCGGTTGAAGTCGTAGTAACGCGCCGTGACCTTGGCGGGCTTGTGGTACTCCTGCAACAGGTACGGGGTCTGGCTGAAGGAGTCGAGCGCGCTGCCGAGCGTACGCGTCCAGTCCTCCGCGGAGAGATCCGCCCCGAAGTCCACCCCGCGCGAACCCCAGGCGAGCTCCGAGAAGCCCGAGGGCTTCACGACGTAATCCCGCTGCTTCTTGGTGGTGTGAACGAGTTGGCGGAAGTCATTGACGGCCTGTCCGTCGATCTCAAGGCCCGGAATCACCGCCTGCGGCGGTAGAGGCGTCGGATCGAGGATCCAGGTCCGTGGAATCAAGCTGTCGAGCGCGTGGCAGGTCTCGTCGCCCAATGTCGTCTGCCAGAATCGACGCAGCATGGGATGGTGGAAGAGCGCGAAGAGCAGCTTTTCCTCGAGGTAGGACTTGAAAGGCGGGGTCACGAAGACCCGCTGCTTCTTGTTGGCGTACTGGATCAGCTCCATCTTGGGGATGTTCTTGAGGTCGAAGAGTTCGAAGTAGCGGTAGATGATGTGAGGAGTGGCGACTCGGCCACCCGGAAGCGTGACCTCGAAGGCTTCCTCGGTGAAGCGCAGGTCCTGAGGACGCAGAACCAGGGTCTCGAGTCCATACTCGTTGAGCGCTTCCCCCAACCAGATGAACTCGTGCCAGTAATCGCCGGCCTCCTCCGAGACGACGATGGCGACGGTCGGATCGGCGACCTCGGTCTGGGCGCGCATCATCTTGGCGAAGCCCTCGACGATGCCCGCGGCACCGCCGACCGGCACGAAGCCGAGGCGCGCATACTCGTGGGAAAGGCTCGCGACGAAGCCCAGGCCGCCGGGAATGGAGTCCAGCTCGCTGGCAACCGCTCGACCGGTTTCGGTGAAGAGGAGGTCCGGCCGGATCACCGTGGGAAGCTGACGCTTGAAGCGGTTCATGCGCCCATAGTCGATCAACGAATCGGGCTTGCCCTGATCGAGAAGCTGATGAACCCAGGCGGGTTGCTGACCCTTCACGCTCTCGAAGTAAAGGCGATTGGTCGCTTCGTAGAATTTCAGGAGATGATTGCCCAACCCCTTGAGGTAGAGGAAGGTTTCCTTGGATATGCTGAAGGGCTCGGGAGAGACTCTCCATGCCAGGTTCGATCCCGGGGCGAGGCCCTTTCGCGCGTCCTGATAAAGGGGATGACCGGCCGCCCGCTCGTTGATCTCGAGGCAAATCTCGACGGGATCGCGAGGCGGGTCCTGCAGACAGCTTTTCCCCTGTATGCCTTGCTCGGTCATCGGCGCTTCTCCCTCTCGCACAGGCTCTCGCACAGGCTCTCGCACAGGCTTTCGCACAGGCTTTCGCAAGCCGGCCCGCTAGTTACTTTTAGATAGTAACTGTAAATTCGAAATCGGGCAACTAGGACCCGGCGGAGACTCGGGTCACTCCCCAGGCGATGAGCGCCACCACGATGATGCCGATCAGCACCAGGCCGAACCAGGATTCCTTGTTCTCCCCATCCGGATCGTCGAAGTCCCGGCCTTCCAGGCCGACCTCGTCGAGGTCATCGGCCTTGAAGCCTTCGGAAGCGGACGGCGGCGGGATGGTGATGCCCGTGAACTGGGGGGTCCCCAGGTAGCTGGCCTTGTTCTCGGTGACCATCGGAGCGCCACAGTGCTTGCAGAACTTGCTTTCTTCGTTGAAGCCACAGCTTGGACAGATCATCGTCGTTTCTCTCCACAGTTGTCGGGCCTCGCGGACCCAGCGGGATGGGGCCGCCCTGGGGACAGCCAGCTATCATTATCTCGCATTCCCACCGTGATGACCAGCCCGTCCCAACGCGAAGCGCCCCCGTCGAACGGAGGCGCCATCAGGAGACAAACTCAAGCTCGGCTAAACCGGATACATGCTCCGCATGTCGCGACCCTGCGCCTGGTTGCGATCCTGCTGGGCTCCCCCACCCTGGGCGCCCTGGTTACCGGCCTGGGCCTGGACCGATTGCAATTGCATCCGGACCTCTTGGGCCAGCCCCTCCGCCTTCTGGCGGAAATCGTCGAGCTGCTGGCGCGCATCCAATGACGGCGCGCGACCTCCGCCGGACTGCCCCCCCATGTCCGAGCCCGCCTGACTTTCGGCGGATTGCTGAACGCCCTGAAGCTGCTGCATGAGCATGGCCAGAAGTTGCTGGTTGCCGGTCATGGCGGCGAGCTTCACGCCCTCTTCGAGCTGCTTGAGCTCTTGTTCGAGCTTCTTGACCTTCGGATCGCCACCCTTGGCGCCGTGGGCCTTGCCCAAGCCGTGAAGGCCGTTACCTTGAATGCCGCCGATGCTCATGCGTCCTCCTTTTGGATCCGCGGACCCAGCAGCCCGCTGCATCATTGTCGGTCAAATCGCGCGCGAAGATTCGCAAGAACTCTTGAAGTCTTCATTTGGACTTCGTTAAGCCGGATGCCGCCGAGACAGATCGATGATCGTGGGTGCGGCTGCTAGAAAACGCTCCGCACCCCGGGCCACCGCGACGAGGGCACTTATTAGATCGAGTAGCCCTTGTAGCGCTCGGCCTTGGCCGGCGAGGCGAGGAGGGCGGCGTCCTGCTCACGGGCATTCGACTGGGAGACGCCGAAGTAATCGAGCCATTCGGCCGGAGCATCGATGGTTTCCCCGCCGTGATCGGTGAGTCGCGCGCGCACCTGGCAAAGAACCGGCGTGTTCACGGCGACCCCCGAGACGATCACCTGGCCCTTGGTGAGCGCGGGTAGCTCATCGAGCAAGTCCCGGCCGGCCCCTTCCACGCTCTGGGCAATGGTCTGCTGATCGAGGGGGTTCACGATCCGCATGATGAACTGGGTCATGCACTGCGACAGCACGTCCGAGTCCAGCTTTCCCGGACGCTGGGTGATGAGGCCCACGCCCACCCCGAACTTCCGACCTTCGGCGAGGATGGTCTTGAGAATGGGAGTGCTCACGACCGAGGCGCCGGCGGGAGCGAAGCGATGGGCTTCCTCCAGCAGCATGAAGACCGGATAGGGGATGAAGGACTCGCCGTCGATGGCTTTTCCCGTCTTGGTCTCCATGCGGGCCCGGTTGATCCGGCGGGCGACGGTGGCCACGATGATCTGCTGCTCGACCTGATCGACCTCGTTGAGCTGGAGGACCGTCACCTGACCGGGCATGAAGAGCTCGGGCAAGGGGATATGATCCTTGTCGTCGAAGATGCTCGATCGGGCAAAGCGATCTTCCAGCCGCCAGCGCAGCCCCTCGATGGTGCTGGAGTTGGAGGCGGGGTCATCCTCGGCGCCCTCGGCGCGCAGCGAGTCGAGGGAAGCCAGCAGGTCGCGAATTCCCCAGAGGTGGGTGTCACGACGCTTCAAGCGATCGAAGGCCTTGCCGATGAAGGCCATCATCTTCTCGCTCATCATGGGCAGCAGGGCCTTGATGTCTGCCTCGGTCAGCGACGACATGCGAATCTTCACGCGGTGGTGGGGAATCACCTTGACCCGCGGCCGGTAGCCCCCCTCCGCAAAGGCGGGGTGAGTCTCCAGGGCCTGGAGGGTCCCGTACTCCCCGTGAGGGTCGACGATCAGCACCGCCGCGCGGTTATAGGGCTTCATCAGCTCCTCGACCAGGACGCCGGCGGTGTAAGACTTGCCCGAACCCGTGGAAGCCAGGATGGCGAGGTGCGTCGAGACGAGGCTCTTCACGTCGAGAACGATCGGCACCTCTCCCGCGGCCCGGGTGAGCAGCGAGCCCAGGTGGGCGGATCCCGGCTGGTTGGCGGCGCGGGGGCTGAGGACCTCGGTGAGGAAGGCGTTGGACGCGACGTAAACCCGAGCGCCGGGATCCGGGGGGATACGCGGATTCAAGAAGCCCTTGAGCACGGGGTCGAAACGCCCCGCGATCGCCACGGTCACCTCGAACAGCTCCGCCGCCTCGAGTTCCGGCCCCAGCAGAGCCGCCACGTCCTTGGGGGCGATCGACGGATCGGCCATGAAGGCATCCGGCAAGGAGCGGACGAGCATCCGCTCGGTGATCTTTCCCAGGATCGGACGAACCGCCCCGTCGATGACCACCGAATAATAAACGAACTCCCCGATCTTGCTCCGGTGATTGTCAGCGGTGATGAAACGGTAGTCATGGGAGGACTTCCCGGGGCCCTTCACCGTTCCGATCAGCAGGTCGTCTCGCATCTTGGCTCCTGGAAGGCAGCGCTCCCCCCTCGACGGGGAGACCGGGGGCGTGAAGTCGACTTCCCTAGCGGATTGCCGCCATGGTGGCCTGCCAGAGCAGGGCCTTGCGCAGAACCTCGATCCGGGACAGGTCCCGAGGGAAGAGCGTTGCCAGGCGACTCAGCACGACCGTCAGCAACGGCCTCGCGGCCCCGCCGGCATGAGAAAGTACCAAGGGAACGTAGCGGACCTGGAGAACCTGATCGGCATCCCGGTGAAACCTCGCGATTTCATCGTCACCGAGGATCCCGACCTCCGCATGCAGGGAAACGACGGACAGCGGCATTCCTTGCGACCCGCCGGCAGCGTCGAGGGTCCCGAGCAAGAGCACGCTCACCATCGTGGCACCCGCTGTTCCCGGGGGGGCACCGGCCTGCGCCGGGTTGTTCCGCGATCCCGGGTTGCCGGAGTCGGCATTCTGAAGCACGGAGTCGTACAGGATCCCGACGGCCGACTCCCCCACCCTGACGAAATTCCCGAAAGCATGACCGCCGGGCGCAAGGCCCGATGTTCCCGGCGAATCGACCAGACACGTGACGTCGACAAGGGATCGCGATGAAACTACCCTACCGATCCGCATGAAACCTCACTCGGCGCTGGGCTTGGGCAAGAAGGTGCTCAACCAGTCCGCGTTTGCGCGGGGGTTTCGGGTCTGGATCCAGAGACGGCCCGGCCCGGTGAATTCCATGACGAGGCCCTCGCCGCTGGTGAAGCTGGAAATCCAACCGGAAGCCGCCTTGCGGATCTGGTAGCTCACGCGCTCCTCGAAGGCAACCAGGTGGCTGGAGTCGACGATGTAGCGCTCGCCCGAAGCTAGTTCCCGAGCGAAAATCCCGCCAAAGGCGGCCAGCAGCAGCATGCCTTGCCCGTTGAAGCGCAAGTAAGAGAGGCCCTCGCCGCCCATGAGGCCACGAAGACCGGCGAACTTGGCATCCATCTCGACGCCGTCGGCCGCCGCGAGAAAGGCACCCCGCTCGGCCAGGAGCGTCTCGCCGGCAAGTTCGAGCGCCAGGATGTCACCCGGCATGGAAGGAGCGAGCGTGACCTCGCCGGGTCCCGCCTTGGCGGTGAGCGTCGAAAGAAAGAGGCTCTCGCCGCCCAGGACGGTGCGCTTGAGCATACCCATCAGGCCCTTGCCGCCCGTGTTGAACTTGGCCTCGAGTTCGATGTTTCCGGACATCGAGACCATGGCGCCGGCCTCGGCCCGGACGCGCTCACCGTTCTCGAGTTGGATGACGGCCAGGGAGTAGGCGGGTTGAAACTGGATGGAATGCTTCAAGAGAAATCCTTTCGGGAGCTAGCGCCAGCGGCTGTTGATTAGCGCCTGCGGCTTTTTTCGTCAGACAGCGAGAGAACGCCGTAACGAGCTTTGCTCTAGCGCCAGCGGCTGTTGATTAAGGAGCGATCAGAGGCTGGTTTGGAGCGAAGGTTCGACGAGCCCGCTGGCGGTAATCCGGGCGTCGCGACCGAGGGCGGCGTGGGCGTCGTTGTAGCCCTGATCGATGTACTGGGCCCGCAGCTCGGGCCGGAAGAAGCCTTCGAAGACGTCCCCCGGCAACCCGGACGAAGGGAAGATCGGGACGAGCTGGACCACGCGGCGGCTCTGGTAGTCGTCGAGACCCTTGAAGCCGGCCAGCAGAGCGAGATCCTCGTTATAAGCGTTGCGAAGGACGTTGCCGTTCTTTCCTCGCTTGACCAGAGCGTCGAGGCGGCTGATCCGATCGTTACAATGGAGCACCTTGTGGTAGTTCTGGATCAAGAAGCGTCCTGCCAGCAGGGAGAAGACGCGACCCAGCACCTGGGGTAGGGTCTGGAGATCCGATTCGGGAGCGTCGATGACGGTGACGGCGGAGACCACGAGGATGGTGTCGATCTCCGGGTCGAGACTGATGGCGCGGCCGATGGGCGCGGAGTCCATCAAGCCGCCGTCGACGAAGAAGCCCGTGTCGGTTCCGTTCTTGGTGGGACGCTCGACGGGAGGAAAGATGAAGGGGAAAGAACTCGAGGCGAGGACGGCGTCCTGCATGCGCGGGTTCATCT
Source organism: Candidatus Sericytochromatia bacterium S15B-MN24 CBMW_12 (assembly GCA_002083825.1). Taxonomy (GTDB): domain Bacteria; phylum Cyanobacteriota; class Sericytochromatia; order S15B-MN24; family UBA4093; genus UBA4093. The sequence continues at coordinate 62,677 of DAZV01000030.1, read as the reverse complement.
CGTCCCAGTGATCTTCGTGCAGGCCGGCCTTCCAGCGAAACTCGTCGAAGGTCGAGTACTCGGTGCTGAGCTTATTCTCCGGCGTGAGGGTGGTACAGCCCTTGAGATCGGAAGTGACGACGGAGAGGGTGACGTCGCGCTTGATCACCGAGGGGAAGTGCAGGTAGGACTCGAGCATTCCCCGGATGAAGTCGTGGTTGATGATCGAGAGGAAGTCCCCCCGCACCAGTTGCTCGAAAGCGAAGAGCGAGTCGAAGCCGATGCGCGGGCGATACTGACGGCGGAGCGGATCGATGCCGAGACGTTTGAAGAGCGACTTGAGGCTCTTTTGCTCGAGCGGGCGCGAGTCCTTGCGATCGAAGCCGTGGTAGAGGTGGTCGGCGTTGGCGGTTTCGCGCCAGTGATAGATGAGCTCGCGCTCGACCTCGTTGGCGGTGAACTGGCCGGTGGCGAGCATCTGGGCGGCAAAGGCGCCGTTGATGGCTCCCGCGGAGATGCCGACGATGACGTCGGGGTAGATCTTTCGCTCCGCGAGGGCCTTGAGGACCCCCGCTTCATAGGCCCCCTTGGCGACCCCGCCGCAAAGGACCAATCCGATTTTCCCCATGGAACGACCTCCTCGCCAGCGCCGTTGCTTGCCAGGTTATTGTACCCAGCTGGCGAGGAAAACGTTCGGTGCAAACGGGGTCGATGCTGGACTTTAGCGCGAGAAGATCGCGCTAAGGCTTGCGATGAGAGGCCGTGACGATGGTCTTGATACCGCCGCGCACGGTGAAGTCGCCGACGACGGTCATCTGGCGGGGGGCGAGCACGGCGACCAGGTCATCGAGGATGCGGTTGGTGACGGCTTCGTGGAAGATCCCCTGGTTGCGGAAGGAGGCCAGATAGAGCTTGAGGCTCTTGAGTTCGACGCAGCGTTCGTCCGGGACGTAGGAGATGCGGATCTCGGCGAAGTCCGGCTGGTGGGTGATTGGGCAATAGGCGGTGAACTCCGGGCAGGTGAAGGCGATCGTGTAGTCGCGCGCCGGACTGGGATTGGGGAACGCCTCCAATTTCGCCTCTTCGGGGGAGTTGGGGACGACGGTGGGGCGACCGAGTTGCGTAATGCCTTCCATCAGGAGTCTCCGTTGCATGGGGTTGGGGGGTGCCGAGATGCCAGTATACCTCCTCGCCCCGGTCGTTGCGCGGGCTGAAAAGGCAGCGAGGCCGCCCCGAAGGGCGGCCTCGTCGAAATGGGAAGGTTAGGCCTTGAGGAACCAGCGGAAGCTCTTGGTGTAGAAGAGCGCCACGTAGCCGATGAAGACCGCGATGCAGAGGCCGAAGGCGCCGGCTCCCACCAGGCTCTCGGCCAGGAAGGGCGTGATGAGCACTCCGCCCACGACCTTGTTCTGCATGAGGGAGACGCCCTGGTTGTAGACCGCGATGGGGAAGACGACCGCAGCGAAGATGAAGCCCATCCAGGCGATCGAGGCCTTGAAGGCCGAAACCATCCAGCTCTTCATGGGGCGGCGCTTGTTGGCGAGCGCGAACCAGAAGTTGCCGAGGAACGTGAAGAAGATGGTGAATCCGAACAGCAAGAGGATCTGCGCCAGAGCATCGGGGTACCAGTACCCTGCGACGACTTTGGTTCCGGAGGCGAGCGCGGTCATCATGAGGTAACGTTCTCCTTACAGCCATTGATTCGAGCGGTGGGGCGGGGGGCGTTGGCCCCAAGAGTCGGCAGTCCCCGCAGCATGGCTTTCACCAGGATCCTGAACGGGGAATTCGGCTCTATTCTACCATATGAGCCGCCCAGCGAGCTATTCGTGGGAAACTACTTAGCTTTGAAGCGGGAGCAAAGCGCCGGTCGGACAGGCCGTGATGCAGGGCATGTCGGGGCAGCGCGCGCAGGCTCCCGCGTCGGGATCGTGAAGGAAGGGAGTTCCGGGCGGCGGGGCATCCGTGCGGGTGGCAATCTTGATGGCCCAGTGGGGGCAGACCATGACGCAGCGATCGCAGCGCGTGCAGGCTGCGACGAACTCGGCCTCGCCAAGCGCTCCCGGTGGCCGAAGCCAGCCCACAGCCCGCGCTGCCGACTTAGCCTCGCCGGCACCCGGATCCGAAGCCTCTGCCCAGAAACCCTGGAGAAAGCGGCTCAAACCGTGGCGCAGGAATTCCTGGCGGCTCATCCGGGTTTCGCCCATCGCTCCCTTTCGCCCCTCGAAACATGGCCCTCAACTTCCAACTCAGAATACCAGATTCGCCGTCGCCTGGGGGTTTCAGCGGCTGGGATCCCGCAAACCCGCTTCGGAAAAGAGGCGCGGGTTGTCAATACCGTGAAGATACATTAAGCTCGCGCTACGATTTCATCGTGTCACCCTGGGTGAAAGGAGGCTCACGTTATGGATCGCGACCGCGACGTCAACTTGCCTCGCAGCAACGTCGAGGCGAAGAGCGTGGACGTCGGGACCGAGCCCGACATCCGACGCAGCATGATCATGGGGAGAGGGTTGGAGACGATGGACGTCGACCTGCCCTTCGTTCGCAACGAGCAGATCTCGCCGCTGGCCGGCGATGAAATGCGCTGGGGATCCATCTGGGGCGGGTTCTTCGCCTACTTCGCGCTGACCTTGGTTCTCGGCGCGCTGGCCGTGGCTATCGGGGCGGCGACGGTAACGCCGGCCCCCGCAGGTCCCACCACGGGCATTACGCCGGGCACCGCCGGAGTGGTGACCGGACTCATCCTGCTTCTCGCCACGTTCGTCGGGGCGCTCATCACCGGTTGGACCGCCAATCTTCGCTCCAATTGGGGCTCGATCCTCAACGGCTTCGTGCTCGGAGCGCTCATCTCGACCTTGCCCGTTCTCCTCGCCGTCTTCACGCTGAGCCTGGGCTCCGCGGTGGCGTCAGGGGTCGCCGCGGGCCAGGCCGCCATTCAGCCGGGCACGCCCGGATTGAACTTGCCGACGGGCCTCGGCCTCGACGCCGCGACCATCCAGCTCCTGGGCGGGAACGTCGCATGGTTCAGCTTGGGCGTCCTGCTGATCCATGCCGTCGCCGTCCTTGGAACCTGGCTGGGGATGCGGGCTCACGTGAACGAGGTGACGCGAAATCCCATCGCCGGCGGGATCTCGCTGTCGAGCTACGAGCGGAACCTGCGTGAAGACATGCTCGCAAGTCGCGCTCAACCGGCCGGGAAAAAGCGCCACGAGGTCGGCTACGGGAGAGACCTGGAGCGGTAAGATCCGCCCCAAAGGCCAGAGGCCGGATCCCCGCAGGGGGGATCCGGCCTCTGGATTTTTGGGACTCGGGTTGAGCCGAGACCGATGGTTCTACTTCTTGGACACCAGGAACTCGGCGATCGCCTTGGACTCGTCATCCGAGAGGCCCAGGGTGGGCATCGTGGTGCCGGGCTTGACGGCCGCGGGGTCCTTGAGCCACTTGGCGAGCCAGGCGGCGTCGCGGGTCTTGCCGATGCCGTCCAGCTTGGGGCCTACCGCACCGACCGCGCCGGGGACGCCGGTCATGGCGTGGCAAGCGCCGCAGCTCTTGGCACCGAAGAGTTCGAGCCCCTTGGAGCCGGCGTTCACCGCGGCGACCTTCGCAGGCTCGGCCTGCTTGGCCTCGGGCTGCGCGACCGCAGCCGCAACCGGGGCACTCGCTCCGCTCTTGAGGTAGGAAGCCGGAACATTGCGCTTCTTCTGGGCGAAGATCCAGGTGATCAGAGCCTCGCGCTCCTCCTCGGTGAAGCCGTAAGCCGGCATCGCGGAACCCGGAGAGACGGCTGCGGGGTTCATGAAGTGCATGTCATGCCAGGTCGCGACGTCGTCGTGGATATGATGATCCTTGGCGACGCCCTCGAACTTGCCTTCCCGGATGGCTTCCTTGATGGGTTCGAAGGCCAAGGCCGCGTGGAGCTGGCTGGGCAGCTTGTCGCCGATGTAGGTCAGGTCGGGACCGACGATGCCGCCCTTACCCTCGATCTTGTGGCAGGAGACGCAACCGTTGTCGTTGACGATCTCGCGGCCCATGGCGAGCTTGTTCGCGCCAATCTTCTCCCAGTCGGTGGGGTTCGTGTGGCAGGTGGCGCAGGAAGCCTGCGCATACTTGGTCATCTCGTCCTTGTGGTTGTTCCCCAGCATGGGGAAGTCCCACTTGTGGACGAAGCCGTGGGCGTCGGCTGCGGTGGTCGCGAGGCCTTGGCCCTGGTGGCAGGTGGTGCAGGCGAAGGTGTCGACGGGGTGCTTGCCCATGAGGGTTTCGAAGTCGGGGTGCTGGGCGAAGACCTTGAAGTCCGCGCCAGCGTCGGTGACCGCTTGCTTGGTCATGTTGGGGTCATCGATACCGACGTGGCAGGTGATGCAGCGATCGACCCGGCCGAGGTCCTTGATCATGACCTGCTTGAGGGCGAGCGCGGAGGGGGTGACTTCACGGCCCTGCGCCGCGGCGACCTTTTGCTCCGTGGCGAAGTATTGCTTCTGCACGTTCTTCCACTCGCGGTTCTCCTCCTTGAAGGCGATGAAGCCGAGGAGGACCACGAGGACGCATGCGAGGAGCGCGAACCAGCCGAGGACGCTGAGGTCGAGCTTCTTGGTGAACTTCATGAGTATCTCAATCCTATCTTTCGATTGCTGGCCTAGAAGACGGTGAAGATGCCGTCACGCCAGGGCCAGGCCCACTCCCAACCCGGACCCCGGAAGAAGGTCCCGATGTAGGTGAGCACCGCCATCAGCGAACAGAAGAAGTTCCAGAGGCTGATCGCGAAGGGCCGGTCTTCGACCCTCAGCGAGGGATTGGTGTCGATGTAAGGAATCGCCATCAAGCCCACCAGGATGAGGCCAGGGAGGAAGACTCCGGCCCAGTTGGGCGGGAAGTAGTGGAGAATCTCCTGGAGGCTCAGGAAGTACCAGGGAGCCTTGGCAGGGTTGGGGGAAATCGAGGGGTTGGCTATCTCTTCGAGCGGAGCCTGGAACAGGATCGCCATGAGCACGATGACCACGGTGACCGCGAACGTCATGACGACTTCGCGCATGAAGAGATGCGGCCAGGTGAAGACCAGCTCGCGGTTCTCGCGTTCCTTGTTGTATCCGCGCACGCCCCGGACGACGGCGTACAAGCCGACGCCTTCGTTGATCTCCTGGAGATCCTTGGGGTTGCGACCCTTGACGGTATTGGCCACTGTAGTCTCCTCCTACATCAGGACGTTGGCGGAAGTGGGATCACCGGGATCGGCAAGCCCGCCATCCTTGCGGATGCGCCAGAAGTGGACCGCCAGCAGCACCGCCACGACGAGGGGGAAAACCACGCAGTGGAGGACGTAGAAGCGGATGAGGGCGTTCTGTCCGACCAGGTTGCCGCCCAGGAGCGCGAACTTGATGTCCGGTCCGATGAAGGGAGCGTACTTGGCCATGTTGGTACCGACGGTGATGGCCCAGATGGCCAGCTGGTCCCAGGGCAGGAGGTAGCCCGAGAACGAGAGCAACAGGGTGAAAAGGAAGAGAAAGACTCCGATGACCCAGTTGAACTCCCGGGGGGCCTTGTAGGCACCCGACCAGAAGACCCGGCACATGTGCAGGAAGACCGAGAGCACCATCAGGTGGGCACTCCAGCGGTGAGCGTTACGGAAGATGTCACCGAAGCTGACCGCGAAGGCGAGATCCTTCATGTTCTCGTAGGCCAGACTGGTGCTGGGCACGTAGTAGAACATCAAGACGACGCCGGTGAAGGTCAGCAACCCGAACAGCACCAGCGAGATGCCGCCGAGCCAGTAGGTGGCGTCGAACCGGAGCGACCGGGTCTTCACCTTCACCGCGTGCAGGTGAAGGAAGACGTTGGTGAAAGTGACGAGGGATTGATTCTTGGGGGTGTTGGGAAGCCCGTGGCGGAAGACGGACTTCCAGAGCTTCGATTGATAAAGCTTGTTCACCAGATTGTTGGACACCGATCTGCTCTCCTAGCCTAGACCTGGATGGGATTGCGCTGAGTGGCAAGCGAGCCCAGGTCAACCATCAACTGGCCGTCCTTGGCAATGGACACCTGAAAGATGTCCAGCCCACGGGGTGCGGGGCCGGCCAGGATCTCACCCTTGGGGGTGTAGACCGAGCCATGACAAGGGCAATGGAACTCGCCCTTGAGTTTTTCTCCGTCAAGCTTGGCCTGGCCTTCGCCGAGGTCCTTGTCGCCATGCCAGGTCACCGAGCAACCCAGGTGGGCGCAGACGCTGGAGATGGCCATGAAGCCCTCGGTGCTTTTCCGGATGAAGACGTTCTTCTCGGCGTAGTAGGTCACGGTGCCATCGGCGAATTCCGTGGGATTTCCCGCCTTGAGCTTGTTGGAGGGCTCGTAGAGCACGTTGGGGAAGATGTAACGAAGGCCGCCCACCGCGGTGCCGCCCAGAGCCAGGGCTGCGGCAGCCGAGCCGGCCTGCAGGAAGCGGCGACGCGTGACGCGATCGTCTCCCGATTCGATTTCCGGCGCGTTCGCCCCGTTCGGATTAGTATGCATACTGTGGCGTATCCTCCTGAAGCAGGTGTTCCATCCGGATAGCGCCCGTGGGGCAGCGCATCGCGCAGAGACCACAGCGGACGCAGAGTCGCTCGTCCTTGATCATCAAGGTGCCGTCAAAATCATATCCCTGAGCGGCAAGCGCGGCCTTGGCCTCGTTGAGCGGCATTCCGAGCTTCTGCTCGACCGCCCGCGCGGCTTCGGTATCGGGCTCAACCATCTCCAGATCGACCATGTGAAGGGTGTTGTAGGGACAGACGTCCACGCAGCCGTTGCAGAGGATGCACTCCGAATCGTCGATCGGAGTGTTGACGTCGCACCAAAGGCAGCGCTCGGCTTCCTTGATGGCCATCTCCTCGGTGTAGCCCGTGTGAGCCTGATCCACCATGCTGACCTTGCGAACCTCCAGCGGAGCCAAGGGGATGGGCACGAAAGGCCGCACCTCGTAGTCCGCTGCGGGGAACTGGTAATTCTCCAAGGTGGCAAGGTTGAACTTGAAGGTCGTGGGATCCACGGAGGCCTTGCCGTCATGCAACCAACGGTCGATCTGATCGGCACAACGGTGGCCGGAGGCGATCGCCGTGATGATCAGCCGCGGACCCGTCTCGATGTCGCCCGCGAGGAAGACTCCTTCGGCGGTCGTCATCTGGGTGTTGAGATCGCAACTCGGCGTCCCGCGAGGCCCGAGCTCGAGATCCGGGCAATCCTTGATCAGATCGAGGTTAGCCGCCTGACCGATAGCCACCATGATGACATCGGCCTCGAAAAGCTTGTCCGACCCCTCGACGAAGCTGGGATTGAAGCGACCTTCCTTGTCGAAGATCGAATCGACCTGCTTGGCCCAGAGACCCTTGACCGCACCGTTCTCGCCCACCTCGAACCGCTGGGGTCCGTGCTGGTTGACGATGGTGACCCCCTCCTCGGCGCCCTCTTCCTTTTCTTCAAGGTCGGCAGGCATCTTGTCGTAGGTCTCCATCGCCGTCAGCGTCACCGCGGCGGCGCCGAGACGAACCGAGACGCGGGCGGCGTCGAAGGCGACGTTACCGCCCCCGATGACGACCACCTTCTTGCCCCGGATCATGGCACCCTGATCGTTCCCGAGGAACTGTTCCTTCAGGATGGTCACGGCACCATGGATGTTCTGGGCCTCATGGCCGGGAATGGGCAGATTGCGCGAGTCGTTGAAGCCGATGGCGAGAACCACCGCGTCGTACTCGCGACGAAGATCGCCGAGCATGACGTCGCGGCCGATCCGGGTATTGTAGCGGATCTCGACGCCGCGCTTCGCGATGGCCTCGATCTCGAGCTTCAGCATCTCGCGGGGATAGCGATAGGACGGCACGCCATAGCGCATCATGCCGCCACCTTCGGGAAGGGCGTCGAAGACGACGACCTCGTAGCCCTTTTCGGCCAGATCCAGGGCGGCGGTGAGCCCACCAGGTCCGGCGCCGATGACGGCGACCTTCTTACCCTGGTGCTTGGCCACGACGGGACGGTCAACCTCGAAGTGCCCGAAGCGATCGAAGTGGGTATCCACCAGGAAGCGCTTGAGATCGCGAATCTGGACCGTCGTGTCGAAGTCGTTGCGACGACATGTGGTCTGACAGGGGGCGCCGCAGGTGTAACCGCAGGCGACCGGGAACGGATTGGGGTAGTGCGCGATCTTGTAAGCTTCTTCGTAGCGCCCCTGGACGATCAAGCCAATATAGCCAAAATGGCCGCCGGCATAGGTATTAACCGGGCAGCCTGCCATGCACTTGATGTTTTCACGGATCCAGTCGAGGTCCGTGACCTTGAGCGAATAGTCTTTGTTGCTCATGAGCCCCTTCCTCAGAGGATATACGGCGAATCAATACCAATTAAACCACATTTTAAGGGGCTCGGTGGCATGCCGCGGGAAATATTTTCCCGCGGCCAGGCCCTCTCGGACCCGCATCCTGCGGGGTTCCCAGCGTCACCGTCGTTTTAGCGTCGCTTCCCCTTGCGCGGACGCTCGGAGAGTAGGTAATCGGCCAATAACTCGGCCTCGACTTGGGTCAGACCGAGCGTCGGCATGCGAGAGCCGGGCGCCATGGCCTGGGGGTCGCGAATCCAGGCCAGAAGGAAGGCCCGATCGCGCGTGGCTCCGATCTTCGAGAGATCGGGGCCCATCGTTCCCACGGCTCCCTCGTGGCCCTTGAGCACGTGGCAGCCGATGCAGCCCTTGCGGGTGAACAGCTCCGCGCCCGAGGGCGCAGCCTTTGCGCTCGGCAAGACGGCGATACTGATCGCCGCGCTCAGCAGCAGCGTGAGGGCGCGTGACATGCCGAATCCTCCTCCCTATAACCTACGTGAGCCGTGAAAAGCGAACAATCCGTAGTTTACCCGGAAGCGCGCGTTTCCAAGCCCCTCGAAAGCGATCATACGCGGCTTGTCACGCGACGTAACGATGGATTAAGCTCCAGTCCGGTGCCACGAGGGGAGGATTGCGATGCCTTTCAATCTTTACGATGCGGTCGTGGCGGGCCTCTGGGGAACCTTCGCGCTGACGGCCTTCCTGATGATGGGCCTGGCGCTGGGCTGGGTTCACCTGGACTTCGCCAAGCTCCTGGGGGGCATCCTGATGCCTCTGAACCAGGCGGGCAGAGCGGTGGGGCTCCTGCTTCACTTCAGCTTCGGCGTCGTCTTCGCGCTGGTCTACGCCTGGATCTTCGACCTCGTGGGGCTCTGGCCCGGTGCATGGGCTCCTTTCGTGGGGATGATGTTCGGCCTCTACCACTGGGTCTTGTCGATGTTTCTCATCGACGTGGCGCGGCGCTTCAACCCGCATATCCAGGAGGGCGAGGTGGAGGATCCGGGAACCTGGGGAATCAAGCTGGGGCCCCAGGAAGCCCTCATGCAGATGGCGGGGCACCTGATCTTCGGAACGGTCGTGGCTTTCGCCTACTTCGCGGTGGCCACCACCACCCAGACGGTTCAAGGCGGGGCGCCCGACGACGGCGGCCGCAACCTGATCGTCGCCCTTTTGGCCTCGTTCGCTCTGATGGCGGCCTACGTCTTCGCGCTCCCCGGCCCCGCGGAAGCGGGAGTGTTCACGGCGGAAATGCCCGAGGAGTCGACCACCGATCGCGAAGCCGAGCGCCGCAAGCTGAGAGCCCGCTTCGACCAGGGGGAAATCAGCTGGGAGGAATACCAGACCCTGCGCCGTCAGTGGGTCGGTGAGCCGTAAAGGAGGCCGCCATGCAGTTCGGGGACCTGGTAGCTGAACTCTGGTTCTACGTTCCCCTGATAGGCTTCCTGCTCGTGGCGTTCGCCCTGGCAGCCATCGGGATCTCGGCGTCGCTCCGGGCCCGAAACCGCCCCGGCGGAATCGAGTACGAGTTCGCAGCCTCGGAGCCCGAGGCTCCCGACCAGCGACGCGCCGAACGGCCCGATTCTCAAGAGGATCGCCCCTAGATCATCCGGCGCCTGCGCTCGATGACCGGAACGGTTCCCGGCTCGGGCACGGTGGCGAACCGGAAGGGAGCATCCTGGAGGCTCTCCGACTCGAGCGCGATCCGGCCCACCAGCACCCCGAAGGCCCCCTCCACATCCCGGAGAGGGGCTTCGCTATTGGCCCAGCGGCTCACGGTGTCGAGGTAATCCTGCTCGCGCGAGAGGGTGTAGTAGGTGCGGCCGTTGATCGCGTTCCTCAGGCCCGGCGCGATCTCCGAGACCTTGACCAGGGCCGCCGCGGGGGGGAGTCCCTGGCGGATCTCGCCCTGCAGCGCGTCGATCGCGCGGAGGACGGTCGTATGCTCGCGGTAAAACTGCTTGCTGAGCTCCCATTGCTGCATGCCGACCTGGCGCACCATGAGGCCGGCTCCCAAGCCGGCGGCGAGGATGCCGAGCACGATCACCTTGCCGAGAGGGATTCCGCGCTTGCTTGTCGTCGAATTCTGGCTCATCGTTGGTTCCTTTGATACGAGAGGGTGGGGCCGGCTAGGCGACAGACTCGAGAATCAGCGTCAGCGCGGCGTCCAGGAAGAGCATGGCGAAGAGGATCATCAGGTAGTAGTTGGAGAAGATGAACATCCGCTTGGCATCGGCGACGTCCTTCCGTCGAAAGACCGTCCAGGCGTGCCGGGCGAAGAGGCCGTTTAGGGCGAGGGCGCCGGCGAGGTAAAGCAAGCCGTTGGCACCGACCCAGAAGAGACTGAGAGAAGTCGGGATCAAGAGGAGGGTGTAAACCAGCATCTGGAAACGGGTGGAGTCTTCGCCTGCGACCACGGGCATCATGGGGATCTTGGCCTTGGCGTAGTCCTCCTTGCGGAAGAGGGCGAGGGCCCAGAAGTGAGGGGGGGTCCAGATGAAGATGACCGCGAACATCAGCCAGGCGGCGAGACCGAGCTCGCCGGTGAGGGCAGCCCAGACGATCAAGGGCGCGGTTGCGCCGGCGGCGCCGCCGATGACGATGTTCTGGGGAGTGCGAGGCTTCAGCCACCAGGTGTAGACCAGGGTGTAGAACAGGATGCTGGCGAGCGCGACCCCAGCCGCTGCCCAGTTGGCCATGAGACCGAGCAGCAGCACCGAAAGGATGCCGAGGAGGATGCCGAAGGCGAGAGCGCGCGCCGGGGTGACCCTGGCGCGCGGGATGGGGCGGCTGCGGGTGCGCTCCATGACGACGTCGACGTGGCGATCGATGTAGTGGTTGATGGCGCTGGCCGACGAGGCCGCGAGCCAGGTTCCGGCCAGGGCGATGAAGCCGGTGGACGGCTCGGGCGCCTTGCCCGTCATGAGCAAGGCGGGCAAGGCGGTGACGAGCATGAGCATGACGATCGTCGGCTTGGTGAGCTGGTAGTAGTCACGAACGACTCCCAGGAAGCTCGTTTCTCCTTCGATTTTTGCCGCAATCGACATGAAAGCTCCTTACTGGGCGAGCGCGGGTCGTGCCGCGGACGCGATCTTCCGATCTCCGAGCATGCCGATATTGACGACCAGGAGGGTGACGAGGAGGAGCTCGGCCACGCCCAGGTGCGAGGCGGATAGGGGAACCGGGACTCGCATGAGGACGTTGGCGATGCCGAGAGCGACCTGGATGCCGAGAAAGGCGAAGGCGAGGAGGGTGCCGCGGCGGACGAGGGCGTCCGGGCTCTTGCGGGCGGCGACCATGAGGGCGGTGACGAGCACGGCCAGGGTATAGGCGCCGTAGCGATGGATCATGTGGGTGGCGACGGCTCCAATCATCGGGGGGAAGAGCATGCCGTGGCAGGCGGGGAAATCCGGACAGGCGAGGGCCGCATACTTGGAGGAGACGAGCCCGCCCAGGAGGATCTGGCCGTAGGTGGCCACCATGGCGGCGAGGGCGAGGGGGCGGACGATGCTCGGCTGGATGGCAAGGGCGGGGTGATCGCCGGCTTCCTTCCAGGCCATGACGGTGAGGAGCACGAGGCTCGAGAGGAAGAGGGTTCCGGCGCCGAGGTGCATGGTCACCGTCTCGAAGGCGAGGAGATGCAAGACGGTGAGGGCCCCGAGGACGATCTGAACGATCAGCAGGCCGACCGAGAAGAGGACCAGGGGCAGAAACTTGTCGCGAAGCTCCTTGACCGCGGCGACCCAGAGGGTCAAGCCCAGGAAGAGGGTGCTGACCAGGGCGGCGACCAGGCGGTGGAACCACTCGATGAAGATCTCGGGGTCCATCGGGGGAACGAACTGACCGTGGCAGAGGGGCCAGTCCGGGCATGCGAGCCCCGCGCCCATGGCGCGGACGGTGGCTCCGAGCACGATCAGGACGAGGGTCAGGATACTGAGGACCAGCGCGAAGCGGCTGAACGGGCGGAAGATCTTGGGAGTGGTCTGAGTCATGGCGCCGGCACCCGTTACTTCGCGAAGACCATGTGCCAGAGAACGAAGCGCGAGAGATAGGCGACGAGTAGGCCCGCGCCGATGACGAGGGCGAGGATCAGGCCGAGTTTCCGGTTATTCCGGGAGATGAGGCGATCGCGCTCCGGTTCGGCAATGACGCTTGAAAGGCTCATGACATGCTCCTTATCCGCCCGCGTTGCGGGCACTCTCTTCCAGTCGCTTCTTGAGGAGCGACGGATCGGGGTTCATGTTGTAGAGGGTGTACTGCAGGGTGACGGTGTGGTATTCGGCGGGGAACTTGGGGTCGACCCAGAAGACGACGGGCAGTTCCTTGACCTCGTGGGGTTCGAGCTTCTGGCTGGTGAAGCAGAAGCATTCGACCTTGTGGAACATGGGATCGGCGAGGGCGGGCGCGATGCTGTGAACGGCCTGGAAGTGAAGGGGTTGGTCGGAGAGGTTGGTGAAGCGGTAGGTGACTTCGCGTTGCTCTCCGACCTTGACGACGAGTCCGGGCTGGCGGGGTTCGATCTTGGCGGGGGCGAGGACGTCGACGAGGCCGACGAAGCGCACCTGGATGTCGCGATCGCCGAGCGCGGAGGGGAGGTTCTTGCTATCGGGTTTCTGCTGGACGGGCCCCACGCCATACTCGGTGCAAACCCAGCGGTACAGGGGAACGAGGGCCCAGCCGAAGAGGGACATGCCCAGGATCACGAGGCCTACGCGCTTGGCGAGGCGTTGGTTGCGCTCGTGGAGCGCGTCCTGGGCGGATGCAGCCGAGGTCGACATGGGCGAAGTCCTTTTTTTGTGGGTTTACTTGATGACCGGCAAGGTGTCGAAGTTGTGGGAGGGTGGGGGCGATGAGACGGTCCATTCGAGGGTCCGGCCTTCCCAGGGGTCGTCTCCTGCGATCTCGCCTTTGCGCAGCGAGTGAATGACGTTGTAGACGAAGATCAGCTGGGCGAAGCCCATGACGAAGGCCGCGAGGGTCTCCGTGGTGTTCCAGAAGGCGAACTGCTCGGGGTAGGTGTAGTACCGGCGGGGCATGCCCTGGACTCCGAGGAAGTGCATCGGGAAGAACGTGACGTTCATACCGATGACCGTCAGCCAGAAGTGCCATTTGCCGAGTGCCTCGTTCATCAGGCGTCCGAACATCTTGGGGAACCAGTAGTAGCTGGCGGCCATGATGGCCATGATGGAGCCGGCGAAGAGGACGTAGTGGATGTGGGCGACGACCCAGTAGGTGTGGGTGAGCTGGATGTCGACCGGGATGATGGCGAGGAAGATGCCGTCGAGGCCGCCGATCAAGAAGAAGGCGACGAAGCCGATGGCGAAGAGCATGGGGGTCATGAGGCGGATGTTTCCGCCCCAGAGGGTGGCGACCCAGCTGAAGATCTTGATGCCGGTGGGAACGGCAATCAACATGGTGATGATCGAGAAGACGGTCCGGGCACGGACGTCGATGCCGGTGGCGAACATGTGGTGGACCCACACGAAGAAGCCGAGGACGCCGATGGCGACCGACGAGTAGGCGATGGCGAGGTAGCCGAAGATGTGCTTCTTGCTGAAGACGGGAAGGATCTCGGAGATGATGCCGAAGCCCGAGACGATCATGATGTAGACGGCGGGGTGGGAGTAGAACCAGAAGAGGTGTTGCCAGAGGATCGGGTCCCCGCCGGCTTCGGGGCGGAAGAAAGAGGTGCCGAGGTTCCGGTCGAAGAGCAGCATCGTGAGGACGCCGGCAAGGACCGGGGTGGCGATGACCTGGAGCCAGGCGGTGACGAGCCAGGTCCAGCAGAAGAGGGGCATCTTGTGGATGGACATGCCGGGTGCGCGCATGTTGATGATGGTGACGATGAAGTTCACGCCGCCGAGGATCGAGCTGATACCCGCGAGGTGAATCCCCAGGATCCAGAGGTCGACGCCGCGGCCGGGGCTGAAGATGCCGCCGGTGAGCGGGGGGTAGCTGGTCCAGCCGGCGGCGGCGGCGCCGCCCATGGCGAAGGAGGACATGATGACGACGCCGCCGGCGACGGCGAGCCAGAGGGCGACGTTGTTGAGGCGAGGGAAGGCCATGTCCTTGGCCCCCAGCATCAGGGGGACGGCATAGTTGCCGAAGCCGGTGAGCAGGGGAATGACGGCGAGGAAGATCATGACCGTGGCGTGCATGGTGAGCATCTGGTTGTAGACGTCGGGCGCGAGGATGCCGGCGTCGGGCTTCCAGAGTTGGAGGCGCACGAGGAGGGCGAAGGTTCCGCCGACGAAGAAGCTGGAGAAGGCGAGGATCAGGTACATGATCCCGATCTTCTTGTGGTCGGTCGACGTGATCCAGTCCCAGAGGTTGGTCTCGAGCGGATTGGCATGACCCTCGGGGGCGTGTGCTGCGGTAGACATCGTTATTCTCCGTATCAGGGGATCTGATGCGGCCCAGCCTTGGTGCGATTCGGCATCGCGAGGGCTTGGCCGCGCCAGGAGTCCTACTTTCTGAGCGCCTTGACCTCGTCAGGCATGACCGGACCGTGGTTGTTGCCCCACGCGTTACGCTCGTAGGTGGCGATGGCGGCGAGATCGACGTCCTTCAGGTGACCGAAAGCGGGCATGACGCCGTTGTACTTCTGGCCGTTGACGGTAATCTCTCCGCGCAGGCCGTTGAGCATGGCGTCGAGGTGCGCATTCTTGTCCTGCATCCAATCGGATCCCGCGATGGGCGGGAAGACTCCGGGGAGGCCCTGACCGTTGACCTGGTGGCAAGAGGCGCAGTTCGAGGCGTAGAGCTTCTCGCCGGCGGCCATGAGGTCGACCTGGGTGACGGGCTTGGCGGGAGCGGCCGCGGCCGTCGATTGCGTAGCCTTCCAGGCAGCGTAAGCCTCGGGCTCCATGACCTCGACCTTGAAGAGCATGTTGGCATGCAGCGTGCCGCAGAGCTGGGCGCAGTAACCGTCGTAGGTCCCGACCTTGTCTGCGCGAACCCAGCGCTCGTTTACCCGCCCCGGGATGGCGTCCTGCTTGAAGCCGAAGGAGGGGATCGAGAAGGAATGGATGACGTCGTCCGAGGTGACGAGCAGGCGGATGTTCTGACCCACCGGTAGCCGCATGGGCTGGTTGGCGATGGTGATCGCCGAGTCGGGGTAACGGTACTCCCAGAAGAACTGATGCCCGATGACCTCGACGGTCTCGGAGATGTCCTGGGGGGCGTACTCGGTGAACTGGAGCACCCGGAAGGCGGGCACCGAGATGATGATCAGCAAGATCACCGGGATGACGGTCCAGATCACCTCGAGCGGGATATTGCCGTGAAAGTCGTTGACCTTGCGGTCCTTGCGGAAGCGGAACTTCCAGAGCGCATAGCCCAGGACCCCCCAGATCCCCACGAAGAGGGCTCCCGTGATCCCCATGATCAAGTTGTAGATCCCGTTGACCTCCGAAGCGATCGGCGTGATACCCGCTTCCATGGGGTTCGCTCCAGCGACAGGGGCCAGGATCCCCCACGCGAGCATACCGAGCAGTGCTTTGCCTTCGAGTTTTCCGAAGGCGTCCCGCCATCGATCTGCCACTTCTGTCCTCCAAAACTCGGATCGAATTCGATGTCGCAAGCGAACCAGGAGCCGGCGTCAGTGTCCGCCACCGGAAAGCAGGGGTAGGTACAGCACGATGACCAGGAAGATCCAGACCACGTCGACGAAGTGCCAGTACCAACCGGCAGCCTGCAGTCCGAAGTGGCGCCGCGGGGTGAAATGCCCCAGCAGGGAGCGAATCAGGTTCACCAGAATGAAGATCACTCCGACGATGACGTGAACCCCGTGGAAGCCGGTCAGTATGAAAAAGGCCGAGCCCAGGAGGCCGTCGGTGATCTTGAGGGCGGAGTGGGCCCATTCGTAGTACTGGATGGCGAGGAAGGCGCAGCCCAGGATGACGGTGAGCGTCAAACCGACGATCATTCCCCCGCGCTTCTTGGCGAGCAGCGACCACTCGGCGAAGGTATAGGTCAAACCGCTGGTGACCAGTAAAACCGTCATGACGGCGGGCAGGGTCATGTCATGGATAGGGAGGGGCACTCCCTCGGGCGGCCAGGTGGCGGCCCGGAATCGGGAGTAGAAGAGGAAGCCGAAGAAGGCCGCGAAGAACATGATCTCCGAGGCGATGAAGAGGATCCAGCCCAACTTGAAGTCGCTGGGCTGTCCCGGCATTCCAACGGGCGGCGGGCCGGGAAGCTGTTCCTTTACCAGGGACACCCACCAGCCGATAGAGCCGGCCAACGTGACGACGGCCCCCACGGTGAGCAAGGGCCAGCCGAGGGTAGTCTTCCCCGCGAAGAATGCCACGAAGCTGAAGAACATCACCATCGCGCCGATCGATGCTACCGGAGGCCAGGGACTGTTCGTCTCGTGAGCGTCATGCGCGGCGGAGTGGCCATGCGGATCACGTGCGGATTGCTTCAAGCGGTATCTCCTGCAGGCGGTATTGCTCTTCTACTGAATCTGCTTGTCGTTCACGATACTTAACATGCATAATACACATAAGTTAGGGTTCATGGCAAAAGATCAGTAGTTCGCCTCATTGACGAAGCCGCCCCCCACACCCCGCAAGCAACCCCACTGGCCGCTCTACGTTTTCATCGGGGACGCAGAGCCACGCACCACGGAGATCCGCTTTGCCAGCCCCCTCGAAAAATCGCAGTCCAAGCGCCTCCTGGCGATCCTCTTCTCCACCCTCTTCCTGGTCATGACGGGCTTCGGCATCGTCATCCCCGCCCTGCCGCCGGAACACCCGGACGCGGCTGGAGCGAACGAATAGGCTTGTGGTATGATGCTTAACTGCACTCTTTGAACTCCAGGAGGATGCATGTCAAGCCTTACCGAAACCGGGGTCTGGGACTTCAAACTTTTCCGCCAGATCGTCGTCTGTCCGGGTTGCCAGGTCAAGAATCGGCTGGCCTTCAACCAGCCGCGGCCTGCCTGCGGCAAGTGCAAGGGGTCGCTCGACGAGGCCAAGCCCGTCCCCGCCAAGTCTTACCAGGCACCGCGCTTCCAGCATTCGACCCCTGACGGGGAGCGTTTTCTGCGAACCCTGCGCGAAGGGCACCTTTGCTTCGGAAACCGCATCTACGAAGAAGCGATCAACTCCTACCAGGGCGCCTTGCAAGTGGCCTTCGAGGGCCAGATCCCGGAGCGCGCGGAGTTGGATGCCCTCCTCGGCGAAGTTCACTACTACAAGGGAATTTGCCATTACCTGAGCGGGGACTTCGCGGGAGCCGCCAAGTCGTTCAAGGCGGCGCTCAAGCCGCTACGGTTCACCCCGGAAGCCTATCAGTGGCTCATGGCCGCCCTGGAGCGCGCAGGCCGCCTGCAGGCCGAGATTCCCTTCCTCAAGATGGCCTTCGGCCCCGAGACCCCGCCTTCGGTGCGCGTGGCGCTCGCCCCCCGCTACCAGTACCAGGGGGATCCGACCTCGGCTGAGAACGTCCGCCGCTTCTACGAGCTGGTTTTCCGGGAAGATCCCGAGTTGCAGCGGGTCATGCTGGCCTGAGCGGCAACCCGAGTCGAGACGAGGCTAAGAGCGGCAACCCATGCTGCTTTTAGCCTCGCGTCGTTTTCCATCGGTTCGCTTTAGGCGTGATAGAGGCGCGGCAAGCGCCGCCCCAAACCGCAAATGATCTCGTAGGGGATGGTTCCGGCTGCCTCGGCCCATTCTTCCACCCGGATCTCATCGTCGCCCTGCCGTCCGAGAAAGACGACCTCGTCCCCGAGCCCCGGATTCGCCGCGGTCACGTCGACCGCGCATTGATCCATGGAGATGTTCCCGGCGAAGGGGCAGCGAATTCCGTTCACCAGGACCTTCTGGCGCTTGGAAAGGGCACGGGGCAAGCCATCGGCATAGCCGACCGGGAGCAGGGCCAGCTTGGTATTCTCCCGGGTCACGAAGGTCCCGTCGTAGCCGACCGGGACTCCGGGGCCGACCTCGCGGATCTGGGTGATGCGGGCGTTGATACTCATGGCCCGATGGAGGGGGAAGGGAACCGAGGCTTCGGGTCGCGGCGGAATGCCGTAGAGCAGGAGGCCGGGGCGGACCATGTCCCAGTGGGCTTCGGGGAAGAAGACGGTCGCGGCGGAGTTCGCCACGTGGCGGATCACGGAAGCGGGAAGATCGAGGCCGGAGGTCGCCGCAGCGAAGCGGTCGAGTTGCGACTGGGCATAGCGGGTATCCAGGGCATCCGCGCTGGAGAGGTGGCTCTCGATGCCGACGAGTTCGAGGTGAGGCGAGGCGAGGGCAATCGCCACCAGCTCCCCCGCGATTTCGATCGGCTCGCCCACCCGGGTCATGCCGGTATCGAGCTTGAGATGAACCCGAGCGACCCGGCCCATCTGGCTGGCGGTCCGCGCCAGCAGGATCAAGGCCGCGGCGGATCCCACGGTCACGTCGAGGTTTGCTTCGATGGCCGCCGGATAGGCCGGCGGGGTCAGCAACCCCAAGAGAAGCATCGGCTGGTTGAAACCCAGGCCGCGAAGCCTCAGGCCCTCGGCCACCGTGGCGACTCCTAGCCAGTCGGCCCCCGCGAGCAGTGCGGTCTGGGCGACAGCCAAGGCGCCATGGCCGTAACCGTCGGCCTTGACCACTGCCATCAGGTGGGTCTGGGGGGGTAGCCAATCTCGGAGCGTGGAGACGTTCCGGGCGATCGCGCGAAGATCGACCCCCATCCATGCGCCGCGCGTGGCGGTCAAGGCGGTGCCGTCGGGGATGATCAACTGCTGAAGCTTACTCTCGATCGTGTTCACAGACCGTGATCATAGCACTCGCCGGATCCAGGAACAAGCACGCCCCCGCAGCTTCTGAACCCCCTTTGAAAACCGAAATCAACGAAAAAACACGTATTAATCACTCCTTCGATCAAGCTTAGTCCTGGCTTAAGAAAGGATCGGTCCCCAAGCGCGACAACAGATGCAGTACAAGGAGGTCGCGATGCAGTGTTGTTTCTACCATCCGAAAATCGAAGCCGTCAGCACTTGCCAGAGCTGCAAGATGACGATCTGCTTCCATTGCGTCGAGGAGGACCTCTGTCCCGAATGCATCAAGCTGAAGCGCTTCATGGCGCGCGGCTACTCGGGAGCCCGTCCACCGCAACTCGTCGAAGCGCCCGCTCCCAAGCGCTCGGTCACCATGGAACTCATGATCGAACGCATGCAGCAGCAGGTTTTCGCCGAGGACAACCCCTCTCACCGTCCCCATGCCACCCGCAAGTCGAGTGCGTCTGCGACGACGAAAAACCGAGCAGGAAACGCCTCGCGGCCTCCTGAAGGGTATATCGATACCGAAGCGCGCGCAGGATCTAAGCGCAAGGGCACGAAGAAATCGGCTCCGGCCAAGACGCGCCGCGCCATGTCCTACGGCTTCCTCATGCCGTCGGTTGCACCCCTGATCCATGTTTCCCGTTCCCCCATCAGCCGTATGGCCGTGTTGATGCTGGTGGCCTTCAGCCTCGGCACGTTCTTCGCCCGCCAAGGCTCGGTCTCGGCAACCGTCCCGTCCGCCGAGACTCCGATCGTCCATGTTCAGGAGCAGGATCTCGCCGAGGCAATCTCGGTCGATAGGCCGGTATCGATCCAGTACAAACCCGTTTACATCCACGTTCCGGTGCGCCAGGGCCGATCGCTCGCGTCGACCCCGCGGGCAGGCATGCCGGTTGCAGCGCCTGCGGCCGCGAGTCCAGCACGCCCGGCAGCTTCGGTGCTGCCGAAGGCCGTGAGCTACCCGATCGCGTCGCGCCAGAAGTTCTCGGCTCCCGTCGAGCCCGCTGCGGTTCCGCTGCCCGAAGGTCCCGCCAAGCTGGATCTGGATTTCCCCCATGCCGGCAACATCGTTCGTTCAACCCCGTTGATTCGGGTTCGAATCTCGAACCCCGCCAAGCTGGCCCTCTTGAACCTCGCACTCGACGGGAAGCCCATCAAGGCGGTCCCCCAGATCTCGGAGCAACTCGAAGTTCCGCTGGATACCAAGGGGTTCTCGAATGGCGATCACACCCTTCAGATCCTCGCCATGGAAATCGACGGCTCGATCATTTCCTCCCAGGAAATCCCCATCACCATTCGAAACTAGCGCCCGCGGCTGTTTCGTAAGGCAGCGAGGGATAGCCGTGACGTTGCCCCGATGCGATAGAGTCGTAGCCCTCGCTGGCCTGGAGAAACGACGTTTGCTCTAAGGGACCAAAAGGATGAAGGCCGCCCCGTGGGGCGGCCTTCATCCTTTTGGGGTCAGACGGCGACGTTCATGGGTTCGTCCGGTTTGCTGGGGCGCTTGGCGACCCAGCGATTCGGGGTGGGATAAGCCTCTTCGTCCTTGGTGGAGCGACCGCCACTGGATTGCCCCTTGGGAGTGGCGACGACCTTGAGCTCGCCGGGTGCCAGCTGATGGGCGACCAGGATTCCCTTGATATCTTCGAGCTGCCGCTGGAGGACCTGGCGGGTGGACTCGCTCTCGGCAGCCAGTTGGACCGAGACCTTTCCGCCTTCGGCCACGACGGTCATGTTGAGGGGACCGAGATGTTCGGGGTTGAGCCGCAGGGCGAGCTGGGTGACGGGCTGACCTGCTTGTTTGAGCTGGGTGAGCTGAGCCATCAGGACGTTGGGCAGGAAGCTCACATCGACGGCTTGTCCGGCGCTCACGGCTTCGAGGAGGGCCTGGGGATCGACTTGAGTGGGCTGCGGGGCCAACGGGATGAGGACCGGCATGGACGTGGCGTCTTGAAGTTCGGAGGCCCGCAAGGGATCGGCAAGTCGGAGTTGCCACTCGGAGCGGACGTAGCCTTGGACTCCTGGCGTGATGCCGAGGTCCGTGAGGCGGAGTTCGGGGAGGGCGAGTGCCTCGACTTCGGTCAGGGGTGCCCAGCCGGGGGGGAGCAGGGTATTGAGATGCTCGTCGAAAGTCGAGCGGCGGGACTGAGAGCGCTTGGCGTCGTCATTGCGGCGGGCCTCCTCGGCCTCTTCCTGGCGGGTGGTCTCGTCAGCAGCCGGAGGAATGCCCAGACGTTCGAGGGGGACTCGGATGGGGGGATCGATTGGAAACATCTCACCTCCTTGGAGCGCACGAGGCTCGTTTCTGGGGGAAGGCCCCCGAAGGCTGACAGGGGCGATTTCAGGCTTTGCGCTTGAGTCGAATGGCGTTGAGGCGGTCCGCCTCCTGCTGGGCGGTCTGGAGAAACCCTTGGGCCCACGCGGATTCGGCCATCATGGTTTCCGCGAGGGATTCGGCCTGGGCTCGGCGCTCGTCGTATTCGTCGTCTTGGGCTTGGTCTTCGAGCGCCTTTCGCTTCTTCAGGGCATTCATGTTGCCGACCATTTCTTCGAGACGCAGGCCTTCGAGACGTTTTTCTTCGATGGCCCAGCGTTCGCGGTTTTTCTCCTTATGTTTCTTGACGGTTTCATGTTCGCGCTGGACTTTTTTGAACTCGGCTTCCGACTCCAGGAGGCGGGCCTCGGCGAGCTTGAGCTTGGCTTCTTGGGCTTTGAGCTTGTCTGAAAGGGCGCCGAGATAGTCGTTTGACATCTGGACATCAGCGGTTCGTCCGGCGGCGAGTTGGTCGTTCATCTGGCGCTGGGAGTTTTGCTGGCGTTCCTTGAGGTCGTCGAGGACGGCGCGTTCGGAGTCGCGATCGCGCTTATGGGCGGCCACTTCGAGCTTGACGGCATCCTCGCGTTTGGCGCGCATGTCGAGGACTTTTTGAAGTCGGTACTTGAACTTTCCAGCCATGCCGCGAGACTCCTGAAGATCGAGGCGACCTGACGCCGGAAAGGCACAGGCTTCCAGGAGTCTTGTACCCCGGATCGGTGGGCAAGCTACCAGGAAGGGGCTTGGTGACGGGACGAAAAAAACGAGACCCATCACTGCGGGTGATCTTGCTCCGGGGGGGTGGGGGCAGTACAATCGGGAAACGTAAACTTTTGTGAACCCCGGGGAGGTGGGAATACGGCCGACATGCGAGCGGGATGAGAGAGGGCGGGTTTGATGGCCAATGACTGGTGGGTGATTGGGCTCGGGATCGCGTCGTTGCTCTTGGCGTACTACTTGCCTGCGCGACCTCCGCGCGATGACGAGTAGCTAGTCCGTAGATTTGCGTCGGAAGATGCCGAGAAGGTTTTGGAGGAAGCTGGTGCGCTTCTTCTTGAAGGCGACAGTTCCGGCAGCGGCGCGCTTGGGTTTTGGGGGGGCGCCTTTTTTCTTTTTCCCCTTTTTTGATTCCTTGGCTTCGAGTTCCTTGGCTTCGAGTTCCTGCTGTCGCAAAGCGGTACGGAGCTTGAGGGCGAGGGCATCGCGGGGGTCGAGTTTGAGGGCGGCGGCGACTTCGGCCTTGGCATAGGAACCCCAACCCTGCTTCTGGTAGCAGACGGCGAGCATGCTATGCCACTGGGAGACGGAGGGGTCGTGCTGGATGGCTTCTTTGAAGGAGTCGATGGCTCCCTTGAAGTCGCGATCCATCTGTCGGGCCATGCCCCGCTTGAAGTGGCGTTCGCCGCGTTCGCGACGTTGCTGTTGAGCTTCGTCGTCGGGGGGTGGGGGGGGCGCCTCTTCGGGCTCGGACTTCAGGCGGCGAAGGAAGTCGTATTCGTTGCGCTGCTCGGTGTTCTTCAGGACGACGTAGGCGTGGGAGACCTTGGCGAAGCGCTTCTGGGCATCTTCCTGCTCGTCAGGCCGGCCGACGAAGCGGTCGGGATGCAACTCGATGGCAAGGGCTTTGTAGGCTTTGCGGATCTGGGCATCCGTGGCTTGTGGGTCGACGCCGAGTACGACGTAGAGATCCTCTTCCACTAGTTCCAATCGTCTTCTCCGTTAATGCGCGCCGCCAGCAACCATGCGCTCACGCAACGCCGGGGGTGTCGCGGAGTCCTATCGTAACAGGCTCTTGGCGGACTCCAGGCGGGTCTGGTAGTCGCTCGTCAACAGTTGTTCACGGTAGTCGTCGCTGAGCGAACGCGCCTCTACGACGGGCTTCAAACAGTTGATGACGGTCTTCGTCACCGGGTGGTAGGTCCAGTGAATGATCTCTTCCGGACGCAACCTGACCGCTTTGCCCCAGTAACTCTCTGCCGCTTGATAATACTCCAGACCGCTCGAATCGTCCATCGCTGCACAGCAGTGGCCCGCCAGCTCGAACGCCAACCCGATCCCCCAGACGGCATCCTGGTCGTTCTGAGGGTAGCGCTTCATGCTGCGGAGCGCCTCCTCGACGAAGAGCAGGGCGCGACGGTAGGCAGCCAAGGCCGTTCCGGGCCGCTTGGCCCGGTGGTAGAGCGAGCCCGAGCGCAGCAGCTCGTAGATCATGGCATGGAAGCTCCCGAACCCGGGAATCTGATAATCGATGAGCTCCGCGCCGGTGAAGTCCAGGCCCAAGCGATGCTGCGCGACGATCTCGAGGCAGCGCGCCGCCTGGTAGTACTGCCCCACATCCGCCAGGTGGCTGACCACCCGAACCCGCTCCGCTTCGCCCAAGAGCGCGATGTTCAAGATCGCAAAGGATAGCTGCATCGGGTTGGTGAGATCGAGCTCCTCCTCACCCGACGGGCGCCAGATCCCGCTTTCCTCCGGAGTATTCATGACAGCACCTCCCGGATCTACAATCCTTGCCCTCGTCTCCTGCCTCCTTCATGTACCCCGATCCTCGTCATTACTCGCTCCGATGCCCGATCCCCGAACCACCGACGGCGCTCCCCCTCGGCATCTCGCTCGATCTCGCGCTCACCCCCCGCGCATCTGGAATTCAAACCGCCAGCAGGGCACCTCGCCTTTCGCGCGCCGGGCGGTTTTACCCCGGGCCATCGGCAGTGTTACAATGGCCTCGCTGCTGCGATCTTACGGCCGTACCGCCCGGCCACTCAAGGGTACTCATGGCCAAAATCCAACGCCTTTCGCTTCATATCGCCAACCAGATCGCCGCCGGCGAGGTCATCGAACGCCCCAGCTCCGTCGTCAAGGAGCTGGTCGAGAATTCGATCGATGCCGGATCTCCGCGCATCCAGGTCTTCGCCACCGAGGGCGGACGGACCATCCGGGTCGTCGACGACGGCGAGGGCATGTCCCACGAGGACGCCCTCCTGGCCTTCGAGCGTTTCGCCACCTCCAAGATCCAGTCCGCCGAGGATCTCTTCCGCCTCACCTCCAACGGGTTCCGCGGCGAGGCCCTCGCGTCCATCGCCTCGGTGGCCAAGGTCACCCTGACGACGCGGGCCCGCGGCGAGCAAAGCGGCACTCAGATCGTCATCCACGGCGGCTCCGATCCGGTGGTCACCCCAGCAGGCTGCCCGGAGGGCACCCAGATCCTGGTCGAGGAGCTCTTCTTCAACACGCCCGCACGACTCAAATTCTTACGCTCGGTCAATACCGAGATGGGCCACGTCGTCGAAACCGTGACCTCGCTCGCGCTCGCCAATCCCGAGATCCAGATGGTCCTCACCTCCAACGGACGAGAGGTCTTCAACACCTCGGGCGCCACCAACCTCGCAGACACCGCCGCCTACGTGCTCGGCCTCGACATGGCCCAAGCCATGATCCCCGTCGAAGGCGAAAGTCCTCACGGCACCCTGAAGGGGCTGGTCAGCCCCCCGGAACTCATCCGCTCAGGCAGGGACAAGCAGTGGTTCTACCTCAATGGCCGCCCCGTGCGCCATCCCACCCTCGCACGGGCCGTCGAGGAAGCCTTTCTCGGGCATATCCCCTCGGGCCGCCACCCCCTCTACATCCTCTCCCTGACGGTCGATCCCGAACGGGTCGACGTGAACGTCCACCCGACCAAGAAGGAAGTCCGCCTGGCCGACGCCCAGAGCTTCTTCTTCCTGATCCGCGAGGCGGTGGCCCGAGCCTTGCGCCGCAACCCGCTCGCCGCAGCCGAGGATTCCCAAGAAAACCCGGGGTTCCGAGCCTCGGACTTCGAGGCCTCGAAGTCGAGCGCGCCTGCCCACCCGTCGCACTTTTCAGGTCCGCCGGTCTCCGGTCCGCCGGTTTTCGGCCCGCCGGGATCGGTCTTGCGGCCAGCATCCCCATGGTCCGACGGGCCGCATCCAGGCAGGATCGAACCCCATGGTCCCGAGGCGACGGACGCCGCGATGGATGCCTACCGCCCGCTCATGCCCCTCCGGCCCACGCCGTATCAATCGGCGTTTCCCGACGTGATCGCCCAGAACCGGGACGTCGATTTCCCCTGGGACTCCCTGCGCATCATCGGGCAGCTCCAGGATACCTACATCGTGCTCGAGCACCCCGAGGGCCTCTATCTGCTCGACCAGCATAATTCCCACGAGCGCTACCTCTACGAGCAATTGCTCCCTGCCGAAGCCATCAGCCAGGAGCTGCTGCTGCCCGTGCCCCTCTCGCTGAGCCATGCGGAGCACGCCGTGCTGGAGGAGAACGTCCCCAAGCTCGAAGCCCTCGGCTTCCGCATCGAACCCTTCGGCGAATCCACCTGGGCCGTCCGCGCCGTTCCGAGCATCTTGCCGATCACCGAGGCCGAGGACGTGATCCGAGACATGCTGGGGCGAGGCTGCGAGTCGCGCTTCGTATCCCCCAAGAACAAGGATGACGCCTGGCGCATCTCGATCGCATGTCACTCGGCCACGCGAGCGGGCGATCGCCTCGACGAGGCGCAAATGCAGCGCATCCTCAACCTCTGGCGCAAGTGCGAACAGCCCTTTACCTGTCCCCACGGCCGCCCGACGGGCTTCCTGATGCCCATGAACGAGCTGAACCGCCGCTGCCTGCGCGGCTAGCGGCGGTCCTGCCTCGACCTAGACTCGCTGAGCCACCCGCTTCTCGAAGGTCAATACCCCTAGCGACGCGTCGACGGTGATCGCGTCCCCATCGCGGAACTCGCCGGCGAGCAACTTCATCGACAGGGGGTTGAGAAGACGCGATTGAATCGCGCGCTTGAGCGGTCGCGCCCCGTAGGTCGGATCGAACCCCTCCTTGGCGAGAACCTCCCTGGCGGCCTCGCTGAGATCCAATGAAATCTTGCGCTCGAGCAGACGCTTCTGGAGCTGCGCGAGTTGGATGGCAACCACCTGAGCGATCTGCTCCAGGGTCAGGGGGTGGAAGAGAATGATATCGTCGATGCGGTTGAGAAACTCGGGGCGGAAGGACTCCCGAAGCTCCGCGAGCACCCGAGGGCGAACGGCATCCTCGCTCTGGCCGCTCATCTCCTGGATGATGGGCGAGCCGACGTTGGAGGTCATGATGACCACGGTATTCTTGAAGTCGACCGTCCGGCCATGGCTGTCGGTGAGCCTCCCGTCATCGAGCACTTGCAGCAGGATGTTGAAGACGTCGGGATGAGCCTTCTCGATCTCGTCGAAGAGGACGACCGAGTAGGGACGGCGGCGAACGGCCTCGGTGAGCTGCCCGCCCTGCTCGAAGCCGACGTAGCCGGGAGGAGCGCCTATCAGGCGCGCGACGGCATGTTTTTCCATGTACTCGCTCATGTCGATCCGGATCATGGCGTGCTCGTCGTCGAAGAGGAACTCGGCGAGCGCGCGGGCGAGCTCGGTCTTGCCCACGCCGGTAGGGCCCAGGAAGATGAAGGAGCCGATGGGGCGGTTGGGATCCTGGATGCCGGCCCGGGCGCGCCTCACGGCGTTTGAAACCGCGTCGATGGCTTCCACCTGGCCGATCACGCGCTCTTGCAGGTGACTTTCCATGGTGACGAGCTTCTGGACCTCGGTTTCGAGCATCTTGGAGATCGGGATGCCGGTCCACTTGGCGACCACCTCGGCGACTTCCTCCTCGCCGACGACTTCCCTGAGAAGGGAGTGACTTTTCTGCAGGACTTCGAGCTTGAAGGCGGCCTCGTCGAGTTGGCCTTGCAGCTTGGGAAGGGTACCGTAGCGGAGCTCGGCAGCCCGGGCGAGGTCACCCTCGCGTTCGGCCTGCTGCTCCTGGATGCGCGCGCGCTCGATTTGCTCCTTGGCGGTCCGGGTGGCGGCGATGAGGTCTTTTTCCTCTTGCCACTGCGTGCGAAGGGAATCGCGCTCGAACGAGAGGTCGGTGATCTCGCGATCGATGGCAGCGAGGCGATCGCCCGCGACGGCGTCGGACTCCTTCTTGAGGGCCTGGCGCTCGATGGAGAGGCGGCGGATCCGGCGTTCGAGCTCGTCGAGCTCGGCGGGCATGGAGTCTATCTCGATCCGAAGACGGCTCGCCGCTTCGTCGATCAGGTCGATGGCCTTGTCGGGAAGGAAGCGATCGGCGATATAGCGGTTGGAGAGGACGGCGGCGGCAACCAGGGCGCTGTCGGTGATCTTGACGCCGTGGTGGACCTCGTAGCGCTCCTTGAGGCCGCGCAGGATGGAGACGGTGTCGGCCACCGAGGGCTCCTTGGCGAGCACGGGCTGGAAGCGGCGCTCGAGGGCGGCGTCCTTCTCGATGTGCTTGCGGTACTCGTCGAGGGTGGTGGCCCCCACGCAGCGGATCTCGCCGCGGGCGAGCGCCGGCTTCAGGAGGTTGCCGGCATCGACCGCTCCTTCGGCGGCACCGGCTCCGACGATGGTGTGCAACTCGTCGATGAAGAGGATCACGGCACCCTGGGAATCTGCCACCTCCTTGAGGACGGCTTTCAGGCGATCCTCGAACTCGCCGCGAAACTTAGCGCCGGCAATGAGAGCGCCCATGTCGAGGGCTATGACGCGCTTGTCCTTCAGACTCTCGGGGATATCGCCGCTTATGATCCTCTGGGCAAGCCCTTCTATGATGGCGGTCTTGCCGACGCCCGGCTCGCCGATGAGAACGGGGTTGTTCTTGGTTCGACGAGAGAGGACCTGAACGACGCGGCGAATTTCCTCGTCGCGACCGATCACCGGGTCGAGCTTGCCGCGGCGGGCGAGTTCCGTGAGGTCGCGCCCGAAGCGATCGAGGGATTGGTACTTGGCTTCGGGGGTGGGACTATCGGCGCGGTGGGATCCCCGGATCTTGGCGAGGGCCTGGAGGAGTCGGTCGCGAGAGGCCCCGCGCTCGCGGAGCAGGCTTCCCGCCGGATCGGGTCCCAGGGAAACCGCCAAGAGCAGGTGCTCGGTCGAGACGTAAGAGTCCTTGAGATTGGAGGCTTCTTCGGAAGCCTTGGATAGCAAGGTCTGAAAGGCGGGGGTGACGCTGAGCTGCGCGCCCTGGACCCTTGGAAGGCGATTGAACTCGGTTTCGAGGGTTTGCTTCAAGGTGTCGGCGGGAAGCTCGAGCCGTTGCAGCAGGGGAACGACGATGCCGTCCTCCTGGTCGAGCAGGGCCGCCAGCAAGTGGAGAGGGTCCAACGAGGGATGCTGGCGCTCTTCTGCGAGGTTCTGCGCCTCCTGTATCGCTTCTTGGGCTTTCAGGGTGAAACGGTCGAAACGCATGGGGGCCTCCTTCGACGGCAAAAGGCGGGCGACGGCGATCGATCTGATCGGCATGAGAGCTATATAACGTTAGTCTCTTCCTGTCAAGTGAAGGGCCTTCGATCCGCCAAGAGGCGCGCAGGGAAGGGAGTCCGGCCCGGGCGGGTCAAGATCGCTTGCCAGCTTTGTAAAGATGTGTTAAGGTGCAACAGAACTTAACAATCTAGGCTTTTCACTCGCCGTTCCGGCCCCTCGGCTCGTCAGCCGAGGAGTGCGCCACCTAGTGCAACCAGGGAGGGAACAGAGTATGCACGTGAGCTTCTACGTCCCCGAGACGACGACTCAGCGGAATCCTACGACCTCAAGCGTCCTTGGCGCGACGGTGGCCTCCGTCCTGGTGCTGGATGCGCTGCGCGACGCCCAAATCGTGGCGGGCGCTCCCGGAATGACCCGCCGCGTAACCGGAGTGCTTTCGCTCGATCTTCGCGAGGTAGCGCCCTATACCCGTAGCGGCGACCTGGTCGTCAGCTCCCGTTGCGATTGGACCCCCGAAGCCATCAAAGCCTTGATCCGCTCGGAAGCCGCGGGCTTGATCATGCTCGGCGCCGCCAGCGCCAGCACTGATCCCAGCTTCACCGACACTAACAGCTTAGCAGATGCCGGCGTCATTCCAAACGCCAGCAGTCTCGCAGGAGGCAACAGCGTTCCACAAGAATTGATCGCCCTGGCGGAGGCCGCTCAGTTCCCAATTCTCTATGCTCCGCTGCCCAAGGCTCCCGGCGAGTTGCTTCAAGGCCTGCAGCAACTCGTCAGTGCCGAGGGGGGGACGGCCGGCCTGCTCCTTTCACATCAGTTGACCCAGATCGCCCTCGATGGCGCAGGACTCGAAGAAATCGTCCGGGTTCTCGCCAACCGCCTCGAGGGGCCGATCATGGTAGAGGACCGGCAGTTCAACCTCTTGGTGGCCGCCAATCCGCTCGGCATTCAGTCCGAGACCTACGATCTGATCCTGGGCTCCAACGGAACTCCGATGGCTTTGCTCAAGGTCATGGAAGACGACGGGACGCTGCGACTGTTGCGTAACGACAAGAGCCCCGTGATGCTGCCGGCGGGCGACGGCCATGCCGAGGCGCGCCATATCTTTCCGGTGGTGGTGAGCGGCGAGATCTGCGGGTTCCTCTCGCACGTCGAGACGGATCGACCCCTGGGCTCCGAGGGCTCGAGCATCCTCATGCATGCCACGCATGCCATAGCCATCGAGTTGCTCAAACAAAAAGGCATCGCCGAGACCGAGCAAAAGATGCGGCGCGACTTCTTCCGCGACCTCCTCTTCTCCAATGGAAATATCTCGCCCGAAACCCTGAATCGCCGCGCCACCTACCTCGGTTACCAGCTCTCCACCTCCTACTGGGTGCTCGTCGTCGAGTACGACGCCGTCCCCAACGAGGAGCTGCTTCCCGACGAGGTGAAGAAGCTTGCGAGCACCCTTAATTCCCTGCTGAGCTTCCGGCAGGCCCTGGTAATCACCCAAACCCAAGGAGCCACCATCCTCTACCCGGTCAAGGAAGGCCAACCGAATCTCGAGAAGGTGCAACACCTGGCGGAGACCATCCGGCAAAAGGTCTCGGGAACGACCGACAGCTGGACCGTTTCCATCGGGGTCGGCATGCTCTATCCCGATCTGCTCTCGATTCCCCGGGCCTATCGGCAGGCGCAACACGCGGTCAAGATCGGCCGAGCGCTCGGCGGCACCCACTCCATCACCACCTTCTCGGAGCTGGGCATCTACCGGATGCTCCTGCAATTCGCCGAGAGTCGCAACCCCAACGAGTTCTTCTGCGAAGCCCTCGAAAGGCTGCTCGAGTATGACCAGCAGGCCGACAAGGAGCTGGTGAAAACCCTGCGCGCCTTCCTGGAGTGTAACGGGAACCTGACCGAGACCTCCGATCGGCTCTTCATCCACCGAAACACCCTGAAGTACCGGCTGGAGCGGATCCGGGACATCACCCAGATCGACCTCGACGATTCGGAGAACCGCCTCATGCTGCACCTGGGCCTCAAGATGAACCAGATCATCGCCACCTTGAAGTAGGCCGTTCGCCCCGCGTCAGTCTTTTGGCCCGGTCCGCACCCTCATTGAGAGGGGCGGACCGGGCCAAAATCTCTAGAGTTTAGCTTAGCCGCACTTGAGTTTAGCTTAGCCGCACTTGAGTTTAGCTTAGCCGCACTTGAATTTAGCTTAGCCGCACTTGAATTTAGCTTAGCCTCAGGCGCTGGGTTACAGGCCGCGGCCCAGCAGGACGGCGGCGAGGATGAGGATTAGAGCGAGTCCGAAGCCCGCGACGGGGCTGAAACGGCCCATCTTGGCGAGGAAGGGCGGGTTCTTGGCGGCCATGTGGGCGACGCCGGCGGCGAGCACGCCCATTGCCGCATGAACGAGGATCATGCCGGGACTGACGCGAGGAAGACTGAAGGAGAGACCGTAGACGATCAAGCCGAGCGCGACCTGAAGATCGACCAGCACCGCGAGGATACGGCCGATGACCGGGCGTTCGTTATCGGCCTTCCAGGTGGCCGCCAGGTAGATGATGCCGAGCACGATCACGAGCGTGAGGATGCGTTCGCCAAAGATCTGGTGAAGTTTCAAGACGATGTCCATGAGTAGTAGGCTCCTTATTCGTGGAAGAGTCAGGCGCTAGGCCCAATCCTCCCATTATAGCCTCAGGGGCAGGCCCATGGCGCTTCGAACTTGAGAGAGCACGTCTCGGGCGATCGCCCTGGCGCGCTCCGATCCCTCCTGAAGCAAGCGCTCGACCGCCGTGGGTTCTTGCTCCCAGAGCGTCCGCCGTTCCCGGATCGGAGCCAGGAGCGCGTCGAGAATCTCGACGAGTCGTTCCTTTACCGCCACGTCGCCGATTCCCCCAGCCTGGTAGCGTTCCTTGAGGGCGGCCAACCCCTCTGGGTCGGGGTCGAAAGCGTCCAGATACTCGAAGACCACGTTACCTTCGAGGTGTCCGGGATCCGTGACGCGCAGGCGGGTGGGGTCCGTGTAGATCTGGCGGACTTTCTTGCGCAGGACGTCGGCGGGATCCGCGAGGAAGATGGCGTTGCCGAGGGACTTGCTCATCTTGTCCCGCCCGTAGACTCCCGAGAGGCGCGGGAAATGGCCGACCAGGGCGCGGGGTTCGGCGAGGACTTCGCCGTAGAGGGAGTTGAAGCGGCGGACGATCCTTCGAGCTTCCTCGATGTGAGGGATCTGGTCGGCGCCCACGGGGACGAGCACGCCGCCGAGGCCCACGATGTCGGCCGCTTGGCTCACCGGGTACCCCAGAAAGCCGTAGGTGAGCTGTTCTTCGTCGATGCCCAGGCTGGCGCGTTCGGCCTTGATGGTGGGGTTGCGGTGAAGGTGCCCCACGGTGACGAGCAGGCCGAAGATGGCGGCGAGTTCGGCCAGTTCGGGGAGGAGGGATTGAAGGGCGATGGTGGTGCGCGCGGGGTCGATGCCCACGGCGAGGTAATCGAGCATGACGTCCCGAATGGCCATGCGGACTTCCTCGGGGCGTTCGGCGTGGGTGGTGAAGGCTTGCAGGTCGGCGACCAGGAGGGTCATGGGGTGAGATTCCTGGAGCTCGAGCCTGCGCTTCAGGGAGCCAACGAAGTGGCCGAGGTGCAGTTTACCTGTCGGGCGATCGCCCGTCATCACGCGTTCGCGCATGCCCAGATGCTAACTCGTGCGCGGAGCGGTTGCAAGCGCCGAGTGATCGTTCAATTAAACTCGGATTTCACGAGGTAGGCCTCGCCCTTTTCAGGCAGCGGAATGACCAGCCGGTCGAAATCGTTGGGAAGGATGACGCGCTCGAAGACGGTCCGAGCCTCGGCCAGAATTTCGCGGGGATGGTGGCGGAAGCTGGAATGGGTAAGGGCCAGCACTTTCACGTCGGCGGCCTTGCCCACGCCGGCCGCCTCGGCGCCCGTGGAATGCATGGTCTGCTCGGCCCGCTGCTGCGCCTCTCCGGTGAAGGTGGCGTCGTGGACCAGGAGGTCGGCATCCCGGGAGGCCTCGATCACGCTGGCGCATGGGCGGGTGTCCCCGGTGAAGACGAGCTTCCGGCTGCCGCGCGTGGGTCCCATGACGTCCTCGGGGCGCACGATCCGATCTCCGACGGGGATGCTTTCGCCGTGTTGCAGCTTTCCGAAGTCCGGACCCGGCGTGACGCCCAGTTGGGTGGCCTTTGCGGGATCGAATCGGCCGGGACGAACGTCCTCGACGAGCATGTAACCCAGGCTGCTGATCTTGTGCTGAGTATGGACGCCGACGATTTGGAAGTCGTCGAAGGGGATTTCGCCGGAGGGGGCGAGTTCGTGCCAGGTGACGGGGTAGTCGACCTTGCCGATGAGGCGCTTGAGGACGTCCAGGAAGTCGAGGAGTCCCTTGGGGCCGTAGATCGCGACGGGGGCCTGTCTTCCCCAGAGCTGCCAGGTCTTCATCATGCCGGGCACGCCGAGGTAGTGATCGGCGTGGAGGTGGGTGAGGAGGATGTGGGAGATCTGGTTGATGCCGATGCCGATGCGAATGAGCTGGCGCTGGGTCCCCTCGCCGCAATCGACCAAGAAGCGATCGCCGCCTCGCTGGACGAGCGTGGCTGAAAGGGCGCGATGGGGGGTTGGCACGGAGCCGGCAGTTCCGAGAAAGTGCACCGATAGTTCCATTGGACCAGTTTATCACAGTTGCTTGCCCTCGGTGGCGCGCCGACCCACGGGGGGAAATCGACGGCTCGGGCCTCTCGCCTGGAAGGTTCCGCCGGAACCCATGGAGAAACCGCCCCCCGATCGGGGGGCGGTCAGTCGTTTCAGAGGGCCTGATCAGGCTTTGACGGGCGTGCCGTAGAGGCTTTCGATCTCCTTGGAGTAGTTCGCGAGGATCACCCGGCGCTTGTACTTGAGGGTGGGGGTCAGTTCGTCCCG
Organism: Candidatus Sericytochromatia bacterium S15B-MN24 CBMW_12; assembly: GCA_002083825.1. Lineage (GTDB taxonomy): Bacteria > Cyanobacteriota > Sericytochromatia > S15B-MN24 > UBA4093 > UBA4093. The sequence continues at coordinate 29,072 of DAZV01000030.1, read as the reverse complement.
GTCCTGGCTGAACTCCTCCCGAAGCAGGACGAATTCCTTGATCTGCTCGAAACGGGCGAAGTTCACGGTCGCCTTGTCGATTTCCTTGCGGAACAGCTCCTTGACCTGGGGGCTGGCGATCCAGTCGCTGGGATTGCCCTGGATCCCGTTCTCCTTGGTCCAGCGCGCGAGGCTGTCGAAGTTGGGGGCGATGAGCGCGGTCACGTAGTTGCGGTTATCGCCGATCATGACGGCCTGGGCGATGAAGGGGCTGGTGATGAGGGAGTTCTCGATGGGGGCGGGGGCCACGTTCTTGCCGTTGGACATGACCAGGATTTCCTTCTTGCGGTCGGTGATGGCCAGGAAACCGTCGGCGTCGAACTTTCCGATGTCGCCGGTGCGGAGCCAGCCGTCGGCGTCGATGGCTTCCCGGGTGGCGTCGGGGTTGTTGAAGTAGCCCAGCATGATGTTGGGACCGCGGGCGAGGATCTCGCCGTCTTCGGCGATCTTGACTTCGACGTTCGTGATGGGCTGGCCGACCGTGCCGATCTTGTTGGCGTTCGGGCGGTTGCAGGCGATGACCGGGGAGCTCTCGGTGAGGCCGTAGCCTTCGAGGATGGCGAGACCGACGATCTGGAAGAAGTAACCGACTTCCTTGGAGAGCGGGGCGCCTCCCGAGACGCAGAACTGCAGGCGGCCGCCGGTTCGGGCGCGAACCTTCGAGAAAACCAGCTTGTCAGCGAGCTTGTACTCCAGGCTCAGCATGGGGCCGGGCTCCTGGCCCTGAGCTTTCAAGCCGTGGTACTCACCGCCGACCCGCAGGCCCCAGTCGAAGAGTCCCTTTTTGATACCGCCGGCATCGGCCATCGTGTCGATCACGCGAGCGCGAATCTTTTCGAAGAGCCTGGGAACCGAGACGATGAAGGTGGGGCTGACCTCGGTGAGGTTCTGGGCCACCGTGTCGATGCTCTCGGCGTAGCTGATCTTGCCGCCGCAGTAGAGGAAGACGTAGTAGGCGACCCGTTCGAGCACGTGGGAGAGAGGCAAGAAGGAAAGGCAGGAGTCATCCGTCTTGATGCCCACCAGCTCCGTCACGGAGACGGCGTTGGAGGCGAAGTTGCCGTGGCTGAGCATGACGCCCTTGGGGTTTCCCGTGGTCCCGGAGGTGTAGATGATGGAGCAGAGGGTTTCGGGACGGATGGCGTCACGACGAATTTTCAGCTCGTTTTCGTGGGAAGCGAGGTGCTCTTCGCCGAGCAGGAGCAGTTCGTCGAGCGCCCGAGAGCCCTCGCTCTGGATATCATCGAAGTGAATCAGGACCTCGAGGCTAGGAACCTCGGCGGAGGCTAGTTTGAGCTTGGCGAGCTGGGCGGGCGTGGAGGCGAAAGCCACCTTGGCCTGGCAGTCGTTGAGCATGTAGGCGATCTGCTGCGGAGTGAGGGTCGGATAGATGGGGACGTTGACCGCACCGATGGCGAGGATGGCCAGATCCGCCCAGACCCATTCGGGACGGTTTTCGCTGAGGATGGCGACCCGATCGCCCGGCTGGACGCCGAGGTCGAGCAACGCCGAGGAAAGGGCCCTGACGCTCTTGTCGACCTGAGTCCACGTCCAGGTTTTCCATTGGCCGTTGATCTTGGCTGATTGCGCCTGGCGACTGCCATGGCGCTCGATGGTCTGGGCGTAGATGTCGATGATCGTCTCGAGCATGAGGTCTCCTCTAATCGGGTTGACAAAGCAACTCTCTGGGGTGGCCATTGCTTTACATTATAGCCTCAAGTGGCGTGAAGTGGCCAGCCGGAACCCGTTCGGAGGGTGGCGCGACCCGGTGCGCCCAGCTAGGCTACGCCTGAGCAAGGGGGGCGGGTTAGCGGGAGATGAGATCGGAATGGAAAAGCACGGGGACCCCCGAAACGGGGGCCCCCGGCGTGCGCATTGCGCTCGGTGCCTAGACCAGGACCCACGGGTCCCTAGCGGTCATCTCGTCCTGACGGAAGGCAGACGAGTGGGCACACCAGCATTCCCCTTGGATCCGAGTAAACTCCCCGACGGTCGAACCGCCTTTAGGGCCGATGGATCCGCGTCGAACACTGGGCTTCCGGTTCCCGGCCCGTCCTGGACCGTTTCCTTCCACGCTTTTCATCTTAGCAACCAAGCGTTAAGCGACAAGCAAGCAAGCGTGCGGTTCATGTGAAATCATCATTTGATCTTGATTATCTGGCAGGTGACCTGCGATTCAGGCGCCTGATTCGACAGATAAGCGTGCTTCGAGCGCTCAGCCGAAGAACGGCTTCTGGAACATCTCCGGAGCCACCGCGAAGATGCCGGTCGATTGAACGGCCAGCGTCCCATCTGCCAGGCGAATTTCGGCGGCGACTCTCACCGAGCGGTTTCCATCCGCCCTGACCCACCCCGAAACCAGAACCTCCTGCCCCAGGGGAATCGGACGACGAAGGTCGTATTCCAGATGCACCGCCAGCAGGTTGTGGCGGCGATTCCAGGCGGCAGCCCCCATGACCTCGTCGAGAAGTGCCGCTGTCGCCCCCCCATGCGCATGGCCCGGAGGCCCCTCCAGCGCCATGGGATAGACGTAGCGGCAGCGTATCGCATCCCCCACCCGGTAAAGGTCTGCCCGCAAGCCACCCGGGTTATCCGGCTGACAAACGAAACAAGGCCCATGCTTCTCCAACATGATCCACTCGGAGGACGGAGCGGGAGCCGGCGGCGGACCATCCCCGATCGGCTCGATCGCAGGTCCCAGGGGTGAGCGCATAACGACTCCTTGTTCAAAACATGGTTCAAAACAGGAACTGAACCGGATGGCATCAGGCCCGACGCTCTCGCATCTCCCCGAGATCCCGTCAGCCAGAAGCCTCCATTATAAGCCAAAACCCGCCGCCAGGCGGAGCTTCCCCCCTTGGCGGCGCATGATAGCGAGGGGAGATGCCTGAGTTGAAGCGACGAACATCCGATTGACATGGGTCGCCCTGGGACCGGATGGCGAGATCAGCATCGACTGGGACGTAATCCGGAAAAAAAGGGCGCAACTTGCGAGTAATCCTAACCACTTGGTCACCCGGACTCAGTCCGTCCAGCCGGGCTAAATGAACCAATAATATCAACGATCCGGGCAAAGTTGGTTCCCGAGGGGATGCTATCCAAGAGCGGCCTCTGGAAGGGGGGGCTTTTCGGGGCATGATCGGGTCGTCGATGGGCTCAGCGGCGATCGGGCGCTCATTGTGACATGGCGAGGCGAAGGCGATGATGAACAGGCTTTCCCCAGATAGCCTCAGGAGGAGATTTGCCATGAAGACTCGTTCGCCCGTCAAGAAACTGGCGGCTGCCGTCGTGGCGGCAGGCGTCCTGGTTGGTTGCACAGTGAGCTCGCCATCGACCGCCCCCAAGGCGATAGCTCCCGCTCCGGTCGCCGAGTTGAGCGGCCCCGCATTCGAGTTGCTGGTCGACGACACGAAACACTCGAAGATGGCATCCGAGTTCCTGGCCAAACTTGCGCTGAGCGAGGCGCAGAAGACGGAGCTCAAGGGGGTCATCAAGGCGGCCTTCGAGAAAATGAAGCCGATCCAGGCGGCACTGAAACCGCTGGTCACCGGTCCCGAAATCGATCGCACCGCGCTGAGCGCCGCGATCAAGGTCGCCATGCAGGCGGACGCGGCTCAGGATGCCCAGACCATGGAAGCGGTCCGGGAGATTCTGACTCCCACGCAGCGGAAGCTGCTCGCTGACAAGCTGAAGGAGATGGCGACGAGCGAGGACGACCCGCACATGAAGATCTTCGAGAAGCTGATGGACAAGGCGGGGGCGCAGGTCACGATGACCGCGACCCAGCGGGAGGCCTTCACTCAGCTGAAGAGTGCCTTTATGGGGTTCTGGACGACGAACCGGGAGGCCTACATGACGGCGATGGCCAAGCACATGGAGGACGGAAACGAGCAAGAACTGCACCAGGAGTTCGCGAGGCTGAGCGAGACCATCCCGAGCGACGCGATGATTAGCTTCATGGCGAGCCTGGATCAGTCCCAGCGGCAGACGCTGATCGCGTGGAAGGAAGAGTGGCAGAACAAGATCGTCAGCAAGCTCTAATCCCGATTGAACGGTGCGGGGGGTGGGCAGTAGGCGCCCTACTGTAGGGATTCCTATTGCGCATCCGCTCGCGCCGGTGTCATGGGCGTCGGTCAGGTCGGTCGGGGGGGATGGGGGAAGGCTTTCTGGAGGTGAGCGACGGCGATGGCCGCGACCCGGTCGTGCTGTCCGGGGGCTATCTCGTAGGCCTCCAGACGGATGATCGCGTCCCCGACGTTGACGTAGCACCAGAACAAGCCCCCGGAGCGGCTCCATGGGGATCGCTCGCCTTGGTTCAGCCAGCCTTCGAAGAGGGCGGGGCTGGGGTGCGGGAAGTAGCCGAGCAGGGTGGAACCTGCCGATCGGGCGCGTCCCAGGGCTTCGAGGAGGACGTTGGCGAACTCGTCCGACGCGGCATCCAGGGGCGTGAGCGGTCCGGCGATCAGGGCGAGCGTACCGGGTGGATGGGCCTCGACCAGTTCCCCAGCGCGCGCCAGGCTGAAGGCGACCTGGGCGGTCTGGAGGTCTTCGCCGGGGCCGACGATGATGGTTTCGCTGCCGAAAACGGCCTGGGTGCGCTCAGCGCATGTCATGGAGATCCAGGCCACCCGGAAGAGGCGCGCAAAGGGGATGCAGCGGGCGTCCTCCTCGCGCAGGAAGGCCCCCACCGCCACGACGGAGAAGGGGCGTGTTGGAGATCCGACGGCGAGACGCTCGTCCGATTCCAAGAGTTCGATATGGGGCAACAACTCCTGAATGCTAATCATGGGAGCATTCAAGCGTATTTGACTTAAATAAGCAAGATATTTTTTTAGTCAAATGCGGAGACTGGTGGGTCCGAGCGAACAAGCGAGCGTCACGACGTCAGGAGTGCCAAGAAGCCCTCCCCGCGTGTTACAATCGAGCATCTCCCTGTTCGAAGAGGAGGGCGCATGGACCGTCGTGAGCCGCAGAGCCGTCAGCCTTGCATCGTGGATGCGGGGGTCCTCTATCATCGTCGCGACATGGCCCGGGTCCTGAGGGATCTGGTCCGGGTCAGGTACGTCGATCTTTCCGCGGGGGAGATTTCGGCCAGCGGCGAAGGGCAGATTGTCAGCCTTTTTGCGAGCCAGTCGAGCGCGACCATCGTCTTCAACGAGCGGATCTACCTCAACCTCAACACCTTCGACTATGCGCGGATCGGGAAGGACCCGGACGGCGCCAGTTGCATCGACCTTGTCGAGGCGGACCGCGTGCTACGCCTCATCCCCTTGCCGTGGGAAGCGTTCGATGCGCCGACCAGCCTGGGACAACGGCCGGCGACCGCTTCCGCGGTCCTCGATCGTTGGTTCGGCGATGGGGTCTCGGAAGTCTTTGCCGAGGATGACGACGAGGAGCTTTAGCTCAGTCCGCGAGGGCGGCTTCGACGGCTTGGTGACAGCGCACGTCTTGCACCATCAAGGGGTGAAGGGCGACCGGAATCCGCACCTCGCGCGCTCCAGGCAACTGCGAACTCCAGGCGGGAACGATCATCAGATCGAGCGGGGTCCAGATGACCGTGTGGCGCAAACCCGAGAGCGCGGAAAGATCCGCGTTCAAGCGCTGATACACCTTGCTTCCCGGCCTCAGTTCCTCGCCGAGGACGTTCCAGCGGAAGTAAGCCGTCATCGAGCCATTGTGAGGACTCGAAATGGTGATCAGACGCTCGACTTCGGCAGCTCCTCCGAGTTCTTGCAGGTAGACCCTCGCCACCATGCCACCCAGGCTGAAGCCCACAAGGTCGACCTTGGCGGCGCCGGTTTGCGCCCGAACGGTCGCGACTTGTGCCTTGACTTGCTTCGCCAGCGCCTCAAAGCCCACTTGTCCGTCGTTTGGAACCATATCAAAGGCGAAGGGGCGCCACCCGCGGGCTTCTAGGTATCGCCCCAGCGGCGCCATGGCGGCGTGGGTATCGTCGATCCCGTGAATCAGGAGTACGGGGTTTCGTTCGGCTGCGGTGGCCGCGGGAATGAAGCAGGTGGTGCTGGCCAGAAAGGTTGCGACGAGCGCGCCGGCGAGTCCCATTCTCGGGGATCGGCTTTTTCGCGGCTCGAGGCTTCGCGTTGACTTCGTCGGCCAGGTATTCTTCATGAGGCTTCTCCGCTCAGGCTGCGAATCCGTTCATAGTACGAGCGCGCGAGCATGCGCTCGCGAACGTCGTTCGAGAGTGGCAAGCCCACCAGGATGGCGCCACGAATGCGGGCCTTCTGGCGCCATGCCAGCAGCCGCGTGCGCCATACCGCCAGCTGGGAGGTCGGACTACTGAAGACCGGAAACGTGGGGAGGATAGGGACGAACGAGCCCTGAGGCAGAACCAACAGCGTCCAGCCGAAGTGATCGGTCAACGAGCGGGGAAGCAGCGGCTCACCTTTTTGGATTCCGCGGGTTCCCGAGAGCGACTGGGCGGTCATGAGATCCAAGTCGGGGATACCCGTGTGGCGAAGGGCCGCGTGATCTCCGGTTTCCGCGAGGGAATCGTCGTCGTCGGACTCCTCCAGAACGTCGGAGAGGACGGAATCAGCTCCCAGGAAATCGACCACCAGCACGCGATGGCCGTCGCGGACCAGGGAGATCCCCAAGGCTGCGGTGACGACGGCCGTTGCGGCGGGATCGCCGGTGGAGGCGATCGCCAGCATGCGGTTTTCCCCATCGGAAGCCTCCGCGTCCTCCTCGAGGGAATGAAGGGCCATCTTCCGGACCATGGCTCCCATCGACTGACAGGGCGCCGATTGCAGTTCGAGAAACTTCCCTCCCATTCCGACGCCTGCCGGCAGGAATCCCGCCATTGGAAGGCCGCGGAAATAGGGTTGCGAGAGGAATGCGGGCCGGCGTCTCAGGATGAGCAGCAGGCCCCCTAGGCCCATGATTCCGAGGAGCCAGGGCCAGGGGACGCGCGACTCCTCTCGGGGCGGCTTGGCTTCCTTCATCGTGTACGAATAGGGGCGCGGCAGGGTCTGGGCCAGTTGCGCGAGGGCTGCTTCCACCGGCGCGCGGTAGGTAGCGGTCGCGTCAACGTCCTCCTTGAGGTCGATACGGACGCGAACGCCGCGGGGCGTGCGTTCGACGGCCATCATGTGGATTAGATCGCGGTCTTCGTCGCTGAAAGAGGGCAGGAGGGAGCCGAGCCAATCATCGGTGGCGCCCTCCTGCAGGGCCTGGACGATAGTCGCCGGTGCGAGGGTGGAGAGTTCCAGGGAAACGGCGACCTGCTCTTCGGCCCTAACGGGGGTCGGGCTTGCCCCGACCGCCAACATGGAGGCGATGAGGGCGAGTATTAGGGCCGTTGAGCGGCGCCGAGCATGCATAAACTAGGCCAGCGCGGGCGACTCCGACAACGCTTGCCGGAGCTGATCGGCCTTGTCGGTACGCTCCCAGGGCAGGTCGATGTCCGTCCGTCCGAAGTGGCCGTAGGCAGCCGTCTGGCGGTAGATAGGACGGCGTAGGTCGAGGGAACGGATGATGCCTGCGGGCCGGAGATCGAAATGCTCTCGGACCAGCTCCTCGATGCGTTCTTCGGCAATCTGGGCGGTTCCTTGGGTGTCGACCATGACGGAAACGGGTCGTGCCACGCCGATGGCGTAGGAGAGCTGAACTTCGCAACGGTCGGCAAGTCCTGCCGCCACGATGTTCTTGGCGACGTAGCGGGCGGCGTAGGCCGCGGAGCGGTCGACCTTGGTAGCGTCCTTGCCTGAGAAAGCGCCGCCCCCGTGACGGGAGTAGCCGCCATAGGTATCGACGATGATCTTGCGGCCGGTGAGGCCGGCATCGCCCAAGGGCCCGCCGACGACGAAGCGGCCGGAAGGGTTGATCAGGAACCGGGTATCCTGGAGCAGCTCGGCGGGCACCACCGGCTTGATGACGTGCTCGAGCAAGTCGCTCTGGATCTGCACCTGATCGATTTCGGGGGCGTGCTGGGTCGAGATGAGAACGGTATCGACCCGCAGCGGCTTGTTGCCTTGGTATTCGACGGTGACCTGGGTTTTGCCGTCGGGGCGCAAGTAGGGAAGCGTGCCGTCTTTTCGGACGTCGGCCAGGCGCTTGGCGAGCTTGTGAGCGAGACTGATGGGCAGGGGCATGAGTTCGGGGGTTTCGTTGCAGGCGAAGCCGAACATGAGGCCCTGGTCGCCTGCTCCGATGGCGTCGATTTTGGCATCGATCTCGGACTCGGAAAGGCCGCCGCGGAGTTCCCAGGCCCGATCCACCGCCTGGGCGATGTCAGGGGACTGCTCGCCGACGGCCTGTATGACGGCGCATGTGTCGGCATCGAAGCCGAACTTGGCGCGGGTGTAGCCGACGCTGCGGATGGTGTCGCGGACGAGGCGGGTGATGTTGACGCGCGCGGTGGTGGTGATTTCGCCGGCGACCAGGACGAGCCCCGTGGTGACCGAGGTCTCGCAGGCGACGCGCGCCATGGGATCTTCCGTCAGGATGGCGTCAAGGATGGCATCCGAGATCTGATCGCAGAGTTTATCGGGATGTCCTTCGGTGACGGACTCCGAGGTGAACAGGGTACGGCGGGACTGGGTCACGAGCAGCTCCTCTTCGAAACAACCAAAAAAAAACACCCTTAGCATTCAAGGTCAGTGCTTAGAGCCTGAGCTTGGAGCCGGAGCGCCGCGAGGGTCTTGCTCCGCCTATCTGCCGACGATCGGTTCGCCGCAGGAATTGGCACCGCGCCGAATGGTCGGTTGCCGGGCTTCATCGGGCCTGTCCCTCAGCCAGCTCTGGATAAGCGATTATCGCTAGAAACTCTACCATGGCCGTCATGCAGCGTCAATGCGCCCACAAGTGCTTCGCCCAGCAGCTGCTGGGCGAAGCGAGTGGGTGTTGGGGTGGTGGTGACGCGGGTTAGAATCCCCAGTGCGCTCCGAGTCCGAACGATCCGGGGGTCTGGCCGAAGCCGAGGTTGGGGCCGGGGCTGAAGCCGACGAAGGCATCCCCCACGAAGTCCGGGGTGAAGGCGTAGCGAACGCCGATATTCGACTGGGTGTTGATTCCCGTGACCGGCATGCCCAGGTTGGTGTCGGCGAGGAGCTGGAGTCGGTCGGTCATGCCGACGGAACCGCCGATACCGAGCGCCAGGAAATTCAGCGGGGCGGGCTGCGCTCCGCCTGGCAGAAGGGTGGTCGGCTGCAGGATGCCCAGGTTGTAGTTGGGGTAGACGGTGAGGTTGAGGAAGTTGACGTCGTTGAAGGCGAACATCTTGGAGATGGGGAGTCCGAGTTGGATGCCGAGGGCGGGGTTGCCGTTGGCGTCGACGGACAGGAGTCCGCCGGCGAGTCCGGCGACGGAGGCGATGCCCATGCCGGCGCCTTCGTTCATGAAGGCCCATTTACCGACCATGTCGAGTTGGCCTTGCCATGGGGTGCCGGCGATGTAGCCGATGCCGGTCCCCAGTTCGAAGTTATCGGATATCCCCATCTGAGCGCGTAGATTCAGGGCGTTGCCGGAGATGCCGAGCCCCACTGCGGGCTGTCCACCGAGCGGCGCCGCGGCCGTGGCTCCCAGGAATACCGACGTGCTGATGATGTTGTTACCCAGACCCAGGACGTTGCCTTGGGGCACGGTAAAAACCCGGGTCGGCCCCGGCATCACCAGCCCCGTAACGACCGGGATCCGAAGCGCGCTCTCGGACGTGCGCATCTGCGCATTCGCGGGAAGCGCCAGGGCGACTCCCAGGGTACCGGACAAGCCTAACGCAAGCCACTTTTTCGCTCGCATGCCAAACCTCCTTCACCCGATCTCCTCACTGATTTCGTGAAGATTCACGAAGAAGGTAGCATGACCGGAAATCGGTTCACAACGTCCTCTTCTTCGGTCCGAGGGCGACGGCTCGGCCGCTGGCGCGGCGGCTGAGAGGCCCGAGCCCCGTCAGAGCGGGTGAACGGGGCGGCCCATCCCGATGCAGCGCTCGCGGAGCCAGGGCGTCTCGGAGACCGGCTCGCGAACGACCGCTCCTCGCGCGGAGGCCGCATGGATCACGTCCCCATTTCCGGCCCAGAGGGCCACGTGTCCCGGGTAAAACAGCAGGTCCCCCGCCGCGAGGTCATCCCAGTGCGCGACCGCGGGAAGCACCTTGGCCTGTTGATCGGCATCGCGGGGCAGGGACACGCCGAGGATCTCGTAAACCAACTGGGTCAAGCCGCTACAATCCAGGCCCCAGCCGGATTTCCCGCCCCAAAGATAGGGGACTCCGAGCCATTGGTGGGCGATGGAGACAGCGACGGCGCCCAGGGGCTGCTGTTCGCGGCAGAGGGAGGGGGGAGAGGGGCGTACAATCGCCACGTTCTCCGCAATCACGACCCCGATGCCCGCCGGAGTTTCAGCCAGCCAGCCGTTGGGAATTCGTTCGCGGAGTCGAAGTTGCGAGCCGGCGGCCAGGGGCAGGGTTCCGGTCGTGTCGATTCGGGGGGCTGCGAGGACGGCCGGCAGGGTTCGCAGGCTCGTGCCGTCGGGTTCCTTGCCGATCGCGAGGTTGTCCGAGCGGGCCCAGGCGACGTAGCCGTCGGGAGTTTGGACGAGCCACCATTCGCCGGCGGGGCGTTTCAGGACGTGGAGGGGGGTTCCGAGGGGGGCTTGAGAGACGAGTTCGGCGGCGTGGCGGGGTTCGCGGCGGAGGTTGAGGACGGGGGCGGTCACGCGGGCGGGTTCGGGGCGGAGGGTCGTGACGGCCGTCTCCGCGTCGAGTTCCGGTATACATGCTCGGGGGAGGGTGGTTTCGCCCTCGACGCGCAGGGAACCGTCCCGCCAGAGCACCTGGACATCCCACTTGCCGAGGCGTCCATCGGGAAGATAACGGTAGCGGGCGGCGTCCAGGGCCTGCATGGTTGCCGCCTCGCGGGACTTTCGTGCGAGCGAGGGGCGGCGAGCCTTCGCGAGCATGGCGGCGAGTCGCTCCTTGAGGTCTAATGAAAGGGAATTGAAGGCGGGCGCGTGCATACCGGGCCTCTCATCCAGGGAAAGGGAAGAGCCATGACGACGACGATATCCTACCACGAGCGGGCGATGGAGCTGCATCGGCGGCTCTTGGTGATTGACGGGCACGCCGACACGCTCGAGCGGGTACTCGAGGAGGGCCATGACTTCCTGGAACCCGCCCCGGACTTTCACATCGACCTGCCCCGTCTATTGGAAGCGGGGGTGAACTGCCAGGTCTTCTCGCTCTGGACGCCTCCCGACTACCAGGGCGAGCGCGCCACGACCCGCGCCCTCGCGATGATCGGCGCCGTCCTCGAGATGCAGCGGAAGCGGGCCGATCTGCGGCAGGTGATGCGTGCGAGCGATCTCGATGCGAGCCGGCCCGGGTTCTGCTTCGCCTTCGAGGGGGCCGAACCGCTCGCGGGCGACGTCGCGCTGCTGGAAGTCTTCCACCGGTTGGGTGTTCGGATGGTCGCGCTGACCTGGAACGGTCGAAATCCGTTTGCCGACGGGCTCAAGGTGGGCGCCAGCCCTTCGGGGCTCACGGATCTCGGGGTCGAGCTGATCGCTCGGATGAACGAGCTCGGGATCGTGCTGGATCTGGCCCACATCGCGGAACCGGGGTTCCGGGACGCCTTGAAGGTTTCGCGAGGACCGTTGGTCGCGACGCATGCCAATGCGCGGGCGCTGCACGATCATCCGCGCAACTTGAAGGACGAGCAGTTGAAGGCGATCGCCGAACGGGGCGGATTGGTGGGCGTCACGTTCGTCCCCAGCTTCTTGGCGAGGGGGGGGGCGGATCTCGAGGACGTCTTCGCCCATCTCGACTATATGGTTCGGCTGATTGGGGAGGATCACGTCGCCCTGGGGTCGGACTTCGACGGGATCACGGCCCTGCCCACGCGGCTCGGCGGGGTCCAGGATCTGCCTTTGCTCACCGCCATGATGCTCGAGCGGGGCTACCCGGAAGCACGGGTCGCGAAGATCCTCGGAAACAACTGGGCACGCGTCTTTGAGGAGGTCTGGAAGTAGTGGCGCTTGCATGCTATGATCTCCGCTGCGGCGTTGGAAGATCCGCGACCGGTAGGAGCTCTGGGCGCGAGTTGGTTCGCCCGACCCGCATCGCCCGCGCCGCGGCTTACGATTTGAAGAGGATGCCATGCAGTTACTTAATGACTCTGCCCGGATGACGGCCACGGATCCCGCCGGCATGTTCGATTACCTGTTCCGGTTGCCCGAGGTGGCCGAGGCGGCCTTCGCCAGGGGTCGGGCGGTCGTCATGCCCAACGCGCGACCCCGCCAGGTGCTGATCGGCGGGATGGGGGGCTCGGCCATCAGCGGGGATCTGGCGCGCAACCTGCTCTTCGATCGCTGCGCGGTTCCCCTCTCGGTGAACCGTCACTCGCAGCTCCCCGCGTACCTGGGCTCCGACGATCTGGTGATCCTGCTTTCGTATTCGGGGAATACCGCCGAGACGCTCGGTTGCCTCGAAGCGGCCATCGCCCGGAAGATCCCGGTCGCCCTGGTGACCTCGGGCGGCCGATTCGGCGAGCTTGCGCGCGAGCATGGCCTGCCGTTCGTCTCGGTGGAGCCCGGCTGGCAGCCTCGCGCGGCCCTCGGCGAGCTCTACTTCTCGCTTCTGGGGCTGCTTAGCCAGCTGCCCGGCGTCGAGGGACTCGATCCCGCCGCGGTGGTGAAGCAGCTGCGGGCGGAGCGCGAGACCTACCTGCCCGAGGTTCCGACCGAGAAGAACCCCGCCAAGCAGTTGGCTCAGGCGCTTGGCGGGAAAACCCCCGTGGTTTTCGGGGTGTATCCTTCGACCGAGGCGGTCGCCACCCGCTGGAAGTGCCAGATCAACGAGAACTCCAAGGTCACGGTGCTCGCCAACGTCTTCCCCGAGCTGACCCATAACGAGATCGTCAACCTGGCGGCTCGGGCGCATCCCGAGCATGCCATGGTGATCCTTCGCGATCCCGAGGATCCGGAGCTCTTGGCTCGCCAGCTCGACATTGCCCGCGACATTCTGCGCCCGCAGGTGGCGGCCGTCCATGAGCTCGTGGGCGGGGGTTCCGACAAGCTCACCCGCCAGATGAGTCTGGTTTACCTGGGCGATTACGTGTCGGTGTACCTGGCCACCATGGCAGGCGTCGACCCCACCCCGGTGGAGGCCATCTCGGTGCTCAAGCGTCGCATGGCGGGCCAAGCCTGATGCGCGCCGTCATCATCGCGGGGGGGTCGGGCACTCGCCTGCGTCCCCTCACCTACAACACCCCCAAGCCGATGGTCCCGCTCTTCGGCAAGCCGTTCCTGCTTTACCAGATCGAGCTCTTGCGCAAGCACGGGATCACCGAGATCATCATCAACCTCCATTATCTCTCGGATGCCATCAAGAACGTGCTCGGCGACGGTTCCAAGTACGGCGTCAAGCTCTTCTACTCTTACGAGTCCGAACCCTTGGGCACGGCCGGCGCGGTCAAGAACGCCGAGGAATTCTTCAACGACGAGCCGATGCTGGTCTTCAACGGGGACGTGCTGACCGACATCGACCTCACGGCGGTGATCGAGACCCACAAGCGCACCCAGGCCAAGGCCACGCTGACGCTCATCAAGGTGCAGGACCCCACCCAGTTCGGGCTGGTCTTCCTGGACGGCGAAAAGCGGATCACGCGCTTCCATGAGAAACCCACCGCCGAGGAAGCCGCCATGTTCAAGGTCGATACCGTGAACGCCGGCATCTACGTGCTGGATCCGGACGTCTTCCAGTACGTTCCCAAGAACGAGCCGCACATGTTCGAGCGCGGGCTCTTCCCGCATCTTCTCAACATCGACGCGCGCATGAGCGGGCACGTCTCCGGCGCGTACTGGATCGACATCGGCAACCCCGGCAAGTACATGGAAGCCCACGTGGACGTCCTGCGCGGCCGGGTGAAGGTGGACATGCCCGCGACCGAATTGGCACCCAACCTCTGGGTCGCCGAGGGAACCCACATCGACGACTCGGCCGAGATTCGCGGGCCGGCGTTCATCGGTTCCGGATCGAAAATCCGCAAGAAGGCGATGATCAACGAGTACGCGGTGCTCGAGAGCAACGTCATCGTCGACGACCGGGCGATGGTCGCGCATGCGATCGTCGGCGCCGACACCCTCGTGGGCGAGGACGCTCAGCTTCAGCGCTGCATCGTGGGGCGCGGCAGCCAAATCGGCCCTCACTGTCGCCTCACGGGAGAGGTCGTACTCGCCGACGAGTCGATCATCGGGAAGGGCAGTCGACTCGGAGCGTAACCCCGCATCACCGATCCTCACGTCAACATTTAAATCCAATTTTTTGGGCGTCCGATTCACTGGAATCGGACGCCCAAATGCTTGCTAAGCCTACGTGCCATGCGATAGAGAACCCTGGTTCCCCGCCATGCCTCACCCTGCCACCTGCCTCGCCCCTTGCCGGCAACGTGGCTTCGATTCCGCCGGTGGCGCGACTTTGGCGCATGCGCCACCACCCCATGGCTTCAGTTCCAAAAAGAAGCTATCACCCGAGAAATCTCGAACAGCCCCTTCAAAAGTCATTGACGCGTCCCCGTTGATCCGTCACCGACCTTGGTGAGTTGAGTCAAATCGGAGCGCGGGCATATAACTGAGGCATTGTTTTTGCATCAAACCATGTGCTTCAATAAGTACAGTACGTCACCAAAAGGAAGTTAGCTCATGCTCACAGTCTGGATACTCACTAATAAGTACAGTACGTCGCCAAAAAGGAAGTTAGCTCATGCTCACAATCTTGGTACTCACTAACAGGGCTGAAGAGAGGGCCTTTTTGCAGTCCCGGCTCTCCCGTCAGGGGTATCAAGTCGTAGATTTTGATAGGCAACAGGAATCTCTCGAAACCTGCCTGGGAAATGCGAAGCACATTGATGCCGCGTTCTTGCCTTCGAGGGACATTGCCCTGATTCGAAAACTGCGGGAGCACCCTAGCTCGGCAGAGGCAACCATTATCTGCTTTGTTTCGCAGACCAGCCAACTCGAACTGGATGACCCGAATGCCAAAGGCTGTGACTTGATTATCAAACGCCCCAATGGCCAGGAAGAACTTCTTGAAGCACTCGTCGAAGCTCTCCACAGCCGAGGAGTGATCTCGTAAGTCTCGGCAACCGGCTACAGCCGGCGGGAACATTGCCCGCGCATTATGCAGGCGTCTCGTCACTAAGAAATATTGATTAAGTGTAATATTTTGTGCTAGTAAGTCAAAAATTTTGGGTATGATGTGATTGGCAGACAACACACCTCATACGCTGAAGGAGACCTAGCAATGAACAACAAGCAAGTTATCGAGTTCGTCAATCGCCTTGCCGTTGATGAATCGCTCCGTGGAAATCTGGAAGCTGATTTCGAGGGAACGCTTGCCACCAACGACATCTCGCTCACTGCGCGGGAAACCGCTTCCTTGAAAGCCAGCTGGCGTTTCATCAAGGACGTGAACCCGATGGAGCTCGAGGCTCGCTTCGTCGCAGACGACTGCTAATCGGAATCCTTTTTGAGGTTGGGGGGGCAGCGGTCATGGCCGCTGCCCCCCCTTTTTTCATTCGCATCTAACCCGGCGACCGCATCGCTAACCCGGCGACGAGAATACGGGAGATCCCAGCGAGAAGAGTCCCGCTCGCCTGGTAGCCAGGGGAGCGGGACTCTTCTGCTGGAAATGAGGCGCGCGGGGGACTACCCGGGCGATCGCAACCTGGGACACCCCATGGGATTGCCTAACTGCCGCTGAGCGGCCGAGCATCCGGGGCTTTGCGGCGGAGCGTCAAGAAGAGCGCCAAGGCGAGGTAGGCCGCGGCAAAGACGACCATGAGATCTCCGATGATCGTATAGAGGGTCGGGACCCGCTCCATCGGCAGGGAGGCGAGGAGGACGCGTTCATTGCTCTCCGTGACGGGCATCCAGCCACGGACTCTTCCGTAGGCGTCGAATCCGGCCGAGGCTCCCCAGCGGGTCGAACGCAGCACCGAGAATCCGCCCTCGATCGCCCGGACGCGGGCCATCTCCGTGTGGTAAGGGTCGATTCCCAACCAGTCCGACGAGGGGACGACGAAGAGGTCCGTCCCTTGCTTGGCATGTTCGCGGGTGAGCGCGGGGAAGTCGAAGTCGTAGCAGATGGCGCCGGATACCTTCCCGTAGGGCCGCTCGATAGCGAGCAGGGGCTCATCGCCCGTCATGGAAGGTTCGCCGGGCACCGGATGGTGCTTGCGATACGTTTGAAGGATCGTCCCCTCATTCGACAGGAACACGAACTTGTTATCGAACATCAACGGGGCACGCGATGCGATGACGCCGTAAGCCAGAACCAAGTCGATATCGCGCGCCTGGGCGACGCCCTTCGCGCGGGCGATCAGGGCCGCTTCCTGATCGGGCTCGACCAAGGCCGCCGCCTCGTTCCAGACCACCAGGCGCGCGCCACGGGACGCGGCCAGCTCGGTCCGGGCGAAGAGGGTCTCGGTGTTCCGCGTCAGCTCCGCGGGTGAAGGAAGGCTATTTCCCATCCCCAGATCGGTGACGACCGCCGCGACGGTAACCGTCTGATCGTGCGTGGCGAAAACGCGATACGATCCGTAGATGAGCGTGGCCGACAGGGCCACGCCCACCGAGACGAACAATCGGCGGTAGTGTCCCGGGCGCGCCACTCCGAAGTAGAGAGCCAGCGCTCCCTGCGTCCACGCCATGAGGAAGCCGATGCCGGCCAATCCGAAGAGAGAGGCGAGTTGCAGCAACGGGAGTGCGGACAACTGGGTGTTCCCGGTAGTTCCCCACGCTCCCATGTAGGAAGTCGAATAGGTGAGCCAATCGCCCACCGCCGTCAAGGAGGCCAAAGCGAAAACGGCCCAAACCTCGCCCGCGCGACGACGAATCAGCTCGACCCCGTTGAGTCCGACGAACATGCTGACGGCCGCGGGCAACGAGAAAGCGGGCACCATGGCGTAGGAAATGGGGGGCGTGATGATCTTCGCCACCTGAAGCCCGGTCGCCAGGAGGATCATGCCCAGCAGCAAGAGCTGCCCGCGCCAGTTGGGTCCTCGCCGCAGGTATAGCAGGAAGGGCACGGGCGCCACCCATGCGAAGGCCTCAACCCCCCATCGGTTGCCCGTAAGCGCGGTGAAAATGAACCCCGACACAAGTAATATCCAGACGGGAAGATGATCGGCCAGGGCGCGGCTAACCGCACTATCGCCCTCGGCGGTCGGCGTAACGGTCGTTTGCATGGGAATAATCCTCCTGTGAATGCGGTGCGGTGAAAGGAATTGAAGCCGCTCAGCCGGCGGATGACGCGGTAGCTCGGACCCCCGCCCAGTAGATGACCAGCTGCTGTCGGTAGGCCTGCTCGATAGCCGAGGGATCCATGTGGCAGAGCACGAGGGGGACCCCGAAAAATATGGAGACGAGGCCCAGGAAAACCGCGAGTCGGTCCGATGCGGCGGGCAGTTCGCCGTTGTCGACCGCGCGGTCGATGATCGGCGGCAAGAGGGAGTCGAGCCCGACCGCCGGAAGGGTCTCGATACCGGGGCGGTCGGGAAAGGCCACGATGCGCTCGGCCAGCGACATGTCGGAGATGTCGGCGTGCTCCGGCGACCGTGCCTGGTGAGCGAGGATTTCCTGCATGACGCCCGGATGAGCTTGGACCTCCCGGGCGGTCGAGCGGAAGATGGTTTCGATGGCCTCGTAGGCCGAGGCGGGCTGAGCCTCCCGCAGGACCTGCCAGGCGAGATCCAGGGACCAGTACTGGACGAAGAAGATGAGGATGTCGGCCTTCTTGGGGAAGTAGTTGAAGAAGGACGCCTCCGAAATGTTGACGGCCTCGCATAACTCCTTGATGGGGATGGCTTCCAGGGTACGGGTGTCTAGCCGCTCGAGGGCGGCCCGCAGGAGGGCAATCTTGGTCTGAGCCAGCTTGCGGGGGCGGAGGGGGAGATCGGAGACTGCAACCATATCGTTCACCTCAAAGTTAGAGACAGCTCTAATATATTCCCATTAATTAATGGAGTCAACTAAAATAATTTATAGAGCTACAAAAGAAAAGCCCACCCGCCTCGCCCTTGTCTCCTCGCGGCTGCTCATAGGATAATTAAACGCCTCCACGCCTTGCGCCGCTTCGAGAGCGCCACCTACACCATGGAAGGGATGCCCATGTCCACAACGCCGCGCGTGATCCCTCCGAAGCTCAGAGTCGCCATCTTCGCCGGAGGATTCTCCGCCGAGCGGGACGTGAGCCTGCGCTCCGGCGAGATGGTCCGCCGCAACCTGGATCCCGAGCGCTACGTCGCCGAGGTGATCGACCTCAAGGACCTGTTGCCGCCCGCCGTCCTCGACTGGGCCGACATCAAGGCCCGCCACGACGTGGTCTTCATCGCCCTTCACGGTGAAGGAGGCGAGGACGGCACCCTTCAGGGCGCGCTCGAGCTGCTGGACATGCCGTACACGGGGTCCGGGGTCTACGCCAGCTCCCTGGCCATGAACAAGTGGCGAACCAAGCAGGTCTATCAGGCCAACGGAATTCCCACCGCCGACGCGCTCGCCTTCGATCTGCGCTACGCTCCGATGCCCGACCCGAAGGATGCCGCGCAGCAGGCGGAAGCCCGATTCGGATTTCCTCACGTCCTGAAGGCGGATAACCAGGGCTCCAGCTTCGGGGTCTACATCGTGAGAAACTCCGCGGAGTTCGAGGCAGCCTGGAAGGGAGCCTCGGGCTTCAGCCCGGAGATCTTGATCGAGCGCTTCGTGCCGGGAACCGAGGTCAGCTGCGGAGTGATCGGCGGGCAGAACCTCCAGGCCCTGCCGGTGATCGAGATCGTGCCCGCGGGCGAGTGGTTCGACTACGAGGCGAAGTACACTCCCGGCGCCGCCGAGGAGATCGTGCCGGCTCGGATCAGCCCCGAGCTGACCCGACACGTTCAAGATCTCGCCCTCAAAGCTCACCGCGCACTCGGATGCTGGGGCATGTCCCGGACGGACATGCGCATCACGCCCGAAGGCGAGATTCTCGTGCTGGAAACCAACACCATCCCGGGCCTCACGGAGGGTAGCCTCTTGCCCAAGGAGGCGAGGGCCGCGGGGATCATGCTGCCGGAACTCTTCGACCGCCTGATCAGTTTCGCGCTCGCGCGACACGCGGACCGGCGTCAGCTGGGATTGCCCACGTCGTAAGGAACGCCATGGCTTCGCCGTTCATAGCCTATAGCCGCATCATATAGCCACAAGCCGCGGGCGCTCGCCCCCTAAATCCCCCCCTCGATGGGGGGGCGGGGGGGTGTTGCTGATCCCTGGTTCCATCTCATCCCCGAAGGGGAGCTTCCCCTAGATCCCCCCCCCTCGATGGGGGGGGCGGGGGGGGGGGTTGCTGATCCCTGGTTCCTTATCTCTCCCCATGGTGACTCAGAAATAATAAGGAACGCCATGGCTTCGCCGGCGAACACCCCCCGTAGCCCCCCATCGAGGGGGGCGGATTAGCAGAAGATGAGAGGCCATGGCTACGCCGGCGACCCCCCCCCCATAATCCCCCCATTGGGCCTGCGGGCCCAGTTAGGCTGCGCCTGAGCGAGGGGGGATGACTAGCGGAAGATTATAAGAAGCGGGCGATCAGCTCCTGGTGAGCGGCGATTTCGGTTTCCAGGAAGCTTCGCAGTTGGGGCGCCAGATCGTCGCCCCCTTCTTCGAGGCTTTTCTGGTGCTTGGCGACGTAGGCCTTGGCCCAGCCGAGGTTTTCCTTGTCGAAGTACTCGCACTCGATGGGTTCGAAGGCGATCGCAGGCATCGTCGCGGTGGTCATGGTTCCCCTTTCGCCCCTCCGGGCCCCTCTCTTTCTTGTAACCCAAGGCGTGCTATAATTCAACCCTCAATTAGGTCTTAAGAGGGGCCTAGCGGCACTCATGGAAGGAGGGCGGTCGCTTGCGATCCGTACTCGTCATCGGTAGCGGCCTGACCGGGCTCTGGACAGCCCTTTCGCTAGCCGATCGCGGCCTGGACGTCAACCTGGTCACCAAGCTGAATCTGATGGATTCCAACACCCGTTACGCCCAAGGCGGTATCGCGGTGGCCGTCTCATCGGACGACTCCGCCGACTTGCACGCCCAGGATACGATCCTGGCGGGAGCGGGACTTTGTGACCTCGACGCCGTGAGGGTCTTGACCGAAGAAGGCCCCGCTCAACTACGCGCTTTGATCGAGGCCGGGGTTCGGTTCGATCGCGAGCGTGACGGACAGCTGGCCGTCACGCTGGAGGCCGCCCATTCCCGGCGCCGGGTGGTGCATGCCCTGGGAGATGCCACGGGCCTCGAAATCGAGCGGGCGCTTGCCGAAAAGGTAAGCGGACATCCAAGAATCAGCATTCGCGAGCATTGCTTCGCGCTGGACCTGGTGGTGGACGGCCGCTGTCGCGGCGCCATGGTGCTGGACGGAGAGGGCGAGGCGAGTTTTCTTGCCGCCGATGCGACCGTGCTGGCAGCCGGCGGGGTGGGGCAAGTCTACCGTCACACGACCAACCCGGAGACGGCCACCGGCGACGCGGTGGGGCTGGCGTGGCGGGCGGGTGCGGAGCTCGCCGACATGGAGTTCATGCAGTTCCATCCCACGGCGCTGAGCCATCCCGGAGTGCCGACGCATCTGATCTCGGAGGCGGTGAGGGGCGAAGGGGCCCTCTTGCGCAATGCGCGAGGCGAGGCGTTCATGGAGCGCTACGACTCCCGCAGGGAACTGGCGCCCCGCGACGTGGTTTCACGCGCCATCGCGGCCGAGATGGCCCAGGACGGCCGGAACTTCGTCTGGCTGAATCTTCGCCATCTGAGCCCCGAGCTGGTCCATTCGCGCTTCCCCAACATCGTGGCCTTCTGCCGGGACCATGGCTTCAACTTGCCCCAGGACATGATCCCGGTGGCGCCCGCTGCTCACTACTTCATCGGTGGCGTCCGGACCGATCTCCGGGGCAGGACCTCGATTCCCGGGCTTTATGCCGCGGGAGAGGCCGCCGCGACAGGGCTTCATGGGGCCAACCGACTGGCGAGCAATTCCCTGCTGGAGGCCGCGGTCTTCGGCCGTCGGGTGGCGGAGGCGATCGCCGGCGCGGAGAGCACCGGCAGCCAACCGGTTCCGGACGAGGGGATTTCGTCGGTGCCGCCGACGCCGACGCCGCATTCTTTGCCGTCCTTTTCGGTGGCCGCGTTGCGCGCGGAGCTGCAGGCCGAGATGTGGCGGCACGTGGGACTGCTTCGCCTGGAAGAAGGTCTGCAAGAGGCGCTCGCACGGATCACCACGTGGCAGGATCAGGTCGAAGCGGCCTGCCAGGACAGCCAAGCCCGCGATCTCTGGGAGCTTCGCAACCTCTTGACCTCTGCTCGTCTCATCACCGAAGCCGCGATCTGGCGCAAGGAAAGCCGCGGCGTTCATGCCCGCCCCGATCATCCCGAAATGGACGACTCATGCCTAAAACACTTCATTCAAGCCCGCTCCTCGCTCACTCCGGCCTCCACCCGCTGACGCTCGATCCCCTTCTCGAGCACTTCCTGCGCGAGGACTGGGCCTGGGGGGATCTGACCAGCACCCTGATCGTGCCTCCCGACGCCATGGGCCGCGCCGAGCTGCTCTTCAAGCAGGCGGGAGTGGTCGCGGGGCTGCCGGTGGTCGAGCGAATTTTCCAGCTGGTGGACTCCGAGCTCGATTTCAAGAGCCTCGCGAAGGACGGCGATCGCCTCGAAAAGGGCGCGATCGCCGCCGAGATCCGGGGCTCCGCCCGTTCCCTGCTGATGGCCGAACGGGTGGCCCTGAACCTCCTGCAACGCATGTCGGCCACCGCGACCATGGCGCGAACCTACGCCGACGCCATCGAGGGCACCGGTACGCAGCTCCTCGACACCCGCAAGACGACTCCGGGCCTGCGGCTGCTCGAGAAGTACGCCGTGCGGGTCGGCGGCGGGCGAAACCATCGCTTCGGCCTGGCGGACGCCATCATGATCAAGGACAACCACATCGAAATCGCGGGATCCCTCCCAGAAGCGGTGAGGCGCGCACGCCTGGGCGCTCCGATGACGGTCCGGATCGAAGTGGAGACCGAGTCCCTGGCGATGGTCCGCGAGGCCCTGGACGCGGGCGCCGACATCATCATGCTCGACAACATGGATCCCGATACCATGCGCGAGGCCATCTCGTTGATCGACGGAAGAGCGACGACGGAGGCCTCGGGGGGCATCACGCTCGCGACCCTCCGGCGCGTCGCCGAGACCGGCGTGGACTTCATCTCGGTGGGGGCCCTGACGCATAGCGCGCTCAGCCTGGACATCAGCCTCGACCTTCACACGGCCTGATCCCGCGCCGAATTCTTCACGAGGCCCCTTCGCCCCTACTGGGGGAAGGGGCCTCGTGGTAGACTCCGGGTAGCCGCGGTCGGGGAACCTCCGCTGTCGCCAGGGAGCTGGAAGTTAGGCCTGACGACCCTTTCGAGAGGCTCTCCGGCGCCCGGGGCGCGACTGAGGAAGGCATCATGAGGATCACCCTGGTCGAGACCTACGCCACCCACGCCCCGGACGTCGTGACGCGCTGCCTGGGCCGGATCGGGCTCCCCGAGCCCCTGACGAACACCGCCTACGAGGCGATCGCCCGGACCTTCCTCTCCGAGCTGCTGGGAACCTGGATCCGCCACATGCAGGGCGAGAGGCTCCCCGAGGACCTCGCGAAGCTCGGTCGGCATCTCGATGCGCTGGAACAAAAAGGCGTCGACTATCCCCACATGGTCACCCTCTGTTTCAGCCTGCCCCATCAAATTCGCGACGCCTACACCGAGGTCGGAGTGCAGAGCGAGGAGGAGGGAGTCTGGCTGCTCGACGAACTGATCCATGGGCTGGTGCGAGAGCGCGCCCTCGACACCTGGAACTGCCTGATAACGCGCTCCCGAGAGCTCGAGGACGCCAGCCGCCAACTGAAGGAGCTGGACCAGGTCCGCCGCAACCTGCTCTCCAACGTCACCCACGAGCTTCGCACCCCCCTCTCCGGCATCCTGGGCTACGGCGAGATCCTGGAAGAAGAACTCACGGGCCTCCTCAACTCCGACCAGCACGATCTCCTGCAGCAGCTACTCACCAACGGCTACCGCCTTCGCGAGCTGATCAACGCCATGATCGACATGAACCAGCTCACGGCAGGCAAGCTCTCTCTGGACATCCAGCCCCTCGACCTCGGCTTGATCCTCCAGCCCGCCTGCGAGCAGCAACTCGACGTCGCGACCTCGAAGCCCCTGACCATCGATCTGCACGTCGCCCCCGACCTGCCGATGGTTCGCGGAGACCCCAACCACGTCTACCAGATCATCGCGAACCTGCTCTCCAACGCCGTGAAGTTCACGCCCCCCGGCGGTCGCATCACGATCATCGCCTGCGCGAGATACGGTGAAGGATGGCTGAAGGATCCCGGGCAGAGCGAGGCCGTGGTCGTGGACATCCGCGACACCGGCATCGGACTCGCCCCGGACAAGCTCAAGATGCTCTTCACCTCCTTCTATCAGGCCGATCCGTCCGCCACCCGCCAGTTCGGCGGCATGGGGCTGGGGCTATCCCTGGTCAAGAGCCTGGTGGAGCTTCATGGGGGCCGCGTCTGGGCCGAAAGCACGCTGGGCCAAGGCAGCACGTTCTCGTTCTCCCTGCCCGCCTGGACCGACAAGGACACGCTGACTTGATCCTTCTGGAGTACAATGGCCCTCATGCGAATCAAACGTCTTCCCTCCGCCGAGGCCGTGAGCCTCGAACTGGCCCAGGGCATCGCGCTCGCCCTGAAACCCGGAGCTCGCCTGGCGCTCCCCAGCGGCGAGACGCCGAGAAAGGCGTATGGCCTTCTCGGTGACTGGGTCGCCGAGGGCACGATATCCTTCGCCGGAACCACGCTCTTCGCCCTGGACGAGTACCTCGGGCTGGGGCCGGATCATCCGGATTCCTTCGCGCGGTTCTTCGCCGAGGCGTTACTGTCGCGCATCGACCTTCCCGCCGGCTCCTTCCATGCGCTGCGGGGCGACGCCGAGGATGCCGCGGCGGAGGCGTCCCGCTTCGCCTCGTTGATCGCGGCGGGGGGACTGGATCTCGCCGTCCTGGGCATTGGCCGAAACGGCCACATTGCCTTCAATGAACCGAGCGAGCGCCTGGTCTCGGGGATCCACGTCGCCACGCTCTCGAAAATGACCCGCGACGCGTTGCCGGCCCAGCTTTCAGGCGTCCGGCAAGGGCTAACCATGGGGGTGGGAACGATCATGCAGGCCCGGAAACTGATCCTGGCGGCCACCGGGGAATCGAAGGCCCAGGCGGTGGCGCATGCTGCGGGGCCTTGGCTGGATCCCCGCTGGCCCGCATCGCTCTTGCAGGCGCATCCGGATGCGGAAATGCTGCTCGACCCCGGGGCGGCGAGGCTCCTCGCGCCCCCCTAAGGGAGTAGTCTCCGATTTCGCGGGGGTGCTAGAATACGAAGGCTAGAAGGATGAGGTGGCCATGACCCGAGCGCGCACCATGCCGTTGTTTCAGAACGCCAATCAGAATCTGCTCTTGCAGCGGCCGATTCGCCGCGCCGATGCCGGCTGGGAGCGTCATGACGACGGCTCCGTCACCCTCACGATCGCCGCGTCCGGGATCAGCCGGATCTTCGGAGCGCGCAGTCATCGCCTGGACGATGTCGGCGGCCGCGTCTGGGAGCTTTCGGACGGTTCGCGGAGCGTGCATGAAATCGGCAAGACGCTCTTCGGCGAGTTCGGCCATCGGGTGGAACCGGCCCAGGACCATGCCGCTTCGGTCGTTCTGCGGCTTCGCCAGCTGCATGCCTTGGACTTCATGACCTAGACCGGAGTGCTCATGCCTCGCTTCCACGCGCTCACTGCCGCCTTGCTGGCGGCAGTCCTGGCGGCTTCCTGCTCTTCGACGAGCAAGCAAAACCCCGAGCGCACCCGCAGCCGGCCGGCGACGGTTTCGGACGCCGAACCCGTCTACGGCGGCACGCTGATCTTCGGCAAGGGCAAGGATGCCACCCGCCTCGATCCGGCCGACACCACCGACGGCGAATCCTCGATCGTGACGGAGAACGTCTTCGACAAGCTCCTTCACTTCCAGGACGACTCGACGGCGCTCCAAGCGGGGCTGGCCACCTCCTGGGAAATTGCCCCGGACGGAAGAACCTACACCTTCCACCTGCGCCGAGGGGTCGCGTTTCACGACGGAACGCCCTTCGACGCTCAGGCCGTCAAGATCAACTTCGAACGCCAGCGCCGGCCGTTAGAGGGCCAGCAGTTCGAGTTCTGGCAGAGCTTCTTCGAAAAGGCGGTTTCGGCGGTCACGGTCGTCGATTCGCATACCGTGAGGATCACGCTGGCGCAAAACGACGCGACCTTCCTCGGCAACCTCGCGATGTTCTCGATGGGCATCGTCTCGCCCGCCGCCCTGGCGCGTCACGGCGCCGACATCGCCCGGCATCCGGTGGGCACCGGCCCGTTCCGCTTCGTGGCGTGGGAACCCAACCAGAAGATCGTCCTGGCGGCCAACGAAAGCTACTGGGGGGGCCGCCCCTACCTGGACAAGCTGATCTTCAAGCCCGTCCCCGAGAACGCCGTTCGCTTGCTCGAACTGGAGGTAGGGGCCATTCACGCCATGAACGGCATCAACCCCGACGACGTCGCGCGCGTCCAGGCGAATCCCGAGCTGAGTTTCCTGCAAGAAGCCGGAATGAACATCGGCTACCTCGCGATGAACAACGATCGTAAGCCCTTCGACCAGGTCAAGGTCCGGCAGGCCATCAACCACGGCATCGACAAGCCCGCCCTGATCAAGGCCTTCTTTGCCGACGGAAGGCTCGGAGAGGCCGCCAAGAACCCCATGCCCCCCACCCTCTGGGGCTACAACGAGGCCATCCGGGACTACGCCTACGATCCCGCGAAGGCCAGGCAACTCCTGAGCGAAGCCGGCCATGCCGACGGCTTCGAGATGGAACTCTGGGCCCTGCCCGTGGTTCGGCCCTACATGCCGCAGGGCCAACGGGTCGCCGAGGCCATCCAGTCGGATCTCGCCAAGATCGGCGTCAAGGTGACGATCACCACCTTCGAATGGGGAACCTACCTCGACAAGCTGGGAAAGGGCGACCACCAGGCCGCGCTGATCGGCTGGATAGGCGACAACGGCGACCCCGACAACTTCCTCTACAACCTGCTGGCGGCCGATAACGCCCGCGCGGGCGGCTCCTCCAACTACGCCTACTACCGGAGCCGGGAAACCAATCGCTTGCTCGTGAAGGCTCGCCAGGTCTCGGATCCCGCCGAAAGAACGCGGCTCTACCATGCGGCGCAGGAGACGATTCACCGCGACGCGCCCTGGGTGCCGCTCTTCCATGCCAAGCAGATGGCGGCCGTCCGGGCCAACGTCCATGGCTTCCAGCTTCACCCCACGGGCAAGGCGAATTTTGCCCGGACCTGGATCGCCCCGCCGGCGGATCGCTAGCAAGGAGCTCCCGATGGAACCCACGTCATGATGGCGATGCTGCTACGCCGCCTGCTACTTTTGCTTCCCGTCCTCCTGGGGGTGACCGTGATCGTCTTCGGCGCGGTGAGGCTGGTGCCGGGCGATCCGGCTCAGGTCATGCTCGGAGAGCGGGCGAGTCCCGAGGCGATCGCCCGGGTCCGGCACGACCTCGGCCTCGACCAGCCCGTCCCCGTTCAGCTCGCGCTCACGCTCGGGCGCATGGCCCGGGGCGATCTCGGTCGCTCGATCGCTTCGGGAGCTCCGGTGACGGACGAGATCGGCCGGCGCTTCCCCGCCACCGCCGAACTCGGCGTCGCGGCCCTGGCTATCGCCCTCGCCATCGGCATCCCCCTGGGAATCCTCGCCGCAGCCCGCAAGAACTCCTGGATCGACCTGCTCAGCACCTCGCTTGCGCTCGTGGGGGTCTCGATGCCCATCTTCTGGCTGGGTCTCGTCCTGATGCTGCTCTTCTCGGCCCAGTTGAGGATCCTGCCGCTGTCGGGGCGACTGGACATCACGCTCGACCTCGCGCCGCTGACGGGCTTCTATCTTGTCGACTCGCTCCTGCGCGCCGACCTCGTCGCCTTCCGGTCAGCCGTCACCCATCTGATCCTGCCGGCCCTCACCCTCGCCACCGTCCCGATGGCCATCATCGCCCGCATGACCCGCGCCGCCATGCTCGACGTGCTCGGAGCCGACTACGTTCGAACCGCCCGTGCCAAGGGCCTCGGCGAGCGGGTGGTCGTCTGGCGGCACGCCCTCCAAAACGCCGCCATCCCCATCGTCACCGTGGCCGGCCTCCAGCTCGGCTACCTGCTCTCGGGCGCGGTCATCACCGAGACCCTCTTTGCTTGGCCCGGAATCGGCTCATTGGCGGTACAATCAGTATTCTCGCGCGACTTCCCGGTGCTCCAGGGCTGCGTGCTCGTCTTCGCCACCTGCTTCGTCCTGGTGAACCTCGCCACCGATATGCTGTACACCCGCCTGGATCCGAGGCTGCGATGATCGGCGCCGCAAAGTCCTCGGAGGGGCGAAGCCCGAGGACTTTGCGAGGGGGGCGCCTACGGAACGGAATAACATGGCGATCACGATCGTGCCCCAAGCCCCATCACCCGAGCCCCCCGCCGACGATTGGCGGGTCTGGGCCCGTCGCTTCCTGCGGAACCGCTCGTCGGTCTGGGGGGCTGTCATCGTGCTGGTCTTCCTGCTCGTCGCCGTCATCGGGCAGATCATGCCCTACGATCCGACCTCCCAGAACCTCGAAGAGCGGCTGCTTTCCCCCCGCATGACCCATGTCCTGGGGACGGACGACCTGGGGCGGGACATCGGGCTGAGGATCGTCGCGGGGGCCTGGATTTCGCTGCAGGTGGGGCTGATCTCGGTGGGCATCGCGCTGGTTCTGGGCACCGCGCTCGGCACGCTCGCGGGCTACGCCGGAAAGTGGGCGGACGAGGCGATCATGCGCGGAGTCGACCTCATGATGGCCTTTCCCGGCATCCTGCTCGCCATCCTGATCGTGGCCGTCATGGGCCCGAGTCTCACCAACGCCATGATAGCCATCGGGCTGGTGAACGTCCCGGTCTACGCCCGACTGGTTCGCGCCTCGGTCCTGGGCGTCACGTCTCAGGAGTTCGTGGAAGCCGCCCATGCGTCGGGGGCCTCGCACGGGGCCATCATCTTCCGCCACGTCCTACCCAATTGCCTCACCCCCCTGATGGTCCAGGCCACCCTGGGCATCGCCACGGCCATCCTGGAAACCGCCGGCCTGTCCTTCCTCGGGCTGGGAGCCCAACCGCCGACCCCGGAATGGGGAACCATGCTCAACAGCGCCCGCGCCTTCATCCGCTCGGCACCCTGGATCGTGACCTTCCCCGGCCTCGCCATCATGATGGTCGTCCTGGGATTCAATCTACTCGGCGACGGTCTGCGGGATCTTCTGGATCCCAAGACCAAGCGGCAGGTCTAGCGCATGGCGATTCGCGAGATCCGGTTCAACGGGCTGCGCTGGCTCGATCTCCCGCAGGCCTCCGCCGAGGACCTGGAGGTTCTCGAGGAGAGCTTTCCGTTCCATCCTCTCGACTTCGACGATCTGACCAGCCGCTGGCAGCGCCCGAAACTCGACGAGTACGACGACTACCTCTTCCTGGTGCTGCAGTTCCCGGTCTTCGACAAGCGCCGCCGGGTGACCACGCCGTCCGAGGTGGACGTCTTCGTGGGTCCGGACTTCCTGATCACCATCCACAAGGGGCGCGTCTGGCCGCTCGACCGCTACTTCGAGGCCTGCGAGGGATCCGCGACGATGCGCGAGGACGACATGAGCATGGGCTCGGGCTACCTCCTGTACCGGGTCATCGACCATCTCGTGGACAACTTCTTCCCCGTCGTCTACAAGATCGAGCGCAACGTTCAGGACATCGAGGACATGATCTTCACGCACGGCGGGCGCGAGACGGTCGAGGAGATCTCGGTGCTGCGGCGCGACATCATCGCCTACCGCCGGATCGTCAAACCCCTGATGCCCGTCATCTCGCGGCTGGAGTACATCAAGAGCCGCCTGATCCACGAGGA
>DAZV01000029.1 GCA_002083825.1 Candidatus Sericytochromatia bacterium S15B-MN24 CBMW_12 | reverse complement strand
GAGTGGTTCGAGTACGAGACCGTCAAGCGGGAAAAGGCGTTCAACCGCTTCTACTCCCAGCAGGAGCTGAAGTACGATCTCTTCGCCGAGCAGACCCGTTCGAAGTACACCTACCAGGTGACGGACCAGGTTCGGACCGTCGAGACCTGGGTGGATCCCCTCACGAAGCAAGAGCAACGCAACGTGGTGGATTCGAATCAGACGCGCGCCGATATCCGCTACTCCGCATGGACGGAGAACAGCAAGAAGGTTCGCGTCGACGCTGGCAATCACACCCGGACCTGGGGTCCTGATCTGGTTTTCACCAAGGTGGCGGATGAACAGCGGATTGCCAATCGAACCTCGGTCACGCCTCCGGGCGGGGCGGCGGCCGGTTGGTCTCTGATCAACTCCCAGACCATCCGTTACTTCCTCGCGGGGTCGACTCCTCCGGGCGATGCACGGCAGGCGACGGATGCCAAGGCCGCCGACATCCGCACCGGCACCGGCGCCAACCTGGGCGGCGTGGATTCCGACTGGTCGCTGGTCAACTCCGAGACCGTTCGCTACTTCCTCGCCGGCAGCACCCCTCCGGTGGGCGGCATCGCGGCGAACGCGGATCAGCGCAAGGCCATGCTGGATCCCACTTCCAACGGCTGGAGCCTGGCGAACACGGAAATCGTCCGCTTCTTCGTCGCGGGCCCCTCGGCTCCGGCCGATGCCACGCTGGCTACTCCCGACCAGCGGAACGATATGCTGGCAGGCGTTCCGAGCGATTGGCACCTGATCGACGTTCAGACCTTCCGGAACTTCCTGGCCGGAACCACCCCACCGTCGGACGCCGCTCGCTCCAACGAGGCCGAGGGCTACGATCCGGCACTGAGCGCCGGCTGGACCACCGAGGACGTCCAGAGCTTCCGCTTCTTCGTGCCGGTCGCCGGCAAGTTCGAGAACCCGATTCCCGCGAAGCCCGAGAACCCCGCGCCTCAGATCGTGTTCGAGGGCGTCACCAAGTACTCGAGCAAGTCCTGGGACGAGTTCGGCGCCATCCGCAAGGAGCGTCAGGGCCTCTTGATCCGGAATTTCCAACCCGTCACCCAGGTCGTTCCCCAGACCCAGAAGGAGACGACCATCTACCGGGCCTACAATCTCGAATCCTTCACCACGCATGAGAACCGGAACATCCCGATCAACTCCGGCGGCAAGGTCGAGCAGGTGGCCTTCCAGGTTCCCGTCAAGAACTACCGCTGGGTGCTCCAGGAGGTCAACCGGACCTCGCGGGAGGTCCCGTTCGCGAACCTCTTGATCAGCCTCGGCGAGCGCGAGCTCACGCCGGAGCGGGCCAACGAGCTCACGTCGCTGGCAGCGGCCGGCGGCGATCGTCCCACGACCTTCCAGGGCGACTCGGGTTCGGGCGGCAAGGCGGCTCTCGTAGCCTCCCAGCTGCGCGACAAGATGGGCGCCAACCAGGTCAAGGCCTCCAAGATCGTGCTCACCGCGGCTCAGATCGAGGAAGCTCAAAAGAAGGCCGAGGAAGAGGCTCGCCTTCAGCTCGAGGAAGCCAACCGCATCAAGGCCGAGGCCGAAGCGAAGCGCAAGGCCGAGCGCGAGGAGCAACTTCGCCTGGAAGCTGAGAAGAAGGCTGCCGAGGAAGCTGCCGCTCTGGCGGTCGCCAAGGCGGACTGGACGGGCTGGTTCCAGAGTGGCAATCAGGCGGTCCGCTTCGAACAGGGCGGGATCGTGCTCTACGAGCGCCAGAAGCGGGGCGTCTGGACCGTCAAGGCCAGGGGCGCTTACACGGTTGGCGGCTTCAACAAGGACTTCACCACCTACACGGACAACACGGGGCCCGAGTTCTTGACGAACGCTCCCGTCACGCTGATCCAGTCCAAAAAGGGCGAGTTCAGTCTGAAGGGCGAGTTCGGCGGCACCTTCGGGAGCACCAAGAGGCAGTCGCTCAAGGTCGACGGCTTCAAGAAGAAGGGCGCGCCGGATCTCAGCGCTCCGACCGAGACGTCCTACAAGGTCGACGCCAAGGACAACGTGGTCCACGAGAACGTGCTCGACAAGCATGCCGCCATCAATCTTGCGGTCGCTGGTCCCAACCTCGAGAAGGGCAAGCTCTACGAGATCACGGCCACAGGAAAGGCCATCTACGGCAGTGCAAACTGGGATACCACGCCTGACAACCAGCATGCCAAGCGCTTCAAGGTTCTCGTGATCAAGGATGGCGCGGTCAAGCAGGTCATCTCCTACGCCCAGGGACAGGGCGTCACCCTCCGGGGTGATGGGCTCGCCGGCCACACCGTGAAGTTCGTCTTCGAAGACGACTTCACCGGTGACAACAAGAAGAGCGGCTGGGATGTCAAGGTCACGACCTTCGCCTTCGATCCCGAAGACGCGGACTAGACCCAGTAGACTCAGGTCAATCAAGGTCATCCAGGCACAAAGCAAGAGACCCCCGAGGCTTTCGCCTCGGGGGTCTCTTGCTTTGTGGGGCCTTCTCGCGCTAGTCTCGAATCAGGAGGGCTTTGATGTTCGACCCTTATCCGGATCTGGTCCAGACCCATACCCTCGTGCTGCCCACGGGCGAGGGCGTCACCTTCGAGCAGACCCTCTGGGGCAAGGTGATAGCCATCCGCGTCCTGAGCCTGAACGGCGGGCGCTACGAGTTCGAGGACATGATGTCGACGGCCCAGCTGCGGCAGCTGCTGGAAGCGGCGACCGTGGGGGGCGTCTGGGGGTTCGCTGAGAATGACGCGCGCTTCGCGGAGCTGCGGCGCGAGATAATGGACCTGCTGTCGGAGCTCTATGGACTCAGTTTTGACGCCTGAGCATGCGCCAGAGGTCCTCGTAGCCTTCACGGAAGCGCTGTTGCTCTTCGAGGATCCGTTCGATCTGGCTCTGGGTGCATGAGCCCAGCTGGATCAGGAGCACGCCGAGCTTCTCGCCGGATTGCTCCTGGCGGAGCAGGGCCTGATCCAGTTCCTCGCGGGTGATGAACTGCCGCATCAACAAGAGCTGGCCGATCCGGATGTCCTGGTGAACTTCCACCAGGATGGCGTCGAGCTGGCTGAATCCGAGGTATCCCAGCGAGAAGAGGATCTCGCCGACCCGCAGCTGCGGTTGTTGCTCCTGAACGCCCAGGGCTTCGACGAGTTGGTCTCGGGAGATGAGTCCCCGGGAGATGAGCGTTTGTCCGAGCTGATGATCCATGGCCATGGTCCTTATATAAGCCGCGGGCGCTTTTTTAGCCGCGGGTGCTATTTGAGGGCGGCCGGATTGGGCCGCGGGAAGGTCGGTTTGCCGTCGGTGCGGTGTAGGTAGTCGAACTGCACGTCGTTGTGGGAGAGCTTGCGAATGTAGAGCTTGGCGTAGGTTACGCGGCGCTCGATCCGGGTCTTGGACGGCGCGGGGGAGGCGACGAGGGCCTCCGAACCAGTGGCAGTAGGAGTCTCCACCGTGACCTTGGTGTCGAGTTTGATACCGATGGTATCGCCGGCTTCGAGCGCCCATGCGGCCGACAGTTCACCTTCGAAGGGCGTCTTGAAGGAGTGTTCGGGGATCTGCTCGAGGGCGTGGAACTCGCCGCCCCGCAGGTGAGCGAACCGGATCACGTGCTGATCCGAGTTGGTGGCGACCATGGCATGGCCGGGGTGCAGGGGATCGTGCTGCGGGTTGAACTTGAACCGGAAGTGCCCACGGTACTCCTCGACGTCCTCGTTGGTGATCTCGACTCCGTTGAGGAGATCGAGGGGGCGAGTTTGCCAGTAGCCTTCGCCCATTTCGTAGTACTTCATGACGTAGCCTTCGAGCCAGTCGAGACCCGTGGTGTAGAGGGTTGGCTTGGGGGTCGGCTTGTGAGGATCCGGCACGAAGGGGATCCGGAAGGCCACGTCTTGCATGGCGGGTTTCGCCGCGGCGGCGTTCTCCAGCATGGAGTTGATTGAGTTGCGGTTGCGGACGTCAGCAAAGAAGAGACCGACGGTCAAGCCGGTTATCAGGCCCGCGATGGCGAGGTTTCGCATAGATCATGCTTACCCCCGCTTCGGGGGGCTTTAACCGAGGGTCCGTCGCGGAGTGCAGAACTAGCGCCAGCGGCTGTTTCGTAAGGCAGCGAGAGAACGCCGAAACGAGCTTTGCTCTAGGACTCGGTGAGGATCCGCATGAGGTTATCCCAGCGTCCTGGCGTCCGCTTGGGCGATTCGGCCTGGGCGGGTTCGGGGATCGGTGCGGGTGGAGGTGTGGGGGCGGCTACGGGGTCGGCAACAGGGTCGAGAGCGGCGACAGGAGTCGACGAAGGGACCGACGCAGCCGGAAAGTCGGGGTCGGCAATGGGGGCGGGTTTGCCGATCGGAGCTTCGGTCGACTCAGCCTGGTGGTCGGGCATCCAGTTGTAGCGACGGGCGCCGAAGAGGCCGTTATTGGAGCCTAGCCACTTGTCGTAATCCTCGGTGCCCGGTTTGAGCTCGAGCTGGCGAATGGGAAGGATGTCCAGGTTTTCCCAGGTCAGGGGCTGGCCGGGGCGCAGGTTGTCGTAGGTTCCGAAAGCGAGCGTGACGGTGCCGTCGTCCGAGATGTCGATCACGTTGACGGTGTGGTTGACCACGCCGTTGCCGTCCCAGTCGTAGAAGAGGATGTCGCCGGGGCGCAGGTCGTCGACGTCGATCTTGCCGGTGGCGTCGAAGCCGCGGATGCCGTCGCCGTCGGCGTCGTTGATCCGGCGCGTGAAGTTCTTGGCGAGATTGTCGGCGTAGATGCCGGCGAGGACGTAATTGGGGCCCTCGACGTTGGGCAGGCCGCCGGATTTTTCGGGTGTGTACTGGTGCCAGGTGCCCTTGCCCTCGAGCGGGTTGGGGATGCCCTTGGCTTCGCAGAAGTCCTTGAGGAGCTTGGCGGCGAAGTCGGCGCAGTCGATCTCGGCGCCTTGCTCGCGCAGGACCTGGGTGCGGGCATCGACGAAGGAGGCGAATTCCTCGGCGGCGGCTTGGTTCCAGCGTTTGTCGCCGGCCTGCCGAGGAGCGGCGTCGTAGCGGTCGATCAGGCCGTCACGGTCCGAGTCCTGCTTGGGGTTGGCGGGCTTCGGGGCGGGGGGCGGCGTGGCAGCCGGCGGAGCGGGTGCCGGAGCGGGGGTGCCGAGCGGGAGCTTCAGGGTCAAGCCGGCCCGGATCTGGTTGGGGTTGGCGCCTATCAGGTCGCGATTGAGGGTGTAGATCTCTTTCCAGCGGCTGGGGTTTCCCAGGATCTTTCCGGCGATCGCGCTGAGGGTCTCTCCGCTCTGTACCGTGTAAGTGGCGGGAGGACGGCCCTGGGGCTGGCGGCTGACAGTTCCACGAATCGATTTAGGCATGCTTCATCCTCCAGGTTCCCGGGGCCGGGCGTTTCTTGAACCGCGGGGGTCGTCGCTTCAACCCGGACGCTATCCTTCTTATGCCGAATTCGGCGCCGAATCATGGTTAGCGGGAGGTTAAATTTCGTGTAAGCTTGCATGGATTTGCTCGCATGCCTGCAGAGGGCTATCATGAGGGCGGGGCGACGATATTCTCGCAGGGAGCTTTTCTTGTCCGATTCAACCGATTCCCGCCATCCGCGCCCGGTGAAGCGGTCAACCGACACGGCTTCCCCCGATTCTCGAGGGCTACCCGCGGGGCCGAAGCCTGTTGCGGGAAAAGCTTCCGTGCCGATCGACGCGGGCACTCTCCTCAAGCGCATTCCCAAGCTCTCATCGGCGACCTTGCGTGGCGCCCGGGGAACTCCTCGCGCCTGGGATCGCTCGACCCGATTGGCGGTCGCCCTCGCCCTCGGCCTCCTCGTCGCATGGACGGGCCAGTTCGGGACTCCGCTCTTCGACCGAAACCCCTCCTGGGGCACGATGATCGCCCTGACGAATGCCGTGCTCGCCCTGGCACTGGCCATTTTCGGTCGCTCCAGACGGGTGCCGCGCGAGGCGTTCTGGGGCTTGGCCGTCTTGATCCTGGCGCTCACCGCCTTCGAAATCACCTCCAAGCTGAGTTACGCGCGAAAGCTGGGAGGCTTCGAGGCCTACGCGCTGCCGCGGCACCGGGTTTCCTATGGCCCGGAGGCCCGGGTGATCAGCCTCATGGCGAGCGATCGCACCCCTTTGAAGGCCACTTACCTCGGACGCGCGAAGGGAGATCGCCCCGCCGGAAAAGCCATCCTCATCGTTCCCGGCTGGCTCTCCACGCGCGAGAGCTTCAGCATGGCGACGTTGGCCCAGTGGTTCCATCCCGAGTTCGACGTGTTGGTGCTCGATCCCCGTGGCCAGGGCGAATCGGGCGGATCTCAGCACCCGAGCGGCAGTGCCCGCTTCGATGTCCTGGCCGGCCTGACCTTCCTCAAGGCTCAGGGCAACGCATCCGTGGGCTTGCTGGCTGAACGCGAAGGCGCCTACGCCGCCGTTCTGGCTGCCGCAGAAGGCTCCCCTCAGGGTCGGCTCTTCGATGGTCTATTCTTGGCGTCGCCAGTTGCCCAGTGGGGAGAGCCGTCGCTAGGAACCGCATTCTGGCAGGATCCGCTGAACCCGCTTGGACGGATCACCTGGCGGTTGGCTGCTGGAGTTCGCCTCGACGGCGGATTGGCCCAGCCGTTGGCCGAGATCTTGCCTCGGCTGGCGGGGATTCCCGTCATGCTCACCGGTCCCCAGGAGGATCCGCAGGGCATCGTGAGGCAGCTTCACCTTTTGACCCCCGAGCCACGGAGCTTGCGGCTGTTTGCGGGGTCCGGCCAGCCGGTCTCCTGGAAGTCCTATCATCGGTTCTACGAGTCGGCGCGCCAGTTCTTCGGCATGACGCTCGCTCGTGAACCCCAGGCTTCCGGGGCGGGGGATGATCTTCCGCCGGAGCTGCTTCAGGCCATCGAAGAGGCGAAGCAGCGATAGATTAGAACAGAGGGGGGCCGTTCGTGGGAACGGGGTAGCCGGGAGGGAGGTCGCTGGTGCCCGGCATGCCGCTTGGAATGCCGCCTTGCGGTCCACCGGATCCGGGGTTGAGGGTCGGCAGGTTGTCGACGGACCCCGAGAACTTGGTCTGGACCTTGGGCGTGACCAGCAGGATGATCTCGTTCTTGATCTTGACGGTGGTGGTGTGGCGGAAGAAGTTGCCGATGAGGGGAATGTCTCCGAGGATGGGGAGCTTGTTCACGGTGCTGGATTCGTCGACCCGGCTCAGGCCGCCGATGATGATGCTCTCGCCGTCCTTGACCCGCATGGTGGTCGAGATCGAGCGCGAGTCGATGATGGGGACCTCGTTGCCGTTGACGGTGACACCGCCTGAACGCGCCGAGATGTCCGGGGAGAGTTCCAGGGTCACGTAGCCCTGGGTATCGACCCGCGGGGTGATGTCGAGGGTCTGGCCCACGTCCACGAAGGAGACCGAGGTCTGGGCGGGGCCGTTGGGCTGAACGGTGGTGGTGAGCACCGGGTGCTTGTTGACGATCTTGATGGTCGCCTTCTTGGAGTCCTGGGTGGTGACCTTGGGGTTGGCGATGACGGTCGCCAGCGAGTCCTGGATGGCCGCCGAGAGGCGGGCATTGAAGTTGGCGGTGTAGTTGCCCAGGGCCTGGAAGGTGATGGCGGCGCCGTTGGTGCCGGCGTTGCCGGCCTGGTTGCCTTGGCCGCCGGCCGTGGCGTTGGGGTCGGGGTTGTTGAAGCCGGCCCCGAACTTGGAGCCGCCGAAGCCGTAGGTCATGCCGAGTTCGCGCTGTCCCCGCTCGGAGATCTCGATCATCTTGACCTCGATGGAGACCTGGGGGGTCTGGACGTCGAGCAGGGCCTTCAGTTGCTTGGCCTGGTCGATGATCTCCTCGGAACCCGTCACGAGG
Source organism: Candidatus Sericytochromatia bacterium S15B-MN24 CBMW_12 (assembly GCA_002083825.1). Taxonomy (GTDB): domain Bacteria; phylum Cyanobacteriota; class Sericytochromatia; order S15B-MN24; family UBA4093; genus UBA4093. The sequence continues at coordinate 72,066 of DAZV01000029.1, read as the reverse complement.
ATGGCGTTGGTGCGCTTGTCCACGACGATCCGGGGGCCGCCGGCATCTCCGCCTGCCGATCCCGGCGCTCCGCCGGGCGCTCCGCCCTGGGCGCCCGCGCCGCCTTGATCGCCGGTCAGCATCTGCTTGAGGATGGGTTCGACCTCCTCGGCCTTGGCGTTGTCGAAGCGCAGCAGGGCCGTCGTGTTGCCGCTGAAGCCCTTCGAGCGGAAGGACTCCTCGGAGGCGATGAGCAGCGTCTGACCCATCTTGCGGTAGGACAGGTTCTTGAGCTTGAGGATGGTGTAGAGGGCCTCGTCCAGGGGGATGGCCTTGAGGCTCAAGCGAACGGAACCCTTGACCGAGTCGTCGATGATGACGCTCAGGCCACCCTTCTTGGCCATGGTTTCGAGGATGGTCCGGACGTCGGTGTTGTCGAGGTTGAGCGAGATGAGGGTCGGGTTGGCGATGAGCTTGATCTTGCTACTGGTGGTGGTTTGATCCATCACGGGCCGGTACGTGTCATCGCCGGGCATGGCGCCACCCGGGGCCATGACGGCACCTTGAGCCATTGCAGGACCCGCGACCGCTCCGACGAGCAGTCCCGCGGCCAGAAGGCGGGATAGGGCTTGCGCCTTCATGTTACTCAGTGCCTCCGATAGTCTTGGCGTAGCGTCGGCCCTGCTTCTGGAGCACGACCGAGCTGCTGTCGATCTTCACGACTTTCGAACCGTCCTCGAGGACCTCGTTGAGCCGGGCTTCCCGGATGCTGCCGTCCCTTTCGAGGATGGCGATCGCATCGCGGCCCGTGTTCAGGATTCCGCTCACGTTCCAGTTCGGCACCTCGTAGGCCACGCCCCCGTCATAGTAGACGTTCGGCGCCGGCAGCGTGATGCCCGTCCCCACGGTGCCCTTGCTCTTGCCGCCCATGGTCGGTAAAGGCGCCAGTGCGGCGATAGCGGGACGTTCCGCCGGAAGCGGGGAGATGAGGCGGGGGTTGGGGTTCAGCAGGGCGACAAAGGGATCTTCGCGCCCCGAGTTCTCGCGGGCCTGGCGCACGAGGTCGTTGCGGGTGGTCGCCCGGATCTGGTTGGGGTTGGTGTCACTTGCCGGATCGGCCCCGCCGAACTCGACCCCCTGGGCGGTCGCGCTCGGTGCCGCTTGGGCGATTACCACCGGATCGCCCGGCGCCGGATCGGATTGGGCCAGCTGAAAGGTCTCGGGATCGGGGGATCCGGCGCCTGCGCCTGCGAGCCCCGTGCTTGCCGACAACGGGGCGGCGTTCACCGGCCGATCCAGCGACAGGTGCTGGGCGTACAGCAGACTACCCAATCCCAGCGTGGTAAGCGCGGGGATGACCATCGCCTGTTTGAAGCTGATCCTCTTCATCTCGACCTCATGACTGAATTACTGGTTGAGCGCATAGGTGTTCAGGGAAAACGTCACCGACAACTCGTTGCCGAGCGAGCCCGTTCCGGCGACACTGCCGGGCGACATCTGGGGGTTTGAAATCGTGAGCACCCGTTCGTAGCGGCTGAGCAGATCGAATAGCAGGATGATCGAGGGATAAGATCCCTGTGCCGTGATCTCCACGCTCATTTTACCCAGTTCTCGCAAGGATGCCTGTTCCAGGGGTTGAAACTGGGTCGGCCGGAAGGTGACGAGGGTGGTGTTGGACTCCCGGAAGAGGCTCGACAGGTCGACGAGCAAGGTCGAGAGCATCTGGTTGCGGGGAGGGAAGCGGTTGCGCATGGTGACGAGGTTTCGTTCCACGCGGGCTTTCTTGGCGAGAATCTGGGCTTCGGAGCCCACCAGGAGCTGTTTGTCCTGAAGTTGCTGCTCGCGCTCGGCGATGGCGTCCCGCTGGGTCAGGTACTCCTGAATCAGCGGGAGGGTACTCGAGCTGAAGAGGAGGCCGCCGATGGCGACGCCGGCGACGATGACGATTTTCTGGAGCTGATCGGGGGTGATGGTTCGCCCGAAGAGTTGGATGTTCTCCATAGCTAGATCCCTCCGAGCGGGTTGATGTCGCAGTCCACCTGGAACTGGATGACGGCCTGGCCGTCGATGACCGAGGAGCTGATGGAGCCGAGCACCGGGCGTGCGAAGCTGCGGGACTTCTGGAGGTTGGTGTAGAAGAAGGCGACTGCCCGGTAGTCGAGGGCAAATCCCGAGAGCGTCAGCTTGGTGTTGGCTCCGACGTCGAGGTTGGTGAACCACATGTCGGTGGGGGTGAGATCGCGCAGCTCCTCGAACATGTCCTTCCAGCGGCCGGATTCCTGGGTGAGTTGCAGGAGGACGCGGTAGTCGGATTCGAGGGCTTCGATCTGTTTCTGGGCATTGGCGAGCTGGGTGGCCTTGTTTCCGCTGGCGCCGATGTCCTGGTCGAGGAGGTTGACCTGTTCGGTGGCGGGATTGATGAGGAAGTTCTGGAGGACCATGTTGGCGACGTTGGGGGTGAGCAGCCCCAGTCCGAGGCTGAGTGCCGCGGTGATGAGGAGCTGGGGGTCGATGTTAAGGCCGGGAAGCTTGAGCTTGTCGGCGGTGGCCTCTCCGAGGAGGTTGATGGTGATCATCTTCATAGGCCCTGCGCCCCGCGAATGGCGAGCCCGATGGCGGTCGCCAGGGTGGGTGCCTGGGGAAGGAGGAGTTCGGGGTCGAAGTCGTCCTCGTTGATTTCGAGGTTCTCGAAGGGGTTGGCGAGTTCGACGGTCATGCCGAGGCGGGTGGTGAGGAACTGCTCGAGGTGGTTGAGATTACCGCCGCGCCCCGAGAGGATCACCCGGTTGATGGCTTCCGTGCCCTGGGAGAGGTAGAAGTCGAGCGAACGCCCGATCTCGCCGGTGAGTTCGGCGAGGGCGGGTCGGATGATCTCGGTGGCCTGTTCGACCTGGGGGCTGCCGGGGGAGTAGTTCTGGGGGTCGACGTCTATTTCGTCGAGGACCGCGCGGGCGCTCTCCTCATCGAGGCCGAGGCTGTTGATGATGGAGTCGAGGAAGTAGGAGTAGCCGATGGGGATCGAGCGCGAGAAGCGGGGGATGCCCGAGACCATGATGTTGATGTCGGTGGTCCAACCCTGGATGTGGACCAGGGCGATGGTTTGATCGTCCTTGAGCTGTTCGGTGCCGGCGAGGGCGCGCATGACGGCGAAGGATGCGACGTCCACGCAGGCCAGCTTGAGGCCGGCTTCCTCGGCCACCTGGACGTAGGAGTTGATGAGGGCCTTCTGGGCGGCGACGAGGATCACCTCGACCTTGGGGGCTCCGTCCTCCTCGACCTCGTTGACGGCCTGGAAGGAGATGTTGACGTCGTCGATGGAGAAGGGGATGTAGCGTTCGGCCTCGTACTGGATGACCTCGCCGAGTTCGCTTTCGGGCATGTAGGGAAAGCGGACGGGTCGGACGATGGTGGATTGTCCGGCGACGGCGCAGAGGGCGTGGGTGGCTTCGATTTCGTACTCGTCGAGCAGGGCGCGGACGACCTCGGCGACGGCGGAGGGGTCGAGAATCTCGTTGTCCTGGACGGCGTTGATGGGGGTGTTGGCCACGGCGATGTTGGTGAGCGCGAAGCCGCTGCGGGTCTTCGCGATCTCGACGATCACGATGGTGTCGGAGGTGATGTCCAGCCCGATGCGGGCGCGCTTCTTGCCGAAGAGCCCCTTGATGCGGTTTGAGAGTTCCGTCAGATCCATCTACTTCACCCCACCAAGAAGCCCATGTACCAGCGCCAGATCGACTCTCCGGCGAAGAGGCTCGCGAAGGTTCCGATCACCAGCGCGGGGCCGAAGGGGAAGGGTTCGCTCTTCCCCGAGCGGGCTTTGAGCGCGAGCCCGATGATCGATCCTAGCAAGAAAGAGGCAAAAAGTGCCACGACGAGTCGTTCGGGTCCCAGCCAGGCGCCCATCATGGCGGCGAGCTTCGCGTCTCCCATGCCCATGCCGTCCTCGTGGATCGACTTGATGGCCTTGAGGTAGAGTCGCGATCCCTCGGAGATGAGCCAGAAGAGGGCGTACCCGGCGGCGGCGGCGGCCAGGGTGGGCAGCCAGCGTCCCTCGATCAGGCCGCCGTAGGCGATGCCGAGCGCGATTCCCGGGTAGGTGAGGACGTTGAGGATGTACATCGTGTCGAGGTCGATCCAGAAGATGGCGAGCAGCATGGAGGCGAGCGCCGCGAGCGCGAGGAACTGGAGGGTGGGCCCGAAGGCGGCGAGCAAGGCGACGTAGAGGCCTGCGTTGAGGGCTTCGACCAGGGGGTAGCGCCCGGAAATGCTTGCTTGGCAGCTCCGGCAGCGGCCCTTGAGCAGGACGAAGCTCAGCAGGGGGATATTATCCTTCCAGGAGAGGGCCGTCATGCAGTGGGGGCAGCGTGATCCCGGCCAGGCGATCGATTCCTCGCGGGGCACGCGGTGGATCACGACGTTGAGGAAGCTGCCGATGAGGGCTCCATAGATCAGGACTGCGCTCCAAACCAGCGGAGACGGGATGAGAACATCAAAGATCGTCATCGGGCGTCGACTTCCTCGCTAAACCTGTCCGCATGCTGCCGCCGCGCGGGTTCTGGGCTTGCTAGACCGATTGTACCCATCCGATGGGCTGCTCTATCTCCAGGTGAACCGCGCGCCAGGAAAGCCCCTCATCGAGTGGCGAGCACAGCATACCCTTCCCCAGACTAGTGGACGAAGCGTGCGTAAGCGGTGAGGATCAACACAGTCAAGGGGAGACGCCGAGCTTGCGAAGGGCGCGTTCGGCGATCTCCCGGCTTCGCGCGTCCCCTGCTCCCTGGTGAATGGCGCGCCAGGTTTGAATCGCCAGTTCGCTCTTGCTGCCCTTCTGGTACATGCTGGCGGCGAAGCGGCGGGTTCCGGGGGGCGCATCGGGGAGGTTCGAGGCCGTCTCGAAGTACCGGGCCGCTTCCAGGTAGCGCTTGCCGTAGAGGAACTCCAGGATGCCTAGCTGGTAGGGGTAGCGGTAGTCTCGGGGGTGGCGCTTCATGCCCTTGGCGATGAGCGTTCGAGCCTCCTCGAGCCGTTCCCCGTCGGCGAGCACCCAGGAGCCGAAGAGGGCGGCGTCGTGGAACTCGGGGTCCATCGTGGTGATCAGATCGAGGCTCGGATAGGCGTGCGTGAAGTCGCGTCGGGAGGGGGCCTCCACCACGAGGTTCTCGCCGTTCATCTGGAGGAAGAGCAGCCAGTAGGAGTCGGCGAGCAGGTTCTCGAAGTCGGTGGCGACCGCCGACAAGACCTCGACCGGCGGGACGACGTAGCGCGTGACGTCCTCGACGCGCAGCTTGCCTTGCTGCTGGATGGCCAGGAGCGATCCTCCCCAGAGGAGCGCTCCCAAGGCGAGGCAGCCGATCGTGCGGCGCAAGCTAGAACTCCCGGCGCTCGAAGATCCCGCTCGCGACGGCGAGCAGGGCCGCGGCGTAGAGTCCGCCGTAGGCGATCGCCCAGAGCCACTGGCCCGGAGCGATCGAGCCGCCGTAGACCACGGCGTTCTTCACGTCGAAGGCCGAGAGGTTCGGCAGGATCGCATAGAGCGCGTCGGCGACCATCCGGGTCCCGTCGCCGGCCCTCTGGCTCAAGATATGCAGGTTCTCGGTGTTGTGGCCGATCACGTAGAGGCAGAACGTCAGGATCATGCTGAGTACCGGGCTCGAGAAGGTGGAGAAGAAGAGGCTCACGGCCACCAGCAGCATCAGTTGCAGGCCGATCATGCCGATGGCCCCGACGAGTCCCGGAAGAACGCTTCCCGCCTTCCAGAAGACCAGCCCCAGAAAAGCGCTTCCCATCAGGATCAGCAGGATCCCCAGCGTCGCCGAGAGGCCCAGGAACTTGCCGATGAGGAATTGCCAGCGGGCGACGGGCTTGGTGAGGACGATGAAGACGGTCTTCTTGTCGAGTTCCTTGTGGAGGAGGGAGGTGCCGACGAAAATGGCGATCGCCACGCCGAAGAGCTCGATGGAGGCGAGGCCGACGTCGAGCAAAATCTTGTAGTCCTGACCGATGGTCAGGCTTCCCAGGAAGAGGGTGCTTCCGATCATCAGCAGGGCGAAGATCAGGATGGCGTAGAGGATCCGATCCCGGATGGTTTCGCGGAAGGTGTTGAGGGCGAGGCTGAGGATTCGGTTCATGGCTGCGCCGGCTCCACGACGTGGACGAAGAGATCCTCGAGCGAGCGATCTCGGGTGAGTTCGGCGACCGAGCCGTACGCCACCATCTTGCCCTCGCAGAGGATGCCTATCCGGTCACAGATGAGCTCGACGTCCGAGAGGATGTGGGTGTTGAAGAAGATCGTCTTGCCCTCGCTCTTGAGCGAGAGGATGAGATCGCGGAGCTGTTTGCGGCCCACCGGGTCCAGCCCGCTCATCGGTTCGTCGAGGAAGACCAGTTCCGGATCGTTCACCAGGGCTTGCGCCACTCCGATTCGCTGGAGCATGCCTTTGGAATACTTGCGAAGCTGAATGTCGGCGGCGGCGGTCATGTTGAGCCGTTCGAGCAGGTCCTTCACCCGGTTTGCCAGCGTGCTCCGGGGGATCTGGAAGAGCCCGCCGCAGAAGTCGAGGAACTCGCGGCCGGTCAGGTAGGTGTAGAAGTAGGGGTTCTCGGGGAGGTAGCCCACGCGCTGACGCACGGCGGTCTGGTCGGGCGTCGAGCCGAGCACCGTCACTTTTCCGGACGTTGGACGCATCAGTCCGAGCACGATCTTCTGGAGGGTCGTCTTGCCGGCTCCGTTGGGGCCGAGCAGGCCAAAGGTCTCTCCGGGGCTGACGCTGAGGCTGACCCCGACGAGGCCCACCTTGCGGGCCTGACCCAGCTGGGCGGGGAAGATCTTGGTCAGGTTTTCAACCGTGACGCTAGGCGTCTGGACGTTGGGAGTCGTGGCCATGCGCATCTCTTTGGTCTTCTGGGGCCCCGCGAGGGGGCTGCTGCCACCGGCGGAGAAGGGTGCAGGCAAATGATAGCAACCTGCTCGACCGTTGCCAAGGGTCGCTCGGCTTCGGCAAGTTCCAGGGGGGTTGGTTTTCGGTGGGCGGGATTAGCCTAGGAATATGGGTATGAGACAATCATGGGGAATTTCGGAGCCCTCGTCCTCGACGGGCGCGTTTCGGGACAGGAAGATATCGCCATGGATTGGTGCGGGGAATGATCTAGCTATGCTCAGTTGAGTTATGATGAGACAAGCTTAAGGAGCATTGGAATGGAAAGTCTCACTCTTCACTCGCGAAAAAAGCTCGGTGCGTGGCTGCTACACCTGGGACTGCTGACCAAGCGTCAGATGGATGTCGCCATGGAGGCGCAGGCCTTGCAGCCCGACATGCTCGTCGGCGAGATTCTCATCCAGAAGGGCTACATCACCCGCCAAGAGTTGGATGCGACGCTGGCCTTGCAGGAAGTGCTCGACGGGCGCTCGCAGCTCAAGGACTTCGCGATCGCGCCGAAGACGCTCAGCCTGCTGCCGGAGCAATTCTGCTTCCAGCACGAGGTTCTGCCCTTGGCGCAGATTGCGATGCGCGTGCTCGTGGCGACGGTCGACGGACGCAATTTTCAGGCCTTGGACAAGATCACGCTGCATACCGGGCTGATCGTGGTCTCCATCGAGGTCGGTCGCGACGAGCTTTTCTCGGCGCTGGGAAAAGCCTTCAATCGCGAGGTGATCCCGCCGGCGATCGTCTCGCCCCCGAAGCAGTCTCCCGCCGATCCGACCCCTCCGATCCAGCGTACCGCGGGGGGCAATGCCAATTCCTCGGTCATCGTCGACCTGGTCAACTCGGTGCTGGACGAGGCGCTGCAGCTCAACGCCTCGGACATCCACCTGATACCGTACGCGAACGCCCTGGAGGTTCGTTGCCGGGCCGACGGCATCATGCGCAAGGTGCTGGACGTCCCGAAGCACCTGGAGGCCGCGGTCATCAAGCGGATTCAGCAGATCGCCGCGGGCTCGAACCCGGAGCAGCGCCGCGCCCAGGGGGACGGCGGCTCGTTCAGGTTATACGGCGAGAGCACGGAACTCGTGCTCTCGAACGTGGAGCTGAGGCTGTCCTCCCTTCAGACGCTCTGGGGCGAGTACTTCAAGATCCAGATCGTCTGCGCGAACACGCCGCTCCAGTCGCTATCGGGCCTGGGCATGGATCCCGAGGATCTGCTGAGCTACAAGCGGATGCTGAGAGGGCGCGGGGGCCTGATCGTCTTGACGGGGCCGAGGGGATCGGGAAAGCACTCGCTATTGCAGGCGAGCATCGGTTACATGGACAAGCTGAGCAACCATATTCTCTCCATCGAGTCCTCGATAGCCACGCCGATCGCGGGGGTCACGCAGATCGCGCTCAATCCCCGGCAAGGCCTCACCCTCGAGGTTTGCCTCGGGCAAGCGCTGGAGCAAAGTCCCGACATTCTCATCATCGACGAGGTGGCTACGCCTTCCCAGCTCGAGGCGGCCATCAAGGCGAGTCTCAAGGGCGTCTTGATCATGACGACGCTCCCGGCGTCCAGCACGGGAGTGGCGCTGGCGCAGTTGCTGAGCATCGGCTTGCCTTTGCCCTTGCTCTCAGCCAGCTTGCGGGGGATCGTGGGGCAACAGTTGCTCCGGCGAAATTGCTCCAAGTGCCTGATCGAGTACGCCGCAAGCGCGAGCGAGCGGGCCTTCCTGGGGGCGCCTCACGGGGCGCCGTTGTTCCTGGCGCGCGGACTGGGCTGCGTGGAGTGCATGCATACCGGCTATCATGGCCAGATGGGCATCTTCGAGCTACTGCCCATCACTCCTGCCGTCGCTGAGCTGCTCGCGAACCCGCATGTCTCGCCGGCGGCCCTGGAGGCCCAAGCCGGAGTGGGCATCACCCGGTTGCAAGACGATGCCAAGCGGAAGGTCATGCAGGGATTCACGAGCATCCCCGAGGTGTTTCGGGTCCTGGGCGAATGGAGCGGCGACGAGGAGGGTGGGCGCTAGATGCCGGGCTGCAGGTGCTTCTGGAGGATCGTCAGGAGTTTCGCCTCGGCGCCGTTGAGGGGCTCCCGAACGCTCTCCACGCTCGCATCGGTGATCGTCTCGAGCTGATCATAGAGCATTCTCAGTAAGCCCAGCTCGGAGGTGTGGCAATTGCGCGAGCTCCAAGACCAGTAAACCGCCCGGACTTTCACGTCGCTCTCGCCGATCAGAGACGGCAAGATGTCCTCGAGCTTGGCTACGACCCGGTTGATCGGGTAAAGAGCGCTCAAGGGGTCGGTATTATGGCAGATGGCGATGAAGTAGTGGTCCCACCACGAGATCACGTCAAGCTTGCGGCTGGGATAAGCCGGAGCGTGCTTCGCCCGGAGGCTCGACATGACGTGAAGACCGAGCTGGCGCAACAGGTTTTCGCTCTGATCCGAGCCCACGCCGAAGTCGAGGTTATCCACGCTCAGCAGCAGCACCGAGAATGGCTCGAAGGTCCGCCGGCTCTCCTCCAAGCTCGCACTGATCTCATGCTGGAAGATCCCCAGCGGCACCATGGGCTGGGGAATGCTCGGCGGAATCCGATAGGAACCGAGAATCTTCACCAACGCGTCCCCGTCGGGCGGTATTCGTTCGTTCATTGCGCCCCCTTTCTCATGACGACCACCCCGATGGTTCGGAGAATGATCTCGATATCCAGAAAGATCGATCGATTCTTGATGTAATAAAAATCATACTGCAATTTTTCAAGTGCATCTGCGACCGACGCTCCATATGCATATCGCACTTGAGCCCAACCTGTCAAACCGGGTTTGACGATGTGCCGGATGCCATAGTAAGGAATATCCTCTTTGAGTTGGTCCACGAACTCCGGTCGCTCCGGTCGCGGTCCCACCAGGCTCAGGTCTCCCCGAAGGACGTTGATCAGCTGAGGGAACTCATCGATCCGCGTCTTGCGCATGAAACGGCCAATCCGGGTGATCCGGGGATCGTCCTTCTGGGCCCAGACCGCCCCGTTGACCTCGGCATCCGTTCTCATCGACCGGAACTTGTAGATCCGGAAATGCTTGCCGCGCACCCCGACGCGAATCTGCGAGTAAAAAACCGGCCCGGGGCCATCCAGCTTGATGGCCAGGACCGCCAGCAGCATGATCGGGCTGAAGACGATCAGGCCGATCAGCGCCCCGATGGCATCGAAAATGCGCTTGAGTTGCAGATAGAGCCCGCGGTGAGTGTCGGAAAAATTGTAGATGAACCAGGAGTGGTTGATCGAGTGGATGGGCACCACCCCGAAGTGGCGCTCGTAGAAGTCGGTGATCGGAAGGATCTCGATGCCGCTGATCAGCGATTCCGCCATCGCCTGTGCCGTCTCCGCGGTCTTGGCGCCGGAGATGCCCTGAATCACCATGTCGCCGTCGTACAAGCGAATGAGCCGGGGCAGGGCGCTGCACGGGCCGAGCACCCTCAAGCCCTCGAACTCCGCTCCCAGCAGCCGGGGGTCATCGTCGACGTAGCCCCCGATTTCGTAGCCAAGCTGCGGCTTCTGGTTTACCCGTTGGACCAGCTGCTGCGCCGCCTTGCCGGCTCCGACCACGATCACGCGTTTTTTACCGGTCTGCGAAACGAAGACCCGGGCGAATACCACCCGCCAGTAACTCAAGGCCAGGATCGCCCCGATCCCAAGGATGATGAGCGCCTTCGGCTCGACGGGGTACAAGTTGGTCCGCCAGAAGCTGACCGTCCCGATCAGCAGCGTCGCCAGGCCCAGCGCCTTCACGAAGGAAGTGGCCATCTTGAGGTAATCAATCAGCTCGTCGAGGGGAGTCCTCAAGGCATCCGGGCGGAAGGTGGAGGGCTGGTAAAGGTCCATCAGCCAGCAAGCGCTCATGTAGGTGAGCACCACGAAAACCCCGAAGATTCCGAAACTCGGTGAGGGCCGCAGCAGAAACGTCTGGGTCACCGCGGCGTAGAGCGAGGTGAGCAGCAGCAGATCCCCCAGCATGAGCAAGATTTGCCGCTCGCGGAAGGTGTATCGGCGAAATGCCCTGTTCAGAGGGGTCGTTGCCGAGCGGATCTTGGGCAAAGGATTCGGCTGCTGGGGACGGCCATCCGCGGCTGGCGGAGCATCGGTGGAAAATATTTCCTGACCCTTTAAACGCTGCATACGCTCACCCTACCCTAGCATCCTGACCGCTGCCGCATCGGCGGCTCGAGCGGAATGGGGATCCAACCCCGAGAGTTCCCTTGTCTAAAAGTCTGGGCTCTAGTCTGACGTCTCGATCACTTCAGGTCTTCCGCCTCGTACCCTCACCTTTAGGAGGCCCTGGTTGCGGCCCTGCCATTGTCCCCGCCGCCGAAGCTGGACGAAGCTCGTGAAGGTCAGGCGATTCGCCGCGTTCGGCGTGAAGGCGATGATCAGGATCTGCTGGTGTCCCTGGTACTCCGACAGCCGTCCCGTCAGATCGCGCTTCCGAAGAGACCCGGAATACAGATCATTCTTCTTCCTCCACCCGCTTCCCAGGAGCTTGCGATCGATCTCCCCCGGCGAATCTCCTTCCTGGAGCCTCAGCAGGGACGTCTCGATCCGCCGCGGCAACTCGGGGTACTTTTCGCCCAAGGCCTGCGCGGGCAGGGCGCAAACCGCCAGGATCAGTCCCATCCATCTGAGGCCGCGGCTCACGGGATCACCGCCGCAGATAGAGGGCCATCAGGGTGGCCACGCTCACCGCCATCGACGCCAGCATCGGCAAGGTCTGGACCGAGGATTTATACCAGATCGTGTCGACCTGGACGGAGTCCGCGTTCTCCATGAGCCAGTTGGGCTGCTCTCCACGCATCACCCGTTCCAGGTCGGCCACGAAGACCACCCGGCCTTGTCGAACCACCCGGACCCGCTGCCGATCTCCCCAGTCCGTGATGCCGCCTCCCTGGGCCAGCACCTCGAGAAGGGACGGGGGACGGAGAAACGGAAAAACCCCCGCGCGGTTCACCTCGCCCATGATGGCCACCGTGATCGGACGGAACGTGACCACGTTAACCACGAACTGAGAGCTGCCGAAAAACGGCTTGTAACGTTCTTCGAGCAACCGGCCTACCTGGGTCGCCGTCAGTCCCCCGACCTCGATCGCTCCGATCAGGGGAAGGGAGATCCGCCCGTCTGGGCGGATGGCGAAGATCCGCCCATCCCCGGTGGTGGGCACGAATTCATGAAAGGCAGAGGGCTGAACGCTCGAGTTGATGGCCAACGTGTCGCCATAGGCCAGCATGTATTCCGAAGGATCCTGAGCCATCGCCGGAGCGGGATGCCAGCAGAGTCCCAGAGTAATCCAGAGCGCCAGTAGGAACCGGCAGGAACTCATCATCCAAAACCTTTCAACCGGACGCATGAAGGGCTGATCGCTTCATACCCGGATTTTTTCCCCGTTATCAGGGAACACGGCGTCTTCACTCATTCTTCGCATCGTTTCGACCCGGGTCATGAGCCCCATGAAGTACCACAGGGCATGATTGGTTACCAGATCTCCGCTGAACTGAGCTGCGACCATCAGGTTCACGAAGCCGAGGGTCGCCCCGATTCCCCAGCCGGCGGAAGGTTCTTCGGGATTCAATCGTGCGTATCGAATGTTTTTGAGAGCGAGCCAGAAGTAGTGAAGGATGATCGCCACGAAGAGCCCCAGCCCGAAGATCCCCAATTCGACCGCGACTTCCAAGAAGATATTGTGAGGGAAACGGATCTCCTCTCCGACTTCCGCATAGCTCACGAGCGCCTCGAACCCTCCGAGGCCCACTCCGAGAAGCATGTTTTCCGAGAAGCCCTCTAGCGCTTTCACGTAGAACTCCATGCGGGAGGATGCCGTGCCTCCTTCGGTGAGGGATCGGGTCTCCTGGGCGAAAGCGGGTGCGATGGTCAGCAGGGCCTGCAGGATCATGGCCGCCAAGCCGAGCGAGACCAGGTTGGCCTTTTTGGGTATCGTTCGTTCCCGCCGGGGGCTCACCCACCAGAGTGCCCCCATGATGCCCCCTGAGAGAATTGCCGCGACCAGAGGCCCGCGCGAGCCGGTCAGAAGCACGACCGGGAAGATGGCGACGAGGTAGACGAGCCCCCAGCGCTTGTCACGCAGCGCCACGAGTGTCGCGAACGCCCCCAGGATCGCCAGCCGGCACGTCCAGATCGGGTTCATCTTGAGGGCCGAGTACCGACCCAGCATGGTGGGATCTCCCATTGCGTAAGCCTGGTAAGTCAGCAAGGCCACGATCAACCCGAGCCCCATCATCCAGTAAAAGACCCGCGCGAGTTGCTCCCGGCTCAGGGTGGCCCCGCCCAGGAAGCTTGCGATGTTGAGGGTCATAATCAGAAAAAACTTGGTGGTGGCGTAGGGCGTGTGCTCCGCAAAGGTGATGTAGTTGAGAACAATCAGCGCCGCCAGCAGCAAGTGGAGGATTAGCCCCCAGCTGACGGTGAGCTTGTCTTTTCCGGAAACATGCCGCCAGGTGGCAGCGATGGCCCAGATCGCCACGAATGGCAGCGACATCGGGATGTCCGGCAGGGTCACGTACCATGAGATCGGCGTGGTGACCAAGCTCAGGTAGTCCTGCAAAATCAGGATGGTAATCTCGTTGAAGCGCCAGAGCCCGGCGAGCACCGCCAGGGCGAGCGGGATGATGATCGGAGGCAACGTCATCCCAGCCTGCATGGCTCCGATTCCTAGCGCTCCGAGCAAGCCTCCGCCCAGAACCGCAAGCTTGGCGAACGGCGATCCGGCTCCCTTCGTGTTCACGCGTTCGGCTCAGCCGGGCGAACGAAGAGCGCCCCGTTGATGGGTACCCCGCGCTCGGCCAGCAACTCCAGTCCCTTGCGCAGGTCGACGCGGGTGTCGTGCTTGTGATGCAAGATGAGCCAGAAGTTGTTGAAGAGCCCCGCGAGGGCGACGGCGTCGGGAACCACCTTGACGCCCGGCGCGATGCCGAGAACGACATCGAAGTTCACGAGGGTCTGGTTCAACGCCCAGAGGCGCGGAGTATCCAGGAGGTCGAGAGGATGTTCTTCCGGCTGCAAGGAGGGGATCACCCAGAGCGGTAAGCCCGGGACCCTGGAGGCCACGTCTTCCCAGCTGGCCTCGCCGCTCAGCATGTCCCGAAGGCCCAGGGGGCTCTCCAGCTCGAAGAACTGATGCAGCGAGGGAGTCCGCAGGTCGCCGTCGATCAAGAGGACGCGCCGGCCGCTTTTTGCGAACGAGATCGCGATGTTGGCCGCATAGTACGAGACTTCCTCCTGGTTGATCCCCGCCAGCAAGAGCTTCAGCTGAGGTCCCAGGGCGTTTACCATGTTCAGTCGGAGCAAGGCGTAGGCATCGTGGTTTTCGGGTGGGAACCGGGGGTCGGAGAGCAGGGGGTCGTCAATCGAACGCGTCAGGTATCCCGCCACCGCGTGGCGTCGTTCGGTAATCTGACCGGTGATGGGGATGTCTCGCAGGATCTCCCGCGCGCGATCGCCGTGCCGGAGTGAGTCGTCGAAGGCATCTATGGCCATGGCCGTCCCGACCGCCAGCATCATGCCCATCAACACGGCTCCGATGATTCCTTGCTTCTTGTTGGGCTTGACCGGGGAGGTGGGGGTCGATGCGGGGTGCACGATGCGGACGTTGCCCACCTGCATGGCCTGGGCGATGCGGGCCTGTTCACGCCGCTTGAGGAGCAGTTGATAAAGCTGGGTGTTGAACTCGCGATCGCGGGTCAGCTTGGCGAGTATCTGCTCCTTTTGGGGGAGCTCCCGAGCATGATTATGGTAGGCCTGCAACTGCGCATCCAGCGCGGCCTGCCGCACTTCCCCCGAGAGCAAGGAGATCTGCTCCTCGACCAGTTCGCGTCCCAGCTGCTCGTGCAGGGGATCGAGAACCGGCAGGTTCAGGCGTTCGATGAGCTTGCCTTCGATCAAGGTCGCCTCGTCGGCGATGGCCTCTTCCAGGCGTTTTATTTGGGCGCGTAGGGCCTTGATCTGAGGGTGATCGTCGCTGAGACCGCTGGTGAGCAAGGAGTTGGTCTGCGCTTCGATCAGTTGGTTGCGTAGCCGCTGGATGGTGGGGTGCGTGCTGAGGGCGATATCCGCCAGGGCTTGCTCCGGCGAGAACCCCAGTTTCAGGCTGAGCATCCGGATCCGACCTCCGCTCTCGTTGACCGCTACATGGTTGTCGCGGGCATAGCCCTCGATGCGGTTGAGGTTGTTGCTCGCGTTGGTGAGCTCGGTCGGGATGTCGAACGTGCGCCTGGAGGACTTGAAGCTCTCGAGGTTTCGATCGTTCTCTTCGAGGTCCTTCCTTACCGCGATGATCTGCTCGTCGAGAAAACCGAGGGTGCCCCTGGCTTCTTCCCGACTCCGCTCGACGTTCTCCATGGCGAAACGCTGGCAAAGCTCGTTGATGAGGCGCGCTGCGAGCTCGGGGTCGCGGTTCTGGTAGGAAACCTTGATGAGATCGGTTCCCTTCAAGGGAGTGACCTTGATGGCCGAAATGAGGCTTTCATGGGTATGTTTCGCCTGGGTCCTAGGATCGATCAGGTTGAGCGCCTCGATCGTCGCCTCGAGCAGTGGCCGAACCTTGAGCAATTCGGAGTAGGTGTTGATGGGATTGGATTCGCGGGCGTAGGACGCGTCCTGCTCGCCGACCCGATCGCTGAAGAGGTTGCGCAGGGTCGGATCCGATTGAACGATGAGCAGCCTCGCGCTCGCCTCGTAGATAGGAGTCATTCGCCAGATCGAGACGACCGTCGCCAAGACCGTCATGACGAAGACCAGGCCGGCCCAAAGCCGGTATCGCCACAGCGTGAACAAGAGTTCTTTGGGTTCCAAGGATACCGCTCCTCGCTAGGGCTCGAGCCGAGTCCGCTTGCAGATTCGTTCGTAAAGGGCCTCGTGCCGGGCCACGATGGTCCCGTTTCGCCGCAGTAGACGATGTGATCGCGCGCCCACCGGGCCGATGTCCGTCCGTGAGATCACCGCCGCCTCGAAGCGCTCCCGCTGGGTCCGCGACAGGAGCGACCCGAGCATGGTCTTCGCACCCCCATGGTTCAGGCCGGTGATCACGTGAAGGGCTTTCAATTTGGATGTATGCCCGTCATAAGGTCCTTTGCAAAGCATTATGCCCTCGCAGGTAAGTCTATACGCTCCCGACGGGTATAACTGTAAAATCCATCACCTCTTGATCCGTTGGAAAGGAGGCCGAGGCTCATGGCGCGCCGCGCCCCGGAACCCCACCCATGATTCGCAAGATTCTCAGTACGACCAGCGTCTTCGTCGCAGCTTCCGCGAGCGCCTTCCTGCTCAACCTCGCGCTCGCCAAGATCCTGCCGCCCGCGGATTACGCGACCTACGCCCTACTTCTCAACCTCATGGCCTTCGCGGCCATGCTGGGAGATGCGGGGATCGCTCAGAAGTACCTGCGCTTCTTCCTGAAGCACGAGAACGGAACCTACGACTGGCCTCGGGCGGTCGCCCGGGATCTGCCCATCGCGCTTGGCCTAATCACCGCTTGCGGCCTTGGTTTCGTCCTGATCTACCCCCAGGTTGCGCTGGGGGCCATCATGCTCGCCATGCTCGCCGGTCTCGGCTTCATGCTCGCTCAATGGCTCTGCGCCCTCTTGCGCGTCGTCACCCAGGCCTGGTGGGTCGCCCTCATCCAGCGCGGCTTCCCCTTCGTCATGCTGGCCGCAGCCTCCCTTCTCATCGGGTTCCCCGGCGACATGGCCCTCAAGGCGGCGGCGATCTTCGCGCTGGCCAACCTGCTCACCGTGATGGCCGCAGCCCTGGCATGCCGTCGGATCCTCCGCGTCGGACCCCGGGATCTACCCGCCGATAGCGGTCCCGACGGCTGGAGCTTTTTCTTTCTTCTGGCCGGCGCGTCCCTGCTTTACTACGGTGACAAGCTCATTGTGGCGCGCTTCTGCTCGGCCGAGGATTTCGCCGCCTATTGCCTGATCGCGGCTTTCTTCCAGCTCTTCGATCTCTTGAACTCCTCTCTGGGCTTCCTCCTTCCGTCGCTCTACGCCAAGGACTCGCGCTCCAGTCGCCGGATCTTCCGCGTCTCGCTCGCCATCCTCGTGCCGGTGGCGGGCATCGGGGGACTCGCCGTTCCCGGGATCATCGCCTGGGGCTTCCCGCAGTACCATCCGGTCTCTCCCTGGGTCGTGGCGGGCCTCGCTCTGGCCGGTTTGGGCAAGGTGCTCAACGCGGTGGTCATGGCCAACTTCAACCTGAACGCCTCGTCCCAGGCGCTGCGAGCTTTTACCTTGCTGAATCTGGGGCTGGTCGCCCTGGGCCTGGGGGCGATCGCTCTCGCCGCCCTCCTTGCCGGACCCGGTGGCGCCAGCATGGCCGTTGGTGGCGTCTGGCTCTCCCGCATGCTGCTCGCCCTGAGGGCAGAGACGAAACTCAACCGGAAGGTCATGGTCCCCGCATGAGCGCACGAATCATCCCCTGCCATCCCTTCGATCTCGGCTGGGAGGACTTCGCGCTCCCGTCCCGCGAGCCCTGTGACAACTTCGCTCTCACCCCCGCCCAAGCCAGGGCCCGGACGGATCTTTCCCTGGCCCGGTTCGCGGGGGTTTCCCCTCGGCTCATCCGCTTCGTTCCGGGCGAGACGCTCTACTGGAGCGTGCTTGTCGTCAACGATCAGCCAGAAAGCCGAACCTTCACCCTCAGTCTCGACATGCCGAACGCCGGTGGCCAGCTCTGGTACCAGCACCCCTGGTATACCTTGGGCCGGGCCATCTTGCCCGAGGCTCGTCGCTATCTCGTTCCCGAACTGCTGCTCAAGCACAACCGCATCACCTCCGCGCGCGACCTGATGGTACCGATTCCGGGCCTCCCGGATCACGCGGCGTCGGATGCCCCGCTGGTCCTCGACGTGCCGGGAGGTGGTTTCGTCAAGCTGCTGATCAAGGTTCCCGCCGCTCCGAACCGTCCGATCCGAGGGCGGCTCTTGGCCGGGGCCACTTCTCTCTTTACCTTCGAGGCCGATCCCATCCCCGTTCCGTCCCCGTCCACACGAAACGTCTGGCATGGCTTTTACTATGGCTTGATTCCGAACAGCGACTTTCCGCGCCACCGGGTGAGCGATGAGACCTTCGACCAGGACCTCGTCTACCTCTCGGAGCTTGGCGTCAATAGCCTCATCATCGGCACCGAGATCCTCAATCCCGCGCAGTTCGAGCGGCTGGCCAAGCATGGGATCCGTCGGCTGGTCCTCCGCGCCGAGAGCCCCGATCGGGTCCGCGACCTGCTCGCCGAGGGCGAGCGCCATGGCATCGAGGTCTTCTTCTACACTCAGGATGAGCCCCACGCCTCGCGCGAGACCGTCAAGAAGCACCTGAGCAAGGCGCGCCGTATTCGCGCAGGGGGCGGCAAGACCTTCACGGCGATCTCGGCGGCGCTCGACCAGAAGGCCTACATCCGGGACACCCTCGACATGCCTAATGTCGCGGTCTGGAGCCTGCCCGCCATGGAGAAGGTGGGCAAACCCCGTCACCGCGGCGTCTACTATTGGCAGTGCTCCTTCGAACGGCCGATCATCAACCGGTATCTGGCCGGCATCTTCTGCCACATGACGGGCTCACCCGGCTTCATGCCCTTCGTCTTCCGGGACGGCTTCGACCAGGCCCGCCCCGAGAGCGTCTTCGAATCGGATATCAGTCCCCTCTACGAGAACTTCCGCCAGCACATGCTCGGCTATCCCAGCAGCACGGGCCCTATCCGGACGATTCAGGGCGAGGCCTTCAGGCAGGGCTTGAACGATTGGCTCGTCTTCGCGGCGGTGCGAGAGCATGCCCCGGAGGGCTTCGCCATCTTGTTGCGGCAGCTGGCCCCGACTTGGCGTGAGACGATGACGACGGGCGTCCTCCAGGACATGTACAATGGCCGAACCCGCCCCTTGCTGCAGCCCGGTCCCGTCACCATGGCCTGGTTGGATCAGACCCGCCGCAGGGCGCTGGATCTGCTGGTTCACGCCCGTTCCCGCCAGACCCGCTTCGACCCGGTGCCCGCGGATCCCGCGGAGGTCGCGGTGCTGTTCGATCTGCGCCATGGCCGGTTGAAGGTCCTCCCGGCGGGCATGACGCTCATCGACTTTCCGCTCTGCTTGATTGAGGGTTTTCCTCCCGATGCCGATCCGGACGCGATCGGCAAGGCCCTCTTCGGGCAAGATCCGAACCAGGTGAAGTCCTGGACCCTCCGAACCGACTCCTAGGGAGAATCGTGATGACGCGACGTACTTTTCTGGCTCTGATTTCCCTGCTTTTGACCTTCCGTTGGGAGTCGCCGCGCTCTCGCCGCACCGTCCTGAGCTGGACCACTCTCGAGGGTGAGGTTTTTTCCCGTCACTTCGAGGAGCGCGATGTCCGTGCGTAAGGTAGCCTACCTCATCACCCTGCCCGAGATCGGCGGGGCGCAGATGCATGTCCTGCAGTTGCTCGAAGCGTTGGACCGCAGCCGTTTCGAGCCAATCCTCCTGACGGCGGGGGAGGGCTGGCTCACCGAGCGTGCGCGCGAGCGCGGGGTGCGTGTCTACCCGTTGCGGCATCTTCGCCGCCCGATCCATCCCGTTCACGACTGGCGGGCGCTCTGGGAGATTCGCGGGATCCTGGCGAGGGAGAAGCCGGACGTCCTGCACCTCCACAGCTCCAAGGCCGGAATCCTGGGGCGGCTGGCCGGCAAGCTGGCGCGGGTGCCCCGGATTCTCTTCACGGCGCATGGCTTCTCGTTTCATGAGCGCCTCGCGCCGCTCCCCTTGCAAGGGAGCGTCTGGCTCGAACGGGTCCTCGCCCCGCTATCGGACGTCATCGTGCCGGTATCGGAGTACGATCGGGAGCGTGCCCTGCGCTTCAACCTCTGTGAGCCCATGCGGCTACAGGTCGTTCTCAATGGGATCGAGACGGAGCGCTTCCGCGGAGATCGTCGTCACGCCACCCGTGCCGCGCTGGGCCTCGAGCCGGAGGACCTCGTGATCGGCATGGTGGCGCGGTTCGCCTTCCCGAAGCACCCGGAGTTCTTACTCCTGGCCCTCCAGCCGCTTTTGGAAAGCCGGCCGAACATCCGGCTGATCTTCGTCGGGAGCGGGCCTGATTTCCCCCGTATCCAGCTCCTGGCCCTAGAGTTGGGAATCGCCGAGCAAGTGACGTTCCTGGGCAATCGCGAGGACGTGCCGGACATCCTCGCCGCCATGGATATTTTCACGCTCATCAGCCGCTTCGAGGGGTTGCCCATGACCATCATCGAGGCGATGGCCGCGGGGTTGCCGGTGATCGCCTCGGATGTGGGGGGGGTCAGCGAGCTGATCGACGAGGGCCTGACCGGATTTTGCGTGCCGTCCGGCGACGAGGAGGCGATCCGTCGGGCTTTTACCCGACTCCTCGACGATCCGGAACGCGCCCGGAGAATGGGGGAGGCGGGCCGAGCGCGCGCCCGAACCGAATTCGACACCTCCGTGATGATTCGCCGGGTCGAGGCTCTCTATACCCCCTGACGGCCCCCATGAGGAACGGGGCCTTCTCGATCGAGAAGGCCCCGTCCAAGGGAAGGGTGAGGTCTAGAACGACGCGGCGATGGCGGCGTTCGAATCCCCCTCGCGGATTGTCAGGATGCGCTTGTTGCCGGTGTCCACCAGGTAGAGGTTGCCCTTGCTGTCGACGGCCGACTGACCGAGGGTCGACATGCGGAGGCTCGGGTCGAGCGGGCCGACACCCACCGAGTAACCATTCGTGCTACCGGGAGTTCCCACGACGTTGAAGAGCTTGCCGTTGCCCGCGACCATGCGCAGGGCGCGGTTGCCGGCGTCCGAGAAGTAGAGGCCGTTGTCGGCGGTCATGCGGAGGAATTGGGGGGCGTTGACCTTCGCGGTGGAGGCGGTGCGATCGACGCCGTTCCCGGTGGATCCGGCGGCGACGCCGCCGACGAAGTTGACCCAGGCGTCCTTCACGAAGAGCTGGATCCCGATGGTGCTGGTCTTGAAGATCTGGCCCGAGCCGTCCACCGCGATGTCGGCGAGCGTTGCCGGGGTAAAGGCCGGGTAGCCCGCCGCAGCGACGTTACCGTCGGTGTTGATCTTGTAGATGTAGGAGTTCTGATGGTACCCCTCGGAGCGGGCCTGGAAGTAGACCTCGCCGCTGGGGAGCACGTCGAATCCGCCCACCGTGTATTGAGCATTCGGGCCGCAATTTGACGTGTTGTTGGCCACCATGCGGGTGGGAGTGGTGGACAGTTCACCATTCGCCAGGCGATCGAAGCGGAAAAGTCCGCCGGACGGGAAGCTGTAGGATGCGTAGTTCGCGCCCGAGGAGACCCAGAGGTTCCCCGCGTGATCGAACTCCATCTTGTAGGGCCGAGGCACGGCGGTCGAGATGAGGCTGATCGTGCGATCGGCGTTGACGCGGTAGATTTTGTTGTTGGTGTCCTCGGTGAAGTAGACCAGGTCCTTGTAGTTGGACGTGATGTTGCCGTTGGGGTTGGTGAAGACCGCGACGCCCGTGGGGGAGGTCATCTGGAAGTTGGCCGCGCTCATTCCCTCGGAGTAGGGGATTTCGCCGCCGCCGGCGAAGCTCAGGACATCCGTGTCGCCGTCCATGTCGACCGTGGCATTGACGTTTCCGCGGGCCGGCACGGTGACCTTCACGCTGGTGGGCACCCGGGTGGGCGAGGTGATCGTGAGGCTCCAGGTTCCCGGGGTGAGGTCGGTGAGGGTGTAGACGCCGTTGGT
Organism: Candidatus Sericytochromatia bacterium S15B-MN24 CBMW_12; assembly: GCA_002083825.1. Lineage (GTDB taxonomy): Bacteria > Cyanobacteriota > Sericytochromatia > S15B-MN24 > UBA4093 > UBA4093. The sequence continues at coordinate 50,421 of DAZV01000029.1, read as the reverse complement.
ATTGGTGTTGGTCCCCGTCGCCGCCGAGGCGAAGTCGTTGAGGGTCATGGTCGCGTCGGTCACCGCGGTCTCTTCGACCCGGTTGCGCAGCGTGACGGTCAAGGTGCCGCCGAGCAGGTAGCCCGCGGAGGTACCGGCGGCGGGAAGGGCGCCCGCGTTATCGCGGAGGTAGATGGCCAGCTTGTCCGAGTCGACCAGGGTGGCGTGCTTGCCGGCGAGGTTCGTTCCGATCCAGGCCTGGACCGCGGCGGGATCCATGGTCTTGGCGAGGTTGAGGGCGGTGGCGTTGCCGTTGCGGCCATCGGCGATCAACTTGGCGAAGGTGGCGCCCGTCGCGGAGGTGCCGTTGCCGACCGTGACCGCGTTGTCCCCGCCGGCATCAAGGTCGGCGACCGCCCGGATCTTGGCGATGGTGTCGAAAGTATGGTTGGGGGCATTGTGATCGATGGCCTCGATCAGGAAGACGCGGTTCTTGCCGGCCGGGATCGAGACGTCCCGGGAAAGCGCGGTGGCGCCGTTGGCGATCCGGAACTCGGAGACGATGGGCGTGGGGATGTCGGCGCCGATCACGGTGATCCGGATGTCGGTGACGTTGGCGTAGGTGTAGGAATCCGCCGCCTGGGCCGAGTAGGCCGTGCGGACCGCATGAGCGGGAATCGGCAGGTTCACTTGCAGCGAGACGTTACCAAGGTCGATGTCCAGGGGGCGGCTCGTCTCGTTCTGGACGGGTGCCGCGATGGACGCGCTAGGGGCGTTGATCGAGGGATTGTTCTGGATCGGAGCGATTGCCTGACACCCTCCCAGCGAGAGGGCCAAGCATGCCCCCAGGGTCAACCGGGTTGCCTTTTTCATTGCGGGAATCCTTTCGTCGTGAGAGGGAAGATTAGAAGCTGCCGTCAACCGTGACCGAGACCCCCGGTCCGTTGGGGGGAAGGATGACGTCGTCGAGGAAGTTGCCGTTGATGGTGGTAAGCGTCGAGGTCAGCGGCCCTCCGTCCCCGCAGAGTGGCTTGTAGTTGGGCATTCCGCTGCGAGTCGCCTTGTAGGCCACCGTGCCGCTGCTCAGCGTGATCGTGCCGAACCCGGTGGTGTCCCAGGCGGTGGTGCCGCGTTGAACGTCGTTGAGGGTGACGGTTCCGGTGCCCGAGCCGTCCGGCTGGTAGTCTTCCACCGTCGTGAGGGTTTCGGCGGCATGCGGCTTGTAGGTCAGCACCTTGTGAACCGCTCCCGCTCCAAAAACCAGCTGACTGTAGGTGACGAGCTTGTCGTTTTGCAGATCGCGCCAGGCCGATATCCCGAGAGCCTGGCAGCCATTGGCATCGAGGTCCTCCACCATCTCGGTTCCGGTGCCGGCCGTCTCGTTGTAGATGCCGTAGGCAAAGCGCATCGGGCGAGGGGTACCTCCGACGTCCTGGTAATTGGTGAAGATCTCATACTTGTCGATCTTGGTGCCATTCGGCTCGGTGATCTGATAGGCGCGGATCCAGGCGGATAGGCCATTTGCGTTGCGCACGGACCAGCGATAGCCGCGGGCGGTCTTGGTCGTCTCGAAGACGGAATAGGTTTCCTCGGCTCGCTTCACGGTTCCGGTGGTGGAGGTGATCCGGGACTGGAAGAATTCCGGAAGGGTCGCGTCGACGTCGGGGCTCGCGTAGAGTTGCGAGAGGGTCGTCCCATCACGCTCGACCGTGCGGGTGTAGGCCGTCGGACTGGTGGTGTTGCCGTTGGGGGAATAGTAGCTCTCGGTGGTGGTGTTGCCGTTGGCCTGCGTGATGGCGGGGTTGACCTTCAACCAGCCGATCGCCGGTCGCAGGCTGTAGCCGGCGGGAAGCTGTCCCGGGGTGGTGGGGAAGGGGCCGGTGAAATAGTGATTGCCCGCCGTGGCCCTGTCCTGAACCCGGTAGGCCGAGCTCGACTTGGAGTGAGTGCTCTCGCCGGCCTTTACCGCGAAGGACAGGTGGGCCAGCAACGCTTGGTCCTCGGCGGAGAGCGCCGAGACGGCGATGCTGTCGCCAGGATGGGTCGCCGGCGAACTCACGCAGCCGAGCATCGTGGAAACACATAGCGCCCAGGCCATCAGGCGAATGGGACGGGTTAGGCGATAGTTCTGCCTCATGGTTGAGTTTCCACCTTCTGGTTGAGAATTCGGGGAGCGGTCTATCCGGGCCGAGACGCCGTATGCGCCGGAGATACGAGGGAATGGTCGTACGTTTGAATTAACGGATGTCGCACGAACCCTTGATTGATACTGTACCCAGCGTTCATATTTGTCATCAATGTGTCATTTGTGAGGATTGCGTCAAGATACCCGGGGTTCGAGCGCGTCGAGCCGATTTGCTGCCTTCGCGAGATTCGTGGGGGGGCGGCGGAACGGGGCCTTCTCGACCGAGAAGGCCCCTTGCCATTAGGAAGGGGGAGGTCTAGAACGACGCGGCGATGGCGGCGTTCGAATCCCCCTTGCGGATCGTGAGGAGCCGCTTGTTGCCGTTATCCACCAGGTAGAGGTTGCCCATGCTGTCGAAGGCCGACTGGGCGAGGGTATTCAGGCGGATGTTCGGATCGAGGGGCGCGAGGCCCACGGTGTAACCGGCCTGAACCCCCGGAGTTCCCACGACGTTGAAGAGCTTGCCGTTGCCCGCGACCATGCGCAGGGCGCGGTTGGCGGTGTCGGCGAAGTAGAGGTTGCCGTCGGCCGTCGCTTGCAGGAAGTTGGGGGCGTTGACCTTCGCGTCGACATGCGTGCGATCGAGGCCATGCCCGGTGGATCCGACGGCGGTTCCCCCGACGAAGTTCACCCAGGCGTTCTTCACGAAGAGCTGGATCCCGTTGGTGCTGCTCTTGAACAACTGGCCGCTGGCGTCGAGCGCGAGGTCGGCGTACACGCCCGTCGTGGCGAATTCGGGGTAGCCCGACGTCTTGAGGATGCCGTCGAGGCCAATCTTGTAGAAGTAGGTCCGGTGATTGGGGCCGTAATACTGTTGCGAGTCCGAGCGGGACTGGAAGTAGACCTCGCCGTCGGGGCGAACGTCGAACCCCCCAACCGCGTGGAAGTAATAGGGACCGCCGTAGAATTGCGTCGCGTTATGGCCGATGGCTGCGGTGTGGTTGGCCACCACCCGGGTGGGAGTGGTTGACAGTTCGCCCGAAGCCAGGCGGTCGAAGCGGAAGAGGCCGCCCGTCGTCGCGTCTTTGGTCGGCAGGGTCACGCCCGAGGAGACCCAGAGATTCCCGAGGTGATCGAACTTCATCTTGTAGGGATAGGGAACGACCCCGGTCGAGGTGCGGGTGATCGTGCGATCGGCGTTGACACGATAGATGTTGCCGTCCGCCGTGTTCTCGCAGAAGAAGGTCAGATCCTTGTACGAGGTGCTGATGTTGTTCTTGGGGTTGGTGAAGACCGCAACCCCCGTGGGGTTGGTCAGTTGCATTGTCTGCGCGCTCACGAGGTCGGTGTAAGCGTCGGTCCCGCCGCCGGCGAAGTTCGTGAGCGCCGCGTCGCCGTCCACGTCGACCGTGACGCCGATGTTTTCGCGCGCCTCCACGGTGACCTTCACGCTGGTGGATACCCGGGTGGGCGAGGTGACCGTGAGGCTCCAAGTTCCCGGGGTGAGATCGGTGAGGGTGTAGACGCCGTTGGTGTTGGCGCTGGTCCCCGCTTTCGGCGAGGCGAAATCGCTGAGGGTCAGGGTGGCGTCGGTCAAGGGAGCCTCGGTGGAGCGGTCGCGCAAGTTGACGGTCAAGGTGCCACCGAGCAGGTATTCGGCGGCGGTGCCGGCGGCGGGAAGGGCGCCCGCGTTATCGCGGAGGTAGATTGCCAACTTGTCGGTGTCGACCAGGGTCGGATGCTTGACGAATTGCCCCGCGACCTGTTGGCCGTAGCGGGTGAGGTTCGTCCCGACCCAGGCCTGGACCGCCGCGGGGGCCATGGTCTTGGCGAGGTTTAGGGCGGTGGCATTGCCGTTGCGGCCATCGGTGATCAGCTTGGCGAAGGTGGCGGCCGTCGCAGTGGTGTCCGAGTTGACGGTGATTACGTTCGATTCGCCGGCCGTCACGTCGGCAACCGCCCGGATCTTGGCGATGGTGCCGAACGTGCGGTTGGGGGCATTGTGGTCGACGGCCTCGATCAGGAAGACGCGGTTCTTGCCGACGGGGATCGAGACGTTGTGGGAAACCGAGGTCGCGCCGTTGCCGATCTCGAAGCTGGCGACGACGGGAGTGGGGATGTCGGCGCCGATCACGGTGATCCGGATGTCGGTGACGTTGGCGTAGGTGTAGGAATCCACCGCCTGGGCCGAGTAGGGCATGCGGACCGCATGCTCGGGAATCGGCAAGTTCACTTGCAATGAAACGTTGCCCAGGTTGATGTCCAGGGGGCGGGTCGTCTCGTTCTCGACGGGCACCGCGTTGGACGTGCTAGGGGCGTTGATCGAGGGGGCGCTCTGGATTGGAGCGAACGCCTGGCACCCTCCCAGCGAGAGGGCCAAGCATGCCCCCATGGTCCATCGGGTCGCCTTCGTCATTGCGAGAATCCTTTCGTCGTGAGAGGGAAGCTTAAGAAGCTGTCGCCAACCGGGATCGAGACGCTCGATGCGCCGGAGATACGAGGGAATGGCCGTACGCTTGTGACGACGAATTTCGCACGAACCCTTGGTTGATATTGTACCCGGTATTTAGGTTGCTTGTCACCAATATGCTTATCGTCAATGCGTCAATATGCTTATCGTCAATGCGTCACTCGTGAGGATTTCGTCAAGTTCCGCGGGGGTTCGAACGCTCCCCCACTATCGGGCCAGGAGTCTGCTACAATGCAGGCATGCGTCCCGTCTCAACCGTTACGAGGCCCGAATGACGAGCGTCTCCAGAGTTCCTAAACCCCTTCGCCTGCTCTACGTGGCCGATCTTCGCTACGGGCTCCATGCGCGCGAGGGCGGCAACGTCCATATTCGCGCCATGCAGCGGGCCTTCTCCGAGTTCATGGAGGTGGTCGAGCCCCCCTGTCCGCTGGGTCTCGGGATCTTGCGCCGGGTCTCCCGGAAGGGACGCCCGACCGGCATGGGGAAATTGCTGCAGTCATTGGGATTGGCGATCGCCATGCCCGAAAAGCTTCTCGCCTACCTCCGCCTGCGCCCCGATCTCGTTTACGTTCGTCATGAGATGTTGGACGTGCCCTTGATCGCGATCTTGAGGCTTTTCGGTGCCCGGATCGCCCTGGAGGTCAACGGCGTCGTCTCCGAGGAACGGGCGGGCATCGGGCCCTATCGCTCCTGGAGGCGCCTGCTGGATCTCGTGGCCTTCCATGCCAGCCAGAACGTCTTCACCGTGAGCGCCTATCTCAAGGGTCGCCTGGTCTTGGCGGGGGTCTCGCCCGAGTCGATCACGGTCACTCACAACGGCATTCACCTGGAGGACTTCCCGGAGGGAGATCATGCCTTCAACCGGGAGTCGCCGACCATCGGGTTCGTGGGGATGGGGCAAGCCTGGCATGGCCTTCCCTCCCTGATTCGCGCGTTCGACGAGATCCACCGCCAGTATCCGCAAGCGCATCTCCTCGTGGTCGGCCCCTCCACCCCCGAGATGGACCAGGAGATCGCCACTCGCGGCCTGGGCGATCGGATCACGATCATGGGCTTGATCCCTCATGCGGAGGCCCTGGCGGCATGCGAACGTATCGACATCGCCGTCATGCCCAACTCGAATCAGCACGGCTCTCCGCTCAAGATCTTCGAGTACATGGCCCTGAGCAAGACCATCGTCGCAGCCAATACCCCCGCCATCGCCGAGATCCTCGACGATGGGGTTTCCGGCCTGCTCGTCGAACCCAACTCGAGTCCCGCCTTGGCCGAGGCCTTCCGCAGATTGCTCGCGGATCCGGATCTCGCCGAGAAGCTGGCTCGAAACGCCCGCCGCAGGGTCGTCGAGCGTTTTACCTGGCGAGGTAACGCGCTGACGGTCTTGGAGCGCGCGGGCATCAGTCCCGACTGAGATCCTGCATCAAGCCCCCGGTCCGCGCTGGAACTTTATTTCGAGGTGACTCAAGGATGAAAGCCAAGCTACTCAGTATCTTCAACGATCGGACCGCCAAGATCGGCATCGTCGGACTCGGCTACGTGGGGCTTCCGCTCGCCCTGCGCTTTATCGAGGTGGGATTCTCGGTCATCGGCTTCGACGTCGACGGCGCCAAGGTCGACAGCCTGATGGCGGGCAAGAGCTACATCAAGCACATCCCCTCCCAGGCGATCGCCGATGCCGTCAAAAACAACCGCTTCCAAGGCACGACGGACTTCCAAATGGCCCGAGAGGCCGATGTCCTGATCATCTGCGTCCCCACTCCGCTCACCAAGCACCGTGAGCCCGACCTCAGCTACGTGCTGGGCACTATCGAGGCCTTGCTGCCCTACCTGCGCCCCGGCCATCTGATCAGCCTGGAGAGCACGACCTATCCCGGCACCACCGACGAGGAACTGCTGCCCCGGATCGAGGGTGCCGGACTCACGGTCGGCAAGGACGCCTTCTTGGTCTTTTCCCCCGAACGCGAGGATCCCGCCAATCCCAACTACGTCACCCAGACCATTCCCAAGGTCTGCGGGGGAGTGACCCCCGATTGCCTTGAGGTCGGCGTGGCCCTCTACGAGCAGGTGGTCGATCGGGTCGTGCCCGTCTCCAGCACGCGCGCCGCCGAGATGACCAAGCTCCTCGAGAACATCCACCGAGCCGTCAACATCGGGCTGGTCAACGAGATGAAGATCGTCGCCGACGCCATGGGCATCGACATCCGCGAGGTGATCGACGCGGCCGCGACCAAGCCCTTCGGCTTCACCCCGTACTATCCGGGTCCCGGCCTGGGAGGACACTGCATCCCGATCGACCCTTTCTACCTCACCTGGAAGGCACGAGAGTACGATCTTCACACCCGCTTCATCGAACTGGCCGGAGAGATCAACACGGCCATGCCGGACTGGGTGATCGGAAAGGTGGACGCCGCCTTGAACGAGCGCGAGCGATCCATCAAGGGGTCCAAGGTATTGGTCCTGGGGATTGCCTACAAGAAGAACGTCGACGACATGCGGGAGTCTCCCAGCGTCATCCTGATGGAAAAGCTGCGCAAGAAGGGCGCCGTGGTCGAGTACTGCGATCCCCACGTGCCGGTTTTTCCGAAGCTCCGCGAGCATCGCTTCGACCTGTCGAGCGTCGAACTCACCCCCGAGCAACTGGCCATGTACGACTGCGTGATCGTGGCCACGAACCATGATGTCTTTGACTACGACCTCATCCAGGAGCACGCGAAGCTGATCGTCGACACGCGCGGAGCCTACCGCAAGGCGCTGCCTAACGTGGTTTCCGCTTAGACGACCCGTCGCGCGGCCGAGCATAAGACGAGAGCGCTCCCTCCACCTCGGGGTGGAGGGAGCGCTCAGCTTAGGAGCTGGTGGATTGGTTCAGGTCAGGGCGCGAGCTTGGTCACGTTGTCGCTGCCGGCATTCACGACCCAGGCGTTGCCTTGCTTGTCGAAGGCGATCGCCCGGGGATCGTTGCCGACGCCGAAGGTCCCGAGGAGCGTTCCGGTTGGCGAGAGTTTCTTGACCTGATCGGCTTCGCTCAGCGCCACCCAGAGGTTCCCCTGGGCGTCGAAGGCGGCCCCCCGGGGGCGGTCACCGACATGATGGGTGTCGGGCTTGCCGCCGGAGGGCGCGATCTTGTGGATCTTGCCGGACTTGAAGGTCGAGACCCAGGCGTTTCCGTCGGGGGCGATCGCGACGTGAATAGGGCTGCCACCGGTCGGAATTCTGGCAAGCTGGCTGCCGGACGGCGAGAGCTTGGTCACGTCATTGCTCGAGTAGTTTGCGGTCCAGACGTTTCCCTGCGAGTCGACCGCAAGGCCCGTTGGTTCCTTGCCTACCTGATAGTCGCCGATCTTGGAGCCGGCTTCGGTGAGCTTGACCGCCGACGAGCTCTTCTTGTTGCGGCTCAGGGTAACCCAGATGTGGCCCGTCGGAGCGCAATCGATCGCATGAGGGCCGTCGCCCACGGAGTAGTTGCCGATCTGCGTGCCCGTCGGAGCGTACTTGGAGACGTAATCGGCCCCGAAGTTCGTCACCCAGATGTTTCCGGACAGATCCTTGGTCAAGCCCCGGGGCTGGGAGCCCGTGCCGATCGTCCCGAGCCGCTGCCCAAAGGGCGAGAGCTTGGTGAGGTTGTTGCTGTCGTTGTTGGCCACCCAGAGGTTGCCGTCATTGTCGACCATGATGTCGACGGGTTCGTCGCCGACGCCGAAGGTTCCGAGCTTGGTGCCCGATGCCGGACGCACGGGTGTGAACCACCGGCTGGGCTCATACTTTACCGATCCGCTGCCGAGGGTGATGCCACCCTGCCGGTCGGTGGCCCAGGTCATGGTGGCCCGCGGGGTGTCATCGAGGGTGACGCTGCCGGTGCCGGAGTGGTTGGCGGTGTATTCCTCGGTGATGACGAGGGAGCCGCAGGCGAAGATGCGTTGGACGGTTTTGTCGGGGCGGACCAACTCGGTGAAGGTGAGGGTCTTTCCGTCGCCCTTCCATGTCCCCGTGGCGGTGAAGCTGCCGTCGGGGTTCTGGGTCTGGTCGAAATCCTGCCCGGACTGGGCGGTCTCGTCGAAGGTGGCGTAGAGGTACTTGCCGGGTTTGCCGCCTTGGTAGCCGGTGTGGATCTCGTAGCGATCGAGCGTCTTGCCGGCTGCGGTTTTGACCTGCAGGGCGCGCACCCAGGCGACGAGCTGATTCTTGTCGTCCTTGACGCTCCAGCGGTAGCCCACGGCCGTCCCCGAGATGGGGCCGCTGGCGTAGGTCCGGTAGGTCTCTTCGGCGAGGCGCACGACGTAAGACGCGGGCAGGGTTAGCTTGTCTTTGAAATAGGCGGGAAGATCCGAGACCGGATGGTCCGGCGTCGCGTAGAGCTCGAACTGGGGAACTTCCCCCATGAGGGTGATCTTGTTGTAGGCGGCAGGACTCACGCTATCGCCGTCGGGGGTGTAATAGGTCTCGGTGGTGATGGTATCGCCCGAGGTCGTGACCGTGGGGTTGGCGGCAAGCCAGCCGCCGGCCGGGCGCTGTGAGTAGCCGGCAGGGAGGCTGCCCGCGGAGGGAAACGGCCCGACGTAGAAGCCGTTGATCACCTGGGCTTCGAGGGCCGCCAGGGACTGCGCCGCATACCCGGCGCGCACGGGCGCGAGCGTGGCGGGAGGAACGCTGGCGGCATCGGGCTTGACGGCGATCATCATGCGGATGCTCGCCAGGAGTTCCTGATCCTGGGCGCTGAGGCTCTCGGCGCCCAGCATCTCCGCCCGATGCGTGCTCGGGGGAGGGTTTCCGGAGCTCGGCGGGACGCATCCGGATAGTGAGCCGAGTGACAGGCTCATGGCTCCCAAGACGAGAAGGAGACGATGGTACTGCATGATTACCCCCCGGCTGATGATGGTCATCATGCGCATGATAGGACTATGATCGCCTGCCTGTCAAGGATGCGCACCCTTTTGGAGGGGTAGGGGGAGCGCTCCCGCGCGGGGTTCGTGCGTGTCGTCAATCCTGCTTGGGCACCGGCGGCGGAACCATGGTGGGATCCTGGGTGACCCGCTGGCGCACGATCTCGTAGAGCAAGACTCCGCCGGCCACCGAGGCGTTGAGCGAGGGGACCTGTCCTAGCAAGGGCAGGCGTACGATGAAGTCGCATTTCTCCGAGACCAGGCGGCCCATTCCCGCTCCCTCGCTTCCCACCACCAAGGCGATGGGGCCGGTCATGTCGACCTCGTAGGGAAGGTGCGGTCCTTCGGCCTCGGCGCCGACGACCCAGAAGCCGGCCTTTTTGAGGTCCTCGATGGCGCGGACCAGGTTGGTCACCCGGGCAACCGGCGTCCAGGCCACGGCGCCCGCGGAGCTTTTTTCGACCGTGCCGGTGAGGCCGACGGCCCGGCGTTGCGGGATGATCACGCCCTGCGCGCCCGCTCCGTTGGCCGTGCGGATGAGGGCGCCTAGGTTATGGGGGTCTTCGATGCCGTCGAGCACGACCACCAGGGGCTTCGGGGCGGCCATGGCCATGGCCACCAGCTCGTCGAAGTCGGCGTAAGTGGCGCTTGCGACCGAGGCGACCACTCCTTGGTGGACCTGGCCGTTGGTGAGCTGATCGAGCTTGCCGCGCTCCACGAGCTGCACGATGGCTCCCTTGGGCTTCGCGAGCTTGCGGATCTGGGCGCAGAGGCTGTCGCGTTCGAGGGAGCGCAGGATCCAGACCTTGTTGACGGGACGATCGTCCTCGAGCATCGCCAGCACCGCGTGGCGGCCCCAGATCAGATCGCGGCCTTCCGAGGGCTCGTCGGCGCTGTCGCCCTCCTCGGCGGGGCCGGCCTGCGGGGCCGAGTTTTCCATCTGCGGTGAGCGCTCCTTTTGCGGTCCTTTGGGCCCCTGAAAGGCCTTCGCGCCGTGAGGACCCAGCTTGCCGTGGGCGTTGGGGCCACGGGGGCCCTTGGGGCGGTGGGTGGGGCGATCCGGCATTTAGAGGTTCTCCTTGAGTTCACCGCCGCGAGGGAGGGGTGTGAGGGGGGACGAATCTTGGGTTCGGTCCATGAAGGCGTCGACTTCCGCCAGGAGCTCCGCCAGTCGGACGAAGTCTTCTTGGAGGTAGAGGTGGCCGATGAGGGCTTCGAAGGCCGTCGAGTGGCGGTAGTCCGCCACGGAGGCGTTCCGGGGGACGGCCGTTTTGAGGTTTCGCGCCCGTCGCACGAGGTCGGCTTCGTGCTCGGTGAGGCCCGGCATGAGTTGCCGCAGGGCGGCAGCCTGTGCCGAGGCTTTCACCTTGGAGACCTTCTCGCGGTGAAGTTGTTCGACGGTGACGGCCTCGGTCAGGAGCCGCTTGCGAACGTGAAGTTCGTAGACGGCGTCTCCCAGGTAGGCGAGGTGTCTTGGGGAAAGCAGAGTCAAGCCCTCGCCGCCGGACGGAGGCCTGCGTCGCTCGTGGCCCATTCGGTCGTTCCACCGGGCCGGTCCATCAGCTGGATGCCTGCGTCCTTGAGGCGATCGCGGATCCGGTCCGAGCGGCTGAAGTCCTTGGCCTTCTTGGCTTCCTGGCGCATGGTGATGAGCTGGTTCAGGAGCTCGTCGGGATCCGTCGGTCTCGCCTCGCCGCTTTGCGGCTGACCGGGGGTCAACTCGTCGTAGAGGGCTGCGAGCTCCAGAACGATGTTCGAGAGGTCGCGGCGGGCCTCGGGGACATGGGCCAGATCGAGTCCGAGCACCGTTGCCAGGGCGAAGAGCTTGGCGACGACGTGGCCGGCCTGAGCGTCGGCGTCGGGATTCGCTTCGACCAGTTCGCCGAGGGCTTTCAGGGTCCCGAAGAAGGTGGCGATCGCCCGGGGGGTGTTGAAGTCGTCGTCCATCGCCGCCGTGAAGCGTTCCGTGGCATGATCCGCCAGTTCCAGGATGGCCGCTCCCGGCTCGGCGAGCTTGTCGGCGTAGCGGGCGAGCCCCTTGCGCAGGCGATTCAGGCCGGTGCCGGCGCCCTGGATGGATTCGTCGGCGAAGTCCGTCTCCTGGCGGTAGTGCATCGAGAGCAGGAAGTAGCGGATGGTCTGGGGCTCGTAGCGCTTCAGCAGCTCCCGGATGGTGGTGAAGTTACCGAGCGACTTGCTCATCTTCTCGCCGCCGACCGCCACGAAGCCGTTGTGAAGCCAGAAGCGGGCGAAGGTCTTTTCGGTGAGGGCTTCGGACTGGGCGATCTCGTTCTCGTGGTGAGGGAAGAGCAGGTCGGTGCCGCCGGTGTGGATGTCGATGGTGTCGCCCAGGTGCTTGCGGACCATGGCGGAGCATTCGATATGCCAGCCGGGGCGGCCGGGTCCCCAGGGGGAGTCCCAGGAGGGCTCCCCGGGCTTGGACGCCTTCCAGAGGGCGAAGTCCATGGGGTGGCGCTTCTTCGAGTCGATTTCGACCCGGGCTCCGGCTTGCATCTGGTCGATGTTTCGGCCCGAGAGGCAGCCGTAATTCTCGAAGTGCTCGACGGCGTAGTAGACGTCGCCCGCGGCGGGGTAGGCGAAGCCCTTGGCGATCAGCCCTTCGATGTGGGAGATCATCTCGGGGATGTGCTCGGTGGCGCGGGGGTAGAGTTCGACCCGCTCGTTGCCGAGGGCGTCCATGTCGACCAGGAACTCGTGGATGAAGCGCTCGGCGACGGCTGTCCAGTCCTCGCCGGATTCGCGGGCCCGGTTGATGATCTTGTCGTCGATGTCGGTGAAGTTCATGGCTTCCGTCAGGTGGTAGCCCTTGAACTTGAGGTGGCGCCGGACGACGTCCCAGGAGACGTAGCACTTGGCATGGCCGAGGTGGGAGTAGTCGTAGACGGTGGGGCCGCAGACATACATGGTCACGCTCGGGGCGTTCTGGGGCTCGAAGGCCTCCAGGCGATGGGTGCGGTCGTTCGTCACCTGCAGCATGCTGTCATTCTCTCCGTTCGTCGTGGGCCACGGGGCTTTGAACCTGTATTTTAGCACGCGACAGGGGGTGGCGAGCGCGGGAGCGCCGAAAGCCCGATCGGGAGGTTCCGTCCGGAAAAAGGGCCGGCTCCTCTGCGGCTGGCCTCGGAAGGGGCGAGAGACGGAGCGCGGTGTTGGCTGCTAGAACAAGTTGTTGAATACCGTGTTATGGGTGCCGCTGAGGAATATCCCCGTCCAGAGGTTGCCTCGCAGGTCGTTGTTGGTCACGGTCGTGTAGTCGACCCCGGGTTCGATCTTGATCCCGTAGGCTTGCAGCTTGACCGCGCGGGTATCCGTGCAAACGTTCCCGTCGATGACGTTGCGCACGGAAGGACGCCCACCCTCCACGATGATCTGAATTGCATTGCTCCGGAAGGTGAGTCCGCTATTGGTCACCGTGTTGCCTTGAACCGTGTTGTCGCTGGTGCCTCGCAGGTAGATGCCGTTTCCCCGGGAAGCCGTGACGGTGTTGTTCAAGAGGCGGTTGGCAGTGGAATCGGTCGAGAGTTCAATTCCGTAGAGGCAACCTGTTATGGTGTTGCCTTCGATCGTGTTGTTCCGGGTATTGAGGCTTTCCACTCGTATCCCGGAATCGTAGTAGGCGCTGACATGGTTGTTCTGCACCAGGTTGCCGCTGACCTGGTAACCAGTGAATAAGATCGAGTGCCCCATGTTGTCCCGCAAGGTATTGCCGGAAACGAGGTTGTTCGCTCCTTGTACCTTGATGCCGCGTCGACCGTTGCCGTTGCAGGTATTGCCCCGAATCGTGTTCCGCTCGCTGTAGTCGCCGATGCGGATGCCGTTGCCATCGTAGGGCGTGCTGCCGATGTCGGCGCGGTAGCCGTTGTTGGCGTTGCAGACGTTGTTTTCGATCAGGAAGCCGGTGCAGTACTGGTTCAAGTTGATGCCCGTCGCGGCCCACTGGTTCGTAAAGCCGTTGTTGCTCGCCACCGAGTCTCGGACCGTTCCGTCGACGCAATAGGAGAAGGTCATGCCGGTACTGGAACAATTCTCGACCGTCACCCCTTCGATGACGGGTCGATCCACGTAGTAGAACTCAATGCCGTGGCGAATGCCGGTTTGGTTATGGCGATTGCCGTCGATCCGGAAGTTGGCCAGCCGGATGTCGGCATCGCGGACGTTGCTTGGCCAAACCCGCTTGTTGAGGATCACGTTGGAATTGGCCCCATCGGCGAGGCGCAGCACGGGTAACACCATGCTGCCGCTCGCATCCAGGGCGGACTGTCCGACGAGCGAGACCTTGCTCGGAAGCACGATGGCCTTGGCTAGCGGGTATTCGTGGGGCTCCAGGTAGACCGTTCCGCCGGTCGCCGCCACGCTGTCGATCGCGGCCTGGATAGACGCGAAATCATCCGCCTGGACCTCCACCGCGACGGCGGCGGTATGGAGGCGGGAGGCGACAGTGACGACCGGGGACACCAGGGTGGGAGGTCCTTGATGCGAGGGGGAGCAGGCCATGAGGAGGCTCGAAGCGAGCGAGATGGCGGCCCAGCGAGGTAGGTGCTGCAAGGGGGGCTCCGTTTCGTGCTAAAAAGTATCGGCACTGAAAATAATAGATTAGGGTGGCATCACCTTTGTTTCGCGTGTGTTTCTAGATTATGTACTAAATTTCCTGAAGGCTTGATTGCCTAGCCCACCCATGGATGAGGGTCTTGGAACCTCATGATCGCAGCCCAGGTGGCGAGCCGCGAGAAGAGGTATGCGCTTGTAAAGGCGCCCTCGGCAGAAACCTAGAGGGATCTCGAATCGGCTGAAGACCGGGACGCAGCCGAGGCGGAAGCCCGGTGCTGAGCGGAACGAGCTATCCTTCACGGCAGGTGAGTGGTATCGTAAGCGACGATGTATTTTCCACCGGCATGAGCGCTGCAAGAACTTGGGTGCCAGGGCGAAGCGCCGGTCATCGCTGGTCATCCTGCGACACGCTCGTTTAACTGAAGCACCCATGAGGCGCAGTCAAGGAGTCTCTAATTGAAGATCATGCACGTCATCACAGGGCTGTCCGTGGGCGGGGCCGAATCACTGCTGTGCGAGATGCTGCTCAATTCGGATCAAGACTCGGATGTGACCGTCGTATCTCTTTCGGATATAGGCTCATTCGGCGAGAAGATGCAGTCGCACGGTATACGGGTCCTGGCCCTGGGAATGAAGCCTGGCCGGCCAAGCCTTCCTCTCCTGTGGAAACTCATCAAGCTCATGAAGCGGGAAGCGCCGGATCTCGTTCAAACCTGGATGTACCACGCTGACTTGCTGGGAGGTCTGGCGGCACGAATCGCGGGAAATTTCCCCGTCATCTGGGGCATTCACCACGCCGATCCACGACAGAACAAGCGCGCGACGATCGTGGTGGCCCGATTATGCTCGCTAGGGTCAGGCTGGATTCCCAGCCATGTCATCGCCTGCTCCGATGCGGCGCGACGAACCCATGTCTCGTTCGGATACAAGGACTCGGTCATTTCCGTCATCCATAATGGCATCAGGACTTCCAGGTTCAGAAATGACCGCGTCAGTAGGCTTCGCGAGTCTTTATGGGCCGGAGCGCAAGTGGTTGGCCACGTTTGCCGCTGGCACCCCGTGAAAGATCACAAGACCTTTATCGAAGCCGCGGGGCTGGTTCATGCGGTAAATCCACGGATCAAGTTTGCCCTGGCTGGACCGGGAATCGAGACCGGCAATTCGCAGTTGATGGCGTGGATCGAAGCGGCCGGGCTCGCCGAGAGCACCTTCTTGCTCGGAGCCCAATCCGACGTAACGGATCTGATGAATGGAATCGATCTGCACGTCTCCTCGTCCCTGCACGAGTCTTTTTCGCTGGTGACTGCGGAAGCGATGGCTTGTGGTACCCCATGCGTATCCACCGACACCGGGATCGCGGCCACTCTCATCGGAGACACCGGGACGGTCGTTCCCGTGCAAAACCCACAGGCTCTCGCCGATGGCATGCTGGATCTCCTTGCGCTCCCTTCTCAGCAACTGGCGGCACTGGGGGCAGAAGCTCGAGAGAGGGTTCGCCAAGCGTACAGTCTTGAAGACATGATCTCAAAATACCAGGATATCTATCGCGGGCTTACCGCTTCCCCGCATGCCAAGAGGAAGTTGACGCTCCCCTAAATCTTCAGAAGCTCGGGTAAAGCGCCTCGCGGTCCTGGGCGAAGTAGCGGCCGCTCGGTTTCTTTCCGCCGATCAGCTCCAGGAAGCCCGGGACGCTGGCCTCCGGCGGGTGCAGGTAATCGAGGTTTTCGCCGGGGAATGACTCCTCGTAGAGCTGCGTGCGCATGTCGCCCGGATCGACCCAGTAGACTCGCCATTGGGGGTTCTCGACGGCCAGCGTGCCCGAAAGGTGGTCGAGCAGGGCCTTGCTCGCTCCGTATCCGCCCCAGCCCTCGTGGCAGTCTGGAGCTGCGTCGCTGCTGACGTTGACGATGCAGGCCCCAGGCGGTAGGAGGTTACGCAGGGCCTGGACCATGGCGATCGGAGCGAAGGCGTTCACTCGGCAGATCTCCTCGAGTTCGGGACCCCGCAGATCGAGCAATGTCGGGCGGGGGGAGGGGCCCAGCACGGCCGCGTTGTTGATTAGAAGGTCGATCCCGCCCATTCGCGCGGCCGCTTCGGCCAGGTGCACGCGATGCGCGGGATCGGCGACGTCGCCGGCGATCGTTTCAACCGGAGCCAGGTGTCGGATCGATTCGTGGGTTTTCGCCAGGTCCTGCGCGCCGCGGGCCGTCAGCAGCAAGCTCCAGCCGCGCTCGGCCAGGGCTGCGGCCAAGGCGCGGCCGAGCCCGCGGGAAGCTCCGGTGATCAGGGCGTTGGGCATGGTCTTTGCTTCGTCCTTTCGGGGGGGGCAGGTGCGAGCACCCGGTTTAGGATGCGTCAAATCGAGCGGCGGGGAAGGTGCCAGCGCCAGACCTCCGAGGCCATGCGCAGCGCCACGAAAACGATGAGCAGGGCAGCGAGGGCGAAGGGGCTTTGAGGCCAGCCGAGACCGATGACGGCTGCCGCGGCGAGGGCCAGGACTCCGTAGAGGGGTTGCTCCTGCTGGAAGACCATGGGCTTGCGGTGGGCGAGCAGGTCCCGGATAATGCCGCCCCCGGCCCCGGTGAGCAGCGCGGAGACCATCACGGCGGCGAGGGGGAAGCCCAGACCCTTGGCGAGCAGGGCGGCCTGAATGGCGAAGGCGCCGAGGCCGATCGCATCGAGCAGGACGGCGGGGCGTTGCCAGCGGGCGATCGCCGCCCGCGGCAGGCAGAACACGGTCAGGATCACGCAAAGGGCCACTCCCACGAGCGATCCCTGGCTCCAGACGGCGGCCACGGGCTGTCCCAGGAGGATGTTACGGAGTATCCCGCCCCCGAACGAGGTCGAAAATCCCAGGAAGAGGACTCCCAGGAGATCGTAGCCTTCCTCCATGGCCACGAGGGCGCCGGAAGAGGCGAAGGCGAGGATGCCGATGATGTTGAGCCAGTCCCATTCCATTGAATCGCTACCCGGATGCTAGAAAACCGCCTCGACCCCCAGGATGCCCGGGACCCGCCGCTTGAGTTGGGCTTCGAGCCCCAGTTTGAGGGTGACAGTCGAGCTGGGGCAAGTGCCGCAAGCCCCGTGGAGGCGTACCTTGACGATACCCGCCTCGATGCCGACCAACTCGACGTCCCCGCCGTCTGCCTGCATGTAGGGGCGCAAGGTGTCGAGCACTCCCTGGACCTGCTCGGGATCCGCGGAACCGTCCGCGGAAGCCTCGGTCTGGTGAGCTTCGGGCACATGGCCCTCGGCGATCCGGGCTGCGGCGAGGCGGGCCTCGGCGAGGCGGGCGTTGGCGAAGGGGGACTCGATCGGTCGGTCGGTGATCTGGCGGGCTTCCTGGAGGCGTTCCTGGAGGTTGCGGTTCTCGGCCTGGGCGTCCAAGGCCTCCAGGGCCTCGACGACTTGCTGGACGTGGTTTCGCGGGTCGACAGCTTCCCAGACCTTCCGGATGATGCCTTCTTCGTCGATCAAAAGGGTCGAGCGCGAGACGCTCTTGAAGGTCTTGCCCGCCCAGAGTTGATCCACGGCGGTGCCGAAGGCCTGGGCGATCGCCCCGTCGGTATCCGAGAGCAAGGTGAAGGGTAGGTCATACTTGCGGGCGAAGGCCTCGTGGGAAGCGGGCGAGTCGGGGCTCACTCCGACGATCTCGGCGCCCCGAGCACGAATGGGCGCCACGTTATCCCGGAAGGAACAGGCCTCCATCGTACAGCTGGGCGTGTCGTCCTTCGGATAGAAGTACAGCACGAGCCGATTACCGAGCCATGTCTCACTGGAGACGGGGGCGCCATGGGCGTCTTGGGCCGTCAGGCGGGGTATGGGGGCGCCGGGTTGCAGCATCTGAGTCCTCCTTGAGTCCATTCTAGCAGGAGTCGCGGGAAACCCCTCCCGATCGTGTCGCCGCCGCGCTGCAAGGCGAGGTTCCCCGTGGCGAGCTTCCCGGCCTTTCCCCAAAATTTCTTGAAACTTAAGCCAGATCTTACCGAGTTTCCGCCCGCCGGGTCGATAACCTTCATGAGTGAGGCGCGGATGCGCCATCCCCCTTTTCACCCCGACGTCAGTGGAGAAGCGCCCATGAGAGTTGCCACCCCCCAGCCCCTCGGCGGAATTCAGCGCCCTCAGGCGCAGACCTACACCGTGCGCTCGGGCGATACCCTCAGCGCCATTGCTGCACGGCTCCTCGGCAACAAGTCCGAGTGGTCGAGTCTCTACGAGACCAATCGGGCGATCATCGGCTCCAACCCCAACCGTCTTACCGTCGGCATGGTGTTGAGGCTGCCGGGTGCCGCCTCGGCCACCATGGTGGCCCAACCTCCGATACCCCGCCCCGAGTCCCGCTCGGACCGCCCCGCCGCCGCACGCGATACTTTCGTCCGGACTCCTGCCGCACGGGCCACGACTGCGCCCCAGCCGAAGCCCGAGACTGCTGCCGGCCTTGCCACTGCTTCGAAGGCGCTTCCGAAGCGCTGGACCCAGGGCGACGTCGAGTTCTTGGCCCGGGCCTTGTCCGCTGAGAGTCGCGGGGAGTTCAGCAAGTACCTCTCCAGCGGCGATCGCCGCTTGCGGGATTCCGTGGTCGGCATCGGCTACGTCATCGCCCGCAAGGCCGAAGACATGGGCACCGGCATCCAGCAGATGATCCGCCGCCAGCCCCACTTCCTGTCGGCATGGGGGCAAGGCAACCGCGGGAACAACCGCCACAACTTCCGCGAGTTCTTCAAGCCCACCCACCAGATCGCCAACTGGAGCGATCTGAAGACGATCGCCCGCGAAGCGCTCATGGGCGCCGACCCCACCGGCATCGCCCCCAACCACTACTACGACACCTCCATCTCGGCTCCGCGCTGGGCCCGCGGCCCCCACGTCGAGACCAAGCGCATCGGCAAGATCGTCTTCGTCGACACCAACGAGTAATCGCTCATCGAATCCCCGAAGGGCCGATCGGCAGTATCTTCCGGCCGTATTCCCGGTCGACGTCTGGGTCGAGGTCTTGCGAGTCCGGGAACGTGGTAGCATGCGAGCTGGGTCCGCGAGAATCTGGAGATCGAGGCAAGGCGTGCTAGGCATCGGCATCACGACCCATAACCGGAGGGACGTGCTCCAGGAGACCCTGGAGGCTATTGCCCGCCATTCCTCCCTTCCCTACCGCCTCTCGGTCGTGAGTGACGCTTCGACTGACGGCAGCGACTCCTTTTTGAGCGAGTTCCATCCCGGCGGAGCCTGCCACTCCTACTTGCCCCGGTTCTCGCAGGCCCCCCTGGGGCCCGCCAAGGCCAAGAACGCCTGCTTGCTCGACCTGAAGGACTGTCGCTTCATCCTTCTGCTCGATGACGACTGCCGTCCTCGCCACGACGACTGGCTCGACTTCTTCTGGAACGCTCACCGAGCCACCGGTGTCCACCACTTCTCCTACCTCACGCAGGCCCATGGCGAGCCCGAGGTCCATGCGCGCGAAGATCGGGTCATTCGTTGCCACCCCAAGAGCGGCGGCGTCTTGATGACGGTGAGCCCTCGGATGCTCCAGAGCGTCGGCGGCTTCAACTCTCGCTTTCGCGGCTATGCCCATTACTTCCATGCCTCTTACTCCCTCCGTACCCATCGGGCTGGCCTGCAGGCGGGACTCGGCCCCTTCCTCAGTCTCGAGGGCACCGAACGCATGGTGCATGCCCTGGACTACGACGTGATCGCCGACAGCCTGCACGCCTCTAGCCTTAGCAGTCTCGACGTCAAGGCCCGCCGGAAGCATCATGCGCATAACACCGGCGTCTTTCGGGGGGACTCCCGGGGTTCGCTCTTTCAGCCGGTCACGATCAGCGAGCCGCCCAGCATCTGGGAGCGGCTCTTGAGGGGGGGGCGCTAGCCTCTTTGGGCTTCAGCCTCTCGCCAGACTTGCCAAAGAGCGCCCACCAATGACCTCGCCCCGGATCAACCTTGATCCGGGGCGAGGTCATTGGTGGGGTAAAGGACCGGTTAGCTCTGCGTTTCGGGTTGGCTGGCGGAGTGACAGCCTCCCTTCACCCAGGAGTAGTCCTTCTCGATGTCCCAGAGTTCGCGCTTGCCGTCGAGTCCGTCGATCAAGAAGTGGCTCTTGATCAGACCCGCGAGCGGAGCGTAGGTATGCGTGGCCTGCCCCTTGGACGAGGAGGAGGTGAGGCGGATGCAGTCCTCGAAGACTCCGGCTTCCACTTCCACGGGTTCCTTGACCTTGCTGAGTTGGTAGGTGACGATTCCGGCATCGGGATCGTTCTCGGTCCAGGTTTTCTCGACGATGGGGAACTGCCAGATCCAGTCCTGATGACGCCCCCCCTCGGTGGTGGGAAGGTCGACGAAGACGCCGCGCTGATCGGCCAGAACCTCGTAACGGTGGGTCTGGCCGTCCAGGTCGATCTGCATGATCCGAGCCCGTTTCTGGGACTCAACTTGCTGGACATGGGTGGTAACGTAGGCCGTGAAGCCGCGGTCCTCGCCTCCCACCACTTCGCGGAAGGTCGCGACCATGGCGAGTTCCGTCAGGTAGTAGGTGGCTGCGGGCGCCGCATCACGCTTGCTAGTTCCATAGGGTCCGTTGTAGCCGGTACCCAGGTGGTTAAGGGTTTCGAGGACGGCTCCAAGCTCGGAGGGAGCATTGAGCGAGGTGGTCACCTGGACGTGCTGGTAGGATCCGGCCGGATCTCCGGCGGGCGAGACCGAGATGCGGAAGAGGCTGGGTTCGGGGGCCTCGTCGCGGGTGACTAGCGGGAACGGGCGCTCCACCTTGGGCGGGCGGGCGGTGGGGATGCTCTCGTAGGCGATCGCCGGTAGCCAGAGGTAATCGTAGCGAAGGGCGAGGTCGGGAGCGAGCGAGACCGAGGCAAAGAGCTGGTCTCCGGCGATCGCCACCGAGCGCATGGTGGGGGTGCGGGCTTCGAGGCCGGCGGGACCCCAGGGAGAAATGTGGGTGAAACCGGCCTTCTTGAAGGCGGCTTCGAGTTGGGGGATTTGCTCAAGCGTAATCATGCTGCCATTTTGCCGCCTGAAACCGCCGGTGTCCAGAGGAACGGCGCGCGCGATTTGCTTGCGGGAGGACCCGCATCGCGCCTCTTGCGGTTAATTATCTGGAAATATTGGGAGAGTTTGCTGTGATCGCGCCCTTCATTTTTGACTTCGCCTGCCGATGAAAGGAAGGGAGCCATGAAGGAGGTCATCTCGAGATGATGCGATCGGAGTACCGGAAGGTCTTGGCCATTGGGGCCGTGACGGGCTTTGCGCTGCCGCTTTTCGCCGGGTCTTCCACGGCTACCCCGCCAGGGGATTGGCCTGCCATCTCGACACCGGCTCCGGCCTCCCTGTTGCAGCGGCAGGCTCCCGCCCGCCCGCTCGTGCGCGAATCGCGGAGCCTTTCCGGACGGATCTACGAGGTTCGGCCGGGAGATACCCTCTGGGCGATCGCCAAGCGCCAACTCGGCGACCCCACCCGCTGGCCGGAACTCTTCGAGGCCAACCGCTCCCGCCTCGCAAGCCCCCACCAACTTCAACCCAACCAGAAGCTCGAACTGGGCGCGGTCAAGACCGCATCGCGCTCCGGCTCCCGGACCTCGAACGCCCGCAGTGACGGTTCCTACACCGTCCAAAGCGGCGACACCCTGGGTAAGATCGCCCAGAAACACCTCGGCAAAGCATCAGAGTGGCCGGTCCTCTACGCCCTGAACCAGGGTGCGCTCGCAAGCCCTCACGAGATCGTCCCCGGTCAGATCCTGCGCGTGCGCGAACGCCGGGCCACCGTGGTCGTGGCCCCCCGCGCCAAGGTCAAGAGTGCTAGCCGCAACCTCAAGCGCCAGACGAATAACGGTCGCCTCCTCAAGGGGCACTACCGGGTGAACGGCTCTTATTACGCCCAAGGTCACGATGGTCAGCTGGTCTGGGCGGATACCCAGGAAAGGGTCCATCCCGCCGATTCCAC
Source organism: Candidatus Sericytochromatia bacterium S15B-MN24 CBMW_12 (assembly GCA_002083825.1). Lineage (GTDB taxonomy): Bacteria > Cyanobacteriota > Sericytochromatia > S15B-MN24 > UBA4093 > UBA4093. Next base: position 28,459 of record DAZV01000029.1, on the reverse strand, counting down.
CCTCAAGACGAAACTGTCGCCCAAGATCCGAGAGGCCTTCAAGGTTCCCGAACCCGCACCCGCGGCTACCGTCAAGAAGCGCGCCCCCTTAGCCGCCCAGGTGGAGAAGCCGAAGCCGAAGGTCATGATCGAATTGCCGGCCTCCCGGAAGCCCTCATTCCTACCGGCCACGCCGCAGGATCGCATGTCGGCCAGCGCACTTTCCCTGGTCGTCCCAGGTGCTGGGCAACTCTACAACGGGGATCCTCTGCGGGCGAGCCTTTTCGCCGGTGCGGGGGTTGCGGGCCTCGGAGCCGCCGTCTACGGCATCGCCAATGATCGTCAGGACATCGGCGTGGCGGCTTCCGCGGGCTTGATTGCCCTCAGCCTCTGGAGCGCCACGGACGCCTACCTCAACGCGCCCGCCCGCCCCGCTAAGCGCTGACCCTTCCCTGACGCCTGCTCGGTTACTTCGAAGAGGCCTGCCGGAAGGGCATGCCTCTTCCTGGCGGTGCGTTGTCGCCTCACCGCCGCGAACCTCCCCTCGTCGGGATGGGTTGTGAGGAAATCGTGAAAGCCGTGTCAAAACTCCATGGGATCTCTGTTGCTGCCTGATCGAGGGCTCCATGTGTGCACTGTTGCTAAATAATAACCGCAACATCTTGTAGGATCGATCTGCTCGCGCTATACTGGGAACGCTTGGTTGGTCTGAAGTCCTGCCGCCAGCGCTTTTGATACCCGCTATACCTCCTGGAGGCCCTCGGTGTTGGAAGACCTAAAGTTCCCGGGCGACGTGGCCCCCGCCGTCTCGAAAAGCATCACGCCTGACGATGGTCGCTACCAAGAACTCGTCCAGACGCTCTTCCGCAAGAATGAAGAGCTATCCGATTCCAAGCGCCGGCTCGAGGACGAGGACGATCACAAGGCCATCCTGCTGTGCAACGTCGGCCAATCGCTCCAAAGCACCCTCTCGAGCGTCTTCGGGCTCGCCCACATGCTCGCCGAAGAAGAGCTGGGATCCCTCAACCTCCAGCAGCGGGATGCGGCCCTGCGGATTCGACATGCCTCCGAGGCCATGATGCGCGTGATCACCTCCGTCCAGGTCTGGAACCGTCTGGAGGGTTGCGATTTCGCCCTCCGACGCGAGGCGCTCTCCGTGGGAGATCTGCTTCAAGACACTCTTCTGGCGCTGCAACCCCTCTTCGATCAGAAGCAGCAGAAGGTCGAAATTGCTCTCGATTTCCCGCTGCCTGCCTTGTACGCCGACCGCGCCTGCATGCGTCAGGTCCTGACCGATCTTCTCGACAACGCCTCGAAGTTCACCCCGCAGGGCGGCCGAATTGGCCTCTACGTCCGCCGCCAGGCGGACGCCCTCACCTTCGAGATCGCCGACGAGGGCTGCGGAATCGCCGAGAACGATCTCCTTCGCCTCTTCGATCGCGTGACCCAGGTCCGCGATCAGCAGCGGGCCCGCTCGGGCGGCGCCGGCCTCGGGCTCGCGATCGCCAAGCGCATCGTCGAACTTCATGGCGCCGAGATATCAGTCGATAGCCGTCACGGTTACGGCACCACCGTCAGCCTGATTTTTCCGCTGTAGCCGCGTCTTTAGCCCACAGCCGCCCCCCCCTAAATCCCCCCTCGCTCAGGCGCAGCCTACCTGGGCCCGCAGGCCCAATGGGGGGGCGGGGGGTGTTACTGATCCCAGGTTCCTTATTTCTCCCCATGGTGATTCAGAAAATAATAAGGAACGCCATGGCTTCGCCGGCGAACACCCCCCGTAGCCCCCCATCGAGGGGGGCGGACTAACGGAAGATTAGGGGCCATGGCTTCGCCGTACATAGCCTTTAGCCGCAGGCGCTCACCCCCCGTAGCCCCCCATTGGGCCTGCGGGCCCAGTTAGGCTACGCCTAGCGAGGGGGGCGGATTAGCGGAAGATGAGACGGCAAAAGGCCCACCGCGAACGGTGGGCCAAGGTGAACGGTGGGCCGAGGCGAACGGACTGTCTCGAAACAGCCGAAGGCATTAACGTACCGAGGTGTAAGCCTGCCAGGACTGCTTGATCTGCTCCATGACGCGCATTACGAGGTCGAAGACGCGGCCGAGCTGGGTGAGCTGAGCCTGAATCTGCTGAGCCGTGGCGGCATCGGCGCCGGCCAACTGCTTGACCAGGTTGTCCATCTTGTCCATGAGCTTACCCGCAACGTTGGTCGCGTTGACCATGCCGTTGTAGGCGTTAGTGTTGACGACGTCTGCTCCGCCAAGTGCCATGTTCAGCCTCCTTGTATGCTCGGGTCTTCACCCAGGAATTCTACCAACTCCGGCGGCTTCCTCGTCCCGGACTGAGCCCGGATGCTGGGGGTGAACCGCTCACAGTTTCTCTATACCCTCCGATCTCTCGCTCCATGTCCCAATTAATGAAGGTTTCACAAAGGCTTCATGCCCGCTTCTCAAACGTGCCGCTGCTCCTAACATTACCTGCCTCTCCAAATCTCGACTTAACGAAAGGGCCCTCGTTAACAATCGGGACCCGCACCGTCTATCGAGACGTCGCCTACCTTCACCGCCATGGCCTATCCCTGCTGCGAACCGGCCGACAGATACCGCGCCGCCGGCATTCCCGCGGACGTGATCGATGATTTTTCAAAAGCTTGAGCAATAACCAAGAAAGAAGCGACAAGGCGTGCCGATAACTCTCTTGCCAGAGAGTGCGGAGCTAACGGCGGGAGAGTGCGGAGATGTTGCAGCGAATCGCTCAGAGAATCGAATCGTTCCTGACCCGGACTCCGGTCCGGGCGGCCCAAAGCGCGGTCCAGAGCACGGGCCAAGCCTTGGTTCGCAAGCTCGAGCACGACGCCCTGAAGCTGAGCACTCAGGTTCAGCAGCGCATCGCCCAAGGATCAGCCCAAGCTGCGGGAGCTGCCGTCGAAGGAACCGTCGTCGGCCTGCGCCGGGAAGGGGCCGCCATCACGAAAGCCGCGGGCCATGCGGCACCCCTGCCCGATCTGCATGCCCTCATCCCGGACTCGGTCACCTCTCCGGCCCAGTTCACGCGGGGGGGATTCAAGAAGCTCATGCCCAACCATCGGGTCCAGGGGTCGGATATCGTCGGGGGAACCCAACCGTCGTTTCTGATTGAACGGGACTCCAAGCCCATGCGCGAGCTGCTCGAGCATGCCCGCCAGGTAGGGTCGGACAAGAAGCTCACCCTGTGGCAGAAGATCGAGGCCATCCAGGAACGAACCCGCAAGTCCATTCGCTATCCGGCAAGCGGGGCTCAGCAAGAGGCCCTCCAGGCCCTGAATCGTCAACACCTCCTGGGAGCGGCTGGCATCGGGGAGTATCACAAGATCGGATTCGCCGATTGCCGTGGCTTTGCCGTCACCACTCAAGTGCTGCTGCAGGAGGCCAAGATCGATTCCTTCTTCAGCTATGCCAGGACCTTCTACCAGGGCGCTCCCGGCGTCGATCATGCCTTCAACGTCGTCCGAGAAAACGGCAAGCTCTTCGTGGTGGATACCCTGAACCAGGCCTTCAACAAGGTGCCCCTCACGACGATGCTGAGCCAAGGGGCCCAAGGCTACCGCTTCGAGCTTCACCAGGCGCTGCCCTTCGTCTACCGCAATCCCATCGAGAACGTGGCCGCAGCCCTGCGCTGAGCCTGCTGGCCCACGTCAACCTGCCGCGTCGGTGCGGTTTAGTCGCAGCCTTTCAGCCAGGCATCCAGCTCCTCGTGCGTCGGCAGGGCCGTCATCGCGCCTAGCTTGGTTGTGACCAGCGCGCCCACGCCGTTTGCGCGGTACAAGAGCGGCTCCATGGTCTCCTTGGGAAGTTGGCGCAGGATCTCGGGATCCGCTCCTTCCTCCAGGATTCCCGCGAGCAGGCCGGCCACGAAGCCGTCGCCGGCCCCGGTGGGGTCGAGTGCGGGGACTGCGATCGCCTGCACATGTCCCTCGCCGGCCGCATTCTTCCAGAAGCAGCCCAGTGGCCCATCGGTCACCACCAAGAGCGCCGGCTCGAAGCGCGCCCATGCCCGCGCCATCCCTTCGCGCAGGTCTCGCGTCCCCGTCAGGAACGCCAGCTCCTCGGTCCCCAGCTTGAGGAGATCGGCCGCGCGAGAGGCCTCTTCCAGGGCCGATCGGGCGGCTTTCACTCCCATGGTCTCGGTTTCTTGGGCCGAAGTCCCCCGGGTATCTGCGCCCAAGGGCGAGGCTTCCCAGAGTACCGGCCGGTAGTTGGGATCGTAGACCAGGATTGCGCCTGCCTCCTTGGCCTTGGCCACCATGCGCGCGAACGCCTCTCGCGCGGGCGCCTGGGCCTGCATCATCGACGTCAGGTAGACGATGGTGACCCCTTCCAGCGAAACCCCCTCCACCTCGGACGCGGCGAGCCGGGCATCGGCCGATTGCCGCGAGAAGGCCGCCAGATGCCGCTCGCCCGCCTCGTCCAGGAGGACGTAGGCCATCCGGGTGTCCGCTTCGGCATCGCGCCTCACCTCGCGGGTCTCTATTCCCTCGGTCCGGAGGTGCTCGAGCAGGCGATCTCCCCAGGGATCCCGGGCGATTTTGCCGAGGAAGCCGACCTTCACCCCCAGTCGCGAAAGCCCGACCGCCACGTTGGCGGGGGCTCCGCCCGGAGCGGGGTGAAAGGCCTCGGCCGAATGCAACGTCGCTCCACGCTCGGTCGAAACCCAGTCGATCAGGACCTCGCCGACGCAAAGTACCTCCATCAGAGGATCCTCGCGCTGAATTCCACTTCCACCGCCGCTCCCATGGGCAACTCGGCCACCCCGACCGCCGCCCGGGCGTGGCGGCCACGCTCGCCCAGCACCTCGACGAGCAGGTCGGAGGCGCCGTTGATCACCTTCGGCTGCCCCGTGAATCCTGCGGCCGAGGCGACGAAGCCGCCCACCCGGATGATCCGGACGCGTTCGAGACTGCCCGCCGCCTGCTTGATCTGCGCGAGCCCGTTGATGGCGCAGAGACGCGCCGCCTGATAGGCCTCCTCGACGGAGACGTTCCCGCCGACGTATCCCGAACAGCTGAGCTTTCCGTCCTGGAGGGGCAACTGCCCGGAGACCGTGATCCAGCCCCCTTCCTCGACGACGGGCAAGTAGTTCGCTACCGCCGCGCTGGGCTCGGGAAGCGTGATGCCGAGTTCCTTCAAACGGGCTTCGATGACCATGAGGCTCTCCTTTTTCGTGTCAACCCTCGGGGGGCGTGGTATATCATGGGGGTTCATCCAAGGAGGGAATGCGCATGGGCACTCGGTTCTCCCGAAAACTTCTAGCTGCGGGCTTGTCCGTTTCTTTGGCGATCGCCATCTCGCCGCTGCCGGCCGCCGCACAGGCCGCAGATTCGTCGCTTACGGGTACCGCGTCCGCGAGCGCTTCGCCCCTGGGTGCTTCGCCCCCGGGCGCTACGTCCTCGGTGATCGTTGGAGCGCCCGCGGCGTCGGAAAGCTCCCCGGTCAAGGCGCAAGCGCCCGAAAGTCGGCTCATCGAGACCGGCGAGGGCCTCCGAATCGACTGGACCCGTGGCGTCCTCACCATGACCGGCCTCGGCTTCTCCCCGGATCGCGGAACGCTGGCCCAGCGCCGCGCCCTCGCGCAGCGAACGGCGGTCACCGACGGGACGCGCCGGCTTCACGAGGCGCTCAGCCGGCTCCGGGTGAGCGGGAACGCCTTCGTCCGAGATCTCGCGGCCGTCGACGAGAGCCTCCGCAACGCCCTGCGCGCCAAGGTCGCCGCCACCCCGGTCAAGACCGTCACGCCCTGGCCGGACGGCTCGGTCGAGGTGACGCTCGAACTTCCGCTCTGGGGATCGGATAGCCTCGCCGCCCTCGTCGCGCCCGCCCTGGACCTCGACTTCGCCGTCGTGGCCGATCCCCTCGCCGAAAGCCCCTCCGCGCTGGTCCTGGACGCCCGCGGAACGGGCGCGCAACCGGCACTCGCGGTCGCCCTCAAGGCCGAGTCCGGCAAGCGCCTCTACCAAGGTCCCGTCACCTACTTCCACGACCCGGACGCCCTGGCCGAGGTGGCCGGCTCGAAACCCCTCACCCTCAAGGCCCGACGGGCCATCGGGGCGACCCGGGCCGATCTCGCCCTCACGCTCGACGAGGCCGAACGTTTCGACGAGGCCCGTCAAAAACACCCCCTGTTGCCGGTCGTCATTCTGCTCTGAGCCCTTCCGGCGGACTGCGGCGCGATCACGCCTCATCGCTCCCGTCGGGGGTTCCTCGGCGCTGTCCTCCGACGCGATCGCGAGCGTCGGTCCCGGGCCGAGGGGCAGCGTGAACCAGAACGTGGTTCCCTTGCCGGGCTCGCTTTTCACCCCGATCTCCCCCCCGTGAGCCTCGACCAGCGCTTTGCTGATGCTCAGGCCGAGGCCTGCCCCCTTGCCGTGTTTCACCCCGCTCTCCAGCTGGCTGAAGCGCTGGAAGAGCTTCGGAAGATCCGCCGCGGCGATGCCTATTCCCGTGTCCCTCACCTCGCAGAGAAGCGCTTGCGGCGATTCGACCGCGGGATCCCCGGTGGGACGCGCGCTGACGAAGATCTCGCCGGTGGTCGTGGTGAACTTCAGGGCGTTTCCGATCAGGTTGATCAGGACCTGTCCGATGCGCTGCGCGTCCATCCGAACCCAAAGGGGCGCTTCGGGAAGATCCGCTTGCAGGGACAGTCCCGCCTCGTCCGCCTGGGGTTTCAGGCTTTGGACGATCTCGCGAATCTTCAGGCCGAGATCCGCCTTGGTCACCCGAAGCCGGAAGGTGCCCGCTTCGATCCGGGCGAAGTCCAGGAGATCGTTGAGGAGGAATTCGAGCCTTCGGCTACCGCGCTGGATTTGCTTGACGAACTCGAGCTGGGGCGCCGCCAGCGACCCGCCGATTTCGTCCTCGAGGAATTCCGCGTAGCCCATGATCGACGTCAAGGGCGTGCGCAGTTCGTGGGTCACGGCATTGACGAAGTTGCTCTTGAGCCGGTCCAGCTCCTTGAGTCGCTCGTACTGCCCCCGCAGTTGTTCCTCGAGGAGCATGCGTTCGGTGATGTCGATCGCCACTCCGATGACCCGGAGCACCTCGCCTTTCGGTCCGAGCATCGGGCTGAACCAGTGCTCGATCGCCATGTGGTTCGGCGCGCTGAGGATGGCGTGGATCCGCTCGCCGGCGATCGCCCGCTTCGTCAGCTCCCGGGCGCGCGGATCGGGGATGACGTCCAGGTAGGACCGCCCGACCAGCTCGCCGGGAGCCAAGCTGACGTTGCTCAGGCCCCGTCCTTCCGAAAAGATGACCCTTCCCTGGGGATCCAGGGCGAAGAGGATCACCGGAGCGTGCATGACGACCGTACGCAGGAGTTGCTCGCTCTCGATCAGGCTTGCGTTCGCCTTGGCCAGTTCCCGCGCGCGCTCCTCGACCTGCCGTTCCAGCTCGCCTGCGTACGCCTGGAGTTGCTCGGCCATCTGGTTGAAGTTCTTTCCCAGCTGGTCGATTTCGTCCTGAATCCCCGTTCTGGGGGGAACTTTCGCCAGGTGGTCGCCCTCTCCTAGCCGCTTGACGATCGCGACGAGCTGGTTGAGTCCGGCGGTGACCCGGCGGGTGATGGCGAAGGCCATGATCATGGCGGCTGCGAGGCAGGCCAGCAGGAGCATGAGGCCGATCGTGCGGGCTTGAACCACGGCGGCCCAGAGGTTGGCAGTGGAGTTGCCGATCCGGATGATCCCCGCGGGTTCGAGCTGGTCGCCGCGGAGGAAGGGCAGCGAGACGTCGTGGATAGGCTCGCCGTTGGGCAGTTTCGTGGCCTGGGCCAGGGGAGCGTCACGCGTCAACGCGTCGAAGCCGCGGCGGGTCAAGGGATCGTCGAGGCGCGTTCCGATCTGGGTGGGATCACTGTGGGCGATCGCCCGTCGCGTCTCCCGATCGATGACGGCCACGTAGCGCAGGTACGGATCCCGCTCCACCAGGGAAACCACGTAGGCCTGGACCTGCTCGCTTCCCCCGAAGAGCACCTGGTTGATACTCTGCTGGACGTTCACGGCGTAGCGTTTCTCGAGCCTGAGGGTCTGCGCCTGGAGCGTCCGGGTGATCGCCTGGTTGAGAAATAACCCCAGCGCGCCCAGGGTCGCGATGAGGAGGGCGATCATGACCAATGCCAGCTTGGTACGGATCGAGATGAAGCTCGGCATGGGGCTCCGGTCGCCTGATCTACAAGGTGACGCAGCGCACGTCGTGGAAGCCCGGCAGCGCTCCGAGTTCCTCGAGGAGGGTCCTCGGAACGGCCTCGTCCACGTTCAAAACCATCAACGCGGGGCCCTGCTTGTGTTGACGCCCCAGCTGCAGGCCAAAGATGTTGATGTTGGCGTGTCCCAGCAGGGTGCCCACCTGTCCGACGGCGCCAGGCATGTCCTGGTGAGGGATCAGGAGCACGTATCCTTGGGGCATGAGGTTGAATGCGAACGCGTCGATCTTGACCAGTCGAGCTCCTCCGCCCTGGCCCGGGTCGCTGAGCATCGTGCCGGCGACCGTATGGGCGTCCTCGTCCCCGATCAGGCTCACCGTGATGAGATCCGCGTAGTCCTTGACGTCGCTGGAGCGGGCCTCGCGAACCTCCAGGCCGCGTTCCTTGGCGACCAGGTTCGCGTTGACGTAGTTGACGCCCTCCGGAACGGCCTGCGAGAGGATTCCCTTCAGCATGGCGGTGGTGAGGGGTTCGACGGCCTTGCTTGCGAGGCCTCCGTGGTAGAGCACCTCGATCCGCCGGACGGGACCCGTCATGATCTGAGCGGCGAGGGAGCCGAGTTTCTCGGCGAGGGGCAAGAAGGCGCGGACGGGTTCGATCAGCTCGGGGCGCATCGAGGGGATGTTGACGGCCGACCGGGCGGACTCGCCTTTCAGGACGCAGGCAATCTGTTCGGCGACGTCGACGGCCACCTTGACCTGGGCTTCCTCCGTGGAGGCTCCCAGGTGAGGGGTGAGGATGATCCGGTCTCCGAGATCGCGCAGGGGGCTGTCGGCTTGCAGGGGTTCCTGGGCGAAGACGTCGAGGGCGGCACCGGCCACCTGGCCCTCACGGATGGCTTCGGCGAGGGCTGCTTCGTCGATGATGCCGCCCCGGGCGGCGTTGATGATCCGGATTCCCCGCTTGCACTTGGCGAACGTTTGCCGATTGAAGAGCCCCTGGGTTTCGGGGGTCTTGGGCACGTGGATGCTCAGGTAGTCCGAGTTGGCGAGAAGCTCGTCGAGGCCCACGAGTTCGGCTCCCATCTCGGTGGCGCGCTCGGGGGTCACGAAGGGGTCGAAAGCCAGAACGTGCATGCCCAAGGCGTTTGCGGCCTTGACGAGGCGCGCTCCGATCTTGCCGAGTCCCATGACGCCGAGGGTCGAATGGTAGAGTTCGTTGCCCATGAAGGCTTCGCGCTTCCAGAGGCCGGCCTTCATGGAGGCGTCGGCGGGAGCGACGCGGCGGGAGAGGGCCAGCATCAGGGCGAGGGCATGTTCGGAGGCGGCGATGGTGTTGCCTTCCGGGGAGTTGACCACGATGATGCCGGCTTGGGTCGCGGCGTTGACGTCGATGTTGTCGACTCCCACGCCGGCGCGACCGATGATCCGGAGGCGCTTGCCCGCCTCGATGACCGCGCGGGTGACCTTGGTGGCCGAGCGGACCATGAGGGCGTCGTACTCCCCGATGATCGCGAGCAGTTCGTCAGGGGCGATGGCGTCCCGGGCATCCACCTCGGCGACGGCATCGAAGAGCGGGATGGCGGCGGGATCGACCCGGTCGAGCAGGAGAACCTTGGCGAGTGCGAGAGGGTTTTTCAAGTCAGTTCCTTACCAGGCCATGGCCTTCGTGGGCATCAGCTCCGCCTGGGCAGCCGCCACTCCGGCTCCCGGCGTGACGTCCTCGCCGAGCGAAACGAGCGTCGCCTCCAGGGCGGCTATCAATCCGAGCATGTCCGCCTCGTCGTAGTAACCCAGGTGGCCCACCCGGAAGATGGTCGAGGTCAACGGTCCCTGGCCGCCCGCCACGACGTAGCCGAAGCGCGCCTGCAGGGTCTTGCGCAGGACGGCGGGGTCCATGCCCTCGGGGGCGTAGATGCCGGTGACGGCCCGCGAGGCATAGCGCTCTTCCGACACCACCAGCTTCAGGCCGAGGCCGCGGGCGCCCGCGCGCACCATGCGCATCAGGCGTTCGTGGCGCTTGAAGATGCCGTCGAGGCCTTCTTCTCGAAGTAAGCGGACTGCCACTTCCAGCCCGAAGAAAAGCGAGATGGCGGGCGTCCAGGGGGTCTGTCCCTTGGCGAGAAAGTCCCGGGCCTTGCCGTAGTCGAAGTAGAAGCGGGGCATCTTGGCGTGCTGGTAGGCTTCCCAGGCGCGGGGGCTGACGGAGGCGAAGGCGAGTCCGGGAGGCAGCATGAAGGCCTTCTGGGCGCCGGCGACCACGACGTCCAGGTCGAGTTCGTCCGCGGGCAGGGGAGCGGTTCCCATGCCGGAGACGGCGTCGACGAGGATGAGGGTGTCGGGGAGGCGTTCTCGGATGACCCGGGCGATCGCCGCGATCGGGTTGAGGAGCGCGGTTGAGGTCTCGTTATGGGTCAGGAGCACCGCTGCGTAACGCGTGCCTTCGTCGAGCTTCGAGGCTACGATCTCGGGCGTCACGGGTTCGCCGTAGGGGACTTCGAGGGCGTCCACATCGGCGCCGTAGGCTCGGGCGATCGCCGCGAAGCGCTTGCCGAACTCGCCCGACACCAGCGCGAGCACCTTGTCGCCAGGACTGAGTACGTTGACGACGGCCGACTCCATGGCTCCGGTGCCGGAGGTGGTGAGGGTGAGAAGGTCGTTTTTCGTCTGGTAGAGCCATTTCACGCCCTCGGTGCAGGCGTTGACGATCTTGACGAACTCGGGGCCGCGATGGTTGATCATCGGCCGCGAGAGGGCCCTGAGGACCTCGTCGGGGCAGGGGGTCGGTCCCGGAAGCATGATGCGCATGTGCTCGGCCATGGGATACTCCTCTCACGCGGCGGCGAATTTGAGCCATTCTACCACGCAAGTAAGCAAGGATGGCCGCAGCCGCCAGCCGGCGGGTGTAAAAAGCGCCCGCGGCTCAACCCGCTGAGGCGACCGCAGTCGCCTGCCGGCGGGTGAAATACATGAAGAAAGGCCCCCGGTTTCCCGGGGGCCTTGAAGCTTAGCGCTTCGAGAACTGGAACCGCTTGCGCGCGCGCTTGCGGCCGTACTTCTTGCGCTCCTTGGCGCGGGGGTCACGGGTGAGGAGACCCTCGCCACGCAGCAACGTGCGGAACTCGGGATCGAGCCGCAGCAGGGCGCGGGCGACGCCCAGGCGGATGGCTCCGACCTGGGAGACCACGCCGCCGCCGAAGACGTTGGCATGGATGTCGTACGCACCCAGGTTGCTGGTAGCCACGAAGGGCAGGTTCAGTTCGCGGGCCATCAGGGGCTCACGGCCACCGACATAGTCGGTGAGCGTGCGCTCGTTGATGGTCACGGCGCCGGTGCCGGGCACCAGGCGGACGCGAGCCACGGCCGTCTTGCGGCGGCCGGTACCCCAGTACTGGGCGACTTTATTAGCCACGGACGGGCTCCTTTCCGATGGTGTAGGCCTGAGGCTGCTGCGAGGCATGCGGATGCTCGGCGCCGGCGTACACCTTCAACTTGCCGTACTGGGCGCGGCCAAGCTTGGTGTGGGGAAGCATGCCGCGGACGGCGTGCTCGAGCACCCGCTCGGGCTTCGACGCGATCAGCTTGTTGAACGTGGTCTGGCGGAATCCGCCGGGCCAGCCGGTGTGATGGGCGTAGATCTTCTGTTCGCCCTTCTTGCCGGAAACGTTGATCTTCTCGGCGTTCACGATGATCACGAAATCGCCGCAGTCGATCGTCGGGGTGTACATGGGCTTATGCTTGCCGCGCAGCAGGGTGGCCACCTCGGTTGCGAGGCGTCCGAGGGTCTTCCCCTCGGCGTCCACCACGTACCACTGGCGCTGGATATCGCCGGGCTTGGCGGTATAGGTCTTCACGTTGCTCCTCCTAAAGGATTCGACTATCGATGTTCCAGCCGATGGGGCTGGGATACGTCACGTTGGTCAGCGTCAATCCACTTGCCGGGGCCGTGAACGCAATGGGAGCTTTTCCCTCCGCGTTCCGGACCATGATCGCGAACTCCTCCGGGCTGATCCGACCCTTGGCCACCTCCATCACCGAGCCCACCAAGCGGCGGACCATGTGGTAAAGGAAACTCCGGGCGGTGATGGCGAAACGAATCTCGTCTTCCATCACCTCGGCTTCGGCCTCGGTGACCGTGCAGATCGTACTTCGATCGTTGCTGCCCGTGGAGCAGAACTTCACGAAGTCGGACGTGCCGGTTACCCCTCTCCAGGCGGTTAGGGCCTCGAAGAGGTGAGGCAGCGGACGATTCTCGAGATGAGTCGCCCACCGTCTCAGGGGATCCGGGCTTCTTCGGTTGAGCACCACGTAGCGGTAACTACGGGCGACCGCCGAGAAGCGACTATGAAAATCCCTCTCGACCTCCGCCACCGCGTTCACCGTCACGTCCGGGGGCAGCAAGGCGTTTAACGCGCCATGCCACCGCTCGGCTTCCAGGATCTTCGCGGTGCGAAAGTTCACGATCTGTCCACTTGCGTGGACTCCGGCATCCGTGCGCCCCGCGCCGGCCAATCGAAGCGATTCCAGGGACTCGCCCGTGATACGGACGAGGGCCTCTTCGATCGCTCCTTGAACCGTCCGGTCCCGGGGCTGACGCTGGAAGCCGGCGAAGTGGGTTCCGTCGTAGGCTATCTGTAGACAGATGTTCTTCAACAGATCCCGCTTCTTACGGCTACGCCTCTACCAAGCGCACGATCGACATGGGTGCGTTGTCGCCCCCGCGCGGTGCGGTCTTGATGATCTGCGTGTAGCCGCCGTTGCGCTCCTTGAACTGAGGAGCCAGCTCGACGAAGAGCCGTTTGGTGATGTCGCCGTCCAGGATGAAGGATTCAGCCTGACGACGGGCGTGAAGGTCACCCCGCTTCGCGAGGGTGATCATCGAATCCGCCGAGATGCGGAGCGCCTTGGCGCGCGCTTCGGTGGTGGTGATCTTGCCGTGACGGAAGAGCTCGGTTGTCAGGCTGCGGAGCAGGGCCCGACGCTGGTCCGCCGGCTTGGAAAGGCGGTTCTTTGCCTTGCGATGACGCATTGTCGTTATTCCTCTCTCGCGCCTGCGAGCTCTTCACCGGGCTCGCCGGACGCCATGGTAAACCCGAACTGACGGAGACGATCGATGACTTCTTCAGCTGACTTGCGGCCGAAGTTCTTGATGTCCATCAGCTCGCGCTCGGTCTTCTTGAGCAGGTCACCCACCGTGTAGATGTTCGCCCGCTTCAAGCAGTTGTAGGCGCGCACCGAAAGCTCGAGTTCTTCGATGCTCATGTCGGTGGGCTGGGGACGTCCGGTCTCTTCGGCTGCGGCCTTCTTGCCACCACCCGGCAGCGCCTCGCGCGCCAGCTCCGCGAATACGTCGAACTGGCGAATCAAGATGTCGGCTGCACGGGCAACGGTCTCGGTCGGATCGACCGAGCCATTGGTCCAGAGTTCCAGGTTGAGACGATCGAAGTCGGTCATCTGACCGACGCGAGTGTCCTCGATTAGGTAGTTCACCTTGCGAACAGGCATGAAGATCGAGTCGATGGGAATCACGCCGACCGCCTGGTGCGGCTTGCGGTTCTTGTCGGCAGGGACGAAACCCTTGCCCTTCTCGATCTGCAGTTCGATCTCGAGCGACGCGCCCTTGTCCAGGGTCGCGATCGGCCAGTCGGGGTTCATCACCTCGACGTCGGCATCCGAGACGATGTCTCCCGCGGTGACCGGGCCCTCCCGGTGAACCGAGAGGTGGGCCGTCTTCATGTCCGTCCCGTGGAGCTTGAGCACCACGCCCTTGAGGTTCAGAACGATGTCGACGACGTCCTCGACGATGCCGGGAATCGAGCTGAATTCATGGGGCACGCCCTCGATCCGGATCGCGGTGATGGCCGCGCCGTCGATGTCGCTGAGCAGCACCCGACGCAGGGCGTTGCCCAGCGTGGTGCCGTAGCCGCGATCGAGAGGCTCGGCCACGAACTTGCTGTAGGTGAGACCTTCGCTGGTCGTATGCGTTTCGACCAACTCAATCTTGGGCTTATCCAATGAGCACCTCCCTTAGCGCGAGTAGTATTCGACGATCAGCTGTTCGCGGATCGGGGCGTCGATTTCCTCACGGGCGGGCAAGGCGTTCATGGTACCGACCATCGCAACAGGGTCGACCGTGAGCCAGGTCGGAACCTTGGAGGTCGGAGTTGCGGCGAGCTGGAGCTTCACGAAGTCGCCCGACTTTTCCTTGATGGTGATCTTGTCACCGGGACGCAGGCGGTACGAAGGGATGTCCACGCGGCGGCCGTTGACGAGGAAATGGCCGTGCTTGACCATCTGGCGAGCGGCCGGACGGCTAGGAGCGAAGCCCAGGCGGTGAATGACGTTGTCCATGCGGGTCTCGAGGAGCTGCAGAAGCCGCTCACCGGTGACGCCCGCCTTGCGGGTGGCGAGATCGTAGTAGGATGCGAACTGCTTCTCGAGCACACCGTAGAAACGGCGAGCCTTCTGCTTCTCGCGAAGACGAAGACCGTACTCGGAAACCTTGTGACGCGCCTGGCCATGCTGACCAGGACGATAGGCGCGACGAACGATGGGGCACTTACTGGTATTGCACTTTGAACCCTTGAGGAAGAGCTTGACGCCCTCCGCGCGGCACAAACGGCAAACCGGGCCAGTATAACGAGCCAAAGGAAATTCCTCCTTACAACAACACGGTTAGCAGCGGCGGCGCTTGGGGGGGCGGCAGCCGTTGTGCGGGATGGGCGTGACGTCCTTGATCATGCTGATCTCGAGACCAGCGGCGGTCAGGGCTCGGATGGCGGTCTCACGACCGGAACCGGGTCCACGGACGAGCACTTCGACGGTCCGCATGCCATGCTCCATCGCCTTCTGGGCGGCCTGTTCGGCAGCTTGCTGGGCGGCGAAGGGAGTGCCCTTCTTGGCGCCCTTGAAGCCCACCGTTCCGGCGGAACCCCAGGAAATCACCCCTCCGTTGGGATCGGTGATCGTGACGATGGTGTTGTTGAAGGTGGATGAGACGTGCACCACGCCGGTGTGAACGTTCTTGCGTTCGCGGCGCTTTGTACGGGCGGCAGGTTTTGCCAACTTGAACTCCTTTCAGTTCCAAAGGCTTGCCGTCATCCCGGGGTGTTGGCCACCCGGTTTACGACAAAGATTTGAAATGATTACTTCTTCTTACCAGCAACGGTGCGCTTGGCGCCGCGACGGGTCCGGGCGTTGGTCTTGGTCCGCTGACCGCGCAGGGGCAACCCACGGCGGTGACGGATTCCACGATAGGAACCGATCTCGATCAAACGCTTGATGTTCATCGAGATCTGGCGGCGAAGGTCTCCCTCCACCTGGCGGTTCCGATCGATCTCTTCACGAAGGCGAGCAACCTCGTCCTCGGTCAGATCGCGGGTCCGGGTGTCCGGGTTCAGCCCGGTCTTCGCCAGAATGCTCTGGCTGGTCTTCAGGCCAATCCCGAAGATGTAGGTGAGTGCGACCTCGATCCGCTTGTCGCGGGGAAGGTCGACACCGGAAATGCGAGCCATGTCTTCCTCCTAGTTACCCCTGGCGCTGCTTGTGCTTGGGGTTTTCGCAGATCACCATCACGCGCTTGTGGCGCTTGATGACCTTGCACTTGTCGCATATCGGTTTCACCGACGCGCGAACCTTCATGTCGTTTCTCCTTGTTCTAACGCGTCTCCCCCCGGGAGACGTCCGAGGGCCTGGCCCCCGTTTCCTTGGAACACCCGCGCTACTCCCATCGACTATCCTCGGTACCGGGCGTATCCACCCGCGGGGACCATCGAAAAGAATCGTGCGCCTACCGCATGCGGAACGTGATTCGCCCGCGCGTGAGGTCGTAAGGGGAGAGCTCCACCTTTACTTTATCACCCGGTAAGATTTTGATGAAGTGTTTTCGCATTTTTCCTGAAATATGAGCCAAAATTTTGTGCCCATTCTCCAGCTCCACGCGAAACATCGCATTGGGAAGCGACTCGAGAATCCTTCCCTCGAATTCGATGACGTCCTGCTTTGCCACGTCTTATGCGTCCTCTCGGGTCAAGATCTCCGGACCGTCCTCGGTGACCACAACCGTATGCTCGAAGTGAGCCGACCACGACTTGTCGCGACTGATGACCGTCCACTTGTTGGCCAGGG
Organism: Candidatus Sericytochromatia bacterium S15B-MN24 CBMW_12; assembly: GCA_002083825.1. Lineage (GTDB taxonomy): Bacteria > Cyanobacteriota > Sericytochromatia > S15B-MN24 > UBA4093 > UBA4093. The sequence goes on along the minus strand of DAZV01000029.1, from coordinate 12,187 downwards.
TCTTGGTATCCGGACGACCGATGTTCACCATCGGCTCGATCGCGAAGGCCATTCCCGCCTTGATCACCGGGCCCGTTCCCGCATCCCCGAAGTTGGGGATCTGGGGAGACTCGTGAAGCTGCCGACCGATCCCGTGGCCCACGTACTCCCGGACCACCGAGAACCCGTGACGCTCGACATGAGTCTGAACGGCATGGCCGATGTCGCCGATCCGCAGACCCGGCTGGATCTTGGCTATCCCCAGGTACAACGACTCCCGGGTCACGTCGAGCAACTGCTTCACGATCGGATCCTCGAGCTCGCCCGCAGCAACGGTGATGGCGGCGTCGGCGTAGAAACCCTCGACGATCGCCCCCATGTCCATGCTGACGATGTCCCCCGGCCGCAACTTCCGGTTGTTCGGAAGCCCATGGACGATCTCCTCGTTCACCGAGGTCAAGATCGTCGCTGGACAGCCGTAAAGGCCCTTGAACGCAGGAATGGCTCCCTGGTCCAAGATGAACTGCTCGCCCAGGGCATCGAGCTCTCGGGTCGAGATCCCGACCTCCACCTGCTTGCGCAGATACGCGAGGAGCTTGCCTACTACGCGGCCGGCTGCCTTCATCGACTGGATTTCGCGTTCGTTCTTGATCGTGATCATTGCTTGCTTTCTAGTGCCGGTGGCGGCTTTAATGAGCCGCTCACCTGCTTTAGAGCTGTCTCAGGACTATCCTTATAGGTGTCTTAACCTTGTTTCGTGCTAACGGCGCCGAGTAAATCCGCGAATTCCTTCCGGACTTCCCCGATGTCCCGCGTTCCATCGATCGTCGTGAGCACGCCGAGCTCACGATAGAACGCCGTGAGCGGCTTCGTCTGCTCGCCGTAAACGTCGAGACGCTTGCCGACGGTCTGGGCATTGTCGTCCGCCCGCTGGAAGAGCTCGCCGCCACAGTGGTCGCAGACCCCCTCTTGGCGAGGAGGATTGAACTCCAGATGGAACGATGCCGAGCACTGCCGGCAAACCCGACGTCCCGTGAGGCGCTTCAAGAGCTCCTCGCGTGGCACCTCCACGTCGAAGACGTGAGTCAGGGGCTTGCCGAGATCCGACAAGAGCGCGTTCAGCGCCTTGGCTTGCTCCAGCGTCCGGGGAAACCCGTCGAGGATGAAGCCGTTGGCGCAATCTTCGCAGGAAAGCCGTTCGCGGATCAGGCCGATCATGACCGAATCCGGAACGAGTTCGCCGCGATCCATGTAAACCTGGGCTTCGCGACCCAACGGGGTCCCTTCCCTCACCGCCTGGCGAAGGATATCCCCCGTTGCGATCTGCGGAATGCCCTGCGATTCTGAGATCAGGCGGGCCTGGGTGCCCTTGCCTGCGCCCGGAGCGCCGAGAATGACCATTCGCATGGACTGCAACCTCCGATTATTTCATAAAGCCTTCGTACTGTCGAGCGATGAGCTGCGTCTGGAGCTGATTGAACAGATCCACCGCCACGCCGACCATGATGAGCAGCGCGGTCGCTCCCAGTCCCTGGAAGGTCGTCACCCCGGTCCCTTGTTCGATGAACGTCGGGACGATCGCCACGGTTCCCAGGAACATCGCCCCGATGAACGTGATGCGGGAAAGCGTCAGCTCCAGGTACTCGGCGGTGGGCTTTCCAGGCTTCACCCCGGGGATGAAGTTCCCGCCCTTTTTGAGATTGTTGGCGAGATCGCTGGGGTTCAACACCATCGAGGCGTAGAAGTACGAGAAGAAGATGATCAGCACAAAGTAAAGCACCGGGTACAGCCATCCCGCAGGCGAAAGCGCCGCGAGGGTCAACTGCAGGCCCTGGGCAACCGCGTCCTTGAGGTTGGCCAGACTCCAGAACGCTCCGGTCCAGACTTCCCACGTCGGATTGAGTCCCGCCTTGGGGGCGCCCATGAACGACGAGAGGGTCACGGGGAAGAGCAGGAGGCTGGAGGAGAAGATGATGGGCATGACGCCCCCCTGGTTCACCTTGAAGGGGATGTACGAGGTCTTCCCCTGCATGGCCCGACCGCCGCGCTGAACCTTGGCGGTCTGCACGGGGATCTTCCGGGCTCCCTCCTGGACGATGACGATGGCCACCAAGATCAACAGGAAAGAGATGGTCAGCAGGGTGACCTGCCACCATGCGAAAGCTCCGGTCGAGACGCCCTCGGCGGTGCGTGCGAAGTAAGAAGGAATGGCCGCGAGAATACCCACCATGATGATGATTGAGGCCCCGTTCCCGATGCCTCGCTCGGTGATGAGCTCGCCGAGCCACATCACGAAGACGGTGCCGGAAACCAGCAATACCGTGTTGGTGATGATGAAGAACCAGGGAAAGGCGCCGGCGGCGGGATGCTCGAAGACGGCGTTGCTTCGCCAGAGCCAGTTGGAAATGCCGAAAGCCTGAACCGATGCCAAGGCGATCGTCAGGTAGCGGGTCCACTGGGAAATTTGCTTGCGTCCCTGCTCGCCACCCTCCTTTTGGAGTTCCTCGAGCTTGGGAATGACGCCGGTCATCAACTGCATGATGATCGAGGCGTTGATGTACGGGATGATGCCGAGTCCTAGGATCGAGAACTTGGCGATGGCGCCCCCCGAAAAGAGGTCGAGGAAGCCTGCCAGCATGTTCCCGTCGCCGAACATGCGTGCCAACACCTGGTGGTCCACGCCCCCGATGGGGACGTGGACTCCAAAGCGTAGGACCGCCAGCATCGCCAAGGTGAACAGAAGTTTCTCCTTGAGGCCCGGTGCCTGCCAAAGATTGACGAGGGCGTTTCGGGCTTGCGATGCGTTGAACATTAGCCGATGACCTCGGCGGTTCCGCCGGCGGCCTCAATCTTCTCCTTGGCAGAGCCCGAGAAGACGTGAGCCTTGATCGTCAACTTGACGCTCAGTTCGCCGTCTCCGAGGACCTTCACCACGTCGAACTTGTCGCGGATCAGCCCACTCTCGACGAGCAGGTTAGGAGTGACCTCGGTGCCGGCCTCGAACTTGGCCAGCTCCCGGACGTTGACCGTCACGACGACGGTCTGGTAACGGGCCGGAATCTGGAAGTGCTTCTTCTTGGGCATCCGCCGGTAAAGAGGCATCTGTCCGCCTTCGAAGCCGATCTTCTGGCTGAAGCCGGAGCGCTGGCCCTGACCGTTGCTACCCCGAGTCGAGGTTTTTCCGTGCCCGGATCCATGGCCGCGGCCGACGCGCTTGGTGCGCTTGGTGGCGCCCTCAGCAGGGCGCAGATCGGTTAGTTGCATCAGGTCTCCTAGCGCTCCACCTTGAGCAGGTGGGGGATCTTGTTGAGCATGCCCGTGATCGTCGGGCTCTCATAGTGCTCGACGGTCTGTTGGAGCTTGCGCAGGCCGAGCGCGATGGCAACGGCCTTCTGCTTCTTGTTGTAGCCGATGGGGCTCTTGACGAGCGTCACTCGGATCTTGTTGTTTTCCGTCATGACGCCTCCTAACCGACCAGGTGCTCGAGCGAGATCCCGCGCAGGGCGGCAACGTCCTCGGCCCGGCGAAGCTGGGAGAGTGCGTTGACGGTGGCCCGAGCGGTGTTGAGCGGGCTGTTGCCGCCCAGCGACTTGGAAAGGATGTCCTTGATGCCGGCGAGTTCGAGCACGGTGCGAACCGAACCGCCGGCGATGACGCCGGTTCCCTTCGAGGCGGGCTTGATCAGCACGCTCGAGCTGGCTGCCTTACCGGTGATGGTGTGGGGAATCGAGGTCTCCACCATCTTGACGGTGATCAGGTTCTTCTTGCCGTCCGCGACGGCCTTCTGGATGGCCGAGATGACTTCCGAAGCCTTACCGACTCCGACGCCAACTTGGCCCTTGCCGTTGCCGACGACGACGGTGGCGCGGAAGCTCATCTTCTTACCGCCCTTGACGACCTTGGTCACGCGGCGGATCTGGACGACCTTCTCCTGCCACTCGCGCTCGATCTCCTCGCGCTGTTCGCGGGGGCCACGACCGGGGCCGCGACCGGGGCCGCGTCCGGGACCGCCGGGACCGCCAGGACCACCAGGGCCACGACGACCCTTGGTTTCAACGTTATCCACAGTTCCCATCCTTCCCTAGAACTCGAGTCCGGCTTCGCGGGCGGCCTCAGCCAACGCGGCGATCCGTCCGTGATAGAGGAAGCCGCCGCGGTCGTAAACGACCTTGGAAATGCCCGCGGCCTTGGCCCGTTCGGCGACGACTGCGCCAACCTTGGTGGCCGCATCGACGGTCCGGCCGTTGGCGAGCTCCTTCTTGAGCTCCGGGTCGAGCGTACTGGCGGAGACGAGCGTCCGGCCAGTGGTATCGTCGATCACCTGCGCGTAGATGTGCTGCTGCGAGCGGAACACCGCGAGGCGGGGACGCTCGGCGGTGCCAGCAATCCCCTTGCGGAGACGGACATGGCGGCGCGCGATCTCTTGTTTGCGAACTTTTTGCTTGATCATCGGTTCCTCGGCCTACTTCTTCTTGCCGCCGGACTTACCGGCCTTGCGACGAACGACCTCGCCCGCGTACTTGATGCCCTTGCCCTTGTAAGGTTCGGGAGGACGGACCGAGCGGATGTCCGCGGCGATGTCGCCGACGAGCTGCTTGTCCGCGCCCTTGACGTGGACCTTGTTGGTCCCTTCGACCGCGATCTCGATGCCCTGGGGGGGATCGATCTCGACCGGATGCGAGTAGCCGACGGTGAGGACGAGCTTGCGTCCCTGAAGGGTGGCGCGGTAGCCGACGCCGACCAGGTCCAGGCTCTTGGTGAAGCCGTTGGTGACGCCTTCGACCATGTTGGCGACGAGGGTACGGCTCAACCCGTGAAGGGAGCGCTCATCCTTGTCGTCGCCGGCGCGGGTCACGAAGAGGGTGCCGTCTTCGATCGCCACCGAGACTTCGGGGCGAAGGGTCCGGCTCAGCGTGCCCTTGGGGCCTTCGACCGTGACGGTCTGCCCAATGATGTTGACCTTGACGTTGCCCGGAATGGTGACCGGACGCTTTCCAATACGAGACATGCTTCCCTCCTTACCAGACGTAGGCGAGAATTTCGCCGCCGACGTTGGCCTTGCGGGCCGCCTTGTCCGTCATGATGCCGCTGGGCGTCGAGATGACGGCGATGCCCAAGCCGCCGAGCACGCGGGGCAGCTCGCTCTTGCCGGCGTAAACGCGCAGGCCAGGCTTCGAGATGCGCTTGATGCCCTTGATCACCCGTTGCTTGCCGTAAGCGTACTTGAGGCTCAGCTTGAGGCGGGGGTGGGTACCCTCGGTCAGGGTCTCGTAGCTCGAGATGAAGCCTTCCTCGGTGAGGACGCGGGCAATCTCGACCTTGACCTTGGAGCTGGGAAGCTCGACCGTGGGCAGGTAGGCGGTATTGGCGTTGCGGATGCGGGTAAGCAGGTCCGCGATGGGATCCGAATGCATGATTTCTCCTCTAAGAGTGGGGAGTATCCCTCGCCGAACGCGGGGACTTTCCCACCAGGCCGGGCGTGTCGCACCCGGCCGTTTGGGATGTTGAGTCCAGCTACCAGCTGGACTTGACGACCCCGGGAAGCTCGCCCTTGTGCGCCAACATCCGCAGGCAGAGACGGCAAATGCCGAACTTGCGGTAGTAGGCGTGGGGCCGGCCGCAGCGCTGACAGCGGTTATGCTGACGCACTTCGAACTTGGGCTTCCGCTGGGACTTGACGATCAAAGACGTCTTGGCCAAGTTGAACTCCTTACTGTTCGCGCGCTTCGCGGAAAGGCATGCCCATCTTGCGCAAGAGGGCGCGAGCTTCCTCGTCGGTCTTCGCGGTGGTGACGATGGTGATGTCCATCCCACGGATCTTGTCGACCTTGTCGTACTCGATCTCGGGGAAGATCAGCTGCTCCTTGATGCCGAGCGAATAGTTGCCGCGACCGTCGAAGCTCTTCGCCGAGACGCCGCGGAAGTCGCGAATCCGGGGAAGGGCCAGGTTCATGAACCGATCGAGGAACTCGTACATCCGGGCGCCACGGAGGGTCACCATGGTGCCGATGTTCATCCCCTCACGGAGCTTGAACGTCGCGATGCTCTTCTTCGCCTTGGTGATCACCGGCTTTTGGCCGGCAATCTTGGTCAGATCGCCGACCGCATGGTCGAGCGATTTAGGATTCTGAATGGACTCGCCGAGGCCCATGTTGATGACCACCTTGATGATCTTGGGCACGGCCATGAGGTTCTCGTAGCCAAACTCCTTCTGGAGCGCGGGTACGACCTCGGCGCGATATTTCTCCAATAGCCGCATGGGTTCGTTAACTCCTACTTATCGAGCTGCTCGCCCGATTTGGCGACGCGGACGCGCTTGCCATCGGTGAGCGTCTTCACTCCCACGCGGGTAGGCTTCTCAGTCGAAGGATCGATCGGCATGAGCTTGCTCATGTCGATCGGCTTCTCCATCTGGATCCGCCCGCCCTGAGGGTTGGCCATCGAGGGCTTCAGGTGACGAGTCACCACGTTGAGCCCCTTCACGACGGCCGCGTTATCCTTAGGCACCACCAGTGATACTTCGCCGGTTTTGCCCTTATCCTTGCCAGAGATCACCATCACGGTGTCTCCCTTTTTGATGCGGTTCATGTCTAGGTCCTCTTCTTTACAGGACTTCCGGGGCCAGCGAGATGATCTTCATGTAGTTATGATCGCGAAGCTCGCGGGCGACGGGCCCGAACACGCGAGTTCCCCGCGGATTCATGTCCTTGTTGATGATCACGGCCGCGTTGTCGTCGAACCGAATCGTCGATCCGTCCGGACGGCGCATAGGAAAGCTCGTGCGAACGATGACCGCCTTGACCACGTCCGATTTCTTGACGGGCATGTTCGGGGTGGCATCCTTCACGACGGCGACGATCACGTCGCCGATGTGAGCGTAACGGCGGTTGCCTCCCAGCACGCGGATGCACATAATCTCGCGCGCGCCGGAATTGTCAGCGACCACCAGTCGGGTTTGCAGTTGAATCATGTCGCTATCTCCTACTGGGCCCGCTCGATGACTTCGAGCAACGACCAGCGCTTGTCCTTAGACAACGGGCGTGACTCTTCGATCTTCACCATGTCGCCCTCCTGGGCATCGTTCTTCTCGTCATGAGCCTTGAACTTGGTGGTCATCCGGATGATCTTGCCGTAGCGGTGATGCGGATTGCGGCTCTCGACGGAGACGACGATCGTCTTGTCCATCTTGTTAGAGACCACTTTCCCGGTGATGATGCGTCTGGCCATTACTTGGTCCCTCCGGCCGAAGCCAACTGCTGCTCCCGAAGTGCCGTCTGGATCTGGGCAATCCGATGCTTCACGTCGCCTATCTTGGAGGTGTTATCCAACTGCCGGATGGCTAGCTGGAAACGCAAGTTGAAGAGTTCCTCTTTGGCCGTCTTGAGCTGGCCGCGCAGGTCCTCGGCGGAAAGCGCCTTGAGCTCGCTATACTTCACTGGTCGATTCCTCCATCTGAGGCTCAGCCGCCACCGTTTCCGGCATTTCGGTATCAGCCACAGGCGCCTGCTCGCCCTTCATGACGAACTTGGTCTTGATAGGCAGCTTGTGCGCCGCGAGACGCATGGCCTCGCGAGCGACTTCCTCGCTCACGCCGTTGATCTCGAAGAGAACCCGGCCCGGCTTGATGACGGCTACCCAGAATTCCGGGGCTCCCTTGCCGGAACCCATCCGGGTCTCGGCGGGGCGCGCGGTCACGGGCTTGTCCGGGAATACCCGGATCCAGACCTGGCCGCCACGCTTGATCGAACGGGTCATCGCACGACGGGCCGCCTCGATCTGACGCGAGGTGATCCACGCCGGCTCCAGAGCCTGGAGGCCGAAGTCACCGAAGTGAACGTCCACGCCCCGGGTCTCCTTGCCGTTCATGCGGCCGCGCTGCTGCTTGCGATATTTGGTGCGCTTAGGCATTAGCATGGGCAGGAACCTCCTTGGTCGCGCGGACGGTGGGAAGCACCTCGCCGCGGTAAACCCAGACCTTGACGCCGATCTTGCCGTACACGGTGGTCGCTTCCGCGAAACCGTAGTCGATGTCGGCGCGAAGGGTGTGAAGGGGAATCCGGCCTTCGCGGGACCATTCGGTCCGAGCGATTTCCGCGCCGCCGAGGCGACCCGCGACCATGATCTTGATCCCCTTGGCGCCGGCCTTGGTGGCCCGCATCAACGCCTGCTTCATGGCGCGGCGGAAGGCGATCCGCTTTTCCAACTGGGCGGCAACGCTCTCGGCCACCAGCTGCGCATCCATGTCGATCCGGGTGACTTCCTGGATGTTGATCTGGACCTTCTTGCCGGTCAACGCGCTCATCTCCTTGCGGAGGGCGTCAATACCAGCGCCGCCACGGCCCACCACCACGCCAGGCTTGGCGGTGTGGATGGTGATGTCCAACTGGTTGCTCTTGCGCTCGATCTCGATGTCCGAGATGCCAGCATTGAAGAGCTTCTTCTTCAGGGTAAGGCGGATCTTCCGGTCCTCATCGAGGTTGGCGGAATAATCCTTCGTTGCGAACCATCGGCTCTTCCAGGTCCGGGTGATCCCCAGCCGCAAGCCAATGGGATGAATCTTCTGTCCCATGGTTCCTCTTCCTACTAGTTGCTCAAAACCACGGTGATGTGGCTGGTCCGGCGCTTGATGGGGAAGGCCCGGCCCTGTGCATGGGGCTGGAAGCGCTTCAACATGGGGCCGCCGTCGGCCCAGGTCTTCGCCACCACGAGCTCGCGGGGATCGACCTGGTTGTTGTGCTCGGCGTTGGCCATGGCGCTCGCCAGGACCTTCGAGACGACCTTGGCTGCCCGCAATGGGGTGAAGCGCAGAATCGTCAGGGCCTCCACCGCGTTCTTGCCGCGGATGAGGTCCAGCACCCGCCGCACCTTGCGGGGGGACTGGAGGATGTACTTAGCAGATGCTTGTGTTTCCATTCTCTTAACTCCCCAGGCCTAGCGCTTCTTCTCGGAGCCGCTGTGCCCCTTGAAGAGACGGGTGGGAGCGAACTCCCCGAGCTTGTGGCCAATCATGTTCTCGCTGATATAGATGGGAACGTGCTTGCGTCCGTTGTAGACGGCAATGGTGTGCCCAATAAACTGCGGCATGATCGTCGACGAACGGCTCCAGGTCTTGATGACCCGCTTATCGTTACGCTCGTTCATCGCGTCGACCTTCGCCACCAGGCGCTCCTGGACGAAAGGTCCCTTTTTCAACGACCTCGACATGAGGGATCTCCTTCTTACTTACGCGCCTTGACGATGAACTGATCGCTTGCCTTCTTGCCACGGCGGGTCCGGTAACCCATTGCAGGCTTGCCCCAGGGGGTCTGAGGTTTGCCGCCGATGGGGCTCTTGCCTTCACCACCACCGTGGGGGTGGTCGACCGCGTTCATGACGACGCCGCGGACCGTGGGCTTGACGCCCAGCCAGCGATTACGGCCGGCCTTTCCGATCTTGAGGTTCTTGAACTCGATGTTGCCCACCTGGCCGATGGTTGCGCGGCACTCGAGGTGGATCTTGCGAACCTCGCCCGAAGGCAGCTTCAGGGTCGCGTAGTTCCCTTCCTTAGCCACCAGCTGCGCGCCGGCTCCGGCGGATCGGACGATCTGAGCGCCCTTGCCTGCCGTCATCTCGACGTTGTGAACGGTGGTACCCAGCGGGATGTTCCGCAAGGGAAGGCAGTTGCCCGTCCGGATGTCGGCATCCGGGCCGGAAACCACGGTCTGGCCGACGGTCAAGCCGACCGGTGCCAGGATGTACCGCTTCTCGCCGTCCGCGTAGAACAGCAAGGAGATGCGAGCGTTCCGGTTGGGATCGTACTCGATGGTCGCAACGCGGGCGGGAATGCCGTCCTTGCTGCGCTTGAAGTCGATCACGCGATAGGCCTTCTTGTGGCCGCCGCCCTTGTGACGGGTCGTGATTTTACCCTGGTTGTTGCGGCCACCCTTGCGGCTCAACTTGACCATGAGCGACTTCTCGGGCTTGGTGCTGGTGATCTCTTCGAAGCCCGCGATGCTCATCCCGCGGACGCCCGCGGAGGTCGGATTCATCTTCTTAGTCGACATTTCCTAAAACTCCTCGGGTTAGGCGCCGTAGATGTCGATCGACTCACCCTCGCCGAGGGTAAGGACCGCCTTCTTCGACTTCTGGGTGGAGCCAATCCTCGTACCCACGCGTTTCTTCTTGGGCTGGATGGCCGAGGTGTGGACGTCCACCACCTTCACCTTGAACAGGAGCTCCGCGGCGCGCGCGATATCGATCTTGTTCGCGTCCCGAGCTACCTCGAAGACGTACTTGCCCTGTTCATTCAGGACAGTGCCCTTCTCGGTGATGAGGGGCCGCTTGATCACGGTATATAAGTCGCTCATTTCGTCAAAACCTCTTCAATCCGCTCGAGAGCAGCGGCAGTTACGACGATTTTATCATGGTTTAGCAGATCTTTAACATTAAGATTGCTTGCCAAGATGACCTTCGCGTTCGCCAGGTTGCGGGCAGACAGGCTCAGGGTCTCGTTGGGGGCCTCGGCGATGATGAGCGTGCGACCGGTGGCGCCGATCTTGGCCAGGGTCGCCTTCACCAGCTTGGTGCTGGGCTTGTCCAGATTCCAGTCGGTCAGACCGATCAGATCCTCGGCCTTGGCCGAGAGCGCCGAACGAAGCGCGAGTCGACGCATCTTCTTGGGCATGTCCTTCGCATAAGAGCGAGGCTTGGGCCCGAAGATCACGCCGCCGCCCTTCCACAAAGGCGAACGGATCGAGCCCACGCGGGCGCGGCCGGTACCCTTTTGCTTCCAGGGCTTCTTGCCGCCGCCGGAAACTTCCGAACGGGTCAAGGTGCTCGCCGTGCCGGCGCGGCCATTGGCCAGCTGCCGAACGAGGTGCAGGTGCATTACATGGACATTGGGCTCGATGGCGAAGACTTCGTCGCGCAGATCTGCTTCCCGCGAAACGTTGCCCTGGGCATCAAAGAACTTGATCGTAGGCATGGTATAACTCCTATCGTCCGACCTTGATGGTGGGACGCACGGTCACCACTCCGCCCTCGAAACCGGGCACGGCACCCTTGATGATCAAGAGGTTCTTCTCGACATCCACGCGCACGACGGTCAACTTCTTCACCGTCACCTGCTCGTTGCCCATGTTTCCGGGCATCTTGGCTCCCTTGTAGACCCGACCAGGCGTGGTGCCTGCGCCGATCGATCCGGGATGGCGGTGGTGCTTCGAACCGTGAGACATGGGTCCGCGGCCAGCGTTGTGGCGCTTCATCATGCCGGCAAAGCCCTTACCGATCGAGGTGCCCGTGACGTCGATCACGTCACCGACGTTGAAGATGTCGGCCTTGATCTCCTGGCCAACGGTGTAAGCGCTCACGTCGCTCAGGCGGAATTCCTTGAGGTGACGAAGCAACTTCACGTTGTTCTTCAAGAGGTGGCCCTGCTCGCCCTTGGCGAGGTGCTTGGCCTTGGCGTCCGAGAAGCCCACCTGGACGGCCGTGTAGCCTTCCTTCTCGGTGGTCTTGACCTGCGTGACGATGTTGGGTCCGAGCTCGACGAGGGTCACCGGGATGACCGTGCCCGTCTCATCAAAAATCTGGGTCATTCCGAGTTTGCGACCCAGTAATCCTAAACTCATGGGTTCTCCTTATTGTTCCGGCGCTCACCGTTCGATCCGCCGGGGATTTGAGCCCCCGGCGGTTTCCAAACGGGCCTTGCGGCGGCGCCTTTACGCTACAGCTTGACTTCGATGTCGACCCCGGCCGGAAGATCGAGGCGCATCAGCGCGTCGACCGTCTTGGGGTTCGGGTCCAAGATGTCGATCAACCGCTTGTGGGTGCGGATCTCGAAGTGCTCGCGGCTCTTCTTATCCACGTGGGGCGAGCGCAGAACGCAGAAGATGTTCTTCCGCGTCGGAAGGGGCACCGGGCCCACGATCCGCGCGCCCGTCCGCCGGGCGGTGTCGACGATCTTCTCGGTCGAGGAGTCGATCAGCTTGTGATCGTACGCCTTCAGCCGAATCCGGATCTTCTCTTGCATGCTTATATCCTTAGTATTCGCTTAGCGCCGCCGTTCTGGCGACTACTCCATGATGCTGGCGACGACGCCAGCGCCGACGGTGCGGCCGCCTTCGCGGATGGCGAAGCGCATGCCTTCCTCGATGGCGACGGGCTGAATCAGCTCGATTTCCATCTGGATGTTATCGCCGGGCATAACCATCTCGACGCCCGTGGGGAG
>DAZV01000015.1 GCA_002083825.1 Candidatus Sericytochromatia bacterium S15B-MN24 CBMW_12 | reverse complement strand
ACGAGCATTGGCTTGCCCGCGTCCCGGCAGCTACCCTGCTGAAAAAGGGCCAAACACGAGAGTCCCCCATTGGGCCCGCAGGCCCAATGGGGGACTACGGGGGGTGAGCGCCCGCGGCTAATGAACTATGAACGGCGAAGCCATGGCCCCTAATCTTCCGTTAATCCGCCCCCCTCGATGGGGGGCTACGGGGGGTGTTCGCCGGCGAAGCCATGGCGTTCCTTGACGCAGTCCCGGGGAGATTGCGATCAGGGCGATACCCTCTCGATCTCCAAGTCGGAGACGACCTGAGCGGGATCCTCCGCCACCCGTCTCCGGTAGCACATCCGTTGCAGCCAGTAGGGCAGATCCCGGATCGACTTGCCTTGTCGCAGCAGTTCGGCCAGCACGGCGTGAATCTCGCTGAGATCGTAAGATTCTCGGACCAGGCGAACCACTGCCGGCGCCCGCAGCGACAGCTTTTCAAGCAAGAGTTCGACCTCGTCGTAGCTCAAGATCAGGTGCGCATGACCCTTGGCGACCGCCCTGAGATGCTGGAGGATCACCGTCGGGGGCAGCAGCAGCAAGCATCCCAGGCCGGCGGCCAGCGGTGCCATGTCCTCGGGAATCCAGACGGCAGCCTTGCCGGACAGCGGCTCCACCGCCTCGATGGCACGCGGATCGGCGCGAAGGGACCGCGGCGGATCCAGCGCCAGGACCTGGCCGATGCTCAGGTGCCCTCCGGCCACGGCCGCTCCGCGGATCAGGATCCGGTACTCCCCCGCAGCCAGGTTGAGGTTGTCGCGGAACTGCACTCCCGGGAGCACGAAGCCGGTCTCGAGGGCCAACTCGACGCGCATCTGGACCACCTGATCCATGAGGACCCCACCCGCCGAGGGTTCCACGAGGGTCACGACGTCGATTCCGAACTCCACGGCCACCGGCGAGAGGCCCAGGAGATCGAAGACGTTCTCGGGGTTTCGCAGGGCCGGATCGAGGGGGATGATCTCCTCCCCGTGAGCGCGCGCCTCGCTCGCGGCAAAGATAGGGAGCGGCAGCCGGGGCGCTAGGGCCTTCGGGATCTGGGCCACCAGCCCGCCGAGCCTCCTCAGGCGCCCCATGTCGGCGGGCGGGAGCCCCGGAGGAGCTCCTTGCCGGCGATAAGCGGCCTCGCAGAGCTGGGAGAGCTGATCGAACTGGTGAAGGGCCGCATTGGCATCGAAGCGCAGCCGGTCGTCGTTGGCGATGACGGCCAAGAGGCGCTCCACCTCTTCCGGGCACTCGGGCAGCGCGCCGCTTGCATTGACCTGAACCAGGAGACCCTCGGCATGACGCAGGACTTCCATGCCCGGGGTGACGGTCTGGAGCAGGCGCTCGACGTAGCGAAGGGCCTCCGAATCGTCCTTGAGGACTTCCAGCTCCCCTTCCGCCGTTCCTTTTCCTTCGATCACCGTGAACCGCTCGCGCGCCATGCTTCACTCCCTCCGCTCGGATACCTCGATTGCATTCTCTATACCCGCGCTCGCTCGCTGACGTACCCGTCGCCCAGGCAGAGACGCTTGCGCTTAGGATGGAACAGCTGTTCGACCGCGCTGGGGCGGGGTGATACAATAGCTCTGGAGTTCCGCCCTTTCCAGAGGAGTCGCCCCTTGGCCATCGTTCCGTCCACCCCCGAACCGCGGAAGGTGCTCTCTCCGGCGTCGAACCCCGGGGAATCCATGATCGAAGCCAGTCTCCGCCCCCAGTCGCTGGAGGATTACACCGGCCAGGAAGCCCTCAAGGACGGCCTGAAGATCGCTATCGAGGCGGCCCGGCAACGCCAGGAGCCTCTCGACCACGTCCTCTTCTATGGTCCGCCGGGACTCGGGAAGACCACCCTGGCCGGAATCCTGGCTCACGAGATGGGCTCGCAGCTGCGGATCACCTCGGCACCGGCATTGGAGCGGCCGCGGGACCTCGCGGGATTGCTGGTCGCGCTCAAGCCGGGCGACGTCCTCTTCATCGACGAGATCCATCGACTCAATCGCCTGGCCGAGGAGATCCTCTATCCCGCCATGGAGGATTGCGCGCTCGATATCACCATCGGGAAGGGGCAGACGGCCCGGATCAAGCGGCTGCCGTTGAAGCGTTTCACCCTGGTCGGAGCCACCACGCGGGCCGGAAGCTTGTCCAGCCCGCTACGGGACCGCTTCGGCCTGATTCAGCGCCTCGAGTTCTACCGCCCGCATGAACTGGCCAGTATTCTCATGCGCGCCGCGGGAATCCTGAAAGTCGATCTCAGCCCGGAGGGGGCCGAGGCAATCGCCCAGCGGTCCCGCGGTACTCCGCGCATCGCCAACCGGCTGCTGAGGCGGGTTCGGGACTTCGCCCAAGTTCGAGCGAATGGCGAGGTAACGGCCAAGGTGGCTGAGGAGGCACTCGCTCAGCTCCACATCGATGCGCTCGGGCTGGACGCGACCGACCGGCGCCTCCTGGAGCTCGTGATCACCCAGTTCGAGGGAGGTCCGGTGGGGATCGAGACGCTCGCCACGTCGCTATCCGAGGACGTCGTCACCCTCGAGGACGTGGTCGAGCCTTACCTGCTACAAGCCGGCCTCTGGCGCCGTACTCCCCGCGGCCGCACGGTCACGGCCCAAGCCTACCGGCATCTCGGAAGGGTGCCTCCTCAGCAAATGCAAGCGCTTCCGCTGAGCATGCTCGACGACAGCAACTGACGGAAAGCGGACAATCGATTATAATGGGGGAATCGGGGCGAAGAATCTAGCTCCCGAGCATCTTGGATCGTCCAGGGCCCGCGTCTGGGCTGATCCCAATGGTGTGGCCCCACGGCGCTGGCCGCAGCGACCGGAGAGAAAGGTAGCGACGATGGCGCAACAGCTCGCCTACTTCCAAGGGGACTTCGTCCCGCTCGAAGAAGCCAATATCAATATCCTCACTCATTCGTTCAATTACGGTACCGGATGCTTCGAAGGCATCCGCGCCTACTGGAACGCCGAGCAGGAAGAACTCTTCGTTCTTCACCTCGAGGCGCACTTCCGCCGCATGGAGCGCTCCGCCAAGATCCTACACTCGACGTTGCCCCACTCGGTCGAGGAGCTCTGTGCGATCGCCATGGAGCTGATCCGCCGCTGCGGCTACCGCCAGGACATCTACCTCCGGCCGACGCTCTACAAGGCGGATCCGGTCATGGGCGTCCGGCTTCACAACCTCAAGGACGAGCTCTGCATCTACGTGATCCCCATGGGCAACTACGTGGATGTCGACAACGGCCTCAAGGTCGGCGTCTCCTCGTGGCGCCGGATCAACGACAACCAGATCCCCGCTCGCGCCAAGATCATCGGCGCCTACGTGAACTCGGCTCTCGCCAAGACCGAGGCCAACCTCAACGGCTTCGACGAGGCCATCTTCCTCAACGATCAGGGCCACGTCTGCGAAGGCTCGGCCGAGAACTTCTTCATGATGCGCGACGGCCTGCTGATCACGCCCGGCGAGCATGAGGACATTCTCGAGGGTATCACCCGCGCCTCGGTCATCGAGCTGGCTCAGAAGGAGCTCGGACTGGAGACCGTCGTTCGCGCCATCGACCGCTCCGAACTCTACGTCGCCGACGAGATCTTCCTCTGCGGCACCGGGGCCCAGATCGCCTGGGTCAGCGAGGCGGATCACCGCCCCATCGGCAACGGCAAGATGGGACCCGTCTCCACCCAGCTGCGCGACATCTACTTCAAGGCGGTTCACGGCGATCTTCCCCGCTACTCCCAGTGGCTCCAGGCGGTCTACGGTCCCAACGGCGCCTCCATGTCCAGCCGGGAAGCCAGCCTCACCTGATACCCCTTCCTCCAGAGGCCCCAGCCTAGCTGGGGCCTTTCTTCATGCTAGGTGCTCGACCTTTCCCGCGGGTCATCATAGCTTTACCTGGATATCTCGATCTCTTAAGCCAGGCTTAAGCGCCCGGACGCAAGATCCCCAGCCGAAGACCCGATAATCAATTTAACAAAGGGATTAACACTTACTGAATGTCTGGGAAAGGATTAAGGTGATCGAGGTGATAGCACGTCGCACGTTCGGAATCGTTGCGTTGGCGCTGGCCGCATCTGTCCTTGCCGGCTGCGGTAAGCCCTACACCAGCCCCGACCCCTACCAAGGGGGCAACGGCGGCTCGGGTTTCCCTCAGGTGACTCAGCTTCCCTCGGGGACCGTCGTGGGTCGCGTGGTCGACACCCGGACCGGCCTGGGTGTCACGGACGTCGAGGTCTCGGTGCTGGGCGTGATGCCGGCCCGCTCGACCCGCACCAACGGCTCGGGCGACTTCACCCTCAACCAGGTCCCCGCCAACAAGATCAAGCTTTCGCTCTTCAAGCAGGGCTACACCTACCTCGCCGCCAACGGTGACGTGGTGGTCGACGTCCTCGCAGGCAATACCGTCACCGCCCCCGAGATCAAGATTTCCCACCAGATGGACGCGGTCCCCAATTCCTTCGTCATGAGCTTCGGCAACCTCGACCGGCCCCGCGGCCTCACCATCGACGACACCAACGGCTTCATGCACGTCGTGACCCGCGAATCCTATCCTATCAACACCGCCCTCAACCTTCCCTTCATGAAGGTCTGGGGAGTTCGCAAGTTCAACCTCAGCGGCGGCCTCAAGGATCAGTTCGGCGCCAGCCTCTTCATCAACGACCTCGACGATCCCCAGGGCATCGCTGCCGACAAGGGCGGAAACCTCTTCGTCTCGGACCCCGGCAAGAAGTCCAATGCCATCCGCCAGTACGACCTCAACGGCAACTACGTCCGCCCCGCGGCGAACACCACCGAGTTCGCCGGCATCAACAAGCCTTATGACGTCTCGGTCCTGCGGACCGGCGTGTTCGGAGTCTCCTCGGCCGGCAACAGCCAGGTGAAGTTCTTTGCCCAGGACCGTTCGACCCCCGCCCAGAACCCCAACAACGCTCCCCTGAAGCTCGAAACCGCCTTCTCGTCCGGTCTGCGCGGCATCACCGTCGACGGCAACGACAACGTCTACGTGATCGATGCCAATGCCGGCGCCGGTAAGGTCATCCAGAAGTTCGACGCCTACGGTCGCCTGGTCCTGTACTTCGGTTACGTCAGCTCGAGCCGCTCGGGTAGTCACTTCTCGAACCCCACCGACCTCGCCATCGACAACCGCAACGGCGAGATCTACGTCGTCGACGCCGGCAACAACCGGATCCAGCGCTTCAACCACGACGGCTCGTTCCTCTCGGAGTTCGGCGCGATGGGTCAGGCGAACGGCAAGTTCAACGAGCCCCACTCGATCGCCCTCGACAAGGACGGCTTCGTCTACGTCTCGGACACCAACAACAACCGGGTCCAGAAGTTCGCTCCCTCGCTCTTGCCCCAGGTGGGAAACAGCACCCTCTAACCCCTCGTTCCAACAAAGCGAAGGCCCCCGATTCGGGGGCCTTCGCTTTATGATCGTCTGTCTGTCGGATGCCGCCGAGAGGTAAGCCTCTCGGCCAACAAGCTACCGGTCTCGGGTTTCGGGCGTCAGGGCGCGGAACGGGACGACCGGGCGTCGGAGCGCCGAGAGGCTCAAGCCCTCCTTGAGGGCCAGCAGGATCCCGGCGGCCTCCAGGTAGGACGCGGCGCCGAGGGCCGATAGCCCGAGTTGCTCGGGGGTCGCCGAGCATGACGCGACACCGCTCTTGACCGCTATCAAGGGGATGCCGCGCTCGGCGGCCACGAGCATGGGAATGCCCCCGCAGGCCTCCCAGGGAGCCACGACCGCGTCCAGATCGGCGATCGTCAGGTCCTGGGGCTTGGCTTCGGCGATGGGCACGAAGCGCGGGGCTCGCGCGAGGCCTTCCAGGACGCAGGGCAAGAACGTCAAGCCGATGGTCTCGGCGGCCACCCGCGGGTCCACTGCGTCCTCCTCCTCGAACGTCTCGTAAGGAGCATGGGCGCACGGCACCATGAGCGCATCGACCACCAGGTGTGACAGCATGGCCTCCAGGCCCCCGATGGGATCGGATCCTCGCCCCTGGGCGTAGGCCTCGGCCAGCTTGGCGGGCGGTTGGGGCATGCGGGTCACGAGGGCGATCGCCTCGGCTCCTCGCCTGACGGCTTCTCGGGCGGCATCCAGCAGGATCTCCGGGTTGGAGATCTCCCCGTGAGTCGAGCCGAGTTCCCCGAGCGCGAGGCTCAGGCCGAGAGGCTCCGAGGTGGGCAGCCAGCCCATGAGAGCGGTTCCCGCGACGGTTCGCGTGGCGTTGGCGGCATTGATCAGGCGAATCATGGCGCGCGGGTCGTCGGCGATCGCGCGATCTATCACCAGGGCGATCCGGTTGGCTCGGACGGGCCGCAGCGCCCATTGCCCCAGCGCGAAGCGATCGAGCGCATGGCCCTCGACATAGCCCACGTTGGTGCGCGCCCGATACATGACGGCCGCGTTCACGGCGTTGGGGTGCGTCAGGAGCAGATCGCAGGCGCTGGCCAGCAGGTTGGTGGCGGGCGTGGCGTCGCCCGCGTAGCCGCCGACCTCGCAGCCGATTCCGGTGGGCACGATCTGCATGGCGATGAAGGGCTTCATCGGCGAACGGCCCCCTCCACCAGGAGACGCCCGTCCCGGCAGGCGGTGATGGCCCAGCGCAGGGGGTGGCCGTCGAGCGATTCAGCGAGAAGGGTTTCGAGTTGCGAGGCCCGGATCCCGTCCGTCGGCATGGGAATCCAGAGGGCGAAGGCGCGGACCAAGGCTCGCCTCAGGCGTCGCGGCGGTGGCGCGACGTCGTCGCCAAGGCCTCGATCTCGTTTTGGAAAGGGTCGTCGAGCGAGAAGAGGTTGGCCAAATCGAGAAGGATGATCAGGCGGTTTCCATCCTTGGCGAGGCCGGAAATGGCGGCGGATCGGGCCTTGAGGGCCTCCGAGGGAGGATCGATGCGATCCACGCTGAGCGTCAAGACCTGGTGGACGCCATCGACGCAGAGGCCGAACGGATCCCCTTGGGTCTCGGCGACCAGGACGCACTCCTGCACGCCTTGGCGGGGCGGGCTCTGGAGGCGGAAAAGCCTGCGCAGGTCGAAGACCGGCAAGATCTCGCCGCGCAGGTTGAGCAGGCCCACGACGTGCTTGGGGGCGTTGGGGAGGAGTGTGATGGGAACCTGGCCGAGGATTTCCTTGGCTTGAACCAGCGGCAGGGCGTACTCCTCGGATCCCAGGTAGAAGGTGAGGATCTGGAAAGATTCAGGAGCCATGAGCGGGTATCTTCGTGCGATTGCGGGAAGCCTTCTTCCCTCCGTCTTCCACTCCGAGGTAGCGATTGAGCTGGGTTCTCAGGCGCAAGGTGGCCTGGGTATGCAACTGGCAGACCCGCGACTCCGAGACGCCCATGACGGCGCCGATTTCCTTGAGGGTGAGGCCCTCATGGTAGTAGAGGCTCAGGAGGAGGCGCTCGCGGTCCGGCAGGGCATCGAGAGCCAGGCCCATCTGGTCGATGAATTCCGCCTCTTCGAGCTGGGCCACCGGGCCCGCCTTGGTTTCGACCATGGTGTCGAGCCAGGATACGCTGCGGCCGTCATCTCCTACCTGCACCAGTTCGTCGAGCGAGAGGAACGGGGAGGTGGCTTCCCCCTGGACGGCGTTGAGCTCCGCGGAGGTGAGATTCATGGCCTTGGCGAGCTCCGCTTCGGACGGTGGTCGCGAGAGTTCGCCCTCCAGCTGGGAGATGACGGTGGAAAGCTCTCGGGCCCTCGAGCGAACGGAGCGCGGGACCCAGTCCTGGCTTCGCAACTCGTCGATGATGGCGCCGCGAATCCGGCTGATGGCGTAGGTCTCGAACTTCACTCCCCGCTCGGGGCTGAAGCGCTCGATGGCATGGATCAACCCAATCACGCCGTAGCCGTTGAGATCCTCCGGATCGACGGTGGCGGGCAGGGTGACGGCCAAACGGCCGACAACGTACCGTACCAGCGGCGCGTACTGAAGGATCAGCTTCTCGCGTGCGGCGGCATCCTGAGTGGTCTTGTAGATTTGCCAGAGGTCGTTGACGGCCATGTCCCTATTGTACCCCCGGAGGGCGTCCAGCATAACCCTTCCCGGCGGTTCCGGCTTCGGCGGCTCGCGCAAACGGGTGGCTGTCGGGCGCGGAGTGCCAAGCGCGCCTTGTGCAGGCCCGGTATAATGGCATGTGATGCTTTCCGATACTCTGCGCGACCGACTCGATCAGCTCCCCGTCACCCCCGGCGTCTACCTCATGAAGGACGCGAAGGGGACGATTCTCTACGTCGGCAAGGCCGTGAACCTGCGATCGCGGGTTCGCAGCTACTTCCGGGAGGACAAGGGCCATTCCGCCAAGGTCCAGGCCTTGGTTCGGCAGATCGTGGATCTCGAAACCCTTTCCACGGATACCGAGGTCGAGGCGCTGGTGCTGGAGAACACGCTCATCAAGCGGCATCGCCCCTACTTCAACATTCTATTGAAGGACGACAAGACCTATCCCTACTTGAAGCTCACGCTCAACGAACCGTATCCGCGCTTGATCGTCACGCGCCGGCGCCTCGCCGACGGGGGGCGTTACTTCGGGCCCTATCCGGATGCCGGGGCCATGCATGCGACCGTGAGGCTCATCAAGCAGCTCTTTCCCCTGCGCCAGCGCCCGAAACCGCAGTTCCGCGATCGCCCTTGCCTCAACTACTCCATCGGCCGCTGTCTCGCACCCTGCCAGGGCCTCGTCTCGCAGGAGGATTACCGCGAGGTCGTGCGAAAAGTGGAGGCCTTCCTCTCCGGACGGCATCGCGAGCTCGTCCGGGAGATCGAGGCCGCCATGCGCGTGGCGAGCGCGGCGCTCGACTTCGAGAAGGCCGCGGCCCTGCGCGATCAGGTGCAGGCCATCGCCAAGCTCATGGAACAGCAAAAAGTCGACGCCGACAGCGATGCCGACCAGGACGTGATCGGGCTGGCGTCGGACGAAGCCAGCGTGGCCGTCCAGGTCTTCGAGATCCGCGAGGGACGCCTGACGGGACGCCGCGAGCACGAGCTCGCGCGGGCGGGTTCCGCCATCTCCGACGTGCTCGGAGCCTTCATGGGGCAGTTTTACTCCGACGCGGAAACGGTCCCCGCCGAGATTGTGCTGCGGGAGCCTCCCCTGGATGCCGACCTGCTTGCCGAGTGGCTCGCGTCCCGGCGAGGCTCCAAGGTCCGGATCACGGTCCCTCAGCGGGGGGATAAGGAGAAAATCCTGCGCATGGCCGAGACCAACGCCAAGCAAGCGCTCGAACGCGGCCGCCTCAGCCGCTGGGCCGCCATCGAGAGGGGGCCGCAGGCGGCTCTCGGCGAGCTCGGAGAGGCCTTGGGCTGTGCGCCACCTCGTCGGATCGAGGGTTTCGACATCTCGCACGCGCAAGGATCGGACACGGTGGCCTCGATGGTGGTCTTCATCGATGGCAAGCCAGCCAAGGACCAGTACCGGAAGTTCAAGATCCGGACGGTGGAGGGAATCGACGACTTCGCCTCGATGGCGGAGGTCGTGGCGCGCCGCTACAGCAAGCTCGGCGGCCCCGACGTCGAGCGCTGGGAGGCGCCCGACGCGATCCTGATCGACGGCGGCAAGGGTCAGCTCAACGCGGCGGTGGCGGCCCTGGACGCCCTGGGCCTGGAACTGCCGATCTTCGGGCTGGCCAAGCAGTTCGAGGAGATCTACCTGCCAGGTCGTAAGGAGGGGATTCAGCTCGGCGCTCGCTCGCCCGCTCGCCATTTGATCGAGCGTCTGCGCGACGAGGCCCACCGATTCGCCATCACCTTCCATCGCAACCTCCGAGCGAAGCGCATGACGCGCTCCATTCTCGACGACGTCCCGGGGCTGGGCGCCAAGCGCAAGACGCAGCTGCTCTCTCGCCTGGGGTCGGTCGATGCCATGCGACGATTGAACCCGTCGGAGCTTGCCGAGCGGGGTGGCATCCCGTTGAAAGTCGCCCAGGCGGTGGCCGAGCACCTTGGAGGGGCGGGAAACACCCCGGGTGCGGAGCCTTCCGGGATTGATTCCGGCGAAGTCGGGTAGAAAAAGAATCGAACGTTTTAGCGCCAGCGGCTGTTGATAGCGCCGGCGGCTGTTGATTAGGACCGCGAGAGAACGCCGTGAGGCAGGGATCATGGGGCGTATGTCCATCTCTCGCTGTCCTGAAGAATCGAGCTTTGCTCTAGGGAGTCACTTTCGCTTTGCGGAAACTCAGTATCATCCTCTCGCTGCTCCTGCTCACGGTTTGGCTGGCACCCGCTCAAGCGGAGCCGACCATCCAGCAGCAGCGCAGTCGCTTGCAACAGATTCAGCAGCGCCTCGACGCGGTGCGGGCCAAGGCCCGGCAGCTTAAGGCCAAGGAACAATCGGCGGTTTCTCACCTCTCGGTGTTGCAGCAAAAGCTGGAACGCACGCAGATCCAGCTGGAGGACTCGCAGTTTCGGCTGAACCGGAGCCAGAGCCGCCTCAAGGCGACCGGACAGGCCCTCGACAAGGCGACTTCGAAGTTCGAGCGCCAGCAGGTCACGGCGGGGTCCCGCATGCGGGCCATCTTCAAGCATCGCCAGACCAACCTCTGGGAGGCCTTGCTGACGGCTCCGGACCTGGTGGCCTTCATGACGCGCTACCAGTTCTTCAAGCACGTCACCAAGCAGGACGCCCAGATTCTCTTCGAGCTGGATCGGCAGATGGCCGAGATCACCCATCAGAAGCGGAAGTACGACGAGCAGGTCCAGACCATCTCGTCGATCACCGCCACCATCTCCAACCAGAAGGCCGTGATCGAGGAGGACCGCGAGGAACAGTCGTCCTTCGTCTCCAAGCTTCGGACCGAGCGTGCCGCCTACGAGCAGGCGGCGGAACAACTCGAACGAGATTCGCGTCAGATCGAGACGATGATCCGTCGGATGTTGGCCAGCCGCAAGAAGACTCCGCGCATGGGGACCGGGCGGTTCCTGATGCCGGTTTCGGGCAGCCTCAACTCCAACTTCGGGCCGCGCCTGCACCCGATCCACAAGGTGGTGAAGCCGCATCGCGGGGTGGACTTCGGGGCTCCGCACGGTACTCCGATCCGGGCCGCGGAGGGGGGCGTGGTATTATATGTCGGGTGGTACGGGGGGTACGGGAAGATCGTCATGATCGATCACGGCGGCGATCTCGTCACGCTCTACGCCCACACGTCGCGCTACGTCGTCGAGACGGGGGCGAAGATTGCCCGCGGGCAGGTCATCGCCTACATCGGTTCGACCGGCCTCTCCACGGGACCTCACTTGCACTTCGAGGTCCGGCGAAACGGTACGCCGGTCAATCCGATAGGCTACCTCCGCTAGGGGGTATGGAGAGCACTGGCCACAGGCGCCGAAGGCTCTGAACCGCTGAAAACGGCTGAAAACGGCTGAAAACGGCTGAAAACGATAGATCGCTGGTAGATGCCCCGACCTCGGAGAGGATGAAGAATGAGAAACAAACTTGGCAATACCCTCGTGGTTCTGGCGCTCATGGCAGGCTCCTTCGGGGTCGGCATGGGAGTTCAGCCCCTCCAGGTCGCGGCCCAGACCCGCAGCTTTTCCACCTTCCTTCAGGTCTACGACCTGGTGAAGAGCGAGTTCCTCGAATCCAAGGTCGAGGAGTCGAAGCTGGAGTACGGCGCCATCCGCGGCCTGCTCGACTCGCTCGACGACCCTTACACCCGCTTCATGGAGCCCAAGAGCTTCAAGTCGATGCAGGAGGAACGCCACGGCGCGTTCGGAGGCATCGGCATCCAGATCGGCATGCGCGAGAAGCACCTCGCGGTCATCTCCCCGATGGAGGACACCCCCGCCTACAAGTCCGGCCTGAGGGCGGGCGACCACATCCTCGAAGTGGACGGCAAGGTGACCAAGGACATGGCCATCGAAGAGGCCGTCACCTTGATCCGAGGCCCCAAGGGCAGCAAGGTCGTCCTGACCATCGGCCGAGATGGCGTCAAGGAGGCCTTCAAGGTCTCGATCGTCCGCGACCAGATCGTCACCAAGGCCGTCAAGACCAAGGACCTCCAGGGGAACATCGGCTACATCCGCTTGACCTCCTTTATGAGCGAGTCGGCTGACACCGAGATGCGCAAGGCCCTCGAGAAGTACAAGAACTCCAAGGGCATCATCCTGGACCTGCGATCCAATCCCGGCGGCCTGCTCCCCAACGCCGTGAACATCGGCTCGATGTTCATCAAGTCGGGCCCCGTCGTCCAGATCGTCGATCGCGAAGGCAACCGCGAAAAGCTCAACGCCTCGGGCCGCCCGCTGATTCCTGTCAGCAAGCCCCTGGTGGTCCTCGTCGACGGAGGCTCGGCCTCCGCTTCCGAGATTCTCGCCGGAGCCCTGCAAGACACCAAGCGGGCCAAGCTGGTCGGCACCAAGACGTTCGGTAAGGGCCTGGTCCAGACCGTCCACGCCCTCGAAGGCGGAGCCGGCGTGGCCATCACCACCAACAAGTACCTGACCGCGGGCGGAAACGACATCAACAAGAAGGGCATCGTCCCCGACGTGGTCGTGGAGTTCCCGCAGCCCGCCAAGACCGACAAGCCCGTCGCTCCCGAGGACATGCCCACCCTCGACGAGATGATGGACCAGGGCAAGGACGTGCAACTCGAAAAGGCCAAGGAGATCCTCGGCCAGATGATGACCAAGAAGTAAACCGCCAGGGAGACTCTCGGGCATCAAGCGAAAAGGGGGGGGCGGGAACCATCGGTTCCCGCCCCCCCTATTTTCGCGAGCGTCCTGCTGCGGGCGCCCGAAGCAGGACGCTCGCGAAGGGTTACGGGGTGGCCCGAGGCGTGAGCAGAAGGATCCGGTCCCCGTCGAGCAGGTAGATGCCCGCGCCAGCCGCCGGAGCGAACCGGGAGGGGTGGCTGAGGGCGAAGGTCGTGCCCGTGCCTTCCTCCTTGCGGCCGCCCGTCACGGAGGTGCTTCCCCCGACGACCGGGAAAACCGATCCGCGAGGTCCTACCCAGACGACGCGGTTCTTGCCGGCTTCGCTCACCAGCGCGCCGTCCTCGGTCGGGATGACGCCCCGGGGATCGTCGAGGTCCCGGGCGAGCGTCTCTATCGGCTTGCCGGGCGCAATTCGCTTGAGCTCGCCGAGCGTGGCGTCGACCACCCAGAGCGTGCCGTCGGCGCTCAGGGCGAGGGCCGTGGGACGCTCGAAGGCGTCCTCGGTGCCGGGAAGGGTGGAGATGCGGCCGTCGGGCGCTACGCGCCGAATGCGGCTGTTTCCCGTGTCGGCGATGTAGGCGGTGCCGTCAGGAGCTATCGCCACGTCCAGAGGCGAATTGAGCTGGGCGCTGGTGGCAGGCCCGTCATCGCCGATGGGAAGGAGGGCGGTGCCGGTCCCCGCGAAGGGAGTGGCCTTGCCGCCGGCGGGAATCCGCCAGATCCGGTTGGCTGGGGGATCCGCCGCCAGAATGATCCGATCGTTCCAGGCGAGCCCTGCCGGTTCATGGAGGGGCGCTCCCGCGGCAAGGGTGGAGAGCGGTTCGTCGGGGCCCATGCGGAGGATGCCCCGGGGAGTGGAGACCAGGAGGTCGTCGGCGAGCGCGGCGAGACCGCTCGGGTCCGGCAGGTCGGCGGTGACGGTGGTGACCGCGTAGGTCGGGGCTTGCTCGGTGGGCGGTGCTTGGCAGGCGGTGAGGGAAAGGGCCAGAGCGAGAGCGAGGTTGCGGCGCATCAGGGGGGTCCTCCTTTCTCTGCATGATACCCCACGTTCGGCGAAGCTTGGGCATGGTCGCAAGCTTCGCCCTGGCGGCCGGATTATGTTAGAATCCTCGGAGCGATTCAGTTTTGAGCGCCTGACCTATCCCGATCCTCGGCCCCGAGCGGCTCTCAAGCGAGCCAGGTCGCTCGGGGCCCCGATGGGGGCCCGCCTCTGTCATCGTCAGCGCTAGCTTCCGCCGAAGGAGAGCCTACCCCGCATGACCAACCGAAAGACCACCCCGGACCTCATCACCCTCGGTATCGACCTGGGCCGCTCGGAAGCGCGCCTCTACGACGGAGAGACCCTGATCACCCTGCCGGCCATCCTCGGTGGCCCCGTCGCGACCATTCGCCGCGGCTCGGCTCAGGTCATCGACGAGACTCTCGACTCCCACCTCACCGTCAAGCTCGGCGCCAAGACCTTCTCCGTGGGTCGCTATGCCCTGGAGCAGCCCTACCACCTGCCCCTCAACGATATCGACCTCTTCGCCGACGATCTCAACCTGGTCATGCTGCTCTCTATCTTGGGGCTCTATGCCCGTCGCAAGGGCCTCGAGGGCACCTCCAAGTTCAAACTCTGCATCGGTCTTCCCGTCGCGCTCAGCCGTCGCAGCGACTACGTCGAGACCCACCTGCGGGCCTGGGAGCGCCTCCACACCTTCGAACTCGCCGGCAAGCCCATGGCGCTCGACATCGCGCAGATCGACGTCATCCCCCAGCCGGTCGGCGCGGTCTACGCCGGTCTCCTCGCGGGGCAACTCGATTATGCCCCCGACGAGAACATCGGCGTGATCGACCCCGGCCATCTCACGACCGACTGGGTCGTGGTTCGCCTTCCCAACGAACTCGCCAACTACTCGGGCCAGAGCACCGCGGCGGCCGGCCTGCGCCTGACCGACGCCATCGCCAACTACCTCTCGGATCAGGGCATCCTGCGCCTGGACCCGGTGGCCCTCATGGAAGCGGCCGCCTCGGGGCAGTACGTCCACAACGGCACGACCTACACCCTCCCTGCCGAGATCCTCGACGAGCTCATCGAGATGATGGCCCTCCAGGTCGCCCTCACCGTGAAGCAATCGTGGCGGGACCTCTCCATCGATCGGATGCTTCTCGTGGGCGGCTTCGGACGCCTGCTCTACCCGCATCTCACTCAGCATCCCTATTTCCGCGATCTTCAGATCGCCCAGGATCATCGCTACTTCAACGTGAAGGGCGCCTACGAGTACGCGATCGCGGCTCCCCTGAGGGAAGGGTCGGCTCCCGCGCGGGAGGCCAAGATCAGGATTCCCCGGGAGGTCAGCATCGCCGCGCCCTCGGAGGGTGATGCCATGCGCGATTTCGATCCGCTCGAGGTCGAGGTCTAGGCCGTGCTGGACTCCATGCAGGCAGGCTTCTTGCGCCTCCTTGGCCGCGAGGCGGATCCGCTCGGCGCGATCACGCCGGAGCAACTCAAGGCGGTGCTCAAGTCCATCGAGGGAAAGTACAATTCCCTCCGCGACGAGAACAAGCGCCTGAAAGCCGTGATCGACGCGCATGTCGAGTCCATCGACCGCCTGAAGGACGATCTCGAGGTTGCCCGCGAGTCCATCAAGCCCCAGGGCATGGAGGCCCTCCAGGCCCAGCGCGATGAGCTTGTCGCCCAGCTCGAAGCGCTTCAGCGCCAGCGTGCTATGGAACGCTCCGAGTGGGAGGCCAAGCTCGCAGGGTTGGAGAACAAGCTGATAGACGCCCAGCGCCTGCAACTTGGCGAAGAATCGCAGCGGGAAGACCTGCTACTGCGCCATCAGGCCGAAGTCATCCAGCTGCGCGAGGAACTGGCTCACCACGAGGCTCAAGTTTCCCGCCAGGAAGCCGATATCGTGATCAGGGACCGACTCGATAGTGAAAAGCAGGCGCTGCGCGTCCGCCTCGACGAACTCACTGACGAGTGCGAAAAGCTCGTAGCTGACCGAGACAAGCTCGAGGCCAGCCTGCGAGACGCCGAGAACCGGGAGGTCGAACTCCGGACTTTGCTCGAAGCCGGTCCCGCGGTAACGCCCCAGGCGCCGCCCAAGTCTTCCGCCCCGAGCGAGAGCCCGGATCGACGCGAGCTCCTGGCTCGTCTTCTCGGCGGTGGTCAGTAGGCGGGCTCATCCGAGGAAGCGCTAATGATTCGCGGGATCTACACCTCCGCTGCCGGAATGACTGCCCAGCTGGCCAAGCAAGACGTCATCTCCAACAACCTTGCAAACGTCAACACCACCGGCTACAAGCAGGACGTGGCTGTCTTCCGGACCCGCATGGACAAGCTGATCTACCGCCTGGAGCAGAGCCAGCAGCGCCCCGATGCCGACGCTCGTCGCATGGGCGGGCTCTCGACCGGTGTCTATCTCGACGAGATTGCCACCCGCTTCGAATCGGGTCCCATCCGCCAGACCGAGAACCCCTATGATTTCGCCCTGGAGGGAGAGGGCTTCTTCGTTCTTCAGGAAGAGGATGGCACGCAGCTCCTCACGCGCGATGGATCCTTCGCCCGCAGTGCGGAGGGCTTTTTGGTCGACAAGTCCGGTCGGAAGGTGCTCGGTCGGGGCGAAAACCCGATTCAGCTGGGGGACGGTCGCGCTCAGGTCGGCCGCGATGGCAGCGTCTCAATCGAGCAACTCGCAGGAGGGACGCAACAACAGGTTCCGGCGGGGTTTCTCCTGGTCGTGACCGTGGCGGATCCGCTGCGGGATCTCTCGAAGCAGGGCGATAACGCCTTTCGCCTCGTGGCAGGAGCTGAGTCCGAGCCGGCTCAGGGAACCTACGTGGTTCAGGAGGCCCTCGAGGCGTCCACCGTCAACTCGGTCCGGGAGATGGTGGAGATGATCGCCGTAAACCGCGCCTACGAAGCCTCACAGCGAATTTTGACCGCTCAGGACGAGACCTTGGGCAAGGCCGTCAACGAGATCGCTCGCTAGGCCTAAACTTTCCCGTAGCGTTACCGATAGGTAAGTAGTCCCCTTCGGGTCCGGCGGATCCTGTGGGGAGGCGTAATTGGATTTACCGGCCGGACAGGGATGACCTGAGGCTGGAGCCCGCTGACCGACTGATGCGGGTCGACGAAAGGATCTTCCATGCTCGGATCCCTGTGGTCTGCAGCCTCGGGTATGAAGGCGCAGCAGCTCAACATCGATGTGACCTCGCATAACCTCGCCAACGTCAACACTGCGGGCTTCAAGAAGGGGCGCGCGGAGTTCCAGGACCTCATGTACCGGACGGCCAGGGCTGCAGGCGCTCCCGTCAATACCGGTTCCACGACTCCGGTGGGCATGCAGGTCGGCAATGGCGTACGCTCGGTTGCCATCGCTCGGATCTTCTCGCAGGGCGATTTCCAGCAGACCGAGAACCCTTACGACCTCACGATCGAGGGTGACGGCTTCTTCCAGGTTCAGACTTCCGACGGAACCACCGCCTATACCCGGGACGGCACCTTCAAGGTGGACTCCCAGGGGCAGCTGGTCACCAGCGAAGGCTACCTGGTTCAGCCCAACGTGACGGTTCCGGAGGGTGCCAAGGACGTCACGGTCAGTGGTGATGGGGTCGTGACCGCCGTCGTTGCCGGAAATGCCGTTCAGCTGGGCGAAGTACAGATTGCGCGTTTCGTTAACCCCGCGGGGTTGTCGGCGCTGGGACAGAATCTCTTCCGTCCGACCGTGGCTTCCGGGGATCCCATGGCGGGTGCGCCTGGCGTCGAGGGGATGGGGCGCATCTTGCAGGGATACGTCGAGAGCTCCAACGTCCGGGTGATCGAGGAGATGGTGAATCTGATCGTGGCGCAGCGAGCCTACGAGGCCAACTCCAAGTCCATCCAGACGGCCGACGAGATGCTCTCCGGCGCCAACGGTCTTAAGAGGTAATCGGGTCTTATGAGC
This sequence comes from Candidatus Sericytochromatia bacterium S15B-MN24 CBMW_12, assembly GCA_002083825.1. Classification (GTDB taxonomy): domain Bacteria; phylum Cyanobacteriota; class Sericytochromatia; order S15B-MN24; family UBA4093; genus UBA4093. The sequence continues at coordinate 24,727 of DAZV01000015.1, read as the reverse complement.
GATCTCGGCGTCGATTTCAACCGCGTGAGCCCCCAGGATGCCAAGCTCTCTGCCGAGCAGCGGCGGCTCAAGGCCACCTGCCGGGAGTTCGAGGCGGTCATGATTTCCCAGATGCTCTCGCAGGTTCATGCGTCGAGCAAGGGGGGCATGTTGGACGGGGGATCCGCCATGCGAACCTACCGGTCGATGAGCGACGACGCCTTGGCGCGCGATATCGCTCACGGCGAGGGCATGGGCGTGGCCGACATTCTCTACCGGCAGCTGGCGGCTCGCCAGAAGTAGCGCGCTCACGGTTTTCAGCAAGTAGGGCTTCTCGGCTGCCGAGGAGCCCTTTCGCTTGTTTTCATGAATCCGTTTCAATCGGTGGGCGGTGGGGAAAACAAGGGGTATGCCTCTCGCCAATTGCCCGGTTTGCAGCCGGATGTTCAACCAGACGCTCAATGAGCCCTGCGCTCCCTGTCGCGAAGCCGAAGAAGAGGCTTACGTCCAGGTTTTCGAGTACCTGGGGCGCAAGCCGATGGCCTCGCTGGGTCAGGTTTCGGATGGGACCGGGGTGGATCCCGATCGGATACGTCGCATGGTGCGTCTGGGGCGATTGGTGGGTTTCGATTCCCTCATGATGTCGGTGCTCGCCTGCCAGCGCTGCGCGGTGCCGATTCCCGTCGGGCGTTTCTGCGCCACGTGCCAGCGGGATCTCCGGACCGGGTTCGCGTCGCCCCGCTGAGGCGTCAGCCGTTTCGACCAATTTCCCCAGGCTTTTCCCTCAAGTCCGTTCGAACCCTGCCGATAGGTCTTCTAGAGACCCCGTGACGGTGATTCGGGGAAAGGGTGAAGCCAGATGAGAATCTCGAACGAACAAATCCAACAAGTTATCCAGACTCAGGGCGTCAAGCCCAAGAGCGGTCCTGCCGGCGCCTCCCGTGTCGAGGGTCCTCAGGCTCCGGACGCGGCTCAATTTTCACTCGCCAGCCAGGACGTGACCAAGGCTCTGGGCGTGATTGCCAAGCAGCCCGCACTCCGGGTCGATCGGGTCGAGGAGCTCAAGGCGCAGATTGCCGCGGGGGCCTATCAGGTCTCGGGCCAGGATATCGCACGGTCGATCCTGTCGCGCAACATGGCCAACGATCTCCAGTAGCGGGGACGGGGAGCATGGAGCAGCTGCGCACTGGCCTCGATGAGCCGCTCGCCGAGCTGGAAGCGATCTTGCGCGACGAACTGGCGGCCTATACCCACCTGGTGAATCGGCTTCCCTTCAAGCTTGCGCTGATCAAGAAGAACCGCACGGAGCAACTGGGGCGGCTTCTGACGCAGGAGGCGAGTGAGATGCGCGCGCTGGATGCCCTCGAGCTCAGGCGCTGCGAGGTTTCAGGGGCGATCGCCAGTCACTTCCAGGCTCCGGTGCAAACCTTGAACGAGCTACTGCCTCTCCTTTCTCCCGCCTGGCGCAAGCGTCTCGCCCCCCTGGGCGATGACCTTCGCCTCAAGGTCGCGGATCTACAGGCTGGCAACCACACTTGCCGCGAGCTGCTGCGGCTTTCCATCGATTACGCGACCTATACCCTCGATGTCATCGCCCAGGCGGCGACCCCCGACGGACTGGTCTACGACGGGAGCGTGGCGCAGGCTCCGAGCCTACTCTTGGATTGGAGGGCCTGATGGACTACGCATTGCTGGGTATCAACGCTGCGGTTCGCGGTCTGGCTTCCGCTCAGACGGCCCTCAACACCATGGGCCATAACGTCGCCAACGCCAACACGGAGGGCTACTCGCGCCAGCGGGTGAACGTGTCTGCCGCCGTCCCCATCCCCACCCCCGGCTTCAACACGCCCACTCGCCTCGCCTCGCTGGGATCCGGCACCCAGATCAACGGTATCAACCGCATGCGCGACGAGTACCTCGACTTGCAGGTCCGGCGCGAAAACGCCACGCTGGGCGCCAACGAAGCCATAGCCAAGAACGTCGTCCTGATCGAGGACGTCTTTCACGAGCCCTCCGAGACGGGGCTTGCCAGCGTGATGAACGAGTTCTTCAACTCCTGGCACACCCTGACCTCCAACCCGGAATCACCGGGCGTCAGGGCCGTGGTTCGCGATCAGGCCGCCGCCCTCGCCAACGCCTTCAACGACGCTTCCCAGCGCCTGACGACCCAGCGCCGCGAGCTCGACTTCCAGGTCAGGAACGCGCTGACCGACATCAACGTCTTCACCAAGCAGATTGCCCAGCTCAACGACCAGATCGCCGAGGTGCAGGTGGGAGGCGGATCCGCCAACCAACTGCTGGATCAGCGCGATCTCGCGCTCGAAAAGATGTCCAAGCTGATCAAGGTCCACACGGTTCAGCATGAAGACGGCAAGGTCTGGGTCTACATGAACGGCCGCGCGCTGGTGGCGGGAAACATCCAGACCGACCTCGGCTTCCAGCCCAGTGACGAGGGGGCCTACTCGGACGTGACCTTCGAAGGGAACGTGGTGCCTCAGGCCGAGACCGGCGCCGCGGTCGGAGCGATGCTTCAGATGCGCGACGACATCATCGGAAGGCCGCGTTTCCGGGACGCCATTCCGGTGCTTCCGGACTCGCCGAACGGCATCCTGCATCGCATCGACACGCTCGCCAACCAGCTGGCCCAGGAGGTCAACGCCTTGCATCGGGCGGGCTCGCTGACGGACGGGACGGTCAGTGGTAAGGACTTCTTCGTGAACATGGGCGATCCGCTGTCGTCGACGATGGGAGCGGACAAGATTTCCGTCAACCCCGACATCATGGACGGAACGGCAGGACTGGCGCAGATCGCGACGGGAGGAACGCCTTCCTCGGGGCCGGGCGACACCGTGACGTCGAAGCTGATCGCGGCGCTGCGCAACAAGGCGACCATGAGCGCCACGGCGACGTTCGAGGACGACTACCGGAACCTCCTCGCGGGTCTGGGGGTCATGGGGCAGTCTGCCAACCGGACGGTATCGAACCAGGGTGAGGTGCTCAATTACCTGTTTCAGCGCAAGGAAGAGACCTCGGGCGTCAACATGGACGAGGAGATGGCCGACATGGTGCGCTACCAGCATGCCTACCAGGCCTCGGCGCGGGCCCTCAACGCCTTCGACGAGATTCTCGATCGGATCATCAACGGCCTGGGGGCTGGGCGATAGCCGCCCGCGCCTGGCACGGACTCGTTTTTTCGACGCTTTTCGTCTTGAACGTCGGCAGCAGCAACAGCATCAGCAGGAGGTAACGGCATGCGGATCACGAACAACATGGTCTTCGACGCGACCACCCGCCATGCGACGGGGCACCTCGAGAAGCTGTTCGGCCTCCAGCACCAGCTGGCCACGGGCAAGAAGATCACGCGCCCCTCGGACGATCCCACCGGGACGGACCGCGCCATGTTGCTTCGCGGGACGCTGAAACAGCAGGAGCAGTACGGCGTGAACATCCGGGACGCGAGTACCTGGCTGAACGTCACCGACGGGGCGCTCGACGAGGCGCATTCGGTTCTCAACCGCGCGCGGGAGCTGGCGGTTAGAGGGGCCAACGATACTCAGACGTCCGCTGAGCGCCGGGCCATGGCCGAGGAGATCGTTCAGCTGCGGGAGCAGTTGCAGGTCATCTCCAACACGGAGATGAACGGGCGCTTCATCTTCGGCGGCACGATGACCATCGAGCAGCCGCCTTTCACGATGCCCTATCCCGACCCCGCGCTTCCGACCAGCGAGATCGTCTATACCGGAAACGATGCCAGCATGGACGTCGAAGTGGTTCCCGGCGTGACGCTTCCCTTCAACACGACCGGGGCGGACGCCTTCGGGGATGCGGCGGATCCGGACCGCGTCTTCTCGGTCCTCAAGGATCTTGAGGATGTGATGAGGTCGGGGGATACGGATCAGATCTCGACCCAGATCGGGCGCCTGGACGTGGCCATGGGGCGGGTGAACACGGAGCGCGCCGTGCTCGGAAGCCGGATCAATCGTTTGGACATGCTGGATACGCGGTACGCCGACGCGGCGATCGATTACAAGGAGCGCCTCTCCGAGACGGAAGAGCCGGAGTTTGCGGACGTGGTCTCGCAGGTCATGCAGCAGGAATCGGTCTATCAGGCGTCGCTGGCCGCCAGCGCCCGGATCATCCAGCCGTCTCTCTTGCAGTTTTTACGGTAGAATAGGGTGGCTTCCCGCTCGTCGGCGCTTGAATCGCGAGACGCGGCAACTTGTTACCGAGGTCAATTCATGAAGCTCGAAACCCGTCAGTTCGGTCCTCTCGAGATCGAGTCGGCCAGCATTCTCACCTTCCCGTCGGGGCTTCTCGGCTTCGAGGATCTCACGTCTTTCGTCCTGCTGGAACGCCCGGAAATCGCTCCGCTCGAATGGTTGCAGTCGGTGGATGACCCCCAGATCGTCTTCACCGTCATGGAGCCGAAAGCGGTCTTCGGGAACTACCATCCGGAGCTGACGGCCGAGGATTGGCAGGCCCTGGCCTTGCCGGAAGGCTCGCCGCTGGACGTGCGGGTCCTGGTGACCGTTCCCAAGGATCCGGCCAAGATGACCGCCAATCTTCTCGGGCCGCTGGTGATCGACCGCGAGCATGGCCAGGGACGCCAGCTGGTTCTTCACGCCTCGGACTATCCGGTGCGTCAGCGGCTCATTCCCGATCCGGTCGCGGTCTAGGAGGTCCTCATGCTCGTCCTGAACCGTAAATCCAGCCAGAGCATCATGATCGGCGAAGACATCGAGGTGGTGATCCTCGAGGTCAAGGGGGACAACGTCAAGATTGGCGTCAATGCCCCCCGGAACGTCAAGGTTTTCCGCCAGGAACTGCTGGCCGAGGTCAAGGCCGAGAACCAGCGCGCGGCATCCCAGGCGTCTGCTGAAGCCCAGGCCTCCCCGGAGGCGGCCGCGATGTTGCTCAAGCAGGCCTTTCAGAAGCCTCAGTCCTAGTTCTTTTCGGCCGGAAGCCGGCCAGTGGCGTTCCTCTTGTCGGGGAATGCCGCTGGCCGGCTTCGCCGTGATAGGACTCCCAGGCCGAGGGTATAAGGGGAGGAGTTGAGTTCCCCTTCGCCCACCGATCGAGGCCTCGTTGAAGATCCGCCAGTTTACCGCCGCCACCATGCAGGAGGCGCGGATGAAGATCAAGATGGATCTCGGTCCCGACGCCGTGATCCTGCACTCGCGCACCTTCAAGCGTGGCGGCATCTTCGGTTTCTTCGCGAAGGAGAGCGTGGAGGTCCTGGCGGCGATCGATACTCCCGAGCGCCCCTTCACCCTTCGGCCGTCCGCTCCTGCGCCCACCGCGACACCCACTGCTGCGCCCGCCCCCGCTCCGTCGCTAACGGTTGCGCCCGCTCCAGCGCCGACCCACAGGTCGTCGGTGCTCGGTCCGCTCGGGGCGATGTTCGACTCGTCTGCCCCCCCGCCGCCCTCGATGAGGCCCGCGCAGGTCGAGATGGCCGCGACGGTGCCCATCGCGTCGCCCGAGCCCGCGAGCGCCGAGATGGCCGAGATCCGCGAGGCCATGGGGGAGTTCAAGCAGATTCTGAATACCGTCAAGTCGCAGCTCGAGGTTCCGCGTGGCGGCGTGGCCTCCGTATGGCCCGAGAAGTGGCTCCCGGTTCACGAGCGGATGCTCGCTTCGGATCTCGACCCTTCGCTCATCCCGATCCTGATGGACCGTCTGGTGCTGGCGACGGACGTGGAGGCGGGGGTTCGTGCGCTCGAACCCGTCATCGCGGACTGGTTGCGCGGCGGCGGGCCCATCCTGACCACCCCCGCAGCGGGACCGACCATCGTGGCGCTGGTGGGGCCCACGGGAGTGGGGAAGACGACCACGATAGCGAAGCTCGCGGCCAATTTTCGTCTACTCGCCCAGAAGGACGTCGGGCTGATCACCATCGACACGTACCGGGTGGCCGCGGTCGAGCAGTTGCGGACCTACGGGGACATCATCGGGATTCCGGTGGAGGTGGTCCTGACGCCCAGCGCGTTGAAGCATGCGCTGGATCGCTTTCAGAACAAGGACCTGGTGCTGATCGATACGGCGGGGCGATCGCCCTCGAACCGCATGCATCTCAACGAGCTCAAGGGCTTCCTCGATTTCCCCCATCCCAAGGAAGTCCACCTCGTGCTTTCGGCCACCACCAACCGGGTGAACCTCCAGAAGATCGTGGAGGCCTTCAGCCCGGTAGGGATCGATCGGCTGGCCTTCACCAAGATCGACGAGTCCGTGGCCTTCGGGGGGCTCATCTCGACGGCCTATTCCCTTGGCAAGCCTCTCAGTTACCTGACGACCGGGCAGAGCGTGCCTGACGACATCCGGGAAGCGGATCCCGGGGCGATGGCGAAGTCGCTCATCGAAGAGTTCCTGGCATGAGCGATCAGGCCGAGAAGCTGCGCGCACTCGTGCAGCAACAGAATGAAAAACACCCGGCGCTCGTCCCGCCTCCGATCGGTACCTCGCCCTTGTCGGTCGTACCGCCGAGCGATGATCCGCCCGTGCTCGTGCCGTCCGCCGCCGCCAAGACCCCCGTGTCCGACATCGCCGAGGCCATCCCCCCGCTCGTCGCCGGTGCGGGTCCGCGCTTCAAGACGCGCACGATCGTCGTCACCAGCGGCAAGGGTGGCGTGGGTAAGACCAACCTCACGGTGAACCTCGCGCTCGCTTTTGCCAAGCGCGGGATGAAGACCCTGCTCTTCGATGCCGATCTCGGCATGGCCAACCTGGATGTGCTCCTGGGCATCTCGCCGCCTCATTCGCTCGCCGACGTGATCGACGCGCGCATGAAGCTCGAAGAGGTGATTTTCCCCATCAGCGAGAACCTCGAGCTGGTTCCCGGGGGATCGGGTATCAGCGAACTCGCCAACCTTCCCGCCGACAGGTTGGAGAAGCTGTTGGCCAGCTTGTCGGAGATCGAGGGGCGCTCGGAAATCTTGTTGATCGATACGGGGGCGGGCATCTCCCGGCAGGTCATGGACTTCGTCATGGCGGCACACGAGGTGATCGTCGTGACCACGCCGGAGCCGACGGCCATCACGGACGCCTACGGAATGATCAAGGCCTTGAATGCCCAGAACCCGGGCGCGACCGTTCACTTGCTGGTTAACCAGGCTGACACCGAGCAGGAAGCGCGCTCGGTGTCCGCGAAGCTCACGATGATCGTCGAGCGCTTTCTCGAGATCAAGCTCCACTTCCTCGGCTTCGTCGAGAAGGATGTGAACGTGGGGCGGGCCGTGCTGCAACAGCGCCCCTTCTCGGTTCTCTACCCTTACTCGGTGGCCACGCGCCGCGTCAGCATCCTGGTCGGCAAGCTGCTCGTTCAAAGCGAAGAGCCGACGGTACGCGAAGGCTTCTTCTCGCGCTTCTTCCATCGGCTCTCGAAATAGGTTTTTTAGGCTAATTCGTCTTGATGCATGCAGCGCCCGCGACTTTCGTCGCGAGCGCTTTTTGCTGAGTATTATGCGTCCTGATGCTTGCGACAGCGCCTGCGGCTCAAGTCACAAGCGCCTGCGGCTCAAGTCGCGAGCGCCCCTACTGAGTATTATCCGTCTTGGTGCTTGCGACGGCGACTCTGAAGGAAGGCCCTGCCGTTGCGAACCGTCTGGAGGGCGCGGCTGACCTCTGACTCCAGCTGAGAAAGCACCTGATCGGCGTAGCGCTCGGCGGAAACCCGCATCTCGTGGGCTTCGCGCTGCGCGCCGGCCACGATCTTCTGGGCTTCTTGCTTGGCGCGGGTGATGTCCCCACCGACGTCGGTCACCGGAGCGGCGCGATCGGAGAGGAAGCTCGGGAGGCCGTTCTCACCCACGGGGGCGATTCGTGCGGACTCCTCGTTCCGGCGCTCGGCGGCGCTCGGCGCGACATCGAGAACGGGCCGCGGCGGCAAGCTCGACTGGGTGACCAGCGGTTCGGCCTTGGGGACCAGTTGTTCCGCGAAGGACTCCTCGGTGACCGAGCTTTCGAGGGGCTGCAGGGTCTCGTAGCGCCGCTCGGGGCGAGCCGCTTCGTCGCGGGCAATCTCGGCGAGGTAGTTGGAGGACGTGCTCATCGTGAGCTTCGACGCGAGCTGAGGCGTCTGGTCCTGCTGATACTGCAGGACCAGTTCACTGCCGTTCAGGCCCATCAGCTTGGCGTACTGCCGGATGTAGCCGTGGATGTACACAGGCGCGGGAAGCTTGGAGACGTCTCCCTCTTCGAGGGCAACGAGATACGGAAGCTTGATATAGGTACGCTGGGCCACTTCGTCGAGGGAAATCCCCTTGGCTTCGCGGGTTTGACGTAGGATCTGGTTGACAGAGGGCATAAACCGGTCACTCCTACCGTTTCTTGCGGCATCCAACAGGTTATAAGTGTGATTAGGGACCATTCTAACACATGCCGATCGCTTGCCAACCCTACTCCATGTCGCTGCCGCGACCTATCGCCATGGAGACATGTGAGAGATCCGCCGATAATGCCGCTTTGCTTCAATGTTAAATATTGTTTTGCAGATCCGCGACCTCCCTCGCCAGGCCGGGCTCCGGGGTACAATGAAGCCATGCTGAAGACGCTGAGGATCTCCAACTTCATCCTGATCGACTCCCTCAGCCTGGACCTGGCTGCCGGCATCTGCCTTCTGACCGGTGAAACCGGCGCGGGAAAATCCATCATCATCGATGCCGTGCTGGCCGTGCTCGGCGGAAGGGTCGCGACCGATCTGATCCGCGCGGGTGCCAGCCGGGCGAACCTGGAGGCCACCTTCGCGCTGGAGCCCGCCCCCGCCCTGCGCGCCCTCCTCGAAACCCACGGCATCGAACCGGCGATCGACGGCGAACTCACCCTCTCGCGGGAGGTCACGCCGCGCGGCAGCCGCTGCCGTATCGAGGGGCAACTGGTCCCGCAATCCGCCCTCAAGGAGGTCGGAGAGATGCTCGTCGACGTCCTCGGCCAGCACGAGAACACCCTCCTCACCCGTTCGCGCGAGCACCTTCGCATCCTCGACGAATTCGCGGGCGGCGAGGCCATGGCCGCTCGTTCCGAGATCTCCCGTCTCTACTCCAAGATCCTCGCGCTGCGCGGGGAGCTCGCTTCGCTCGAGCGTACAGCCGCCGAGCGCGAGCGGCAGCGCGACTTCTGGCAGTACCAGCTCGCCGAGATCGAGGCCGCCGAGGTCACCAGTCCCACCGAGGCCGCCGATCTCAAGGCGCAACGCCTGATTCTCGCCAACGCGGAGGACCTAAAACGGGACCTTGCCTCAGCCTACGAGCGTCTCTACGGCGGAGATGAGGTCCCCAGCGTGACGGACCAGCTTGATGGGGTCCTTTCGACGTTGCGCGATGGGGCCGAGGTGGACGCGGAGCTTGCCGAGTTGGCCGACTCGGTGGAGGGAGCGTTGGCGACGTTGACGGAGGCGGCCCGCGAGATTCGCCGCCGCGCGGAGCGCCTCGAGGCCGATCCCCATCGGCTCGGCGAACTCGAAGCCCGTCTCGATCTGCTGCGCGACCTGCTGCGCAAGTACGGTCCGACTCCCGAGGACATGTGGGCGCTCGCCGAGCAGATTAGGCAGGACCTGGGCACGGCCGAGAGCGATTCCAGCCGCCAGGAAGCCATTCGTGCCGACATGCAGAAGACGCAAACGGCGCTGGAGCTTTTGGCGACGCGCCTCACCGCGCTGCGCTCGGCCGCGGCTTCCCGGCTGGAGGGCGCTGTGGCTCAGGAACTTCAGGACCTGGGAATGAAGGAGGCGCGCTTCTTCGTGGCTTTCAAGCCCCATGAGGCCATGGCCTCGGAGGGCGCGGAATCGGCCGAGTTCATGCTGGCTCCCAACCCCGGCGAGCCGCCGCGGCCTCTGGCCAAGACGGCGTCGGGGGGCGAACTCGCCCGCTTGATGCTGGCGCTCAAGACCGTGTTACATGGCGAGGACGGGACGCCGACCTTGATCTTCGACGAGGTGGACACCGGCATCTCCGGGCGGGCGGCCCAGGTGGTGGCCCAGAAGATCGCGAGTCTCGGCAGTCGCAGCCAGATCGTGCTGATCACGCACATGCCCGCGATCGCCGCGATAGGCGATCGCCACTGGCATATCGAGAAGCGAATCTCCGAGGGGCGCACCTCCGTCGCCCTCGACCTGCTCGAAGGCGATGCCGTCGTGAAGGAACTCGCTCATCTCGCCTCGGGCGACGCCGACTCGCCGGCGGCGCTCAGCCACGCTCAGGAACTGCTCGACAAGGCGCGGTCGTTCAAGACGCGCGCGGGGTCCCCTGAGGCGGCCCGGCCCGATCGCCCCTTGACCCCGGGTGGCAAGCGGAAATGAGCGAGGTTCGGATCCGCCTGAAGAACGGTTTGCGTGAGATCGAGTTGGAGGGCGATCGCCTTCTCGTCGAAGAACTGCTCGCTCGCTACGCCCCCTGGGTCCAGGCCGCCGCCTTGCAAGCGCCAGGGGTTCCCGTTCCCTCGGTTCCCGATCCCCTGGATTCCGACCTCTCGGCCTCTGAACTCCGCTTGGACCGCTCGGCGCCCCAGCCGCGGGTCTCGTCTTCCTTTCAGGTCAGGTCCACGCTTACCTTCACCGACTTTCTGCAGCTCAAATCCCCGCAGTCCCTGCTGGAGCGCCTACTCGTCCTTGCTTACTTCCTCGAGAAGTACCAGCAACGCTTGCGGTACACGCCGGCCGAGCTACAGGCCTTCTGGCGGGAGACCTGGCCCACGGAGGCGCTCGAGTCGTCGCTCTGGCAGGAGGCCCTCGATGCGGGCTTCCTCGAATGGGAGACCCCCGAGGCCCTCACCCTCACGTACCGCGGTCATGTCCACGTCCACGACGGGCTCGCCTGAACGCTACCGTTCAAAAAACGCGGGCGAGTTGCGCTAGGCTCAGTCCGTCCTCCACGCTAGGATCGGGTCGTCCGTCTCCCGTCGAACGGAGGAACTCGCGTGATGGGATCATGAAGCGCGTCCTTGCCCATTGCCTTCTCGTCGGCCTGCTGGGTTGCGGCTCGGCGCCGAGTCCCGTCCCTTTGGATCCCCAGCCGACGGCGGCGCCTCCCGCGATCGACGTTCCCGTTCCGCTGCCTTCTCCCTGGCCGCGCGTGCTGGGCCGTCCCGGCAAGCTCGACGCTCCTTTCCGGCAAGGCCTGGCAGACTGGTGGGACGTGAGGCAGGACGGTCATGATTATGCCTGGCTCTATCCCGGCAACTGGTTCGTGTCGCCTCGGGGCGTTTCCCCCGCGGACGCTTCCTCCGCGCTCGCCTCGTCCTCGGCGCGCGCGGCGCTGATTCACGACGACATCCGCCGCCCTCCGGCCTTGAGCTTTCGCCGGTACGCGGGAACGGCCTTCGGCACTCCCAACGGCGAGCTACCCGCCAGGTACCGCGTCAGCATGACGGTCACCCCGATCGACGCCCATCCCCAGAACTATCCGCCGGTCGGTGACCTCGGTGTGCCGATCTTCTACCTGGATCCGATTCACTACGTCGAGGTGGTCTTCAAGCCGCAGGCCGCCGAGATCTGGGCCTGCGACGGGGGCCTGCCCGAGAAGTGGCGAGGCTGGCATCCACTGTTTCAGACCGAGTTGCACACGCGGGCCATGCAGCCGCGCCGCCTGAGCGCAGCGGTCGATTCCGAGGCCGGCACGATGACGGTCTCGGTGGACGGGTTGGTCCTCGCGACCGTCAAGCACAGCCTGATCCAGCCGTATTCCCACTTCTTCGCCCTGCGGGCGACGGGGAACAAGATGGGGTTTTCCGACCTGCAAATCGAGAGTTATTAAAGGGGAGGCGGTTCCTCGGAGAGCGGGAACATGATGGTCCCGGTCTCGGGGTCGCGATGCGCGATCAAGGCCGAGAGGTCGGGGGCCGCATGCGTGAGCGCCTCGGCGGGAATCACGACCTGGGTCTCGGTCTCGCGGATCGGCAAGACCACCGGGATGACCAGGGGCTTGCCCTCGCGGATGACCTCGTAGGCCAGCACCTGCTGGGAATCGAAGTCGAAGATCACGTCGGTGATGGGACCGAGATGCCGGCCCTCGTCGGTGACGAGGAGCTTGCCGATGCCCGCGGGTTCGGCCTCCGGCACGAAGGGCCCCTCGCCGGGGATGATGGTGATCTTGCCGGGCTCGATGGCCGCGATCTGGGCCTGGGAGAATACTTGCTCGGCTTGCTCGGGTCCGCCGACCCGGAACCCCAGGAGCTGCCCATTGGTCGGGTCCCAGACCACCTGGGTGACCTTCCCGAGGCGTTTTCCCGTCTTGGCGTCAAAGACCAGGCGGCTCATCAACTCGCGTCCATAGTAAATCACGGTGACCTCCCTGGGGCATCTCTCCTTACCATGCTAGCGGCTTCGACCCCGGGGGACGACCGAGAAATGGCCAAAGGGTTTTAGCGATCGCTGCCATTGTCTTTCAGGACGCTTCGAACGAGGTCGAAGGCCTCGGCGCGGGAGGCTTTTCCCAGTTTGGACATGAGGCGCCCGACATGCCCCTTGATCGTATGCTCGCTGAGCATGAGCTCGCGGCCGATCTGCTTGTTCTTTTGATCGAGCCTGAGCAGGATCTGCCGCTCGCGCTTCGTGAGGTGGGGGAAGTGGGGAATGAGGCAGGCGTCATCCAGCGGCGCGGTTTGCTCCTGAAACTCCGTGACGACCTGCCTAAGCTCCTGCTTTTGCCACGAGTTGGCCTCGATGAGGAGCTTCAGGTCCTCCATGAAGGACATGGTGGCGTGGCTCAGGGTGTCGCTCAGGCGAAGGGAGTACAGGTAGAATCCGAAAGTCGTCCCGATGAGTCGGGTGAGGGCGATGTCTTCGGCTGTCCACGCTCGCCCGCCGCCGCAATCCTGGATCGAGAGGATGCCGAAGGGCGAACCGCGGAAGCTCAGCTTACAAAGGACGGTACTCTTGATTTTTCCTTGGACGAGGATATCGATGCTCTTGACGCCTGCTCGCTCGAAATCCTCCAAGACGACGGGGCGCTCGGCGTTGAAAACGGAATCGATGAGTGGCGATTGCTTGAGCGTCATGCCCAGAATCGAGGGGAGTCCGAGCGAGGCGCGGTACTCGTGAGTTATGGTGATCGGCTTGCGGGGATCCTTGAGGAGGATGACGGCGCGGTCGGCGCCCAGGAGGTCGCATGTCACCTCGAGCATCTTCTGGACGACATCCCTCAAGTCGGCTGGGTCAGTTACCTGCTCCGAAACGTCGCAGAGGAGGTTGACCCAGTGATAGAGGGTTTCTTCGAGCGGGGAACGAGGCACGATTCGCTCGAACACTTCTGATGCGATTAGGCTACCCCCTTCGGAGTGCCGATTTCCAGGGTGTGTCAAGGTTGCCTTCTCTGGAATAACCAGTACCTACCCATACTACCCATACCAATAATCGATTCTTTACATCATATCGCTTGTTTGTTAGCTTTACAATGTGCCAGTAAGCACTGCTCAATTCGTAAAGGAGGTGGTGATCATGAAGGCTATTTTTGGGCTGATTTTGAGTACCTCCTTATTGACATCCTGCTCCTTTCCCGGTGGAGGAAGATCTATTTCTTCCGTGAAAGTAGATGTGAATCGATTTGAGTACGTGGGTGAGTCGATCGAGATTACAAAGCTAGATGTACAGTCGGATGTTAAGATTTCGATCGAAAACAAGGTTTCAGGGGATGAAAAATCTTTCGTTCGTCACTTTGAGGTGGGTAAAGAATTATTATTAAGTCTTGACGAGGAAAGCTTGCCCGGTATTTCCGGCGATCTGAATAGAGTGCATCCATATAAGGTGCTAGTTCAGGCAGGGAGCCAAAACGTAAGTATTGATGTCGGCGTGGTCCTTGATAAGAGTGTACTCATGCCGCCGGAAGTCGCAATTTCAGTTACTGTGCCTGAGAAGTTCAATCCCTTGGATTCGTCCGGTACAATGGATAATTACCTTTGGGATCTTGCAAATCGGTGGCTTGGTGAAAATATCCAAATTTCTCAATTAGACTACGATCAATCAAGTGCGTCGCTTCCTAATCAGTTGCCAAAAGGTATTATTCTGAGGAAGTATGCTATCAGAGGGGAGTTTCAGAAGTTCATTGTCCCGTCAGAGTTTGTTTCCGGTAACGAAGATCGCATTATTCGCCCAACGGTACTAGAAGTAATAGTCGCGGAAACGACTCCTGTTGCTCTGATCAGCTTGACTGTGGTTGATAAGTAGTACCCGTTCGGGGGGGGGGCTCTCCTCAACATGGTGTACGCGTCAAGATTGGATGGCCACCTTTCGTGAGGATAAATTGGCAGCGATCCCCCGGCAACCCGCTGACTTCCCCTACAAAATCCCGGCAGGCCAACATTTCGACCGGATGCATTCAAGGGACCACGTCAGGTGCTCCGCTGAGCTCTCAACATCAACTCGCACGCTAGTCGAGCAAGCACGCCGTACAGCCACAAGAACTCGGCCCGCCGGATTTCCGGCGGGCCGTTTGGCTTTACTCCTCGATGGTCACCTTGTCCATCGTGTCGCCCTGCGTGATGGCGTTGACGACGTCCATGCCGGACTCGACTTCGCCGAAGACGGTATGCAAGCCGTCGAGGTGGGGCTGGGGGCAGTGGGTGATGAAGAACTGCGAGCCACCGGTGTCAGGGCCGCGGTGAGCCATCGAGAGGGCTCCCGTTCCGTGCTTGTGGGGATTGCCCTTGGTCTCGCAGGGGATGGTGTAGCCGGGGCCGCCGGAGCCGGAGCCCTGCGGGCAGCCGCCCTGGACCATGAAGTTCGAGATCACCCGGTGGAACTTCAGGCCGTCGTAGAAACCTTCCTTGGCGAGCTTCGCGAAGTTGGCGACGGTCCCGGGGGCCTCCTGGGGGAAGAGCGTGAGGGTAATGTCGCCCTTGGCGGTGGAAATCACGGCTTTCATCGAAAGATCCTCTCTTGGTACGGGTCTGGGCTTTTGCCTCGCGGCAAGGTCGATGGCACTCTCGCTTGGGCTTAGAGATGCGATCGGAGCCCCCATTGTCCCATCTCCCCCCCGAGTCCCGCAAGCACCCGATGGGCGGGGGTAGCGCGATCAGGCGCGCCCACCCCCGCCCATCGAAGGGTGATCGCGCTACAGGCTCTCGACCTGCGCGCGGTTATCCACCCATAGCACGCCCCAGGTGCTCCAGATGTCCTCTTCGGCCATGTGGCGCTCGGCGTCCGAGCCGGCCAGCCCGTAGAGCGTCACGCGGGCGTTGCGTACCTCGACGTGGAAGCGCTGGGCGTCGACCAGCTTGTCCTTGTCGAAGGCCACCCGGATGGAATTGAGGATCTCCTGGTCCGAGTCCTCCTCATCCGGCCGGACCTCGATCGTGTTGAGCACCTCCGTCACCCCGGGAACCCACCAGGCCACCAATCCTGCCAGGCGCTTCTTGGCCAGGGCGTCCTGGTGTCCGCCGAGCGTCACCGCGCCCCCGTTCACCGTGATCACGAGGTCCCGCTCGGCGATGTACGGGTCCGCCGTCAGCGCGTCGCGCACCTGCGTCGCGATCACCTCGTCCGAACGCGAGGGCAACGCCCTGACGCGAAGCATGTTCTCGACCCGCGAAACCCCCGGAATCTCGAGAACCACCTGCTCGGCCACCCGCTTCTCGATCAGGCTGTCGGTGAGTCCCTCCAAGAGTACCGTTCCTCCCTGGACCCGAAACGAAATGGCGCCGCCCTCGCTCTTGGAGCGTACCCGCGTTTCGCGAGTCAGGGCGGCGCCTATCGCCTCTTGAACGTCGACGTCCGTTTCCCGGCTGGACTTTGCCATCTTGGGCCTCCTCTCGCGGTCGAACTCAACGCGCATGCACTCCGAACGACCGAGCCCCTTTTAGGGGGTCGCGGTGGGACGGGCGCCGTCTCGGTGATCCTAGCTCCTTTCGGAGCGGGACGCATCGGGAGGAGGGGACGAAAAAAGCGGGCCTAGTCGTCGTCCGAAGGACTCGTCGGCCGGAACTGCCGGATCTTGGAGGCCGCCGCCGGTGCCGGGGCGGGAGGGGTCTTGCTGCCCGAGAACTTCCGCTCGGCCTCCCCGATCATCCGGGCGAACTGCGCGAAGTCGTCCACGCTGAAGTAGAGCGCCGCCTGATAGGCGTTGACCACCACTTTGTTCTCGCCCTCGACATACCAGACGGTCCCGAAATCGCACTCGCCCAGGGTTCGGAAGTTGTTGACGTCCACGGCCTTACTCCTTATTCAATCACCCGCCGGCAGTCGGCTGGCGCCGCCTCGGCGGGTTGAGCCGCGGCGCTGTCATTATAACCTGTCGGCAGTCGGCTGGCGCCGCCTCGGCGGGTTGAGCCTCGGCGCTTTAATCAATCACCCGCCGGCGTTTTGCTTTCAGCGGGAATCCTTCGATTCTAGCACAAGCTAACCTTCGATCAGGATCTTCGCCTTCCCCTGCTTGTTGACCACGCGGGCGGTCGTCACCCCGTTGGCCTGCATGAATTGCAGTTCCAGCGTCGTCTCGCCCACCCGGATCCCCTTCACGTGCATCGCGTCCAGCCACGGAGGCAGCATCGGCTGCACGATGTGAAGGGCGTTTCCCGGCGCGTCGGGCTGAATTCCCAGCGCCGATTGCAGCATCAGGAAGTGCGTTCCCGCAGCCCAGGCCTGCGGCGAGCAGGCCACCGGGTAGGGCACCGGACGATCCAGCTCCCCCATGCGGGCGAAGCCGCAGAAGAGCTCGGGCAGCCGATAATAGGGAAAGTGCAGGGAGGCCTGGAAGAGCGCGTCCATGATCCGGATGACCTCGCCCTTGTAGCCATGATCGGCCATTCCCTTCAGGATGAGCGAGTTGTCATGCGGCCAGATGGTCCCATTGTGGTAGCTCATCGGGTTGTAAACCGGGCACTCGGCCGACATGGTGCGGATGCCCCAGCCGCTGAACATGTCGGGAGCGAGAAGCTGCTCCACCAGAAGGGGGATGCGATCGTCGGCGACGATGCCGCACCAGAGCGCGTGCCCCGGATTGCTGGTCCGGATGTCGACCTGGCGCTTGTTACCATCCAGAGCCTCCACGTAGAAGCCGCCGGCCTCGTTCCAGAAGGCCACGTTGAAGGCCACCTTGAGCTCCTCGGCCTCGCGTACCAGCCGATCGCCGAGGACCCGCAGATCCATGAGGTAGCAGAGCTCGGAGGCGCGCTTCTTGGCGGCGTAGACGTAGCCCTGCACTTCGGCCAGGGCGATCGCCCCCTCGGCAAGCGTCGCGTCCGGGAAGATCACCGAGTTGGCCGAGTCCTTCCAACCCTGGACCAGGAGTCCCATCGGGCTGCGACGCTGGTACTCCACGAACCCGTCCTCGTCGAGGTCCCCGTAGGCGTCCAGCCACATCAAGGCCCCTTCCGCCGCGTCCCAGAGCTCCCGCACGAACTCCTTGTCCCCCGTCCAGCGGTAGACCTCCGAAAGCAAGATCAAGAACAGGGGCGTGGAGTCCACCGACCCGTAATAGGGAGTGTGAGGCACCACGCCGAGCCGCGAGAGCTCGCCGTAGCGCATCTCGTGCATGATCTTGCCGGGTTCCTCGTCCCTGAAGGCGTTGTCATCCTTGCCCTGGTGCTTGGCGAGAAAGCGCAAGGTGCCCTTGGCGATTTCCGGGCTCAGCAGGAGGGTCTGGTAGGCGGTTATCAGGGCGTCGCGTCCGAAGGGCGCCGTGAACCATGGAATTCCCGCCGAGGGGAAGCTGCCGGTGTCGTAGTCGAGGGTCAGCGAGGCGATGTCCCGGATCGATCGGTTGAGCATGAGGTGGTAGATAGCGTTGCTCGCCCAGAGCTGGGTCTTGGTCTCGGCCTTCCGATGGGCTGCCTGGTCCAGTTCCGAGACGAACGCCATGAAAGACTGGGGAGGGCCCGTGGTCGCTTTCTCGTTCCCGTGAAGCGTCGAGAGCACGTACTCGAACTCGGCTTGACCCCCGTTGGGGCCCAGCTCCAGCAGGAGGTGGACGATCGCCCGGGTCGCGAAGTGCTCGGTCGGCAGCACCTCGATCATCTGGATGGGAGCGCCCTCCCCGAAGCGAATCCGGGTCTGCCGGAAACAGGCGTCCGCTCCCATGTAGCTCAGTACCAGGCAGTTGCCGTTCTCGACCTTGGGCTGCAGAAACGTGCCATGGCGCTGGGAGTGCATGCCGCGAACCTCGAAGATGTCCGCGAAGTCGGCCCCGAACTCCAGGCTGAGCCTCAGCTTCAGGGCGAAGGGGTTGTAGTTGACCACCCGTACCTGCTCGCGCAGGTCGTTCGCGATCGCCCGGATGCTCGAGACGTAGATCGTTTCCTGGGGGATTTCGGGGCCCTCGGGCATGGTGAGCACCTGGTTCATGTACTCGACCTGGCTCAGGTAGTTCCGCTCCGCCGAGAAGCTCAACAGCGTGGGGACTTCCCCCTCCAGCCGCAGGATCAAGGCCGAGAGGAAGCGCGTATCCGAGGCGTAAAGCCCCATGCCGCAGCCGGTTCCCGGGTAGACGTTCCCGTCGTCCCCGCTGACCAGGAACAGGGCCTCCTGCTTGATGACCTGCCGTCCCTCCCGGCAGGCCGTCAGCACCGCGGGGATCCCGCTCGACAGCAACGCGGAGAGCGAGCGGTCGACGTGGTAGATCTGGCCTCCCACCTCGAGCGGCTCTTCCTCGACCTCCCGCGCGTCGATCACCTCCCGCCCTTCGAGAGGGCGAGACGCTTCGGCACCCGGATCCGGCGGGCCGGCCGCGCGTTCATCCGCCATGCACGTTTCCGCCCGCGAAGGCCAGCGAGAAGCGGGAGGCTATCGCCCCCTGTCCCTCTCGCAGCCGGGTCAGCATGTAGTTGAGGTAAGCGGAAAGCTCCGCGGAGTCGGTCTCGAGGTAGATCTGGAGAATGTCCCCGTACTCCCGGAACGACAGCCGGATATGCGGTTCGTGCTCCCGGGCGAGATCCAAGAGCAGCAGCACCTCCGACTTGGAGCAGACGGAAAACTGGTGGGTCTTGCTCATCCCGTCACCCCCTTCGATAGAGCGCCGATAGCGAGAGCGCCGATAGCGCGCCAGCGCGCCGACAGCGCCGAAAGAGCCGGTAACCCAGTGCGAGGCTTTCACGATCGAGACCCCGGCCCCGCTGGAGCCAGGCCCGTTGCTCGCCGGCCCAGGTTGCGGACCGGGACCGATTCTAAGTTTCTCCCCCCAGCAAGTCAACGCTCGGAAAAGCGCTTGGGAAGGGTTGCCGATCTGCGCTTGAGCGGTTAATATCGTTTTAAAAGGGGGTGCGACGTGATCCACATCCGCAGCGGGGTCCTCATCGGCGGCCTTTTGGCCCTCGGCGCCGCCTCCGCGCTCGTCGCCCCAGCATTTCCCGGGGTCGCCGCCCTTCTCCCCTTCGGCGCAGCCGCCTTGCTGATCGTCCGTCAAGCGCGCCTCCAGAAGGCCCTCGCCGCCTCTCATCTCGCTTCCGGGCTGCTCGCACGCCATGCCGCCGAGCTCGCCGCCGAACTCACGGCGGCCCGTTCCCAGCAAGGCGCCTTCCACCTGCGTCTCCAGGCGGTGATCAACAGCCTGGAAACCCCCGTCTACCTCACCGACCGCCACTTCCAGCCGATCATGGCCAACAAGGCCTGCTTCCGCTTCTACGGCCTGCCCACCAGCGCCCCCCTCGCCGAGCTGCGAGGTCGCATCGGCTCCCACGAGGACTCCTCCGGCCTCCGCGGCTTCATCGAGCGCGCCGTCGACAACCCCGATCGCTCGATCGCCGCCGCCATGGCCCACCCCGCCGGCGGTGACTTCTACAAGGCCTACTCCGCCCCCATCCTGCTCGCCAACCAGGTCGCGGGACGCGTCGTCGTCTACCATGACATCAGCCTCGAAAAGCAATTCTCGCTGAAACTCGAGCAGGAAGTCGCCGTCAAGACCCGGGCCCTCCAGCAGGCCCTCCATGAGCTCAAGGAGCAGGACCAGTCCCGCTCCGCCTTCATCGCCAACATGAGCCACGAGCTCCGCACCCCGCTCCACTACCTCATGACCCATGCCTCCGCCCTGGAAGAGGGCCTCCTCGGTCCCCTGACCAAAAAGCAAGCAGAGGCGCTCGCCAAGATCCTCGAGGGCATCGGACGCCTCACCGAGCTCATGAACGACGTCCTCGACCTCTCGCGCCTGGAAGCCAAGCGAATCGACCTCGACATCCAGCCCACCGATCCCCTGGAACTCATCTCGGCCGCCATGGAGTTCCAGTGGGCTCAGGCCGAGCGGATGGGGGTTCGTTTCTCGCTGGTCCAGCCGAGCGATTTGCCGCTCGTCATGGTGGATTTCGGCCGCATGCATCAGGTGCTCACGAACCTGATTTCCAACGCCCTGAAGTTCACCCCTTCCGGGGGGGGCGTCACCGTTTCGGCGGCGGTGGAGGGCGACTTCCTGCGCTTCGAGGTGGCCGATACCGGCATCGGAATCGCCGATGTCCACCACGAGCACCTCTTCGACCGCTTCTACATGGTGAACGATCCGGTTGCCCGGCGCGTGCCGGGAACGGGATTGGGCCTCGCCATCTGTCGCCAGCTCGTGGAACTGCAAGGCGGCCGCATCACGATCGCATCCAAACCGGGCAAGGGGTCGCGTTTCTCCTTCACCGCCCCCCTCTTCGACGAGGTGCCTCCGAGCGTGCCGGTTCCGGCCCTCACGGGCTCGCTCGCGCCCTAGCTCGCGTTTCGGTCGCTCCTTCGTCGAGGACCCCCCGTCTTTTTCTCCCCTTCGCCCTTCCATCCGCCCCCCGCCCCCCGCTAGACTGGGCCCGACTCCGCGTGGGGGATCGAAAGGAAGCGCGTCTTGGGCGAGACCGAGCCAAAACCGCCCCTATCGGGCACCGATCCGGGCCTCGATCCGGGTACCGAGCCGAGCGCCGATTCCGGGGCTCGTGAGGCGGGATCCCGGGTTCGCATCCTGCATGTGCTGGCCAGCGGCGCGGTGGGGGGCGGCACGACCCATCTGCTGAGCCTGGTGGGCGGCCTCGATCCGGAGCGCTTCGAGCAACACGTCGCGTGTTCCGATGACGGGCCGCTGCTCAGCGACCTCGCGCGTTTCGGCGTCCGGGTTCATCGGGTGGCGATGCTCGGCCGGATCAACCCCGCGGCGAGTCTTCGCCTGGCGGCCATCATCCTGCGCGAGGGCATCGACCAGGTGCACTTCCATGGCACCCGGGCCGCCTTGGCGGCCTGTCCCGCGGCCTTCC
Source organism: Candidatus Sericytochromatia bacterium S15B-MN24 CBMW_12 (assembly GCA_002083825.1). Classification (GTDB taxonomy): domain Bacteria; phylum Cyanobacteriota; class Sericytochromatia; order S15B-MN24; family UBA4093; genus UBA4093. Next base: position 3,619 of record DAZV01000015.1, on the reverse strand, counting down.
TCACCGGGCGATCGCGCATCTACACGGTCCACGGCTGGTCCTTCCACCCGCGCGGATCGGCCCTGCTCGAGAGCGTCGCGCGCATGCTCGAAGCGGCTATCGCCCGCTTCAGCTCGCGGGTCATCTGCGTCGGCGACTCCGACCGCCGCCTCGGCCTGCGCCTGGGCATCCTCGACGCCCGGACGTGCCGGGTGATCCCCAACGGCGTCCTGAGCGAGGCCTTCCTCCCCCGACAAGAAGATCGCGAAAGCCTGCGCGCGGAGTTCGCAATCCCCCCGAACTGCCTGCTGGTATCGCTCTTCGGGCGCTTGACGGTGCAGAAGGGACAGAAGACCTTTCTCGAGGCAGCTGCCCGCCTGACCGACCGCGATCTCCGTTTCATGCTGGTGGGGGACGGCGAGGACCGCGAGGCGCTGGAACGGCTCGCACGCTCTCTCGACCTCGAAGACCGCCTGATCATCACGGGCTACCGCTCCGACGTGCCGCGCCTCCTGGCGGCGACCGACGTGGTGGTCCTGCCGAGTCTCTGGGAAGGCCTTCCCATCTGCCTCCTGGAGGCGATGGCCGCCGGCCTGCCGGTGATTGCCACCGCGGTGGACGGCTCGGTGGAGGTGGTCATGCCGGGAAAGACGGGAATCCTGGTCCCCACCGAGCACCCTCAGGCCCTCGCCGAGGCCATCCTCTTCCTGCTGGAGCACCCTCAGGCACGAGCCGCCTTCGGGACAAGAGGGCAGGAACGGGTCCGCCGGCTTTTCTCGCTCTCGGAGATGTTGCGGGCGACCGGGGAGGTCTACCTGGAGTTGGCATCCGGACGCAGGCGCACCGAGAAGGGGGGGCTGAGCGATGCTTGAGGGCTTCTTGGGGGCCGCGAAGGCCGGGGCTGCCATCATTCAGGCCCTGCTGCTCTTCAACCTGGCTTACCTGCTCTTCGTCACCGTCGGCGCCCTCCTGGGCCGGCGCTTCCCGCCATCCCCCTCGCGCTTCCGGGATCCGCGCCCCCAGCGCATGGCCGTCCTGATTCCCGCCCACGACGAGGAGCGGGTGATCGGCTCCCTGCTCGAAAGCCTCCAGGCCCAGGACTACCCCGCGGGTTTCATGACCGCCTTCGTGGTGGCCGACACTTGTCGCGACGGCACCGCCGCGATCGCCCGCGCTCATGGCGTGGAAGCCTTCGAACGAGAAGCCGCCGGCCCCAGTTCCAAGGGACAAGCGCTCGCATGGCTTTGGAAGCAACTCGCCACGCGCCATCACCGCTTCGATGCCGTCATCCTCCTCGACGCCGACAACCTGGCCGATCCCGGCTTTCTCGCCGCGCTCGACGCCCAGCTCGGACGCGGTGCGGCGGTTGCCCAGGGCGTGCGCCGCTCCAAGAACCCCGATCAAAGCCCCGCATCCGCCCTCGATTCGCTCGCCGAGGCCCTCAATCATCAGGTGGTCGCCGCCGGCCGCCACTTCTGGGGGCTCTCCGGCCTCCTCTCAGGCTCGGGAGTCGCCTTCCGTCGCGACGTCTTCGACAGCCTGGTGAACCGGACCTCCACCCACGTGGAGGACTGCGAGTGGCAACTCGCCCTCATGCGCAAGGGCACCGCGATCCGCTGGGCCCCCGACGCCGTGATCTACGACGAGAAGATCTCCGATTTCTCGGCCATGGCCAGCCAGCGCACCCGCTGGCTGCAAGGAAAGTTCGGCCTGGCCGCGAGCCAGCTCTTGCCGCTGGTCTGGGGCAGCCTGCGCATGCAGGGACGCGCCCTCGATGGCCTTTGCTACGTGCTGGCCATCTTGCCGCGCTCGGTGCTGCTGGTGGGACTGCTGGGTTGCGCCGTCATGGGGCTCGTCTGGCCGGAAGGCTTCCTGCCATGGCCGGTCTGGGCGATCGCCACCCTCGGCTTCATGGCCTACATCGCGGCCGGTCTCTTCCTCGAACATGCCACCATGCGAATGATAGGAGCGCTGCGCTACTCCCCGTTCTTCATTCGTCATCTTCTCTGGGCGAGCATCCGAGCGCTGGGACGGCGAAGGATCAACTGGGTGCCGACGCGCCATGACGTCGTCAAATCGGTGCATGATCTCGAAGGCAAGGGCCGACCGAACTCCTGAACGGCTCCCTTTCCGGACCTGCCGCTCCCTCTAGACCAGGTTGTTCTGCTGCATGATCGAGATGAGCTTGTCGCCGTACCGGGGATCGGTCGCGTAGATCCCGGTGATGTTCCTCGCGAAGAGGAGGGGATCCGGGTTCGACTTGTAGGCGTTGATCGCCTTGGTGTAGTAGCCGTTGTGGAAGAGCTTGCCATGCTCGGAGACCGCCTCGTAGTAGTTGTGGTACTTCGCGAAGTTGGCGGTGATGGTGACGTCCTTGCCGTCGTAATGCTCCCATGTCTGCTTGGAAGCGGTGCCGGCCGGCCCCTTGCCCTTGATCCCGAAGACGTTGTAACCAGGGAGGAGGTACTTGCCCCATCCGGTCTCCAGGGCCGCCTGGGCCATGGTGACGGCGGCGGGCACCCCGTGAAGGCGCTCGGATTCCTCGGCTGCTGGGCGCATGATCTCGAAGAAGCGCTTCTTGTCGGTCGCTCCGAACTGCGTGAGCTGGGCCGGAGTCAGCTTCTTCAGGGCTTCGATGGCCGCATCGAGCGCCGAGGGCTTCGGTTCCGGCTTCGGTGCGGGCGTCGCGACGGGCTTCGCGACGGGCTTCGCGACGGGCTTGGGCTGCTCGGTCGGGGTCGGCTGAACCGGTTTCGCCGCCGAAACCCATTCCATGCCCAGCGGGTTCGACGGGCCGACCGTGACTGCCTGCTGGGGCTGGGGGGCGATCGGCGCGGCCGGCTTGGCGCGTCGCCAGGAAAGTTGACCGGCGAAGACGGCCATCATCGTTTGATAGGTCGCCATGTCGAAGAGGCCGTTGGGCGAGAGCCCGTAATCCATCTGGAAGTACTTGACCGCCTCGATGGTTCCGTTGGCGTAGTTCTGATCGGGGGCTCCGGCCAGATAGCCCAGGGCTGCGAGATGCGTTTGAAGGGCGCCGACCTCGGGGCCGAAATTCCCGGGCATGAAGCTGCCCTGCACGGGCATGGGGAACCCGTAGGTTCGAACGAAGCTGTCCATCGCGGTGGGGGACGTCGGTGCGGCGGCGGGGTGGGCCGGAAGGGTCGAAGGAGCCGTCGCGGGGGCGACGAAGGCCTGCAGGCGTCGCAAGATTCCTTGATACGTGCTGGCTGCTGCGCTGGTCATCGTTGGCCTCCCCGATCGCGATGCCCTGATCGCGTTACGGCGCCATGGCGCCGAAAAATCCATGGGGGCCCGGGGGCCCGTACCGGGTTATCGGGGGAGGCGGGAGAGATCCGGTAAATGCCGGTTTAAGTGCAGCTCAAATGAGAATTAAGTTATGAAACCGAACCAGAAGTCTCGCTTCTGGAGTGTTTGGAGATGGACACGCTTGCCACCGGGGTTCGCAGCTTCCGAGCGAGGGTTAGGGGGACGTTCTCTCCCGTCCGTCGATTTGACGGCCTGCGGGTGGCCTCGGTTGTTGGGTCTGGAACCAGTTCGGTGGGGATTTGAGAGTGTCAGGGCGCACGGGCCCTCGCCATGCCCCTGAGCCCGAAGAGACTCAGCGTCGTGGCGAGAT
>DAZV01000007.1 GCA_002083825.1 Candidatus Sericytochromatia bacterium S15B-MN24 CBMW_12 | reverse complement strand
CTAAACCCGAGCGAGAAACTAGAACCGAAAGCCTTTCGACTCCGACCTGACCTCTCGCAGTTTTCAGCGGGGGGGCGGCTTGCACCGCGGTCTTTTACCTTAACTCCGCTTTAAGTTCTTGTCAACACTTTATTTGGGAAGTGTTTCTCAGCGGAATCGCCGTCTCCGGCGCGGTCTCCAACGAAGACCTAGCTTATCTCCGCACCAGCCGATCAGTCAAGCACTTTTTTCGGCGTCGAATGGGCTGATCATCAGGGTTTCGATCCTGCAGGAGGATCGTGACGCGCTCATGAGGCTGATTCCAGGGGCTTTGGGGCGGGATCGCTCGGTGATCAGAGGGTCTGATCCGCTCAGGGGGAACGGGCGGAGGCCACGGATGGCCGGGATCGGCTCTCCGAATCGCAGTGAACGAGCCGCAGCCCTCGTGAGTCCCGACACCTTGGGCCCGGTTTCCTTGTGAACTGCCTCGGCGCGCCGAACACAAACCCGGGATGAAGTGACCTTTTCAACATGCAGTTACAGCCGAGGTGAGGGTGGGGGTGGGGGTGGGGGTGGGGGTGAGTCCCCGAACAATAGCTTGCTTTATTGACTAGTTTACGATAGAAATTAATCATGTCAGATTCGTAGAAAAGGAGGTCGGCATGCGTCCCAGCCCCTCTCTTCCTCGCGAGGGCATGATGGCCCAGGTCCGGAACCGCCGCGGAATCGTGGCGAGTGTCGAGGCGTTTCCACCGGAGGCGGGGCCCGAAGGCAGACTCCACCTCGTGCGAATCGCGTACACGGATGCCGACGGCAAGCGCGAGGAATCCCTCATCTGGGAACGCGAAGCCGGCGCAAAGCTGATCGAGAGCCAGGCCCAGCCGCACGTGGCGGCCCATCCTCCCATGGATGAACGCGAATTCAACTCCCTCGTGCGCGCCAGCCGATGGGGCGCCCTCACCCCCACCCTGGAGCTCGCCGGCATTAACGCCCCGCTCATCGCCTCGCCGTTCTTCGGAGCCCTGCAAGTCGAGGATTACCAACTCGTCCCCTTGCTTCGGGCGCTGACGATGCCTCGGGTCACCCTCCTGCTCGCCGACGGCGTGGGACTCGGGAAAACCATCGAGAGCGGCCTCATTCTGCGAGAGCTCATGCTTCGGCGCCGGATTCGCCGGGTCCTCATTCTCTGCCCCGCTACCCTGCGCCTCCAGTGGCAACAGGAAATGCAAGAGAAGTTCGCCCTTCCCTTCGACATCATCGACCGCAAGGAGACCCTAGCCATCCAGCGGCGCCTCGGCATCGACGCCAATCCCTGGAAGGTTCAGTCGAAGGCCATCGTCAGCTACCAGTACCTCCGACAGCCCGAGGTCTTCGAGCAGTTTCGCGCTGCCGCCGAACCGCAAAGAGACGGCACGCAGGGAGGGGAACCGAGCTTCGGCGCGGCGCCTTGGGACCTCCTGATCGTCGACGAGGCCCACAACATGAGCCCCGTCGGAATGGGGCCGGATTCGGAGCTGTCCCGGATGCTACGTAGGATCAGCCCCTGGTTCGAACATCGCATCTTCCTCACGGCAACTCCCCATAACGGCCACACCCGGAGCTTCTCGGGGCTGCTCGAGGCCCTCGATCCCGTACGTTTCAGCCGGACGAGCGCCTTCACCCCCGAAGAAAAGCAACGAATCGAACAAGTGGTCGTCCGACGCCTGAAGCGCGACCTCGAGCCGCCAACCGGCCCCTCGCCCTTCACCAATCGCCAGGTCAAGGCGCTTCCCGATCTGGTGCTCGGCGATGAAGAGCGCGCCCTGAGCCAGGCCTTTGCCGGCTTTCGCCTGGAAGTGAGACGCCGCGGAAAGCTGCGCTCGGAATCCCTCGCAGGAGCCTTCGCAATCGAAGTGCTCAGCAAGCGCCTACTTTCCGGGCCCGCCACCTTCGCCCGGAGCTGGTGGCGCTGCATGGAAGGAATGGAAACAACCGGTTGCGCACGCCCCATCGACGTTCAAATGGCGAGAAAGGCCGCGGCCATCGACCTGGCGGATGACGCGGAACTCGAAGCCCGCGCCACCCACGCCATGACGGTGGTGGGATCGTGGCTTTCGACCATGGCCACGCCGCTCCAAGCCCCGATAGCCCGCATCAAGCTCGCCCTTTCGGCCCTGGGTCTCGGGCGCGAGGAGGGCTTTCCGACGCGCGACGCCCGCTACGAAACCCTGAAGCGATTCACCGACACGTCGCTGTGCTCCCGGAGCGCTTGGCGTGACGACGAGCGCCTGATCATCTTCACCGAGTACAAGACCACCCTGGATTACCTCGCCCGCCGCCTCGCTCACGACTACCGGAATAAGGGAGAGGGCGCCGTTCGCGTCCTCTACGGCGGGATGCGAGACGAGGAGCGCCAGCAGATCAAGGAAGCCTTCAACGACCCCTCGGATCCGATCCGGATCCTCGTGGCCACGGACGCCGCCTCGGAAGGCCTGAACTTGCAGGCCACCTGCCGCTACCTCCTCCACTGGGACATCCCCTGGAACCCCTCGCGCATGGAACAACGAAACGGCCGCCTCGATCGTCACGGGCAGGCTCGCGACGTCACCATCTTCCACTTCAGCTCGGCAGACGACGATACCCTGCGCTTCATGGGCCGCCTCCTGGAAAAGCGCTCGCAGATTCGAGAAGACCGAATCCTCGCCGACCCGCTCTTCAGCGAAGCCATCGAAGCCCATTTTCTCACCGAAACCCTCGGAGACGATCTGCTGTTTCAACTCGACTTGGCCCTGGCCGTCGCCCCTACCCCCGATGACCTGCCGCTCTCAGCCCCCATGGAGACCGGGGAAGAACCCCGTCGAGCGCTTGGGATGCTCGCCGAGAAGCTCGACCTCTCGCCCGAAAGTCTCCAGGACACCCTGGAGGTCGCCATGGGCCTGGGCTGCGGCCTGCCGCGCATGGAAGGGCCGGACGAACGAGGTCGCTTCAAGCTCCTGGAACCCGTGCCCGCCGCGTGGCGATCGCTTCTCGAGCAAACCCCTCCAGGAACGGGGACGGCGCGGGGGCTCATGGCGGCCCTTCCCAGGCTAACCTTCGATCCCCGCAACCTGCTTCATGAGACAGCGGGACGAACGGTCTTCCGTCCCGAAAAGAATACCTTCCTCATGCACCTGGGACATCCCATCCTTCAGCAAGCCCTGGGGGCGATCGCCCGCGCCCGCTTTCAACCCGAGCGATTCTCCCGCTGGATCGTCCGACGCGGGGAACTCCCCCCCGACGCGGAAGCCGCCATCCTGCTCACCGTCGAAGAACTCGCCGCCAACTGCCTGCAGGAAACCTCCCACCACTGGGTCCGCACCCTCTGCTTCCCGATCCGTGACGGCAAGCTGCAAGCCCCCCTCGAAGCCCCGCCCCCCCGCCTCACGCCGCTCGCCCCTTCCATGAGAACGCGGGGCAAAACCCGGGAGGGCGAAGCCCCGAAAGGCAAAGTCCCGAGCCTAGAGGCCGACCTGATCGAGGCGGCGCGCGAACTCTGGGGAATTTCCCAAGGGGCCCTCCAGGACGCCCTCGTTCACCATGCCGATGACCTGACGCATCGCCTCGAAGACCACTTCGAGCGACACGGCGCCGCCGCCATCGCCGACGAAAAAAACCGCTTCCAGCAGCGCCTCGCCGAGATCGGCCGCTCGCTGCGCGAGAACACCCTCACCAAGCTGGAGCGCGATCGCGAGGCCTTCGCTCAGGCCATGCGGCAAACCACGTTCCTCGTGGCGGTCGAGGAAGCGCGAGAACAGCGCCTCTTCGACCTGACCAAGGAGCTCGATCTGCGAAGGCGGCATTTCAAGGAACTGCGCGCGCAACTGGAGGAAGAGCGCGATCGCCTCGTCGAACGCACCCTTCCCTCCCGCTACCGCCTCAAGGACCGCCTGCAGGTCCTCCCCGTCGCCGTCGAGATCCGATTCCCGGAGGTGTAAGATGCCCTCTACCGACATCCTGGCCTGCTGGGGCGACCTCCAGCAAGGCGGCCTGCTCCTTTCACCGGCCGCCCTCGCGACCTTGCTGGAGCAACCGCTCCCTCCTTGGCCCCCCCGCCGCGCCTCCAACCTCCACGCCGCCATCACGCAATTCATCGAAGCCGACAAGCCCTCCCGCAAGCAAGCAAGCCACCTGCTGGACCTCGTGCTGGAGGACGCCCTGGGGTACTCCCACGGCTGGCTCAAGCCTTCGGCCATCGGGACCGACTGGGCACTTGCGTCTCCGGACGGCGAGATCAAGCCTCAAAGGCTCTGGAAAGGCCGCTCGGGCGGATTGCTTCCGGTCTTCCAGGCCGAGCCTCACGTCCAGCTCGGCTTGGGGCGAGGCCGCCATCTCGGCGTGAGAGTCGTCGAATGGCTGAGGCGACAGCGCGCGGCGATCGCCCTTCTCACCAACGGCACGCAGTGGCGCCTGATTCATGCCGGCTCCAACCACGAAGCCTACGTCGAATGGCACGCAGGCGCCTTCTTCGACTCCGGCAGCCCGAGCCTCCAGCTCCAGGGCATGCGCCAGGTCCTGGGCATCCAGGCCCTGCAGCCCGAGACGAGCGAATCCGAGGGAACGCTGTCTGCCGCCCTGAAGGCCTCGCGCAAGGCCGCCGACCTGTCCCAGCAGATGGGCGAGCGGGTTCGCCAGGCGGTGGAAGCTCTGATCTCGGCTCAGAGTCCCGCCCTCGACGCCATCCGAGAGGACGTTCCGCCGCGCGTTATCTACGTGGCGGCTTGCCGGATCATCATGCGCTTGATCATCCTCCTCTTCGCCGAGGCCCGCGGACTCCTGCCCCGCGACAATCCCATCTATCGCGAGTCCTACGGACTCTCCGGCCTCCCCGAAAGGCTCAATCACGCCTCTGCCAAGGCTCCCATCGGTTTCTCGGCCTGGCCCCAGCTGCTTGGGGCGTTTCAATTGATTTACTGGGGGTCGCATCATCGGGAACTGGTGGTTCCAACGTACGGGGGCGAGTTCTTCGAGGCCGGCGACGCCACCTCCCGCGATCCGCTGTCTCGGGCCCTGGCCGCCCTGGAGTGCCCGGAAGGCGTCAGCGACCCCGTCGTCGGCAAGATTCTGGACCTTCTCTGCCGCACGCACGTTCGCATTCAGGTCGGACGGCAACGCAGCCGCATGACCGTACCCGTAGACTTCTCCGACCTCTCCAGCGCCTACATCGGAATCGTCTACGAGGGGCTGCTCGACTTCGAACTGAGGCGCGCCGCGGATGCCCCCATCCTCTTCCTCAACCTGGGCAAGCAACCCGCCATGCCCCTGAACCAGCTCGAAGGGCTCGACGACAAGGCCCTGAAGAGCCTGCTCGACGGCCTTCGAACGCGGGGGGACGAGAACGACGACGACACTCCCGACCTGGAGTCCCCCGAACCGGAAACCGACAATCCGGCGATGAGCCATCCGGAAACCGGCAATCCGGAAACCGGCAATCCGGAGACCGACGGCCCGCTGACCGTGATTTACGCCGAACCCGCCGCCCGGGACGCCCGCAGGCGCTCCCATGACTGGGCCCGCCGCGCGCTGGAAGTCGGAAGACTCCTCGGCGCACGGGACATGCAAGACCCAGCGAAGCGAGAGCAGGCAACAAAGGCCCTGATCAAGCGGATCGTGCTACCCGGCGAATGGTACCTCGTCCGCTGGGGCGGCACGCGCAAGGGTTCGGGGACCTTCTATACCCGCCCCGAACTGACCTTGCCGATGGTGAAGCGCACCCTCCACGCTCTGATCCATGAATCTCCCAATGACGGCCAATCGCCGGATGCTCTCCCGGCCGATGGAGCTGGGGCCGGCAGAGCGAGCACCGATGGAGCCAGCGGGGGGGGATCAGGGGATGGCGGAGCGAGGGAGGATGAACTCGCGATCGACCGCAGTTCTCTCAAGCTTCCGGAAGCCCTCCTGCGCCTCAAGATCTGCGACCCGAGCATGGGATCGGGATCCTTCCTGGTGGCAGCCCTGCGCTACCTGACCGAGGCCCTGCTCCAGAGCCTCTATGCCCATGGGCGCATCCAGGTCCACGGTCGTCATACCGTCGTCACCCTCGCGAGCGGGCTCCCCTCCAACGGCGAACTCTGCGAGGAGACCCTCCCCCTTCCTCCGGAAGATCCGAACTTCGAATCGGCCCTCCGTGCCCGCCTCAAGCGGCATCTCGTCGAACGCTGCCTCTACGGAGTCGATCTCGATCCCCTGGCGGTCGAACTCGGCAAACTTGCGCTCTGGGTCGAAACCATGGACCGCGACCTTCCTTTCAGCTTCCTCGACCACAAACTGAAAGTGGGAAACGCCCTGGTCGGCGCCCATTTCGACACCTTTCTCCGCTACCCCGCGATGGCCTGGGAACGCGAAGGCGGAGACAAGGGGCATCGCGGCGTCCACTTCGAAAACGAGGCCTGGAGCGGCGCCATCAAGACTAGGCGCGGCCGGATCCGCTCGGAGCTGGAGCAGTTGCGCACCGGCAGCCTGAACTGGCTGAACGAAGACCGTTCGAGCATGGCGATCGCCACCCATGCCCAGGCCCTGACCACCATGGAAAAGCTCCACGACCTCCCCGTTCATCGCGCCGACCTGCGCGCCAAGCTCTACCGGGAGGAAATCCTCGAAAGCTCCGCCCTTGGCGAACTGAAACGCGCCTTCGATACCTGGTGCGCCCTCTGGTTCTGGCCCGCCGACCGGCTCGACATCGCACCGACCCCCCTGAACTACCTGAATCCCGAGCCCGAGACCCTCGCGCTGATCGATCAGCTCGCCGAATCACGGCGCTTCTTCCACTGGGAACTCGAATTCCCCGACGTCTTCACCGCCCCGGGCTCGGGTTTCGACGCCCAGATCGGCAATCCTCCCTGGGAAACGCCCAAGCCCAACTCCCGGGAGTTCTTCGCTCATCACGACGCGCGCTACCGGACCTACGGCAAGCAAGAAGCCCTTCGCCAGCAGCAAGCCTACTTCCAGGCCGACGTCGCGCTCGAACGCAGTTGGCTGGAAGCCAACGCCATGCTCAAAGCCCTGAGCAACTGGGGGAGGTACGCCGGCGATCCCTTCGGGGCGCCTCGTGGGGAATCGCCGCCGCGATCCACCGGGCCGCAACCCGTCACGCCGCTTGGCTACGCCGACCCGGAGCATCCCTTTCGCCATCAGGGAGGCGCGGATCCCAACACCTACAAGATGTTCCTGGAGCTGGCCCACTCGCTGCTCAAAACAGGCGGTCGGATGGGGATGATCGTTCCCGCTGGGCTCTACTCCGACAAGGGCGCGCAGGCGCTTCGCGAGCTCTTCATCGAGCGCTGCCGGTGGAACTGGCTCTTCGCCTTCGAGAACCGCCAGAAGATCTTCGACATCGACAGTCGCTTCAAGTTCTGCATGGTCGTCCTCTCGAAGGGCGGCCGAACCGAGACGCTGCGAGCGGCCTTCATGCGGCAGGACAGCGTCGACTGGGAGCGCGCCGAACAGGTCGCCTTCGCCTACGAGACGGCCCAGGTCGAGCGTTTCAGCCCCAAGAGCAAGGCTTTCTTCGAATTGGAAGGAAAGCGCGACGTCGCGCTGCTGCGCACGATCTACGCGAACGCCGTCCTGCTCGGCGACAAGGACGAGGCGGGATGGGGAATCCAATCGAGCTCCGAGTTCCACATGACCGGAGACTCCGCGAAGTTCTCTCCGCGTCCGGACTGGGAAGCGAAGGGCTATCGCCCCGATGCCTACGGCCGCTGGATCGGACCCCTCGGCGAAATCGCCCTGCCCTTCTACCAGGGCGTGATGATCCACCAGTTCGACGACTCGGCGAAGGAATGGATCCGGGGAACGGGCCTGAGCGCGCTCTGGGATAGCCTCCCGTGGGAAGCGAAGCGACTCGCCCCCCAGTTCCTGATGGCCTTCGACCAGGCCGTGCGCAAGGGCGATCGCATCCTCGCCCCCAAGGTCACCTACCGCACCATCGCCCGGAACACCGATGAACGCACCCTGATAGCCTCGCTGAACGCTGGCCTGCCCTGCGGCCACAAGCTCGGAGTCCTCCGCATGGCCGACATGATGCTCACCTGCGCGCTTCCGGCGCTGCTCAACTCCTTCGTCCTCGACTGGGTGGCCCGGATCCGGATAAGCGGAACCCAGGTCGACGCGCATATCATGGCCGAACTCCCCCTGGTCGACCCGCGCCACGAGTTGCTTCCCCACCTGGCCCTCAACACCTTGCGGCTCAACGGGGCGTCCTCGCGGTTCGCCCAGCTCTGGCTGGCCTTGCGACCGAGAATGAGCGACGGCCACGGCTGGACGGAGCGCTTCTGCCTGACCCCCCACGAGCGTCTCCGGGTCCGCTGCATCACCGAGGCCTTGGTCGCCGCGATGTACGGCCTGAGCCTGGCCGATCTCAAACTCGTTCTAGCGCCGGATCCCAAGAATCCCCGCGGGTTCTGGCGGGTGGACAAGGACAAGCCTCCCGAGCTCAGGCTCACCACGCTCGTGCTCGAAGCCTTTCGGGACCTCCTCGCGAGGGGCCCCCGGGCTTTCCTGGCGCAGCACGACGGTGAAGGTTGGCGCCTTCCCGAAACCTTGATGATCGCAGGCCGGCCCCGCCCCGTCCGCTCCGCTCTGGGACCGCGCCTCCTGCCATGGCAAGACGGAAAAAATGCCGTCGCAGATTGGAAAGCTTGCCAGGACCACGCCGGCGCGTTCATGGCTCGAACGACCCTTCCCGCGAATCTCCGTGCATCGGGTACCATGGCGGAGCTCAAGCAACCCGCCCTCTTCTGATCGGAGACGCGACCATGGCCATCCCCCTCGAAGACAACTACGACGACGTGCTTTTGAAGGCTTTTCAAGGCCTGAAGCTCAAGCCCGCGGACGTGGCCGCCCGGACGAACCTGGATGTCGGGGCGATCACGCGCGTGCTGGCCGGCGACTTCGACGAGACGGTCGTCAGGCAGCTCGCACCCGTTCTCGGTCTCGGGACGGAGGCGCTGATCGCGCTCGGCCGCCGCGCCTACGCTCCCCATGTCTCCCCGCCCGATGGCATGCGGGGCTTCAGCACCCCTTATCATGACTTCTTCGTGAACGCCTACCTGCTCTGGGATGAATCGACCAAGCAGGCCGTCATCTTCGACACCGGCTCCGACGGGGAAGCCCTCCTCGAAGCGGTGCGCGATCGGGGCCTCCAGGTCGAGTTGCTGCTCATCACGCACGCCCACCCCGATCACGTCATGGGCCTGGACTTCCTGCGAAAAAGCACCGGCGCCCGGGCCTTCGTCTCGTCGCGCGAACCCCTCGCGGGGGCGGAAAGCCTCGCGGCAGGCGAGACCTTTCAGGTGGGCGAACTAACGATCAAGCCGCTGCCCACCTCGGGACACTCCGTCGGGGGAACGTCCTACTTCGTCACCGGCCTCTCCAAGCCCGTGGTGGTGGTCGGAGACGCCTTGTTCGCCGCCTCCATGGGGCGCGGGAACGTCTCCTACCCGGACGCGCTCGCCAACAATCGCCGCGAGATCTTCACGCTGCCGGATGAAACCGTGATCGCCCCCGGCCACGGTCCCCTGACCAGCGTCGGACTCGAAAAACGGCATAACCCGTTCTATCCGGAACTGGCCTGAACGTGCCAGCCATGAACCCATGAACCGGGGAAACATGACCTCCGAGGGCCGCAGCGGGGCCTGAGGTCTCGCGTTCTCCGGGATTAACGCCGGGTCGCCGACAGTGCCGAGAGCGTTTGATCCATCGTTCGCGTGATCATCCCCCTCCACCTGGGGTCGAGACCCTCCAAGGCGGAAACGACACGGTCTCGAACCGCCGTGCGTTTCTCGACCGAACTTGCATCGATCAGCTCGGACGCCGCGCGACATGCCATCTCGGCGGGGAAGTCGGGCGCCCAGCCGAGCGGGCCCGCCGAATCAACCTCCTCGGCTTTGGCAAGCGCGATGACCAGGCCCGAGAAAACCACCAGCGCCGCGTCTTCGAAACCCAGGTCCATCTTGCGCTTCATGTCGGCGACAAAACCGTCGGCGACCTCCTCCAGGAGTTCCCATGCGGCCTCGCCGGGACCGACGTAGATTCCGTCATGCAGGCCAGCCCTTGCATTCAGATCCTCGAGATCCAGCGACGCGAGCGCCTGGAGGATCGGGTCCACGACGCCGTCGGGCGCGACCATGGAGACCATGCGGGTTGCAATCGATTCGGCCTCGCCCCTTAACTCCGGGTGCGTCTTCAGGAGTTCCGTCAGAATTGCTGAGAGTTCGCCCGCCGACAGTCGTTCCAAGACGCCAAAGTTCCGGGTCATCAAAGTCATCAAAACTCCGCCTTTCTATCGAACATGCTTGCCTTCACCGGTTGATCATCGCGTCGCGAACCCGCGTCACCGGGGCGTGGAATCACCGCCGCACTATGACATCCAAACGCCCACCATGATCACATTTCGACCTGGAGATGTCCAGGCGGGGCAGCCCTCGAAAACGCGAAGCAGGTGGTGGGGCTGGAGATGATCCAGAAGCCGTTCTTCGGCTGAGCGCTCGAAGCTCGCTTATCTGTCGAATCAGGCGCCTGAATAGCAGGTCACCTGCCAGATAATCAAGATCAAATGATAGTTTCACATGAACCGTAAGCTTGCTTGCTTGCCACTTAACGCTTGGTTGCTATGATGAAAAGCGTGGAAGGAAGCGGTCCAGGACGGGCCGGGAACCGGAAGCCCAGTGTTCGACGCGGATCCATCGGCCCTATAGGCGGTTCGACCGTCGGGGAGTTTACTCGGATCCAAGAGGAATGCTGGTGTGCCCACTCGTCTGCCTTCCGTCAGGGCGAGATGACCGCTAGGGGCCCGTGGGTCCTGGTCTAGGCACCGAGCGCAATGCGCACGCCGGGGGCCCCCGTTTCGGGGGTCCCCGTGCTTTTCCATGCCGATCTCATCCCCCGCCAACCGATCCCCCCTCGCTCAGGCGCAGCCTAACTGGGCCCGCAGCCACACTCTTGAACTTCTCGCCGAAGCCAGGATAAAACCGGGCCTCGAGGGAACCCCAGCCTCCAGGAGGCCCGCCTCCTTACTCTTGCGACTGCAAACGCCCATGGGTGGGGAAGACGACAATGAAGCGAGGGTTGGCACCCCCGATTGCGCCCACCCCTGCGACGAAAGCAGCTTGACGCCCTTAACCGTCGGATGATATGCTGGAAACCTTGTTTTAGCACTGGGCGTGTACCGCTCAGGCCCGGTCCCCAAGCGTCGCATCACGCGATCACCGGTTCTGGCGCGTCTCGCAACGAGGAGGAAAAGCCCAAACATGTACGCCATCATCGCCACCGGCGGCAAGCAAATCCGGGTCGAGGAAGGCGTTTACGTCGAGATCGAGATGCTCGATTCCGAGGTTGACGCCACCGTGACCTTCGACCAGGTGCTCCTGGTTTCCAAGGACGGCAACATTTCCGTCGGTCAGCCCGTCATCGCGGGAGCCACGGTCACCGGCAAGGTGCTCCGTCACGGTAAGAGCGCCAAGGTCATCGTCTACAAAATGCGTCCCAAGAAGCATTACCGCCGCAAGCGCGGTCATCGTCAGCCCTTCACCCGGGTGATGATCGAGTCCATCAGCCTCTAAGAAAGGAACGATGCACCATGGCCCATAAAAAAGGGGTAGGCTCTACCCGTAACGGTCGCGATTCCAACGCCAAGCGCTTGGGTGTCAAGAAGTACGGCGGCGAAGTCGTGATCTCCGGCAACATCATTGTTCGCCAGCGCGGCACCCAGTTCCATCCCGGTGACGGGGTCGGCATGGGTCGGGACTACACCATCTTCGCCACCACCGAAGGCAAGGTGCAGTTCGAGCGCTTCGGCGCCAAGCGCCAGAAGATCTCGGTCCGCTAGACCGCTTTCCACTGTCGCCCAGCCCCTTGGGACTGGGCGGCGGCGGTAAGAGCGTCACCATGTCTCGTCAGACGGTTCATGGAGGACGCCCCAAGCACTAGACACCCGCCTCGTCGGGTGCTATGCTTAACCCTCGCATCCGCGATGTTCGCATCCGGCTTGCGCGCGCCGATGGCGCAATGTTCGGGGAGATGCTGGAGTGGTTGAACAGGCATTCCTGGAAAGAATGTAGGCCGCTTAACCCGGTCTCGGGGGTTCGAATCCCCCTCTCCCCGCTCTTTTGAACGACCAACCCAACCCCGCGGGAAACCCCTGGCGTCCCGCAGATTTCCAGCCGGTTTCGTTGGTCGCTCCATCCTTCCTCTTGGCCCCCGCCCCCTTGTAACGGAGGAAGTCCCAACCATGGCTACCACGACCACCCTTCCCGCTGCCGTCACCGCGCAGCGCGCTCGCCTTGCCGAGACCGTCCGCTTCCTGCAGGAGCGCGCCTCCGTGAAGCCCCGGATCGCCGTGATCCTCGGATCAGGACTCGGAGCGCTCGCCCATGACGTCCAGGACGCCGTGGTGATCCCCTACTCCGAGATCCCCCACTTCCCCCTCTCGACCGCCCCCGGCCACGCCGGAAACCTGATCTTCGGACGCCTCGGCGGCCAGGACGTCGTCCTCATGCAGGGCCGTTTCCATAGCTACGAAGGCTACGGCCCCCAGGCGACCACCTACCCCGTCCGCGTCTTCCGCGCCCTCGGCGTCGAAACCCTTCTCATCACCTGCGCCACCGGCGGACTCAACCCCGCCTTCAAGGCCGGTGACCTCATGCTGATCACCGATCACCTCAACATGACCGGCACCAATCCCCTGATCGGAGCCAACGATCCCGACTGGGGCCCCCGATTCCCCGTCCTCTTCGACGCCTACCGCGCCGATCTGCGGGCGATCGCCCACACTGTCGCCAAGGGCCTCGACATGCAGCTCCAAGAAGGCATCTACGCCGGCATCGCCGGACCGGCCTTCTTCACCGAAGCTGAAATCCGACACCTCCTCACCATCGGAGCCGACGCCATCGGCATGTCCACCGTCCACGAGACCATCGCGGCCGTTCACGGCGGCATGAAGGTCCTCGGCATCGGCATGATCTCCGACATGGCCAACCCCGACCTCGGCGGTCACGCCACCGAGACCGAGATCCTCGAGAATGTCGCCAAGTCTTCCGCCAGCTTCCGGGAGCTCGTCCGGGGCATCATGGTCGCCCTCTAAGCCATCACCCACGTCTTCCGGAGAGGGTCTCGGGGTTCGCCTCGAGACCCTCTCTGCATGGCACCCATCGCCCTTCTTCGGGGGCGCCCCGCTGACAAACACGACGGCCACCGGGTATAGGGTATACTGACTCAATTCACCACCAAGCTAGGGGCCACGCGTCGCCCGGAGATCGCTAAATGGATCTGACCCCCCGCACCAAGAAAATCATCGCCCTCATGGCGGGCCTCGCCCTGATCGCCTTCCTCTGGGCTATTCATCACGTCCTCTTGCCCTTCCTCGTCGCCCTCCTCTTGGTTTACTTGTTGAATCCACTGGTCGACTGGCTCTCGGGAACCCGCATCTCCGGCTTGCGCCTGGGACACCGGGAGCTCTCCTTCGGCATCGGCCGAAAGGGAGCCGTCGCCATCGTCTTCGCCGGCTTCTTCGGCCTCCTGACCGTTGCCAGCCTCTTTGTCGTCCCCCAGCTCTTCACGGAAGGCGCGCGCATCGCCCGCGAACTGCCGCAGGCCGTCAACAAGTTCGAAACCCAGACCCTGCCGATCTACGTCGACAAGGCGCAGCATGTCTTCGATTCCTACGGCCTCCCCCTGGACGCCGAGCGAATTCTCAAGGACTCGGTCACACGCTTCGCGCACATGGGAGAAGGACAGACCGCCGGGCTCGTGAAGCAGGCCCAGGATTTGCTGAAGGGAGTCTTCTCGACCATCATCTCGGTGGTCCTGGTCTTCATGCTCACGCTCTTCATGCTGCTCGACTGGCCTCGCATCAAGCAGAAGATTCTGAGCCTGGCCCCGGAAAGTCAGCGTCAGACGGTCATGGCCATCGGGCGCGACATCGACAAGGGGCTCAACGGCGCCATCCGCGGCCAGCTACTCGTTTGCTTGATCAACGGGGTGCTCACGACGACCGGGCTCATGATGCTGCAGGTGAAGTACGCGGTGACCATCGGCCTGATCGCGGGGGTCTTCAGCGTGATTCCCATCTTCGGAACGGTGATAAGCACCATCCCCGCCGTGCTCATCGCCCTCACCCAGTCCTGGTGGGTCGCCTTGCAGGTGGTCGGCATGATTGCCCTGATCCACCTGATCGAAGCCAACTTCCTCAACCCGAAGGTGCTGGGGCACAACGCCGAGATTCATCCGATCCTGGTAATCTTCGCGCTGCTCATCGGGGAGCATTACGGCGGCGCCATCGGCCTGATCTTCGCGGTGCCGGTGGCGGCGATCGTTCGCGCCTTGCTGATCTTCGGTTATCGGCTGGTCTTGGGGCCGTTACCCCTGAGCCCGAACGCCGACGATCGTGATGTCCGCGTGCTGTCTTAGATCCAGATCGTAGGTGGGGTGCGCGCTCTTGCCCGTGGACTCGGTGATGATCCGCACGATCGGTCTCAGCGGGATCGCGCGGTCGAGCCCGCTGACGAATCCCTCCGCCTGGTTGCTCAGGTAGACGTAGCAGCCCAGGGGATACGGGACCAGCATCTTGATGAAGACCTCCACCATCTCCGGGTTGAAGAGGGTGCCTCCGGTGGCCATGAAGAACTCGATCACCTCGCTCGGCGGGAGCGTTTGGCCGTCGAAGTTCAGGTGAACGAGGTTGTCGTAGGCGTTCACGATCGCCGCCACCTGGGCGAACTCGTGGATCTCGCTGCCCTTGAGACCGGAGGGGAAACCCTGTCCGTCCCAGCGCTCATGGTGCTGGAGAGGGACGATCTTGCTGGGGGCTCCCAGGGTTCGGCCTGCCTGTCGCAACATGTCGAAGCCCAGGCGGGGGTGGGTCTGATAGCCGGGATCGGCCACGGGCTGGACGTGGGTATGCAGGGTGGCGTACTCGGCTGGGAGCAAGGACTTGCCGATATCGTGGATCAGGAGGCCGATGGCGAGATCCGCCAGCTTGCCGTAGTTGAACTGCAGCTTTTGCCCCAGCGCCAAACCGAGAATGCAAACATTGACCGAATGCGCGAAGAGGTAGGAATTCTGGGAACGCATTTCGGTGAGCTGGAGGTTGAGATCGCGGTTGGACGTGATGTCGTTGACCAGAGAGGTGGCGGCATTGTAGAGGATACGGCGGCCGGTCCAGTCTTGGTCGAGCTTGCGATTGGGGGCACGGAAGGTCCGGAAGGCCTCGCGCACCGAGCCGATGGCTGCGGAGCGGGTACGCTCCGACACGGGCTCCCGCAGCTCCAGCGAGGGGGTGGCGGGATCCGCGACGTAGAGCACCTCGTAGCCGTAGCGATTGAGGGTCTCCAGGTAGGCTGCCGTCAGCACGGTTCCGCGCTTCAAGAGAACGCGACCATCGTCGGCGAAGATGGTGCGGCCGAGCGTCATGTCGATTTTTACGTTAGCTAGGCGCATGAGTCTCACCGAGGGCTTATACCCTAACTGCTTGCTTGGAAACCCTCGGGGAAGAAGAATTCAAAGGGTGCTTGACGGACGGATGGATTTTGTTATAATGGATTCCGCTTCGAGACATTCGGCACTGTCGCCAAGTGGTTAAGGCAAGCGGTTCATACCCGCTCACCCGCTGGTTCAAATCCAGCCAGTGCCACTCCCGAACGACGCCCGGCCCACGCCGGGCGTCGTTTCATATTATTCACCCGGCTGGGCCCGTAGGCCCAACGGGGGAAACGACCTCCCACCTGCCGACGCGCAGCTGTGGACCGGGCAATTTGCAAATTGACTTTGAATTGACTTAGCGCCAGCGGCTGTTGAGTAGCGCCGGCGGCTGTTGGTTAGGACAGCGAGAGAACGCCGTAACGAGCTTTGCTCTAGGGAAGGCCTCGGATTCGCCGGAAGGCCTCGGATTCGCCGCGGCTAGGTATTTCGCTGCGGCGATAGACGCTGTCTTGGAGAGGGTTGTAGATGCCAGGTTCCTTGCTCGCCCGCACGCAGGCCGCCATTTCCCGCCATGGGCTCCTGCCCTCCGGCTCGCGCATCCTCCTGGGGCTCTCGGGGGGCGTGGATTCGGTCACGCTCGCCGACGCGCTCCTCCGGCTGGCCCCCGAGGCGGGTTGGGAGCTTCACGCGCTCTACGTGAACCACGGCCTGCGGCCGGAAGCCGAAACCGAGGCCACGGAGCTCGAGGCCTATTGCGAGAAGATCGGGCTTTCCTACCGGACGGTACGGGTGGCGATCGCCAAGGACGGCCGGAGCCCCGAGGAAGCCGCGCGGCATGCGCGCTACGACGCCCTCAACGCCCACGCCGCCGAGATCGGAGCCACCCACCTGGCGCTCGCGCATCACGCCGACGATCAGCTCGAAACCATCCTATTCCGCTGGGTTCAAGGTGCTGGGGCCAGCGGAATCAAGGGAATGCGCCCTTTGAGGGAACAGAAGGCAGGTCCCCCCGTGGTCAGACCTCTGCTCGAGGTGTCGCGCGCCGACATCGAGGCCTATCACGCGGAGCGAAGCTTGCCGTCCTGGGAGGATCTCACCAACCGGGATCCCTCGATTCCCCGGAATCTCCTGCGGCAGCGGGTCGTCCCCGTCCTCAAGCAACTCAACCCGCGCCTCCTGGAAAGCCTGCCGTTTCACCTGGACCTGCTATCCGCCGAGAATGACTGGCTGGAACACGCCGCGCGCGAGGCCGAGACCCCGCTGCGGCGTGTCGCGAGAGAAGGGCTCCTGGCATGGGACCGCGCGGGCTTCGGGGCCTTGCCGCGGGTGCTGCGGCGCCGCGCGCTCCATGCGGCCTTTCAGGCGGTCGGGGGGCGTCTGAGGCAACTCACCGCCCCCCGCATCGAAAGCGTCCTCGACCGCTGGGAGGCCGAAAAACCGGGCGCCTTGGACATGGGCGACGGGGTGCGGGGGCTTCTGCACGGGGCATGGGTCGCGCTGGATCGGGATCCGGCCCCCGTGGCGGCGATTCCCTTGCGGCCGACGCCGTCAGGCTTGGCGATCGCCCTGGAAGGGGGTATCCTGAGCGCGGAACTCGTCGGGCCCGAGGCATGGGCGGCGTGGAAGGCTTGGCATGAGGACGCGCGGGACATCGAGCGCGAGGAAGTTTTCTTCGCGGGGGAAACCTGGCCCGCGGACGCGGTCTTGCGGCGAGCGGACCCGGCGAGGGACCAATTCGTGCCCTGGGGGCATCTCGGGACGCATGCGCTGAATCGATTTCTGACGCGGGCCAAAGTTTTCGAACCGCTCAGACGGCGCCTCTGGGTGATCGCGAGCGGGAAAGAGGTTCTTTGGGTCGTGGGCATGCGGAGATCCGCGCGCTTTGCGCTGCCAAACGAGGCGAAGATGGTATTCAAGCTCACCTGGGACAAGGAAGCAGGGTTTGACAACCCCCCCTTCGATACCTACCATGAAGGCTGATCGATAAGGAGGATCACCGTTTGAATAAGGTTTGGAAGAGCAGCGGAATCTACATCCTGCTCGCATTAGTCGCCGTAGCCTTCATCACCTCGCTCTACCCGCGGACCAAGGAAGTGGAGAGCATTCCGTACTCGACCTTCGTGACGCGGGTCGAATCGGGCAAGGTTTCGAAGGTCACCATCTCGAACGCTTCGAACGTCATCATGGCGGAGCTCAAGGGCTCGAGCCCGGAGGCGGAAAAGATCAAGACCGTGGCCCCCGCCAACGACCCGAAGCTGATCGAGACGCTCAAGGCCGCGGGAGTCGAAACCAACGTGAAGGCACCTGACCAGTCCAGCTGGTGGGTCTCGCTGCTTTCGACGATTCTGGTTCCGGTCCTGATCATCGTGGGACTTTGGATCTTCATGCTGCGCCAGGCGCAGTCGGGATCCAACCAGGCGATGAGCTTCGGCAAGTCGCGCGCCAAGATGATGGTAGAAAACAAGCCTTCGGTGACCTTCCAGGACGTGGCGGGCATCGAGGAAGCCAAGTTCGAGCTCGAGGAGATCGTCGACTTCCTGAAGAATCCCGAGAAGTTCCAGGCCCTGGGGGCCCGCATTCCCAAGGGCGTGCTCCTGGTGGGCGGCCCCGGTACCGGTAAGACCCTGCTGGCCAAGGCCATCGCAGGCGAGGCCGGAGTTCCCTTCTTCTCGATCTCGGGTTCGGACTTCGTCGAAATGTTCGTGGGCGTCGGCGCCAGCCGCGTGCGCGACCTCTTCGAACAGGCCAAGAAACACTCTCCCTGCATCGTCTTCGTCGATGAAATCGACGCCGTCGGCCGCCAACGCGGAGCGGGACTCGGCGGGGGGCACGACGAGCGCGAGCAGACCCTCAACCAGTTACTCGTCGAAATGGACGGCTTCGAGCCCAACCACTCGGTCATCGTGATCGCGGCCACCAACCGCCCCGATATCCTCGATTCCGCCCTCATGCGTCCCGGTCGCTTCGACCGCCAGGTCGTGGTCGATCTTCCCGACGTCACCGGCCGCGAGGCCATCCTCAAGGTCCACGTCAAGAATAAACCCCTCGCCGAAGGCGTCGACCTCAAGGTCCTCGCCCGCCGCACCCCGGGTTTCTCGGGAGCCGACCTCATGAACATGGCCAACGAGGCCGCCCTCGTCGCCGCCCGAAACAACCGCAAGGAAGTCGTCATGGAGGACTTCGAACACGCCATCGACCGCGTGATCGCAGGCCCTGAACGCAAGAGCCGGATCATCTCCGAAAAGGAGAAGGAGATCATCGCCTACCACGAGGTCGGTCACGCCCTCGTCTCCAAGGTCCTGCCCCACGCCGACCCCTTGCACAAGGTCACCATCGTCTCCCGCGGCATGGCCCTGGGGCTCACCATGACCATCCCCGAGGAGGACCGCGTCCTCACCAGCCGCGCTCAGCTCATCGACCGCATCACCATGATGCTGGGCGGACAGGTCGCAGAGAGCCTGATCTTCAACGAGATCACCACCGGCGCCTCCAACGACCTGGAACGAGCCACCGACCTCGCCCGCCGCATGGTCACCGAGTGGGGGATGAGCGATGTCCTCGGACCGCTCACCTTCGGTAAACGCCAAGCTCACGTCTTCCTCGGACGCGACTTCGGCGAAGACCGGAACTACTCCGACGAAGTGGCGGGACTCATCGACGGCGAAATCCGCCGCATCGTCGAGGATTGCTACTCCCGCGCCCGGGACATCCTCACCACCCACAAGAGCAAGCTGGAGGCCATCTCCAAGGAGCTCATCAAGCGCGAGACCCTCGACGCCGAGGAGTTCGACAAGATCTTCACCGGTCCCGACCCCGTCTTCGCGTAATTCCCCCCTCGAGGGGCGGCTTCGGCCGCCCCTCACTTTTTTGGCCCCGCCGCGCCTCGCGGCCAGTCGTCTCCAAAAAGCAAGAAGTCCGCAACTCGCCAGGAGGACCGCATGAAGCCCCTTTCCCGCGCCGTTCACTACTGGGCGCTTTACGACTTCGCCAACACCCTCTTCGCCATGAACGTCGTCTCGCTTTACTTCGCCCTCTGGGTCACCCAGGACATGAAGGCCCCGGACATCGCCTACGCCGCGGCCTCCTCCATCTCCCTGCTCGCCGTCGCCCTACTTTCCCCCATGGTCGGCGCATGGTCCGATCGCCTCGGCCGTCGCATCCCCTTCATCGCCCTCTTCACCCTGATCTGCTGCGCCGGCATCGCCGCCGTCACCTGGGTCTCCAACCTCTACGTCGGACTCGGGCTCTTCATCGTCAGCGTCTTCGCCTACCAGATCGCCCAGATCTCCTACAACGCCATGCTGCCCGAACTCGCCAAACCTCATGAGATGGGCAGGATCTCGGGCTACGGCACGGCGATCGGCTATCTCGGCTCGGTCTTCGGCATGATCATGATCATGCCCTTCGTCTCGGGCAAGCTCTTCGGGCTGCAGACCCCCATCCCCGCAGGAGGGAACGCCGGCGCCTTCCTGCCGGTGGCCTTTCTGTTCATGCTCTTCTCGCTGCCGCTGATCCTCGGGGTGAAGGACCGCGCCGCGCCGAAGGCGCAAGCCCGGAAGCCAGGCCTGGGACAGCTCGTCGAATCGTGGAAGGCCGCCCGCCAGGTTCCCGGCATGACGCGCTACCTCCTGGCCAACTTGCTCTTCTTCGACGCGCTGAACACGGTGATCGGCTTCATGGCGATCTACGCGACCCAGGTCCTGGGATTCGATTCGGCGCGGAACGAGGTTCAGACAGTCCTGATGCTGGCGACGCTCTTCGCCTTCGTGGGATCCCTGGGCTGGGGCGCATTGGCCGACCGGATAGGCGCCAAACAGGCGCTGGTCCTGGATCTGGCGCTCTGGGTCGTGGCCTTGGTCGGCTTCATCACGATCAGGGACAAGGCGATCGCCACATGGCTGCTCGGCCCCATGGTGGGGATCGCCATGGGGGGCACCTGGACGGCGTCGCGCGCCCTGCTCGCAAGCCTGGCGCCGCCGGATCGGCAAGGGGAGTTCTTCGGGCTCTACTCGCTGGCCGGGAAGTTCGCCGCCGTGGTCGGTCCGCTCACCTGGGGACTCATCACCAGCGTCTTCGCCTTCATGCCCATCGGGAAGTACCAGCTCGCGCTCGGCGCCCAGCTGATCTTCGTCCTGGCGGGATTGGCGCTGCTGGTGCGGGTGCCGGATCCCAAAGGGCGAGCGGCGCAAATCCTGCGGGGACATACGGATCGCGCTATACTGTAGGCTTATCGTGCCGTCGGCACCGGTTGCCACCTCGTAGGGCGTTCCGCCCGGTTAAAGGGCTTTTGTAAATGGATTCAAAGACGCTGGGCGTCCTGGAGTGGGCGAAGGTCATCGATAGGCTGGTCGCCGAGGCCGCCACGATGGCCGGCAAGGACCGCTGCCAGGCAATCGAATTTCACACCGATCTCGAGGGGGTCTCTCACGCCCTGCGGCTGACCACGGAAGCCGACGAGCTGATCCGGATCAAGGGAAGCTTTCCGCTGGGCGGCATCCGGGACATCCGCAGCGCGCTGCGCCGGGTGGAACAGGGCGGGGATCTCGACGGGCCCGACCTTCTGGCGATCGCCGACACCATGGACGCCGCCCGCCGGATCAAGCTCTTCATGGCCGATCAGGCGGAGGCCGTTCCCGCCTTCGCCGAGCTCGCCGTCCCGATCACGCCCCTGCCGAAGCTCGTCTCGGAAATCAAGCGCTGCTTCGATCTCAGCGGCGAACTCGCCGATAGTGCCAGCCCCGCCCTTCAAACCATCCGCCAGCGGATTCGCCAGTCTCAGTCCGGCATTCGCGAGAAGCTCCAGCGCATGCTCAACAGCCACGCCCAGCACCTGCAGGAATCGCTGATCACGATGCGGGGTGATCGCTTCGTCCTGCCCGTGCGCTCCGACGCCAAGACCCAGGTTCCGGGGCTGGTCCACGATCAGTCCGCGAGCGGCTCGACCCTCTACATCGAGCCCATGGCAGTGGTCGAGCTCAACAACTCCCTCTCGAAGGCCCGCCTGGACGAGCGCGACGAGATCGCCAGGATACTGGGACGGCTGACCCAGCTGGTTCTGGCCGAAATCGAGGAGATTCACTGGACCCTGTCGGCCCTTGCCGAAATCGACTTCACCGTGGCCAAGGCGCGTCTCGCCCGCAAGCTGGACGCGCGCCCTCCTCGCCTGAGCCGGGACGGTTTCAGCCGCCTCTACTCCGCCCGGCATCCGCTTCTCGCCGCCAACGAGGCGGAGGGCGGCTCGAAGGTCGTGGCGATCGACATCGAGGTGGGCGGGCAGGTGCCCATTTTGCTCATCACCGGCCCCAATACCGGCGGCAAGACGGTCTCGCTCAAGACCCTGGGGCTCGTGACCCTCATGACCCAGGCGGGCCTGCACGCTCCGGTGGCCGAGGGTTCGGTGGTGGGGCTGGTCAGGTCGATTTACGCGGACATCGGGGACGAGCAGAGTCTTGCCCAGTCGCTATCGACCTTCTCGGGGCACATGACTAACATCATCCGGATCCTGGAAAAGGCGGATCGCAAATCGCTGGTCCTGCTCGACGAGATCGGGGCGGGCACCGATCCCCAGGAAGGGGCGGTGCTGGCGCGGGCGATCATCGAGGAGTTCCTGCGGCGGGGGACGCGCCTGGTGGCCACCACGCACTACGGCGAGCTCAAGCTCCTGGCCTACGAGACTCCGGGTGTTCGCAACGCCTCGGTGGAGTTCGACGCCGCCAGCCTGCGGCCCACCTACCGCCTCTTGATGGGGGTTCCGGGGCAATCCAACGCCGTCCTGATCGCGAGCCGCCTGGGGCTTCCTGCGGGGCTGGTGGAGCGTTCCGCGGAGCTGCTGAAGTCGAGCAAGGATGATTCGGCTCGGATCATGGGGGAGCTGGAGACGGAACAGCATCAGGCGGCGATCGCCCGCCGCGAAGCCGATAATGCGCTCGCCGAGGCCCGCCGCCTCAAGGAACAGTACCAGGCCAAGCTCGAGCGCTGGAATGAGACCCTTCACGCCATGCGCGAGAAGGCCCGCACCGAACTGAATCAAGAGCTCTCGACCGCCCGCGAGGAGATCACGGGCGTGATCCGGGAGCTTCAGGGTTCCCGGACCTCCGCCTCCGCCCAGAAGGCCCGCGATCGCGTCGATCGGATCGTCGCGTCCAAGACCAAGGCCGCCAAGCCCAAGGAGAGCGCCGCTCGCGAGTTCTTGGTGGGGGAGAAGGTCTTCCTGCCGCGCCTGAACCAGCTCGGCGTCATCCAAAGCCTGCCGGACAGCAACGGCGAGCTGATCCTGCAGGTCGGGATCATGCGCGTCACCGCGAAGATCTCCGAGCTCGCCCCCGCCAAGGAAGCGCCCCCGCTCAGCTCCAAGCAACGCTCCAAGATCATGATCTCCGGCCCCTCGCGCGCCGGCGCTCCGGTCAGCAGTCGCGAAGCCTCGCTCGAATGCGATCTCCGGGGCATGATGGCTCACGAGGCCCTGGGGGAGACCGAGACCTTCCTGGACACCGCCCTCAGCCACGACATCATGACCGTCACCCTGATCCATGGGGGCGGAACCGGCGCGCTGCGCCAGGCCGTCAGGGACTACCTTAGGGAGAGTCCCTACGTGGCCTCGTTCCGGCCCGGCGCGCAGGGGGAAGGCGGCGACGGGGTCACGATCGTCAAGCTGGGATGATCCTTCACCGTGGGGCTTCCCTCAACCGTTGATCTCGCAAGCTTAATTTCGAGACGGGGGTAGATTTAAATCCGCCTTAACTGCCGGGTCGCAAGTCAAGGGGCCCACTCCGCGATAAATCAAGTGACGGGCCAGTTGAGAGCCAGGCCCGACAGTGGAGGAAGTCACAATGAGCAAGGTGGTAGGTTACCTCTGGATCCATCCGGAGCAGACGGGAGACGCGAAGCGCCTCGAATCGGAAAAGCAGACCCTCGACGCATACTGCCATGCGAACAACCTCGCCCTCGATACGATCGCGGTCGACGACGGCACGCTCGGAACCGCCCTGGAGCGTCCCCGCATGAAGGAACTCGTCGCCAACGAGCGCGCCACGGTCATCGTTACCAGCCTGATCAGCCTGGGCCGTCGCTTTCACGACGTCGCCACCGTACTTTCCGAGTTCAACCACCAGGACATCCGCCTGATCTCGGTCCAGGAGAACATCGATACCGGCCGGCCCGATGGTCAGCAGTTGCTCAAGCTCTTCGTCACCATTCCTCAGGTCGCCAGCTGGGTTCGCGCCCCCAAGGAGACCGCCGTGGCTCCCAAGGTCTTCGTCCGGGCCCGCGAAGTGCTCCACAACGGCGGCACCTGCCCCTACGGCTACTCCCTGAATGAAGCGACCAACCAGTTCGTCGTGAACGCCACCGAAGCCGCCGTCGTTCAGCGGATCTTCCGGGAGCGCTCGCTCGGCCGCTCGCTCCGCCAGATCGCCAACGACCTCACCCGCGACAGCGTAGCCACCAAGCGTGGCGGCCGCTGGCAGGCCAACACGGTCAAGACCATCCTCGAGAACATCTTCTACACCGGCGATTACCAGTTCCAGAACCGCCTCTACGCGAACGATCACGAGGCCGTCATCTCCAAGGAGCTCTTCGGCCAGGTCAACGGCTCGGAATCCATCCTCCAAGTTTCCTAGTCTTCCAGCCACAACTCCCGGCTTCTTGCCGTCAGTGCTCCTCCAACATGCTCTCAGCCCGAGGCGGGATCCCAAACGGATCCCGCCTCGGGCTTTCTCCAGAAATGAATAATCCCACTCGAAGGAAGATGGATCGATGCCGGTTCCGAGCAGGACCGGGTGGGTCGTGGCTCGCCATGACCAAGCAATCTAGGGTATATAGAGCCACATGAGCGACTACTCATCATCGAGCATGCGCGAATCGCAGGCCCTGATGCGCTGCAGCCTGGGGTTCGTCGTGCTCCTCACCTTGGGGAGCGGTACAGCGAACGCCGTGGAAGCCGGTGCACGGGCAGACAGTATGCCAACATCAGTCGAAGGCTTCGAGTTGCCGAACACGCTCAGCCCAGGCTCCTGGTACATTAAGGCCACCACCCAGGACCTGGGAGGCACGCCTATGAGCCCCCGGCTTAGCTATGGTTTGGCGCCCGGCTTGGAACTCACCATGTCGCCTAGCCTCGTAGCTAGCATGGGGTTCAATGCCATGGAGATTGGATTGGATCTCGCGCTGAAGCGACGTCTACTCCGCATGGGCTTCTGCAATCTGTCGATTCTTGGGGGCGGCGGAATCAGGGCCCATACCTATTCCACCCATACCTGGCATTCAGATCTAGCGCTTCCCGTTTCCACAGACATGGGCGGGGCTGGAGTTGCCACGCTTTGCCCCAGGTGGCGCACATGGCACGGCGGCCCGCGGCCGGATAGTGCCGAGTTGGGCCTAGCCTACCAACGAACGCTCTATCGCAATCTGGAGTTGTGGGTCACCGACAACCTGATATGGGCCTATGGCCCAAATTTAGACAGCAGCATGACCCCAGACCTACCTTGGCGCGAATTTGCCGCCGGCTTGCGCACGTCCTTGGTTGCCGGCGTCCACATCGATGTCACCCTGTTTCACCTCAGGACTACCATATGGCCGGGACCCTGGACCTCGCTCCCGTTGTTTCAGGTTTCTGTTTACGTGGGCAACTCGGGACCAGGGTTGCTGGACGCCCCTCGATGAGGCGACTTGCATGGCTATCATTGGCTATTTTTCTCGGCGGGGCGCCCTCGTCAGCCATCGCTTCGGCCATGCCAGGGAGGACCGTCGACAATACGACCTTGAAAGGGATGCCGACCGCCTTTACGGTGCCGCAAGGAACCTGGCTGTTTTCGCTCCAACCGCCCCGGATGGGGGGCGACTATCCTACGCCCATCGACGTCAGATTCGGCCTTACCGATCGCCTGGAACTGGCCACAACCTTGGGCCTCGCATGGA
This sequence comes from Candidatus Sericytochromatia bacterium S15B-MN24 CBMW_12, assembly GCA_002083825.1. Taxonomy (GTDB): domain Bacteria; phylum Cyanobacteriota; class Sericytochromatia; order S15B-MN24; family UBA4093; genus UBA4093. The sequence continues at coordinate 1,055 of DAZV01000007.1, read as the reverse complement.
ACCCAAGAGTGGAGCCAGTCTATCCTGTATCGATGGTGGCCCTGCTCAAAGGGAAGTACCGGTTGATCGACCTGGAAATCCTCGATCTTGCGGTCGAGGCGGAAGGCGGGCATGACCAGAGTGTTGGAGCTACGGCTAGCGGATTCGCCTGGGCCGCTCGCCTCCCGGTCGCGGTAACAAGCCCGCTGACAGGGACGTCCTTTCATTTCGTGCCGGGATGGATTCATTTCGACGGGGCGTACTCCCCCGAGTCGGCCGATGGCCTCATCGGGGTCGAGCAGGATTTCGCCTGGGGGATACGCCTCTATGCCGCAGACAACCTTATGCGTTATATCAGTAGGGTTCGACAAAGCGATCCAGTCAGGTACCACCACCGGTTGGATCTTGGCCTGCGAGTCCCGGTAGGCCGTCAGGCCGTCCTCGATCTCGTCTTCTTCCAAGCCGAAGGCTGGGACTCTCCCTCAGTTGGGCGCTGGACGCTTCCTTCCATGTCGGTCTTCGTCCATTTCTGATGTCGCGATGAGCGAGCGCCACCCATTGGGGTTCACACTTCAACTAGAGCCGGATCATCCACGGTATCGCTGAGGGCCTCAGAGGAAACAAAAAATCCCCTCCAGACGGAGGGGGGAGGGGGTGGGAGGCCGTACTCCAAAACGACCTTGAAGAAGGTCTTGCCCATGACGACCTCGTCATCGTTCTTCAAGCGTTCGGGGCTGCCGGGAAGCAGGCGGGAACCGCGGTTGACGTAGGTTCCGTTGAGGGAATGGACACCGACCACGAGAGCACGTAGCGGCTGTGCCAGTCGCTCGCGCCGCAGCGCATCTACGCCGCAGCGTAATTACCGCCGTCAGGTACACGAACCCCTTCTCCAGCCGGATGTAGGTGATATCCGTGCTCCAGACCTGGTCCGTCCGCTCGATCTCCACTTCCCGCAGCAAGTAAGGGTATTTCTTATGCTGCTTGTTGGGGTCGCTGAGACGCGGCTTCGGGTAGTGTAATGCCCCCCGAAAATTGGACAGCGAGTTAAGGTGATCCGAGCGCCCGGGTATGGGAGA
>DAZV01000019.1 GCA_002083825.1 Candidatus Sericytochromatia bacterium S15B-MN24 CBMW_12 | reverse complement strand
CGCTGCAAGCGCACCGATGGAGTGACATCGGAAGGCCCCTCGACGCTGGTAGGGAGAAGGCTTCGCAAGAGGCCGTCGACTCGCCGGTGAGATGAACGGGTATCCGATCCGCAAGGATGGGGGAAGCGGTTGGAAACAACCGATGGCTTGGTCGGAAGCGGCCCAGCTGGGACCTGGAAACAGGGAAGTCTCGTTCATTGGTCTCGCTTTTCCAGAGGTGAGCACGGTCGCACCCCGTCGAGAGTGCCACGGGTTCCGAAGCAGGTCTGAAAAGGCCGACGCCGGGATTCGGTAGGGAATGACAATTCCCCGAAACGTAGGTTGAGATACTTGCGAGGAACCTACGGAGGGTGTGGCGACACCCCGTACCTACCGGGTACGCGACCGAAGTGACGGTTGGGCCGGTTTCCAAGCAGCAAACCCCGCAGAGCGCAAGCTCGGCGGGGATTGGTGTTTTTGGGGTTCCCGCGACTCGACCGCGGGAACCCCTGGCCTTATGGCCTGCGCAGCCGCAGCTGCCCACTCGCCATTCCCGTGCTGGGCGGCCACCTTGGCCGATACTCCCAGCTCACGGAATTTTAGCGGCGTTCGCTTACCTGCATGTTGCCGAGACACATGCCTACGTCGCGCTACCGCCTCCAACCGTGATCACGACATTCCCCTTCTTGTGCCCCTCGTCGACGTAGGCATGTGCCTCGGCGATGCGCTTGAGCGGAAACGTGCGGTCGATGGCCGGTACATACTTCCCCGTCTTCGCCAGTTCCGCGAGGAGGCGCACGTCCTCGGCCTTTTCGCCGGCCATGTCGGCGACGATCCGCTTGTCGGTCGTCGCGTTCACCCAGGGCGCAGCGAGCATGTCCGAAACCCGGCCCGTGACGATGAGGAGGCGTCCGCCCTTATTGAGCGAGCCCTTGACGCGGGAGAACGAGGCCGTGCCGGCCGTGTCCATGATCAGGTCGTAGGTCTCACCGTTGCGCGTGAAGTCCTCCCGTTTGTAGTCGATCACGGCGTCGGCCCCCAGCGAGAGCACGAGTTCGAGGTTCTCGGTGCTGCAAACCCCGGTGACATGCGCTCCGAAGTGCTTGGCGAGTTGGATCGCGGCGGTCCCCACGGATCCGGAGGCGCCGTTGACGAGCAGCCGTTCTCCGCTCTGGAGCTTCCCCCTCCGGAAGAAGTCGAGCGCGGTCGTTCCGCCGAAGCACATCGCGGCGGCCTGCTCGAACGTCAAGTTCTCCGGCTTCCTTGCGAGCACTCCGCCTTCGGGCATCGCGCGGTACTCGGCATAGCACCCCAAGCCGAGGCCGGGCGTCCCGAAGACCGGATCCCCCACCTCGAACCGGGTCACGCTCTTACCGATCGCCGATACCACGCCAGACAACTCGAATCCCAGGATCTGGCGTCGTGGTCCGAAGACCCCCAAACTCAGCCGCGCGAAGAGCTCCATGCCTGCAGGCACTCTCAGGGCTCGCATCCTGGCGTCTCCGGACGTCACTGTCGTCGCATACACCTCGATCAGGACTTCGTCGTCCTTCGGCGTGGGTTTGGCGATCTCCTTCAGATCGAGGACGTCGGGCGGGCCGTAGCGCTCGTAGACAATCGCTTTCACTTCTTTGCTCCATCTATCCGTGGTAACCGTTCAGGTAATTCTGAACTGATTATAGCCTGTGTGCTTTGGGTTGCGGTGGGATGGCGCTTGCCGTGACCATGACCGCGCCATCGAACGCACGAGCAAACCTCTTGCGGGAATATCGGTTAGCAGCTACACTACCCCTAGTTGCGATTAATTCTCATCAGCAAAAGGAGTCCTTCGATGATCATGAACGCCCTGGCTGAAGTCGCCGAGAAGCGCACCCGGTACGAGCAGTGCATGATGAGCCTGGTTGCTGCCGGGCGGGCACTCTCAAACTGTTCCTGCTGGCATCACGACCATGACCGGGCGCAGGCCGTCGCATCCCTCGGCGAGTACATTCGCGACACGGCCAACTCGATGGCAGATCTTCTCAAGGAGCTGCAAGCCCTTGAGGCGCGGGTCATCGGCGCCTAACGCCGGATACCGGGTCAAGAGCGCGCAGCCCCCTGAAATACCCTAGCTCGGCGGTCACCATAGCCCCTTCGTTCCGGACTCGGTTCCTTCCTGGCTCAGCGGCAGAGTGAACCAGAAGGTCGAGCCATTGCCTTGGCCCTTGCTTCGCACCCCGATCTGGCCCTCGTGGGCCTCGACGATGGTCTTGCTGATGCTCAGCCCCTGCCCTGTGCCGCCCTTCGCCGAACCATCCTGCAACTGGCTGAAACGTTGGAAGAGTCTCGGCGCATCCTCGGGGGCGATGCCGATCCCCGAGTCCTCTATCTCGCAGCGCGCATGCTCTGATTCCCGCGTGACCCGGATCGTGATCCTCCCCGCCTCGGGGGTGAACTTGATGGCGTTGTTGATGAGGTTGGTGAGCACCCGCTCGATGCGCAGAGCGTCCATCTGGAGCATGAGGGGCTCTGCGGGCAGAGCGGTCTCGAGGTCGAGCTTGGCTTCCTGAACTTGCGGCCGCAGGCTCTCGGCGATCTCCCGAGCCTTTGCCGCAAGGTCGACATCCTCCAGTTTGAGCCTGAAGGTGCCCGCCTCGAAGCGGGCGAAGTCGAGCAGGTCGTCCACCAAGTTCTCGAGCCGCTGGGTTCCCTTCATGAGCTGCGAGATGAATTCGCGCTGCTGAGGGGTCAGAGGGCCGCCAATCTCATCTTCCAGAAACTCCACATAGCCCTTGATCGAGGTGAGGGGCGTCCTCAAGTCGTGTGAGACCGCGTTGACGAAGACGGTCTTGAGCCGATCGACTTCCTGGAGCTTCGCGTAGGATTGCTTGAGCTGTTGTTCGAGATTCTTCAGCTCGGTGATGTCACGACCTTCGGGAATGAGCATCACCACTCGCCCATGCTCGTCCTTGACGGGTTTGAGGGAGAAGTCGACCGTGATCATGCCGGACGGGGTAGGATGTTGCGCCTCGAAGCGCACGAACTCACCCCTGGCTGCCGACACGACGGCTGCCTTCAAACGCTCTTGAAGTTCCGGTGAGTGGCTGAACCAGGGGGTTTCCCAAAACGGCACGCCCATCACCGATTGAGAATCGACACCCGCCGAGTCCAAGGCGGATTGATTCGAGACGAGGTTCGTTCCATCGGGTGATAGGACACCGATGAACTCGAAGGAGTGATCGAAGATCGCTCGGAACTTTCGCTCGCTCTCTTTGAGGCGCGCCATCGTCTCGACCTGGGAGGACACGTGCTCGGAGACGAGGATGAGTCCGCCAATGACGCCCGAGGGTTCGCGCCATGGCGTGGCGGTCCAGTTGATGAACTCTATCCGACCGTCCGCTCGATGGAAGGGTTGCTCAATCCCATGTTCGGTGGCTCCCTCCAAGACGCGTCGGTGCACGGCACGCCATTCCGACGAATTCTCCGGAAACACCTCATAGTGCGATCGACCGAGGATTGCGTCCAGGTCCACGCCGTAATCCTCGGCCCAAGGGCGACTGGCGACCAGGTAGTGCATGTCTCGATCGAAGACCGCGAGGGCCGTTGGAACCGTCTGCATGATACCGTGCAACCAGCTCCCGTTCCCGAAGGGAACGGAGTCGTCCGAGACGGCGTCATCTTTTCCACGGCAGGATCTCAGCTCGGCTTCGAGCTCAGCGACCCGCCTTCGGAGGCGTTCGAGTTCAGCTGGCGTATCGTTCGTCGACATGAGTTCCGGCCTCTCGATAGGACAACGGCCTTACCCGAACGGTAAGATGGCATCTCGCCCCCCCCTTCGGAAAGCGACCCGTAGCTTCGTTTGCTCGTTGCTCGGCTCCAGTATGTGGTTCGGTCATCCCAGGTCCGGCCCAAAACCATGTCGGGTGCCGCATCGCGCAGTTCGGCCCCATCAAGAAACGCGTCGCTGGGTCGTTGTGGAGCATCGGAGGCCTCTCCCTTGCGGCTATCTTGATACATTGCCACAGGCGGAGACATCCGTCTAGCATAGGCCTCGGGCACCAAGGTCTACCGTCCCAATGATCTATCGACGCCAGCCCTATTCATGACACGCTTTGCGGGCGAAGGCCGGCCTCGCACGAGCCTAGCGAACCGGCAGGTCGATCTGGTCGAGACCTTGGTTCAGCAACACCAGGCCGCCAATCGTTTGACTTCGGCCATCCTGAGCCTGGCCACCCCCGCGGGATTCGCTGATGAGGGGGATACGGTGCATCGTCCGACGCCGATCCCAGGTCAGCTCCCTTTTCGTGGTAGCATCAGGGCCGGGACCGGAAAACCACGGTCGCGAGGAAAAGAGGTTTTCAATGGACAATAGCGAACAAAACGAACAGCCCAAGCCCCAAGCAACGCCTCCGATTTCACCTAACAAGCAGCCACAGTCCAAGGCACCGGCATTCACCGTCAAGCCCTGGGAGTCGACGTTTCAGCAAAAGGGTGGGCGATCGGGCTATTCCGGCAAGGCCCAAAGCGCGAACAAGAACCACAGCACCAAGAAGAAGTAGCGACATCTACCTCGCCGACGCGGGCGGAGTAGACTAGATGTGACGAAGCTGCCCATTCACGTAAAAGGAGTCCCTGCCTTGGCTATTTTCCCCATGTGTAGCGCTCTTACCGCGGTTACGCTCGCATCGGCACTAGGGTTTCCGGCCTTCGCAACCACGCAGACAACCTTTGCCCAGACCTTCGAGCGGAAGGCCCATTCCTTGGGCGAGGCTTCCCTCGCCTCGAAGGAGCTTTCGATTTCGCGAGATCCCGGCCTGAATCCCTGGACGGGTGTCGCCTTGAATGTCTTGGGCCCGGCCGCTGTCTTGGCGACAGGGGGTACCCTCGCTACCCTTGGCAGCAATCCCATGGCGTCGCAGGGTCAGGCCTATGTCATGGCCGGGAATACCCTGATCTACATGTTCCCCATCGGCGCGAGCGCGGGCTACTTGTACGGCCAAGATCCGCAGCGGGGCCTGGGGGTCGGGCTCGGAGGCGCGGGGGTTGCAGCCGCAAGTACCCTATTGGGTACGGCTCTGGCCCAGCATCCGGCGGGGGGACTACTGCTTAGCTTGGTTGCAGGTACGGCTTACATCGGGTGGTCCCTCTTCGACGTGTACCACACCATCGACAGCAAGGCGTCGGCCCAGTTACAGACAAATTCTTCCCCCTAGTCGGCGAGCTGGCGAGCGAGTAATTCAAGCCGAGATTTTGGAAATGATAACTTAAAGTTAAGAAACCTTTTAGATCATTCTCCCGATAGAAACTCGTAGCAGGCCCAGGGCTTGTGATGAGAGGGAGATGATTTGAATGAAAGTGCTTCAGCGCCATCACGTTCTGGGATTGATCTTGGCGGCGTCCGTGCTATCGGGCTGCGGAGTTCCGGCCAATGCGCCCTCGAGCGGGTCAGCCTCGACGGACTCGGTGCACGCTCAGTCCTTGAATAAAATTTCATTCACCACCATGTACTTCGAGGACTCCGGCTACGTGTTTGCGACGACACACGTCAAGCGCATGCTGGGTCATGACATCCGGAACGACATCGTTCAGGTCGTGGTGGGCGGCACGCGCAAATTCGCCAGCCGATTGGTGCTGGGTAACGACCATGGCCTGTACGTGGTCCAGGGCGATCCTATTCAGCTTCCCAGCAATCCGACCCATCCCGAGTCGCACTTCTATCGGGTGGGCACCTGGAGCGGGCCGGTCGCAACCAAGCACGGGACCGGCACGGAGGGGATCGAGATTACCTTTGCGAGCGACTTCGTCCTGAAGTATAAAGCCGGGTTCGGCGGGCTCGACACTGTTTTCCTCGAGACGCCGTCATGGCCGTCTGCGGCCGCGGCCCCCAAGCTGTACTTGCCCCAGTAGCCTTCGTTCGAGCGCTGCCGCCGTCGGTCTCGACGGCGGCAGCGCTCGAACCGTATCTACGAGATGACCGGGCACCCGAGCGGACCCTCGATCAGCCCAGAAATCCGGTGGTTTTTCTTTTGGGCGTCGTGAGTTGATTCGTAAAGCGCGGGGTCGACGGTTTCCCGACGCGGTCGTTGGATGGAACCACCTGATAAAGCCCGCGAACGGCGGCTATCCGCGCTCGCTTGATCGTTCGCCGGGCCTTGTAGTGGATTCGCAAGCGCTTGGGTTTGTTTGCCAACGAAACTCCGACGATGGAGCATGCCACGACCAGGCCGTGCACGAGCGTGAATTCCTCCTGCAACACGATAGCTCCGAGTGCGAGGCTGAACACGGGCACCAGTGGCAAGAAGCTCGCCGCTCGGGAAGCCCCCGCCCGCCGAATGGCTCCGTTCCACAGCAGGAATGAGAGAACGGTGCATAGGAACGCCAGCATGGCGACGGACAGCCAGAAGCGCCCACTCAACGCCGCCCACGGGACTTGAACGAGATCGCGCGCTGAGAACGGGAGCAGCATGAGAAGCCCCGCGATGGCGGTGTAGGTGGTCAGGGCGAGCGAGGAAAATCGTTTGAGGGCAACCCGCGTGAGCAGCGTATAGGCACTCCAGGCGACTGCCGAGAGAACGAAAAATAGGTCTCCTAGCCAACGATGGGAAGGGGTCGCCGATTCGCCCGCACCATGGCTTGCGAATAGAATGACGAGCCCGATGATGCTCAGCCCCATTCCGTAGATCTTCATGCGCCACAGCCTCTCCCCGAAGAGGACCGTGGCCAAGAGCGCGGTGATGACGGGGTTCAAGCTAGGATTTATCAGGGCCGCGTCCGAGGAAGGCGCATAAAGGAAACCCTGAAAAGTAAAGGCGTTGAAGGCAAAAACCCCCGTGAACCCGAGCCCGAAAATGAGAACGGCATCCCGGCGCGTCAGGCGGGGGAAACCTGGTTCGCGAACCACCAGTAACCCCAACAGCAAGCCCCCGGCAAGGAGAAAGCGAAGCGTGGCTACCACCAGCGGCGGGGCCTCCGACACCGCCACCTTGCCGAGCACGTAAAAGGCACCCCAAAAAAAGGTGCAGACCAGCACCTGCATGCAGGCCAATTGGACGGAATTAAGCCACGGAGCATGGCTTCGGCCGGTCGGGGAGGGAGGAGTGGGGGACAGAGGAATCCGCGATGTCGGCGATAGGGGGGTCGTGCGCATGTCAAATTCTCCTCTCGCCACAAGCACTTTATTCCCAGCTCGAATCGGTTTCCTTGCTGCCATCGGCGGCCTGGAGGCTCCGCGATGCAGACCATCCTTCCCTACCATGGTACGCCTTGCGAGCGATGGATGGCCTCGCACGAGCCTGAACAAGTTCCTGTGAAAATGCGGCGGCTGACCTCACCACGCCCTTGCGAGAGAAGGCTTTAGAAGGCTTTAGAAGGCTTTTCTCCATGGCCAGCGGGGACGGGATCCCCCCGATCCGGGTACAAATCGGTACGTCGGGTGCCCGTTCCGAGAGCATGCCGTCCAGGGCTCTCCCCGAGAGACGGGGTGGAATCCCCCCCGTTCCATTCGCAACGACCATGAAAGGCCAAGACCCATGTCAAGTCGCGCCGTCCTCCTTGGCCTCGCAGCCCTTCTGTTTCTGGGATCTCTAACTCCTGCGCGAGCGGCAAGCAGCATCGACCCGGACCTGAAGTGGTACACGGCATCCACGCCTCGGTTTCGCATCCACTACGCGGCGGGTCTCGATGCCCAGGCGCAGGACGTGGCGCGGTTTGCCGAAGCGGCCTTCGCCGAGCTCGCCCCCTACTTGAACAGCAATCCTCAGCTACCCATCGACATCGTCCTGTGGGACAACGTCGACTCTCCCTTCGGCTTTGCCTTTCCCTATCCAAGCAACACCATCAAGCTGCACCTTGCCCCCACCGGCGAGGACTATTTGGCGGGGCGCTACGATAGCTACCTCCGGCAACTCGTCGCCCATGAACTGACCCACGTGCTTCAGTTCGAGGTTCACGGCGCTCCCTCGAACGTGGCCAATCGGGTCCTTGGAAGGGTGGCCTACCCCAATCTGCTCTTGCCCATGTTTCTGACGGAGGGGCTTGCGACCCTCGTCCAGAACGGCCACCACAAAGGCGGCGAACATCCGCTGGGCGATTTCGGCAACCAGGGCGACTTCGCCATGATGCTGCGTAGCGCGGCGCTTGAAAACCGACTGCTTTCGCTGGACCAGGTGGGGAGCTACGGACTTTCCCAGTGGCCGTCGCATCGAACCCCTTACCTGTACGGGAGCTACTTCTGCCGCTTCTTGATCGATCGCTACGGGCCCCAGGCTCCTCGCCAATTGTTCGCGCGCTATGCGGAGCGCCCCTTCGTGGGCCTGAACTGGGCGGCCTCGGAGGCCGCGAGCGGCAAGGATCTCTATGCCCTCTGGAGCGAGTTCATCGCATTCCTCGACGAAAGCGCCAAGCGTCAGCGCCAGACCATCCTGCGCAACCCCCTCACCGAGAGCCGGGCGCTGACCACGACCGGCATGTCGAACCGCCGGCCGACATGGCTACCGGACGGCCGCCTGCTCTACAGCCGTTCGGACCGCCATGAACCGAGCTCCTTGAGGCTGCTCGATCCGAACACGGGAGGCGAAAACCCCTTGCTCGACCTCAGGGCCTTCGGGAGCTTCAACCTCAACAAGGAGCTCAGCGTCGACAGCCCTTTCGGACATGGCTCGCTTTCGCCGGACGGGCGGTATTACTGGTTCTCGGCTCTGCACGAGGTGGGGCGATTCAACGTGTTTCGCGATCTCTACCGGCTCGATCTGACGAGTCGGACCCTCCGGAAGCTCACGCACGGGGCCCGCTACGGGGATCCCGCCGTGTCTCCCGATGGCGGGCGCATGGTCGCCATCGCGAACGGCAAGGGCCGGCAGGATCTGGTGCTGCTCGATGGAGAGGGGCGCCTCATCAGGCCCTTGACGAACGAGACGGGCTATTCCCAGTTCTCGAGCCTGAACTGGTCCCCTGACGGGACCCGCGTGCTGGCCTCCGCCTGGCGGGGCGAAAGCCGAGATCTCTACCTGCTCGATCCCCACTCGGGAGCGCTGACGTCCCTCGGGCAAGACATGGCCACCGACGTCATGCCGACCTGGTCGCCGGATGGCGGCTGGATCGTCTACAGCTCCGATCGGACGGGGGTTTTCAACCTCTACGCCCATCGGGTCTCCGACGGCCGGCGCTTCCAGTTGACCAACGTCTTGGGCGGAGCTTTCGACCCGGCCATCTCTCCCGATGGACGCCAAGTTGCCTTCGCCGGCCATTCGGCAAAGGGCTACGACCTGCATGTGATGCCCTTTGATCCCGAAAACGGGATCCCGGTCGGTGATGGGCCGAGCATGGCCTTCCGGATCGATGGGTCGCTTCAGCCCCTGACACTTCCGTTATCGATCCCTGAATTGCCGTCGGAACCTGCCGCGACCGCTTCTTATCAGGCGCTGACGACGCTCAGGCCCCATGCATGGCTGCCAAGTGCCGGCTATGACGACCGCGGCCTGCGCCTGGGCGGCTCGACATGGGGAGCGGATCTGCTCAACCAGCACCAATGGGGGGCGAGCATGGGCCTGGGACTCGCGAGTGGCCGTCCCAGCTACGCGCTCAGTTACCAGAATGATCAGTGGTTGCCTCGCCTCTCGTTCAAGATCGCGGACGACTCGTTTCCCAGAGAACTATCCCTGGCCAACTCCGGTCGGGTCCAGCTCTGGCAACGTCAGCAGGTGGCGGAAGCCAGCGTGCGATTCCCGCTCAATCCCGACCTCGGCCTGACGACGATGGGCGACAGCCTGACCGGTGGGCTGCGCTTGCGCGCGCTCGATCGTTACGGAGCGCTGAACAAGGGAGCGTTCCTTCAAGAGGACCAGTGGAGCGCCGGCCTGGCATCCGAGGTGGACCAAGTATCGTCCTTGCCCGTCGAAGGGAATGCCCAGTCGGTCTTCGTGGCGTGGCGCCATGCGGGGACTTACCGCCCGACCTTCGGGGTGAGCACGGAGGAGGGAGAGGCGCTCGGCATCAGCTACGAGAGAGGATTCGGCGGGACGCCCATCGATCGCTGGCTGGCAGAGGGCCGGTACTACCTTCGGATGACCATGCAACACCATGCCCTGGCCATGAGGCTGATCGGCGGCATCAACTCGGGCTCGGGAGAGGGAGACTTCGGCCTGGGAGGATTCGCCAGCTCCCAGATTTCGCGCACGGTCGGGCAGGATGCGCTCGGGCTCTGGTCCCAGGTGCCGCTACGCGGCTTCGGGACGGGCAGCGAAAGGGGTGGACGGTTGCTCGCCGCCAGCATGGAGTACCGGTTTCCCCTCTTGGAGCTGGATCGCGGTTTCTTCGGCGAGGCGCCTTTCTTGTTCCAGCGCCTGTCGGGAGCCTTCTGCTACGATCTCGGAACGACGGCGGCGGGGTCCGGGACCTTGAAGCACGGTATCGGACTCGAAGCGCGTCTGCAGGCCGAGCTACCGCTGCTACCAAGCGAGTTTCGACTGGGATTGTTCCGGGGAATCGGCGCGTCCGGCGTTTTCCAGCCCCATGTCTCGCTTGGGCTGTCCTTCTAGAAGGGCCAGGCCAGCGGTTCTGGCCCTTGCCCGCAACCGAAGCACGGTCCCACGGCGCCCTCTACGAGTGCGAGCGCAGCGGTAGGAACCAGCCCCGGGTCGCCGAGGAAGGGACCTGAGTCAGGTCGCGAGGGCGCCGCGCAAGACCAGTTGAACCAATCCGCGAACCTCGTCGGGACGCATCGGGAGCCCGAGCACGACATACCGGTAAAAAACAGTGCCGCCCAGGGCGTGAATGATGAGGCGCCCCGTAGCTCCGGGCGGTAATTGGCCTCGGAGTTCAGCTTGCTTGAGGCGCGCCTCGAGGCCCTCCGCGATGGGGGCGAGGAATTGGTCGCGCAGGGTGTCGCGAAAGGCCGGGTCGCTGCCGAAATCGGCCAGGATGCCGGGCGTCGCGGCGATTGCCCGGGGAGAACCGAACTCGTCGACCAGCGCCAGAATCAGGGTTTCCAGGTCGGCCATCAAGTCCCCGGAATCGGGCATGCAGCGTTCGTCGACTTGCGTGAAGGTCGCCTCGTAGACGAGTTCCGCTTTGGACCTCCAGCGGCGGTAGATCGTCGTCTTGCCCACGCCGGCGCGACGCGCGATCGCCTCGATCGACAGCGCGGCATAGCCGCCGTCGAGCAAGAGGTCGATCGCGGCCTGGAGGATTCTGGCTTCGGTCTGGGGGTCGCGGGGACGCCCCTGGTTTTTTTTGATTGGCATATTGATACGATACGACACGTATTGTATCCTGACAAGCAGACTCGGTCATTTTAGAAAAGGAGACCTCGATGAACCGCAACGCATTCTTGATCGCCGGTGGCTCGCTAAGCGCCTTGGCAGGACTCAGTCACGCTCTCATGGCGCTGGCCGGAGCGCCCGCCTACCGATACTTCGGGGCCGGTGAGAGCATGGCCCTTGCGGCGGAAGCTGGATCGCCCCTGCCGGCGGTCGTCACCCTGGGCATCTGCGGGGTGCTGGTCACGTTTGGCGCCTACGCATTTTCGGCTGCCGGAGTGCTCAAGCCGCTGCCGAAGCAAAAGCTCATGCTGTCGGTCATTACCGGGATCTTCTTGATCCGAGGAGGCGCGGTCCTCCTGGAACTCGTGCTTCCGCACTTCTCTTCGATGCGTGTGCCGCCTCAGGAGTACGTGTTTTCGCTCATCGCTCTGGCGATCGGAATGCTGTACGCGATGGGTGGCGGGGGCCTTCAGCCCGAGCATGGCCCGTCACGCTCGACGAACTCCTGACAGCCCGGGGGCGCCGGCATCCGCCAAGCATACTGTTCCGAGTCGTTCTGCGGCGATTTCCACCGTCGTCGGGCGCTCGGAGGATCCGAGTCCCGGCAAAACGGTGTCAGAGACGAGCGGGCCAGACGCGTCATGGCGTACAATCACATGACGGCCCCTAGCCGACACCCCCAGAGTTGGAGGATCACCCCCTGGACATCCCGCCCGACGAACTCGAAATCTGTCTCAGCGTCCTGCAGCGAATCGCCGATTCGCGGGGCACGATTCCCCGCAGCGATCGCCTCAATTCCCTGGTCGCGAAGGTCTACCGTGACGGCAAGCAGCGCGACAAGAACGCCGAGAAGCGGCGTCTGGAGAACGAGGACCGCGACCTGCAGGCGAAAACCACCATGGTGCGCATTCAGCGAGACGCCCTGCCGGCGACGACCCCCATGCTCCCGCCGGTCACGGAGGTCGTGAGAACGCTCAACGCGCCCGAGACCTGTTACGTTTGCAAAGCGCGCTTCACCGAGCTGCACGGTTTTTACCACCTGCTCTGCCCCTCATGCGCCGCGTTCAACTTTCAGATGCGCCACCTGCGCGCCGACCTGACCGGGCAAACCGCGCTGGTGACGGGCGGGCGAGTGAAAATTGGCCATCAGACCGTCCTGAAGCTGCTGCGCGACGGCGCGAAGGTGATCGTGACGACGCGCTTCCCCTACGCCGCCGCCAACCGCCTGCATGCCGAACCGGACTCCGCCGAGTGGCTGCACCGCGTCCAGGTCTTCGGGCTCGATCTGCGCAACCTTCCCGCCGTGGAAGCCTTCGCCGAGCATCTGCTTCGGACCGAGCCCTCGCTCGAAATCCTGATCCACAACGCCGCCCAGACCGTCCGGCGCCCGCCAGGATTCTACGCGGAGCTCCTCGTTCGAGAGCAAAACCCGATGGAATCCATGCCGCTGGAGGCCCGCCGACTGGTCCTCCAGGAGGCGCCACGCTCGTCGACCCTGGCGCTGAGCGAGGGTTCGGCGGCGCTACCCGCCCTCAAGGACGTGATGGCCGTCGACCGCTTCGTGGACAACGAGGAGCGCCTGGACACGCGCAGCCAGAATAGCTGGATGCTCAAGCTCGACGAGGTCAGCGCGCCCGAGATGCTCGAGGTGCAGTTGATCAACGTCACCGCGCCCTTCTTGCTGAATAGTCGGCTGAAGCCCCTGATGGCGCGCTCTCCCTTCGAACGGCGCTTCATCGTCAACGTCTCGGCCATGGAAGGCCAGTTCAACCGTCACAAGACGGTTTTCCATCCCCATACCAACATGGCCAAGGCGGCCCTCAACATGATGACGCGAACCTCGGGCGAGGACTTCGCGCGCGACCGGATCTTCATGACCAGCGTCGACACCGGCTGGATCACCGACGAGAACCCGACGCCCAAGCGCGAGCGCGGGCAGGGCGAGCGCGGCTTCTTTCCGCCGCTCGACATCATCGACGGCGCCTCGCGGATCTACCACCCCGTCGCCCATGGCCTCGTGAACGCCGAGACGCCGTATTTCGGCATCTTCCTGAAGGACTACCGGCCCTGCGCCTGGTGATGACAGTAGCCACCCGAGCCCTCCGGGGTTGCTGGGACGCCTGCCGAAAGGCCGATCCCATCGCTCCACCGGCACGAGACTGAGCCGTATCCCACGGCATTCCCTGGCGCTCGGGCGTCATCGACCGGTCACTGCCTCCGCCTCGAAGAGGCCCAACCCGGGGGGGACGCGTGCGAGTTCGGCAGCACGCAAGTCTGCGATCGGGGTACTCACAAGCAAATCCTTCACTCGGCTCCTGACAAAACCGGAAAGTACGGTATCATCTCCTCTTAAGCAAACTTCATTAAGCACTCGCGCGGAATCGTTGGCGCCCAGTTCTCGCGGGGTGAATGCAGGCAACCCTGGCGACGATCGAGGTATTGGACGGTCGAGGTCGAGGTAAAGAGGTAAAGGATGAGCGACAAGGTACTGGATCTCGACATCACCTTCTGCCCGGAAAACCGTGCGGCCACGGAGATGCTGCTCGGCGCCCTGGCGCGCTCGACGGAGCATGCCATCGTTGGATTGGATCGAGACGGCACGATCCGCCTTTGGAACGAGGGGGCCGCTCGCATGTACGGTTACGAATTCGAGGAGGTCATCGATCGCCCCGTTTTCGGTTTGCTGTACGCTCCAGAGGAAATCGCGATCAAGAAACCGCATGAGATCCTCAAAGCCGCCGAAAAGGAGGGCAGCTGGGAGGGTTCCGTCAGCGGCATCCGCAAGGACCGCTGCCGCATCAAGGCCAACATCATCGTGTTGCCGAAACGGGATACCGGTGGCAACGTCAAGGGCTATCTCTTGATTGCAAATGATATCTCCAATGAAATGCGGTTCAGCGATACCACGCGAGGAACCAAGCTCTTCGACAGCGCCATCGTCGGCAACGCTCAAGAGGCGCTCGACTTCATCGGCAACATCCTGGAATCATCCACCGAGTACTCGGTCATCGGCATAGATCTCGACGGCAAGATCCTCCTGTGGAACGAGGGCGCCCGGCGCCTCTACGGCTACGAACCGGACGAGGTGGTGGGCAAGTTGAACTCCACCATCCTCCACACCCCGGAGGACGTCTCCTCCGGCAAGGCGAAGGAGATCATGAGGGTCGCCGTCACCACGGGCAAGTGGGAGGGAACGCTCACGCGGGTCCGCAAGGACGGTCGCCGGTTCACGGCCCGGGTCGTCAAGACGCCGCGCCGCGACCAATCCGGTCAAATCATCGGCTTTCTCCTCATCTCCAAGGACATCTCGGACGAGATCCGGCTCACCGAGGAGATCCGCGCGAACCAGTTCTACACCCGCAGCCTGATCGAATCGAACATCGATGCCCTGGTCACGACCGATCCCCTGGGCCTCATCACTGACGTCAACAAGCAAATGGAGGCCCTCACCGACTACACCCGCGAGGAACTGATCGGAAGTCCCTTCAAGCGATTTTTCACCGATCCCAGGCGAGCCGAGGAAGGCGTCAAGCTGGTGCTGCGCGACGAACGGGTCACCAACTTCGAGTTGACGGCGCTCGCCAAGGAGGGGCGCATGACCCTGGTCTCGTTCAACGCCTCGACGTTTCGAGATGCAAAAGGGCGCCTGCAAGGCGTTTTCGCGGCCGCTCGCGACATCACCGAGCAGAAAAAGCTGGAGAGCCAGCTGAGAGAGTCCGAATCCTATAACCGAGGCCTGATCGAGGCCTCGGTCGATGGCCTCATCACGGTGGACCCCTCGGGCACCATCTCCGACGTCAACGAACAGATGTCGCGCATGAGCGGCTATTCGCGCGAGGAGTTGCTCGGGACCCCCTTCGCCGACTACTTCGTCGACTCGGAGAACGCCACCCTTGGAGTCGACGAGACGTTCAGCCGCGGGTTCGTCACCGACTACGTGCTCACCCTGGCCCGGCGCGAAGGCCAGCACTTGCGTGTCTCCTTCAACGCCTCGGTGTTCCGCGATCCCGCCGAGGCGGTCCGTGGCATCTTCGCCAGCGCCCGCGACATCACCGAACAATCCGAACTGCAAACCCAGCTGGCCGAAGAGCGAGGGTACAATCGGGGCCTCATCGAAGCCTCCTTGGACGGCCTGATCACCGTCGACCCCATGCTCGCCATCACCGACGTCAACGAGACCATGTGCCGTTTGACGGGCTTTAGCCGGCAAGAGCTGATCGGCTCGTCCTTCCAGCAATACTTCACGAATCCCAAGCGTGCCGCCGAGGGCGTGCGCCTGACGCTGGACAAGGGGGCCGTCACAAACTACGAGCTCATTCTCCGGAAGAAGGACGACACCCAGATCCTGGTCTCCTTCAACGCCGCCACCTTCAAGGATCCCAGCGGGCCGGTGCGAGGCATCTTCGCCAGTGCCCGCGACATCACCGAGCAGGCAAGGCTACAGACCCAGGTAAACGAGGAGCGCGCCTACAGCCGTGGGCTGATCGAGGCTTCGGTGGACGGCCTGGTCACGGTCGACGAGCACATGGTCATCACGGACGTCAACGAGACCATGTGCCGCATGGTCGGCCGGCCGCGCGGCCAGCTCATCGGATCCTCGTTCCCGGCCTACTTCGTCGAGCGGGACCTGGCCGAGCGCGGCGTTCTCCTCACCTTCCGCGAAGGCCTGGTGACCAACTACGTCCTCACGCTGCAGAGTCAGGATGGTCGAGACGTGCCGGTCTCCTTCAACGCGGCGATCTTCAAGGATACAGCCGGGGTGGTGAAGGGCATCTTCGCCAGCGCCCGCGACATCACCGAGCAGAAGCAGCTCGAGGACAAGCTCCAGGCCTCCCAGTTCTACACCCGCTCGCTGATCGAATCGAACATCGACGCGCTCATGACCACCGATCCCCTGGGGGTCATCTCCGACGTCAACAAGCAGATGGAGGCCCTCACCGGCTACAGCCGCGACGAGCTGATCGGAAGCCCCTTCAAGCAGTACTTCACCGACCCCAACCGAGCCGAGCAGGGCATCCGCCAGGTGCTCAGCGAGAGCAAGGTCACCAACTACGAGCTGACCGCCCGAAGCAAGGATGGCCTGGAAACGGTCGTCTCCTACAACGCCGTCACTTTCGATGATCAGACCGGGAAGCTGCAGGGCGTGTTCGCCGCGGCTCGCGACGTGACCGAACGAAAGGCCTTCGAGCAGGCCTTGCAGGAGAAGAACCTCGAGCTCGAGAATGCCAACCTTGCCAAGGATCGTTTCCTGGCCAGCATGTCCCATGAGCTACGCACGCCGCTCAACGCCATCACCGGCTTCACCGGGGTCCTGCTCATGCAGCTCTACGGTTCCCTCAACCCCGAGCAAGAGAAGCAGCTCCAGACCATCGAGGGCAGCGCCCATCACCTGCTGTCGTTGATCAACGACCTGCTCGACCTGGCCAAGATCGAATCCGGCAAGGTCGAGCTGCGACCCGAGTCTCTGAGCAGTCGCGAGGTCGCGACCGAGGTCGCGAATACGCTTCGTCCCCTGGCTGAGGCAAAGGGTCTGGCGTTCCACTTGAAGTTGATGGCGGATGATCCCCTGGTCCGGAGCGATCGGCGGGCCCTCAGCCAGATCTTGATCAACTTGATCAACAACGCCATCAAGTTCACCGACGAGGGAGAGATCTGCCTGACGGTGGTCCGCCAAGAGATCGATGGGCAGCACCTCGTGACCTTCAATGTGTCGGACACCGGCATCGGGATCCGCGAGGCGGATCAGGCGAAGCTCTTCCAGGCCTTCCAGCAGGTGGGCATCACCCGGACGCGCCGCTACGAGGGTACCGGACTGGGCCTGCACCTCAGCCAGAAGCTCGCGGGACTCCTCAACGGTCGGATCACTTTCCAAAGCGAGTTCGGAAAGGGTAGCACCTTCACCCTTTTCTTGTCGGAGGACCAACCAGATGGCATGTATTCTCGTGATTGAGGACAACCTCACAAACCTGGAATTGATGCGAACCGTCATCCAGGGCTTCGGCCATGTGCCCATTTTGGCCCGGGATGGGGTCGAGGGCATCGAGATGGCGATCCGCGAGCGGCCCCATCTCATCCTGATTGATATGCTCATGCCCGAGATGAACGGAGACGAGGTGCTGCGGCGTCTCAAGCTCAATCCTGATCTTCATGCCACTCCGATGGTCGCCGTGACGGCCCTGGCGATGGTGGGCGATCGCGAGAAGGTCATGTCAGCTGGCTTCGACGGCTACATTTCCAAGCCGATCTCGCCCAGAAAACTGATGGACGAGATCAATGGCTACCTGCGGCCGGAAATACGATCGGTGGCGATGTCGCCCGGAAGTCAGGAGGCACCGAAACCCACGTAACGCCTATTCCCCGGCGTCCCGTTCCATGCGCATGGGCGAGCATGGGCCCGTCGCAGGTGGCATTCGCCTCGCACCCACCATCCTGGGGGGATCGTCAGCGACTGGAGAGAGCGTCATGACGCATAAAAAGCCGCGCATCTTGGTCGTGGACGACCACGAAAACAGCCGCCAGGTCTTGAGAAAGATCCTGCAGCCCGAGGGCTATGAAATCGAGGAAGCCGTCAATGGCGATGAAGCCCTGGTCGCCATCAAGCGGGATTGTCCCGACCTCATGCTTCTCGACGTCATCATGCCGGTACGAAACGGGCTCGAAGTGCTGGAAGAACTCCAAAAGTTCGATCACCCTTTCCTCCCGGTCATCGTGCAGACGGTAGCCTTCGAGCGAGAAGTGAGGATCAAGGCCCTCGGTTTGGGAGCCCACGATATCCTCAACAAGCCGTTGGACCCCTTCGAGGTGAGCATTCGTGTTCGCGCGATGCTGAACCTCAAGGCGGAGCACGATGCTGCCGAAAAACGTTCCGAGGATCTCGAGCTGCTGGTGTCCGAGCGAACCCGCCAGTTGGAGAAGTCCTATGAATCGTGTCTGGAAACGGAGCACTTCAAGAACAACTTCCTATCCGTGATCAGCCACGAGCTCCGGACCCCACTCAACTTCATCATGGGATTCGCCAGCATCCTCGATGACGAGTTGCTGGGGCCCGTCCCTCAACCTCAGCGCGAATGCCTGAAAAAGATTCTCTACGGGACCGACCGGATGATGTCGGTCGTGAACAATCTGGTCGACATGAGCTGGATCTTGGCAGGCAAGTTCCAGCTTGCGCCCGCCATGACCGACTACCTTCCGATCGTGAACGAGGTGATCTCGATCCTCCGATCCTATGCGGCAGAGAAACGGATCACGCTCGAGGTGGACGTGCAGGCAACTGGCGAGATCGAGATTGACGGCGAGCGCGTCTCCAGGGTTCTGAGCAACCTCTTGGAGAATGCCATCAAATTTACGCCCGAAGAAGGTACGGTCAGGCTAAAAGCTCGCCGTATCGGAGGTGAACTGATGACCGAGGTGTCGGATACCGGTATCGGAATCACGCCCGAGGACCTGCCGAATCTCTTCAAGCCGTTCAGCCAACTCGACATGAGCTCCACGCGCAGGTACGGGGGAACAGGGCTCGGGCTTTCCATCAGCAAGGCCGTGGTAGACGCGCATGGCGGGCAGATCGGGGTCATTAGCGAGCTTGGGAAAGGAAGCACGTTTTGGTTCTCGCTGCCCGTGCGAGCCCCAAGCCTTGTGCATCAGGCGCCAATGGACGTCCTGGTGGTCGGCGACGACCCGAACAACACCGAGGTCATCATGTACCTCTTCACGAGCCTGGGCCACACGGTCATGTCGGTCGCGGAGGGGAGCGAGGCGATTCGGTTATGTTGCGGCGAAGGGCGGCACTTCGCCGTTATCTTGATAAACGGCATGCTGATGCGTGAGATGGACGGCCTGGAGACCACGCGACGACTGAGGGAATGCCCACAGGCGGCAGGCAGCAACATCATTCTGGTCCTCCCCATGGGCAATGGCCCGGATCGAAAAGAGGGACTCGCGGCAGGCGCAGATGCCGTCCTAACAAAGCCGATGAAGCGCGAGGAGATGGCTCACTACTTGTCAAAGGCATTCGTGACGCGCTCGTCATGAGGACGCCATGAGCTTCAAGGATCATTTTTCCGGTCACGCGGCCGCCTACGCGGCGTTTCGACCGCGTTACCCCGATCAGATGTTCGCTTGGTTGGCGGCAGAAGCGCCGAGCCGTCAGCTGGCCTGGGACTGCGCCACCGGCAATGGCCAGGCCGCCGTGGCCTTGGCGCCGTACTTCGAACGGATCCATGCCACGGATGCGAGCGCGGCCCAGATCGAGCACGCGGAACCGCGTCCCAACATCGGCTACGCCTGCGAGCCGGCCGAATCATGCAGCCTGCCTGACGCGAGCGTCGACCTTCTGACCGTGGCACAGGCCCTGCACTGGTTCGATATCGACCGCTTCTTCATCGAGGCGCAGCGCGTGCTCAAGCCTGGTGGCGTGATCGCGGCCTGGTGCTATGAACAGTTCGACATGCCGCCCGACATCAACGGGCTGCTCGATGACTTCTATCGCGAAACCGTCGGCCCCTACTGGCCACCCGAGCGAAAATTGCTGGAAGCCGGCTACCGCACGCTGCCGTGGCCCTTCGATGAACGGGTGCCGCCGCCACTGAAGCTGGAGGTGGATTGGCCATTGGCCGATCTGCTCGGCTATCTGCGAAGCTGGTCGGCATCTCGCCGCTATCAGGCGGCTCATGGCCACGATCCGGTTTCTCTGATCGAGCGCGATCTCGCGCGGCAGTGGGGGGATCCTGAAAAACCGAGGCGGGTGACGTGGCCGCTCTCGATGAGAGTCGGGCGCGGCAAGGCGTGACGTGAGGCCGCCCTAACGCGGCGGGTCCTGGCGGTCACCGGCGCGGTAACCAAGCTCGCAAGCCGTTTGCCGTGCCGAATGTGGTTTACTGGGAGCGCTGACGCCCCACGATGATCCTCAGGAACTTACCGATGTTGAGACTCGCCGAAATCAAACTCCCCCTCGATCATGCCGAGGACGCCCTCCGATCCGCCATCCTCGCCAAGCTGAACCTGGCTCCCGAAGATCTGATCGGCTACACCATCTTCAAGCGCAGCGTCGATGCCCGCAAGAAGGCCTTCCCCCTCTTCGTCTACATCCTCGACGTCGAGACGCCGCGGGAAGGGCGACTCTTCGAGCGCCACGCCAAGGATCCCCACGTCAATCCGACACCGGACGCGACCTACCGGATGGTCGCAAAAGCCCCGGACGGGCTGAATCGCCGACCGGTCGTGATCGGCGCCGGTCCATGCGGCCTGTTCGCCGGCTTGATGCTCGCGCGCATGGGGTTCCGGCCGATCATCCTGGAACGCGGAAAGAAGGTCCTCGACCGCACCAAGGACACCTTCGGCTTCTGGCGCCTGGGACAGGAGCTGAACCCGGAGTCCAACGCGCAATTCGGCGAGGGCGGCGCAGGGACCTTCTCCGACGGCAAACTTTACAGCCAGGTGAAGGATCCCCATCATCATGGGCGCAAGGTCCTGACCGAGTTCGTCGAGGCCGGGGCCTCGCCGGAGATTCTCTACGTCAACCGCCCCCACATCGGGACCTACCGGCTGGTGGGGATCGTCCAGAAGCTTCGCGCGACCATCGAATCGCTCGGAGGCGAGTTCCACTTCGAGAGCCGGGTGGACGAACTCGACATCCGGGACGGCAAGGTCCAGGGAGTACGGTTATCCGGGGGAACGTACCTCGAGAGCGATCACGTGGTGCTCGCCGTGGGTCACAGCGCCCGCGACACCTTCGAGATGCTCCATGATCGGGGAGTTTACATCGAGGCCAAGCCCTTCTCGATCGGCTTTCGGATCGAGCATCCGCAAGCGCTCATCGACGAGGCGCGCTACGGCCCCAACGCCGGCAGCAAGCTGCTGGGCGCGGCCGATTACAAGCTGGTTCATCACAGCAAGAACGGGCGCTCGGTCTACAGCTTCTGCATGTGTCCGGGTGGGCTGGTGGTCGCGGCCGCCTCGGAGCCGGGGAAGCTGGTCACCAACGGGATGAGCCAATACTCGCGAGACGAGCAGAACGCCAACTCGGCCATCGTCGTCGGGATCACGCCCGAGGATTATCCGGGCCATCCGCTGGCGGGAATCGCGCTTCAACGACGCCTCGAGGAGCAAGCCTTCGTCCTGGGCGGCGGCAACTACGATGCGCCCGCCCAGTTGGTGGGGGACTTCCTCGCAGGTCGCCCGTCGAACGCGCCAGGAACCGTCAAGCCATCCTACCGGCCGGGGGTGCGCATGAGCGACCTGAGCGCGAGCCTTCCGGATTACGCCGTCGCCGCCATCCGGGAAGCGCTTCCCGCCTTCGACAGGCAGATCAAGGGCTTCGCCATGGCGGGCGCCATGTTGACGGGAGTCGAAACCCGCACGTCCTCGCCCATCCGGATCAAGCGCGGGGACGACTTTCAGAGCGTCAACACGGTCGGCCTCTACCCCGCCGGCGAAGGGGCGGGGTACGCGGGAGGCATCCTTTCGGCCGGCATCGACGGGATCAAGGTGGCGGAAGCCGTGGCCTTGAGCATGGTGAAAGGTCGATAGGCTCGGAACTAAGTCAGGTGAGCGGGAATGGGATGGTTCTCCTCGACGCAGATCAGCTTGGAGAAGGTGTCGATGTCGTTGCGGTCAGGAGCGACGGCCTTGGCCTGAGCAGCGAGGTAGGCCGCCTTGCTGGGATCCGCCGGTGGGACGGAGAGGAGCTTGAGAAAACCCGCAACTTCCTCGGCCGTGCGGGAAACCTGATGATCCATGATCCAGGCGGCGATCGCGTCGTCGCTCGCCATGGACTTGATCACCTCACCCAAGGCCTCGACGTCCAGACCGAAGAACTCGATGAAGCGCACATCCGAAGGACAGGGATAAGCCATGTACTCGCCCCGAGTGCCGGCGAAATGGGCACGGGTCTTGTCGATCAAACGAGGAAGCCAGAAGTACCCGGCGATCGCATCGAACGGGCTACGGGGAAACTCGCGGGTCAAATCCAGAGCTGGCTGCATTGAAGGATCCTTTCTGGGGGAACGCATGACGTCGACCGGAAGGCCGACACCTGTTACTGTAGTACACCAGCCACAAATGTAAAGTAAGTGCCCAATAGTAACCACCCGGTCGTTCGGACCGCTGAAGAGGAACGCCATGTCGAATCCAAGACTGGACGCCGATTGCCCGATGGGCAAGCTCATGTGCCTGCTCTCGGGGCCCTGGACCATCTACATCCTCTGGATCCTCGGAGAGCACGGTCCAACCCGCTTCGGCTCCCTCAAAAAGCAGATTTCCGGGGTTTCGAGCAAAGTCCTGGCCGAACGCCTGCGCAAGCTCGTGGACGCCGGACTGCTCTATCGTGACTACGAAGCGACGATCCCCCCCCAGGTGACCTACGGCGTCACCGAGCGAATGTGCGAGCTTTCGCCGGTGATCAAGGAGCTGGCGGCGATCGCCGAGAACTGGTACGTCGCGGAACCCCGTTGCACAGGCTCCACCCCCGCCTTGCCCCTCGGAGACGTGCCCGTGAACGCGGGGTCAGCGGGTGGCTCCGGACAGTAGATGGGCCTCCAGCCGGATCTCCGTGCCGGTCAGCGCCTTCGATACGGGACAGGCCTTCTTGGCCTCTTCGGCGATCGCCCGAAAGGCCGCCTCGTCTATCCCCGCCATCTCGACATCGGTCGTCAGGTCGATCCGGGAGATGGCCCAGCCGCCGTCCCGCTTTTCGAAGTGAACCTCGGCATCGGTCCGGATCCGCTCGGGAGCCTGGGCCGCCTGGGTCAACCCGTTCGATAGCGCCATCGAGAAGCAGCCGGCCAGCGCGGCGCCAATCAGTTCTTCAGGGTTCGTTCCGGGCGTATCTCCCATCCGGGTCTGAAAGGAGTACGCACCCTCGTACGCCCCGCTCCCGAGGCTCATCTGGCCCTTCCCCCGCGGCAAGTCGCCTTCCCAAACCGCGTGCGCCTTCCGAATCGGCATCGCTCCAGCCCTCCTCCCGCTCCCGCACGTCCCCCGCTCCGAATTCAGCCCGACTATAGCAGCCCGGAAACGCGGAGGACACTGACGACAAAGGGTTCACGACGGGAACGGGGAACGATCCTCACGGCCAGGGATGCTTGGGATAGCGCCGCTTCAACTCCTTCTTGACCTCGGGATAGGTGTTCCGCCAAAATCCGGTCAGGTCGAAGGTCTTCTGGACGGTCCGGTAGTTGGGCGCCAAAATATCGAAGAGAACCTGTACCCGGCCCTCGTAGAGACGGAGCGTTCCCTGCATGCCGAGCAGATCGCCGAGTCGCGCGGAGAGCTCCGGCGGAGCCCCGTCGAAGTAGGTGATGCGGGCCTTTCGGCCATTCGACAAGGGGACGCTCCGGGGCGCCTCTCGCTCGATCCGGGCCATGGCCTCCCAGCCCACGTAGTCCCGCAACACGCGGTCGAGGTCCTCCGCCTTGATCTCGCCCGCCGAAGCCTTGCCGGCCGCGAGTTCGTGGTAAAGGAGTTCCCAGTCCTCGTCGTCGAGGCGCGGGATGCCCGCCCCGGGCCAGGCCTCGGCCGCCAGCCGGATGCGCCGGATCACCTGCTCGACCTCCTCGGTCCGAGCCTCCAGGGAAACCGTGCCGTCCATCAGCTTCGAGACCAGCATGGCATCGGACCGGGCTCGGTTCCAATCAGCGGGGGGAACCGGTTCGCGGCGGAGCACCAGGCCGCCGACCCGCCATTGGCGCTCCTGGACGACCCGCTGGCGCTGGGCGTCCCACCCGCAGACGATCTCGGGCTCTCCGCGGGAGGCTACCCAGTCCGCCTGGCAAGGTAGATAGAGGGGAATGGAGACCTGGCGGCCTTGAGCACCCCCCACCTCGTGCAGCTCCAGGGCGAGAATCAAGTCGCCGGGCTGCCCGCCTGAAGAAACCATGCCCTTGGTGCCGTCGGCCAATTGAAACGCCTTGTCCGCCTTCGCCGCGAGGCGATGGGCGAAAGCCGCGAGCCAGGCAGCCGTGACGGCTCGGCGCCGCTCCCGGTCGGCCTGGGAATCCGGCGCCAGCGGTTCCTCGGCCTGCGCGCGGTCGGCTTCGCTCGGCTTGGCCATCTCCTTGAGCTGGCGGAAGGTCTCCCCCACCTCACGCCCCCAGTTACGCCCTCCAGGATCCTGTGCCAGAGCGAGGCCCAACCGGTAGAGATCCCCCTCGTCGGCCACGCTCCGGCGATCGGCGGCCTCCAGGACGGCGATCATCGCCACGGCGAGGGTCGCGCAACCTGCCTCTCGAGCGGCAATGAGCACGCTTGCAAGCGTGGGGGGCAAGGGAAAGCGCAGGAGGCGCTTCCCCAGGGGGGTGAGGCTCCCAGCCGAGTCCAGGGCCGCGAGATCGCGCAAGCGTTCGCGGGTTCGTTCCCAGCGGTCCGGCGGCGGGGGATCGAGCCATTGGAGGGGGTCCGGTAGCGCGGCGCATGACAGCGCGAGTCGGGACAGATCCAGGCGCTGGATCTCTGGCATCAACGCCTCGGGCATGGCGCTCTCATGAGTCCGGGGCCAGAGCCGGAGGCAGCGTCCCGGCCCGAGCCGTCCCGCCCGGCCCGCCCGCTGGGTCGCGTTCTGGCGGCTGATGAGCCCCAGGTTCAGGGTGTCGAGATCGCGGCGGGGGTCGTAGGCGGCATGCCGGGCGAGCCCCGAGTCGATCACGGCCACCACTCCGGGAATGGTCAGGGAGGTCTCGGCGACGTTGGTCGCCACGATCACGCATGGCTCCGAGGCTGGCAAGGAGAGAGCCCGCTGCTGAGCCTCGGGACTCTGGGAGCCGCTGAGTTCGAGGACCCGAAAGCCCCGTTCGCGGCAGAAGGGCTCCAGGGCGTCCACCGTGCGGCGAATCTCGCCGATTCCCGGCATGAAGATCAGCACCGAGCCCTCCAACCCCTCGGAAAGCAGGTGACGAAAACCCCGAACTGCCTGATTCCACAGACTCTCATGCTGCTGGGGCGACTGATAGGCAATGGACACGCCGTGGGAGCGTGCATCGATCTCCAGGAACGGCGGCCGATCCAGGTATTCCCGGAGGGCCTCTCCTTCGAGGGTGGCCGACATGACGACCAGGGAGAGGTCGGGGCGGGGGCCCTCCTGGAGGCGCTTGAGCCAGGCGAGGCAGGCATCGGCCTCCAGGGTCCGCTCGTGGAACTCGTCCAGGATGACCAGCGAGATGCCGGGAATCAGGGGGGCCTGCTGCAGCTGCTGCCAGAAGACGCCGTAAGTGGCGAAGATCAAGCGGGTGGCGGCCGAGACGTTGCGCTCGAAGCGAACCTGATAGCCGACGGTCTGGCCCAGGGACTCGCCGCGTTCGGCGGCAACCCGGGCAGCCAGGGAGCGCGCGGCGATCCGGCGAGGCTGCAGCACCATCGCCGTGGACGCTTCGGGCAGCAGGAACTGCGGCACCTGGGTCGACTTGCCCGTCCCCGGGGGGGCGGAGAGAATCAAGCGCCGGTGCGTGGCCAGTTCGGTGCGGATCGCCTCCGCGTAGGGAGTGATAGGTAATGGCATCATGGTGAATCGGGCTCATGCTACCACGCCGGCGCGTGGGTTTGACAGAGCCCGATCAAGCGGTTATACCGCTAAAAGGCGATAGAAAGGCGAGGTGCGCATGAAGGACATCCTGCTCGTGGGGATCGGCGGGGGACTGGGGGCGATCAGCCGCTATACCTTGGGGCTGGTCATGGTTCGCTGGCTCGGCACGGGCTTTCCCTGGGCCACCCTGGTCATCAACATCATCGGATGCCTGCTAATCGGCATGGCCATGGGCGGCGGTCCGGGAGCCACGGCCTTCTTCTCCCGCGAGCTGAAACTGCTGGGAGTGATCGGATTTCTCGGCGCCTTTACGACGTTCTCGACGTTCGGGTACGAGACCGTTTCCTTGATCCAAGGCGGCAAGCCTGCGCTCGCCGTCAGCTACGTGCTCGCGAGCGTTCTCTTGGGCATCGCTTCCGTCGGCCTGGGGATCATGGCCACCCGGGGGCTGGCCTGAAACTCGGTCGAAACCTCGCTCAGCGCTGCAGGTAGTTCTCGAACCCTCCGCAGAAGAACTCGACTCCGCGCGGGAACAACCGCTCGTAGCGACCCATGACGGGGGAATCGGCCTCGGAGGGGGGCTGCATGAGCACCACCGTGACCTTGGGGGCGCAGGCGAAAAAGCCGCGAAAGAGCAGGTAGCGGATGTTGGCATCGGACTCGCTGAGCGAGTAGCCGATGAAGACGATCTCCCGGGTCTGCGCGAGTTCCCACTCGGCCTTTTTCCAGAGCGCGGAGAGGAAGGGGGAAGGAGGAATCTTGAGCGGGGTCGGGGGAATGATGAGCACGCGCATGCGCCCCTCACAGGTCGGGCAGGGCTCGTCGGGGCGAAGCCGGCGTTCTCCCGTAAGGATGGTCGAGAAGCACGAGGGGCAATAGCCCCAGTTCAGCGATCCGTGGAGCTTGAAGAGCTTGAGCGATCGGCCGGGCGGCGGCGAGATGGGGCCATCGAGGAAGTCGAGGGCGTAGTCCGGCTGGAAGCCCAGTTGCAGGAGGGAATGATCCAGCAGCAGGTCGTAGTTGAGGGAGATGAGGCTCGTCGATTCGGGATCGACTCGGGAGAGCAGGGTTCGGTAGAGGCTGTATTCCTTGGAGCCGTTGGTGCGGACGTCGAGGGTGTCGCCGATGAAATCGTAGATGCAGGCGACCAGTTCCTCGCGGCACCTGGCGAGTTCCGAGAGGCTCCAGGCCTGAGCGATGGGCTCACCTTTCGAGAGGCAGGAATCGAGGATGGAGAGCAGTTCTTCGACGGTCGGGAGCTGGCCATCGGTGAAGCCCCAGCCCAGGAGGAAGTGCCGCAGGGTGGGATACAGATCGACATGCCGCGAGAGCCCGCCGCGCAGGAGATCGGCGCTGGTGGGGGCGGAGGGCTCTTCGGCGGCGCTGGCCCCGGCTCCGAAGAAGTAGAGGGTCTTGTGGCGCTTCATTTCGGGGATCTCGCGGGGGGGGTGGCATGGCGCTTGAGGAGGATCCTGGCCTGGGCTGCCTCCTTCGAGCGGGGGGCCTTCGCGACGATGGACTTCAGGGTGGCGATACCTTTGCGGTAGTGACCGTCATGGTTGGGTCGTCCCCACATGATGCCGGAGGCATAGAGGTAATCCCAGCCGATGGCGAGCTTGGCTGCCAGGACGTGGCTGGAGCGGGGGAACTGGGTTAGGAAGCTCTCGTAGCGGCGGGCGTCTTCCAGGGCGAGTCCCGAATCGGGGTCCCACTCGTTGGGGGCGATTTCGTCGCTGGCGATCAGTCTCCAGGCGGCTTCATGGGCTTGGGGGTGGCGGGGGTACTGTTCGAGGAAGATGCGGTAGGCATCGCCATGGTAGCGATAGCGGGCACCCGGTTCGTAGTAGGCGAAGGTGCCTAGATGCTTGGCGGCCCAGCGTTGCCGGGGTCGGAGGTACTCGAGCCACTGGGGGTTCTTGGGGTCGAATCGGGGGCGCTGGCGCCAGCGGGCGTTGATGGTTTCGACGTGGCCTTCGGCTGCCTGGCCGAGGAGCAGGAGGACGCGCGGTCCGTTTTCGCTTTTGAGGACGTCGCGATTGCGGGCCAGGGAGGCCAGTTCTTCGATGGCGACGGGGTAGTTTTTTCGGGCGATCGCTTGTTCAGCTGGTTTCAGTGACACCATGGCCGCATCCGCCCAGGCGGGGCTGAGCAGGGCGAGCGATAGCAAGGTGGTGCAAGTCACGCGGGAGAAACAGCGCATGGACCTCTCCTTCGACCGCCCTCATGCTAGCATTTCAAGATGAAGTCCATCTTAAGAAACAATGACTTCCTCGCCAAACGATCAAGCCTTCGGCTGCCATGGTATGGTAGGGTAGAGGGGACGCTAAGGGCGAGTGAACGTGGGATTGCGCCGATATTACAGCTACCGGCTGGAGTTTCGGCGGTAGGGGTTCCGGGTAATTTAACCCTTGGATGCTTACCCGACGTCTTGCCGAGATTGCCTTGACGGGTGGCCCTCGCCTGGAGGGAACGGGAATCGCAGAATGACAGTGGAACCGTAGAGCCGTGATGCAATGATGGACGTGCCGATGCCCTTGGATGGAGCCGAACGCCTCGCGGAGTTGATCCGCCTGTTGATGTCGCATGCCCCCGCGGCCATTGCGATGTTCGACCTCGACATGCGCTACGTCATGGCGACCCCTCGCTGGCATACGGACTTTCGGCTGGGCGACCAGTCCCTGATCGGGCGCTCGCATTACGAGGTCTTCCCTGACATTCCCGATCACTGGAAGGCGATGCATCAGCGCTGCATGATGGGGGCTTCCGAGCGCAACGAGGAAGAGCCCTTCGCACGCTCCGACGGTCGAATCGACTGGATTCGCGGGGAGATCGTCCCTTGGCGGGACAGCCAAGGGGAGATCGGGGGCATCATCATGTTCTCCGAGGTCATCACCCAGTCCCGGCGTGCCGAGGAGACCATCAAGCGGATGGCACATTCCGATCCGCTCACCGATCTCCCCAACAAGCAGCTTTTCATGGACCGCCTCAACCAGGCCGTCGTCCATGCCTCCGCCCATGAGCGGCAGCTCGCCGTGATGTTCCTCGACCTCGACCGCTTCAAGCTGATCAACGACACCTTGGGGCACGACATCGGGGACCTGCTCCTCATGTCCATCGCCGAGCGCCTCGCGGGCTGCATGACGGCCCAGGACACTGTGGCCCGCCTTGGCGGCGACGAATTCACCATCATCCTGGGCGACGTCTCGAGCGCCACCGAGGTCGCCAACATCGCCGACACCATCCTTGCGGCGCTCGCCAAGCCCATCCGGGTGCGCGACCAGGAGCTGTTCATCAGCACCAGCATCGGCATCAGCATGTTTCCGGTGGACGGCTCGAATTCCGTGCACCTCCTCAAGAACGCGGACGCCGCGCTCTATCGGGCCAAGGAACGTGGCAACGGCTACGAGTTCTACGTCTCGGAAATGAACGCCGCGGCCCCCGAGCGACTCGCCCTCGAGAACAGCCTGCGCCGGGCCATGGATCGCGGCGAACTTTCCCTGCACTACCAGCCGCAGATGGACCTCGTCACGGGCCGGATCGTGGGGGCCGAAGCCTTGGCGCGCTGGAACCATCCCGACTGGGGCATGGTCCCTCCCGCCACCTTCATCCCCCTGGCCGAGGAGACCGGCCTCATCATTCCAATCACCGAATGGGTGCTGAGGACCGCCTGCCAACAGAGCAAGGCCTGGCAAACGGCAGGTTGGCCCGCGATCCGGATCTCGGTGAACCTTTCCGGGCGCTCCTTCAAGCAGCGCGATCTGGCCTCCATGGTCGACAGGGTCTTCCGGGAAACCGGTCTTCTGCCTCAACATCTCGACCTCGAGCTCACCGAGAGCAGCCTCATGGAGGACGTCGAAGCAACCACCGCCACGCTTGGCCGTCTCAACGCCATGGGCATTCAGCTATCCATCGACGACTTCGGAACCGGCTACTCCTCCTTGAGCTACCTGAAGCGCTTTCCGCTCTCCACGCTCAAGATCGATCGCTCCTTCATCCGGGACCTGGCCAACGATCAGGACGACGCCGCCATCGTCAAGGCCATCATCGCGCTCGCCCACAGCCTTTGCCTGCGGGTCGTCGCCGAAGGGGTCGAGACCGAGGAGCAACTCAATTTCCTGCGCAACGAGAACTGCGACGAGATCCAGGGCTACTACTTCAGCCGGCCGCTACCCGCCGACGCGTTCGCGCAGTTCCTCGCCAAGCAAGCTGCTAGCCAGGCCTCCACGCACACCCCCGTCATTCCCCCCTCGTCGGCCAGATTCGCCTGAATCGCCGCGCGGGGTAGAAACGATCCGGCCCGCAACCCTTATGAAGGGTTGCGGGCCGGACCTTGCGTTCGCTTGAGCAAAGCTCGACAGCGTTCTCTCGCGGTCCTAATCAACAGCCGCCGGCGCTAATCAACAGCCGCCGGCGCTAATCAACAGCCGCCGGCGCTAATCAACAGCCGCTGGCGCTAATTTCCGAGTCGGCGCGGCTTCAGGAATTTTCGGTGAACGAGAAGCCCTTGCCAGATCCGGCCCGACTGATGGCCCGGAGGAGCTTGTCGCTGAAGTCCTTGATCATCTGGTTGAAGTTCCACTGGCCGTAGCGCATGAAGCTCGCGAGCGCGTCCGTACCGGTCACCTTCTCGTTCAGGACGTCTTCACCCTGCTCGTTCCGTCGGCTCATGCCGGTATTGGCGATCTTGGCCCACTCTTCGAGCGCGTTGGTCGGGCGGAAGTTCGCCCAATCCTGCGTGCCGCGGATGTTGACCTCCTGGGTGAGGCGGTTCGAGTCGAGCCCCAGCCGGTCCATGAGCTGCCGCTGAAAGCCCAGCTTTCCGGTTTCGAGCTGGCTCAGGGCGGATTCCGCGGTGGAAAGCCGGATCCGAGCGGAGGAAACCTGGCCTTCTGCCCGGGTCACGACCGAGCGCGCGCTGGAGACCGCGGAGTTAAGGGTCTTGGCCTGCTTTCCGTCGGGGTCGCTAGCGGGATCGAGGGCGGCCAGTTGCGCCTGCGCGGATCCCAGACGGTTGCGTGCGGCGCCCAGGGCTCCCTGGGCGCTGCCCAAGTTGCTCTTGGCCTGGGAGATCTCGACCTTGGCCTTGTCGATTTCGCCTTCGTAGGCTTCCAGCTTGCCCCAGGCCTGAACGGTGGTTTTCGCGAGCTCGTCGGCGCCCTGCTTGTCGCTGAGAAACACGAAGCCTCGGGTGTCGATCCCGGTGCGGCGGGAAAAGGCCTGGACGTCTGAAATATCAACCATCGTATCTCTCCTGTCGACAAGGCGAAGCGTCGCTTGCCTGTATCTCTATTATCCCGCGTCGCGCGGATAAGTTTCGTTAAAAGGCCATTCGGGGCGATAAATCTTCGTTATAGCAAAGCTCATTAGGGCGTTCTCTCGCGGCCCCAATCAGCAGCCGCTGGCGCTAGGACTCGGGGTTCGCCTGGGCCAGCATGGCGAGGGCTTCGAGTGCGGACTCGCGGATCTCGGAGCCCTGGACCGCATGGGTCAGGAACATGCAGGCCTGATGTCCGCCGAGTCGTCCGAGCGCCAAGATGGCCTGGGTGCTCGGGTAGAACCAATCTCCATGCCGTTCGTCGGCCAAGGCGATGAGGTGGGGAACCGCCAGGCGATCGCCCAGTTCACCCAGGGCCGTCGCGGCCGCTCCCGCCACGAAGCCGCTGGAATGCGCCAGGAGTTCGATCAAGAGGTCGAAGGTCTGCGGATGGCGGATCTTGCCGAGCGCCGCGCCGATGGACATCAAGAGGCCGTCGGGCAGGGCGTCGGGTTCCCGCAGGAAGCCCGCGAGTGTCGCCTGGGCCTCGGGAAAGGGAAAGTCGACCACGGCGGCGAGCGCTTCGAAAAGACGCGCGTCCCGCTCGAAGGCATCCAGATCGCCGTCGGTCCGGGTCACGTACTCCAGCCAGGCTTCCTGACCGCGGGGCTCGCCAAGGCGCAGCAACCCCCGCACCCCGGCGAGTTGCACCGCGGGGTCCGGATCGGTGGTCGCGGTCGCCAGGATCTGTCGGATACGTTCACGGTTCACGGCACGCCCCTGTCCATGGTCAATCCCTCGGCCAAACCCTTGAAGCACGCAGCAACCTCGCGGTGAATCGGCGCGGGCGAGCCGACATGCTGGGAGGCACCCGCTGCGCGGCCAGGAGGCTTCCGGTTTTTCTGGCTTTCGGAAAGGCCATTCCACGGTCGAGGGGCACTGGCTCCATCCTACCAGACCCTCATCCCTTAGAGGAGATTTAGCCATGCCTTAACGTCAGAGACGTCCTGACAGCCGGATAACAGGGGTACAGGAGTCTCGCATTCTCGAAAGGAGTCCGTCCAATGTCCCGGAAACCGATGATGACGCTTGGAGCCGTTCTGGTGGCGGCAAGCCTGACGGTCGCCTGCGGGACGTCCCCCACTCAGGTGGGCCAGTTGGACGGGCAAGGCAAGGCCTCGGTCAAGCGATTCGCAGCCAAGAAGGTCG
Source organism: Candidatus Sericytochromatia bacterium S15B-MN24 CBMW_12 (assembly GCA_002083825.1). GTDB lineage: Bacteria > Cyanobacteriota > Sericytochromatia > S15B-MN24 > UBA4093 > UBA4093. The sequence goes on along the minus strand of DAZV01000019.1, from coordinate 52,958 downwards.
ACAAGCAGAGCGAAGCCTCGCTTGGCGAGGTGGTTTTGCGCGTCCCCAAGGGAACCGCCCTCAGCGTCGGCAGCCGCGAGATCGACCGCTTCAGCTTCGATGACAAGGAATACGTCCTCCTCGAAGGCGGCAGTCAGGTCAATGCCTTGCTCTCAGAGTACCGCGGCACCCGTAACGTGCTCGGGGCCCAGCGGAACCTGAAGCGCTACGCTCTTGATAGTGGTACGGCGCCCAACGACGAGTTCTATCCCCACCAGTTCAGCTTGATCCAGCAGAACATCTCCAAGGTCTGGAACGTGACCCCGGGGACCTCGACGACCATGGTGGCCGTGGTGGACACGGGGGTCGACCACTCGCACCCTGACCTCAAGGGAACGGTCATCGACAGCCCGGACATGACGTTCACCAAGAAGTGGTACCAGATTGGCAAGAAGAACCCCGGTTCGATGGACCGCGATGGACACGGGACGCACGTGGCGGGCATCATCGGGGCGATCGCCAACAACGGCATCGGCGTGGCGGGCGTCGCTCCCGGCGCCAAGATCCTCGGAGTCAAGGTCCTCGGCGACGGGGCCAGCATGTACACGGTCATGAAGGGCGTCGCCTACGCCGTCAACCAAGGAGCCAAGGTCGTGAACCTCAGCCTGGGCGGGGTTATGACCGACAGCGTCGAGCGGGCCTTCTTCGAGGAGGACCTCGCCAAGCACAATGTGCTCATCGTGGCTGCCGCCGGCAACGACGGGATCGCCAACATGGGCTTCCCGGGATCCTTCCGCAACGTCATGGCGGTGGGCTCGGTGAACCAGACCAACAAGCTCTCGAACTTCTCGTGCTATGGCTTCGGCATGAGCGTGGTGGCTCCCGGTGAAGGCATTCTCAGTACCTTCCCCGGCCAAACCTACGCCATGATCGACGGCACCAGCATGGCCGCCCCCTTCGTCGCGGGAGCCGCCGCCCTCGTCTGGAGCAAGCATCCGGAGTGGACGGCCCAGCAGGTGCGCCAACGCCTGGAGCAAACCGCCAGCGACCTGGGAGATCCGGGCTTCGATCCGAAGTACGCCAACGGCCTGATCAACCTGGAAAAAGCCCTCGCCGACTAACCCCCCCCTCGATCGACAGCCTCGCGGTGACACCGCGAGGCTGTCGTCTTTTTTGGACTTGACAAAACCCGTCGACGAAACTTCCTCGTCGGGCCAAAACCGCCTGTTCATTGAGTTTCCAGGATCCCATGCGTACTTTGTACGCTTCAATCTTTGGGCGATAGCAGGCATGCTGGTTGCGCGACCCCAAGTCTTCCCAGGCTATCGCCCGGAAGAGGAAACGCGCTGGAAACGAACACATGAGAAGCATCGAAGTCGAACTTTACCGCTCCGTGGCCCTGTCGGCCTGCGAAGCTATCAGCCCCGAAGCCAGCTTGTTGAAATGCATCGAGCAGATCTGCCGCCTGATGGATTGGCAAGTCGGTCACATCTACCTTCCTAGCCAAAAGCGGGACGCGTTGGCCTCGGGCTCGCTCTGGTACCTTGCCGATCCCATCCGCTTCGGCCCCTACCAGGAGTATACCGAGAGCCTGGTCATCTCCTCGGGGGTCGGCCTGGTGGGAGCGGTCTTTGCAACCGGCCAGGCCCATTGGATCGCGGATGCCTCGAAAGACCCGAGCTTCCTCCGGGCGCGGCAAGCCCGGGAGGTCGGCCTGCGCTCCGCGTTCGCCTTCCCGATCCGGACGTGCAAGGATACCCTGGGCGTGATGGAGTTCTTCACCACCCGTCATGTCGAAGCGGAGCCCGCCCTGTTCCAGACGATGAACGACGTGGCCAAACTGCTCGGGAAGGTCTACAAGCGCAAGCGGCTGGAATTCGACGTCATGATGAAAGCGTCCAGTTCCGACCCGCTGACCCACTTGCCGAACCGGGCCATGTTCAGCAGTCGGTTGCACGAGGCCATCGTCAGGGGGCGCCGGAGCGGGGCGCCCGGAGCCGTGATGATCATGGATCTGGACCGCTTCAAGGTGATCAACGAGACGCTCGGACATGAAGCCGGAGATAGGCTCCTGCGAGCGGTTGCCGATCGTCTCTTGCCGTTCGGCGGCCAGTACGATCATCTGGCACGGCTGGCCGGCGACGAGTTCACGATCCTGGTCCCCGAATTGACCGGTACCCAGACGGCTGCTCAGGTGGCCGAAGCGGTTCATGAACTCTTCGAGCAACCGTTTTCGCTGGACGGACACTCGATTTACCTGTCGGTCAGCATCGGGGGGAGCCTGTTTCCGACCGACGGCGAGGATACCGCCACGCTGATGAAGCATGCCAGCATCGCCCTCGATCAGGTCAAGAAGGACCAAGGTAAGATCCAGTTCTACCAGCACTCGATGCAGACTCCGACCTCCGATCGTCTCATCCTCGAGCATCATTTGCGCCAGGCCCTGGACGGCGATGAGTTGGTGCTGCACTACCAGCCCCAGGTCTGCCTGCGCAGCGGGTCGATCGTCGGCGCCGAGGTGCTGGTCCGGTGGCAGCATCCCGACATGGGCTTGATCCCCCCCGGAAAGTTCATCCCGCTGGCCGAGGAGACCGGCCTCATCATGCCCATGACCGAGCAGATCTTGAAAAAGGCCTGCGAGCAGGGACGGCGCTGGCAGGAAGAAGGACTGATGCCTATCCGGCTCGGCGTCAACCTTTCCGGAATCCATTTCAAGCGCAACGGGCTGGACGAGTCGATCCTCGAGACGCTCGACGAAACCGGATTCCCCGCGGAGTTGCTCGAACTGGAGCTTACCGAGGGGATCATGATGGAGAACGTGGAAGCCACCATCACCACGCTGAAAAAGCTGAACGCCCATGGGATCCAATTCGCGGTGGACGATTTCGGCACCGGCTACTCGTCGCTAAGCTACTTGAAACGTTTCCCTCTGAGCGTCCTCAAGATCGATCAATCCTTCGTGCGGGACATCGCCGGCGATCCGGAGGATCGGGCAATCGTCAGCGCCATCATCGCCCTGGCGCATCGTCTTCACCTGAAGGTCATCGCCGAAGGGGTCGAGACCGAGGAACAGCTTCGCTTCCTGCAAGGGTTGGGCTGCGACTACGCGCAGGGATACTATTTCAGCCGACCGGTAGACAGCTCGCACTTTCGGCCGATGCTCGCCTCGGAGCGGATCATCCCGCTCGGGATGACGGCGCTGATTGGCGCGGGGGCCTAGCGGGCGGGGTCTCGTCGGGCAACGTCAAGGCGCCGCGAGGTTTCCACCATGGAGTCGAGGGGTAGGTGAGTTAAGGAGGCTTGCATACCTTGAGACGAATTCCCTGGCGCCCGCACCTGGCGTGTTGAAACGTTTTTTCACCGGCGCGTTCATTCTTTCTTTCCTGGCGGCCCCCGCCTGGGCGGAGAGCGAGTTGGCTGGCGTGACGTTCACCGACTCCTACGGGCCGATGACGCCGCGCTACCTACGCGAACTCGAGGGGTTGGACCCCAAAAGGGCAAATTCCGAGGGGTTGGAGCTTGCACCTTGGCGCTTGCGCCTGCTCTCGTTGCGCAACCTCGCGGAGGTCTCGCTGACTCGACGGGGCGAGCGGCTCGAGGTCGACTTGAGGGAGGCTCCGTACGTCACGGTGGTTCCGAAACTTCTGCCGTTCGTCCTGCCCTTCGGGCTCGAGGTCGGGGCCGAGGACTGGCGGCTCGGCGGCCAGTACTACGACTTCAAGGCGTGGGGCGGTTACATCTGGAGCGGCGTGACCCTTTACGATCCCAACCAGGCCGAGGCCATGCGCCGGGGTAGCCTGGCCTACAATTTCCCGGAGGCCTATGCCCGCGCGGGGGTCTTGGTTTTGCCGTACACCCGCGTCTACCTGGAGGGGAAGGTCGCGGGGGCGGGCATGGACGGCGACGTCGCGTTGGCTTCCGACTATGGGGCGATCCGCGGGACGATGGTCACGGCCTCTCCGTTCGTTCGCTACGATGACACCGATCATCCGGACGTTCCGCGCATGGGCAGCCGGGCCCGAGCGGGCGTGCTCTTCGGGCCCAAGGGGCTCGGAAATACCGGCAACTACCTGCGCTACGACGGCTACCTCCAGAAGTACGTTCCCCTCGGCCAGCTCGATAGCCTGGCCATCGGATTGCATGGGGGCATGGGCGAAGGCGACCTTCCGCTCGCGCAAGCCTACTGGCTTGGAGCCGGAAGCTACCTGCGGGGGTACATGGGGTCCCGTTTCATCGGGAACCAGATGCTGGCCCTCAACGTCGAACTCCGACATGCGCTCTGGCCCCGAATGGGCGGCAGCGAGCTCACGCTCTGGAGTACCGCCTTCGCGGACGCGGCCCGCTCGTGGAACCACGGGGGGACGATCGCCTTTCCCCGCGACATTCGCCCTTCCCTCGGCGGCTACCTGGGCCTGAGCCTGGGAACGTGGTACATCGGCAGGCTCGAGGCGGCCGTCGGCAACGAGGGTCCCTTCGTCAACATCGCGGCCGGCCTCCCCTTCCCCTGGTAAGTCATCCCCTGGACGGACTCACTCGTCCGCCATGTCCCGGATCGCCCGCGCGAGGACTGCATAATCGCTCCACATCCGGTCGCGCAGGTCCTTGTCGCCGAGCACCTTTGTTCGGAAGGCCGCATCCGTCACGAACTTCTGCCGGAACTCCGCATCGAGGAAGAGACGCGCGGAGCCCTTCAAGGGGTTCGGATGGCTTGGGTCGGCGTAGATCAAGGCCCGCAAGCCCGCTGACCCTATCAGCATGCGCCGAAACTCCGGGTCCTCCTCCAGGACGTCCCGGAAGGCATGGTCGTTGTGAAGGAGGTTGCGGAGCCGGTACTCCGCCGCGATCGCCTCGCGCAGATCCGCGTTCTCGATCAACGTCCGGCGGAAGCGGGCGTCTCGGCCCACCACGTGCGCATAGGTCGGATCGACCAGGGGCCTACGAGCCTTCTCGTCGCGCAGCATGACCGCCCGGAACTCCGGCTCGGTCAGCATGCAGTGGCGCAGGTGGGGATCCCTCACCAGCATGGTCCGGAAGACCTTGTCCTGGGTGACGACGCGCTGGAGGGCTTCGTCCGTCCTGAGCGCCTCCGCGAACGCCCCGTCCTCGCTCAGCGCATGCTGAACCTGCTCGTCGGTGACGATGGGATGCGGCGGAGCCAGGATCTCCATGAGGCCGGGGAGGCCGGGCGATCCCGGCGATCGCTCCGGTACTCGATCCAGCGAGGGAGACGGCCCCCCACAAGCTGCGAGCAGAAAAACGAGGGACAAAGTGCCGACGCGAAAGTATCTCGCCATGGCTTCAAACGCCTCCTCGACCACATCCGAGCGCTTGCCGCCCTCACCAGAAGCGGCCCCTGAGAAGACCCTACGCCAGCACGACGGCACCGAGAGGGGACGATCTGGCCAGAATGTCAGCCCGTCATTCATCGCTTGAACGGGGCCGCAGGAGCAGAAACGACTTGCCATTCCCTCGCCATGAGGTTATGATGAGGTTAAGATCATTTTCACGAGGAGGAGTCGATGGCGAAGTGGCATCAGGGACTGAGCGGCTTGCTGGTTCTGTCCCTCTGGGGCTGCGGCAGCCCCCTCGGCATGCTCGAAACACCCCGTCAGACGGGGATCAAGGCCCAGGGCGCAGGCCTGCAGGCACAGGTCCTGAAGACGGACGAGATCCCAGCCGAACTCCGCCACGCCGCGCATGGCGCCGTTCAGGAGGCCTCGGATGACGCCAGCCGCAAGAGAGGGCTCGACTTCTTCAACGTCCATGCCAATCCCGTCGGCCTCCGGATCGGGACGGGGTCGCAGACTGCCCACGTCCTCTCGTTTCTGGGAACCTCCCGGGAGCGAAACGACCTGAACTACGAGGCGCGCGCCCTGGTCGCCGGCGGCAAGGTCGCCTTCACCAGCAACTACTCCGGGCTGGGATCACGAAACGCCCCGGCCGAGCAGTTGGGGGCCGGGGTGGAGGGGGAAGGCGACGGCATCACCTTCGAACTCCTCATGGGCCTGCCCGGAAACGGCGTCACCGAAGCTTACGAGCGGCACATGGAGCGCCTGGGCGAGCACCTGACGCAGCGCTTCCAGGCCCAACGGTTCCGGTTCGGCGAAGACTGCTTCGTCTTCGCCGTTCACCAAGGCGACGACCTCGCCGGCTTCCTGTTCACGCATCAGCGCAACCGGCTGGTGCTCGGCGAGCGCAAGGATGCCGACGTCCAATCGGTCGTCTTCATGAGCGCCCAGGCCGACCTGCTCGGAGGCTATACCCTGGTCGGCTTCAACGAAAAGACCGCCTCCTCGACGACGCCTCCGGTCTATTCATGGGAATCCGAGCGGAGTCTGGGCATGATCGGCGTTTTCGGAGACCGCTAGCCTTCCGCCCGTGCCGCCTCCGGCCGCGGGGTCTGGTATGATCGGGAAGACCCCGATCCCGATCCAGGAGGGTTTCGTGTCCGACTTCGTCTCAAATTCACTCGTCCCGGAGTATATCGAAAAGCTGATCCCCTACAAGGCGGGCAAGCCTATCGACGAAGTGAAGCGCGAACTCGGCCTGGAGAGGGTCTACAAGCTCGCCTCCAACGAGAACCCGCTCGGACCTTCCCCCCGCGCCCTGGAAGCCCTCCGGGCGGCCATGGCCGACCTTCACCTCTACCCGGACTCCAGCGGCTACAAGCTGCGCAATGCCCTCGCCGAACGCTACCGCGTCAAGCAGGAAAACGTGATCCTGGGATCGGGCTCCGAGGGCATCATGTCCACCATCGTCAGGACCTTCCTCCATGGTGACGAGGAAGCCCTGACCTCCGAGGGAACCTTCGTGGGCTTCATGGTCCTGGCCCGCGCCCAGGGCATTCCCCTCGTCACGGTTCCCCTCTCGAACTACGGCTACGATCTCGAGGCCATGGCGCAGGCCATCACCCCCAAGACCAAGGTCGTCTACCTCGCCAACCCCAACAACCCGACCGGCACCATCTTCACCCGCCCCGCGTTCGAGGCGTTCCTCGAGCGCGTCCCCCCCCACGTCCTCATCCTTCTCGACGAGGCCTACTTCGAGTTCGTGGGCGACCTCTACGACTATCCCGACTCCCAGTTGTACCGGGCGGACAACGTCATCACCCTGCGCACGTTCTCCAAGTCCTACGGCCTGGGTGGCATCCGGATCGGCTACGGCCTGGCACACGAAAAGCTGATCCACCAGCTGATGAAGGTCAAGCTCCCCTTCGAGCCCAGCAGTCTGGCTCAGGCAGCGGGTTTGGGCGCTCTCGAGGACGACGACTTCCTGCAGCGCACCCTGGAGCTGAACCAGCGCGGACTCGAACGCTTCTACCAGGCCTTCGACGCCGCCCGGATCCCCTACGTGAAGTCCTACACCAACTTCGTCATGCTCGATCTCGGCTCCGAAGAAAAAGTCGACCGCCTCACCGAAGGGCTGCTTCGTGACGGGATCATCGTTCGTCCGTTAAAGGGCTTCGGCCTGCCTCACTGCCTGCGCGTGAGCGTGGGACTCGACCACGAGAACGAAGCCTTCCTGGAGGCCTTCCTCAAGCGGTTCTAGTCCTTCAAAACTGAACGCCCCCCCGAGCCTGGCTCGGGGGGGCGAAACGCGTCGCTTAGGTTCAGACGGCGCGAAGGGCCTCGTCGTAGCCCGCCTGCATCCGCTGGCGCTCCTGATCCACGCGCTTGGCGCGATCCTGGGTCTTGTTACGCTCGGAGTGCAACCGGCCTGCGTCCGAGACCGAGGCGCGCAGCGTCGCCACCCCGTCGACCGGCAAACCGGCCTTTTCAGCCAACTCGGAGAACTGAAGCAGGAACTGGTTGGCCGAGCCGAAATACGAGAGCTTGAGCGCGTTCTCGGCCCGGAGCAGCTCTTTTCTCGCCGCTGCCGCCTCCGGGCTGGCCCCCTTTGCGTCGAGCGCTTGAAGGGCGCCCTTGAAGAAGGCGTCGAACTGCCCGTTCACCTGGCCGGAGGCCTGCTGAAACTGGTTCTGGGCATGCTCGGCGGCTGCCTTGGCCTGCCCGAACTCGGCCGATTTGGCCTGAATGACCGTGCGCTGCTCTGCGGCATTGCGAAGCGTGTCGACCTTGGACTGGGACTGGATCGCGTTGCCGCGCAACTCGTAGAGGGTGGGAGTGACCTTGGTTCCCGCGAGGCCGGCCCGGTTCAGGAGTTCCGTCAGCTTGGCCATCACGGCCTTAGAGCCGGGCACGGGCTTGCCCCAGAAGGTCTGATGCCGGCTGTCGCCGTTGGGAAGCTTGGGGGCAAGCGGCGGATCGATGACGGTGCGAAGATCGGCCACGCTGCGGCGATAGCCCTCGACGTCCATCGGCTCCTTCTGGAGAGCCTTCTCGGCAGCCGCCAGGTAATTCTCGAAACGCTGGGTCCGCCCCACTTTGAGGGCGTCGACGTCGCCGCCTTGCCCGAACTTGAGCGGCGCCGCCAGACCTCGGATGGCCTGGAGTTCGGCCAATGCCGCAGTCTTCATGGCGTCGAGCGCCTTTCCGGCGGTTTCCAGCTCCTTGACCGCGGTGTTCAGCGGAACGTCCACCGTCCAGAGGCCGACCCCGCCGCGTCCCGGTACGCCGCCAGGCCCGCTCGCCTTGCCATCGCCTGCTCCGGCATCCCAGCCGTCCGTCCAGGTGCCGCTCTTGACGGCCGACGATCCTAAGCTCGAACCCAATCCGGCACCCGACCAGAGCTCGGTCGAAGCGGCCTGGAGGCGCTTGGCCCCGTCGAAGCTGCCGTCATCCCCCGCGACTGCCGGGCGAGGTTCAACCGTCGGCGGGGCCGCAGGCGGAGGCGAAGGTTGAGCGACAGGTGTCCCCACGCTCCACTGTCCGGTCTTCAAGGGCCCCGTTCCGCCAACTTGCTCGCTCATGATCCTCTCCTCTCCGAATTGGTCCTTCGCTTACTATTCCACGCACAGGGCGCGACCTCGCACGATTTGACGAAGGCTTAGCAGAGACTTGATGAGCCCGCAATGAAAGCGGCGAAAACCCTGCCGGAAGTCAGGGCCGCGAGGGCTCCGGCACGTAGACCGGACGGGCCAGCTCGAAGCGGTCCGTCGTGCGGGCATAAGTGGTCCCCGCCATGCGGCCGACGGCCTGCAGCTTATCCGGATCGATCCGCCCGCGATCATAGAGCTCATCGCGGACATGAAAGCGAACGACCTGTCCGATGACGAGAGTCCCCCCTCCGGGGCCGTCGCCCACCTCCACGGTCCGAAGCAGCTTGCACTCCATGTTGATCGGGCTCTCGGCTACCCGAGGCGCCCGAACGACCTCGCTCGGAAGCGGCGTGAGGCCCACCGCCTCGAATTCGCTGACGCCGCGCGGGAAGTCGGCGGACGACGCGTTCATCATGGGGACCAGCGCCTCGTTGACGATGTTGACCACGAACTCGCCCGTCTCCTCGACGTTGGCGAGCGTATCCTTGACCGTGGCTTCGGGGCCTCGCCGCATGACCGAGAAGACCACCGACATGGGGTTGGAGGCCACCACGGTGAAGAAGCTGAACGGAGCCAGATTGAGCGAGCCGTCCGCCCCCATCGACGAGACGAAGGCGATGGGACGCGGCACGACCGAGCCCAACAGGAGCTTGTAGGCATCCTGGTGGGTGAGGGTCTGGGGATCGAGGATCAAAGCGCCGCCTCCTTTCGGGTGGGATTCCAGGAGTTCACGTAATCCGCCCATTCGACGTCGGAAGCGGCCGGCGCGATCGCGAGCGGGTACCGGGTGTCGACCATGACCGCGATCTCGTCGGTGGCAGCCTTGCCGGCGGCCTTCTCGGCGGCCTTGGGATGGGGACCGTGGTGGATGCCCTGGGGGTGAAGGGTCAGCATGCCGGGCTTGATCCGATCGCGGCTGAAGAAGTCCCCCTCATGGTAGAAGAGCACTTCGTCGTAGTCGATGTTCCGGTGGTAGAAGGGAACCCGCATGGCCTCGGGCTCCGACTCGAACGGGCGGGGAACGAAGGTGCAGATGACGAAGTTCCCCCCGGAGAAGGTGGTGTGAACGCTCGGAGGCAGGTGATAGCGATGGCTCATCACCGGCCGGATGTCGCGAACATTGAGCTTGAAGGCGGTAAGGTCGCCTTTCCAGCCGACGACGTCCATGGGGTTGAACGGGTACCAGACCGAGGTCATCTGCCCCAGGCGCTTGATCCGGACCTCCCACTCCCGGCTGTCGTCGAGGATGGGCGAGGGTTCAGGGGTGACGAGCACCCCCGGATCGAAAACGGCATGGGGTCCGAGCGGGCCGCGATCGGGGATCTCGATCTCGGCCCGGGACTCGATGATCAGGAAGAAGTTGTCGGCGGTGCGGGGAACGACCCGGTAGGTGGTGCCCCGGGGGATGACGAGGTAGTCGCCGCGTTCGAAGTCCAGGGGGCCGAAATCCGTCTCGACGACGCCCTCGCCCTGGTGGATGAAGTAGACGTCGTCCCCGTCGGCGTTGCGGTAGTAGTACGGCATGGGTTTGGCGAGGCGGGAGACCTTGATGGCCAAGTCATCGTTGTAGAGGACGGTCACGGGCTCGCCATGCTGGCTGTCCCGGGCGTCGGTGGGGGCGAGTTCCGAGAGGTCGTAGGCGTGAGGCCGAAGTGGACCCTCGATGCGGGTCCAATCCGTCGGGCGGTGGGTCCGGTAGAGGTGGCTCGTTCGACCGTAGAAGCCTTTGCGGCCGTGTTCTTCCTCGAAGGTGCCTGCGGGGATGTCGACATGGGCCTGGGGAGTCACCTTGCCTTTAGACAGCGGGAACATGCATGCCCTCCTTGACGGGCGACCCGACGCGATGGCGCAGGACACCCAGGGTCGCGATCTCGAGTTCGATGAGGTCTCCGGGCTGAACCCAGCGGTCGAGCTCGTAGCCGCAGCCGCCGCCGACGGTTCCGGATCCGAAGACGTCGCCGGGGTAGAGCGTCTCCGAGCGGGAGACGTGGGCGATCATCTGGGGGAAGGTCCAGTGGGAGGCGCCGGAGTTGCCGTCCGACCAGAGTTCCCCGTTGACCTTGGCGGTCATGCGGAGGTTTCGGACGTCGCCGACGGATTCGGGGGTGACGAGCATGGGGCCCATGCCGGTGGCGAAGTCCTTGCCCTTGGAGGGACCGAGGCGAAGCGAGACCTCCTCCATCTGGACGTCTCGGGCGGAGAAGTCGTTGAAGATGGTGTAGCCGGCGATGTACTCGTTGGCGCGCTCGACGGGGATGTCGCGGCCTTCCTTGCCGATGATGCAGGCGATTTCCAGCTCGTAATCGAACTTCCGGGTGAAGCTCGGCCATTCGACGGTGGTGTCGGGGCCGATGATCGCGCGCGGGTTGCCCTTGTAGTAGACGGGAATTTCGTACCAGAGCTTCGGCATTTCCTGGCCGCGGCGCTCGTAGCCGCGCTTGGCGTGGGCCTCGAAGGCGAGGAAGTCGCGAATGAGGTTGGCCCGGGGCAAGGGGGCCAGGATCGTGACGTCGTCCGGTGGGTGGAAGAGGCGTTCGCCGTTGATTCCGATGGGGCCGTGGCTCGCGGGGGTCGTTTCGGCGAGGGGAAGCAGGAGGTCGAGGGTTTCGCGGGCGGCGGCCATGGCGGGCTCGCCGCCTTCGAGGAAGGCGAGCATGTCCGGAGGAATCAGGGCGTCGGCGACGCGCTGGGGTCGGCCGTGGCCGCGCTCGGCGAGGAGTCGGGCGTAGGCGAAGTTTAGGTCGAGGATGCCCTGGTCGGAAAGGGCGCCGATCCGGCGGATGCGGCCCGCGAGGGTGGCGAGTTCAAAGGTGACGAGCTTCATGGCGACGTCCTTCCAAGCGAATCCGAGCGCGGTTTCGAGTGGGTTCGATCGTAGCATGGGGATTTCATGGGGGCCAGTTTGGGGGGCCAGTTTGGGGGACCAGTTTGGGTGAGGTCGGTCACTGTCGTCGGCGGTATAATAGGGGACAACAGGCCGATTTCCGGGAACGGCCTCGATAGAGCAAAGCTCGTTTCTTCAGGACGGCGAGAGATGGAAATACGCCCCATGATCCCTGCCTCACGGCGTTCTCTCGCGGTCCTAATCAACAGCCGCCGGCGCTACTCAACAGTCGCTGGCGCTAGCTGGGAGAGTTTTCGTGTCGCTATGGTCGCCGAGTAACGTCATTGCAGGTTTGATCCTGAAAATCCGTCGTCCTTTCGAGCGGGGCGATCGGATTCGTTTCGGGGAGCACGAGGGTGAGGTGGCGGAGCAGACGTTGCTCTTCACCCGGTTGGAGACGTCCCAGCAGATCGAGGTGATCATCCCCAACGGGTTGTTCTTGAAGGCTCCCATCGAGCAGTTGTCGACGTCGAGCGGATTGATTCTGTCGTGCGCGGTCAGGGTGGGTTATCACGCCGATCGGGAGATGGTGGAGCTGATGCTGCTGGAGGCGGCCCAGCGGGTGAGCGGTATCACGGAGGATCCGATGCCGTTCGTGAGGATCGCGGGGTTGGACGAGCGGGCGATCGCCTACGAACTCTGCGTCCATACGGTACAGATCCCGTCGAAGGACCGTCTACTTTCGGAGCTGCGGTCGCGGATCGTGGATGTCTTCGCCGAGAACGCGGTCAACGCGCCCTTAGCGGGCGAGTAGCCACCGAGACAAAGAATTTCGTCGGTCCGGGCAAGGGCCGATTCCGTCGCCCTCGCCTAAGATGACGAGGGCGCACCTTCGGCTTGGAATCGACATGGGAGGCAGCATGACCGGGAACACGTCCGGGACCGATGTCGCGATTCCCGCGGAGAGTCCGATTCTGGCCATCCGGGACATGGTGGTCTATCCGGGCGTGGTCGTGCCGATCACGCTGGGGCGGGAGCGATCGCTGAGGCTGAGCCGGGAGGTGATGGACGGGGATCAGCTTCTGACCGTCGTGACCCAGAAGGACATGGACCAAGAGGAGGTGGGGCCCCGGGACCTCTATGAGGTGGGGAGCCTGGCCAGGCTGCATCATTTTCTTCAGTTGCCCAACGACACGGTCAAGATCATGGTCCAGGGGCTCTTGCGCGTCCGGATCGGGGAGTACGTGCAACAGGATCCCTACCTGAAGGCGAAGATCACGGCCTGGCCGGAGCGCGGCGAGGTGGCGGGCGAGGTGCAGGAAGAATCGCGGGCCCTGATGGCGGCTATCAACCAGCAACTGATGCGCTACGGCGAGATGCTACAGGGCTTTCCCGAGGAACTGGCCACCTTGGCGCTCAACCTCGAGGATCCCGTCAAGTTCTCATACCTGGTAGGCTTCAACCTGCCGATCAAGCTCACCGAGCGCCAGGCCATCCTGGAAGCCGACGGCGCATTGGAGAAGCTTTACGTGCTCTCCGGCATCCTCAGCGACGCCATCCAGATGCAAGAGCTGGGCCAGAAGCTTCAAACCGACGTTCAAACCTCGCTTGGCAAGTCCCAGCGGGACTTCTTTCTGCGCGAGCAGATGAAGGCCATCCAGCTGGAGCTCGGGGAGGGCGACGAGCGCATGGCCGAGGTCAGGGAGCTGCGCGCGAAGCTGGAAGCCGCGAACCCGCCGCCCGAGGCCCGCAAGGAAGCCGAGCGCGAGCTTTCGCGGCTCGAGCGTCTACCGCCGGGCTCGGCCGAGCATTCGGTGATTCGCACTTACCTCGACTGGATCGTCGACCTGCCCTGGAACCAGTCGACCCCGGACAACCTCGACATCCCGCGCGCCCGGGAGATTCTCGACGAGGATCACTACGATCTCGCGACCATCAAGCAGCGAATCCTGGAGGTGCTGGCGGTCTACAAGCTGAAGCGGGCGCGGTTGGGGGAGAGCAGCCTGAAGGGCCCCATTCTCTGTCTGGTGGGCCCCCCCGGGGTCGGCAAGACCAGCCTGGGGCAGTCGGTAGCCCGGGCCCTCGGTCGTAAGTTCGTCCGCATGAGCCTGGGCGGCATGCGCGACGAGTCCGAGATTCGCGGCCACCGCCGCACCTACATCGGGGCCATGCCGGGACGCATTCTCCAGGCAATCAAGCGTTCGGGGTCCAACAACCCGGTCTTCATGCTCGACGAAATCGACAAGCTCGGCGCGGACTACATGCGCGGAGACCCCGCCTCGGCCCTCCTGGAGGTGCTCGACCCCGCCCAGAACCAGGACTTCCGCGACCATTACCTCGACTTGCCCTTCGACCTCTCCAAGGTGCTCTTCATCGCCACCGCCAATCTTCTCGATCCGATCCTTCCCGCCCTGCGCGACCGCATGGAAATCCTCCAGCTGGCCGGCTACACCCACTCGGAGAAGCGCGAGATTGCCCGCCGCTACCTGATTCCCAAGCAGATCGCCGAGAACGGGCTGCGCGACTCCGAACTGACGCTCGACGACCCCGCCCTGGACATGCTGATCGCCGAGTACACCCGAGAAGCCGGCGTGCGCAGCCTCGAGCGGGAAATCGCAAGTCTTTGCCGCAAGGCCGCCACCCGGATAGCCGCCAACGAGGTCGCCGCGCTCCACCTCACGCCCCCGGATCTCCGCGAACTGCTGGGAAAGCCCCGCCACTACCCGGAAACCGCCGAGATGCTCGACCGCGCCGGCATCTCCACGGGGCTTGCCTGGACCGAGACGGGGGGCGACATACTCTTCATCGAGGTGACCCGCATCCCCGGAAAAGGCCACCTCAAGCTCACCGGACAGCTCGGCGAGATCATGAAGGAGTCGGCCCAGGCCGCGCTCTCCTATCTCGCCTCGCGGGCGGACGAACTGGCCTTGGATGCGGCGCACTTCTGCGCCTACGACTACCACCTACACGTTCCGGCGGGAGCCATTCCCAAGGATGGCCCCTCGGCGGGAATCGCCATCACGGCGGCGATCGCGTCACTCGTCTCCGGGCGTCTCGTCCGACCCAACCTCGCCATGACCGGCGAGGTGACCCTCCGTGGCAAGGTCCTGCCCGTCGGCGGCATCAAGGAAAAGGTCCTCGCGGCTCAGCGCGCCGGCATCCAGGCCGTCATCATTCCCCGCCGCAACGAAGCCGACCTCGACGACATCCCCGACGAGATCCTGCGCACCATGCAGATCATCCTGGTCGAAAGCATCGACGAGGCTCTCAGCCATGCCCTCATGCCCCTCGCCGCCCCCGCCGTCGAGGTAGCGCCCCAGCAAAGCCCAAACCAGGCTCCAATTCAAGCTCCCAGCGATGCTCATCCTTGAAGGCGGGCCTTTCAAGTGCTAGTATGAGGCGCCAAGCCCCTTCGATACCGCCGGAGCCGCATGACGACTTTCCCGATCCCCGCCGCCCTCGGATGGCCCATCGCCCTGCTCGCCACCGGCGGATCCTTCGTCGTCGGCGTCGGGCTGTACCGAATCGCCCTGACCCCGCTGCTGCTCGGAGCGCTCCGAGCGAACCCTCAACGGGCACAACTTGCCGTCGAGCGCCTTTCCGGCCCCTATACCCTCATGGTGGTCGCCCTGGCGGCCAACGCCCTTCGCCTGGAAGCAGGGCCACAGCTTACCTGGTGGTTGGGGGCGATCGCCGTTCCTGCGGTTCTCATCTTCTCCATCGAAGCCTTCCGCCTCGCCGTCGTCGACATCGTCATCGCCTCGAAGCGCGGCACCCCCATCCCCAAGATCCTCAAGGACATCGTTTTCGGCCTGCTCTATCTCACCGCCACCATGGTCTGCCTCGGCAGCGTCTTCAAGGTCGATATCGCCCCCTTTCTCACCACCTCCGCCATCCTCTCGGTCGTCATCGGTCTCGCCCTTCAGGACACCCTGGGAAACCTCTTCGCCGGCGTCGCCATCAACCTCGACCGCCCCTTCTCCATCGGAGACTGGGTCGAAGTCGACGGCAAAAAAGGACAAGTTCTCGAGATCACCTGGCGCGCCACCAAGATCCTCACCCGTCAGCATCAGCTGATCGTCGTCCCCAACAGCCAGATCGCCAAGGTCCACATCGTCAACTTCTCCTCACCCACCCCCACCTACGGCGAGACGCTCGAACTCCAAGCCTCCTTCAACGTCCCCCCCAACCAGATTCGCGAAGCCGTCCTCGCGGTCTGCGCGAGGATCCCGGAAATCCTTCAGTCTCCGCCCCCCGAGGTTCACCTGCTCACCTTCGGTGAGTCAGCGATCATCTACCGCCTGATCGTGTGGATCGACGATGCCGCCCGTGCCGTCCCCCTCCGAGGCGAGTTGCAAGAAGGACTCTGGTTCTACTTCAAGCGCAAGGGCATCAACATGCCCTTCCCCGTCCGGGAAGTCTACCTTCACGACGCCAAGGGCGAGCAGGAAGCCGCCGCAAACGCGACGCTTTCCGCCCTGCGCCAGGTCGATTTCATGGGGGCTTTCGCTGACGAGCACCTCTCGAAACTGGCCGGACACGCCCGCCACGCCGTTTTTGCCCCAGGCGAGACGATCTTTCGCCAGGGGGATGCGGGAAACAGCCTCTTCGTCATACGGAGAGGCGCAATCATGCTTCAACTCGACCACGCTCACGGTTCCCAACCGCTGGCCCGCCTGGAAACGGGGGCCTACTTCGGGGAGATGTCCCTGCTCACCGGCGAACCCCGCAGCGCCACGGCCTGCGCCGTCAGCGACTGCGAACTCCTCATGATCGAGGAGCGGCACCTGCGACCTTTGCTCGAAGCGCATCCCGAGGTCCTGGAATCGGTGAGTCGAATCATCGCTCAGCGCCGCACCGGAATCGACCAGGCCCGCCAGTCGATGGCCGAGCGCCAAAGCCGGATCCCTCAAACCCACCCCGAGGCGCCGGGGGTCGATGCGGCCTCTCACGAGATCCTGGGAAAGATCCGCGCGTTCTTCAAGCTTTCAGGATAGCTTTTCTGGGCGCCAAACGAATGCCCCCCGCGAGACGCGGGGGGCATTCGTTCTGGGGATCCGAATCGATGAGCGGTTGGCTACTGGACGGTCGCTTCGACTGCGGGACGGTGATACTTGCGGGCGTAGTTCTGGACGAAGAAGCGCAAGCCCAGGAGGTAGGTGTGGAAGCCATAGGACTTCATCTCGCCGTAAGCCTGATTGAAGTCCCAGTTCTGGACCTTCACTCGGTAGGCGAGGGCCATGGTTCCCGTGCGATCGCGCCCTTGCATGCAATGGAAGTACATCGGCAACTGGGCGGGATCCTGAGCGATCTGCAAGAACGCGTCGATCTTGGCCTCCTTGGGAGGCAGGATGATGCTCATGGGGATGACATGGAAGCCCATTCCATACTTCTCGGCCCATGCCTTTTCTTGAGCGACGACCTTCTTGTCGTTCTCGAGCGTGACGATCGTCCGTACTCCCATGTCCGCGAGCTTCTTCATCCCCGCCTCGGTGGGGCGGGCACCGCGGAAGACCCGCTCGGAAACCTTGCCGAAGTTGCCGAGGTCGTCCTTGGGCGGCTTGGGCCAGAAATCAGCGCCCGGCTCAATGGGAGCATTCTCGATGAGTTCGTGGGGGGAGGCGGTCGCAAGGCGATCGAGTTCGACCTGGGACGGAACTCGCTCAGCTGAAAAGCTGCCGAACGACTGGGTCTTGGTCTGCGCGAGAGGCTGGCTATTGGATACAGCGCCGCAGCCCGCAAGGCTCAAGGCCGTGACCAGGGTGATGAAGCCACGTAAAATCCGCATCGATGATCCCCTTCATGAGTGACAGGTTAACGACGTCTTAAAAAAGATTATAGCGGTTCGAGGCCATGGTCTTGCTAAGAGAAATCGGCGGCTCGGCGGCCATGCGAAAGAAAGTCCCCCGTGCCTGCGTCTGGCGCAAGCACGGGGGACTTGAGGGCCGCGACACCGAGGCCCTGGGGATCGGGAATCGCGAGGCTTACGGAATAGCCGCTAGCGCGTGGCCACGGGCTCTCGCTTGCCTTGCCGTTCGCGCAGGGATTTGATCCAGGAGGGCAGGATCTCCGCGAGATCTCCCACGAGGGCATAGTCGGCGAGCGCCATGAGCGGGGCTTCGCGATCCTTGTTGACGGCGACGAGGGTTCGCGCGCCGGCGATACCGTCCTGGTGATCGAGCGATCCCGAGAGGCCCACACCGACGTAGAGTTCGGGTTTGACCTTCTTGCCGGCGAGGCCTACCTGGCGCGAGGCGTCGATGCAGCCGGCGGCGACGGCGCCCTTGGTGCCTGCGAGTTCGCCTCCGAGAGCCTCGGCGAGTTGTTCGACGAGATGCCAATTCTCCTTGCCGACGCCCTTGCCGCCGCAAACGACGATGCGGGCGTTTTCGAGGTCGACTCCTTCGCTGGCGCGGGTTTCGAGCAAGCGAGCGGTTGCGTCGGTTTCGTCGAGCTGAACGTCGACGGCGACGATCTCTCCGGCCCGGAAGCGATCATAGTCGGCTTCGCGGAAGGATCCCCCGCGGACGAGGGCGACCTGGGGCTTGCGCTCGGCGATCACGGAAACGGTCTGGATCTTGCCTCCGAAAGTCGAGCGCGTGACGCGCAGCAGTCGCTCGGCGTCATCGAGTTCGAGGTCGGTGGCATCGGCGATGTAGCCGGTGGCGAGGCGGGCGGCGAGGCGCGGAGCGAGATCCTCGGCGAGGCGGGTCCCGCCGAAGAGGAGGATCTCGGGCTTGTAGGTTTCGACCAGTTGGCCAAGCGCCTGGGTGGCCAGTTCGACCAGAGGGCTCAGCAGCTGGGCGTGCTGGGACCAGAGCACGGTGTCGGCTCCGTAGGCGATGAGGTCCTTGGCGTGGGATTCCTCGCCACCGAAGAGGACGGCTTGAACGCGGGCGCCGAGGAGGTCGCCGAGTTCGCGGGCCTTGTTGAAGACCTGGCGGGTTTCGGGGGCGAGGAAGCCGGCGCGAAGTTCGGCGTAAACCCAGATGTTACGGTACTCGTTGCCGGTGTTGAGGGTGCCGGAGACGGTCATCTGGGACTCCTGGGTCATCGCCCATGCGAGCCAGGGGTTATCCATATCTTGACTGCTCATCTAGTCTCCTAAAGAAAAAGTCGCGGGCGGAAATGCCGCAGGCGCCAGGGCAAAGCCGCGGGCGCTACGACAGCAGGCCCTTGGCCGCGAGTTTCTGGTTGAGTTCGGAGAAGGCGGAGGGGTGGGTCGCGTCCCAGGCCTGGAGACGGCGCTTGCGTTCCGGGGTGGCGACGCGGGTCACCTTGGCGAGGGAGCCTGCGAGGCCGACGGTCGAGGGGTTAAGGCCCAGGTCGGCGAGCGTCTTGACGGACATGGGCTTCTTGGCGGCCTTCATGATGCCCATGGCGTTGGCGAGGCGGGGGGACTTGGCTTCGCGGGAGACGGTGACGACGGCGGGAGTGGCAGCCTCGATCACGCGGATCTGGTCATCCCAGACCTGCTCGGCGAGAAGCTTGCCCTCGTTGACGTCCAGCTTCCGGACGGCTGAAATCAGCGAAACGCGGAGAATTTCGGCGAGCATGGGGCCGACGGCGCCGGTTGAGCCGTCGATGGAGCGCCGGCCGCAGAGGATGAGGTCGGCAGCGCCGATGGCTTCGATGGCTGAGGCCAGGACCTTGGCGGTGGCGGCCACGTCCGAGCCGGCCAGAGCGGGATCGGAAATGAGCATGGCCTCGTCGGCGCCCATGGCGAGGGCTTCCTTGAGGGAGTCCTTGGCGGTCTCCGGTCCCATGGAAAGGACGGTGATGGTTCCGCCGTTCCGCTCTCTGAGGCCGAGCGCCATCTCGACGGCGTACTTGTCTTCCGGATTGGCGATGCCCTTGTTTCGGTCGCGCTTGAGCACCCCGGTCGCGGGGTCGAGTCGGACGTCGGGGGAGTCGGGAACCTGTTTGATCAAGACAACGGTCTTCATGAGTCCTCCAGAAACCAGGTGCCCCGCCGCCCAAGCGACCGGCGGGGCGAGTCGGGCTAGACGCGGGCGAATTCCTTGGCGTAGTCCTTGAGGACTTCGCGCGCGATGACGAGCTTCTGGATTTCGTTGGTGCCTTCGAAGATCTCGCAGATGCGGGCGTCGCGGAACATGCGCTCGATGGGGTACTCGGCGGAGTAGCCCATGCCGCCGTGGATCTGGACGGCCTTGTTGATGATCCAGGTCGAGTTCTCGGTGCAGAAGAGCTTGACCATCGAGCCCTCGAGGGTCACCTTCTTGCCCTGGTCGGCGAGCATGGAGGTGTAGTAGACCATCTGCTCCATCGCGAAGATGCGGGTGGCCATCTCGGCGAGGTAGAACTGGATGGCTTGCTGCTCGGCGATGGGCTTGCTGAACTGGATGCGGGTGGTGGCGTGCTTGATCGAGAGATCGAGCGCTTCCTTGGCCGCGCCCAGGCAGGAGGCGCCGAGCGAGAGTCGACCGATGTCGAGGATCTTCATGGCGGTGACGAAGCCGAGTCCGACCTGACCGAGGACGTTCTCCTTGGGGACGCGGACGTTCCGGAAGAAGATCTCGCGGGTGTCGGACCCCTTGATGCCCATCTTGGCGAGCTTGGGGCCGTTCTCGACGCCGCCGAAGGCGCGTTCGACGAGGAAGGCGGTCACGCCGCCGCGGGCGCCGAGGGCGGGGTCGGTGACGGCGAAGACGGTGAAGAGATCGGCCATGCCGCCGTTGGTGATCCAGATCTTGTTGCCGTTGAGGATCCAGTCGCCGTTGGCGTCGCGTTCGGCGCGGGTCTTGATGGCGGCGGCGTCGGAGCCGGCTCCGGGTTCGGTGAGGGCGAAGGCCGCGATCATTTCGGCCGAGGCGATCTTGGGCAGGTACTTCTGCTTTTGTTCTTCGGTGCCGTCGAGGACGATACCGTAGGTGCCGATGCCCGAGTGGGCGCCCATGGTGGTGCCGAGGCTCGAGTCGACGCGGCCGATTTCCTCGCCGATGATGCAGAAGCCGGTCTTGCCGAGGTTCGAGCCGCCGTACTCCTCGGGGATGGTGCCGCCCAGGAAGCCCTGTTCAGCCATCTTGGCGATGATTCCGCGCTCGATCTTCTCTTCCTTGTCGTGCTTGTCGGCAAGGGGCCGGACCTCGCGGTCGACGAACTCGCGGGCCATCTGGCGAAGCATTTTCTGTTCTTCGCTGAAGAATAACTCCATGGTTTTACTCCTTTGGACTTGGGGCGAAGTTCGAGCTTCGCCCCGATTTTCCCTTACCGGTCGACGAACTTGGGCTGTTGCTTGGTGATGAAGGCCGAGACGCCGATCTTCTTGTCCTCGGTTTCGGAGACCTTGCTGAAGTGGTCGGCCTCGATGCCGAGGGCTTCCGTCAGGTCCTTGTTCATGCCCTGGTGGATGGCCTCCATGGTGTGCTGGATGGCGAGGCGTCCCTTGGCGGCGATCTTCTTGGCGAGGGCGAGCGCTTGGTTCAGCTCATCCCCCGCGGGAACCACCTTCTGGACCAGGCCGACGCGCAGGGCTTGCTGAGCGGTGTAGAGGTCACCCGTCAGCAGCCACTCGGTGGCGTTGGCATAGCCGATGATCCGGGGAAGGCGTTGGGTGCCGCCGAATCCCGGGATGATGCCGAGGTTGATCTCGGGCTGGCCGAACTTGGACTTGTCCGAGGCGATGCGGATATGGCAGGCCATGGCGAGTTCGTTGCCTCCCCCGAGGCAGAAGCCGTTGATGGCGGCGATGACGGGTTTCTTCATGGCCTCGACGCGGTCGAAGACGCGCTGACCCTGGGTGACGAGTTGCTTGGCGTCGGCGCCGGAGGCTATCTCGGCAATTTCCTTGATGTCGGCGCCGGCGATGAAGGCCATGGTGCCGCCTCCGGTGAGGACGAGGGCCTTGACGGAGTCGTCGGCGTCGAGTTCCAGGATGACGTCGTTGAGCTCCATGATGACCTTGGAGTTGAGGGCATTGGCGGGGGGGTTGTCGATGGTGAGGATGGCGACGGCTTCATCCCGGTCGACCTTGACGAACTGTCGGGCTTTCGTGCCCTCGGCCTGGATTTCGTGTTGGTGGAAGCCCTGACCGGTTTTCACGCCGAGCTTGCCTTCGGCGACCATGCGGATGAGCAGAGGCGAGGGCTTGAAGCGATCGCCGAGCTTGGAGGCGTAGAACTCGAGGCGTTCGACGACCTTGTCGATACCCATCTGGTCGGCCATGGTGAGGGGTCCGCGGCCCATGCCGGTGCCCATCTGCATGGCGGGGTCGACGTCCTCGAAGTTGGCTCCGCCCTCGTCGATGATGATGGCGGCCTCGTTGATCATGGGCAGGAGGAAGCGATCGGCCTCGAAGGGCAGTTTTTCGCCCTCATACTTGGCCGAGATCTCTGCGATCTTGGCCTTCACGGCCGCTTCATCCCCTTCCCCGTACGAATAGAAGCCTGCTCCGCGCTTTTGGCCCCAGCGGCCTTCGGAAACGAGCCAGTCAAGGAGTTCGGTGGGCTTGAAGCGATCGCCGAAGGCCGCGTTGAGGGTATGGACGACTTCCGAGCAGACTTCGACGCCGAGCATGTCGGCGAGGACGAAGGGCCCCATGGGGAAGCCGTTGGAGGGGACGATCATGTCGATTTGTTCGGCGGAGGCGGCGCCTTCTTCGAGGGCCTTGACGGCTTCGTTGAAGGACGCCAGGAGCAGGCGGTTGACGAGGAAGCCGGCTCCGTCCTTGACGAGGACGGGGAACTTGCGGACGTCCTGGCAGAAGGCGAGGAGGGTGGCGACCGTTTCGTCGGAGCTTTGGTCGGCTCGGATGACCTCGACGAGCTTCATGACGGGGGCGGGGTTGAAGAAGTGGAGGCCGGCGACCTTGTCGGGACGGTTGGTCACGGCGGCGAGTTCGGAGACGGAGAGGGCGGAGGTGTTGGAGGTGAGGATGGCGGATTTTTGCACGACCTGATCGAGTTCCTTGAAGACGGCTTTCTTGATTTCCATCTTTTCGGAGACGGCCTCGATGACGAGGTCGCAGTCGTCGAAGCCTTCCCAGGTGGTGGTGCCGGAGATGAGCGCCATTTTCTGCTCCATCTCGGAGGCGGACATCTTGCCCTTCTTGACGCGGCTCTCGTAGGTTTTGCGGGCGCTGGCGATGCCCTTGTCGACGGCGTCCTGGTTGATATCCTTGATCATGACGGGAACGCCCGAGTTGGAGACGACCTGGGCGATGCCGCCGCCCATGGCTCCGCCGCCGACGACTCCGACCTTGAAGATGGGCAGGGGTTTGGCGTTGATGGCGGGCCGGTTCTGAGTTTCCAAAGCCATTCGTGAATCTCCTCTAGGTGAAAGCGCTAAGCGTTCGGGTTCTCAAGGACCATGGCGATGCCCTGTCCGCCGCCGATGCAGAGGGCGGCGACGCCGTACTTGGTGCCGCGGCGGGCGAGTTCCTTGGCCATGGTGAGGGCCAGACGGGCGCCGGAGGTGCCGACGGGGTGTCCGAGGGCGATGGCGCCGCCGTTGGGGTTGAGCCTGGCGAGGTCGAGTTCGAGGACCTTGGCGACCGAGAGGACCTGGGCGGCGAAGGCCTCGTTGACCTCGACGATGTCCATCTGGTCGAGGGTGAGCCCGGCCTTGTTGAGAGCCTTGGGGATGGCGTAGGCGGGGGCGATGCCCATGCGTTCGGGTTCGACGCCGAAGGTGGCGTAGGAGCGAACGATGGCGAGCGGCGTGAGGTTGAGTTCCTGGGCCTTGTCGGAGCTCATGGCGAGGATGGCGGCGGCGCCGTCGTTGGTACCGCAGGCGTTGCCGGGGGTGACGGTTCCGCCCTTCTTGAAGATGGTGGGGTACATGCCGAGCATCTGCATGGAGAGCGCGGGGTTGGGTCCCTCGTCGGCGCTGACGGGTTCGGGCGCGACGTCCTTGCCGCCGGAGCGCTTGGGGACGTTGACGGTCATCAATTCGTCCTTGAAGACGCCCGAGCGGGCGGCCTTGAAGGCTTTTTTGTGGGAATTGACGGCGTATTGGTCCTGTTCGTCGCGGGAGATGCCGAACTCGGCGGCGAGGATCTCGGCGGTCTGGCCCATGAGCATGTTGCAGACGGGGTCGGTGAGGCCTTCCCAGAGGGAATCGATCAGCTCGGAGTTGCGCATGCGCTTGCCGAAGCGCATGTCGCGGCTGACGAAGGGATAGGAGCTCATGGAGTCGGTGCCGCCGACGATGTGGATGTCGGCGTCGCCGAGGTTGATGTTCTGGTAGGCGTTGATGATGGCTTGCATCCCGGAGCCGCAGTTGCGATGGACGGTATAGCCGGGAACCTCCTTGGGAACACCCGCGTTGAGGGCGGCCACGCGCGCGATGTTGGGCGCGTCCGACTGCTGGCCGCAGCAGCCCATGATGACCTCTTCGATCTGATCGGCCGCCACGAGGTTGCGGCTCAGCAGTTCGGCAATGACGAGCCGGCCCAGTTCGTGGGCGGGCAGGTCCTTGAGGACTCCGCCGAAGTTACCGAACGGGGTACGTACCCCGTCAATCAGGACGACTTCCTTCATGGTCTAGTTCCTTTCGCTAGGGGGTTACCGGTATTCCTTGAGGATGACTCGAGCGATTCGTTCTCGGGGAGAGGGGCCGCCGCCCCGAAAGACAGCAGGAGATTGTCACCCATCACATCGAGGGTATCGCGGGAGAGTTCGGCGTTGAAGCCGAGCAGGGAGGTGAGGTTGAGGGTGAAACCGATGGAGATCATTTGCCATGCGGCGGCGCGCACGTCCAGCAGCGCATGGACCTGCGCGCGTTCCTTGCCGGCGTCGAGGATGCTGGCGATGAAGTTGGCATAGGCGGCGAAGTTGCGGTGAAGGGTCTCGCGGATTTCCCGGTCCTCGGTTTCGGAGAGGGCCTGGAACTGGACCTTGAGGTTGTCGGGATGGGCGTGGACGGCGTCGAAGTGGGAGAGGCCGATTTGCCGCAGGAGGGCGAGACAGTCGGGAGTGCGTTCGGCGAGTTCTTGCCAGTGGCGCAGGGTATGGGCGCCGACCTTGTCGAGGATGGTGAGGAAGAGGTGTTTCTTGGAATCGAAGTGCTTGTAGACGGTGGGCTCGGAGATGCCGGCTTCCTTGGCAATCTCGGCCATGCCGGCCACCCGGTAGTTCGAGCGGGCGAAGACGGCCGTGGCGCAACGGAGGATCTGGGCGCGCCGCTCCTCTGCCGTCAACCGTTCCTTCGCGTCTCCCGACATGGTTCCCCTCTCCTGAACATGATTCCGCGCTCCCGCGGCGACTCCCGATGCTGGGGTCGTCAGCGACGTCAGCGCGAAAAAGGCCATCCGGCCGTTCGGCGGCCGTTAGTGAGTCGTCACTAACCGTTTATTATCAGAACGGGCCCGGACTGTCAAGTCGAAGTCCGACCGCGCGTCACGTCAGTGTTCCGGGCTTGTCGGCAGGGCGGTGCAGCATTCCGTGGCCCTTATGCCCGGCAACGGGCTGCCGAAACCGAGCGAGCGTGTTAAGATTGGTGACGCCCGTCACTCGCCTGCACAACGTAGAAGGGGGATCCCATGCCCGCAGAGGTCTACTTCGCCCAGCGCCGGGCTACCAGCGGAGGAGGGCTGCTCGACAAGATCGAACAGCTCTTCGAGACGGCGGGTTTCAGTCAAGCGATCGCCGAGGGTGACCTCGTCGCCATCAAGACCTGCTTCGGAGAGCGCGGCAACACCACCCACGTCCGGCCCGAGATCCTCAAGCGCATCATCCGCAAGACCCGCCAGCGGCGCGGCGTTCCCTTCGTCACCGATACCGGCGCGCTCGGCATCGGTCCGCGCTCCAACGCCGCCACGCACCTGATGACCGCCACCGAGCATGGCTTCACCGAAGCCACCTTGGGGGCCCCCGTCATGATGGCCGACGGCCTCATGGGCCACGACCACGTCCCGGTCCGGATCGCGGGCCGTCACCTCGACACCGTGCCGATCGCCAGCGCCCTCTGGGGATCACAGGTCCTGATCGTGGTCAATCACGTCACCGTCACCCCAGTCACCGCCCTCTCGGGCGCCATTCATCACCTGGGGCTTCTCTCTGTGACCCGCGCAGGACGCCCTTTCCTGACCCATGCGACGGTCTCCGAGCGCTGCGCCGCCTGCGGTTCCTGCCTGGTCGGCGCCAGCGCTCCCCACGCCCCGATCCTGCTGGAAGCCCCTTCCCAGGCCTGCCTCAACTGCTGCGACGACGACGCTCAGCTCGGCGCCCCGCTTTCACCGTCCGAGCAGCAAGAACGAATCGCCGAAGCATGCCTCGCCGCACTCCAAGGCAAGGCCCAGAAGGCCTGCTTCTTCAACATCATGCTCGACGTCACCCCCGAAGGAGATGACGCCCCCTTCTCGGACGCCCCCGTGATCGCCGACGTCGGGGTGCTCGCCTCCCGCGACCCCGTGGCGCTCGACCAAGCCACCCTGGACTTCTTCTCCATGCAGGCCGGCCTTCCCGGCACCCGCTTGAGCGACCCGAACGCCCCCGACAAGCTCGCGCAGCTCACCCCCGGCGTGGATCCCACCCACTTACTGGCCTACGCCGAAACCCTCGGACTCGGTCGGCGAGACTACGAACTGCTGATCATCTGAGTCCAGGCCCACGGGCAGGTAGACGGAAAACGTGGATCCCTGCCCGGGCCGGCTCGCATCTCCGACGGCTAGCTGGCTGAAGGCCTCCCTGGCGCCCGCGAAGATGCGGACCCAGGGCACTCGAACGCCCCCGTGTTTCCGGGGATATCCCAATGATCGGATGCTTAACGCTCCGCGGGGCTCCACCGAGCCCCGTCGACCGATCCGGGGACTTATGCGACAATCGAGCATCGTTTTGATTCCGAGGAGGTTTCCCATGCCGCGTCCCGATGGCCGCAATCCCGATCAGCTCCGTCCCTTCAGCTTCGAGCGGGGCTTCACCCGCTACGCGGAGGGCTCCGTCCTCGTCAGCTTCGGCCATACCAAGGTGCTCTGCAACGCCTCCATCGAAGAGCGGGTACCCTCGTTCCTCAAGGGCCAGGGCAAAGGATGGCTGACCGGAGAGTACATGTTGCTTCCGCGCTCGACCCATACCCGCTCGGCCCGTGAATCGAGCCTCGGAAAGGTCGGCGGCCGGACCCATGAAATCCAGCGCCTGATCGGTCGCGCCCTGCGCGGCGTGCTCGACACCTCAGCACTCGGTGAACGTCAGATCACGGTCGACTGCGACGTGATCCAGGCCGACGGAGGCACCCGGACCGCCGCCATCACCGGGGCATGGGTGGCCGTCCACGACGCCCTCAGCTGGCTGGTGGCGCAAGGCAAGCTCCCCCGGCTCCCGCGGCTGGACCCCCTCGCGGCCATCTCTGTCGGGATCATCGACGGGGAAGCCCGGCTCGACCTGGACTACGACGAGGACTCCAAGGCGGAAACCGACATGAACGTGGTCGGCCTCGGAAACGGGCGCTACGTCGAAATCCAGGGCACAGCCGAAGGCGCTCCGTTCGACCGGGCGATGCTCTCCCAGATGCTGGATCTCGCAGACAGGGGTATCGCCCAGCTGATTCGGGCTCAGGCACAGGCGGTGAAGGAGGTATGAGGATCCGGGCGATCCGCGGAGCCGTCACCGTTGACGCCAATACGCGCGAAGCCATCCTCTCGGCCACCCGGGAGTTGATTCAGGCGGTTGTCGAGCGCAATGCACTGGCGCTCGACGACATGGTCAGCGCCATCTTCACCATGACCCCTGACCTGGACGCCGTCTTTCCTGCCGAAGCTGCCCGCGAACTGGGCTGGAACCAGGTTCCGCTGCTCTGCACCCGCGAAATCGGCGTGCTGGGCGCGCTGCCCGGTTGCATAAGACTCATGCTCCACGCCTACACCGACTTGCCGCCCGATCGGATCCAGCACGTCTACTTGCGGGAGGCCACGCGGCTCCGACCCGACCTCAGCGCGCCCCAATGAACCCGACGTCGCACGACTCGGCGCACGGCGAGGCGCTCTCCTTGTCTCCCCCCACGTCATACGCTAAACTTGCAGCGATGAGCCCCGAAATCGCCAACCCCACGCTTTTCGCCAAGTACCGAAACCGCCTCCTGATAGGATTGGGCGTCGCCTTGGTCCTGCGGTTCGTCTTGATGGCCTTCCCGCTGGCCTTCTGGACCGACCTCAACACCTTCAAGGCCTGGAGCGTCGGGCTCGTCAAGCATGGCATCGGGAACTTCTACACGGTCCCCGAGATGTGGTGCGACTACCCGCCCGGCTACCTCTACGTGCTCTGGGGACTGGGCAAGATTCAGCAGGTCTTCGACCCCACGATGACCCAGACCGGGGGGATGGGCTTCACCTGGCTCATGAAACTGCCCGCCGCCATCGCCGATGTCGCTGGCGCCTGGCTCATCTGGCTGCTGCTCAAGTCCCGCACCTCCGTGAGATCGGCTTATCACGCCTCGCTGGCCTACGCCTTCAACCCGCTCGCCCTCTTCGTCTCGGCGATCTGGGGACAAATAGACGGCGTGCTCACCCTCGTGATGCTGGCGGTGACCTGGCTTTTGCTCAAGGGCAACTTGCTTCGCGCGGCGGCCCTGGCGGCGGCAGGCGTCATGCTCAAGCCGCAGGGCCTCTTCCTCGCGCCCTTCTTCCTCCTGAGCCAGTGGTTCAGGCATCGCCCCTCGCGCTGGCCCCTGGCCATCCTTGCGGGCCTCGGCGTGGTCTGGGTCGCGGTGGCTCCTTTCTTCTTCCCCCACCAGGATAGCTTCAGCCCGCCGTCCCTGTTAATCGGCCCCTTCCAGTTCCTCTACGAACGCATGACCCAGACGGCCGCGGGATACCCCTACTCCTCGGTCAACGCCTTCAACATCTGGGCACCCACCGGCATGTGGCTATCCGATGCCCGCACCATCGCCGGCATCACCCACAAGACCCTGGGGCTCGCCTTCGTCGCGATCATGGCCGGCTGGATGGGTCTCTTCCTCTACCGAAAGCGCAACGCCGGCTCCGCTCCCATCTTCCTGGCCGCCGCCATCCTGATGGTGGGCATGTTCCTGCTGCCCACGCGCATGCACGAGCGCTACATTTTCCCGGCGATCGCCTTCTTGGCCCTCGCCTCAGGCTTCAACCGCTACCTCCGAACCGCCTACTGGGGCTTCACCATCACGGCCCTGCTCAACGTCCTCTACGCCTTCATGCTCTATAACCATAAACCCCTCTACGACGCCGTCGCCCCGGGCGTCATGCAGGCCATGATCGTCGGGATCGTGCTCGCGAACATGTGGCTCTTCGGAGACCTCCTCGGCTACACCTTCGGCCGCCGAAGCGACACCATGCAGCAACCCACCCTCGACTGGCGCCGGGTGCTCTTCGGCCCGCCCCTCGCGAACGGTCCGGACCGTGCCGCGCTGGGAACGGAAGCCCCGATGAACGCGCCGGTCCCGCCGGACTCCGCCCCGGAGGGGCCTGGCGAGACGCTTCCTCTCATCGAGAGTTCGATGGCCCCCGTCCCGCCCGCAGCAGCCTGGAGCCGGGCCGACTGGGCCTGGCTCGCCGGCATCGCGTTCGCCTTCTTCGCCCTCGGACTCTGGCGGCTCGGTTACCCTCCCGAGCAGATCTTCGACGAGGTCTACCACGCCCGCACGGCCGAAGAGTATCTCAAGGGGATCAACCCCTACGAGTGGACTCACCCTCCCCTCGCCAAGCTTCTCGCCGCTTTGGGCATCGCCGGCTTCGGCATGAACGCCTTCGGCTGGCGAATCGTCAGCCTCCTGGCCGGCACCGCCACCCTCGCGGTCTTCTACCTCTTCTCTCGGCGGGTCTTCGGCGACACGCGGATCGCGGCGATCGCAACCGCCCTCCTCGCGCTCGACGGCGTCTTCTTCGTCCAGAGCCGCGTGGCCATGACCAATATTTACGTCGTCGGATTCCTCATCGTCGCCGCGCTCGGTCTCTGGGAATTCACCCGAACCACCAAGGAGCGCTGGCTCGTGCTCGCCGGCCTCGGCCTCGGCTGCGCCCTCGCCACCCGCTGGTCAGCCCTCTACGGCTGGGGCCTTATCGGACTCCTGCTCCTCCATCACCTCTTCTGGCACATGTGGAAACCCCTCTCGCATGCCCAAATGACCCCCAAGCAAGTTGCCGGCTTCCTGTTGCGCTGCGTCGCCTACTTCGTGGCCATCCCCTCAGCCGTCTACCTCGCGAGCTACATCCCCTACATGCTGCAGGGACACGGCATCGGCGAAGTCTTCACGCTGCAGAAGGCCATGTGGGGCTACCACGCCCACCTCGACGCCAAGCACAACTACTCCTCGCCCTGGTACCAGTGGCCCTTCATGTACCGCCCCACCTGGTACTTCTTCCACGACGCGGGTCAAGGAAAAATAGCGGGCATCCTCGCCATCGGAAACCCCGCCATCTGGTGGGCCAGCATCCCCGCCCTGCTCGGCATGGCCTTCCTCGCCATCCGACGCAGACTCTGGGCCGGCGTCTTCCTCGCCACCTTGGGGCTCGGGCTTTATCTTCTCTGGGCCGTCCAACCCCGGCCCCTGGTCTTCATGCACTACATGTTCGAGTCTATCCCCTTCGCCTGCCTCGCTATCGCCTACTTCGTCGACCGACTTTGGCGCCATCGCGACTTCCAGGTGCTCGGATGGGCCTACCTCGCCATGGCAGTCGGCATGTTCGTCTTTTGGTATCCCCTCTGGTCCGGCTTACCCATCGCCAAGACCTATTACCAGATGCATCTTTGGCTTCCCACGTGGATTTAAGGGATCATAAGGAACGCCATGGCTTCGCCGTTCATAGCTCTTTAGCCGCAGGCGCCCACCCCCCTGTGGTCCCCCCATCGAGGGGGGACATGTTAGCGGAAGATTAGGGGCCATGGCTTCGCCGTTCATAGCCTTTAGCCGCATTTTATAGCCTTTAGCCGCAGGCGCTTACCCCGAACGACCATAAACCTGGGAGCAAATCCACATGCCCGCCATCACCTATGAACTCCAAGCCAAGTCCGGACGCGCCCGCGCCGGCACGCTCACGACCCCCCACGGCACGGTCCAGACCCCCGTCTTCATGCCCGTCGGGACCCAGGCCACCGTCAAGGCCTGCACACCCGATCAGGTCGCAGCCGAAGGTGCCAGCATCATCCTCGGCAACGCCTACCACCTCTACCTGCGCCCCGGACACGAGCTCATCGCACGAGCAGGAGGCCTCCACCAGTTCAGCAACTGGAAGGGCTCCATGCTCACCGACTCCGGCGGATTCCAGGTCTTCAGCCTTTCGGAATTGCGCAAGATCACCGAGGCAGGCGTCAAGTTCCGCAACCCCATCGACGGCAGCAGCCACTTCATCTCCCCCGAAGTCTCGATGGCCATTCAGAACGCCCTGGGCGCCGACATCATGATGGCGTTCGACGAGTGCGTGCCCGGAATGAGCTCGCATGAGGACGCCCTCGCCGCAGTGGACCGCACCACCCGCTGGGCGGAGCGCTGTTTGGCCGCGCATGCGCGCCCGGAAGAGCAAGCCCTCTTCGGCATCGTCCAGGGCAACGTCTACCCCGACCTGCGCGCGCGCAGCGCGGCCGCCCTGGTCCCCCTGGACTTCCCCGGCTACGCCGTCGGCGGACTCTCCGTGGGCGAACCCAAGGACAAGATGTACCCCACGCTCGCCGCCACCACCCCCCTCCTGCCCGAGGGCAAACCCCGCTACCTCATGGGCGTCGGCATGCCCGACGACCTCGTCGTCGGAGTCGCCCTCGGAGTCGATATGTTCGACTGCGTCCTTCCCACCCGCCTCGCGCGCCACGGCGCCTTCTTCCACCCCGACGGGCGGCTCAACATCAAGAACCTCCGCTTCCGCGAGGATCCGTCCCCCCTCCAGGAAGACTGCGACTGCTATACCTGCAAGAGCGGTTTCAGCCGGCGCTACCTCTGCCACCTCTTCCGCGCCGAAGAATTGCTCGCCAACACTCTGATCAGCCTGCATAACATCCGCTACCTGATCCGCCTGATGGAGAGCATGCGGGCGTCGATCCTCGCCGGAACCTTCCCCGAAAGCCACATGAGCTACGTCCCCGAAGCCTTTCATGACCTGGTCCTGGCGGCAAGAGCTTGAGCGCCTTGGTTCGCTCAGGAGTGTCCGGCGCTTCACCGTGGTACAATTCGTTCTGAACAGTAACGGTGCGGCATTCCGTTCCCCGGCGCAACTCATGGTATGCAAGGGAGGGTCGCTGCTCAGGCGGCGAAACGTTCTGGCCGTTCCACGCAGGAAAGGTTTCTCGATTTGCTTTCCACGGCTCTCGACCGTGTCGGAAAACAAACCCTCGGGGTCTTGGAGGCCCTGGGGTCCGTCGTCATGCTGGCCGGCGAGGTCCTTCGGCAGGTCCTGAGCGGACGCATCCACTGGCGTAACGCCTTCGTCCAGATGGCCTTCGTCGGGGTCGGCTCCCTCCCCATCGCCATCCTGACCGGGCTCTCGGTGGGAATGGTCTTCACGCTGCAAATCGCCAACGAGTTCATCCGCTTCGGAGCCACCTCCGTCATTGGCGGGGTCTCGGCGATCGCCCTGGTCCGCGAGCTCGGCCCCACCCTCACGGGCGTCGTCGTCGCCGGCCGCGTCGGCGCCGCCATCGCCGCCGAACTCGGCACCATGAAGGTCACCGAGCAGATTGACGCCCTCGTCGCCATGGCCGCCGATCCCATCCGCTTCCTGGTCGTCCCCCGCGTGATCGCTTGCATCCTGATGCTCCCCTTGCTGGCCTTTCTCGCCGACTTCGTGGGGATCGCCGGCGGCCTCGGCATCGCCGTCGGCGTCAAGGGAATCAGCTCCCAGACCTACCTCACCTCCCTCCAGCAACTGCTCGGTCCCGACGACATCACCAAGGGGCTCATCAAGGCCATGATCTTCGGAGCCGTCGTGGGAGTCATCGGCTGCCACCAGGGCCTCAACACCAGCAACGGCGCCCAGGGAGTGGGCAAGGCGACGACGAATGCCGTCGTCTACTCGCTGCTCACCATCTTCGCCCTGAACTACTTCCTCTCCGCCTGGCTCTTCCCGGGAGGTGGCACGTGAAAAACGTGACCCTGGACCGAATCTCCAAGGCCTTCGGCCCCAAGCAGGTCCTGAAGGGCGTGTCGATGGATTTTCCCCCCGGGAAGATCTCCGTGATCATCGGCCCCTCGGGCTGCGGAAAATCCACCGTCCTGCGCCTGCTCCTCGGCCTCATCCCGCCGGACGACGGAGCCATCTTCGTGGGAGAGCAAGACGTCACCCGCTTCAACTCGCTCGAATGGCAACGCATGCGCGAATCGATGGGCATGGTCTTCCAGTCGGGCGCCCTCTTCGACTCGATGACGGTCGGCGAGAACGTCTCCTTCGTCCTCCGGGAGCATACCCGCATGCCCGCCGAGGACATGGCGAGACTCGTCAGTGAGAAACTGGCGGTCGTGGGTCTCGCGGGAACCGAGAACCTTTACCCGACCGAGCTATCCGGGGGGATGCAGAAGCGGGTGGCGATCGCCCGAGCCATCGTCCGAAACCCCTCCCTCATTCTCTACGACGAACCCACCACCGGCCTGGACCCCGCCACCAGCACGATCATCGAGGACCTGATAGTCAGGGTCTCCAAGGAATCCGGGGCCGCCTCGGTGGTCGTCACCCACCAGTTGTCGACCATCTTTCGAACGGCCGATCGGATCACCATGCTGCACCAGGGACGGGTGCTCGAGTCCGGAACGCCCGAGGAGATGAAGGAGAGCCCGGAACCCATGGTCTCGGGGTTTCTGCGCGGCGAACCCCATTACGATGCGGCCAATGCCCCAAGAGCTCAAAGGGAGGATGAACGTTGAAGCTGACACCCGCAGCGCGAGTCGGCGCGGTTACGCTCGTTTCGGTGGTCTTGATGGCCTTCGGGATGAGCTGGCTGACCCAGTTCGAGTTCAAGCCCCAGGGCTACCGCATGAAAGCCGTCTTCGGCGACGTGAACGGCCTGGCGCCCGGAGCCACCGTCTACCTGATGGGGGTCAAGGTCGGACGCGTCCTCGCCCTCCGTACCGAGGACCGCAGCGTCGTCGTGGACTTCGAGATCGCGAACCCCGAAGTCCGCATCCTCAAAGAAGCCCGCTTCAAGATCCTGTCCTCGGGACTGGTCGGCGAGAAAACCCTCGAGATCCTACCGCCGCTCGATCCCGTGGCGAGCGAGTACCTCGAAGCGAACGCCACGGTGATCGGGCAGGACCCGCCCCGCCTCGAGAACGCCCTCGACCAGGCGAACCTCGCGCTGGCCTCCCTGCGCAAGCTCGCCGAGTCCCCCGAGACCACCGGCGCCCTGCGAACCGGCATGAAGAACTTCGAGAGCGCCTTCGCCGAGCTGCGCGGCCTGGTCAAGAACACCGACCAGGTGGCCGTCGAGACCGCCCTGCTGATCCATGACGCCCGCCAGATCACCGGCGCCATCCAGGGCGAGGATCTCGCCGTCATGGTCGAAGACCTCAAGGCCATGTCCCGCGGGCTGCGCCAGACCTATCTGGCGGTCGTCAACAACGGCCAGTTGATCGAGGACTCCGAAGCCGTCGTCTCCAATATCCGGCTCGTCACCGAACGCGTCAACCACATCGCCTACCAGGCCGAGAACGTCATCTCGGACCCCAAGCTGCAGCAGGACCTCAAGGAAATCGTCTCCAGCTCGCGCAACATGCTGAACTCCGTCGGCGGCAGCGCCACCCCCCCCAAGCTCAGCCCCCGCTTCGATGCGGCCCTGGTCCAGGATTCCACCCACCCCACCGCCTACCTCAACGGCAACTTCAATTTCGCCGTGAGAACGAGCGGCGACGAGTTCATGCTCGGCGTCGAGGAAATCGGGGAACGCAACCTCTGGAACCTTACGTGGGGTAAACCCGGCTTCTTCACCCCCGATATCGGCTTCCACCTGGGCATGGTCCGCTCCAAGCTCGGCGCCGGCCTCGATTGGGAGGCAGGTCACTCGTTCATCCTCCAGGGAGAGATCTACAACCCGCTGGATCCCAACCTCAGGCTGGGCGGCATGTGGTACCCTGATTGGCTAGGGGACAAGTACGGCCTGACGAGTCAGTGGATCCGGGGATTGAACACCGGAGAAGATTCGCTCAGACTGGGGCTGCAATGGCGCCCGCTTCATTGAGCCTGGCCGGAGAGAAGCTATGAGCCAAATCGCCAATCGCTACGACGTGCTCAGCCTGCTCGGAGAAGGCGGGATGGGGCGTGTCTATCTGGCCCAGGACAGGGCTGTCGATCGAAAGGTCGCGCTCAAGGTC
This sequence comes from Candidatus Sericytochromatia bacterium S15B-MN24 CBMW_12, assembly GCA_002083825.1. Classification (GTDB taxonomy): domain Bacteria; phylum Cyanobacteriota; class Sericytochromatia; order S15B-MN24; family UBA4093; genus UBA4093. Next base: position 18,000 of record DAZV01000019.1, on the reverse strand, counting down.
GCCAGCGATCCGCTGTCGCCGGAGCGCTTCGAGCACCTCAAGCACGAGTTCTGGCTGATGACCCGCCTGCGCCACCCCAACCTCGTGGAGGCCTACGATTACGGGCGGGTCGAGGACGGCTCTCCCTTCCTCACGATGGAGGTCGTCGACGGGTCCGCGCTCGACGACGCGCTACCCCTTTCCCCCGCGAAGGTCCGCGACGTCGCCATCCAGACCGCGCGCGCCCTCGGCTACATCCACGCGCAAGGCTACGTTCACTGCGACATCAAACCCGAGAACATCCGCCTGATGCCGGATGGCCGCGTCAAGCTCATGGACTTCGGCCTCATGGAACGCACCGGCCGGATCGGCGGCCCCATTCGCGGCTCCCTCGCCTACCTGGCTCCCGAGGTGGCCAAGGGCGGCATGGTCGACGCACGCAGCGATCTCTACTCCCTCGGCATCATGCTCTTCCAGTTAGCCAGCGGCGTGCTGCCTTTCCAGGCGGATTCCCCCGCCGAGATGCTCCGTGCCCACCTCGGCCAGGAGCCGCCGGCCCTCGACGACGAGCTCCCCGAAGACCTGAGGGTACTGCTGCCCCAGCTTCTCGCAAAGGATCCCTTCTTCCGACCGGCCAACGCCGCCGAACTCTTGCTGGCGCTCGGCGAGGAAGGCGACCAAGGTCCCGCCTATCTCTTCAGTGCTCCGGTGGTCGGAAGAGATGACATCCTCCGGCAATTCGACGAAAGCGCGCTATCAAACGGCACGTGGGCCCTGGTCGCGCTTCCCGGACTGGGAAAAAGCCGCCTGGTGACCGAGTTGCGGTTCCGCGCTCAGCTCGGCGACCATCCCTTCATCCTGGCCGCATGCCCTCCGCAGACTTGCGCTCCCTACGGGCCCATCGGCGAACTTCTGCGCCAACTCGTCCCCTTGGCGAACGCCCATGCCCCAGAGGTACTACAGACCGTCCGAACAAGCCTGGTGCGCCTGCTGCCCGAGCTCGCCCTGCCCGGGGATCCCGAGGTCGCCATGGAACCCCCGCAGGAGAAGAGCCGACTGCACGCGGCAATCGCCGACCTCGTCCGCGCCGTCGCCGTCGCCAAGGGCCTCATTCTCACCGTCGAGGACATCGCCACCCTCGACGCCTCCAGCCGCGAGGTCCTCGACCAGCTCGCCCGCATGACCTCTGAAATCGACCTCATGCTCCTCACCACCCGGCCCCCCGACGTCACGGGCCTCGACCATGAAAAGATCCTGTCGCTCGAAAGTCTCGCCCCCCCCGAGGTCCACGCGCTGATCGAGGCCATGATCGGCCACTCCCAAGTTCCCGAGACCTTCTCGACGGCCGTCTTCGAGGCGGCCGGAGGCAACCCGCGATCCATCTCCAGCCTGCTCCAGCACCTCGTGGACTCGGGCATCATTCCCGCCGAGCGCGGACGCTGGGTACTGCCCGAGCAGATTCCCGAGGAATCGCTGCCCCGCGACTGGCAGGAACTGCTCGGCCAAAAACTCGCCGCGCTCAGCCCGGAAGCGCATGGCATCGCCGAGGCGATCGCCATGCTCGGCAGACCCACCAGCCTCGCCCTGCTCGAACGCATCCCCGGCATCCCCCACGACGAACCTCTCTTCCAGGCCGTCGACGAGCTACAGCAAGCCGGCATCCTCCAGGGACAGGCCGCGTTCGACTTCACCCAGCGCGTCCTGGCGACCCTCCTGCTGGCGGAGATGACCCCCGAGAGCATGCGCGTCTGGCATTCCCGGCTCGCCGACGCCCTCCAGGCCGCCTATGCCAAGTCCCCGGAGAACCTCGACCTCCTGAACCAACTCGCCACCCACGCCCTGCGCTCCGACGAACCCGAGCGCGCCATCCCCTTCTGCCTGGAAGCGGGACTTCGCAACTACGCCCTCTACGCCAACGAAGCCGCATGCACCTTCCTCGAAGGTGGCCTCGCCTTGCTTTCCGTCGAACATGCGCAGACCCGCCTCGACATGCTATCCGTCCGAGGAGACGCCAAACGCATGCTCGGCGAGTCTGCCGCAGCTTCCGAATCCTACCTGGAAGCCGTCTCCCTCGCCGAGTCGCTCGGCAAGCCCGCCGCGCTCGCCAGCATCCTGGTGAGCCTCGGCAAGGCGCTCCAGAGCCAGGGCAAGTACGAAGACGCCTCGACTTCGCTGACGCGCGCCCTGGAGGTGGCCGAAGCCTCCGGGAACTCCCACGCCAAGATCCGCGCCCTCATGACCCTCGGCCGCATCCATTACTTCACCGGCAATGCCGCGATGACCGCTCCCATGCTCGAAGAGGCCGCCAGCCTCGCCCGAGATCAGCAGGAAACGCTCATGCTCAGCGAGAGCCTGTCTTTCCTCGGTTTCCTCTACACCTCCAACGGCACCGGCAAGACCGAAGCGGGCCTCGCGCTTCTCAAGGAAGCCCTCGCCATCAAGGAAAGCTTCAACGACCTCATGGGCCTCAACGAGGCCAACATGATGCTCGGGAACGCCTTCCTCGCCCTGGGACGCTACCAGGAAGCCTACCAGGCCTTCGAGGAGACCCGCCGCCTCAACACCCTGATCAACCAGCGCGACGAGCTCGTCTTCAGCCAGCTGAACCTCGCGGCGACCGCCCTGGAACTCGGAGAGTTCCGGGACGCCGAGGCCGTGGCGAAGCTCGCCCTGGCCGGCTCGCGCGAGCTCGGAAGCCGCATGGCCGAAGGCATGGCGCTCGCCATGGAAGGCATGGCCGCCATGCACCTCGGAAGGCTTGGCGAAGCCTTGATCCGGGTCGACGAGGGCCTGGCGATCGCCCTCGATACCCGCAACCGCTACCTGGAAATGACCCTCAACGTCTACCGGGCCGAGCTGCTGATGACCCTCGGGGCCAACCAAGACGCCCTAGACCTCGCCAGGCTCACCCTCGAGGACGCCGAAGCAACCGGGCACCAGGACATCGCCAGCACCATGCGCCCCGTCCTCGCCATGCTGCTGCTCGTGAACGATGAGCGCGAAGAAGCCCGCTCGCTTCTCAACCTCGCGCTGGGCCAGGCCAACGAAGCCGAAGCCCGAGGACTGGTCGCCAAGCTGCTCTTCGTGCAGGCAGGACTCCTCGCGCTCTCCAAGGACGCCATGGCCTCCCAGCGCATGGCCTTCGATAGCCTTCACCACGCCGAAGAAGTGGGAGCCGGAAGCCTCATCGGAAGAATTCATCTCTTCCTCGGCGAACTTCACCTCCGCAACGATCGCCGCTCGCTCTCCACCGAGCACCTTCGCAAGGCCATCCACCTGGCCGAGGAGATGGGAGAGGACGACCTTAACGGCCGCGCCCTGATGCTACTTGCCGACGTGGACACCCTGCGCGGCGACGACCACCGCCGGATTGCCCAGAGCATCTGCGACAGGCTGGCCCAGACCCTCCCCGAGGAGCGCCGAGACGACTTCCACAAGACCTGGAAGCATAGCTACTTGCCGGAAGACGTGGGCCCCTCGCAAAACGCCGCCTCCCTGGAGACCCACCTCGAGCGCATTCAGGATGACCTGGGCGCCCTCGCGCGGCATGCCCGCGCGAAGCAGGATCAGCTCGACGAGGCACAGCACTCCAACCGGACGCTTTCCCAGCTCATCGACTTCTCCCTGAAAGTCAGCCAAATTCACGACGTCGCCCTCGTCCTGGAGATGGCCATCGATCTCATCATCGAGATCGTCGGCGGCAAGCGCGGCTTCCTCCTCAGGCTCCAGGGCAACGACCTCCTGCCGGTGCAGATCCGGAACTTTCCCGCCGGCGGCCACGCCGAGGATTGGCGGATCAGCCGCAGCATCGCCGACGAGGTCTTCCGTACCGAGCAGCCCCTTTGCCTGCGGGATACCCGCTCGGAGACCCGTTTCACCCCCAAGGCGGACGCCGTCGCCGGCTGTACCGTGCTCGCCGCCCCGCTCAAAATCCGCAACCGAGTCGTCGGCTCGATCTACGTCGACCGACCTGCCACGGAAGCTCCCTTCAACGAGCAAGCCCTCGACGTCGTCATGAGCCTCGCCGCCGTCACCGCCAACGCCATCGAGAACGCCAGCCTTCACTCCGAATGGGAGGACAAGAGCCGCAAGCTCGAAATGCTCAACGGACTCGCCCGCACCATCACCACCACCCTTGTCATGGAAGAGGTCCTGGGGCTGGTCCTGCAATCCACCCTGGACCTCACCCATGCCGAGCGGGGCTACATCCTGCTCTGGGAAAACGAACAGCTCGTTTGCCGCTCGGCTCTGAACCACCTGGGCGCCGCCTTGAACCTGGAAGACGATCCGATCAGCCGGAGCATTTGTCAGCGAGTGCTCGACTCCGCCGATCCGCTCTGCGTGGACGACGCCCTCAGCGACCAGGAATTCCAGATGCAGGCCTCGGTCATGGCCCTCAACCTCCGCACGGTCATGTGCGTGCCGCTACTGAGCAAGCAAAACGTGCTCGGAGTGCTCTACGTGGACTCGCAGGCCATCGTCAACCACTTCACCGAGCGGGATCTCGGCATGCTGGAATCGATCGCCCACCACGCGGCGATCGCCATCGAAAACGCGCACCTCTACTCCCAGCTCACTCAGCGTGCCAACGAACTCGAGCACCTGGTCGAACTCTACGAGGAAGCCAATCTGCGCGCCTCGGTCGATCCGCTCACCGGCCTTCACAATCGACGCTTCTTCCAGGACCAGCTCACCCGGGACTTCGCCCAGGCCCGCAGGCACCACCGCTACCTCGCCGTCATCATGCTGGACATCGACCACTTCAAGAGCTTCAACGACACGTTCGGCCACATGCTCGGAGACGAAGTCATCATCTCGGTCTCACGCGTTCTCGAAGCAGCCGTTCGTCTCTCGGACGTCGCCGCCCGCTGGGGGGGCGAGGAGTTCATCGTCGCCCTTCCCGACACCGACCTGCAGGGTGCCCTCACGGTCGCCGAACGCATCCGAGAGAGCGTCGCGGAGATCCAGCTCACCGATCCCGAAGGCAACCCGCTCCGCCAGATCACCGTCTCCCTCGGCGTCTCCCTCCTCCGCCCGGAGGACGGTCGCATCGCCGAACTCATCGAACGCGCGGACCGCGCCCTCTACGTCTCGAAGGCCAGCGGTCGCAACCAGGTCCAAGTTCTCGCAGACGAACGCTAGGAGGTCCCTTGTCGAAGCATCTATTTACCACCGCCCTCATGGCCGCCACTCTGTCGAGCGGCTGCGCAACCCTCATCGGAGGCGGGCCTTCCGAGTTCAGCGTGAACGTGCAGGAACCCCGCCAGGACCTGGAAGTACGGATCGTTGCCCTCTCGAACGATGAGACGATCATTCAGCGGGTTCCCGAGTTCACCGTCCCGCTCAGCCGCGGCTCGGATTACAAGGTGACCGTGCGCAGCCCCTTGTACCAGACCAAGGAGATAACCATCGGCCGGCAACTTCGCTCGGTCTTTTGGCTGAACTTCCTGACGGTGCTGCCCGTCGGCATGATCGTGGACGCCGCGACCTCCAACATGTGGGAGCATCGCTCCCAGAAGGTCACCATTCGGCTGGAACGGGCGCGCCAGGGCTCGAACGGCAAATGGGTCCTTCCCATCGTGGTGTCGAGGGGCCTGAGCCACGAGGTCCACGAGGCCGCGATCATCGAGTAACTATTCTATTAGTTACAAGGAACGCCATGGCTTCGCCGGCTAACACCCCCCTGCGGTCCCCCCATCGAGGGGGGACAAGTTAGCGGAAGATTAGGGGCCATGGCTTCGCCGTTCATAGTCATTAGCCGCATTTTTTTGCCTTTTTTAGCCGCATTTTTTTGCCTTTTTTGCCGCAGGCGCTCACCCCCCTGCGGTCCCCCCATCACTCAGGCGCAGCCTAACTGGGCCCTCAGGCCCAATGGGGGACGGGGGGCCCCCATTGGTTTTCACCAGAGCTTGGTATTGAGCGCCTTCCAGAGTTCCTGAGTGGCGGTCTTGATCCGGCGCGAGACCTGCATTTGCGAGATGCCCAGATGCTGGGCGATCTCGGTCTGGGTGAGGTCCTGATAGAAGGCGAACTCGATCACCTCCCGCGAAACATCTCGAAGCTTCCCGACGGCGGCCGCCAACATCATGCGATCTTCGACCGCCAGCTGAAAGGAACGGTACCGGTTGTCGATCAGGTGATACCGATCCCGGGCGGAACCCTCATCGTCCCCATCCAGCGATAAAGGCCGGGTTCCGACGTCGAGCCCCAGGACTTCGAGCACCTTTGGAACGTCGAGACCGAGCGCGTCTGCCAGTTCCTCGGTGGTGGGATCCCGACCCAGTTCCTGTTCGAGGCGCATGACGATCGTGATGACCCTCGTCCTCAGTTCGACCAGATCCCGAGGGGGACGCACGAGGTGGCCGTGGTCCCGGAGGTAGTGACGCATCTCTCCGCTGATCAGCACCCCGGCATAGGCCTCGAAAGGTCTGCCCAAGGTGGGATCGAAACGCTCGATGGCATGCAAGAGGCCGATGGCCCCCACCTGTTCGAGATCCTCGAGACCGTCCGGGAGGCGGTCTCGGAAGCCGTTGGCAACCTGCCGAACGAACTTGAGGTTCTGCCGGACGATCCGATCCCTCACCTTGGCCTCCCGGGAGGCCTGATAACGCAGGACCAGACTCTCAATCGCTTCGACGTCGGGGACGGTCACGGTCATGGGCGCGTCTCCTAGGAAAGTCGGAAGACCACTAATACCTTACTGCCCAATAATCGAAGCAAGCAAACGTTATAAAAATAGGGACCCCTTCGATCGCCGGCAAGAGTGCCGAGACGATCAGTGGCCGACCTGGTTGATGATGGTGAAGATGGGCAGGTACATGCCCACGACGATCGAGCCGACCAAGATACCGATACCCGCCATCATCACAGGCTCGAGCAACGAGGTCAGGGACTTGACCGCCGACTCGACTTCATCGTCGTAGAAATCGGCGACCTTCTCGAGCATGGCGTCGATGGCCCCCGTTTCCTCACCGATCGAGATCATCTGGGTGACCATGGGGGGGAAGATCTCAGCCTTTTCGAGGGGGCGCGTGATGCCCTCGCCCTCGCGAACCGCCTGGCGAACGTCCTCGACGGCCCCCGAGACGATCATGTTGCCGGCCGAGTCGCGGACGATTTCGAGGGCGCTGAGAAGCGGGACGCCCGAACGAAGCAAGGTCCCCAGGGTACGGGTGAAGCGGGCGACGGCGACTTTCTGAATGAGCGCCCCGATGACCGGAACCGTGAGCAAGTGCTTGTCGAGGAAGTGCTTGCCGTGATCGGTCTTGGCCCAGCGCCGGAAGAGGATGACGATGCCCGTGATGGTCAAGGCGGCGCCAAGACCGATCGGACCGGCGACGATCTTGCTGAGGTCGATCAGAAACTGGGTGTAGGCCGGCAGCTTCGCATTCATCTGAGCGAACATGTCGGCGAAGACCGGAAGGATGAAGACGAGCATTCCGACGAAGATGCCGACCGCCATGACGCAGACCACGATGGGATAGGTCATCGCGGACTTGACCTGTTGCTGAAGCTTGTTGGAGGACTCGTTGAAGGCCGCGACGCGCAGTAGGACCTCGTCCAGCACACCGCCCGCCTCGCCGGCGCGAACCATGCCGACGAAGAGCTTGTCGAAGACGTCAGGATGCTTGGCCATGGATTCCGAAAGAGAGTTACCGCCTTCCACCCGGGCCTTCAGGTCGACGACGATCCGTTTCAGCCGAGGACTGTTGGTTTGCTCGGCAAGGATGTGGAGCGCGCGCACCATGGCCACGCCGGCGTTGATCATGGTGGCGAACTGGCGCGTGAAGACCGTGAGCTCGGTGAGCTTCACCTTGCCCGACATCGCGAGGTAGGCGTTGATCTTGTCCATGAGCTTGAGGTTAGTGGCCTGGTTGAGTTGCCCCGCGATCTTGCTCTCGCGCTTCTCGGTGACCGGGGTGACCACCATGTAGCCCATTTCCCTCAAGCGGTTTCGCACGTCGATGGCGGTTTCGCCGTTCATCGTCTTGATGAAGGCTTCCCCGCGGTGGTCACGTACCTTACAGGTGAAAGTGGGCATGGTGGGCTCCTAATACTAGCCGCAGGCGCTCTAGCGTGCCATCGCCTGCGCCATCGAGCCGCTGGGAGCCGCACCGATCATGCGGATCAGGTCCTCGGGGCGCGAGGTCTTGGAGATGGCATCCTCGTAAGTGATCAGCTTGGCGAAGTAGAGATCCTTCAAGCAGGTCTCGAGGGTCTGCATGCCGAACTTCTGGCCCGTCTGGATGGCCGAGTAGATCTGAGCGGTCTTGCCCTCGCGGATCAGGTTGGCGATCGCCGGAGTGTTGACCAGCATCTCGAGCGCCATGATGCGGCCTCGACCCTTGGCATCGCTGGAGACCTTGGGAATCAGGGTCTGCGAGAGAACCGCCACCAGCGAGTTGGAAATCTGGACGCGAATTTGTTGCTGCTGGTGAGGCGGGAAGACGTCGACGACGCGGTCCACCGTCTGCATGGCACTCGAGGTGTGAAGGGTTCCGAAGACCAAGTGACCGGTCTCCGCGGCCGTCATCGCCAGGCGAATGGTCTCGAGGTCTCGAAGCTCACCCACCAGGATGACGTCGGGATCTTCGCGCAGGGCCGCCTTCAGGGCGTTATCGAAACTCTTGGTATCCGCTCCGAGTTCGCGCTGGTTGACCAGGCTCATCTTGGGCGGATGAACGTACTCGATGGGGTCCTCGATGGTGAGAATGTGCTCGGCGCGGGTGGCGTTGATGTTGTCGATCATCGCGGCGAGCGTGGTCGATTTGCCGGAGCCCGTGGGCCCGGTGACCAGGATGAGCCCGCGGGGCTTGTGACAGAGTTCGCGAACGAGCGGAGGAAGTCCCAGATCCTCGAAGCGCGGAATCTTGGTGGAGATGGTACGAAGAACGGCCGCGTACCCCCCCTTCGAGCGGAAGGCGTTGACGCGGAAGCGGCCCAGGCCGACCACGCCGTACGAGCAGTCGAGTTCCATGGTCTGCTCGAGGTTCTTTCGCTGATCGTTCGAGAGAATCGAGAAGATCAGGCGCTGGGTATCCTCGTTGGTGAGCGACTCGTAATCGGTGCGTACTAGCTTGCCGTTGATGCGAACGATCGGCGGAACGCCCGGAGAGATGTGTAGGTCCGAGCCGTCCCGGTCGAAGACCAGTTGCAGAAGCTCCTCCATGTACATAGGCGTATCTTCCTTTCAGCGCGGTGGGGCTAGACGGTGATCAGGGTTCCGCAGGAGGGACAGCCCTTCCAGCCTTCCTCCATTCGCTGGTGACACTTGGGGCAGACCTTCTTGAGGTCGGTCTGACAGAAAGGACACTTCATGAACTCGTCGCCGATGGGGTTCCGACAGCATGGGCAGAGCTTTTCCTCGCCCTCTCCCGAGAAGGTGACGCGAATGACCTCTTCCAGCGAGGTGTAGCCGTCGCGTACGAGCTTGAGGGAGTAGTCCTTCAGGGTCGTCATGCCACTCTGCTTGGCGGCATACCGGATGAGGGAGGTGGAAGCGCCGCGGGCGATCAAATCGCGCAGTTCGTCGTTGATCTTCATGAGCTCGTAGACGCCCATGCGGCCCGAGTAGCCCTTCGAGCAGTCCGAGCAACCGACGGCCTTGTAGAAGGTCGGCATGGCCGCCGGATCGTAGCGGTAGCCCACGAAGTCGAGCTCGGCGACTTCCGGGGAGTAGGACTGCTTGCACTTGGTGCAAAGCTTACGCACAAGACGCTGGGCGATGATGCCGATGGTCGCAGCCGAGACGAGGAAGCCTTCGACCCCCATCTCCGACAAGCGCATGATGGCGCCGGGAGCGTCGTTCGTGTGAAGGGACGTGAAGACCAGGTGGCCGGTGAGGGCCGACTCGATGGCGATCTTCGCCACTTCCTTGTCGCGGGTCTCGCCGATCAGCATGATGTCGGGGTCCTGACGCAGGAAGGCCTTCAGGATGCGCGCGAAGGTGAAGCCAATCTCCGGGCGCGCCTGAACCTGGTTGATTCCGGGGGCGTCGTACTCGATGGGATCCTCGGCGGTGGTGATGTTGACGTCGGGAGTGTTGCGCTCGTTGAGAATGGCGTAGAGCGACGTCGACTTGCCGGAACCCGTGGGACCCGTGACGAAGATGATGCCGAAGGGGCGATTGGCCATGTCCCGGACCACGTCGAGGTCCTCCTGGTAGATGAAGAGCTTCTCGAGGCCGAGCGTGGTCCCTGACTTGTCGAGGATCCGCATGCAGAGCTTCTCGCCGTGCTTACCAGGCAAGCTGGAGAAACGGAAATCCCAATCCCGGCCGCGGAAGCGCACCCGGATACGGCCATCTTGCGGAAGACGCTTCTCGGCGATGTCGCAGTTGGCCATGATCTTGAAGCGGCTGACGATGGCAGGAAGGAACTTCTTGGGGATCGTCGACTGCTTGTGAAGGATGCCGTCGATCCGGTAGCGGACGACGATTTCATGCTCCCAGGGCTCGACGTGGATGTCGGAGACCTTCTTGGTGCCGCTGATGGCCTGGGTGAGGATCGAGTTGACCAATCGGACGATGGGCGACTCCTCGGCCACTCTCTCGAGTTCGAGAACCGAGGAATTGTCCACCTTTTCCTCGACGACCTCGAGTTCGTCATCGGTGGCAATCTCGCCGAGTACCGAGGAGATGTCCATGGTCGGCGCCCCGTCATGGGCCGAGACCGGGGCTTCCTGCTTGGAGTTGCTTTCGAGGAACCAGAAGAACTCATCCTCGGTGATGACGACCGGCTGGACCGTGACGCCCTTGACGGTGAAGCGAACATCATCGATGGCAATCAGGTTGGTCGGGTCGACCATGGCCATGGTCAGGCGGTTATTCGCGAGGCTGACCGGGATGATCTGATGCTGGCGGATCAGGTTCTCGGGGATCAGCTTGAAGACCTCGGGCGGAACCTTGGTCTTGCGGAGATTGATGTAGCGAAGGCCGTACTGAAGTTCGAGCGCATCCTTGATGGAGGCCTCGGTGATGTAACCCTGCTTGATCAGGATCATCCCGAGGCTTTCCTTGGTCTGCTTCTGGATGTCGACCGCCGATTTCAGCTGACTGTCGGTGATGAGGTTGGCGTTGAGGAGGATCTCTCCCAACTTCATCTTCACGATAGCCAAATCGGTACTCCTTCCGCTGGTCGCGACGCCTCATCCCGCATGCCGCGCGGCCAGAGTTCGCCATCCGATAACTCGCTTGTTTGCTTTATTGTACCCCGAAAGGAATGATCGTTTCCTCGAAACAGCCGCCGGAGCTAGGCACTTTCAGCGGCAGTGGCGATCGCCTGCAGAACTCCCGCCAGATCCAGCTGCATCAGGCTCTGCGAGAGCACGACGAGCACTCCGACCTCCAGCGCCATCAAAAGCAGCACTCCACCCTCGGTATCCACGATGATCTGGCGAGCAGGCCCCAATTTCATCTTCTTGCACTGAACGTCGAGGTTGGTCTGCATGGAACTCGCGATGGCTCCAATCATCTCCTTCTCGTACTCGGGAGGCAACGTGCTGGAGATGACCAGGCCGTCGCGACCGACGATCATCGAGCCCGCCACGCCCTGGCAACGGTCGATCACGTGAAGGATGGCATCCAGGTCCTGACCGCGCGATTCGGAGATGACCTTGGTGGTGGTGTAAAGCCCCGCCCCACGCTTCTCGGCGTTGTCGATGATCCGCTTGAGCGTGTTCTGATCGACCAGCAACTTACCGATGGAGACCAAACCGTCTCCCGCAGGCGGCTGCCCCGCTTGACCCGGTGCCGGAGGCTGGGGACGCCCGGGAGCCGCCGCTGGGCGGGCCTGTGGAGCCGCGGGAGCCTGACCCTGGAACGGCTGTGTCGGAGCTCCCGGCGGTGCCGGCGCGGCGGCAGGCGGCGCTGCGGCTACTGGCGGCGCTGCGGCTGTGGGCATGGAAGGTGGCGGAGCGGCGGGAGTGGCCGGCGCCCCCCCCACCTCGAAGCTGTCGAAAAGGGCGTCGAGGGAGGAATCCACCCCATCGGGGAATAGCTTGCTGTTATCGTAATCGATCGCCGCCGCGCTGCTCGGCTGAGGCGTAGGAGCCGGAGCCTGAGGAACCCGTTGCTCGGCCTGGTACGCAGGAGGCGCTGTCGGCGGCTGAGGGGGCAACATGCCGTTCATGTCCGGCGGATTGTTGCCGAATTCGAGCCCCGCGAAGAGCTCGTCATCCATGTCGCCGAACGATCCCCCAGCAGGAGCCGAAGGCAGAAGATCGTCATCCAGGCCGAGATCGAAGGCTTCCGTCGCTGCGGGCTGCGCGGAACGCGGTTTCTTTATTGGACCGGTGCCCTTCCTGACCGGGCCCCCTTTTCCGCCCTTCGCGGAGGACTTCTTCTTGCTGGTTTTTTTCTTACCAATGCCGAAACCCGCCAAGAGGCTGTCAAGGAACCCCTTTTTCTCAGGTTTCTTTGGCTTTCGGGTTCCCATCCGCTCCGAGCGCTCCTTTTCGTATCCTGATCTCGAGCCGTTCGCGGGATCCTCGTCGCAATCCCGTCGTCGGAATGTGACACCGCTGGCGCTCGATTCGCACCTTCCGCGCCCCCCGCTAGGATGCCATTGGCGCCATAGGGATGGCGGCGGCAATGGAGGGTCACCTCAGGTTCTTATCCACCCTATATTACCCTGAACCCCCCCGAAACAATCAAGGGCAGGCACGACCAGCGCCTTGGCGCTAGTCGCGCAGCGCGGGTTCCTCAGCCGATGGGAGCCGCGGCGCTAGTCGCGCAGCGCGGTTTCCCAGCTGATGGGAGCCGCGGCGCTAGTCGCGCAGCGCGGCTCCGTACCTCTCGGCCATGCGCTCGACGATGCGCTGGTGGATCGGCTCCACGTCCGCATCGGTCAACGTCCGGAGCGCCTCGCGATACCGGAGACGCAGGCCGAGACTGATGCGACCCTCCGGAACCTGAGGCCCTTGATAGCGGTCGAAGACGGTCACCGACTCGAGAAGGCTACCCCCGAGCGCCGCGACCTCCGCGACCAGGTCGCTGGCGGGAAGCTCCTCGGCGACCACCAGGGCCAGATCCCGCGAAATGGCGGGGTAGCGGGCGAAGGGGGCGAAGCGCAATTCGCGCTTACCAAGCGCCAGGATCCGATCGAGATCGACCCAGCCCACGGCGGCCCGCCCATCGGACGGCAGATCGGTGTCGGCGTAAACTTGCGGATGAAGCTCACCCAGGTAGCCTAACGTCTCGCCATTGAGCACGAGCCTGGCCGTACGTCCCGGATGCAGCGAAGCCGGCTCTTCAGTGGCGAGATAGTGAACATCCGGCAACCCCAGACGCTCGAACAGATTGTCGAAGGCACCCTTGAGCCAGTAGTAGTCGGCCTGAAGCGCTTCGGGCGCCTTGCGCCAGGCCCCGCGACCCATCTCGCCCATGGCGAAGAGAATGAGCCCCTGGGCTTCCTGGGTGGATCCGACCTCGCTGTCGACATAGGTCCGGCCGATCTCGAAGATGGCGAGATCCGAGATTCCCTGGTAGTGGTTATGACGCGCCACCTCCAGCAAACCCGGAAGAAGGGATTGCCGAAGCCCGGTCATCTCCGCGAGGGGATTGGCCAGGATAACCGGCTTGCCCGCGGCTTCCCGACGAACGGCCAGGTTGACCAGCGACGGAGTGATCACCTCGTCGAAGCCGGATCCGACCAGCATGGAGCGGATCTCTTGCTCCAGTTCATGACGGGGAGAGGTGCCGCCCACCCGCTCCAGCCCGGGAAGCGTGGCAGGAATTCGATCGTAGCCGTAGCGCCTGGCAACTTCCTCGACGAGATCCGCCTCGCGGGTCACGTCATGACGACGCCAACCGGGAATCTTCACCGAGATGGGATCCGAACCCTCGGTCTTGAAGCCCAGGCCTTCCAGGAGGCTCCGGATCTCGGTGTCGGGTGGCGCAATACCCAGGATCCGCTCGACCCGCGAGGGACGAAGCGTGACGTCGAGCTCCAGGGGCCAGCCGGGTTCCTTGAGAGCCTCGGTGGGAGCCCCCACGGGGCGAGCGCCGGCGACTTGAGCGAGGAGCATGGTGGCCCGCGCCAAGGCCTGAAGGGTTCCGGCGGGATCGACTCCGCGCTCGAAACGATAGGAAGACTCGCTCGCGAGGCCCAGCTTCTTGGCGGTGCGGCGGACGGACTTCGGGAGGAAGTAGGCCGACTCGAGCAGAATCGCAGTGGTCGACTCGGTCACCTGGGACTCCGCGCCGCCCATGACGCCGGCGATGGCGCGTGCGGCATGGCGGTCGGCAATCACGAGCATCTCGGTGTCGAGCTCGCGGGTTTCGCCGTCCAGGGTCTGGAGGGATTCGCCCCCGTGGGCCCGACGGGCGGTGAGAGAGGCGGGATCGATCCGGGTGAGGTCGAAGGCGTGGAGGGGCTGACCGAGTTCGAGAAGCACGTAGTTGGTGACGTCGACCACGTTGGAGATGCTGCGGATGCCGGCGAGTTCAAGCCGCTTGGCGAGCCAATCGGGCGAGGGGCCCACGCTGAGGCCTTCGAGAATCTGACCGGCATAGCGAGGACAGAGCTCGGAATCGGCGAGGCTGACGGCAGCCTTGCTGGCCGGTTCCTGGGGCAGGCTCACGATCTCGGGCGGCAAAAGGCTTGCAAGACCCGCGGCCGCGAGCTCCCGGGCAATCCCCATGACGGAAAGCGCGTCGGGGCGGTTGGCGGTGACGGCCACCTCGAGGACGACGTCGCCGATGCCGAGGATGTCGGAGGCGAGGACGCCGATGGGGGTATCGGCGGGGAAGACATGAACGCCGTCGATGTCCGGCGGCAGGCCGAGTTCCTTCTTGGAGCAGTACATGCCGAAAGAGTCGACGCCACGCAGCTTCGAAGCCTTGATTGAAAGGCCTCCCGGCAGGTTGGAGCCGACGAGGGCGACGGGGATGATATCGCCCGCCTCGACGTTGGAAGCGCCGGTGACGATCTGCAGCGGCTCGGCCTGGCCGACGTCGGTCAGGCAGATGCGCAGGCGATCGGCGTCGGGGTGCCGGTCGGTGGAGAGGATCTTGCCCGTGACCACGCTTTCGAGGCCGGGCGCTATCCGGGCGATGCCTTCGACCTCGAGGCCGGCGTTGGTGAGGGCCTTGGCAATCGCCGAGAGGTCCGCGAGCGGGGGGGAAAGATAATCGTTCAACCAGTTCAAGGGGATACGCATGAAAGAAACCTCTCTAAGCTGTCTTCCCCTCGAAACGAGGCGCGCGATGGCCGCCGCTCGGCAGCGGGGCGCGATCGATCGCGGGGAAGTGGGCCGTCAACCGCGCAATTACTTGCTCAGAACTGCCGCAGGAAGCGCAGATCGTTCTCCCAGATGAGCCGGATATCCGGGATATCGTACTTGAGAAGGGCAATTCGCTCGGCACCCAGGCCGAAGGCGAAGCCCTGGACCTGCTCGGGATCGTAGCCGACCGCCTGAAGCACGGAGGGATCCACCATGCCGCAACCGCCGATTTCGAGCCAGCCCGTGCGGGAGCAGAGTCGGCAGCCTTCGCCGCGACAGATGCACTGGATGTCGTACTCGGCGGAGGGCTCGGTGAACGGGAAGAAGGAGGGGCGGAAGCGAATCTTGCGATCCTTCCCGAAGATCTCCTGCATGGCGAGGGTCAGGGTGCCCTTGAGGTCGGCGAAGTTGGTGCGGGAGTCGACCACGAGGCCCTCGATCTGATGGAAGATCGGGTAGTGGCGGTTGGTGACGGTGTCGCGACGGTAGACGCGTCCCGGGGCGATGATCCGGATGGGCGGCTGATTTTGCTCCATGGTGCGGATCTGGACCGGGGAGGTATGGGTGCGCAGCAGACGAGCGCCCGCCCCTGTCTCCACGTAGAACGTGTCTTGCATCTCGCGGGCGGGATGGTCCTCGGGGGTGTTGAGGGCCGTGAAGTTGTGCCAGTCGTCCTCGACTTCGGGCCCCTCGGCGACGTTGTAGCCGAGCTTGGCGAAGACGGCGATCACCTCGTCGAGGACGCGGGTGAGGGGATGG
The DNA here is from genome assembly GCA_002083825.1 of Candidatus Sericytochromatia bacterium S15B-MN24 CBMW_12. GTDB lineage: Bacteria > Cyanobacteriota > Sericytochromatia > S15B-MN24 > UBA4093 > UBA4093. The sequence continues at coordinate 2,040 of DAZV01000019.1, read as the reverse complement.
AGGTGACCCGGGGCGATCGCGCGTCCCGGCATGGTGACGTCGATGCGCTCGCGCAGCAGCTTCTTCGAGAGTTCGACGGATTCCAGTTCGCGCTTTCGGGCGTCGAAGTGCTCTTGGAGCACGCTCTTGATCCGGTTGACCTCCTGGCCGAAGGGCTTGCGCTCTGCGGGGGGGAGCTTGGGAATCTCGCGGGTGAGGAGGTTGAGTTCGCCGCGTTCGCGCGAGAAGTAGCGAAGGTACCAGTCTTCGAGGGCCGCGAGGGAGCTGGTCTCGGCGAGCAGGTTCTTGGCGTCATTGAGGATGGAATCGAGCGGGATCGTGTTCATATTGGCCTCGTCGATGGAAAAAACGGTCCGGCGGCAGGTGCCGACGGACCGTACGGGTTCAGGGAAAAATCCCATAGCGCGAACGTCGTTTCTTCAGGACAGCGAGAGTGAAGCTTCAATCTCTCGCGGCCTTTCCGAAACAGCCGCGGACGCTAGTCGATCGAGAAAGGCAGCAGCGCGATTTCGCGCGACACCTTGATCGCATCCGTGAGCGCCCGCTGGTGCTTGGCGCATGCTCCCGTGACGCGACGGGGAAGAATTTTGCCCCGTTCGGTTAGGAACTTGCGAAGACGCATCACGTCCTTGTAATCGATGAGGGTGATCTTATCCACGCAGAAGGAGCAAACCTTCCGACGCTTCATACGGCCACCGCTTTTGGCTGGTGCGGCCATGTGGTTACCTCCTACTAGAAGGGAATGTCATCAGCATCTCCGAAGGCGGGCTGGACTTCTTCATACTCGCTTTCGCCGGTTTCGGCCGCACGAGGCGCCCCTCCCCGGATCGTCTCCACGTTCAGCGCGTCGACTTCGATCACCTTCCGGCGTTGACCATCGGGTGTCTCGAACGAGCGGGTATGAAGACGTCCCTCCACCGAGACGAGATCTCCCTTGGAAAGCGTCTCGTTGATCGTCTCCGCGAGCTTGCGCCAGGTGACGACCTTGAAGCTATCCGTCACGTCATAAGTCTGACCTTCTTGACGAGGCGGACGCTTGACGGAGATCTCGAAGTTGGCGGTGTGGATCCCGTTGGGGGTGACGCGCAGCTCAGGCTTGCGAATGACCTCCCCGACGAGGGTGATGTGATTGATTCCCATACACGTCCTCTATTCTCGCTACCTTCCGCTATGCCGGTCAGCGCGTGGCGCTCGAAGGCGCCACGGCTCGAAAGGCGGTCGCGGCCGGCGGCACTTAACCGTTGGCGCCAGGCTGACGCACGACGATGTGACGGATCACGTCATCGTTCAGCTTGAAAGCCCGCTCAAGTTCGGTAAGCGACCCAGGAGCCGCCTCGAAGTTCATGAGCACGTAGTAGCCGTCGCGGAAATCCTTGACTTCGTAAGCTAGGCGCTTGCGCCCGCGCTTCTCGATCTTCTCGACCTTACCACCGTTTTGGGCGATATGGTCGGAGAACTTGGTAACCACCGTGTCCACGGCATCTTCTTCGATCGTGGGACGCAGGATGTACATGGTTTCATAGGCCCGAAGCATTAATTCACCTCCCTCCGGACTAGACGGCCCCCCGGAACATCCAAGGAGCAGGGAAGATTAAAACAGCGTTAAAACGCCGCAGAGGCCAATCGTAGCACAAGCCTCCCGGGATCTCAAGCCTGCGCCTTCAATCCCGCCGAAATATCGCCACGCTTGCTTCACTTTTGCGGGAGCGCCGCTCTTGAGGCGGCGGACATGGTCGACGCCCCATGGGGAGCTTGGTCAGTGAGCCGCCGGGGCCGTCGCCTCCACGGAGACGCGTGCTCCGGTCGAACTCAAGGACTGATAAAGCTCGTCGGCCTGAGCCTCCGTGAGGTTGCGCTTCACCACCAGGGGCATTCGCTGAACGGCCGCCTGCGCCTTCACCAGCGGGATACCGAAGAGCTGAACCATCTGCTGGGCAACGGCTTCCCGCTCGGCAGAGCTGCTGCCCGCGCCTATCAGGCTAACCTGGTAGCGAAGATCGCTGACCGGAGCGGAACGCGGCGCGACGGGGGGGGAAGGGG
>DAZV01000023.1 GCA_002083825.1 Candidatus Sericytochromatia bacterium S15B-MN24 CBMW_12 | reverse complement strand
AGCCTTCTCCCTACCAGCGTCGAGGGGCCTTCCGATGTCACTCCATCGGTGCGCTTGCAGCGCAGGACACTCACGCGTCCGGTACGTCCTCCGTGGACTTCTTGGCCCACTTCAGGCGGCTTTCGCCCCCTGCGACATTTCCCTCCCCGGTCTCCTGCCGTCTCCAGCAAGCCCTGAGTCATGAAACACCGCGGCATCTTTCCGGTTCTGCCCTCCGGCCGAATCCTCTTGCGAGACTTCGACACCCCATCCCAAGCCGAGGCCCCGGATGTTCGATCCCCCTTCACCTCGCCCCACCTTGCGGCGGTTAGACTTGAAGCGGCGCCCTTTCGGGCGTGCCGGCTCTCCAGAACCAGCTGATGTAACCATCTTACTGCAACTCAGCTGAAAGTACAAGGTTTATTTAAAATCTGAAGAAGCGAAGATTAACAGGAGCCCGTTTCTCGGAAGGCTCGCCTCGGCCGCCTGCTCACCGTCGAACTCGACGGCATCGCCGTGCTTGTCACCGACGACCGCAAGCACCTCCTCGTCCTCGTCGAACTCCCCGACGCCACCATAGAAGGCATTCGGCTGCTCGCCGGATCAACAACGTCTCCTCTTCTATTTCGCGAACCGCTGCAAACCAGAACGCGCGCCTCCGGTTCGCCGGGTTAGTCGCTTCGTGGCCAAGCGATGAATCATCGATTGCGTTCTTGCACTCTTGCATTGAGGAATCTGTATGAAATAATGTGAAGCTTAAGGGGTCTGTTCGTGGGGGTACGAGGAGGAGCGGCGATGTCCGAAGAATCGAAGACCATGGAACAACTGCAGGCCGAACTTGAACAGAGCCGCAGCGAGGTCGCGCGGCTCAAAAGCATGGTCAAGAAGTCGCAATCATCGGCCCTCAATGAACGCCAGTCTGCCCGGGCGGAACGCGCGCGCCTCATGGGGATTGCGGATGCCAGTAGCTCCGGGGTGGGGCAGGCGCTCGCGGATGCCGAAGAGGACCGAGCCCAGCTCCGGGGCGAGGTGTCGCAGTTCAAAGATGAAGTCATGGAGCATCTCCAGCAGATGACGCAGCAAAGGTTGCGCAGCGATAGCTTCGTGCAGACCGCCCCCGTGGGCATCGCGTACCTCGACAAGACGCTGTTCTACCGCTGGGCCAATCCAACCTTCACGACTCTCATGAACCGACCTCTCGACAAGGTGGTTAACCACCCGCTCCTTGAGGTCTTCCCCCAAGCGAAGGAGCACCTTTTCGCTATCTTGAACGAGGTTATCAAGACGGGCAAAGCTGACCCCGCCGCCAAACCGGTGATGATCCCCTTCACTCCCGGTTTCGATGAGGGCGGTAAGGCAACAAACTGGGATCTGCTCGTATTGCCGGTGGTGGGCGATAAAGACCAGATTGAGGGCGTCTTGGTGGCCATCGAGGTGACGGAACGGGTCATCAAGGAGCGTCAGCAAAAAGAGCAGATCGAGACGCTTATCCAGGCCAAGCGAAAGAAGAGCGAATCGACCGAGGATGCTTCCCGGAAGATGCGCTCACCGCTTGCGAGCATTTCGGGCGGTGCCAGAGCCTTGGAAGCGTCACTCGTTGGGGGAATGTCCGAGGAACAGCGTCAGTACATCGCCAAGATCCAAGGAGCAGAAGGAGAACTGACCCGCATTGTGGACGACGTACTGGAGTTGGCAAGGATAGAGGCTGGGAGCTACGAACTTCATTACGAGGAAGCTGACGTCAGTGCGCTGGTGAGGGATAACATCGGGCGCCTGGCCCAAGAAGCCGAGAACTTGAACGTCCATCCAGTGGTCAAACTTTCTGACGAGCCTCTGATCGTCAAGGCCGACCGCAGACGATTGGATCAGGTGCTGCAAACCCTCTTGGGGAATGCCATCCATTCCACCAAGCCGGGCGGCCATGTGGCGGTGACGGTCATAGCAGGCGAGCATGAGGCAAGTGTGGAGATCGTCGACGGGGGTACGGGGATCAGCGCCCAGGAACTGGGCCAACTGTTTGATCAGTTCTCGCAGCTCAATCTGAGCAAGCCGGACGAATTTGCCCGAGCAGGGAAAGGGTTGGCGATAAGCAAGACGCTGATCGAGTTGCACGGCGGGACAATCTGGGCCACCAGCGAGGTGGGCAAGGGCAGCACGTTCTGGTTCAAGCTCCCCTTGGCGCGACAGGAGGTGACGTCGGAGAGTTCAATGGGGCTCAAGGTGTCCATGTTGGATTCGCCCGTGGCGAAGAAGCCATCCAAAGGAAGAAGGCATCCAAAGAACGATCCCGTAAAAATTGATGACGAACGAGAAAGTGATGACCAATGAGACGCCAAAAGGGTAAGGCGAAATTGAAGGTGCCGTTCACCTCGGATCCCGAAGCGGCCCGAAGCGAGCAAGCGCACTTCATCGAGCTGTATGAACGGCTGCAAGACGAGGCCGCTCTTGAGCGTGAGCAAATGCACGGCGAACGACAGCAGATGGAGGACCTTCTCGCCAAACATGTATGTGAGCTGGCGAACGTAAAGAAGCAAGCGACAGATGAGCAACGGGTGCTTCGCGACGAGGTGAAGCAATTCAAGCTGATCGTTCGCAAAGATCTCGCTGCCATGGAAGGCCTCAGGCAACGAAGTGAACGCATCATCGAGAAGATTCCGGTAGGGCTCGCCTATCTTGACGCAAAGCTGACTTTCCGCTGGGTCAACCCCACCTTCGCACGGCTGGTGAACCTGCATCCCGAGCACCTCATGAAGCTCACCTTTTCCGACGTCTTTCCCGAGGCCGATGAACAGTTAGACGGCATTCTTCGCGAGGTTGTCCAGTCCGGACGACACGATCGGTCCCCCGAGGTACCGTTCGTCTATTCGATGGTAGGGAAGGATGGTGTGTCGCAGTGGGATCTGGTGGCCGTCCCGATGCTGGGTGAAAATAACGTCACGGAAGGGGTCCTGGTAGCCATCGAGGTTACGGGAAGAGTGGAGCAAGAGCGCCAGCAGCAGCAGAAAATTGACCAGTTGGTTAAACTGGATCGCCTCAAGAGCGACTTCGTCAGCATGGTGTCCCACGAATTACGCACGCCGCTGACGACGATCGCGGGCTTCGCGGAATTGCTCGAAGACAAGCTTTCAGGACCCTTGAACGCCGACCAGCTTCAGTATGTCTCTCAGATCCAGTCAGCCGAGGGTCGAATCTGCCAGATCGTCGAGGATTTGCTTGATTTTGCCCAGCTTCAAACGGGACATTTCAAGCTGCAGATGGAACCAACCGATCTACGCACCTTGCTCGAGGAAGAACTCGCGGCGCTGTTGCCGCAGTACGCGGCCATCCAGCTCCGATCCGAGCTGTCGTTACTCCCCCCCACCGTGTGCGTGCAGGCGGATCGTGGACGAGTGGGTCAGGTTATTCGCAATCTGCTAGGCAACGCAATCAAGTTCTCTCCGGACGGGGGCTTGATCGAAATCACGGTGTCCATCGACGAAGGCGAGGCGAAGGTCACTATCACGGATCAGGGGATCGGGATCGATTCCGATCAGGCCATCCACATCTTCGAGAAGTTTTTCCAGGTGGACCAGACCACGACACGACAGTACGGCGGCGCGGGCCTCGGGCTGGCCGTCTGCAAACAGCTGGTGGAATTGCATGGCGGGAAAATTGGAGTCAAGAGCGAACTCGGTAAGGGCAGCACTTTCTGGTTCACGCTGCCTCTCGCCCGAAAGCGAACGGAGGACCGGAATTGATCGAGCCGACCGCCACCTCACAGACCGGCGCAGATCAGATGGTTACTTCAAACGAGGCGCCCCTTGAAAAAGAAGGTGCAAGATCTGCTCCACGAGCTGCTTCTGGCTTAGGTGGCGTGCGGACGACTGGGTGCGCTGGACACGGGTCCTCCCTTGAATCGGGAGCAGGGTAGGGCAGCCCGAGGTGAGCTGCCCTGCGGTATCAGGCCTTCCGAGCCTGGGCGACCGACTTCTCCAGCGAAATCGTCGGATGACCCGTCAAAGCGCTGATTTGGCCTCCTTCGCCAAAGAGCCCTCCCTTGGAAACACCGATGTCGGAGTCGGCGAGCATGGCCGCCAGGCCTTCGGGCAGGCCGGCGCCTACGAGCACGGCCTGGTAGGCGTCTTCGGGCATGTCGTTATAAACGACCGGCTGGCCACTTTGGCGGGCAATCTCCGCAGCCAGTTCGGAGAGGGTGTACGCCTGGTCGCCGGCCAACTCGTACACGCGACCGGCTTGGTCGGCCTCGGCGATAAGCGCTGCGGCTGCGGCCTCCGCGTAGTCGGCACGGCTGGCCCACGAGATTCGGCCCTCGCCGGCGCTGCCGAGGAATGCGTTATGTTGCAGGGCAACCGGGATGCTGACGGTGTAGTTCTCGGCATACCAGCCGTTACGCAGCAGCACGTAGGGTACGCCCGATTCCTTCAGCGCGGCTTCGGTGTGACGATGCTCTTCGGCAAGGCCCAAGGGCGAGCGGTCGGCGTGAAGCAGGCTGGTGTAAGCAAGCAGCTTGATGCCGGCGCGACGTGCCGCCTCGATCACCGCCTGATGCTGCGGCACGCGTTCGCCCACGGTACTCGAGGAGATCAGTAACAGCTTTTCAACGCCTTGGAAGGCGGGCTCGAGCGTCTCCGGCCGGTCGTAATCCGCCACTCGGACCTCGATGCCCTTAGCGACAAGGTCCTGAGCCTTTTCGAGGTTTCGAACGGTCGCGACGATTTGGGAAGCAGGGATCGTCTTCAGCAGGGCGTCGATGACGAGTCGGCCCAGTTGGCCGCTTGCACCGGTGATGGCGATTTTCGATGGGGTGGAAGTCATGAGTTTCCCTTTCATTCAATCCAGGTCAAGCCCGATTGTTCTGCACCGTAACAGTTGATGTGTTCCAGTGTGACGCACACAGTTACATTTTGGACAAAAAAGAGAGGCCGCTAAACCTAACTCGGTTGTTAACGATCGCAAGTGAGCACGCCTTTCACGATGCTTGCGATCGTCCGGCGGGCACGCTCGCTTTCGGGTGCCCCTTGGGCCCGCGTCATCGTCCCGCGTAGACCGGATATTACTTCCGACCGCAAACGCTGGATTGGGCCGTTCGTTGCGAAGCGCAAAGAGTTTCCCTTCGTCGACAGCCTGATAGGAATCCAGCAGCGTAATTTCTGCGGCTGGCCGAGCCAACAGGGCCCGCCCGGGGACGTCGTGCGGCCCGCTTTAGCCAACATGACGAGGAGATTGCCGATGACAGCAACGTTGATGTCGGCGCTACTTGCGAGCCATCGAGCCTCTTTTTATGTGTAATCATAATAGCTACACAGTGTTGAGGGTGTCAATGGCTTTCGGGCAACAAGTAAATCCAAGTCGAAGTCGTCAAGCGTTTGGCCTCGACGCATCATTGTCTGCAAGAAGTGGGGCGAATCACCCCTCGGCACAAGTGGGGCGGCAATCCGCGGCACCTCAGCCCGATGATGAGCGCTGGTGCGAGCAATAGCCGGGCATGGCTCCTCAAGGAGTGCCAAGAGCGGTTCTTCGAAGAGCGCGGGGTCACGGTGTTAGGGCGCGATGCTCTGCTGGGCCACTCGGAATTAGGCGGCCCGGTGTCCTAGCGCCGGTTGCGCAGGGCGATGGCGGCAGGAATCCACTCCGGGGGGTAGCTAGAGGTGCAGCCCTTGGGGATCGGACGATCATCCCAGCGGCCCAGCCGTTCGCCGGCTGCGATGGCCTTGTCGGTGTGCGACGCGTGGTACACCCCGATCATCACCAAGCACATGTTCATCGCTTCCTTCTTGGGCCTTGAGGCCGCAGGAAGTTCCGTTTCGACTTTGGCCAGGAGCACGTCGAGATCGAGGGCACCCTTTTTGTCCTTCTGTACGGCCGCGATCATGAGGTTCCACCCGGCGCGGCCCAACAACGGGTCGGCCGAGTCAAGCCACCTTGCACGCAACGCCTCGGCCTGCTCCGACACTTCCAGGACGTTGCCTGTTAACTTGTCGATGAGCGGCGGCGAATCGCAGCTTTCAGCCAGACGGATGCACTCCCCTTCGGTCAACTGCTTCGGATCAAAAAGCATGGTTGCCAAGACCCGCGCCTCGAACCAGCCAGAATCCCAGAGCGCGAGCCCCAGGGCATGCTGTTTCTTGAGCTCTTTGGCCAGTGCCCGAAGGTCGCCCATCTTGATGCCCAAGACCTTGTCCCCGGCCCCTTGCTTCGTATAGACCCTGCGGAACGCCTCCGAGCCCTTTACCTCCAGATCGGCAAGGATCTCAACTGCGCTTGGAACTTCGCCTGTCAATTTTTTTTGCATACCCAAGTTTACCATGCAAGAGGTGGCCACCTGGCGACGCCGTCCCTTCCTGCTGACCTTGCCTCCGCCGCAGTCAGCAGAAAGCTGCGGTCAAGTCCCCGGACGTGGTGCGGACTTCCGTACCTGGAGGGTTTCAGCCTCGGAAGGACCGGACCCTCCGCCGCCAACCTCAGCCGACCAAGGGGATGCGGTACGGCGGACGTCAAAAGAAGGCCGAGCAGGTAGACAAGAAGAAAGACCGCCAGCAGTAGAAGCCTTGCTGGCGGTCCATTCTTGATTCTCCTTGCGGAGATTCAGGTCGGAGCGGCGGGAACGCTTCCCCAGGGTTTCCCCCCACGATCGCGGGGCTTGTTGAAAGCCTGCGTCCCCTTTGGTTCCGTGTTCAGTTCCTTCCACTACCTGTGGGACCTCTGATTTCGGAGAGACTGCTACTTCCTCGGCCCATTTCGGTGTCGAGGGCGGAATGTTCGTCGTGGGCCCTGGGCGTCAGCCATTCAGGCGCCCCGGTCAATAACGCGGCGTGTAGGGCGAGTGACCTTGCGAAGCCCGGCATGCATTGAATTGGGCCCGACACTGCGCGCGATGGCGCCTGGGGAAGAAGTAACCAATCCTAACCCAGCTCGACCCCGCCCTCATGCACCGTGTATACTCGGCCCCGCAACTCCTTTGCCGGGGTCGGAACGTTACAAAGGGTTCATCTGGGTCCGTCGAGCCAGGACCGTGCTGCTGAACGCCGTATCCTTGATTCCTCACATCTTCCAGCGGAATCGCCCCTGGGCTGGTCGTCTGGAGGGGCTGCCCGCAACTGGCGGTGCTGATGACGACTCCAAGGCACAGGATTGTCGAACCAAACCACCTCTTGCTCATCTGTCCTCCTCACGGGATGCTCGGCCCTCGGCCGGTCAGGTGAAGTGCACATTGATACATGTCCGATTATTCGTCATTGGGCAACAAATAAGCGCCAACTTGGCGTCAGGACGGGCGACCGGCCTTGGGCATCATATGCTTGGCTGCACGGAAGAAAGCCATCAGCGGAGAAAAAGATAGACCGCCAGCAGTTAGAAGCCTTGCTGGCGGTCTATTCTTGATTCTCCTTGCGGAGATTCAGGGCGGATCGGCGGGAGCGCTTCCCCAAGGCTTACCACCTGGCGTAGGGCCGCGTCCTGTTGCCTTCCACACCATGGGGTACAGAGTGGAGCTCCTACCAAGGGAGGGCCTGCACTGACCTCGGGGCTGCTACTTCGACGGCATCTGCTTCGGGCTCGACATCGACCGGGAGTACCATTCGGGGATGAGCATCTGCCGAGAGATGGATTCGATGCTGACTAATAGCCGATAGGGGTGGTACGGGAGTCGTGGTACCATGGTTCCTATATCGACTCTGCCAGACAGTTTCCCCCCCCCGAGGTCAAGAGGAACCCCATGCCCGCCAGGAAACCTGTTCCGGCCAAGGACGCCACCCAGGTGAAGGGTTACGCCGATTTTCTTGGTTTGCTCAAGCAGCGTATCCGATTGGCTCAAACCCGGGCAGCGATGGCCGTCAACGAGGAATTGCTGGCTCTGTACTGGGACTTGGGCCGTGAGATCGTCGAACGGCAGGAGCGAGAGGGGTGGGGTAGCTCCGTAATCGATCGGTTGTCGAGCGACCTTCAGAGGTCCTTCCCAGAGATCAAGGGATTCTCTTCCCGCAACGTCTCGCGGATGCGGGCCTTTTACTTGGCCTATGCGTCGCTCGCGGGGGACGGGCCAAATTTGCCACAAGCTGTGGCAAAAATTCCGTGGGGCCACCATGGCCTCATTCTAGAGAAGCTGAAAGATCAAGCCGCCAGGCGGTGGTATGGCGAGCAGACGCTGGCACATGGGTGGAGCCGGGCCGTGCTTTGGCATCAGATCGATACCAATCTCTATGAGCGTCAGGGTCTTGCCGAGAAGTCCTCAAACTTCCCGCAAACCCTTCCCCCGCCACAGTCCGACCTAGCTCAGGAGATCCTCAAGGACCCCTACGCGTTCGATTTCTTGACCCTCGGCGAGGATGCTCGCGAGCGAGATCTGGAGCGCGGGCTGGTCGAGCATGTCCGTCAGTTCCTCTTGGAACTGGGAGTCGGCTTCGCGTTCATAGGCAGCCAGTACCACCTCGCGGTTGGCTCCCAGGACTTCTATGTCGACCTGCTGTTCTACCACCTCAAGCTTCGTTGCTTCGTGGTAATCGACCTCAAGATGACCGAGTTCAAGCCGGAGCATGCCGGCAAGATGAACTTCTACCTTTCAGCGGTCGATGATCTCTTGCGCCACCCTGACGACCAGCCGAGCATCGGCATCATCCTCTGCAAGGAAAAGGATCGGGTGGTGGTCGAGTACGCCCTGCGGGATACCCAAAAGCCGATCGGGGTCTCAAACTTCCAACTGGCGGCAGCCCTGCCGGAAGGCCTGAAGGGAAGCTTGCCAACGGTTGAAGAACTGGAGGCGGAACTCGGCGATGCCGCGCCTTGATGACATCATCCGGGATTAAAGGATGGGGAGCGGTCAATCTCGAATCCTCACCAGTTCGGAGGACAAGCTATTCAGCTGGACCACCAAGTGGGGGCAGGTCGAGTCCCCAACTTTAGGGACGAGATCCGCGGGCGAAGGGGGGAGCGGCGGGACCNGGGACCGCTCCCCCCGCCGTTCCCCCCATGAAGATAGGCATCCCCTGAACGGGAAAGATCATTGCCTGCTCTGGTTTAGAAGTCAACTGCTTCCAACATTCAGGTAGAAGGTCGCTGATCTCGGAGCGCGGGCCCGGCATCTCAACCTAGAACCTCTTCCAGGATTCATCAGGTGCGCTTCCTCTTCACGCCGTCCAATGGTGGGTTCGCAGCAGACCTGCGACACCGCCTTCCTCATCGTTGAAAAAGCAGGCTTTCGTTCATCAGGTAGTCATTCGGCCCCGGGTGATTTCGAGGCGTTGCCCAAACTCGACGGGGATCGAGTAGGCGTCTGTTAGGCCCGCCTCCTTCAGTAAACTGACAAGGATCGGTCGGTGATCATGGAGGAGTCCGGGATGCGACGGATGCTCCTGCTCGTGAGCGTGGTCGTGATCGTGGGCGTGGCCGTGACTGTGATGTTGGTCGTAACCGCCGTGGTGCGAGGCTTGCGACTGGCCATGCGCGGTTTCCGCGCGCTGAGACGCAGGCTGGTTGTCGCTGCATTCGTCTCGACGATGCGCTTGGTGATGACCATGTCCTGCTTGATCCAAGGACTGAAAGTCGATGACGAAGACCCGCCCCCCAGGCTTCAAAACGCGCCGGATTTCGCGGACGGCTCGCCCGAGAACCTCGGGTGCCAGGTGGTGCATGACCAAACTGCTGACTACGACATCCACCGTGGCATCTGCAAATGGTAGTTGCTCGATCGACGCGACCCGGTACTCGATCGCGAGACCAGCGCGCTTGGCCTTGCGCCGGGCGCCTGCGACGAGATCTTTCGAGATGTCGATGCCGGCGACCCGTCCGTTCGGTCCAACCCGCCGGCCCAGCGTCATCGTCAACTCCCCGGTGCCACAGCCGAGGTCAAGCACCGACTCACCAGGGGCAACCTCGATCAAGTTGGCGGTGAACTCGCGGAACGCGCGTGCCTTACCGCCTATCCACCGGTTGAAGGATGCTTCATATCGCCAGGGAGAGAGCGCACCTCGGATGGAGGACGCCTTTACCATTTTTCCTATCACGGTGTTACTCCTCGTCCACAGCGGCACCCCCGAGCTTGCGGAAGGCGCCTGAGCGTTGATCTGTTAGAGCGAAGGTCGGAGACTCACCCGACGATGAGTGCTCGATGCCGACCATGGCACCATCACTCACCGCGAAGGTTCCGTCGGGCTCGGGCAAGCTGCAACGCTGCTGCCATACCGGCAGAACTGCCGCCTACGTCGATGGCGTCGAAGAGTGGGTGATCAGCCATGGTCGACCTCCTCCTGACGGCAGCGCGGCGCCCGCCGGTTTACTTCGGTCGATAGGTCAGCGAGTGTCACTCGGCTGAACTTCTCCAGCACCATCGCTTCCGCTTCTCGGAGCGACTCATTGATGGCCTGGTTGACGACCTGTTCGACGAGACAAGCTGGCTCGTCGTTGCGGTGGCCCAGCGCAAGCATGGTGGGCTCGCCAAGGGCCTTGTAAATGTCGCCCAGCGTGATGGCGCTGAGGTCGCAGGCAAGCGTCCATCCGCCGCCATGACCCTTCAAAGAGTGGAGCCATCCGGCTTGTCGCAGGCCGGACAACGTCCGACGTACGACGACCGAGTTGGTTTGCAAGAAGGCGCCCATCTCCTCGGAGGTCATCGGTCGCTTGCTGTGCGCCAGATGCAACAGGAGATGGAGGACCAGCGACAGGCGGCTATCTCTTTTCATGTAACATATACTATTACATGACAGGCGACAGCGTCAACGTGAATTTTCAGGCGCCGCGTTATGGCGAGCGGCCAAGCCTCTGGCGGCAGCCACCCGTGGGGCTACCTTCCCATAACCGTTGAAGCATCGGAACTCGGCCTCGGCTGCCACTTCGAGGCCTTTGTGTATCGGCCCAGCGTGTGCAGATCGCTGGGGTGATGAGCGACAATTATTTCACCCGGCAGCAGTTAGAAGCCCTGCTGGCGGTCCAGCTTGATTCTCCTTGCGGAGATTCGGGTCGGAGCGGCGGGATGGTTACTTCGAACCAGGCACCCCGTGCCACAAAGGTTCAGGATCTTGCCCGCGAGCTTCTTCTGGCCTGACCTGCGGGAAATGAGCCTATCAATCTGAGTATTTGACGACGAAGGACCCCGACGCTATCAAGGCCTGGCTCGAATGGCCGGGTTGAGGAATGTAGGTGCTATCCTCTCGGCGGAGGTTCTTGAATTCGGCTGCGCGCTTCAGGTGCCCGCTGGTAAAGCACCTGCCCGATTCGGGCGATGTGTTCACGTAGATCGGCATCGTCGATGTGGGCCAAGATCGAGAGATCGAGCTGGTAAGGCAACAGCAAGTCGTCGAGTTCGTTTTCGATTTTCAGCATCAGCGGGAGGTCGATGGCGTCGCCCTCGAAGGTGAGGTCGATGTCCGAGCCCGCGCGAAAATTGCCCTTGGCACGAGAGCCGTAGATGACGACGCGCTCGATTTCGGGGTGCCGGGCGAAGACCTGGCAGAGGCGCGCGATGACCTCGGAGGAAAGCCCGAATCTCATACGGTCTCGGCGAGGGTCGTCATCCTTTTCAAGAACGCCTCGAAAAGGCCGTAGTAACGATCAAGGATGTTGCGGGCGATCTCCTCGGCCGTGGCCCGGTTGTAGGTATGGGAGGTCTGATTGCGGCTCTTGATCATCTCCATCCAGCCGTCGCCATCGTTGATGAGGCCGACCGAAAACGCCTGGCGCGTGGCATCCCGAGAGCCCGTGATGTAGGAAGCGCCCTGGTATTCGAAGTAATCCTTCATGACGCACCACGAGAGTTCGTGTGTGAACTCGAAGGCCTGGATCAAGCCTTGCATTTCCAGTTCGGTTAGCGGGCGTTCCTGCGAAAGCGTGCGTGCATCGGAAAGCTGCGAGAAGGCCCTACGGAAGTTGGCGAGCCTTTGAATCCAACGAATATCGCGGTCAGTCATCTCTTGTCTCGCCCCATCATCTCCGTTTCCTGTTGCCTGAACCCTTGGATTTTAACGGAGCAGGTGCGACAGCGCTACCACTCACCTTCGGCACCCCCTTGCGACAAAGAAAGACGGCCTACCGTTAGAAGCCTGGCAGGCCGTCTATTTTCGACCCTCCTTGCGGAGGTTCAGGTCGGAGTGGCGGGAACGCTTTCCCAGTATATCCCCCGACGCAGACAGCCCTGCGGATAGCGTACGGCCTCTCTGGTTCCGTGTCCAGTTTCTTCCCGCCGCTCAGGACGCCGCTTCAGTCGGTTCATAGTGCAGCGTCATGAGCTGCGCGGCTTTGACGGGGGCCATGGCGCACGGACGCCCGGTGCCATCGCTGAACTCGACCTCGAAGACGTCCGGGGCGAGTTCCTCGACGATGGTGCCGACCTGCCCCCGGCGAAGGCCGTGGGCCGGCAAGTCCTCGGTCAGCGCGACCACATCCAGCAGGTTGAGTGAGTTGCTCATGGTGGCCCCCTTCTACAAGACCTGGCAGGTGATCAGGCGCGGGGCGGTTTCACCCGAGCGGATCATCCAACTGCTTCGGACCCTGGCTCGCCCGGTTGGGCCTTCCATCATGAAATTTACCACAAACCGTTCGCCGTACTCGTCGAGGGTGCTCGGGTAAGCTTCCTCTCGCATGGCTGCGGCGAGCAAGCAGCCCGAAGATCCTCGGCGTGAGAAGCGGTAAGCCCGAGCGTGGACGCGAAGACCTGCGCCTTGTGCCGCCCACGCGGATGCGCGAAGTTCAGGCAGTAGTCCGTGAGCTTCCGTAGGTCAACAACGGCTTGAACGGCGTTCGGCAGCTTCATTGCGAAACTAGGTCCGTGGGCTGCTGGCCACAGTTCTTTTCTTCCGCAATCCGGTAGGCGTCCCATGCTGCCCAGGCAGAGAGCGCAGCGGATGTTACCAGGTAGCCGATGTTGATGTTGTCTCGCAGGGAGTCCATGGGGCGCGATCGACTTTGCAGGGGGGCGTAACCCATCTCGTTGTTCTTGTAGTAAATTGCGACGTTGGCTGCACCGGCCGCAGCGAGCAGGGTGCAACTTATGCCAAAGAACGCGAGCCCTCGTCTCGATTCCTGAACGTAGTCATGGCCGCGACCCGGAAATGGGTTTGCAAGGAGGAATACCGCGCCTGTCTCCAGACCAGCGGGATTTCCCAGGCCTTGCATCATTGTACCAGTTGCGAACGCCGCAGCTCCCGGGGCGTATGTCAGGCCTGCCGCGACCCACGGATTATACGAAGAAGAGGCAGTTGACGTCGAAAGCTCCGAGGCCTGGGAAGGCGTGATCAGATAGAGAACAGCCAGGGCGGAGATTGATACGCTTCGCATAAGGCCTCCAACTCAACCCCCGCGAGGGGTTGGATCATGTTCGTTGCAGTGCTGGTTGCAGGTGTGGCATAGGCAGGGTGCGACAGGGGCAAAGCCAGTGAAGAGCAGTGAAGGCAACCTTCGGTGAGTCAAGAACCTTTTCGAATCAGTCGTAGCTTCCCATCAATGACGAGGATGCTGCCATCCGGGGCCATCGTAATACCCTCTAGTTCGCCAAAGCCCGCGGTAGCAGCAGGACCATCCTGGCGCTCGCGAAGGCTAGGATGTCCCGCGATGGTGGTGACGGTTCCGTCGAGGCGAACCGATCTGATGCAGTGGTTCCCTTGGTCGGCTATCCAGGCTTCCTCGTTGGAAATGAGCACGAGCTTGTGAGGGAATTTGAAACTCGCCTCCTTTCCTGAGCCATCCCGGTATCCAATGCGATCCCGCATACCGGCAATGGTTGTGATGCGCCCATCCGGGGTCATGCGGCGGATGCAATGGCCGTAACCATCCGCGATCCAGAGACTCCCATCGCGGGCGAAAGCCAAGTCAGTAGGAGCCCTGAACCGAGCGATTTCCCTCGGGCCGTCAGTGTGGGATCGATCGTGAGGAGTCCCGGTCACCGTCGTGATGGCGTAACCGTTTGCCGCTTGGGTGATCCGACGGATAGCTGCATTGCCAGGATCCGCGACCCAAATCGAACCATCGGGAGCGACTGCGACAGCTTCGGGGTTGCGGAGCTTGGCCTCAATTCCAGAACCATCCAGCCAACCCCAGCCATCATTTAGATTCGGCGGGAAAAAGTAGGCCTGTTTCGGCAGACCGGGTGCAGGATTAATCCACTGTCCCGCGATCCCGGCGACGAAGACGCTGTCATTAGAAGGAACCATGCGGCGGACGGAATGGCTGTCCGAATCTGCAAGCCACATCGATCCATCCTGCGAAGACGCCATTCCAGCCACTTTGCGGAATCGCGCGGATGCCCCGGCTCCATTGGCGTACCCATGGGCTTGCGGGTGGCCAGCAACTAAGTCGATCACATAGTGATCGCGGTCGTACCACATCCTTCGGATGCTCCAGCGCTGCTCATCTGAAAACCAGAGGCTACCATCGGGCGCAAAGCTAGCCGTCCTGATTGCGAGCAAAGCAAGCTCAGGCATGATCGCTGCTGGAACCGTGGTGACATGGAGTGGGCCTGAGAATTTGCGCCCCCACAGAGGCTCGGTGGCAGGCCCATGTAAGGACGGCACTTCGGGTAGGGGGGCTTCGGGCGCTGTCGGGCCTGGCATCGGGCCTGTGTAGAAGTGAAATTTCCCTGCCATGTCTTTGAGGGCCCGTTCGAAATCCTCAGGTTGGTAGTACTGGGAACTGGCCGTTGGACTTGGTTGGGGCAGAGTCGCTGAGGCAGGCTGGAATACACTGCATAGCAAGGGGATTAGCCCAATTAAAGGAACGTACTGCTTGAGGCTCACTGGTTTAACCTGCTGCCATGTAGCGCACGAGGATCTCCTGTCTCGCACAGCCGAGCGTATCATCACTTCCAGGCAAGTTATGGAGCAAGAACCCTGAAGGCTTGCTAAAAAGAAAGACCGCCAGCAGTTAGAAGCCCTGCTGGCGGTCTATTCTTGATTCTCCTTGCGGAGATTCAGGTCGGAGCGGCGGGATTCGAACCCACGACCCCCACTACCCCAAAGTGGTGCGCTACCAAGCTGCGCTACGCCCCGACGGTTTCCTGTATTCCGGTTGAGAGGAATTGGGGAAGGAAACATTAACCTGGGGTGAACCCAAGCCAGAATTGAAGTATATCAAAAGCCGTTTTCAATTGCAAGGGGTTCAAGCGTATCTTCTGAATCTCGCTTGGGCCCCGCGTCCGGGAGAGAATGGCTAGGCCTTCTTACCCGATCAATCCCCGATCAATCACGCCCTTCGACTTGGAAGGACCCGCTGCGCAAGTCCTCCCAAAAAATGAATTTCCCGCCAATTGGCGGGAAATTCAAGTGTGGCCAGGGGCGGAATTGAACCGCCGACACCGGCATTTTCAGTGCCGTGCTCTACCAACTGAGCTACCTGGCCGAACAAGAATTTAGTATATCAGCCTCTTAAGCCTTGTCAAGCCTTCAATTAAAATCACGGGGCCCTTCTCGCCGAGAAACCGGGGCCGAAGACGCCTGGACCGCGCCGCCGGGGCGATCGCCCGCACGCCTCGGTTGCCTTGAGGGGCCGGATTTGGTACCGTGGAGAATCCTCCGGAAGTCCCTTCTTCCGGCCCTCCGGCGCGCCCATGGAGACGAAGATGACGGCCCAAGCAACCTACTACCTCACCACCGCGATCGACTACGTCAACGGCCCCCCCCACATGGGCCATGCCTACGAGAAGATCGCCGCCGATGCGATCGCCCGCTATCATCGACTCCGCGGAGACGACGTCTTCTTCCTCACCGGCACCGACGAACACGGCGTCAAGATCGAACGCTCCGCCGAAGCCCAGGGACTCGACCCTCAAACCTTCACCGACCAGACCGTCGACTGCTTCAAGGCCACCTGGGCCAAGCTCGGTATCTCCTACGACCGCTTCATCCGAACCACCGACGCCGATCACAAGAAAGCCGTCCAGGCCATCTTCAAGCACCTCCTCGACAAGGGAGACATCTACAAGGCCAAGTACGAAGGCTTCTACTGCAAGGGGTGCGAGGAGTTCAAGAACGAACGCGACCTCGTCGAAAAGTGCTGCTCCGTCCACCAAGTCCCCGCCGAGTGGATGAGCGAAGAAAACTACGTCTTCAAGCTCTCCGACTACCGCGACCGCATTCGCTTGCACATCGAGCAGAACCCCGACTTCATCCAGCCCGACTACCGCGCCAAGGAAGTCCTCAACCTCCTCGAAACCTTCCCCGACGTCAGCGTCTCCCGCCAGTCGGTCAAGTGGGGCATCCCCGTCCCCGGTGACGAGTCCCAGGTCATCTACGTCTGGATCGACGCCCTCTCCAACTACCTCACCGGCATCGGCTACCCCGACGGCGACGCCTTCAAGAAGTACTGGCCCGCCAGCGTCCATCTGATCGGCAAGGACATCGTCAAGTTCCACGCCATCATCTGGCCCGCCATGCTCATGGCCCTCGAACTTCCCCTCCCCAAGCAGGTCTTCGGCCACGGCTGGGTTCTCACCGACGGCCAGAAGATGGGCAAGTCCACCGGCAACGCCACCAGTCCCGACGCCCTGGCCGACGAGTACGGCGCGGATGCCATCCGCTACTACCTCCTGCGCGAAATCGCCTTCGGTCGCGACGGCGAGATGACCCGGGAAGCCTTTGAGAATCGCGTCAACGCCGACCTGGCCAACAACCTCGGCAACGCCCTCAACCGGACCCTGACCATCCTCGAGAAGAACTTCGACGGCCGCATCAGCCCCCGCCACGAAGCCATCGAGGGAGATCTGCCCCGCAAGGTCGAGAGCGTCCTCGCCCGCGTCGAGGATCGCATGGCCGTCCTGGCCCTGGACGAGGCCCTCATGGCCATCTGGGAGCTTCTCGATGCCACCAACAAGTACATCGACTCCACCGCCCCCTGGGCCCTCGCCAAGGCAGGCGACAAGGAGAACCTCGGCGGCGTCCTCTACGCCGTCCTCGAAGCGCTGCGGATAGCCAGCGTCCTCGCCAGCCCCTTCATCCCGACGCTCGCCGGCAAGATCTGGGAGCAACTCGGCATCCAGACTCCCCTCGCCGACCAGCGCTGGAGCGATCTCGTCTGGGGCCGACTCGAGGAAGGCACGCAGTCCCAGAAGCTCGGACCCATCTACCCCCGGATCGGCGCGGAACTCGCCGGTGCCAAGAAGAAGGCATGACGACCTTCATCGACTCGCACTGCCACCTGGACATGCTCCCCGACTGGGTCGAGGGGCTGCCGGACGGTGATCGCGACCGCAACACCGACGAGGCCGTGGAGCGCGCACGCGAGGCCGGCGTTCGCTGGATCCTCAACCCCGGCGTGACCTGGGACGCGTTTCCCCGTGTCCGGGCCCTGACCGACCGCTATCCCAACGTCTTCATCGCGGCCGGCATCCACCCTCATGACGCGGAAACCTGGACTGCGGGATCCTACGAGCGCCTCCGCGAGATCGCCCGCCACCCGCGAGTGGTCGCCATCGGCGAGTGCGGGCTCGACTACCATTACGACAGCGCCCCGCGCGAGAAGCAGCAACAGGCCTTCCGGGACCAAATCCGGCTCGCCTCGGAGCTGGACCTCCCGCTCATCATTCACACCCGGGACGCCGAAGAAGACACGCTGCGGATCCTCGAAGAGGAAGGCGCGACGCGCGGAGTCTTCCACTGCTTCACGGGCTCGCGGGAACTCGCCATGGCCGGAATTCGACTGGGCTTCGCCATCTCCTTCAGCGGAGTCATCACCTTCAAGAAATCCGAAGGCCTGCGCGACCTCGCGCGCGACGTCCCGGAGGATCGCTTCCTCATCGAGACCGATGCCCCTTACCTCGCCCCGCCCCCCTTTCGCGGCAAGCGCAATGAGCCCGCCTACGTGGTCAAGATCGCCGAGACCCTCGCCGAAGTCCGGGGAATCCGCGTCGAGGACGTCGCGGCTCAAGCGACCCGCAACACGATCAGCTTGTTCAGGCTTCCGGTAGAGGTTTAAACCGCGCTCCAGAGCCGAACGAGCTGACCGGCATCGTCGCAAGCCTTGAGCTTGCCGAGTTCGTGGGCGTCCAGCCAGATTCCCCGGCACGCGGCGCAGACGTTGATCTGCACCGGCAGCCCCGAGACCAGCACCGTGGCGGCACCGCAGCGCGAGCAGCGCATGGGGGCCCCGTCCTCGGCGCAGACCGGCGCCTCGAAGGGGTCCAAAGACGTTCGCGGCATGGCGCCGAGAACGCGCTTGAGCGTGCCGGCCTCCAGCCAGATGCCCGCGCAGTGTGGGCATCGATCGACCTCGATTCCCTCGAGGGTCAGGCGTTCCAGCTCGATTGAGTAGTGTCTCGGGCACTTCATGGATGCTCACTCCTTTGCCCATGTATACCCCGGGCAACGTGCTCTTTTTCCGATGTCGCCTCATCTCTGGTCAGAGCGGGCGGACTGGTAAGATGAGGGGACGCCCCCCGGTAAACGCGAGTCGGGAGGCGGATGCCAGCTCAAAGGAGAACGCCAGTTCTATGGGAAACGCCGACTCTCACGACAACGCCGGCTTTCGGGAATCCGCCGGCTCCAAGAAGAACAAGGCGCGGATTCAGCGCCTTCTCGACACCCTCGAGGCCCATCATCCCGACGCCTCCACCGAACTCGACTTCGGTAGCCCCTTTCAGTTGCTGGTCGCCGTGATCCTCTCGGCGCAGTGTACGGACAAGCGGGTGAACCTCGTCACCGCGGGCCTCTTCGCGCGCCATCCGGATCCTGCCGCCATGGCGCGACTTTCCGAGTCGGAGCTGCTGGAGGAGATCAAGTCGATCAACTTCGCCCCCACCAAGGCGCGGCACGTGGCCAGGACCTGCCGGATCCTGCTGGAGCAGCATGGCGGCGAGGTGCCCAATAGCAGGGAGGCACTCGAAGCCCTGCCGGGTGTCGGGCGCAAGACGGCGAACGTGGTGCTGGCGACGGCGTTCGGCGTTCCCGCCCTGGCCGTCGATACGCATGTTTTCAGGGTGGCCAATCGACTGGGGCTCGTCAAGTCGGAGAGCGTTCAGGAGGTCGAACGGCGACTGGAACGGATCATCCCCCGCGAGAAGTGGTCGCTGGCCCATCACTGGCTCATCCTGCATGGGCGCTATACCTGCACCGCGCGAAAGCCGCTTTGCGAGCGCTGCCCGTTGACGGCGGATTGCCCCGAGTACGCGAAACTCACCAAGCCCGGTGCGGGCGTGAAAAAGCTCTCACCGTGAAGCCCAGGTGAGTTCTGCGCCCGGCGTGCTTAATTGATCTTGAATCCGACCCGATCGAAGGCCTCGCGGACCGAGGCGTAATCGGCGGGCTTGCCCTCGACGAAACCATCCACCTGGTAGATTTCGCGGAGCTTCTTGCGGCCTTCCGGGGTGGCGGATAGCTTCAGGAACGTATCCTTGAGCTTCTTGACGATCTTGGGATCGAGATCCTTGCGGACCGCGATGTTGTCGCTGGGGATGGGCTTCGTGACCGCGAGCAGGGAGATCTTGGCGCGATCCTTGGGATTCGGCAGGGAGTTGTTCCAGGCCGAGTCCTTGCCCTGGGGATCGTTGGAGTAGGTGGCCGCCGCGTCCACCTTGCCGTGAAGGACCGCGAGCACCGCCGCGTCGTGGCCCCCCGCGTAGATGAGACGTTTGAAGTCCTTCTCCGGGACGATTCCCGCGTCGAGAAGCATCACCCGGGGGTAGATGGCGCCCGAGGTCGAGACGGGATCCACGAAGGCCACGGTCTTGTTCTTGAGGTCCTTCAGCGTCTTGATGCCCGATCCCTTGCGCGTGATGATTGCCCCGTGGTACTGGGCGTGGCCGTTGAAGAACGACATCAGGATCACCTCGGCGTTCGCCTTTCGTTCGGCCAGCACGTAGGCCGCCGGCGGAAAGAAGGCCACGTCGATCTTTCCGGATCGCATGGCTTCGATCACCCCCGTGTAATCGGTGGCGATGAACGGATCGACCCGCATCGGGAACTCCTTGCTCAGCAGGTCGATCACGGAGCGAGAGGTCTGGGTCAGGTCTTGCAGGCTTTCCCATGGGGCGAAGCCCACCCGCAGGGTCTTGGGCGTGTAAGCCTGCACGGTGGGGGCCGTCAGGGCCAGTGCAAGGCCCATGATGAGCCAGGTTCGTTTCTGCGTGGCCACGTTTTCCCCCTTGAAGCTGCAATCCGGCGTTTCTCGCCTTCTTCTACCCGTTCCGACCCGAAATTCCACCGAGGACGCTAGCTTCCTTCGAAGGCTCCCCGGAAATGCCGGATCGTTGGGGCCTCGCTCTGCCGCAGACGCACGTCGACGACGTCGAAGCGGCAGGCGGCGTCACCGAGCTCGTGCCGGCTCAGAAAGAACTGGGCCAGGCGGATGAGCCGCTCCTGCTTGCGGGCCGTGACGGCCTCGGCCCCGACCCCGCAGCGCGTGCTCCGGCGCGTCTTGACCTCCACGAAGACCCAGCAGGGGCCGTCGCGCCCGACGAGGTCCAGCTCGCCGAGAGAACAGCGGTAGTTGCGTGCTATAATCGTGTAACCGAGCCCTTCCAAGTGCTTTTCGGCGAGCGATTCGCCCAAGCGACCCCGTTCGATGCGGCTCATGCTTCTCCCCTTTCCTGCGAAATCCGGATGATGCGTGGCTCAATCAAGTAACCTCCTTACGTCGAGATCCTCCTCCCTGTTTTGGCTTCAGATCGGGGTCCTCGTCGGCATGCTCGTCGGCATGACCCTGTTGGCCATTCGCATGGGGGCTGTTGATTTATCGACGACTCAGTTTATTGATATTATCATGGGGCGGGGAGCGGCTTCAACCGAGGCGGCCATCCTTTGGGAGATTCGTCTGCCGCGCGTGCTTCTCGCGCTGGTCGCGGGCGTCGGGCTGGCGGCTGCCGGCGTGACCTGGCAGGGAGTGCTGCGCAATCCCCTGGCTGACCCCTACTTGATCGGGGTCTCGGCGGGTGGGGCTCTCGGAGCGGGCATCGCGCTTTTTTGGAAGGGCTACATGCCCCTGGGGACGCAGACCGTGCCGGTCTCGGCTTTCATCGGGTCGCTTCTGGCGCTCGGAGTGGTCTGGGGGATCTCGGGACGGGGTGCCGCTTTCTCGGTCGATCGCATGCTCTTGGCGGGTATCGCGGTCGGCTCCTTTCTGTCCGCCATCCTGTCGATGTTGCTGTTCTGGAACCAGGAATCGCTGACCACGCTTTACTTCTGGATGTTGGGAAGCTTCTCGGGCCGGACCTGGGAGGATCTCATACTGGCGCTTCCGTACCTGAGCGTGGGGTTGCTGCTGGTGTTCTGGCAGCTTCGTCACCTCAACGTGCTGCAACTGGGAGCCGACCGGGCCCGCAGCCTCGGGGTGGATACCGTGAGCGTGCAGCGCTGGCTGATCGGGGGGGCCTCGCTGGTGACGGCGTCGCTGGTGGCCGTCTGCGGGATGATCGGATTCGTGGGGCTGGTGGTTCCGCACCTGACGCGGCTCCTGGTGGGGCCTGACTTGCGGCGGGTTTTGCCGGCGTCGTGCCTGCTGGGAGCCATCCTGCTGGTCGGGGCGGATCTGGCGGCCCGGACCCTCTGGGCGCCGGCGGAAATGCCGGTGGGCGTGCTCACCGCCCTACTGGGGGCGCCCTTCTTCCTGTACCTGATAGCCCGGGAGCGGCGGTCTTGAGCGTCCTGGAAGCGCGCGGCCTCTCGGTGGGGTATCTGCAGCCGGTCCTGCGCGACATCTCGTTCTCGGTGGGGCCCGGCGAGTTCGTGGGGCTCCTGGGCGCCAACGGAGCGGGCAAGTCTACCCTTTTGATGACGCTGGCGGGCCACTTGCAGCCGCTGGCGGGGGAGGCTCTGATTGGCGGCTCCGGCATCCGGAAGCTATCCCCCCGCCATGTTGCGCGTCTCTTGGCGTTTTTGCCCCAGCACCCGGGGGCTGATGGGGAGTTCACGGTGCAGCAACTGGTGGACATGGGGCGTCATCCTTACCAGCGGGGGCTCGGGCTTTACCGGAACCAAGAGGACATCGCGGCGGTCGGTCATGCCATGAGGGTGACGTCGATCGAGTCCTTGGCGTCGCATCGGATGGAGCGCTTGTCGGGCGGGCAGAGGCAGCGTGTCCGATTGGCGCAGGCGATCGCCCAGGAGCCGCGCATCTTGTTGCTCGACGAGCCCACGTCCTGGCTCGATTTGCGTTACCAGCTGGAGCTGATGGGGTTGCTCCGGCATCTGGCGCGCGAGGAGGGGGTTGCCATCGTGGCGGTTCTGCATGATCTCAACCAGGCTGCGCAGTTCTGCACGCGCCTCGTGCTGCTGGCGAACGGCGGCTTGCTGGCGGATGGCGTGCCGGGGGAGGTGCTGACGGCGGAGGCGCTGAGGAAGGCCTACGGCGTTCACGCGATCGTGCAGGCTCATCCGCATCTGGCCGTCCCGGTGGTGATGCCGCTTGAAAGCCTGGGTTCGAATGGGGGCTAGGCGGGTTTTCGCGCTGCGCCATGCGTTCCTGGTTCTGGCGGCGATGCTGCTGCTGAGCGGTTGCCAGTCTCCAGCCGAGGATGACCCCCTGGTGATCCGGGATGACGACGCGCTGAAGGAATTCATGTTTCCGCGCTCCAAGAGGATGGTCTGGACCTATCGCCGCGCGACGGTCGGCCTGGTCGAGGATGCGGCGACCGTGTCGTTTTCCGTGGAGTCCTTGAACAGCGAGTCGGCCAAGCTGACATATGCGCTGGAGGGGGCCGATGAGGCGGAAATCGTCCAGGGGATAGGGCTCCGCGGAGACGCCGAGATTTCGCTGCGGCCGGATGGGACCATTTTCCTCAAGGATCGTCTGGGTGAGCTCACTTACCATCCGGATGGCCTTGTGACGAGCAAGGACGGCTCGGTGTTCGAGCTGCTGGGGACCGAGAAGGTCACGACGCCGGCGGGAACCTTCGCGTGCGTCAAGTACGGCATGCGGCGCAGTCCGAGCGCCGACTTTCCGATGATCGTGGAGGGCACCCTCTGGTGGGGGAAGGGGGCGGGCCTGGTGAAGGCGGTCTCCGCCGTCGAGGGCTATAACGCCGGCGTGCGTACGACGGTGGAGTTGGTCGACCTGGAGCGGTAGCGTGGGGCCGCATCGGACGCTTCGTTACCGGGATTCGGGCGGCGGGTAAGTTTGAAGCAACATCCTCCTCATGGTTGGCGATGGAACCATGCGTCCTTGTTTCTCGTCCAAGACGTTGGAAGGCGAGTATCGGACGGCGACCGGAATGAAAGGACGAAAGCATGCGTCTAGCGACATCTCTCCTCTTGGCCTTGGGCGTGGCTTTCATGGGTTCTCCAGCCTTGGCCGCCGACACCTCGAAGGCTGAGCTCGAGGTCTTGCGCAAGCGGGTTCAGGAGCTGCCTGCCGATCCGAGCGTTCACTTCGACATGGCGATGGGTTTGGCCCGAACCTCGCGGCTGGAGGAAGGCTGGAGTTCGTTGAAGACGGTTAGCGAGCTCGATCCGAGCTACGCGGACAAGGTGATAGCGACCTATGCTCCGCTGGTCGAGGAGAATGGCCAGAACATCGAGGCGCAGTTTCGGCTGGCGTTCGGTCATTACTTCAAGGGGCTGAACTTCCAGGAGCAGGGTCAGGCCGAGGCGGCCAAGGCGGCCAAGGCGCAGGCGAAGCGGGCTTTCGGGCAGATTGTCGAGGTCGATCCGGGGTATGTTTGGGGGTACAATTACCTGGCATTTTTGCTGGCGGAGGAGGGGGATCTCGGGAGTGCGGTGGAGACGTTGAAGCGGGCGATCGCCGTCGAGCCCAGCAACGCGGTTTCGCATTTCCTGATCGGGCAGGCATACTTCCGACAGGGGAACCACAAGGACGCGGTGCTGGAAATCGGGACGGCCATGCGGCTCCGAGGGATGGCTCCCTGACCGCTTTACCCGGTTGCGTGGCCGGAGCCTCTGTGGTATGATGTTTGCCTATTCGGGATGTAGCGCAGCTTGGTAGCGCACCTCGTTCGGGACGAGGGGGTCGCAGGTTCGAATCCTGTCATCCCGACTCAATTTCAGGGAGCATTCTTGCCGTGAAGCTGGCCCTCGCGTTAGTCTGTTTCGGCATGATTCTCCTGGGACTCATTGATCTCGAGCCCTTTCGGCCCTTGCGGGTTGGAAGGGCTCGAGCGTTGCGCTCTCATGCGGGAAAGCCCGCTAGGATCGTCCGCAAGCGGGCGCGTCACGGTCGCTGAAAATCGAACGCCGGGGCATTTGCCCCGGCGTTGATTTTAGGCCTCGATCAAGAGTCGTGCCGATCTGATCCTGTAGAGCCGCAGGCGCTGATCCTGTAGAGCCGCAGGCGCTGCTCTTGAAAGCAGGTGCTAGTAGCGGGCGGGTGCGGCCTTGCGGAAGCAGTCCGAGCAGTAAACCGGCTTGCCCTGGGTCGGACGGAACGGGACTTTCGTCTCCACGCCGCACTCGCCGCAGGTGGCCTCGAAAAGTTCGCGCTGCGGGCGAGCCGGAGCGCCGGTCGCTTCCTTGCGCGCCGCACGGCAGTTCGGGCAACGCCGCGGCTCGTTCGTGTAACCCTTCTGGGCGTAAAACTCCTGCTCGCCAACCGTGAACAGGAAGTCGGTGCCGCATTCGCGGCAAACCATGGGCTTGTCTTGCATCGTCAGCAGTCCTCCAAATGACTCGTCCGTTTCCCCGTTCTTGTTCCTTCGTTCGCTGACCGAGTACAGGACCAGACCTGTTGTGCCCGCCAGAACCACCGGAATTACCGTATCAACAAGAACTGTGTGTCATCTTACTGTAGGGCCCGATCCCTCGTCAACTACTTGACAACTCGAAACAATCGGGAAAAGCAAGACGGCTGCCGGGTTTCGGGCTATCGTAAATTGTTAAGCTCCCTTCATAATCCGCCGCGGACCTCCTGCCTGCCGCCCGATCCCATGCCGGCCCAACAAAGGAGGGCCTGCTTGCTGCAGGCCCTCCTTGCGTCGTCGAACCGACGGGAATCAAACCGACTGGAGACTGCGAACCTCGTCCGCGTTCAAGAGCCGATCCAGGTCGATCAGTAAGATCAGCGGAGTCCCTTCCCGGATTCTCGCCACCCCCGAAACGAAGGCAGAGCGGGCGGTCTTCGCCGCTGCCGGCACCTGATCCATCGTCTGAAGGTACGCGACCTCCTTCACCGCATCCACCAGCAGCCCGATCACCTCGCCGGAGATATGAGCCACGATGACGCAGCGCGACGGAAGCGCCTCGGAAGGGGGAAGGTCGAAGCGCTTGCGCAGGTCAATCAGGGGGACCAAGGTACCTCGCAAGTCGATCAGGCCCTCGATCCAGCTCGGAGCGTGGGGGATTCGAACCGGAGCCACCCAGGCCACAATCTCCTGAAGCTGAGCGATGCTTACCCCGTAGGTCTCATCGGCCAGCGTGAAGGTGACGGCCTGGGTCATTTCACTTCTCGGATCCGCGGGGCTGGCGCCCAAAGAGCTCGGGGTCACGTAGCTATCGCTTGACGGGGAGCGATGGGATGCCGTCGGAACGCAGCTTGGATGCCATCTGATTGGCGGCGGCCAGGGATTCGAAGTTCCCCACCCGAACGCGGGTCGCGCCGACGCGCTTGGTCGCACCGGACGCCACCGAAACGAACATTCCTTGGGCGTTCAACTCCGATGCCAGGTTCTCGGCTGATGTTCGTGAGGAATAAATCCCCAGTTGCAGCGCGTACTTCCGGGAGCCGAGGCTCAGCACCGAACCCGGATGGCCGGCCGCGGCGAACTGCTCCTTGAGTTCACCGGCCTTGGCCGCCGAGTTCACCACCGTGGAGCGAACGGTGTACGCGCCGGTGATCGCACCGCCGTTATCCAGATAGGCGCCGGAGTAACCCTTGGTCTTCAAGGCCGAAAGCAGGTTTTTCGCGTTGGCCGCATCGGCGAAGGACCCCACCTGAACCGCGTAACGCCGGCCCTGAAGGGCGGCAGCCTTGGCGGGCCGAGTGACGGCAGGCTTGACGGCCGATTTCACCGCCGGTTTCGCTGCTGGTTTAACGCGTGCGGGCTTGGCAACGGGAACCTTGGCCACGGGCTCGCTCGGCATGAGGGGGGCCAATTCAGGTTCGGCCTTCGCGATAGGCTGCGCAGTTTCGGCTTCGACGGGCTGAGGGGGGGCTTCCACGGGAGCCGCGGCGATAGGCTTCGCCGGAATCTCGGCGGGCTTGTCGGAGGGGGCTTCGGGGGCCTTGGCCACCTTGCCGAAACCGCCCGGATTGGCGAAAGGGCTGGCGCCGGGAGCCGGATTCTGCTTGGCGAGGAAAGGAAGGTTGCCATCGCTCATGAAGTAGTAGGCGCCGGCACCGGCGACCATGAGGCCGATGACGGCAAAGATGGCCTTCTTCTGCCAGCCGCCACCCTGGGGCGCGCCGTCCTCGTCGTCCTCGTCGTACTCCTCGTCCCCGTCTTCGTCTTCCTC
Organism: Candidatus Sericytochromatia bacterium S15B-MN24 CBMW_12; assembly: GCA_002083825.1. Taxonomy (GTDB): domain Bacteria; phylum Cyanobacteriota; class Sericytochromatia; order S15B-MN24; family UBA4093; genus UBA4093. The sequence goes on along the minus strand of DAZV01000023.1, from coordinate 3,546 downwards.
GTCGTCGTCGTAGCCCTCGGCTTCTTCGTCGTCGAGATCGTATTCGGTTTCCTCGTCCTCGTACTGGTATTCCAGGTCGTTGCGCTCGGGCACGGCTCCTCCTCGCGGTTTTTGGTCGTTTGGCCCCGGGGCGCCCGGGGCGGCCCAGGGGCGCCTGGGTCAGCCCAGCTTATACCCGCGGGGCCATCGAAGTAAAAGCGGCGGCTTCACGGTTCGCGCGCGCCGCCGCTCCTGATTTACTCTTCTTCCTGCTCGCCGAGTTCCTCGAGGTACTGAACGACCTTGTTGAACTCGGCCTCATCCTCGATCATCACCAAGGAGTCCTCTTCGAAGCGGAGCACGAGGACTTCCTCGTCATCTTCTCCGTCCTCACCCTCGGTGGGCATCAGCAGGGCATATTCCTTGTTGTCGACCTCGATGATGTCGACCACGGCGAACTCATGCTCCTTGCCGTCCTCGTCCACCAGCGTGACGATGTCTTCGCGGGCTTCTTCCATTTCCATCGGGTGTGATTCCTTTCAACTGAACGACTATTGCTACGATCCGGGGTCAGAGGAGCTCTCGTTCGCGCGGCGCCGGGCTTCGCGGTCCATGTAAACCTGCAGGATCAAAACTGCCGCCTGCTGGTCGATGACCTCGCGCCGCTTCTCGCGTCGGACTCCCCCCATGATAAGCACCTGCTGTGCCTGCTTGGTGGTGAGCCGTTCGTCGATCAACTCGATGGGGATTCCCAGGACCTTCAAGTCTTCGGCAAACGCGCTGACGTACGCCGCTTGAGGCCCCGCTACCCCGCTCATACTCAATGGGTAGCCTACCACAAACCTTTCGGCGTTGTACACCTCAACGAGGTGGCGCAACTCCGCCAGGTCGGACACCTTGTTGCGGCGCCGTATCACGGTCAACGGCTGGGCCGTATATCCCAAAGGATCGCTGACGGCCACTCCGATGGTCTTCGTCCCCACGTCCAATCCTAGCATGCGACCCACCAGCTCATCGGGCATCATCTTTTCCCTTCGAGATTCATCGAAGAAGGCAAAAGCCAGGCACCCGTCCGGGTCCAGGGCTCGAGTCGCTTCAAACTCGCCGATACCTCCCCGTTGAGCCCCGTGAACAACCCCGCGAACGGATCGCGTTCCGGCAAAAAGACCATCCGTACCTCGACTTCGCTCAATCCCGCTTTCACCTTCGCCGCCTGCAAGGCATCGGCGAGACCTCCCACCTTATCCACCAATCCCAGGCGCTGGGCCACGGCCCCCGTGTAGACCCGCCCACTCGCCAGCTCCCGTACCCGTCCCTCCGACAGCCCGCGCTGACGCGATACGAGCCCCACGAAGCGCCCGTAGAAAAACTCTCCGCTCTTGCGCAGTCGCTCCTCTTCCACGGGCATGTAGCCCGCCCAAGTCGACGCGTAATCGGCCATCTCGCCGCGCTTCAGCGTGTCTCGGGTGATCCCCCAACGGGTGAGCAAGGGCTCGATGCTGAACTTGCCCATGACCACCCCGATCGAGCCCGTGATCGTTCCCGCGTCCGCGTAGATCGTCACCCCCGGAAGCATCGAGATCCAGTATCCCCCCGACGCCGCTACGTCCCCCATCGACACCACGACGGGCTTCTTGGCGGCGAGCAACTCCGCCTCGCGCCGGATGACCTCGGAGGCGATCGCCGACCCTCCCGGCGAATCAACCCGCAGCACCACAGCCTTGATCCCCGAGTCCTCTCGGGCCTGGCGCAGCGCGCGAACCATGGTCTCGGCGCCCATCGAGGCTCCGGAAAGCAGGTCCTGGCCCGACTCCCCGTCGTTGATCCCGCCCGAGGCATGGATGATGGCCACCGAAGGGGGAGCCCAGGACCGCGAGGCGTAGTGAAGCGCGTCGGCCTTTACCCCTGTCATGGGACGTTCCAGCGCCTTCTCGAGTTCTTCGGAGACCTCGTCGCGGTTCATCAGCGCATCCACCAGCTTGAGGTTCAGGGCTTCCGGCGCGTCGATCAATCCGACTTCGTCAATGATCCGCTTTACTTCCGACACCTCCAGCTTTCGCCCTTCCGCGATACCTGCAACCATCCGTTCGTACTGGTCCTCGAGCATGTCGGTCTGCTGCTCGCGGTTGGCCTCGGAGAGGTTCTTGCGGGTGAAGGGTTCGGGGAAAGACTTGTAGCGGCCGATGGCGATGAAGTGAGGCTGCACTCCCAATTGGTCGAAGAGACCCTTGAAGAAAGTGAATTCGCGGGCGAGTCCGACCAACTCGACGCTCCCGACGGGATTGAGCGTGAGCTTGTCGGCGACGGAAGCCAGGTAGATTTCCTTGGCCCCCGGAGCTTCCGTGTAGGCCCAAAGGGTCTTTCCGGCCGCCTTGAAGCGTGAAAGAGCGATTCTCACTTCTTCTACGGTAGCCCAGCCGGCTTGGATACCGTCGATTCTGAGGATCATCGCGCCGATCCGCGGGTCTTTCTCCGCGGCTTCGATGGCCCGTAGCGTACCGTAAATTGGCGGCATGTCGACCGTTGGACCAATGAGGCCCAAGCGCCCAGGCGTGTCCGAGAGGTTTCCCTTTAGTTCCAAGGTGGCCCACTGACCGCCGGGCCGGGCAAAAACGGTATCCTGACGCAGGGAATTGAAGCGAACATGGCCGGCTGCCGTCGTGCCATTGCCCATCGCGCCGAGTCCCCAGTGGGTGAAACCGACGCCGATTCCCGCTCGGAATTCCCCAGCGGGGGTGAAGGAACCCCTCAGTGCAACTCCAGGGGCCAACTGGGCCTCGGCTCCGAAGACAGTCTGGGCCGCGCTGAAGGGGGTACCTTCGGCCAGGATGCCATCGATACTCAGCGTTCCGGTTGGGCCGAACGGGCGAAAGGCCGCGCCTAGCTGGTATTCTCGCGGGACCAGGGCGCCGGGAACGGCGAAGGCATTTCGGGCCACGACACCCAGCGAGAGATAGTTCAGGGGGCGCATGAGCAGGCCGATATCCGTTTGCCACGGACGGCTCTCCGAAGGCAGGTGATAGGTCATGCCGAAGTGGACGCCGCCGCCGAGCGAGGCGCCGAGGCCGGTGAGTAGGTCATTGTAGCCGAGTGCGCCTTGGCTGCCCCCGCGGTAGCCCAAGGCGAGCCCCCCGCTGGCAAGAAGCGCCGACGTGCTGCCGGTCGTCCAGCCTTCGCGGGCGGCGAAAAGGGAGAGGCCATGGTGGGCGCCTAATCCGGCGGGGTTCAGAGCCAGGGCCGATGCGTCATCGTGAAGCGCAACGGAGGGAATGATCCCCAGGTCTTGCTGTGGCACTGCCAAGGCGGGGGCGGCGACGCCGAACGCAAGGAAACACGCCGAGAAAAAGCGAAAGCGGGTCGGACGAAAAGTGCTAAGGGGGTACATGCTGGGGCCCTCCTTTTAGAGTCCCTCATGATACCCCCCGCTTCCCAGCTTGGCAAAGCGGAGAGAACGATGCCTGAAGCGTCAGGTGGCGGGAAAACCCGCTTCGGTCAGCCGCTGGCGCTAGGAGCCTGTCGAGGATAAGGTTTTTTCGTCGCACGTGCTATTGGTGGATCGACACCAAT
>DAZV01000027.1 GCA_002083825.1 Candidatus Sericytochromatia bacterium S15B-MN24 CBMW_12 | reverse complement strand
CGGACGGGCGGGGGGCGGACGGGCGGGGGGCGTAGGACGACGGGGCCATCTCGGCAGCGGGGGCCGACGCCAAGGCGTAGAGCGTGGGGACGAAGGCTGCGCTGGCTGAGTAGGTTGCGGAATGCATGAGAGCGGCCTCCTCACCGTCGGACAAGAGTCTTGTCGTCAGGGCGATGAGGCCGCTTGCGTCTCGGAACCGAAAGTAACGGAGGCTTAGCTCTCGTTACTGAAGGGCCTTGGTCTTGGGGGCGTCGGCAATCTCGAGCAGGAGCTCGGCGCCTTCGCGGGTTTGCTTCCAGAAGTCGGCGACGCGGGAATAGGGAGGATCGAAGCCGTCCCGGCGGCTGCCGACTTCGTAGGTGAAGCCGAGGGTGCCGTTGCTGTGGTAGGCGTAGTCGTTGTGCTCGCCGGCATGGGGGTAGAGCTGCGAGCTCTGGTGAGCGTCGTACTTGCCGGCCTCGGCGAGCTTGTCGGCGATCGCCTGCATCCGCTTCTGATCGGGAGCCGGCTGGTCGGTGTAGGCCCAGGGATAGAGGACGATCTCGGAGAAGGAGTGGTAGGAGAGGGAGACCGGGAACTTGAACTGCTCGTGCAGCTTCTTGATGGCCTGGGTTTCGGGCTCCGAGAAGGGGGCGCCGCCGACGAAGATCGGGCTCATGGGATCGCGGCTGGTGCCGACTCCGGCCCACTGGAAGCCGTAGTTGCGGTTCAGGTCGACGCCGAACATGGGCGCGCCGCCGTAGCTGAAGTTCGCGTTCTTGCGCCAGTCCAGACCCTGGGCAGCCCGGGCATGGCCGTCGGGATTGAGCATGGGGACCACCCAGATGTCGCGGGTCTCAAGCCACTTGGTGATGGCGGGGTTCTTGCCGTTGCCGGCGATGAGGTGCTCGATCAGCAACAAGGGGAGTTCGACGGTGGCGAGTTCGCGGGCATGGGTGCAGCCGGTGAAGAGGACCGGGGTCTTGCCGGGGGTGCCCAGGCGAACGGCCCAGATGTCGCGGTCGGCCTTGTTCTGGGTCTTCTCCCAGGTGTCGCCGATGTCCACGAGCTTGGCGATGTTCGGGTTGGCGGCGGTGAGGGTCTTGAGCTTGGCGAGCAGTTCATCGTAGGTGTGGTAAGCCGGGTCGAAGGTATTGTCGAGGTAGTTCGAGCCACCGACCTGGGTGGGAACGAGGGTGAAGCCCTTGGCCTTGAGTGCGCGGGCCTGCTTGGAGGAGACGCCGGCGATCACTTCGCCCATCTTGACCGAGAGGATCTCGGCGCCGGTGAGCTCGATGGCCGTGACCAGCTTCTGGTCCCGGATCTTGATTTCCACGGTGGTGGGGAAGCCGTTGGACTGCGCGAGGACCTGGTCCAGATTCTGGGCGGTCTGGGGCGAGAAGGCAGCCTGCTGGCTGCAACCTGCAAGCAGGGAGACGGCGAGGGCCAGACCGAACGGGCGCAGCATGCGTTTCATTTAACCTCCATCAGGGGAGCAGATCCAGGCGTTAAAGGTGAATTAACCCACGGCTAACGTTATCGCCGAAGAATGGGAGAACTTACGTTAACAATCGGCAAAGTAAAGTCCAAATCCCCTGACCCTCTGGCTAGGCCAATCGGGCTATCGTATACTGTAAACAGGCGGTTCTTGTTGCTGGAGCCGCAGGCGCTAGGAGGCCAGCCGTGTTTTCGAACTTCTCAGCGAAGGCCATCGAGGCGCTCGAGCGTGCTCGCGACGAGGCGCAGCGATTGGAGTACAATCAGGTCGATTCCGACCATCTGCTCTTGGGTTTGCTCGCCGAGGGCAACGGCGTCGCCGCCCGGGCCCTCAAGACCCTGGGCTTCGATCTTCGCAAGGCCCGCTATGCCACCGAGCAGATCACGGGGCGTGGTTACCATGGGAGCGATCGCGATCAGCTCTCCTTTTCCGCCGACTGCATGGGCGTCTTCGAGGCGGCCGTCGCCATAGCCGGCAAGACCGAACCCATGCTGGTGGATACCCAGGACCTGCTCTTCGCGGTTCTGGCCCAGCCCTCGTGCCGGGGAGTCGAGGTCCTGCGGCAGATGCAGGTGGATCTGGGGGCCTTCGAAGGTTGCCTGATGCGGGTTCGCAACCAGGACCTTGCCAGCCCCACGCCCCCTCCGCCGGACTCCGCCCATGCCTTCTTGCCCCAGCGCTTCAACCCGCGTCTGCTCTCGGAGCTCGGCGAAGAGGTCTGGGAAGCCGCCCATCAGATGGCCAGGGCCTTCGGGCACGCCATCGCGGGGACCGAGCACCTCCTGATCGCGCTGCTCACCGTCGAGAGCGGCATCGCCTCCCAGGTGCTGCGCCAGAACGGCCTCACGCGCGTCGAGGTCGAGGCCGTCCTGCATCGGGTCATCGGGCGGGGCTCCGGAACCCTCCCCGAGAAGCTCATGCTCTCCCGGTACGGCTCGGAAACCCTCGATGCCGCCTGGCGCGAAGCCCGCTTGCGCCACCATGACCGCGTGGGAACCGGCCACATGCTGCTCGGACTCCTGCAAATGGATGCCGGCGGAGCGCTCGCCATTCTCGACATGCTGCGGATCAATCTTGCGGGGGTCCAGTACGAACTCGAGCAGGCCTTCGAGGACGATCCCGCGGCGGTCGAGCCCACCGCGCCGCGTCTCGAAGATCCCGTCCGGCTGCTTGAATGAGTCCGTCGGACGATCCGCGAACCACCCAGGTCCTGGGGGCCTTCAGCGACTTCCCGCTCTACGCTCCCGACATCCTGGCGGAGTTCACCACGCGCGCGCGTCGGGTCCTCGACGCGCCGATCGCCGCCCTCTGGCGCGGTGACTTCAGTCCCGGCCACCTGTCATTGGAACGATCTTGGGACCTCTCGGCAGCCGAGGCCATCACCCTCTGGGCGGAGATCGAAGATTCGCTCGATTTCGAGTCCCCCAGCATCCTCGATCTGGGCGACTCTCCCTGGCGCTTTCGCTCACCGGCCGCCAAGCGCATCTCGAGCATGATCTTCCTTCCCATCATGTCCAGCCAGCGCGTCCTGGGCGCCATGCTCTTCGCCCGCTCGGCCACGAATGCCAATCGCTTCACCCGAGAGGATCTTCAGGGCCTCCGCCTGCCGGTCCAGGCGGTAGCCTGCACGCTGGAAAACGATCGGCTCGCCGCCAAGGCCGATGTGATGACACAGCGCCTGGAACTCCTGACGAACGCCATTCCCTTGCCCGTTTGCTTCCTCGACTCCAGACTCGACGTCCTCCAGCCCAACCATGCCTTCAAGTCGGCGCTCGGCGTTCCCGACGACTTCAAGGGCGGCCCGCTGATCGAGATCTGGGCCAAGGTGAAGGATCGTTTCGACAACAGCCCGGAAATCGAGGCGCGCATGCTCGATATGATGGCGCATCCGGAGACCGGCGCGAGCGTCGAGGTCACTTTCGCAGGCGAGAACGAGCTGCATTACCGCCTGATGAGCATCCCCTTCCTGGATCGCCATGGGCGCTACACGGGCGGAGCCCTGATAGGCTTCGACACCACCCCCGAACGCCGGCTGATGCGCCTGCAACAAGAGAGCATCGACGATCTCGACGCCACGGTCCAGGAGCGCACCTTGAGTCTCCACTTCGCCAACGAGGAGCTGAGGCTGGCCAACGAGGAGCTGCGGCGCATGGACCAGATCAAGACCGACTTCATGTCCAACATGAGCCACGAGCTCCGCACCCCGCTCAACCAGATCATGGGCTACGGCTCGATGCTCAAGGACGGGGTGGCCGGCGATCTCACTCCCGACCAGGACGACTTCGTCGACAACATCCTCCATGGCTCGAACCGGGTCTTGAGGCTGGTCAACGCCATCCTCGACCTCACCCGGATCGACGCGGGAAAGTTCACCCTTCATCCGACCTGGAACGACTACCCGGAGTTCCTCGGCAGCGTCCTCGAGGCCTTTCGCCCCCAGCTCGCCGCCAAGCGGCTGGAAGTGAAGCTCGATCTGGAGCCGGGCATCAGGGCGCTCTGGTTCTCGCCCGAGGAGATCGAGCAGGTGCTCTTCAACCTGGTCAGCAACGCCATCAAGTTCACGCCCGAAGGCGGAACGCTCACCCTGCGCGTCCATCGCTCCGGCGAAGGCATCCTCACCGAGGTCCATGACACCGGCATCGGCATCCCGGCGGCGGATCAGGAGCGGATCTTCGATCGCTTCGTCCAGGTGGACAGCAGCACGACCCGGGGCTACGGCGGCTCGGGCCTGGGGCTCGCCATCGCCAAGCAACTCGTCGAGTTGCATGGCGGCACGCTCACGGTGACCTCGGAGCCGGGGCGCGGTTCTTGCTTCAGCTTCTGGCTGGCTCAGCCCGCCACGGCCGCGCGACCCTCTTGAGCGACGTTGACCGGTCCCTCTCCATGCGCGAGTCCCTGCTCCAGCTTGCGGCCATCCTGGGCAAATACTGGCCCCGGTACCTGGTGGGGGTTCTCGCGCTCAGCCTTTGCAACGTCGGTCAGCTCACCATCCCCTGGATCATCGGCCAGTTCATCGACTCCCTGCGGCAAGGCCGGCTAGCCGCTCCGGACATCGCCCGGACCGCGGGCCTGGTTCTCGCCGCGGCGGTCGGGATCGCGATTTTCAGGTTCGTTTGGCGGATCTTCGTCTTCGGGACGGCGCGCCGGATCGAGCGCGACCTGCGGGAACGGCTCTTCTCGCACTTCCAGAGCCTGTCGGCGAGCTTCTACCACCGCAAGAAGGTGGGCGATCTGATGGCGCATGCGACCAACGACCTGAACGCCATCCGGGCGCTTGCCGGCGAAGGGGTCATGGCGGGCTGGGACGCGACCGCCTTGGGCATCGGGACGCTGGCCGTGATGGCGATCGCCATCGACTGGCGCCTCACGCTCGCGGCCTTTCTGCCGCTGCCCCTCCTGGCCTTCATCCAGTTCCGCCTCGGCGGGCAGGTCCACGATCGCTACAAGCGCGTGCAAGCAGCCTTCAGCGCCCTGAGCGACCGCGTCCAGGAAAACGTCTCGGGCGCCCGCGTCATCAAGGCCTTCGCCCAGGAAGACGCCGAGAAGAAGCGCTTCGCCGTATCGAACGAGGCGTATTACGGGAACTTCGTCAGCTTGACCCGCGCGCAGAGCCTCTTCGAGCCGCTCGTGGGCCTGCTCGACGGTGTCGGCACGCTCGTCTGCATCGCCTACGGCGGCTTGCTCGTCCTTCAGGGCGACATCACCCTCGGGCAGTTCGTCGCCTTCACCTCCTACCTGCACATGCTCGTCTGGCCCATGACCGGTCTGGGCCGGACCATCAACATGGCGCAGCGCGCCTCCGCCTCGATGAGCCGCTTGCAGGCCCTCTTCGACGAGGTCCCCGAGATTCGCGCCCTACCCGACTCCGTCGCTCCGGCTTCCTGGCAAGGCGCCCTCTCGATCCGGAACCTCACCTTCCGCTACGCCCCGCACCTTCCGCCCGCGCTGGAAGACGTCACCCTGGAGGTTCGCCCAGGCGAGACGCTCGGGATCGTCGGAAGAACCGGCTCCGGCAAGAGCACGCTCGCCAGCCTTCTCACCCGCGCCTTCAATCCTCCCGACGAGACGGTCTTCCTCGACGGGATCTGCGTCAATCGGCTCGATCCCGGCGCGCTGCGGCAGGCGATCGGCATGGTTCCCCAGGACGCCTTTCTCTTCTCGACCTCGATTCGGGAGAATATCGCGTTCGTTTCGGGGAAACGGGACATGGAACCCGATAGCAGCACGGTCGAGGACGCCGTTCTCCGGGCTTCGCGCATGGCGCAGCTCGACGGGGAGATCCAGGAGCTCCCCCATGGCTACGAGACCATGCTCGGCGAGCGCGGGATCACGCTTTCGGGCGGTCAGCGGCAGCGGGTCTCGATCGCCCGGGCCCTGCTCAAGGACGCGCCCATCCTGGTTCTGGACGACTGCCTATCGGCGGTCGACACCCGCACCGAAGCCCGGATCCTGGAGACCCTGCTTCCGGTCATGCACGACCGCACGTCCCTGCTCATCTCCCACCGGGTCTCGGCCCTCCAGCACGCCGACCTGATCATCGTGCTGGAGCGCGGCCGGATCGTCGAGCGCGGCAAGCACGCCGACTTGCTGGCCCTGGGAGGCGAGTACCGGAGCCTCTGGGAGCTGCAACAACTGGAAGCGACCCTCGAAGAGGCCACGGGAGCGGAGCGGGAGATAGCCGTCGCGGCTTGGGAGGAGGGAACGGCGAGATGAGGCGAGCGGCCGGCATTCATGACGAGGAAACGCTCGCTCGCAAGCTGGATACTCAGCTTCTGCGGCGGCTTCTGACTTACGCGCGGCCTCACGTGGCCAGCCTGGGTCTTTGCCTGTTCTTGGTGGGGCTTACCAGCGTGGCGAGCCTGGCGTTCCCTTACCTGGTCAAGATCGCCATCGACGACGTCATCACGCCGGCGATGGCCCTGGAGCCGTCGCTGCGGGGGGACTACGCGCCGAGACTCCTGTGGCTGGCCGCGGGTTTTCTGGTCGTATTGCTCGGGAGGTTCGCCCTCAGCTACGGCGAGGCGGTTCTCTTGCAGAAGACGGGCCAGCAGATCATCCGGACGATCCGGCAGGACGTTTTCGATCATTTGCAGGGGATGAGCCTGAGCTTCTTCGATCGGCATCCGGCGGGGCGGCTCGTGACGCGGGTCACCAACGACACCGAGGCTCTGAACGAGATGTACACCTCGGTGCTGGTGAATCTTTTCAAGGACCTCGTGCTGATCGTGGGGGTGGCGGTCATGATGCTGCGGCTGCATGGGGGGCTGGCGGGGGTGATCTTCGCGGTGACTCCGCTGGTGGCGATCACCGTCTGGATCTTCCGGAGCCGCACGCGGGTGGCCTTTCGGGAGGTCCGGACGCTCTTGGCGGGGATCAACGCGACCCTCGCCGAGAGCCTCAACGGCATGCGGGTGGTGCAGCTCTTCAACCGCGAGGCCAGGCAGTTGGCCGAGTTTGCGGCCGTCAACCAGGCGCATTACCGGGCGAGCATGAGTCACCTCGCGCTTTACGCGTTCTTCCGGCCCGTCCTGGATCTGCTCAGCATGCTGGCCTTGGCCCTGGTCCTCTGGTACGGGGGGAACGAGGTGCTGCATGCGGGGCTTTCGGTGGGCGTCCTCTACCTCTTCACCTCGTACGTTCGGCACATGTTCAACCCCATCAACGAGCTGGCCGAGAAGTTCAACATCTTGCAAGCCGCCATGGCGTCCGCGGAGCGCATCTTCCAGCTACTCGACACGCCGCCTGCCGTGCGGGATGCCGAGCAGCCGATTCGGCCGGAGGGCGTCGCGGGGGGTGTGGCCTTCGAGAGCGTGCGCTTCGCCTACGCGGAGCCGAACTGGGTGCTCCAGGACGTGAGCTTCAGCGTGAAACCGGGCCAGACCGTGGCTTTCGTGGGGCATACCGGGGCGGGCAAGTCGAGCATTCTCAACCTGGTGACCCGGTTCTACGACGTCCAGGAAGGGCGGGTGTCGATCGACGGCATCGATGTTCGGGAGCTGCCTCAGGAGTTCCTGCGACGGCACGTGGGCATCGTTCAGCAGGATGTCTTCCTCTTCACCGGGACGTTGCGGGACAACTTGCGCCTGAGCCAGGATCTCTCCGACGCGGAGGTCGAGGCGGCGGCCAAGCTGGTGGGGGCTCACGACTTCATCATGCGGCAGCCGGACGGCTACGACACGGTGGTGGCCGAGCGGGGAGCGACGTTGAGCCTGGGCGAGCGGCAGTTGATAGCCTTCGCTCGGGCGATCGCCTACGATCCGGCCATCTTGATCCTCGACGAGGCGACCGCGCACATCGACTCGGAGTCCGAGCGGATCATCCAGGAGGCGCTGAGGACGGTATCCAGGGGCCGGACCACCTTGATCGTGGCCCATCGGCTCTCGACCATCCAGCAGGCCGACGCGATCATCGTCATGAACAAGGGGCGGATCCAGGAGGTCGGCACGCATGCGGAGCTGCTGAGGCAAGGGGGAATCTACCGTTCCCTCTGGCGCATCCAGCAGGCCGAGGGCGTCACGTCCTGATCGAGGATCAGAAGAGCTTGACCTGGACGGTGGCGCTGGCGCCTATCACGATGGCGTCGCTGCCCTGGACGGTCACGAGCTTGCCGTTCGAGCCGGCGGTGCGGAAGCGGATGCCCACCCAGACCTTTTCGGCCTTGAAGAGGGTGGGGTCCTTCACGTTTTGGTCGATGCGGCCGGTCTGCTCGGGGGCGATCTCGACCTCTCCGAGCAAGTTCGCGGCGTCGTAGACCTGGTCGCGATCGCCACCGAGGAAGATTCCCAGCGAGAGGGGGATCTTCATCTGGTTGCGGACGTCGAGGTGCAGGATCGCGGAGCTGAGGGTGACGCTGCGGGCGTTCGCGGGAACGTCGATGCCCAGGGCCGGCAAGTCGAAGGGCCCCGCGGGCGGAACGAGGACCGGCATGGGGGTGTCGGGCATGCCGGGGACGATCTGGTTCATGGTGACCGTCGACTCGACCGTGGGGGTGGTGATGGGGGGCGTGGAGCAGGCCGACAGGGCCAGAGCCGCGAGGATGACGGGAACGAGGAACCGCTGGCGCATCACGATGACCTCCTGCTGGCTAGTGACTTGAATGGCGTCTTGAATGGCGTCTTGGATAACGTCTTGGATGGCGTCTTGGATGGCGTCTTGAAGCGGATCGATTCTAGCATGGCTTCCTGCATGGGGGATGCTGGGCGAGAGTGAGGGGTCGAATTTTGTGATCGGGCGGGGGCCCCAGGCAAGGTAGGAAGGCAAGCGGTTGGGGTAAGATGGCCTCGACGATCAAGGAGGTTCCCACGTGCTCGAACAGTCCGCACTTCCCGCTCTGAGTTCCGGTCGGCCCAATCCCATTCCCCCCGTTCCGCCCTCGGCTCCGCCGAGGGCCAAGCGGCCGGCTGGATTTGCGCGATTCCAGCTGATTTCGGTGGGCGTGGCGCTCACCTGCACCTACGGGACGCTGCTGGCTTACCACATCGGAGGTCCGATGGTGGGTCTGGGGGGTGCGACGGGTCTGGCGCTGCTCAGTCTGGTGTCGCTGGAGTTCGCCTATCGCCGTTCCATGCATCCGTTTCACTCGCTGGTGTCGCTTTCGCGCTCGGCCGCTGAGGGGGACCTGACGCGGGATGTGCGGGTGGACGATGGCCTGGGGGAGACGTCGGAAGCGGTGGGCGCGCTGATCGAGGGGATGCGGAGTCTGGTCTGGCATACGCGCGAGACGGCGCAGACCTTGGTGGAGCACTCCCAGAACATGCAGAAGGCTTCCGACCACACCTTTCATGCGACCCAGCAGATCGCGGAGACGATTGATCAGCTGGCGGTGGGAACGAGCGAGCAGGTCAAGGGCGTGAACCAGACGGCCGCGGAGATGAGCCGGATTTCGGATGCGGCGCAGGAAGTGGCGTCGGGGGCGCAGTTGGCGGCCCAGGCGGCGGTGAAGACGACGCAGTCGGCGCAGGACGGGAAGCAGGATCTGCACGAGGCGATCGCCAAGATGGAATCGATCCGTCAAAAGGTGTCGCAGTCCTCGGCGGTCGTCGGTCGGCTCGGCGACCTCGGCAAGCAGATCGGGCGGATTCTCGAGATCATCAACGGGATCGCGGGGCAGACCCACCTGCTGGCGCTCAACGCGGCGATCGAGGCGGCGCGAGCGGGTGAGCAGGGTCGGGGCTTCGCGGTGGTCGCGGAGGAAGTTCGCAAGCTTTCCGAGCAGAGCACCCAGGCGGTCGGTAAGATCGCGGGGATGATCCAGGAGATCCAGGCGGAGACCGAGAAGGCCGTCAACACCATGAACCAGGGTTCGACCGAGGTGAACGACGGGGTGGTGGTGATCAACCGGGCGGGCGGGGCGCTGGAGCGGATCGTGGAAGCGGCGTCCAGCACCGACGATCAGATTGGCCGGATCTCGGAGGCCTTTCAGCAGTTGGCCGATGGTTCGGCGCGGGTGGTCTCCACCATCGATCAGATCGCCTCGATCTCGGAGCAGACGGCCGCCGGAGCCCAGCAGGTTGCCGCGACGACGCAGGAACAGACGGCTTCGATGCACCACGTCTCGGCTGGCGCGCGCCAATTGGCGCTTCTGGCGGATCAACTCAGTCGCAGCATCGCTCACTACAAGCTTTAGCCTCCATGTCATGGTGGGTTAGCCTGTTGACAGGCTCAGGCTCATTGTTAAAGAATACGAATTAACCATCGGGATGTGCCTCACCTGCCAGCAACACCTCAGATAATCGCCACCACTTCCAGCAAAGACACCCCAGAGCCGCTGCGATGACGAGCGGGCGAAGGCCTGGGCCTTCGGTCAGGGGGGACGGTGAAGGGGGGTAGGAGCATGGGCAGCTTCAAGCATTACCTACCGGCCGCCAATGGCGCGGAGCAGATCTTACTCGAGGAGCTGGCTGCGGAGCATTCGCGCCACTTGACGGTTCATTCCCGTCAAATTCGGGACTCGGCGCAGATCTTCTTCGAGGCGGACAACCAGTGTCTCGCGAGCTACATCTGGTTCATGCTGGCGCGATTGAGGCGTCACCAGCGCAAGGTCGAGGAGATTTACCAGATACCGACCGGCGCCACGGCGCCCGATCGGCCCAGCGTTCTGCGTTGAGGGCGATTCAGGTCGAGGGCTTGCGTCGGCGGAGATCGTCGAGGCGGGCCTTGAGGCGCGCCTCGTCTCCGTTTTCGGTCGGCACGTAGAACCGCTTGGGCAGCAGCCCCTCCGGCCAGTACGACTGCGAAACCCAGGCCCCCGGATGATCATGGGGATAGAGATACCCCTTGCCGTACCCCTGCTCCTTCATCAGCTTGGTCGGCGCGTTTCTGAGATGCAGCGGCACGGGATAAGCGGGAAGCTTCTCCACCATGGCCATCGCGGCGTTGATCCCCTTGTAACTGGCGTTGCTCTTGGGCGCCGCCGCCAGGTAAGTCGTGGCCTGCGCGAGGGGTATCCGCGCCTCCGGCATGCCCAGCAACTGCACGGCCTGCATGCACGACGCGGCGATCATGATCCCCCGCGGATCGGCGTTTCCCACGTCCTCGGACGCCAGGATCACCAGCCTGCGCGCGACGAAGACGGGATCCTCCCCCCCTTCGAGCATGCGCGCCAGCCAGTAGAGGGCCGCGTCCGGATCGGAACCTCTCACCGTCTTGATGAACGCCGAGACCACGTCGTAATGCTGCTCGCCGCCCTTGTCGTAGGGAAGGAGCCGCTTCTGAAGGGCCTGAACGATGGTCTCGGGGCTTCGCTCCGAGAGCGGAGCGACGGTTTCCAGGGCGTTCAGGGCCGAGCGGGCGTCTCCGCCGGCGTACTCGACCAAGAGGGCCTTGCTTTCGTCGGAAAGGTGTCCGGAAGGGAGTCCCAACCCGCACGCGACGTCGGTGAGGGCGCGCTCGACGAGATTTCGCAGGGAGGTCTCGTCGAGGTGCCGGAGGACCATGACCCTGGCGCGTGACAGCAGGGCGGCGTTGAGTTCGAAGGAGGGGTTCTCGGTGGTGGCTCCTATCAGCACCACGGTCCCGTCCTCCACATGTGGCAAGAACGCATCCTGCTGGGCCTTGTTGAACCGATGAATCTCGTCGATGAAGAGCAGGGTCCCCTGCCCCATGCGGCGGCGGTCCCTGGCCTCCTGGAGCAGTTTGCGCAGCTCGGGGAGGCCGCCGGTGACCGCCGAGAACGGCACGAAGATCCGGCGGGTCTGGGTGGCAATCAGCTGCGCGAGCGAGGTCTTGCCGGTTCCGGGGGGGCCCCAGAGGATCAAGCTTGGCAGCTTATCCTTGGCGAGCAGGTCGCGCAGGGGAGTTCCGGGGCCGAGCAGGTGCTCCTGGCCGAGGAAGTCGTCAAGGCGGCGGGGGCGCATCCGGTGAGCGAGCGGTGGTGCGGTTTGCGGGCTGGCCGTGTCGAAGAGGCCAAGCGATTGATGATCGGCGTCCATGAAGAAATTGTAGCCCGCCGGGGGCCTTCCGTCCATGTCGTCGTCGCGGCTCCGCGGGGGGTGTTGCTGATCCCTGGTTCCATCTCATCCCCATGGTGATTCAGAAATAATAAGGAACGCCATGGCTACGCCGGCTAACACCCCCCGTAGCCCCCCATCGAGGGGGGCGGATTAACGGAAGATTAGGGGCCATGGCTACGCCGGCTAACACCCCCCGTAGCCCCCCATCGAGGGGGGCGGATTAACGGAAGATTAGGGGCCATGGCTACGCCGGCTAACACCCCCCGTAGCCCCCCCGTCAAGGGGGGCGGATTGGCGGAAGTCTAGATGGCGGGATTTTGGGGACCCTCGTGGTAACATGCAGGAATGATCACCGTTTCACAACTTTCCAAGCATTTTCCCACCCGCACGGTCCTGGACAAGGTCGACTGGCATGTCAGCGCCGGCGAGCGGATCGGGTTGATCGGGGCCAACGGCGCCGGCAAGTCCACCCTGATCAAGATCCTGATAGGCGAGCTCGATCCGGACGAGGGCAAGGTCTCGCTGCGTCCGCGGGCTCAGATCGGACACCTGGCCCAGGAGTTGCCGGGGGGGGCGGGTCGGACGGTTCAGGCGGAGATGTGGACGGCCTTCGAGGCGATCGCCACCAAGACGCTGGAACTCGGGGCGATCGCCGAGCGCATCCAGCACGCCGCCCCGCACGAACTCGACGTCCTGGTCACCGAGCAGGCCCACCTCAGCGAGGAGTTCGAACGACTGGGCGGCTACACCGCGGAAACCGAGATCGGCAAGGTCCTCGCGGGCCTCGGCTTCTCCGAGGCCGACCGGCAACGTCCCGTCGAGTCGTTCTCGGGAGGCTGGCAGATGCGGGTGAACCTCGCCAAGCTGCTGCTGATGGCTCCCGACCTGCTGCTCCTGGACGAGCCCACCAACCACCTCGATCTCGAGGCCATCGAATGGCTCGAAGGCTACCTCGGCGACTATCCCGGCACCCTCTTGCTGATCTCGCATGACCGGACCTTCCTGGATCGCGTCATCACCCGGGTGGCCGAGCTTGAAAACGGCAAGGTCACCGATTACCCGAGCAATTACTCGGGCTACCTGGAGCTGAAAAAAGAGCGGCTGGCAGCCCAGGAAGCTGCCTACGCGCGCCAGCAGCGGGAGCTTTCCCGCCAGCAGGCCTTCGTCGAGAAGTTCCGGGCCTCGGCAACCCGCTCCACCCAGGCCAAGAGCCGCGAGAAACAGCTCGACAAGATCGAGCGGATCGAGGCCCCCACCGAAGCCTCCACCGTCAAGTTCCGCTTCCCTCCCGCTCCTCCGTCCGGCCAGGTCGTCCTGCGCGCCGCGGAGGTCAGGAAGGCCTACGGCGGGAAGACCATTCTCTCCGAGGTCGACCTCAAGCTGGAGCGCGGGCAGCGCATGGTGCTGGTCGGCCCCAACGGCTGCGGGAAATCCACCCTGCTGCGGATCCTGGCGCAGGTCGAGGAGCCCGACGACGGGGACGTGGAACTGGGCTACAACGTGAAGCCCGCGTACTACTCGCAGCACCAGTCGGATCAGCTCGACGAGAACCGCTCGGTGCTCGACGAGGCGTATTACTCGATGGATGGATGGACGCTCGAGCGCACGCGGTCGCTCCTGGCTCGCTTCCTCTTCACCGGCGAGGAGGTCTTCAAGCCGGTCGCGAAGCTTTCCGGCGGTGAGCGCGCCCGGCTCTGCCTGGCGAAGCTATTGATGCAGCCCTCGAACCTCCTGATGCTCGACGAGCCGACCAACCACCTCGACCTCGCCAGCAAGGAAATGCTCGCCGAGGCGCTTCGCACCTTCGAGGGGACGGTCCTCCTGATCTCGCACGACCGCTACTTGCTCGATAGCGTGGCCACCCATACCCTCGCCTGGGTGGACGGCCACCCGCAGCTTCACCTGGGCACGTACTCCGAGACCCGCGAGAAGCTTGTCGCGCGGCGGCAAGCGGAGCGCGAGGCCACGCGGCAGCCCAGTACACCGGCCAAGGCAGAGCTGGGTTCGCCAGGCGCCCAGACGGCCCCCGCAGCCAAACCGAAGAAGAATACCAACGCCGAGCGTCAGCGCGTCCAGGCGATCGCCCAGGCCGAAGCCGACGTCGCCTCTCTCGAAGCCCAGATCGTCGAGACCGAAGCCGACCTGGGCAATCCTGCGCTCTACGAAGGGGATCCGGGGCGGGCCTCGGCGCTTTCCGAGCGCTACACGCGCCTCAAGGCCGAGCTCGAAACCGTCACCGAACGCTGGTTGATCCTGGTGGAAGGGGAATAGAGGGAATCGGAGGGCGATCATGACCGACAAGATCCGGAAGTCCGAGGCGGAATGGCGGGCCCAGCTGAGCCCCGAGCAGTATCGGGTGACGCGCGAGAAGGGCACCGAGCGGCCGCACAGCGGCGAGTACGATCAGCACGGCGAAACGGGGACCTACACCTGCGTCTGCTGCGGCGAGAGCCTCTTCGGCTCGGAGAGCAAGTTCGATGCGGGCTGCGGCTGGCCGAGCTTCTTCGCGGCCGACGCGGAGGCCGTGGAGACCCAGGAGGACCGCAGCCACGGCATGCTCCGAACGGAGATCATGTGTCGGCGCTGCGGCGCTCACCTGGGGCACGTCTTCGAGGACGGCCCCCGCCCCACCGGGCTGCGCTACTGCGTGAACTCCGCCTCGCTGAACTTCGCGCCGCAGCGACCCTGATTCCGGACGGAGGCCCTATCCCCTCTCGTCGGGGGACTCAGTCCTCGACCGTCACGAAGGTGAGGTCCTGGGGACCGTCCCCCACGGGGATCGGCGACCCGGAGGCTGCTTGGATCGCGAGGTCGACCACCGTGACGGTGTCGTTCTTGAAGCTGGTGACGTAGGCGGCGCCCTGGAAGATCTTGAAGGCGCCGGCTTCGGCGACGGCTATCTTATCGGCGCCGCTCTTCAGGATCTCGCGCGTCGAGGGGTTGAACGAGACCAATCCCCCGGAAACCGAGCCGTAGGCCTTGGTTTCGCTGACGTACTGAACCCAGCCCACCTTCTCGCCGAATTCGATGCTTCCGATCGTCTCATCGGTGGCAGGGTCGATCGTCACGAGGCCGGTCTTGACCCCCACCCAGAGTTTTCCCGCGGGATCGACGCTCACGTTCCCCGGATTGGCATCCGCGTTCAGTTCGATGGTCTTGACGATCGTCCTGGTGGCGAGGTCCACCACGTAGATCGCCGAGAATTCGAGGGCGGACCAATCGTCTGCCCACTTATCCGCAGGCACGTAGGCCTTGCCGTTGACGATGGCAGGCTCGAAGAACGGCGCCCCCTTCGTCAGCTTGAGGCTGGCCTCGGTGGTCCTGGACGCCAGGTCGACGAAGGCCAGGTCGGCCGTCACGTTGTTGGTGATCAGGGCTTTTCCCTCGCCATACATGCTGATGGTCGTCGGATTGGAGCCGTTGGCCAGGGCGATCGTGTCGAGCGTCGAGCGGGCCCGCAGATCGAGCTTGCGGATGTCGTGATCCCCCGAATTGACCAGGTAGGTGACGACTCCTTGGGTGAGCAGTTGGTTGGGCCAGAGTCCCGTCTGCATGATGTTTCGGGTGACCCCCATGGTCTTGAGGTTGATCTCGTCGATCGTCTTGCCGACGCCGTTCATCACGTACATGAAGGTGGTCGTGGGCTTGGCCGGATCGGTGATGTCGGAGGTCGACTGGTCCTTGGATCCGGTCGTCTCGCCGCCCGGAGCGGGAGCCGTGAGCAGACCTTCGCAGCCGGTGAGCGTGAAGAGGGAGAGGGAAAGCAACGAGAGGATGACAGGGGTGAAACGCATGGAGCGACTCCTTTAGAAGCGGATGGTCCAGGAGGCCGAAAAGGTCCTGCCGGGCATGGGGTAGTAGGGCTGCAGCACGTAGAAGCGGTTGGCGAGGTTCTCGCCGCGCAAGCTGAGCGTGTTGCGATCGTCGAGGGCATAGGCGAGGCTGGCCGAGAAGAGGTCGTGGGCCGGCAAGCTATCGGTGTTCTGGGCGGTGGTGTAGCGCTCGCCCGTGAAGCTCCAGCCCACGACCGTGGTGAGGGCGCTCACGGGCTGGTAGGTCAGGGAGAGATCGGCCACGACCGATGGCCGATAGAGCAAGGCCTTGCCGGCGGTCGCCCCCGACTTGCCGGCATCGATGGCCGAGAGCCACGTGGCGCCCGCGGCCAGGCTGAGAGCATCCACCAGCCGCCAGGACGCCTTGGTCTCCAGCCCCCGCGTCTCGGTGAGGCCGATGTTCAGCGGGGACCAGTCCCCGCCGGCTCCAGGCTGCCAGAGAATGGCATCCAGGCCCCGGTTGAAGAAAAGCGTGCTCTCGACGGAGACCGGGCCCTCCTGCGCGTCGAGGCCGAGCTCGTAGACCTCGGTGCGCTCGGGACGCAGGTCGGGGTTGCCCAGTCGCGGCCAGTAGAGGTCGTTGAGGGACGGGGCCCGATAGGCGCGGCCCAGAGAGGCGCGCAGCCGCAGCGGCGGCACGAGCTGATACGTGAGCCCCAGGCGCGGGCTGGAGGCCAGACCGAAGCCCGGGTGGTGATCCAGGCGCAGGTTGCCAAAGCCCGTCAGCTCCGGGGTCAGGTAAACCGTGTCATGGAGGAAGGCGGTGGTCAGCGCGCGCTCCCGGCTTCCCACGTTCGAGCCGAGGACCCGGTCCAGGCGAAACCCGCCTCCGACGCGCAGTTCGTTCGCTTCCGACAGCCAGAGCAGCTGGGACTGAACGTCGGAGGAGTTCAGGAGGCTCTGGCTTTGCCGGGCGTAGATCGACTGCGGATCGGAGAAGCGCATCTCCGCGCGGTGATGGGAAAGGGCGGTGGTCAGGGAGAGGTTCGGCTGCAGCCACTGGTTCCAGCGGGCGGCGGCTTGAGCCTCGGAAGTTTGCTGGTTCGCCTGCGGGGAGGGGAAGTTGACGGGTCCCGGAAGGCCCTTGTCCCGGTGATCGACGCTCACGTTCAGGCGGATGTCTCCGCTCGGCGTGGGGTGATCGACCCCGAGCCAGAGTTCGGTAGCTTCCAGCGCGTCGTTCTCGCGGGGCGCCGCCGCGCCGCGATGGACGTAGGGGTAGTCGTTGGCGGCGGTGTTCCGGTGCAGGCCCAGCGCGTAGCGCGTGGTCCCGAACTGGGCGCCGACTTCGGTCTTGAGGGTCTGGAATCCCCAGGTGCCGAGGCCGGCCTCCAGGCGGTTGACGCCGTCCTTGGCGGAGACCAGGTTCACGACTCCCCCCACGGCCTCGGAGCCGTAAAGGCCGGAGGCCGCCCCGTGGAGAATCTCGACGCGTTCTACGCCGAGCAATGAAACGGAGGAAAGGTCGACTCCGCCCCGTTCCGGGCTGTTGAGCCTGACGTCGTCCCGCAAGACGAGGATGCCCTCTCCGAGGGATCCGCGCATGGTGAGGGTGGCCAGGGACCCAGCGGCGCCGTACTCCCGGACGCTGAGCCCGGATTGCTGCTTGAGAAGCTGCGCGAGGTTGGAAGCCCCGGAGCGGCGAATCTCGGCTGCGTGGATGAGGCTCAGCCGTTGGGCATGCGCCGAGAAGCGGGGTCGGGTGGCCCGAATGACCAGCGGTTCGAGCGCGAGGAGCTCGTCTCGGGGCCCGTGGGGGCTTCGGGGACTTTCCGACGCCGTCGGCAGCAGGGCGAGCAGCCCGACAGCCAAGGGGAGAATGGCCATGAAAAAAAGCCCTCTCGGAAGAGGGCAAAAAGCAACACGAAACAGGGGACGAATCGCCCGTGTGCCAGCTCCTTGCCTCGAAGAGCGTTACCTGCACAAACTCGGGACGGGCGATCGGACTTGGGTGGAGACCCTTACCGTTGCGGGACAGCGCCGGATTTACACCGGACTTCTCCCCTCCTGAGCATGTTTCAGCGGCCCCAGGCCGCCGAGAATGAAGTTGAGCCGAGTATAGGGGCTGCCCGAAACGCTGTCAATGACGTCCAAGCCCTAAATGAGTTGCATTGGGGGCCGGATCCGAGTATAAGAACGAATGCCCCCCCTTTGACACCATCGTTCGACGAGAGTCGACGAGCCCAAGGATCGAAAGAGCTCCCATGCCCCTCTACGCCGAACCGGCCGATAGGCATCGTCCCCCCTTCCACCACTTCTGGGCGGTGCTCTTGGTGGTGGGCATCGGCGTCATGAGTTCGCTGTTCTTCTTCCGCTACACGCAAGACCAGGAGCGAAGCCTGGCCCAGGCAAACTTCGAACGCGACACCATCAACATCGCGGCCTCCCTTTCGAAGGACATCAACCGCTACTCCGATCTGCTCAACTCCGTTCGCAGGTACTTCGAGGCCTCCGACGAGGTCTCGCGCGACGACTTCCGCCTCTTCTGCGGGGATCCGAGCCATGGGCTTCCCGGCATCCAGGCCATCGAGTGGGTCCCTCGCATCCCCCTGGTCGAACGAACGGCCTACGAGCAAGCAGGCAAAAGCGACGGTTTCGCGGCCTTCCGGATCACCGAGCGCGACGCGAACGGCGCCCTCGTGCCGGCGGCTTCCCGCGCGGAGTACTTCCCGGTCTACTACGTCGAACCCTATGCCGGAAACGAGACGGCGCTTGGCCACGATCCGCAGTTGCCCGAGAGGCTCGACGCGCTTCTCATGGCGAGGGACACGGGAAAGGACACCGCCACCCGACGCTTCACCTTGATCCAGGAGAAGGATAATCAGGCCGGCGTCGCACTCTTCCTCCCCATCTACCGGGGCAAAGCCCCGGAAACCGTCGCGGAGCGGCGCGAGCAACTGCGCGGCTTCGCGGAGGGCGTGTTCCGGGTCGGCGACATGGTGGAAGCGTCCCTGGCGGGATTGAGCGTGGAAGGCATCGGACTCCGGCTCGTCGATCTCACGGAACCCGCCGCGCCCGAACTGCTCTTCGTCCGCGGGGAACAGGCGGGCGGGGAACAGACGAGAGAAGCCCGAGCCAGCCGGTTCGAATCGGCCATCGACTTCGGCGGGCGTCGCTGGGGCCTGACGCTGTATCCCCTCGCGCGGGGGCCGGAGCGGCTTCCGCCGGCGTACATCATCCTTTTCGGAGGACTCTTCGTCACGGGTCTGACCGGAACCTACCTTTACCGCGAGGCGACGCGAAACGCGAAGATCGCCCAAACCGTCGCAGAGCGAACGGCCGAACTCCGGGCGGCCATCGAGACCTCGGCGTTTCATCAGGCCGAGCGGGATAAAGCCCACGAGCTCGACCGGCTCAAGACGAACTTCGTCGCGGTCGTCTCGCATGACCTGCGCACGCCGCTGACGTCCATCATGGGCTACGCCGAGTTCCTCGAGGACGGGATCGGCGGGGATCTCGCCCATGAGCAGCTCGACTTCGTCACGCAGATCATGGCGAGCGCCCAGAGGCTCGAGGCGCTGGTGAACGATCTTCTCGACTTCGCCAAGCTGGACGCGGGCACCTTCAAGCTAACCCTTGCCATCACCGATCTTCAGGCCAAGCTCCATGAGGTGGCGGAGAGTTTCCGGCCGCAGATCGAGAATGCCAAGCTGACTCTCGAGGTCGAGGCGCCCGGGATTCCGCTCCTGGTGCAGATGGACGTCGCACGGGTCGAGCGCGTGCTGATCAACCTCCTCAGCAACGCCATCAAGTTCACCCCCGTGGGCGAGCGTATCCGGCTCCAGGCACGCCTATCAGGCGACGAGATCGTCTGCGAGGTGCATGACACCGGAAGCGGCATCGCCTCCGAGGATGTCCCCAAGCTCTTTCAGCGGTTCTCCCAGCTGAGCACCGGGGAGGTGAAGGGGGGCACAGGACTCGGGCTCAGCATCTGCAAGGCGATCATCGAGGCGCACGGCGGCACGATCGGAGTTCGGAGCGCCGTCGGTCTGGGTTCGACCTTCTGGTTCACCCTCCCCGCCATGGCCCCTTCGGCGGTCGCCCCCCTCTTGCCCGATCAAACCATGGCCCAGGGGGGCGGCTAAGAGATAACTGCGGCTAAGCCATGGGTCATGGTCGCTAAGAGAACATGCTGGCCGCCGAGGTGTCGGAGCCGAGCATCAAGATGGTCTTGACCGTGTTCTCGTAGGGGTCGTTGTCGTGGATGCCCTGCTTGAGGAAGCCCTTGATCTGGTCCCAGAGCGAGATGGCCTTGTCGTAGTTGGGGTTGGAGCCCCTCACGTAGGCTCCCATGTTCAGGAGATCCTGCACCTCGCGGTAATCGGCCATGATCTGGCGGACCTTCATCTGGGCCGCGTAGTGCTCCTTGGTGGCGAGGAAGTTGATCAGACGGCTGACGCTCTGCAGGACGTCGATGGCGGGAAAGATGCCCTGGGACGCGATCGAGCGCAGCATGACGACGTGTCCGTCCAGGACGCCGCGGACGGCGTCGGCGATGGGTTCGTCCATGTCGCCGCCGTCCACCAGGACGGTGTAGATGGCGGTGATGGAGCCCTTGTCCGAGGTTCCCGCCCGTTCCAGGAGCTTGGGGATGAGGGCGAAGACCGAGGGCGTGTAGCCCTTCTGTGCCGGCGGTTCTCCGATGGCGAGGCCGATCTCGCGCATGGCCATGGCGAAGCGGGTCATCGAATCCATCATGAGGAAGACCCGGAGTCCTTGATCCCGGAAGTACTCGGCAATCGAACTCGCGACCAGGGGGGCCTTGAAGCGCATGAGGCTGGAGGTATCGGACGTCGCGACCACGACGACCGAACGCTTGAGGCCCTCTTCGCCCAGGGATTCCTCCATGAACTCGCGAACCTCGCGACCGCGCTCTCCCACCAGGCAGAGCACCGAGATATCCGCCTCGCAGTTGCGCGCGATCTGGCCGAGCAAGGTGCTCTTGCCGACGCCCGAGCCCGCGAACAGGCCGATACGCTGGCCTTCGCCGATGGTGAGGAAGCCGTCGATGACGCGTACTCCGGTGGGCATGACGGTATCGATGCGCCGCCGCGTCATGGAGTTGGGCGGGGGGTTCATCAGGGGGTAGGTGGTTTCGGCGATGAGCGGGCCCTTGCCGTCCATCGGGTTGCCGAGACCGTCCACGACGCGGCCGAGGAGGCCGGGACCGACCTTGACCGAGACCATGCGGCCCGTGGCGACGACCTCGCAGCCGGCTCCCAGGCCCTCGATCTCGACCAGGGGCATGAGCATGACGCGGCGGGCCTTGAAGCCCTGCACCTCGGCGGGGAAGACCTGGGACTTGTCGATCGAGTAGATGTAGCAGAGTTCGCCGTAGCGGACGCCCTGGAGGATGGCCTCGATGACGAGTCCGACCAGCTGGACCACCTGTCCGCGGGGGCGGATGGTCATGGTATCTTCGAGCGCGAAGTTATAGGCTTCGTAGCCGAATTCCCGAGTTTCCACGCTATTCTCCCATTCAAGCCTAAGAGGCGGATCCGGTCATGTCGAGGGGTTCCTCGGCGTACTCCTTGCGAACGAAGTCGAAAGCTTCCTGAATGACCGACAGCTGGGTCTTGATCTGGGCATCGACGGTGCCGGCTCCGGTTTCGATCAACACGCCGCCGCGCTGGATCTTGGGGTTGGAGGTGAACTCGATCTTTCGGACGCTCTTGAGGCGATCGCGGATAGCCTCTTCGTGACTCTTGATCAGGGGGAGATCCTCGGGGTTGACCTTGATGATCACCTCCTCGAGGTCGGAGACCTTCATGAGGGCTTCTTCGAGGGTCTTGAGCACGGTGTCCGGGCGGACGACGATCTCGTCGTGCAGGATCTTCTCGGCGATTCCGATGGCGAGCTTGAGCAGCTTCTCCTCGTTCTTCTTGGCCGACTCGCGCAGGGCACCGGCGAGGCAGTTGAGGCTGTCGGTGGCCTCGTTGATGATCTTGGCGCCTTCCTCGTCGGCCTGAGCCCGCCCCTCCTGATACCCCTCCGAGTAGCCCTGCTGTTTGAGCTCGTCGAGGATGGCCTGGCGGCGAGTCTCCACCTCGATGACGGTTCGAGCCGCGCTGCGTTCGGCCTCTTGAACGATGGCCGCCGCCTGCGCCTGGGCATCCTGGATCTGGCGTTCCGCGCGCAGGCGGGCCTCGGCGAGGATGGCTTCCCGTTCGGCGATGAGGGCGACGAACTGGTCGTCGAGCGGGGGTTCCTCGACGAGATGGGCATGGAAGTTATCGAGCAGGGCGGCGATTTGCTCTTCGGCAGTGCCTGCTTGCAGCCAGCGGCTGCGGTTGAGGTCGAAGATGGCGTTGCGGTGGGCGATCGCCTGGGCGGCGCTGTCCACGCGTCCGGAGACGGCCTCGATAGCCGCCCTGGCCTCCGGGCTACCAGGTTCGTAGGCGGCGTCGATCAGCGACAGGGCCTCATGCCGCTGGGAGTCGACGATCTGCGCCAGCATAGGGTCGTAGCTTTGCTGGGCGTCCTCGTAGGCTGCCTGGGAGGCGGCTTCAGCCTGCCCGAGAAGGGAGTCGCGGGCGGCGTCGAACTCTCCGAGCAGCGAGGGTTCGAGAGGGGCATCGTCCCCGGACCCGGAGAGCGCGGGGCCCTGGTCGGGGTCGAGCGCGGGAACGACGGCCTCGAGTTCACGGGTCGCGTCATAGTCGTCGGCCGGCGGATCGCCTCCAGGTTGGCCGGTGATGCCCCGGACATGTCCGAGATCGACGCCCAGGCCGACAGAACCCTGGTCAGCCGGCGCTTGGGGCGTCGGACCAGGGGCTTTCGGAACCAGGGCTTCGACGTCGGCGGTCTGGATGGAATCCCCCGAGACGACGGCCGTGCCCTTTTGCACGAGTTGGCTGGACTTGATCAGTGCCACGTGGCCACGCTCCCAAAAGGGTCGTCCTCCAGGCATCCAACGGAAACCGTCGCATGGTGGCCGCCGGCGCCGCGGCGCCTACCATGCCACAAGCGGATCATGCCCGTCATCAGCGGCGAATGCCCGATACGCCATGCGGCTCATGGCAGATATGCGGCTAACCAGATACGCGGCTGACGCCGAGTTTGCAGCTCATGCCGGGTACACAGCTACTGCCGGGTTGGCGCTGAGACAGGCTTCCGTTAGGCGCTCACTCTATTCTACCCCGGAGCGGGCCGAGCGTAGCGCGCAGACCGCTTGTTTATGCCAATCCCGAGATTTTCTGGACCAGATCGGTCACCGAAAGGAACTCCTCGGCATCCGACCTCAAGAGCACGACCCTCAGCTTCTCGCGCGAGCCCCCCCTCAGCTCGATGTCCCGCTCGCCGCGCGCGGCGATCAGCTCCTCCCGCTTCACGGGGAAGGCGCAACCCTCCACCGCGTCGAGAACCGTGCTCACCCCGACATCCTGGGGCCTGTCCGCGTTCGAATCCGCGCTCAACGAGGCCTCCCGGGACGCTTCCTTCGAGGCGTCCATGCGATCGCGATCCATCGATGCCCTCCTTTTGCTCATGAGGAAACCCTCCCATCCTAGGAGATTCGGCGCGCGTAAGCAGCAGACCAGCTTGGGTCGTCGGCTCCTAGAAGCTCGTCACGACGTACGAGAAGCTCCAGCCCTTGATCAGAGGCTGGTAGTTGAAGTGAACGCCCACGCAGTTGACCTCGTAGCTCAGGCTCAGCCCGACGTCCGAGGTGACCCAGCCGAGGCTCCCTCGGGCATCGTGGGGCTGCGCCAGAACGGCGCTCGCCGCCCCGCTCAGAGGACCGTAGAGATGGCGGCGGGCGCCTCCCGACAGCCGATCCTGAGAGGCGATCGCGTCATGAGCGAAAGGCGTGCCCACCGGGCTGTTGGGCGTCCCCGAGACCACCCGCACCAGCTCCGCCGAGCCTCCCAGCTGAAATCCCCATAACTCGGTGGAGGCCGATAGCCCCGCCTGACCGACGCCCCGGGCCATCCGCCCCAGGAACCCCCCGCCCGCGGCACGCTCCGCGCCAGAAAGCTCGCGATAGGCGTTCCCCCTCAGCGATCCGAACGTCCCCACGCGAATCCCACCCGGCAACCAGAATTCCGGCCCCCCGCCGCCCAAGGCCAGCTCCGCCAGGGGCGAAGACGCCCCCCCTTCCTCGACGAGGTAGCCCAGGCGCGCCGACGGAGACCAGCGAAGCGGCCCCGCCTGGCGCGAGATACCGGCGTAAGAGAACTCGGGAAACCGCGATACCGGCCGGCTGCTGAGAAAAGGGGTGGGACCGATCCGGAACGGATTGCCCACGTCCACCCGGTAGCCCATGCTCAGTCCCCCCGAGCCGCCGG
This sequence comes from Candidatus Sericytochromatia bacterium S15B-MN24 CBMW_12, assembly GCA_002083825.1. Lineage (GTDB taxonomy): Bacteria > Cyanobacteriota > Sericytochromatia > S15B-MN24 > UBA4093 > UBA4093. The sequence continues at coordinate 62,619 of DAZV01000027.1, read as the reverse complement.
GAAGGTCCCGCAAGAACGAAAGGTTGACGCGGGGCCCCGGAAGGAAGTCCTGCACGTTTCCGGGGAACGGGGTCGTGTAGAACGCGTCGAGACGCCCCTCGGCAACCTCCAGCGGCAGCCGCTGCTCGATTCCCAGCGTGACGCCCCGCTGGGCGGTCGCCCGGATGGGCACGTTGCCGGTCCAGCCGGGCGCGAGCTCGTAGTCGCCCGACGTGGTCAGGTAAAACCCGTCGAAGCCGTCGTACCCCCCCCGAAGCCGGTGGCGAATCTTGGGCCCCTTGGCCTCGCCCCCCCCCCCGGAGAATGTGGTCTGAAAGTAGGGTAGCCAGAAGACCGGCAGGCCGCTCAAGCGCAGAATCGAGTTCCACCCCGATAAGCTGTCGCCACCCGGCAGGGAAACCCATTCCAGCTCGGCGAAGTCGAAGCGGTAACCCGGATCCTCGGCGAGACAGGGGCTCAGCGAGACGTCGTAAGCCACCGAGCGCGAGGCGTTCATCGTGAGCAAGCGCCCCTCCGCCTGCACCTGGCCTTCGATCCAGCCGCGCCAGCGCGAGGCCTCCGCCGTCCCCGCGTCCAGGTCGAAGACGAGCGACTCCGCCAGGAGCCGATGAGGCGGACGGCTCAGGCTCACCGAGCCCGATGCGAGCCCTTCTCCGGTCAGGCGATCGAAGCGCAGCCAATCCGCTTGCAGCCTCAGATCCCCGTAAGTCGCCACCACCCCGCCCTGGGCTTCCAGGGGGCCGTCGTCGAGCATGCCCGCGATCGTGTCGGCTTCCAGGCGCAGGATTGCACCATCGCGCTCCACGACCATCGTGGCCGGCACCCGGCCTTCGGGCTGGCCCAGCTGCACGGTCTCCGCCCCCCCTTGAAGAGAGGAGCGCTTGGCGGCCGGAGGATCGCAGCCGCAGTCGTCTTCCGGCGGCGCCGGCAGCTGCTGGGCCACCGCCGACAGCGCCGATAGCGGCAGTCCGAGCGCCAGCAAGGCTGTCCCGAGCAGCAAGATCCGCCTCATGTCGCCCTCCGGCGCCGGACCTGACGCCGCGCCCGGCGCTCGAAGAACTGGGCCAAGGGCTTGATGTACGACTGATCGGTCCGGAGCATCAGCTCATCGACTCCGAGCGAACGAAAGATAGCCGAGCGTTTGTCGGCGAGCTCTCGGGCCCGCCCGGCGTAGCCGTCTCGAACCCGGGAATCCCCGGTGTCGATGATCATGGCCTCCCCCGACTCGGGATCGACCACCTCGATGAAGCCGACGTCCGGAAGTTCCCGCTCGCGGGGGTCCATGAGCGTCACGGCGATCACGTCGTGCTTGGCGCAGAGCCCCTTGAGCGGCGCCTCGAAGTCGAGCGAGAGAAAGTCCGAAAGCAGAAAGATCACCGAGCGATGCTTGACGACCTTCTGGAAGTAGTCGAGCGACAGGGGATAAGACGTCCTGCCGCTCGACTGCTGGGCCAGCAACTCCCGGATCAGCTTGAGGACGTGGGGGCGTCCGCGCTTGGCGGGGTAGAAGCGCTCGGGGCGATCGCTGAAAAGATACAGCCCGACGCGATCGCCGTTCTGGAGGGCGGAAAGGGCAATCGCGGCCGCGAACTCCGCGGCGAGCTCCCGCTTGAGCCGATCGACCGACCCGAAATCCAGGCTCGCCGAGACGTCGACCAGAAGCATCAGGGTCAACTCCCGCTCCTCGACGTACTTCTTGACGAAGAGCCGGTCCATGCGGGCCGTCACGTTCCAGTCGATCAACCGGACGTCGTCGCCTTCCTCGTACTCGCGCACCTCGTCGAAGTCGATTCCCCGCCCCTTGAAGACGGAGCGGTACTCCCCGCCGAAGATATTGCTGACCAGGCGGGTGGTCTTGACCTCGAGCCGCCGAATCCGCTTGGCGAGACTCTGCATGTCGCCCGCGTCCTTGGCGGGGACATCGCGCGGGGGCTCCGGTTTTGGGCGGGGTTTTCTCAGACGCAGCATGGATCTAGCATACCCGAAACCCGCCTCCCCCGGGGACCCGACCGAGCCCCCCGTGATCAGGCATGCGGATGAATGATTGTAAACATGGACCGAAGCCGTGTAAATTCGAGCCTAGCAGGGAATAGATGACCAGAACTCCTCCAACCCTGCGGTGAGGTTCCATGCTGCTAATTATTGGCTTACTCGTCGTTTTCATCTCGGTATTCGGTGGTTACTTGATGGAGGGCGGAGATCTTCTCGTCCTCATCATCATTCCCGAGTACCTCATCATCGGCGGCGCCGCCGGCGGCGCCTTCCTGGCCGGTACCCCCCCGGAGATCCTGAAGGTCCTTTCCAAGGATCTCGTCAAGCTCATGGGCAAGAATCCCTACGGCCGGCCGGCCTTCGACGAACTCTTCATGGCGCTCTTCGCCCTCTTCAACAAGATGCGGCGCGAGGGCCTGCTGTCGATCGAGGGAGACCTCGCCGATCCCGAGAACTCCGAACTCTTCAAGGCCTACCCGGGCCTCTTGCACAACCACCACGCCATGGCCTTCCTCACGGATTCCATCAAGCTGTCCGTGAGCTACGGCGGCGAGATCTCTCAGGTGGAGGCGGCCATGGACATCAACCTCGAAGCCCACCACGAAGAGACGGCCATGGAGGTCGGAGCCCTCACGAAGGTCGGCGACGCCCTCCCCGGCCTCGGCATCGTGGCCGCCGTCCTCGGCATCATCATCGCGCTCGGCGCCCTCGACGCCCCCGTGGCGATCCTCGGCCACAAGATCGCCGCGGCCCTCGTCGGAACCTTCCTCGGCTTGCTGCTATCCTACGGCCTGATCCAGCCCATCGCGGCCGCCCTCGAGGCGCGCAAGAAGGACGAAGAGCGCTACCTCTACGTGATCCGGGAGGCCGTCCTGGTCTCGCTCTCGGGTTCGCCCCCGTCGCTGGCGCTCGAAATCGCCCGTAACGCGGTGTTCAGCCATACCCGTCCCACCTCGGCCGAGCTGGAGAGCATTCTCGAGGGCAACGTGCCATCGCCCGCACCGGGTGTGGCAGCGAAGTAATGGCACGCAGAAAACGCGGGGGTCACGGCGGCCACCACGGCGGAGCATGGAAGGTCGCCTACGCCGACTTCGTCACCTCGATGATGGCGCTCTTCTTGATTCTCTGGCTGATCAACCTGGTGCCTGCCGAGAAACGCAAGGGCCTGGCCGAGTACTTCCGGGACCCGCTGACCATCAGCGGCGGGCAGAGCGGCGAGGGCGTCATCGCTGCCGGGGCCAGCGACGGCGATCTCACCTTCGAACCCCTCCTGCTGCCCAAGAGCCAGGAAGCGTACAAGGAAGCCCTCGAAAGCTTCTTCGAGAACCAAATGCCGCAGTTCATGGATCAGGTGGAGCTCCGCGTCACCCCGGAAGGCGTCGAGATCTCGCTGGTCGAGCATCAGGCCCAGGTGCTCTTCCCCCTGGGTTCCTACGAGCCCATCCCGCGCTCCCAGCAGCTCCTGGGGGAAATGGCCCAGTTGTTGAAGCGACTGCCCAACGATCTGGTGATCGGGGGACACACGGATGCTCGCCCCTTCCAGGGCAACGGCTCCAACTGGACCCTCTCGACGGCGCGAGCCGATCGCGTCCGCCAGCTGCTCGAAATCGGCGGCTTTCCCTCCAAGCGAATCGCCGGAGTGCGGGGCTATGCCGACCGGGATCTCTTCGATCCCCAGCGGCCGATGGCCGAGGAGAATCGTCGGATCACGTTGCTTCTCAAACCGCACAAGAGCGACGGGAAGGTCGACCTCGGCCCGAAAGCCCCCATCGGGGCCCCCATCGGCCTGCCGGTCACGGCCCCGACGCCCCGAGCCTCGACGGCTCCTGGTGGAAACAGCCCTTCGTTCAGTCCGGAGTTCGAGGTTCACTAGAGCAAAGCTCGTCACGGCGTTCTCTCTCGCTGTCTTACCAAACAGCCGCAGGCGCTAGGGAACCTTGATCCCCGCGAGAATCCGGCGGATGACGTCGTCCACGGATACCTCCTCGGCCTCCGCCTCGTAAGAGAGCAGAATCCGGTGGCGCAGGATGTCCGGCACCACCGCCTTGATGTCCTCGGGCATGACGTAGGCGCGTTTCTTGAGAAAGGCATGCGCCTTGGCGGCGAGCGTCAGGTAGATGCTCGCGCGAGGACTCGCTCCGTACGCGATCAGCGCCGTGAGATGGTCGAGCCCGGAATCCTTGGGCTGACGGGTGGCGAAGACGATGTCGACGATGTAGCGCTTGATCTTCTCGGAGACATGGATCCTGGCCACGACCTCGCGGGCCTCCTTGACCAGGGCCATGTCGGCGACCTGCTTGAGGATGGGCTTGGGAGCCGTCATGCGCTCGATGATCTCGAGCTCCTCGGACTTGGTGGGATACCCCACCTTCACCTTGAACATGAAGCGATCGAGTTGCGCCTCGGGGAGCGGATAGGTCCCCTCCTGATCGATCGGATTCTGGGTCGCCAGCACCAGGAAGGGCTGAGGCAGATCCTTGGTTTCGCCCCCGATGGTCACCTGGCGCTCCTGCATGGCCTCCAGGAGAGCCGACTGGACCTTGGCCGGAGCGCGGTTGATCTCGTCGGCCAGCAGCAAGTTGGTGAAGATGGGACCGTGCTTCGTCTGGAAGCGGCCCTTCTTGGAATCGAAGATGCTGGTCCCCAGAAGATCCGCCGGCAAGAGATCCGGCGTGAACTGGATGCGCCGGAAATCGGCGGCCAGGACCTGGGAGAGCGTCGAGATGGAGAGGGTCTTCGCGAGGCCCGGTACGCCTTCCAGGAGAATGTGCCCGTCGGCCAACAAGGCGATCAGCAGGCGATCCAGCAGATGGGACTGCCCGACGATCACGTGGCGCATCTCGTCGAGAATGGTGGTGAAGCGGTCGGAAATCCCGCGGACCCGCTCGTTGGCTTCCAGGATGCTGTTGTCGATCATGCGCCCTCCTATGGGCTCATTCTATCCCAACGCAAGCCCGCTCACAAATTCCCCGGATAATTTAGGCTGAAACCCGGTGGCTTCCCGCCGTCGCCAGCGGCACGATCGCCAAAGCTCCCGGCCGTTGCCCGCAGCGGGGTCTGGCAAAATTCTCCTTTACTTTTATGCCTGGCTTAGGATAAGCTTAAGCTCTGGTTAAGAGAGTTAAGGAGGCGACATCATGGCCCAACGTTTTTCGCGGCGCTCCGGCAGTTTCTCCCGGGTGGCCCTCGCCGCCCTCGCCCTGAGCCTGGTGGCTGGCTGCGGCTTCAGCACGCCCTCCAACGGCGGCATGCGGACGGGAACCGAGGCCGAGCTGACGGCCCGCCTCTCTGACGGCCAGAAAGACGCCGCGGTCATCGTCTCCACCTCGGGCCCCGCGCAAATCGGCAAGCTCGCCGAAGCCGGCATGGACATCTGGGGCGTGGACGGCAAGCGGGTCATCGGCTCGATCACCCAGCGCCAGTACCAGACCATCAAGCGCCTCAAGCTCGAGGTCACCTACCTGCCCGGCAAGTCCGGCCTGGACAACAGCTTCGACCCCGGCTACCACAGCAACGCCGAGATGATCGACGCGCTGAAGGCCCTCGCGAGCCGCTACCCGAATCTCGCCCGCCTCGAAGACTTCGGCGACTCCTGGGAAAAGAAGCAGGGCGGCAAGGGCAATGACCTCTGGGTCCTCAAGATCGGCAAGGGCGACACCTCCGCCAAGCCCGGCGTGATCTACCTCGGCCTTCACCATGCCCGCGAGCTGGTCACCCCCGAGATGGTCCTCAACCTCGCCAAGCACCTGCTCGAAGGTTATGGCACGGACGCCGAGGCCACCCACTACGTGGAGAACCGCGAGATCTGGCTCGTTCCCATGGTCAACCCCGACGGCCACGCCCTCGCCGAGCAAGGCTCCGACTGGCGCAAGAACACCAACTCCTCCTACACCAACCTCCAGCCCGGTCATGGGCCCAGCGGCCCCGGCGTCGACCTCAACCGCAACTACGGCTACAAGTGGGGCGGCCCCGGCGCCGACACCAACCCCAAGGGCGCGACCTTCCGCGGCGCCGAGGGCTTCTCCGAGCCCGAGACCGCAGCCGTCCGCGACCTCGTTCGCCAGCGCAAGTGGTCCTTCCTCATGACCTACCACTCGTTCTCGAACCTGATCCTCTGGCCCTGGGGACACACCAACGTCGCCCCCCCCGACAACCGCCTGCCCGCCATCGGCAAGAAACTCGGCGAGTTCAGCGGCTACGATCCCAAGCAATCGGTCAGCCTCTACCCCACCTCCGGCGACACCACCGACTGGGCCTTCGGCGAGCTGGGCATCCTCTCCTACACCACCGAGATCGGCACCTGGGGCGACGGCTTCGATCCCCCGTACTCCAAGGTCCCCCAGTTCTGGAACGAGAACCGCCCCGGCTCGCTCTACATGCTGAAGCTGGCGGACAACCCGTCGGCCGTCTTCGGCCCCGAGCTGAAGACGGTCAAGGTCCAGAACGGCCAGTTCAACGCCAGCGCGAGCGGCGCGCTCACCGATGTCGAGTTCTTCGTCGGCAAGCCTGGCAAGGAGGGCACCGGCACGCGCCTGAACGCCAGCGGCCTCAACGCGTCGGGCATGCTGCCTCCCTCGGTCATGACCGAGAAGCAGCTGCTCCTGGTCCACGCCCGTGGCGCGAACGGCCAGTGGGGTCCCTTCGAGGCCGTCTGGTCCCGGTAGTTCCAAGTTCACGCCCCCCTTGCCGGTAAAACGGCAAGGGGGGCGTTTCCATCTCATCCCCGAAGGGGAGCTTCCCCTAAATCCCCCCCTTGATGGGGGGGGCGGGGGGGGGTGTTGCTGATCCCAGGTTCCTTATCTCGCCCCATGGTGAGTCAGAAATAATAAGGAACGCCATGGCTTCGCCGGCGAACACCCCCCGTAGCCCCCCATCAAGGGGGGCGGATTAGCGGAAGTTGAGGGGCCATGGCTTCGCCGGCGAACACCCCCCGTAGCCCCCCATCAAGGGGGGCGGATTAGCGGAAGTTGAGGGGCCATGGCTTCGCCGGCGAACACCCCCCGTAGCCCCCCATCCAGGGGGGACATGTTAGCGGAAGATTAGATGGATTAGACGGTGGCGAGTAGCCTCTCGGCCGGCGCGTAGCCCGGAAAGGCATCGACGAGCGCGCGCAGGGCATCGACGTAGGTCTCGTACCACCCGAGTTTCCGCAACGCGAGCGCATGCCCCATCCGGGTCTCCGGGGTGTCGAAGCCGAAGCTCAGCGCCGAGCGGTAAGCCCGCTCCGACTCGCTGAAGAGCCCCTGGCCGAGCGCGATCCAGCCCAGGAGCGCGTGGGCCTCCCCGAACTCGGGAGCCCGATCCAGAACCTCTTTCAAATGCTGTCCGGCCTGCTTGAAGTTCCCGCGGTGCGCCCGTTCGCGCGCGAGGTTGAAGGTCGCCACCAGCTCCCCCGGACAGAGGCTCAGGATCCGCTCGAAACAAGCGATCGCCCCCTCCGGATCCCCCCGCGTCTCCAGCAGCCCCCCCAGGTTGTTGAGCGCCGGCAGGCACTCCGGGTCTCGCTGCAACACGTTCTGATACTCCCGGATGGCTTCCGGAACCTCGCCCATCTCGGCGAGCGCCGTCGCCAGCTGGTATCGGACCTCCAGGCGCTCGGGCTCAGCTGCCAGCGCCCCCCTCAGGTAGCCGATCGCCTGACCCGGTCGCCCCAGGTGCTCCGCCGCCATCGCCGCCATCAGCAACGGCCGCGCCGCCAGCGGTGCGATCCGGCTGGCCGCCTCGAACTCCGTCACCGCCTCCAGCGGATTCCCCGCCAGAAGACAAGCATGGCCTATCAGCAGGCGCGGCTCCTCGCTCCCCGGCGCCTGATAAGCCGCCTTCCGGAAGCAGCGAACGGCTTCCTCGAAGTCGCCCGCCTCCAACGCCTTTTTTCCCTCGTCGATGGCCAGCATCACCCCTCCTGAGCCGCCCGAAGGTCGGCGAGGAAATCTTCCCATCCCGGATAGCCGGGGTCCACTCCCAGCAGACCGCCCTGCCCTCGTCGAAGATAGAGCGCCCGCAAGAGCACCCGCCCGAGATCGGCCGACAGAAAGAGGCTCATGTCCTCGAGCCGCGGGATATGCCGCAGGGCCCGCGCGAAGCGCTCCCGTCCGAGCGCCCGCAACCCCGCCATCCAGGCATCGAAGACCGGGGTCACCGCTTGCACGGGGTAAGGCGGATCCTCCTGGATCAGCGCCACCCCCGTCATGGCCTCGATCAGCATCAGGGCGAAGGCGGGGCGGTCATCCGGCGTCAGGAGCGGGTAGTAGCGCGGAGTGGTCACCCGCCCATGCTCGGGCGGAATGCCGGAAGTGGGGTCGATCAGCACGGCCCCGCCCGCCGGGGTCACGATCACGTTCTCGGGCTTGAGGTCCCCGTGGTAGGGCAGCCGCCCGGACTTCTGCAGGCGCGACAGCGTCTCGCCCAGGCGCATGAACCATTCGAACGGCGGCGGCTCGCGATCGTCCATGCAGGCCCTCAGGGTCTTGCCCGGCACCTCTTCGAGCATGACGTAGGTTCGATCGACCAGCGTCCCGGTGGAGACGACTCCGGGCAGGGCCGAGTCCTTGCCGGCCTTGAGCACGGCGATTTCGGCCTGGAGGACCTGGTTCGGGGTGAGCCAGGACGGCCCCACCACCCCGGTCTGGAACTGAAGCGCCACGGCGAAGCCCACGTTCATGGTGCCGCCGGCCAGCGGATCCGGCGCGCTGCCTCTCGCCAGCTTGAGCAGGGCGCGATCGCCGTAAGGCGTCCCCACCCGGTAGATCGTGGCCTGCCCCCCGCTCGCGAGGGGCTCCTCGACCGTGTAGCCGTCGAGACGGTCTCCGGTGTTCAACCGACCGGTCTGCTTCATGGTCCCGCTGCTGCGAACATCCCCGATTCGAACCTCACGCATGCGACTCTCCTGCCGGCGGCTCGCCCTGAAGCGCCTCGCTTGGAAGCGCCTCGCTCGGGGCCAGGTAACACGCGCGAATGGCCGGATGATCCGCCGAAGGGAACGCGTAGCCCGACGGAGGCGGAAGCACCGAAAGATCGATCAGCAGAGCAGCTCCCCCCATCGGGGTGACCTCGCACCAGACATGCCCCCCCCTCATGCCGGGAAGCAAGAGCTCCCCTCGGACCAAGACCACGCGCAAGCCCGCGACCGACGCCATGACCGAGAACATCAAGACGCGAGCGAGACTCCCCCCCGCCCCCATCATCCGCGGCACGTCTCCCAGCAGAACTCCTTGGTCGTCTCGCGGACCCATCCCCCCCATGAGCGTTCCGGCAGCCGCCTCGCCCATGTATTGCCAGACGACTTCCGCCAGCCGGTGAATGCGCTCGAGTTCCGGACGCCCCGAAAGCTCCCGCGCGAAGGCCAACCCCGGAGCCAGCGCCCGGTCCTTGCCCCGATGCACCACCAAGGCCGGACGTCCGCCCGTGGGCGGCCGATCCCAGTAGCCGTCAACTATCTCCTCGTCGAGCCGTCCCGCCTCCCGGAAGCGCTTCGCCTGGGCCAGACCCTCCGGCGTGGCGAGATCCGGCCCCACCGCCGAGGACGTCTCGTTGAGCAGGCGATCGCGGTTCCAGGCCAGCAGATCGCGGGCCGAGACCACCTTCTCGCCCACGTCGGGCCGGTCGACCCGGACCTGATCGTCGGCCATGCCAACCACCACCCACCCGTCGTCGAGCGCGCCGTTGGAGCGCATGACGCGCAGGCGCAGATCGGCGGGAATGAGGGAGGGATTGTCCTCTAGCAGCTCCTCGAGGGCGATCGCCTTCTCCAGCATGCCCTCGGAGCTCTCCCGCCGCACCGGAACCTCCATGCCGTCCAGGTGGTCGGCGACGACCCAGCCGGCCTCTCGTTCGCCCGTGGAGCGACGCACCCTGACCGGGCTTCCCACCGTCGGCGTCACCAACGCGGTGGCCACGTCCTCGGTATCCGGGCTCACGAGCATGGGGTTTGCCGCGAAGAACTGCTCCGGCGTCAGGCCCTTGCGACCGAGCCCCGGTTTCTCGACGATCAAGAGGCCGCGCTCGATGCTCTTCACGCCCCAGCCGGAATCCAAGGCCCCGCTGGAACGTGGAACCCGCACGGCCAGGCCGATCGGAACGAGCTCGGGGTTCAGGGTCATGAGGTCGATCAGATCGAGGGTCTTGGTGAAGGTCCCCCGCTGCAGGAGACAGCGTCCGCGGCTCTCCATGCGGGCCAGGACCCAGCTCTCCTCGACGTGGCCATTCGAACGACGCACGCGAACCGGGCTTCCGACCGCGGGTTCCAGGCGTCCGGGCGCGACGTCGGCGGGCAATGCCGCGAGGACGTCCTGACTTCCGGGGGGCTCCTGGCTTCCGGGCGCCGTAAGAGCGGATACCCGAGACCTCGACTCCGGAAGGCTCAGGTCCCGCAGGTCAGGATCCGAGGCGCGAGCAGCCGAGGGGTCTGCTGCCATGAGCGGGTCAGCTGCCATGAGCGGGTCAGCTGCCATGAGCGGGTCGGCCGCCAAAAGTGGCTCCCGCATGTCGTCAGCCAGGTGCGATCGCGAGCGCTCGGGCTGCGGAACCGCCACGGGCTCGCGCGTGACCTCCGCGGCGATCGCGATCCGTCCGAGATCTCCTCCGAAGCCCTGGTGGGCGAAAAGCCGGTAGCGATCGCCCAGGATCTCCTGGCCGCGTTGCCAGAACGCCTCCTCATCCCGCATTTGGCGGCTAGGCCCCGCATCCGAGGCCGTCTCGATCGCCAAAGCCTCATAGGCCAGGCGTCCCAGGACCATGGGGGCCGCGGGAAAGAGGGTGGATAGGGCTCGAGGATCCAAGTTCGACATGGAACTCCTGAAGGGCTTGACGGTTTGGTTGCTCTGCCACGAGGCGGGCCTAGTCTTCTATACCGAAAAAGGCCCGCCTTCATTCACGCGGGGGTCGAATTATCCGCGAAACGAGGGCTTCTGAATCCCGGGTTCCGCATGGCCGGCCATGGCCATGGCCGGCCATGACTACGGCTGGCCCCGACTCAAGATTCGACAGCCCCCGGAATCAGCCCCAGGGCGTGACGCAAGCGCTTGAGCACCAGCTCCTTGCCCATCAGCTCGGCCGTCTCGTACATGCCGGGACTGACCTTCGAGCCCGCAAGCGCCACGCGAGCGGGCTGAATAACGCCGCCCGCCTTGAGTCCAAGCTTGGCCGCCAGGTCCTTGAACGCCCCTTCGATCCGCTCGGCCGTCCAATCGCTCTCGGCGTCGAACGCCGCTATCAGGCCCTCGATGATGGGACGGTTCGCCTCGGTCAGGAACTTCTCCACCGACTCCGCGTCGTAGGTGAGCTCGAGGTCGAAGAAGAACTTGGCGTAATCGGTCATCTCCTCGAGGGTCTTGGTCCGCTCCTTGAGAAGATCCACCAGTCCGGCGAGCCAGGCGTCGGACTTGGCCTCGACCGGATAGCCCCGCTTGGCCAGATGAGATCGCAGCAAGCCCGCGATCTCCGCGGAAGGCGTTGCCTTGAGCCACTGGGCGTTGACCCAGTCGAGCTTGACCGGGTCGAAGACGGCGGCGGTCTTGTTGATGGCCGGAACGTCGAAGAAGTCGATCAGCTCCTGGCGCGTGAAGATCTCCTGGTCGCCATGGCCCCAGCCCAGGCGCGAGAGGTAGTTCACGAAGGCATCGGAGAGGTAGCCGGCCTCGGCGTAGGCCATGACCGAGGTCGCCCCGTGACGCTTGGAGAGGCGGGTCCGGTCCGAGCCGAGGATCATCGGGATATGCCCGAACCGGGGCAGCACGTAGCCGAGCGCCTGATAGATCAAGATCTGCTTGGGAGTGTTGGAGAGGTGATCATCCCCGCGCAGGACGTGCGAGATCTGCATGAGGGCATCGTCCACCACCACGGCGAAGTTATACGTGGGGCCGCCGTCGGCCTTCATGATCACGAAGTCGTCGAACTGGTCGTTCCGGAAGGTGACGGGCCCGTGGACCAGGTCGTCGACGACGGTTTCGCCGGAGGTCGGCACCTGGAAGCGGATGACCGGCTTTCGCCCCTCGTCGCAGAACTTCTGGACGATGTCGGGAAGCAGATTGCGGCAACGTCCCGGGTAGGCGAACGTCTCGCCCTTCTCCTGGGCCGCCGCGCGCAGCCCGTCGAGTTCTTCCTTGGTGCAGAAGCAATGGTAGGCATGGCCGGCGTTGAGGAGCTGATTCGCCGCTTCCTTGTAGGTGTCCAGGCGCTGCATCTGGAAGTAGGGCCCGAAGGAGCCGCCGACTTCCGGGCCTTCGTCCCAGTTCAGGCCGAGCCAGCGCATTCCGTCGAGGATGGCCTGGACGGATTCCTCGGACGAGCGTGCCACATCGGTGTCCTCGATCCGAAGTACGAAGGTTCCCCCCAGATGGCGGGCATATAACCAATTGAAGAGGGCAGTGCGCGCGCCACCCACATGCAAGTAGCCGGTGGGGCTGGGGGCGAAGCGCAGCCGCACGGCGGCGGGCCGCTCGGCGGGGTTGGTCGACGTTCCGGTCACGATCATGGATCTCCCTTGCGACGAGGCTTGAGTCATCCCTTATTCTACCAAACAAGGGCTTGGAGCCGCAGAAGCATGGAAGCGATGGTTGCCAGCGCGCCTTGCTTTTTGTAACCTAACGAAGATTGACGATGGAGGAGGACGGCATGGACACGGACCGCGACCGCATGAATAGCGATGGCTCGAATACCGATGGTTCGAAACCCGATGGCTTGAAATCGGACGAGAGGTCAGAAGGCTCGAATGCGTCCGCTCGGGGCGCGAGCGGCAGACCCGGGACTCGGGAAGCCTATGCCTTGCGTGAAGGGCATCAACAGCCTGGCCTCAGCGCCCTGGATCACATGCCCGGGGCGGAAGTCGTCTGTCCGGACGGCATCGCCGGCCAGCTCGACATGCTGGGCGTCCGACCTCACTCGGACGAGATCACCCACCTGATCGTGAGACGGGGCTTCCTCTTCCAGCGCGACGTCCTGGTGCCCGCCGACTGGGTCGACCAGGTCTCGCCGGATACCAACCAGATCCACCTCAAGGCGCGGCTTTCGCAGCTCGCCGGCATGCCCGAGTACCAGAAGGGCCCCGATCTGCTGGGGCTCGCCTGGAACCTCGCCACCTTGCCCATCCGGCTGCCCCTGCAGCTCTTGCTTCAGCGCTGGCAGGAAGGGCGAATCGACACCCAGGAAAAGATGATCCGGGCCGCCCGCACGCTGCGCAAGCAAGACGACCTGCGCATGCGCGATCTGGATCCCCGGGCCTTCGACAAGAGCGCCCGCCAAGTCGCACACCTGATCAACCTCAACACCGCCAGCCCGGAGGAACTCGAGGAGATCAAGGGAATCGGCCCCAGCCTGGCTCAGGAAATCGTGATGCTGCGGCCGATCGAGAGCCTGGACGACCTGCTCCATGCCCTGCCCGAGATCTCGCCCCAAACCGCCGAGCGCCTGCGCAAAGTAACCACGCTCTGAGCGAAAGCAGCGTGAGCGAAAGCAGCGTGAGCGAAAGCAGCGTGAGCGAAAATCCCCCCCCTCGATGGGGGGGGGCAGGGGGGGGTGTTTCAATCAAGTTCCTTATCATCCAGCCGCTCGAGCGTCAGCCGGATCTGCTCGAGCACACCCGCCGTGTTCAGGAGCACGTCGTTGTTCCAGAACCTGAGCACATCGTAACCCTGCTCAATTAACCAGGAGTCCCGCTCCATATCCTGGGTACTCCCCGCATGCTGTCCGCCATCCACCTCGATGACGAGAGACTTCTCGAGGGAGGCGAAATCAACGATGTACTTTCCCATCGGGACCTGGCGCCTGAACTTGCATCCCATGTTCTGACGCTGGAGGAAGTACCAGAGCCTGCGCTCGGCGTCGGTCATGGTATTACGCAGCTTGGCGGCATGGCGACTGGGTCTTTGATGGAAGCGCATGGGAGGCCTCCTTTTTATAAGGAACTTTCATTTTAACACCCCCCCTACCCCCCCCATCAAGGGGGGGAAAGAGAGAGCACCCCGTTCAGGTCAGGGCCTATCTTCGCCCACCATCAGGGGTCAGGTCCGCCGCCATCAGGGGTGAGGTTCACCACCGCCAGGGGTCAGGTTCGCCCACCATCAGGTATCAGGTATGGGAGGGCCCTCAGCTCAGGCTTCCGGTTCGCCCAGGTCGGGCTTGAGGGCCAAGAGATGGCGCTCGATGGTTTCCTTGTCGACCTTGAAGTACTCGGCGAACTTGGGGGCGGTCTTCAACAGGAAGGACCGGCCCTGGGACTCCTTGACGATGAGCCCATGTTCCAGCAGTTCCTTGATGTGCTCGTAGGCCGTGCTGCCGCGCAGCTCGATCAGAGCGGTCTGCACGATCGGCTGCTTCACCGCGATCAGCGAGAGCGTGCGCAGCGCGCCCTGGGTCAGCTCCATGGGCACCAATCGCTCCACGACTTTGCCGTAGGTGGTCTTCACGGCCAGGATGTAGCCCGCGTCCGACTCGTCGATCTCGAGCGCCGTGTGGGGCCGGGAGATATAGTCCTCGATCAGTCGATCGATGGCAATTTTGACCTTGCGCTTGCCCTCGCCGAGCATGTCGGCGAGTTCATCGAGCCCGATCGGCTGGGCCGTCGCGAAGAGCGCGGCCTCCACGAAGGGCTTCAGATCTTCGGCGGTCAGCAGCGGAAGCTGGGCGCTCTTACGCCGCGCGGTCTTGGACATCAGCCACCACATTCTCCGGCATAATGGCGATGTCGCCATGGTAAAGCTCGTCTTGGATGAGGGTAATCTTACCACGCGCATCCAGGAAGAGCAGCGCGAGGAAGGTCCCGCGCGGATCCGCGTGGTGGGTGAAGAGCTCCGACAAGCTGAGCGAGTTGCCCGCAGTCAACCACTCGGTGAGCAGAACCTCGAGCCGCCCCACGTCCCCTTCGAGATCCTCGCTGTGAACCAGACGCTCCACCATTTGCTCGGTGGTTTCGGTGATCGGGCGATCGCGACGCATCGCCCCCACCCGCTCCATGGCCCCCTCGCGCTCCATCTGCTCCAAGCGCTGAAGCTCGGCGATCAGCTCGACCAGGGTGGTGGGGCGCTTGCGCGGCTGACGGGCGCTGGTGCGGCGGGCGATCGCCCTGTCCAGCACGTTCATCGCCGGCCGAATCACCATGTCCCCGTCGTCATCCTCGCCGTAGTCCAGATGATCGTCCTCGAAGCCGTTGACTGCCTGGTCGTCGGCTTCTTCCATGGCCTCGCTCTTGAGTCGAAGCAGCACGGCCGCGTAAAAGAGCGCCCGCCCCGAAAGCCGCAAGTCGGCTTCCTTGGTGACGTCGAGCGTCCGCAGGTACTTGTCCGTGACGTCGATGATGTCGATGTTCCAGGGATCGATCTGACCGGCCTTGGCGAGATCCACCAGAGCATCGATGCCGCGATCGCCGGTTTCGACCGCATCCGCCTCGCCGACTTCAGGGATGGCTCCAGGGATGACTTCAATCGCTTCCATGTTCCCCTCCATGGCTAGGCCTCCATGGAGGCCGCAGCCTCAGCAGCCTCCACCACCTTGGCCCCGCCCCACTTCACGCCCAGGACCCGGGTCGCGCCGTCCGCTCGGGCCGAGATCCCGATGGTCTGATCCGAACGCTCCAGCATCGGCCGCCGATGCGAAATCACGATGCACTGCGCATGCTGGGTCTGCTTCTGGATCATCACCGCCAGCCGCTCCGCGTTCACCCCGTCAAGAGCCGCGTCCACCTCGTCGAAGGCGTAGAAAGGCGCCGGCATGTAACGCTGGAACGAGAACAAGAAGGCGAGCGCCGTGAGCGACTTCTCGCCCCCGCTCATGGCTTCCAGCCGCTGCATCTTCTTGTCCTTCGGCTGCGCCCGGATGATGAGCCCCCCATCAAAAGGATCCTCGGCGTTCTCGAGCACCAGCAGGCCGGTGCCGGCCGCGAGTTCCGAGAAGATATCGGCGAAGCTCGCGCTCACCTGATCGAAAGCCTGCATGAAGCTGGTCTTCTTCTGAAGACTGATGGCCTCGATCCGCTCGATAATCAAGAGCCGCTCCTCGCGCAGCTTGTCCACCTTCTCGTGAAGGTCGGCCTGGCGGGCGGATTCCCGCTCGAAGGCCTCGATGGCCAGCATGTTCACGGGTTCCATGTCCCGCATGCGGCCTTCCAGACGCGTGATCTGGCGCTTCAGCTCCTCGGTGGGCACCGGGGCGGGCGGCTCCTGGGGAGGCTCGATCCCGTTCACCCAGAGCTCGTTCTCCATGTCGGCCAGCTGCGGCTGCAACTCCCGGACCTGCGCGCGGGTGGCGTTCACGCCCTCCATCAGGCGATCCATGTCCTTCTGCTTGTCGGAGACGACCTTCTCGGCCTGGCGGACTTCCTCGGTCTTACGCTCCCGCTCCACCTGTAACTGGCCCAACCGCTCGCGCATGGCGTCGCGCTGGCGCTCCAGGGCGCCCAGGGTGTCGGCGCAAGCCTTCAGCGTCGCGTCGATCGTCTGGGCCTTGGTCTCCAGTTCGACGAAAGCCTCCTTGCGACGCCCGACTTCCCCTTCCAGCTGAGAAATCGATTGCTTGATGGATTCTTCCTCGAGCTGGATCTCCTTGAGCGTGAAGTCGCAGTTGTTGCGGTTCGACTCCAGCTGCTTGACCGTGAAGTCGTGGCGGTTGACGGTCGATCCCAGCTCTTCGACCCGGGCGTCGTCGATCAGCTCGTCGATGTCGGAAATCGCGAGCTCCAGATCCACCTGCTCCTCGTCGAACTTGGCGAGTTGCTCCTCGAGGCCCGTGAGCTTGGCGTCCACGCCCTCGTGCTCGGTTTCGGCGAGGGCCATCTGGCTCTCGAGGGCCACGATCTGGTCGCGAACATGCTGGATGCGGCGCTGGCGGTCGGCCAGCTCGAACTGCTTCTCGCGGATGCCGTCCTGGCTCTCGCGCTGGCGGGTCTTGATGGCCTCGCCGTCCTTCCCGATGGTCTCGATCAGCTCCTTGCGGCGCGCGAGGCGCTTGAGCGAGACCTCGAAGACCTCCTTGGCCTCCTCGAGCTCCTTGGCGATGCTCGCCGTGAAGCGCAGGCTGGAGGTGCGGCCGTCCGAGCCGCCGGTCATGGCGCCCGAGCGTTCCAGCAGGTCGCCGTCGAGGGTGACCATGCGGTGCTTGCCCATCAGGGGACGGGCGGAGTCCATGTTCCGGAGAATCAGGGTCTCTCCGAAGGCGTGGTGGAAGGCCGCGGCGTACTTGTCGTCGAACTCGACCAGGTTGACCGCGTAGCCGATCACCCCGTCCGCGCCGGTGGGCATGAGGCGGCGAGGGGGCTGAAGCTTGTTCAGGGGCAAGAACGTCGCCCGTCCCGCGCGCCGCTCCTTGAGAAGCTCGATGCAGCGGGCGGCGATCCGGTCGTCGTCCACCACGATGAATCGCAGCTTGCCGCCGGCCGCGACCTCGAGCGCCGAGGCGTACTCGTCCGAGGCGGATCCCAGTTGAGCGAGCGTCCCGTGAACCCCCTGGATGCCGGCGTTGAGGATGGTTTCGACGGCACGGCCGAAGGAGCCTTCCTCGGAGGCCTTCATCTTGGCGTCGGCCAGGAAGTAGGCGTCGCGGGCCTTGTTGGCGGCGGCCTCGAACTCGGCGAGCTCGGCGGCGGCTTTTCGCTGACGATCTCCGATGGAGGCGAAGTCCTTCTCGTCTTCCCGCAGGCGGCCCTGGAACTCCTCGACGGCGGTCTGGAGGGCGGAAACTTCCTTGTCCAGGCCCTTGATGGCGTCGTGGTGGCCGGCGAGCTCGAGCTTCCAGGCGTCGATCCGTTCGGAGGCGCGGTGGCTGGAGTCCTCGATCCGGAGCTTTTCGCGCCAGAGCTCGTTGTAGCGATCCTTGACCGCGTTGTACCGGCTTCGCAGCTCGGCGCCCTTCTTGGCGGATTCCTGGTGGGTGGAGTAGAGGGCTTCGAGCTCCTTGTTGGCCTCGTCGTAGGTGAGCTTGGCCTTGACGAGGTCGTCCTCGTACCGCGCGCGGCGGGCGATGGCGTCCTTGCGGCGATCGTCGAGGTCCTCGAGACGGGCGCCGTGGCGTTCGATCTGCTCCTCGTCGCGCTCTTGCAGGCGTTCGAGGTCGGAGCGCTGCTGGTTGAGAAACTCGCGGGCGGAGCGTTCCCGCTCGATCTGTCCCTTGGTCTCCTCCAGCTGGGTTTGCAACGCCAGGAGGTCGTCTTCGCCCTTCTGGCGAATTTGCTCGGAGATGGTCTCGTACTCGGCCTTCTTGACGTCCAGGGCGGCCTCGGCCTCGCGGACGGCGGCGAGGAGCTGGCCTTCGCGCTCGGCGGCGGAGGCTATCAGGGTTTCGAGGCCGGCGATCTTGGCCTTGAGGTCCCAGACGACGGAGAGCTTGCAGAGGGCTTCGAGGCGATCGCGCTCTTCGCGCAGAGCCTTGTACTTGAGGGCATGGTCGCGCTCGCCCTGGAGCTGGACGAGGCGCTCGGTGATTTCGGTGAGGATGAGGGCGAACTTGTCCTCTTGCTCGTTGACCTTGTCGAGTTCCTTCTGGGCCTGGTTGACGCGGGAGTCGAACTCGGCGACGCCGGCGACCTCGTCGATGATCTTGCGGCGTTCGGTGGCGGTCATGGTGATGATCCGCGAGACGTCGCCCTGCATGACGACGTTGTAGCCGGCGGGGCTGACCTTGAAGCGCAGGAGGGTATCGTGCAGTTCGGTGAGCGTGCAGGCCTTGCCGTTGAGGTAGTAGGTGCTGACGTAGCCGTTGTCGTTTTCGCGGATGCGGCGGGCGGCTTCGAGGGTCAGGTCGGGATCGGAGACGTCGCCTCCGAAGCGGATGGTGACCTTGGCTTCACGCTTGCCGGTGTTGTGGTTGATGAGGTCGGTGAGCTTCTCGGCGCGCAGGGCCTTGGAGTTGGAGAGGCCGAGGCAGAAGAGGACGGAGTCGATGACGTTGCTCTTGCCGGAGCCGTTGGGGCCGGTGATGGCGGTGAAGCCCTCCAAGAATTGGATCTTGGTGGGCTTGGCGAACGACTTGAAG
The DNA here is from genome assembly GCA_002083825.1 of Candidatus Sericytochromatia bacterium S15B-MN24 CBMW_12. Lineage (GTDB taxonomy): Bacteria > Cyanobacteriota > Sericytochromatia > S15B-MN24 > UBA4093 > UBA4093. The sequence goes on along the minus strand of DAZV01000027.1, from coordinate 43,671 downwards.
TTGTCGATCTCGATTTCCTTGATGCGCATCCACGACCTATTCGATTATCCCCCTTTCGACGGGGGACCACAGGGGGGTCATCCGGCCATCCCATCACCCGCCCCCCTTGACGGGGGGACTACAGGGGGGTGAGCGCCTGCGGCTAAAGGCTATAAAAGGCGGCTAAAGGCTATGAACGGCGTAGCCATGGCCCCTAATCTTCCGCTAACTTGTCCCCCCTCGCTAGGCGTAGCCTAACTGGGTCCGCAGACCCAATGGGGGGACCACAGGGGGGTGTTAGCCGGCGAAGCCATGGCGTTCCTTAACGGCATTCCTTAATGAGCTCCAATCAGCCCCTAGCGCAGATCTCCCCGATGAAAACATATCATTGTACATGGGTTCGGGCTGTGTCCGGCCACACAGGGACAAAAATTAACGCCTCACGCTCTCGGCATCTTTGATGTCATGGATGGCCGTCCAGTAAACCACCTGCTTGATATTCCTCCGGCAGGGGATTCCCCGCCAGCTCGGCAGCCCGCTTGACGACATTGAACTACAAGATGCGCCTTCCGGTCCGGGCGTCGATCTGGATCTCCCGCAGGGAGATCCCATCCTCCGCGCTCACCCGCCAGACGCCGTCCCGCATGAGCTGCATGTCCATGGTCTCGCCTGCCGGCAACCGGGCCTTCACGACCTGCTCGGCGACCGCCGGACTATCGACACTCCACTGGTCGAGCGCTTCTTCCCAGAGGGATTGCCCCGACACGGTCGCCTTCGGGCCGGCGTCCAGGGTGCCGCGGCCATCCCGCCTCACTTCGTAAAACCGGCCATCCTGGGGCCGACTGAACGTGTAGACCCACTGGCTATCGGGGATCTCGGCCAGGCGCCCATCCCGCCTCACCTTCCAGCCCGCCACTCCCACCAACTGGGCCTGGTCGTCCCAGCGGGAGGCCAGATCGGTTGCCGTTCCGCGCCCTTCGAGAGCCGTGATCGCGGGGCGAAGCGGCTCGCCGATGAGCGAGGCCTCGCCGCCGCAGCCATGGGAGACTCCGAGCAGCATGAGGGGAATCCCGAGGTTCTGGAACCAAACCCAGCCCAGGCCGGCTTTTCGCATGAGGGCACCTCCCGTTTGACCTTCCGAGCAAGCATGTTATTGATATCACAACCAATAAACGTTGTGAAGTCATGACAAGAGGTCGTGATTGAATTCCTCCGGCGCCGCGCCGTTCGTCACCCGGGGTGGGTTTCGAGGTCACTTCGCCACCTCGCCCGCTTCACCGGTAAGCAGGCGTCTTGGGTCCTTCCGTGAGGTATAATGGCGCGCGTGAGCCCCGCCGAATCGCGGCGAGCCAGCGATATACGACGCGGTGCCCGACGCGATGCAACGATAGAGAAGCCATGAGAGTCCTCGAATACAGCGATCTCGACACGCGGAAGGTCAAGGCCCCTTACCAGAAGGTGAAGGCGGCCCTCGAGCGCGGTGATTTCCGCGCCGCCGACGTATCGAAACTCACCTCGGCCCGGCACGCCCGCCTCTACCGGGCCCGCCTCAATCTCGCCGACCGCCTCCTCTTCACCCTCGTGCGCCACCAGGACGAGGTCTGCATCCTCGTCCTCGAAGTGATCCTCAATCACGCCTACGAGAAATCCCGCTTCCTCCGGGGAGCCGCCATCGACGAATCGCAGCTTCCCGCCTTCGACCCCGCGGAGGCCGCGCGCGAGGCCGAGCCCGTGCGCTACATCCACCCCGAGCGCCCCGAGATCCACCTGCTCGACAAGGCCCTCTCCTTCGACGACGCGCAGGAGGCCGTCTACCGCCTGCCCCCGCCCGTGATCGTCGTGGGAAGCGCCGGCAGTGGCAAGACCGCGCTCACCCTGTCGAAGATGAAGCGCGTCGACGGCGAGGTGCTCTACGTCACCCTCTCGGCCTATCTCGCCACGAGCGCCCGCGACCTCTACTACGCCAACGCCTTCGAGCGCGAGGGGCAGGAGGTCTCCTTCCTCTCGTATCGCGACTTCGTCGAGACCCTCAAGGTTCCCGCCGGGCGCGAGGCCAGCTGGCGCGACTTCGTCTCCTGGTTCGCCCGCATGCGCCAAGCTTTCAAGGGGCTCGACGCCCACCAGATCTTCGAGGAGATCCGGGGAGTCATCGCCGCCGACGCCCAGGGACCTCTCGATCGCGATCGCTACCGCGCCTTGGGCATCAAGCAATCCATCTTCGCCGCCGACCAGCGCGACCGGGTCTACGACCTCTTCGAGAAGTACCGAGCCTGGCTCGACGCCTCGGGACTGTACGACCTCAACCTCGTGGCCCGCGACTGGCGCGCGCTCGCGACGCCCCGCTACGACTTCGTCGTGGTCGACGAGGTCCAGGACCTCACCCCCGCGCAGCTCGCGCTGGTGCTCGCCACCCTGAAGACCCAGGGTCAGTTCCTGCTCTGCGGGGACTCCAACCAGATCGTGCACCCGAACTTCTTCTCGTGGAGCAAGGTCAAGTCGTTGTTCTGGCAGAATCCCGAGCTGGCCGAGCGCCAGAAGCTGCATGTGCTCCGCTCGAACTTCCGCAACGGCACCGAGGTGACCCGCCTGGCGAACATGCTGCTCAAGATCAAGCAGAAGCGCTTCGGCTCGATCGACCGCGAGAGCAACTTCCTGGTGGAGGCGGCGACCCAGGCGCAAGGCTCGGTCACGGTCCTCCCCGACAAGGAGGCCACGCGCCGCGAGCTCGACGAGAAGACCCGCGCCTCCACGCGCTTCGCCGTCCTGGTGCTGCGCGACGAGGACAAGCCCGAGGCGAGCAAGCACTTCCGCACGCCGCTCGTCTTCTCGATTCACGAGGCCAAGGGCCTCGAATACGAGAACATCGTGCTGTACCGCTTCCTCTCCGGGCATCGCCAGGACTACGCGGCCATCGCCGAGGGCATCTCCCCCGAGGACCTCGCCGCCGACAGCCTCGAGTACCGGCGCGCGGCCGACAAGACCGACAAGTCCCTCGAGATCTACAAGTTCTACGTCAACGCGCTCTACGTGGCCCTGACCCGCGCCATCTCCAACGTCTACCTGATCGAATCCGATCTCGAGCACCCCCTGCTGCGCCTCATGGGCGTCGCCGTCGGCGCGGACGCCAAGCAGGTCGAGCGCGCGACCTCCTCGCTCGAAGACTGGCAGCGCGAAGCCCGCAAGCTCGAGCTTCAAGGCAAGCTCGAGCAAGCCGAGGCCATTCGCCGCGACGTCCTCAAGCAGACCCCCGTGCCGTGGACGCCCTTCGACGAGAGCAAGGTGCGCGAGGCGCTCGCCAAGGTCTTCGTGGAGCAAGTGCCCGCCCCCAAGTTCCGGCACCAGCTCTTCGACGTCGCCGCATGCCAGGAGCTTCCCACGCTCGCGAGCTACCTCTGGGACTGCACCGGCTACAAGGCGGCCAAGGACTTCGAGCGGGAGTCGCTGGCCGTCCGGCGCAAGTACTTCGGGCGCTTCGAGTCGGGCGTCTCCAAGGAGGTGCTCAAGGAATGCGAGCGCCACGGCGTCGATCACCGCACGCCGATGAACCTGACCCCGCTCCTCACGGCGACCCTCGCCGGCAACCTCCCCCTGGTCGAAGCCTTGCTCGACCGGGGAGCGGACATCGAGGCGGCCGACACCTTCGGCTGCAACGCCCTGCACTGGGCCATGCGGCGCGCCTTCGCGGATCCCCGCTACGCCCGGTCGAGCTTCGGGGAGCTCTACGAGCGGCTGGCGCCGTCCTCCGTGGATCTCAAGGTCGGCGATCGCTTCGTGCGCCTCGACCGCCACCTCAGCGAGTACTTCCTCTTCCAGGCCATGTGGGCGACGTTCCGCGATCGCTTCATGGAGCCTTACCTGCCGGCCGCCAACACCGACACCTTCATGCGCGCCTACGCGTACGTCCCCCTCTTCGTGCTGAGCGAGCAGCGACGCAAGCGCGCGTTCCTCTCGGCCGTGCTCTCGCGCAACGAGATGGACCGAGACTACGCCTACAACCGCCGCCTCTTCCTGCGGCTGTCCCAGGGCTGGTATCAGTTCAATCCCCAGTTGGCCGTGCGCCGGCGCGGCGAGGAGCAAGATACCTGGACGCCCATCTTCCAGGGTCTCAATCTGCCCCTGATCAAGGAGTTCACCGATCCGATCCAGTGGGATACCATCGACCACCTGCTCTTGCGGGGCGATCTTCCCGTGTCCTCGTACATGCCGGTGGCGGGCAAACTCCTGCTCGCGCAGCGAGGAAAGGCACGATGAATCGACGTGAACTTGCCGCCTGGCCGATACCTCCGGACGCAGCCGAGGAGCCAAGTGGTTCCTGAAGGCCGGAAGTTAGCAAGCACTGTTCCATTCTGTCTCATTCACTGTTCCATTCTGTTCCATTCCGCTGTTTGATTGGGCTCCGACTCGATCCCCCAAGGTGGAGCCCTTCCGGTCGCCTTGAAAGCGACTACCGGATTTCCCGATCGGTAAAATTCATGGCTGGACAGCCCTGAACTGGGGCATTATTTTCCCGTACGGTAAAATATGAATCACGCGATCAAGACCACCCAGGATCTGGGAAACCCGGTTTGCCGGCATCGGCGCACCCGGGGACTTGCACGATATTGCAAGCGAGGTTTTCGACGCCCGAGTCCTCACCCAAGTACTTCGGCTACCATCCGGACAGCGGCGAATTGCTCTTCCTCGCGCCCAATCCTGCACCGTGGTTTCGTCCGATTTTTTAAAGAGTCCCTGGGTCGAGGCCATGCTGACCTATCCCATGGCGGAATTCACCGCCGCTTTTCAAGGCCGCCATCTGGAATGCTTTCTTCAAACCGTTTGCGCTATACTGAGCAAGGTCGCTCCCGGTGCCGGTCGTTTATCCAAGGAAGGAGTCACACCCTTATGGCTCCCGTCCCCGCTTGGAATAACCAGGGCTTGATTCCGCCGATCGATGAAGGCAACCCTGTCTCGCCAGATCGATCTCCCTATTTGGTATCGCTTACGGACGTTGTCCATCGGTTCGCGACAAGCCTCGAGCGGATTACCATCCTTGACGGCTTGCTTCGCTATCGTGCCGCCTTGCATGCGACCAATCTGACGACGGGATTCCAATGGCTGGATGGAAGTTTCTTGGAGCACGTTGAATTGCTTGAGGAGCGGCCGCCCCATGATATCGACGTGGTGACGTTCTATACCCTCCCTCTCAACTCCACGCAGCAGACGCTGTTGCAAGCGAATCCAGTGCTTTTCCAGCACCATGCGGTCAAGGACGCCTACCAGGTCGATGGCTATCTGGTGAGCCTACAGGCCGCTCCCCACCGGCTCGTGGAAAGAAGCGCATATTGGTATAGCATGTGGTCGCATCGTCGGAGCGCGGCTTGGAAGGGTTACTTGCAGGTTGACCTTGACCCAGCCGACGATCCGGCGGCGGCTGCCGTGCTCCTTGGTATGCGGCTACCACTGGAGGATAGCTTATGAACCGTAGCGAGTATCTGCATCTTCTAGGAGAGCGTGTCGCCTTGCAGCGAATGATCGCCTCGACGCCGGCAGAGGAGGCACTCGATCGGCTGAGCATGGAGACGAGACTCGCCGTCGTAAACGAGCAAATTGATCGGGCCGGCGTCGCGGAACGCGAACCTGCTCGCGCGCGCTTAACGTTCCGTGGCCGGCCGGTTATCGGGAGCTACGGCATCTTTGCCGACTTCGGCATGAAGGCCGTCAACAGCTTCACGGAAGCAGTGACGGCCATCGCGGCATCGCTAACAGCGCCGTTGGCGGCCATGGGGCCAATCCCCAATCGTGAGCAGAATCAACTCCTCATCACCGACACGGCGATAGGGTCGTTTGGATTTGAGCTGGAAGAATGTCGAAGCGGACGATTGCCTCTTGCCGAGCAATCAGCTGTCGAGTTAGCCCTGGAACGCACGCGAAGCCTCTTGCAAGGCACGATTGAAGCAAATGACGAGTTGCTCGCGGATTCCGCCGCTGAACTCGATCGACGGGCACTTGATCGCGTGCGGGACTTCATCAAGACGCTTGCCGACAACGATGCCGTCTGCGCATTGAGTTTCGGCGACCAGATCTTCAGGTTCAACGACGTCAGCCAAGTTCGCCGCAGTTTTGAAAGAATAAGCCAGGAGAACCTCACGGAAGAGGATGTGACCCTCGACGTGCAATTCTTAGGGGCGCTCCCCCACCGACGCACCTTCGAGTTCCGGCTTCCTGGGAACGATGAAGTCCTGTTCGGCAAGATCAGCCCCGTAGTCGAGCACCTGGATGCCATCAACGATCATCGCCACCAAACGGTACGCGCACGATTGATGGTGACCCGAGTCGGCAGCGGGCGGCCTCGGTACTTGTTGCTCACCCTGCCCGAGTGGAACCAGCCGGCCTGACCGCAGCCCTCGAAGGCTGGGATCGCGTCGCGATCGCCAGCGCTTCGAGGAGGGCTTCCAGAGCACGCTCTACGCGTTCACCCGCCAGATCGCGCTGACCAACCCCCACCACGATCCGGACGGCCAGGGCATCCTACGGCGCCATCAGGCCATGCTCGACGTCCTCGTCGAGCTCGTCAACCAGCGCAAGGGCAGTGATCTTGACCGGGCTCCCGAACTTCCCGACATGCCCTGGACCATGCGCCTCAATCGCCAGCATATCCCGGTCGACGTCGAGGAACTCGCCGGGAGCTACTGGGAAAAACGCGACCTTTCCAAGGCCGAAGCCGCCTTCTCGCTACTCGTCAATGCCTTCGAGAACTACGCCGAGGGCCATAACTACCTCGGCCTGATCGCCCTCGAACGAAGGCAATTGACCGACGCTATCTCCCACTTCCGCAAGACCGTGGAAGTCGGACGCCGGCTCTTCCCCAAGCGCATGGAGGAGGCGGCGAGGCATTTCGCGCATGGCACGCTCAACCATCCGCGAGCGGCCCAGTTGATCTTCGGGAAGAAGCGGCTGGCAAGGCCCCAGGGCTTCAGCGAAATCGAGGATCACAACACGGGCGTCGCCTTGCTGGAAAACCTGGATCATTTTCTGTCGCGGCCGAACCGCGCGGCGATGAGCTACTTTCGCGAGTTGCTGGATTCGGAAAAAGTCGCGTCGAGCGTGGAGGAACGGTTGCGGGCGGAGCGTGAGTGGAGCGTCTTGCGGAGCGGCGATCGCCGGGATTTCGACACGATGCAGCGGATGAAATCCCTCGAGTTCGCGAGCTCCCTCATGACGAACCCTTGACGTCGGTGTTCGGGGCCGCTTCGGGCGACTCCGGGAGCTCAAGCTCGCTGGAGAACGGGTACCTCATCCTCGATGCGCGCGAGTGCTTCATCATCCGCCTGCCAGCCCATGAGCGGGCCCTCGAAAGCGCTGGAAAGGCGACCACCACGGAAGCACCTCTGGACCTTCGTCGAGGTGGAAGGAGTCGACCCCAATCACAACCCGGCAAGAACCTGCCGCCTGGCCGATACCTCCGGTCACGGCCGAGGATCCAAGGTGGAGCTCGGTATTCAGATGCTCGGTGAGCCGGCTCCAGCACGCGACCTTGAGCTTGAAGACCTGATCTCTGACCGGATGCCGCCCAGCCGCGGTCAATCGCCCTCCCCCTGCGAGAGGAACCCTACGATGATCGCGCCTGCGAAGCCTATTTCGGCGGCCTGCTTCCCGAGAGCCATGACGCGCGCAAGGCCATCGCTCGGGCCCATCTGATGAAGCGCACGATCTTCAGCGTCTTGATCGGCAACTGCGATGCGCATGCCAAGAACTTCTCCCTGCTCCATCGAACCCGGGACGCGATAGAACTCGCCCCGGTCTACGACCTCGTGAGTACGCGCTACTACCCCGAGTTCTCCGAACGAATAGACAAACTCTACGCCTTCCAGTGGAAACGGTTTTGCGAGGAGGTCGGCATCGGCTTTCCCGCGCGGCGAAAGGCCTTGTTCGAGATCCATGAAGCGTTGAAGGCGGCCATCAGCTCGGAAAGGCCGCCGTTTGCCGAGCCAAACTCCGGCAGAATACTCGACTTCATCGAGACGCACGCCGCAGCCGTCGCTCAAAGGCTCGAACGCCCCGACTGATGAGGGGAGTGTTATAAAAAATTTCTGGTATAATGTTTAATAACATCGACGCTAATCAAACCACGCTTTGACAACACGATTGCAGTAAAAGTAAACGTCCTCTTTTTTTGATAGCCCGATCGGCATGCAGCTCCGCTTTCATTAGAGCAAAGCTCGTTACGGCGTTCTCTCGCTGCCTTACGAAACAGCCGCTGGCGCTAGGTCCCTTATCTCAAGCGACATGCGCATTCCAGGAGGCCCACTTGGACGATATCGACATGATGCCGAACCCCGATCCCGCGGAGGACCGACGGCGAAGGGCAGGCTTTTACGTGAGCCAGCCTGAGGGCTACAAGGCGTTCATCCCGAAGCCTTTGCCTCCCGTTCCGCGCCTGACGTTCGACGATGAGATGGTGAAGTGGATGGCCCGGGCCGAACGGGCGCTGGGAAGGCTTGACGGTATCGCTCAGACCCTTCCCAATCCCGAGCTATTCGTTGCCATGTACGTCAAGAAGGAAGCGGTCCTGAGTTCCCAGATCGAAGGAACTCAGGCCTCTCTGGTGGACGTGCTGGAGTTCGAATCAGGCGATACGAGCTCCGCAATCCCCGATGACGTGGGAGAAGTCATCAACTACATCTCGGCCCTGAACTACGGACTGGAAAGGGTGAATTCTCTGCCCTTGTCACTCCGGCTGCTCAAGGAAATTCACGCGATGCTCATGGTCGATGTTCGAGGAAGCCACAAGAGTCCCGGAGAATTTCGACGTTCCCAGAACTGGATTGGTCCCGCGGGATGCACCTTGCAAACGGCATCATTTGTGCCGCCCCCCGTTCATGAAATGAATCAAGCGCTTCATCATCTCGAGAGCTACCTGCATGATGAGGAGATTCCCCTGCTGGTGAAGTGTGGCTTGGCGCACTGCCAGTTCGAAACCATCCACCCCTTTCTCGACGGCAACGGAAGAATGGGGCGATTGCTCATCACCTTCTTGCTCTGTAATGGCGGGGCGATGAAGAGACCGCTTCTCTACCTGAGCTATTACTTCAAGAAAAACCGGGACCAGTATTACGAACTGTTGATGCGCGTTCGCCATGAAGGGGCCTGGGAAGCCTGGATGCGGTTCTTCTTTCAAGGCGTCTACGAGGTTTCCCTGCAAGCCACGGAGACGGCCCAGCGAATCATCGCGCTGATGGACGAGCACCGGCGGGTGATCAGCGAAGCGGGCATGGGCGCCCATGCCTTGCGCCTCCTGGAGTTTCTCTATAACAGACCGATCGTGACCATCAATCAGGTGAGGGATGAGCTGGAGGTCAGCCACCCCACCGCGAGCACATTAGTCGGGAAGTTCGTCGAGTTGAGCATCTTGGCTGACAAGTCTGGAAAACTCCGCAATCGCCCCTTTGTCTATGCCCCCTACTTGAAAATACTGGCGGAAGGCACGGCGTAGAGGAAATCGCCAAGACCTGAGAAAGATAGCCGCTAGGCTGAGCCGGGACCTCGAAACTGAACGGCGGCCTCAGCAAACGGGTCCGCGGCGATCAATCGCTCTGGCTCCGGAAAAAGTCCGGTTTGAGAACGGGTACCTCAGCCTCGATGCGCGCGAGCGCTTCATCATCGAGGGCCTCGAGCTCGTACATCACCTGAAGCTTGAGCCAGTACTCCGCACCGGTTCCGAAGTAGCGCCCAAGGCGTGCGGCCGTGGTCTGGGCAATCTTCAAGTGACGTGGCAATTCTGGATTCGAAGTATGATAGTGGGAGCGGACAGGATGACCCGGAAGAGACGGTAGGCCTTCGATGAACCCAAAGCTCCCCATCAACCTGGACGACCTTCTGCGCCAGCGCACCATCGAAGGAGAGCGTGTCGAGTACAAGGCGGGCTGGAACCCGGAGGTGGTGCTTCACACGATTTGCGCCTTCGCCAATGACTTTCATAATCTCGGCGGCGACTACATCGTCATAGGCGTCGAGGAGGAGAACGGCCGCCCGGTGCTGCCACCCAGAGGGCTCGATCCCGAGCGCATTGACGCCATCCAGAAGGAACTCCTCAACCTGGGAAACCAGGCCATTCAACCCGCGTATCATCCCCTGACAGCCACGTACGAGGTCGAAGGCAAGACGATCTTGGTGCTCTGGGTGCCGGGTGGCGAGACTCGGCCGTACAAGACAAGAGTCAGCCTATCGAAGCAAGCGACGGAGTGGGCCTGGTACATCCGCAAGCACTCCAGCACCGTGAAAGCTCGGGGCTCCGATGAGCAGGAATTACTCGGTCTAACCGCCAGGGTCCCGTTCGATGATCGTTACAACCAAGCAGCTTCGCTCGCTGATCTCTCCCCCCATTTGATCGAAGCGTTCCTGCGCGAAGTGGGTAGCGAACTGGCGCCCGAGGCGCGATATCTCTCGGTTGAGGCCCTGGGTCGACAGCTGAACATCGTCGGTGGGCCGCCGGAAGCGCCTTTTCCCAAGAACGTAGGCCTGCTCTTCTTCAACGAGGCGCCTCATCGATATTTCCCCACCACCCAGATCGATGTCATCTGGTTTCCTGAAGGCGCGGGCGGCGATCGCTTCGAAGAAAAGATCTTTCAAGGTCCGCTGGGGCGCATGACTCGCGAAGCGATCGACTATATTCAGCGCAATTTCATCAAGGAAACGATTATCAAGCATCCGGAGCGAGCGGAAGCCGAGCGTTTCTGGAACTTTCCGCTTGGCGCCGTCGAAGAGGCCTTGGTCAATGCGGTTTATCATCGGTCTTACGAAGAACGGGAGCCGGTGGAAGTTCGGATCACGGCTGAAGATTTGGTGGTGCTGAGCTTTCCGGGGCCAGACCGCTCCATCCGATTAGAAGACTTGCGGACCGGCAAAGCGATAAGCCGCCGCTATCGCAACCGCCGGGTCGGTGAGTTCCTCAAAGAGTTAGATTTGACCGAAGGGCGCTCGACCGGAATTCCCAAGATCCTCCGCGTCATGAAAGAGAATGGCTCACCGCCGCCGGAGTTCGACAGCGACGAGGACCGGACGTTTTTCATGATCCGCCTGCCGGTCCATGAGCGGGCCACCAAAAGCGCCGGAAAAAAAGTCACCACGGAAGTCACCACGGAAGTCACCCCGGAAGTGAAACTCGCCAACGCACTGAAAGGGGAGATGAGCCGCCGGTCGCTCCGCGAAGCACTTGGGCTCAAGAACGATGAGCATTTTCGGAAGGCCTATCTCCTACCGGCCCTCGAGCAAGGATTGATTGCCTACACCATTCCCGAAAAGCCTACCAGCCGCCTTCAGAAATACCGCTTGACCGATAAGGGGCGAGAAGCAGTGGCACGTGTGAACGCCCACAACCGCCCCGAATTGTGAGGAACCCGAATAGACCGCCATGCTGTTGCCCGCACGCTGAGCAAGCATCAAAGCAAGACGCTGGGCCTGATTTGCGGTTCCTGGCGGGGTAGGGTAGGCTTACTAGCGTAATGATCATCTTCACGGGTCCCGGAGTACGCCATTCCATGAGACTTTCAGCAAACATCTTCTTGAGTTGCCTGCTCGTCGCGGGCATGATCCCAATGGCCTTGCCGCTGCCCGTTCTGGCACAGAGCATGCAAGGAATGGGGATTTCAGCCTCCCCTCCTAATGGGGTTCAAGAAAACGAGTTCGATCGGATGCCCGTTGCCTCCGACGAAGCGATCGACTCCCCCGGAGCCATCCTCGACTACCCGCTGGGCATCAACGACACACTGGCCATCAACATCTGGAGCAACTCTCTGCAGTTCGGCCAGACCGTCGTGATCCCTCTGGAAGGCCGGATCTACCTGCCCCAGATCGGCGAGATCGCAGTGGTGGGGCTCACAACGACCCAGCTCAAGGACACAATCAGCAAGACGATAGCAGGCCGGATCAAGGGTGCCAAGGTTTCCGTTCTCCTGATCAAGACCCACACGATCAAGGTCTACGTCACGGGCCTCGTGAAGAAGCCAGGCGCCTATTCCATGAATGCCCTGGGCCGCTTCGCCACTGCCCTGTCGCTGGCCGGAGGTCCGCTTCCCGAGGGCTCTCTGCGGCAGATCTCCCTCAAGCAGGGCTCCAAGGCCCGGTCGCTCGACTGGACGAAGTTCATGCGGGAGGGTGACGCCTCCCAGAACCCCCGCCTGCAGGCGGGAGACGTGATCGTGGTCCCTCAGGCCAAGCACGTGGCCCGGATCGACGGCGCGGTCAACAAGCCCGGAACCTACGAGTTCCTGCCCGGAGAGACCCTCTCGACGCTGATCGACCTTGCGAACGGCCTGAAGACCGGAGCCGCTCCGGCGCAGGCCAGCATCGCGCATTTCCCGGCCGATGCCGTGGCTCCGCAAGCGGAGCGGCAAATAGACCTTTCTGGCGCCAAGGGGCTCCAGACCAAGCTCTCGCACCGAGATATCATCACGGTGCCCACCAACACCCTGAGCTACGTCGAACTGCGCCGGACCCGGGTCAAGATCACGGGCGAGGTGGCAGCTCCCCGCGAGTACACGCTGACGCAGGGGAACACGCTGCGGGATCTCCTGATGGCGGCAGGCGGCCCCAAGCCCTCGGCGGGTTTGCGGGAGGTCAAGATCTATCGCCGCACGACCTCGGGGGAGCTGCGCAACAGCGATGCTCAGGTGGTGGATGCCTACCGGCTGCTCTACGACAATGACGAGTCGCAGAACGTCGCGCTTCAAGACGGGGATCGCGTCGCGGTGCCGGTGAACAAGGACCCCACCGAGGACAGCGCGGTCTACGTCTACGGCCATGTGAGCAAGCCGGGCAAGATTCCCTACCGGGCGGGTTACCACCTCTCGGATTACCTCAACTCGGCGGGCGGGGGCCTGCCGAAGGCCAACCTCCGCGGGGTGACGATCACGCGCGGGGGCGCCGATCCCAAGGACCGCAAGACCCTATCGGTGGACGCCTACCGGGTCATGCACGAGGGGCGCCAGGACCTGGATCCCGTCCTGCAAGAGGGGGACGTCATCCACGTGCCGGAGTCGTTCTTCTACATCGCGAACTTCCAGGACGTGATCAATACGATCCTGGCGGCGGCGGCGGTCTGGGCGATCTTCAAGTAACTCCGGGGCGCCTCACGGCGCGCCCGTGACATGAGGCTTAACCAAGCAGCAACAGGCTCTTTACTCAGCATGGCAATAACGAGAATAACCCCCCCCGCACCCCGTGAAGAACTATGAAGGCTCCGTGAGTCCCGTGGACATGGGCTTGCTCGGGAGATACAATTAGGGCAAGCTGTTGCTAGACAAGAAAAGGCGCAAGTCTGTGCAAGATAATAAGTACGCCCCCAACCACTCCTCTATAATCACACCAGCGTTGTGCCTCAGGTCACACAGGGCACGGCATGTATCGGCCAAACTACCTATAGTTGAACCGATTGTTTCGCCGGTCTAAACCTTTGCGTCGAGAGATACGATCATTGGGAGTGGTTCCACGGAAGTCTCGTAGAGACTTCCCTGTCCGGAGAAGGCCATTGTCTACAGAATCTATCCAGCTGAGCCAATCCCAGGTGGCACGCGTGCCTGTCACCGGGTTCCCCCACCCCTCTCTTTTCGGGGTTCGCGGCATCAGCAAGCGTATTTTCGATGTCACCGCCGCCGGCCTGGGTCTCGTGATCCTTGGTCCGCTCCTACTGCTGATCGCGCTCCTCGTGAAACTGGATTCGCCCGGCCCCGCGCTTTTCAAACAGAGGCGCGTCGGGCTCGACGGGCGTGAGTTCTGGATGTACAAGTTCCGTTCGATGGTCATGGATGCGGAAGCGCAACTCGAAACGCTCAAGACCATGAACGAAGTCGAAGACGGCATCACCTTCAAGATTGCCCATGATCCCCGCATGACGCGCCTCGGCCGGATTCTCCGCAAGACCAGCCTCGATGAGTTCCCGCAACTCTTCAACGTCCTCATCGGAGAGATGAGTCTAGTCGGCCCGCGTCCTCCAATCCCCAAGGAAGTTTCCCTTTACACTCCGGATCAAAAGCGTCGCTTGACCGTTATGCCGGGTTGTACGGGACTCTGGCAGGTGAGCGGTCGAAGCATGACCACCTTCAAGCGGATGATCGAACTCGATCTCGAGTACATCCAATCGTGGTCGTTCCGTCGAGACTTTCAGATCTTATTCAAGACCATCCGAGTGATTTTCAAGATGGAAGGTTCGTTCTAGTTAGCACGCATCCATTTTCAAAAGCCCGCTAAATTGCCCCCAAGCCAACCCTCTCATTTATTTTAGGCCGTGAAGCAAAAGCGGCAGACAACCAAACAATGCGCCATTAAGAATCGCTAAGACTCCCAGCATTACTAATGCTCCCCCACTCTCTTCCGCTATAATAACAAGAGAGACTATGTACTTGGCCTTCAAAACAGGCCACGGTAACTAACGAAGGGGATGATCGGTTGAGCAAAGTTGCGTTAATCACGGGGGTGACTGGGCAGGACGGTTCGTACTTGACCGAACTCCTGCTCTCCAAGGGCTACGAGGTCCACGGCATCAAGCGCCGCGCCTCGCTTTTCAACACCGATCGCATCGATCACCTCTACCAGGACCCCCATGATTCCGAGCGCCGGCTCCATCTTCACTACGGGGACATGTCGGACTCCACCAACCTGATCCGGATCGTCCAGCAGGTCCAGCCCGACGAAGTTTACAACCTGGCCGCCCAGAGTCACGTGCAGGTTTCCTTCGAGACCCCGGAGTACACGGCCAACGTCGACGCCATCGGTCCGCTGCGCCTCCTGGAGGCCATCCGGATCCTGGGCCTCGAATCGAAGACCCGCTTCTATCAGGCCTCGACCTCCGAACTCTACGGCCTGGTCCAGGAGACTCCTCAGCGGGAGACCACGCCGTTCTATCCGCGCAGCCCCTACGCGGTGGCCAAGCTCTATGCCTACTGGATCGTGGTCAACTACCGGGAGGCCTACGGCATCCACGCCTCCAACGGCATCCTCTTCAACCACGAGTCCCCGAACCGCGGCGAGACCTTCGTGACCCGCAAGATCACCCGCGCGGTCGCCAACATCAGCCTCGGACTTCAAGAACAGCTCTTCCTGGGCAACCTCGACGCCAAGCGGGATTGGGGACACGCCAAGGACTACGTCGAAGCCATGTGGCTCATGTTGCAGCAGGAGATTCCGGAAGACTACGTCATCGCCACCGGCGAGCAGTACTCGGTGCGGCACTTCGTCGAAACCGCCTTCCGGGAGGTCGACATTCCTATCCAATGGGTCGGCGAAGGCATCGAGGAGAAGGGCATCCATGCAGAGACCGGCCGGGTACTCGTCGAGATAGACTCCCGTTACTTCCGGCCCACCGAGGTCGAGACCCTCCTCGGCGATCCCACCAAGGCCAAGGCCAAACTCGGCTGGAAGCCCCGCCACACCTTCCAGGAGCTGGTCTACGAGATGATGCGCGAAGACTTGAAGGACGCCCGGCAGCTCGACCTCGTCAAGCGCGAGGGGTTTGAGGTCTACCAGGCGCATGAGTAATCCGACGATGAACAAGACCTCGCGCATCTACGTCGCGGGGCACCGCGGATTGGTCGGCTCGGCCATCGTTCGCCGGCTCGAAATGGACGGCCACGAGAACCTCTTGCTTCGAACCAGCCAGGAGCTAGACCTCCGGGACCTGCAGGCCACCTATGCCTTCTTCGAGCAGGAACGCCCCGAGTACGTCTTCCTGGCAGCCGCCAAGGTGGGTGGCATCCTGGCCAACGACACCTACCCGGCGGACTTCATCTCCCAGAACCTGGCCATCCAGCAAAACGTCATCCAGGCGGCCCACCGGTTCGGCGTGACCAAGCTCCTCTTCCTGGGATCGAGTTGCATCTATCCGCGGGAATGCCCACAGCCCATCAAGGAGGAATACCTGCTCACGGGGCCGCTGGAGCCCACGAACGAGTGGTACGCGATCGCCAAGATCGCGGGCATCAAGCTCTGCCAGGCCTACAACAAGCAGCACGGCACCCGCTTCATCTCGGCGATGCCCACCAACCTCTATGGCCCGAATGACAACTTCGACCTCCAGACCTCGCACGTCTTGCCGGCGATGATTCGCAAGTTCCACGAGGCCAAGGTCAAGCAAGAAACCACCGGCGAGAAGGCCGCGGTCATGCTCTGGGGTTCGGGCACGCCCCGCCGGGAGTTCCTGCACGTCGACGACCTGGCTGACGCCTGCCTCCACCTCATGCACCACTACGAGGGGGACGCCCCCATCAACGTGGGGATGGGCGAGGACGTCACCATCCGTGAACTCGCCGCGACCATCGCCGAGGTGGTCGGATTCGAGGGGGAGGTCTCTTGGGATACCTCCAAGCCCGATGGCACGCCGCGCAAGCTTCTGGATATCAGTCGTCTGGTGAGCACCGGGTGGGAGGCTTGGATTCCACTGGAGGAAGGTATCCACCAAACGTATGCATGGTTTCAGGGACATGGCCTGGCTCATCGGCAGGCCATGTTGCGCGCGCCATTGGCCTCTCCCTGACGCTGCCTGAGCGACGGGTGGACTCGTATGGCCGAAGATGATCGAATGGAAAGATACCGTGAGCACAGTGCAAGAAGATAACCGAAGCAGTTCGCCATCCTCCAGCGCGGATGAAATCGACCTTTTGGAGATCGGCAAGACCCTGTGGCGAAAGAAGTTGCTGATTCTTGGGACAGCCGCGGTCACATCGCTCTCCGCGATGGGCGTCAGCTTCCTGCTCCCCAAGACCTATACCGCAGATGCCAGCATTCTCCCGATTTCCGGCAACGACGCGGGAATGGCGCTTGCCGCGGGATTCGCCTCCCAGATGGCTCCGGCGGCGGGTCTTCTCGGCAGCTTGGGCGGGAACGGAAAGACCGCCGAACTGGTTGAAATCCTTAACAGCCGCAGCATGGCCGAGCGGGTTATCGAAAAACACCACCTGGATCGCGAGATCAAGGGCTGGAAAAGCAAGACCGATCTCGTGATCCGAGTCAAGAAGATGACCACCATCGTGAGCCCTAGCCTCAAGAACAAGCTGGTCAGCGTCCAGGTGAAGGCCCCCCGCCCCGAGCTCGCCGCCACGATGGCCAACGCCTACGTCAGCGAGCTGAAGGTGATGCTGGATGAGATCGGATACAACAGCGCGGCACGGAATCGCAAGTTCATAGAAAACCAGCTTGCGTCCAGCAAGACGGAGCTCACGAAGGCGGAGAACAGGCTATCGAGCTTCCAGGCACGCAACCAGTTGGCATCGCTGCCCGACACGGTCGTCGCCTCGATCAGGTCGATCAGCGATCTGGAGGCGCAGCGCGTCGGCGCAGCCGTGCAGCTAAAGACTACGGAAGAGGCCCTCAGTCTCGTTCAATCCAAGGTCTTGGCCCTACAAGCCGATCCCAGCTCGCTGCACGAGCTGGAGATCAAGACGAAGAGCCTGGCGGCTCAAGAGTCGGCTCTCGCAAGCGCAAAGCAGACCTTCGTCGACAAGCTCACCGCCCTGCCACCGAAGGGCATGGAGCTTGCACGTCTCCAGCGAGATGTGCAAGTTCAGAATGCCATCTTCCTGGTCCTCAGTCAGCAGCTCGAATCGGCCCTGATCAACGAAAACAAGGAGTCGGATGCCTTCTTGCCCCTGGACAAGGCCTACGTTCCCGAGAAACCCATTGCCCCGAAGAAGGCCTTGATCACCCTGTTTGGGCTCTTGGCCGGCATTTTCTTGGGAGGGGTCGCCGCCATCGCGATCGACCCGAGAGGGCTTGGGATTCGGCGACAGAACCCAACCGCCTGATGGTTCGATCATGCATGAGCGGCGGGCGCTCGTTGCGTCCCAACGCGACAATGACTCAAAGATGCTTTGCGTCAGCTCTCAGCGCGCCGCAACGGTCGTTTCCTGCTGACATGATCGCCCTTTCTCCAAGGGCCACGAAGAATGGGCCAAATCCCCATCGCTCCCGGGGTGGATTGTGAAACCAGGCTTGATTCAGCATCAAATACAAGCAATCAGGACCATGGTCGCCAGGATTGACTCCCCTCGCCAGCACAGCGCCATTTTTTCCAATGTAGGCTGGTTGATGCTCGATAAGTTTCTCAGGCTGTCCGTGGGGTTGCTGGTCGGCACCTTGGTTGCCCGCTATCTGGGTCCGGACCAGTTCGGCATGTTGAACTATGCCATTGCCGTCGCCACGATTTTTGGCGGCGTCGGCATGCTCGGCCTTGACGCCATCCTGGTAAAGAACCTCGTGCAGAAGCCAGATGAATCGGGACAGGTACTGGGCACGGCATTCATCCTAAGGATTTTCGGGGGGTTCATCGCCGTTGCCGCGACGATGGCAGCAACCCTGACCCTAAACCCAGGCGAGAGCAACATGCACCTACTGGCCGCGATCGCCGCCGCATCAACCACCATTAAAGGCCTCGATCTCGTACGGTTCTATTTTGAATCAAAGGTCAACTCCAAATACACCGTGATTGCCGAGACATCAGCTTTTTTGGTTTCATCCCTCGTAAAGCTGCTATTGATTGGGACATCCTCCCCTCTCCTACTATTCTCCTGCGTATTGGTGCTGGAAACCCTCATCTCTCTGGTGATTCAGACATGGTTTTTCCGCCAGAAAGACGAAACCAAGCACCCCTGGGTATTCAACTCATCCACAGCCAAGAGGCTTGTGGCTGAGAGCTGGCCCCTGATTTTTTCCGGCCTTGCGATCATTGCTTACATGAAAACCGATCAGATCATGCTGGGAAAGATGCTCGGGAATGATAGCGTTGGCATCTACAGCGCGGCAACTAGGCTCTCGGAAATCTGGTATTTGTTCCCGGTCATCATCGCCCAATCCTATTTCCCCAGCCTCCTTCAAGACAAATCAAGGAACCATGAGGAATTTACTCAAAAGATTCAACGCCTCATGGATGGTATGGTAGCACTTGCGATATCGATTGCGATTCCTGTAAGTTTACTCTCGCCTTGGATCATTCGCTTCTTATACGGCGAGGCATTCTCAAGTGCCGCCTTGGTTCTCCAGATTCACATCTGGGGAGCGGTGTTTGTATTTTTGGGCGTCATCGCAGGCCGATGGTACCTTTCGAACAACCTTCAGCATCTTACTATTCAAAGATCGATATTCGGACTTATTTTCAACGTAGTTCTAAACGTGCTACTAATTCCAAAATTGGGAGTAAGCGGTGCAGCCATTGCAACCGTATGCGCCCATTTCGTTGGATCCTATCTTGCAAATTCGCTCAACCGGGAAACGAGAGAGATATTTTTCATCCAAACCAATTCTCTCTTGTTGCCTGTCAGAGGAGCGAACATGCTGTGGAGGCGACTCCGTAATTGGCCACAATAAGACCCCAGCACATATCAAGTCAACTCGATAAGGAAACCAGGAATCAGCCGATCCTCAAATCCCAACCAACATTAATCATCACATCTCAAACACATCTATAGATCTAATTAATAGCCACAGTCAGGAGAATATTTAATATTATGAATTCATAATTCTAGCAATAAATCACCCTATCGCCTGTATGCAGGAATACCCATCCCGTGCATCTATTGGTATCATTGGCTTGCCCCCTCAGGGCATAGCAGCCAATCAAACATTACAAGGAGGCCCGTTGAGGACCATCGCGCTCTTAGATCCCTCGATTGCAAGCCCAAATCTTGGCGATCAAATCATCATGGACTCGGTCCGGAAAGAACTGCACGCCATCTTTCCCGACAGCTTGTTCATTCACATTCAGACGCAAGACAAGATCTCCAAGCCGTCGCACAAGATAATCAACCGAAGCCACCATAGCTTTGTTGGAGGAACCAATCTGCTCTCGTCCAACATGAATTCGTACAATCAATGGAAGGTAGGGCTTCTGGATGCCCTATCCATCAGCGATATCATCCTGATGGGAGTTGGCTGGTGGCAGTATCAAGATAACCCGAATTCATTCACTCGCCTGCTACTTCGCCGTCTTCTCCACAAGAGCGTCCTGCATTCCATCCGAGACAGCTACACGGAGCAGAAACTTCGCGCAATTGGGATGGACAACGTCTTGAATACCGGCTGCCCCACCATGTGGTCGCTCACGGAGGAACACTGCGCCTCGATTCCGACCATGAAGCAATCCGGCGTGCTTGTTACCTTCACCGAGTACAACCAAGACCGGGCTTCCGACCTCGAGACCTTGAAGCTGCTGGGGTCTCAATATTCCACCATCTTCTACTGGCCGCAAAACTCGGAAGACTACGCCTACATGGAGGCTCTCCGGAAAGACATCCCTGTCGCCTACATTTCACCGTCCTTGCCCGCTCTGGACGACTTCCTCAAAAACAACGAGGTCGATTACATCGGAACCAGGCTTCATGCGGGAATTAGAGCCATCCAGCACAAGAAGCGCTCGCTTGTCATTGCCATTGACAACAGAGCCAGGGAAATCTCGCAGGACACCAATCTACCCGTTGTTGCTCGCGGCGACATCAGCTCGATTTCCGCTTGGATCAAGTCGATCTCCAGTACCAACATAACCCTCAAGACGAAAAACATCGATGCCTGGAAGAGTCAGTTCGTCCGGCATGGGTGAGACTTCCAGCGACTTTCGTCGATCGTGTGGCTGGCAGGGAATCAAGAGGGCTCGAAGTCACGCGAGATCTGGACGAGCCTCGTGTCACCTTGGCAGAAAGCATCCCCTTGAGCGTATTGAATCCACCTCATACACCAAGGGCGCCATTTTTCTGCCACCGCCATCGTGGTGGTCATCATCAAATGCCGCATAATCGCATCGCATGAGACAGGCACATTCCGGCAGCTCAGATCTCCGTGGGTTTCAGCATCACCGAGAAGACGATTGACAGATAGAGAATGCATGAGTGAAGGCACTGATTCTTAATACATCCGACTTCGATGGCGGAGCCGATCGAGCGGCATATCGGCTGCATCAGGGGTTGCGATTCATCGGCATCGACTCCACCATGCTCGTCCAAGAGCGCTCCAAGGATGATGGCTCGATCATCGGTCCCCAATCCAAGCTCGAGCAGACCTTGAACAAGTCCCGTCCCCTGTTAGACACGCTTCCGATCAGGCTCTACGGCCACCGGCAAAACGTGATCTTCACTCCCGCCGCGCTGCCCAGCCGCATTCCCCACTCCGTTCGGAAACATGACCCGGATGTGGTCCACATGCATTGGGTGGGACGCGGCTTCCTGAACGTCGAGACGATCTCTCGAATGAAGCGGCCTATGGTCTGGACGTTGCATGACATGTGGGCATTTACCGGCGGCTGTCATTACGACCAAGAATGTGGCCGCTATGAACGTTCTTGCGGAGCTTGCCCTATCCTGGGCTCATCCCGAGAACGGGATCTATCCCGATGGATATGGCACCGCAAGCAACGTGCGTATCGCGCCGCCCCCTTGACCATCGTCACTCCTAGCCGCTGGCTCGGCGACTGCGCCAAGAAAAGCGCGCTGTTGAAGGATATTCGGGTGGAGGTCATCCCCAACGGCCTCGACATGTCGCGCTATCGCCCGGTGGAAAAAAACCTTGCCCGAGACCTGCTAGGTCTCCCCCAGAACAAGCGAATCATTCTCTTTGGCGCGCTAGCGAGCACCAGCGACCCGCGGAAAGGATTCCAGCACCTCCAAGCAGCCCTCGTGGAAATGGGCAAGCAAGGGTGGGGCGAGCGAGCGGAACTCGCGTTGCTCGGTTCATCCGCTCCCAAGGTAGCGCCGGATCTCGGTTTACCCGCTCACTACATGGGGCGCTTCAGTGACGACATCAGCCTCGTCTTGATGTACTCCGCGGCGGATGTCTTTGTGGCGCCTTCGGTCCAGGAAAACCTCGCCAATACCGTCATGGAAGCTTTAGCCTGCGGCACCCCTTGCGTCGCCTTCGATATTGGCGGAATGCCCGATCTAATCGATCACGGCGTGACCGGCTACCTGGCGCAGCCTTACTCCGCCAGAGATCTGGCGGAAGGCATCGCGTGGGTCCTCGCCGACGATGAACGCAGAGCTAAGCTGGCTTACGAGGCCAGGGCCAAGGCCAAGCGAGACTATCATCTGCCAATGATTGCCCACCGTCACCGGCAACTTTACGAGGAGATCCTGCAATGAATTCACCCCAGGCGGCCTTAACCCCAGTTGCAGCGTCGGAATCCCATGCCGAGCTTGCCACGTCGTCGGGAATTGATGCCATCAAGGCCCTGGCAATTGTCCTAGTGATCCTAGGGCACACTCAGCTACCCCTGTGGACAAGCAAGCTAATATACCTGTTCCATGTCCCAGTGTTCTTCTTTGCTTCCGGTCTAGTCGCCCGGACGCTCGGGCGGGGATACACCAGTTCACGACAGGTCAAGCGCTTGCTTGGAGTTTTCGTTATCTTCACCCTGCTTGGTGCGGTCGTCACGCGGGTCAAACTCGAGGTCCTTGGACGGGATATCGTATCCCTCACCGCCCTGCTACGTGATAGCTTCGTCTGGGGGAACATCCAACATCTCGAACATTATGGACAGGTGCTCTGGTTCATCCCATCGCTCCTAGGCAGCCTCGCGGCTCTAGAATTTGCTCGGCGGCGTCGTTCAACACCCCTGGCTATTGGCATCGCGTCAAGCCTATGGCTAGGATGCCTGGCACTCACTTGGTTTGGGGATATCGCCTATATCCCTTACTCGCTAAACACCTTGCTTGTCGCTATCCCGTTCGTGGCCCTGGGCTACCATGCTGACCTGCTGCGACGTATGTCGCTTCCCGTCCTGGGGTCTGTTGTCGCCGGGTGCCTGATTTACGGAGCCCTTTTCTGGTCGAGCATTCGATTGGATGTCGCTTTCTTCAATCTTGAAATGCTCGCGGCGCTACCGGTCACCTTCGCGCTGGTAGTCATCGCGTTCTTCGCCCTCGGCAGGATCAAGGACTGTGGCAAGGGGATACGCTTCATTGGTCGCAACTCGCTGCCGATCTTCATTCTGCACGGCTACACGAACAACATCTTCAGCTTGATCTATCCCAACCCCATGTTCGTTGCGGCCGCGTCCCTGGGCAGTTGGGTGAGCATCCTCTGGATCTTGAGCGCGATCGGGATCCGAGACTTGGGGCTTTTGAAAATCTATTCCGATGAGGCGTGAACAATTGGCGACGCTGCAACCCCAGGCGAACGTAAGCCCTCAGGCCATCTGGATGGCCTGTAACTACGTCCGTCCCGAGGAGCGCGACCAGTTCATTTTTTCGGAGGCAGCGAACAAGAAGATTCAAGGCTACATCGATCTGCTCTCCCGGGCGGGCATCCACGTCGAGGTCCTATCCACCGCATCTATCAACCAGAACTACCTTCGCAAGCGCCTATCGGGATGGCCTGAATCACTGATTCGGATGCTTTACCTCCCAATCAGGATTCTGCTGGTCGCATCGCGGGTCATAGCCGCGATCGCTCAGCTTGTGCGAAACCGAAACCGAGTCGATTGCTTGTTCGTTTACAACTACATGCCTGCGGTCAGCCTGCTAGCCGCTATTACCCATGGGATGCTGCGTAAACGGGTGGTCTTGGATTATGAGGACGGGCTGTTCCTTGATCGGAAAGGCCGCATGCTGAAGCTATCCCTTGAGTCCATGATGGTCCGCACCGCGGATGCCTGTGTGCTCGTGAATCGAGGGCTCAAAAGCCGCCTGCTCTCTCAGACCCCCTTCATGATCCTCAACGGCATCTTTCCAGATTCCGCCCCCCAGCCCATCGCCCGCACCGGCGAACGCCGAATCTCGCTGTTATACTCGGGGAATCTCAGCTCTGATTTCGGCCTAGAACTCCTCCTCGAGGCGCTGGCTGGGATGGAATCCATCGAGGTACACATCACCGGATCAGGCAAGTCGGTGGACAGGCTAACAGACTTTACCCAGGGGAAGAGCAACATTCATTATCACGGTTTCGTCCAGCTCGAGGAGTTGCGGCGGCTGGAGTCCGAGGTTGATGGCTTCCTGCTCTTTCAGAACGAGGGCTCAGCCTATTACCAGACAAATTTTCCCTCCAAACTCTTCCATTACCTCTACTCAGGCAAACCCGTGTACTTCAACCATTGCTCGATGTTCGAGCCCTACGAAGGCTTTGAGAATGCTCGCGTGATCAGCAATACTCGCCAAGCAGACGAAATCATCCGGAAAACCATAAGCCAACCGATTGATACGGTCCGTTTGCAGCAACAGATCGCTGACTACAACCGAGATGCCACGCATCGCTTGAAAAGGATACTGCTAGGCCATGAGTAAGGGCGAATCGTCCCACCTGATCGTTTCATACATTCCCTCGTTCTATAAGGTGGAACTGTATAACCGGATCTCCGAAATCGAAGACATCTTCGTAATCTTCCTAAAGGATAACGAAGGTAGCCGGAACGCGAACTTCGTTCGACAGGACATGCGGTTTCCCCATATGACCCTGCAGCACGGCGACGGCAAGTTCGCAAAGATCAGCGGCCTTCGCAGGCTGCTGGACCTCTTGCTGTCGCGCCAGTTCTCGACCGTCACCACGCCGGGCTGGGATCAATTAGCGTGCTGGATCCTCATCTTGCTGCCTTTCACCTGGCAGCGCAGAATGGTCATGGAATCGACGAGTCGGGAATCGCAGAGGCGTGACGCCCACGGCATGTCCTTGAAATCTTGGGTCTATCGGCTGGCGAAGTCCCTTTTTATGCGTCATGTCGACCTCGCCTTGGTGGCTGGCAAGCGACAGGAGGCGTACCTGCGCGAACATGGCTTCCAAGGTCCATTTAGGAATCTCCTCGGCGTCGGCCTCACCTTTGCGAAACCATTTTCACGCCTGCCCTCATCCCATGGAGCACGACGCTTCCTTTACCTTGGCCGTCTGTCCTCGGAAAAGAACCTTGACTTCATGATAGAGGCCTTCCTCACCTCCAAACTGGTCGAAGACCAAGCAAGCTTGACCTTGGTTGGAGAGGGCCCCTTGGAGGACCAGCTGCGTTCCCGTTTTGGATCCGAACCGGGCATCATCTTCGCACCCTATGTGGAACGCGAGGTTCTGCCCCAGATGATGGCCGAGTACGACGCACTCGTGCTGCTCAGTCTCTCCGAACCGTATGGCTTGGTCGTCGAAGAAGCCCTCAAGTGTGACATGCCGGTGCTGCTGTCTCACGCCTGTGGTGCGGTGGATACCATCGTTTTTGACGGTGTTCAAGGCCTAGTGGTTTCCCCTTACGACTCGGAAGGAGCGACCAAGGCGTTTTCGGAGCTGGCATCTCGGGAACGCTATAATGGATTCCTACAGCGAATTCAAGCTGATCCAAACCTGGAAAGGATCGATGAAGCCCAGATTTCGGGGTACCTTTCCGACGGCCGTTTGCCGTTTGAGTCGAAGGAGGAGTATTTGCGGCTGCTGAATCCCGGTAGCGGTGCCGACTTCATCGAGACCTTGCACCCCAAGGGACCTTGACGAATGCCAAGCTTCTCACTGCGGCGGCTCATGAAGTGGCCGAAAGCCGACCTACTAGACTATTCACTCGTAAGCTCCGTCATCTTAGTATCCGGATCGCTCTATTATTCGACCGTCCTCAATAACGTCTGGCTGTTGTTTATCCTGGTCATCGCCCTGCTCAAGTTAGCTACCTGCAGGGTTCGACGCTCCCAGCTCACGACTCCGGTCCTGTTCTCGCTGATGGCCTTGGTGATTATCAGCCTCAACAGCAATGTTCTCTTGACTTCTTGGGCGGTCTTCGTCGCTCGCATGGCACTGGCCATCTGCATCGTTCTCTGCATTCCTTTCGAGCGCTTCGTGGGAGTATTCATCAAGGTCGTGACTTTTTTAGCGGCCGCATCCTTGCTGTACTTGCCCCTCGTCCCACTTGGACTGCGGTCTCCGTTTCCGGCTCTCGAGACACTGATTGATGCAAGGTTTGATAATTTCATCCTCTTCGCCGTCAATTCGGAGTACTATGCCTACTCCCTCATGAGAAATAGCGGCATCTTCTGGGAGCCAGGCGCATTTCAGTTCTTCATCAATACCGCGTTGCTGGTTGGGGCGATCTACTCTCGCCTCGACCGGAAGACCATGGTCATTCTTCTT
Source organism: Candidatus Sericytochromatia bacterium S15B-MN24 CBMW_12 (assembly GCA_002083825.1). Classification (GTDB taxonomy): domain Bacteria; phylum Cyanobacteriota; class Sericytochromatia; order S15B-MN24; family UBA4093; genus UBA4093. Next base: position 17,655 of record DAZV01000027.1, on the reverse strand, counting down.
GTCGCACTTGCGACCACCCAGTCGACTACCGGATACCTTGTCGCCCTGCTGACTATTCCGATATTCTTCGCCAAACAAGGCATATCTGTTACGCTTAAGCTCAAATCCCTTCTCCCCAAGGTCGCTGCCTTTGGTTTGGTCGTTGCCAGCGTCTTGGTGTTGGGGCGATCCGTCATTGAAGAAACGGTGTTCAAGAAGCTATCGTTCGATGCGATAGCTGCCGCCCCATTTTCAAATGGATCCCTGGTCTCGCGCATCAACGATCATATTCTCGATTGGGTCATTTTTTCCGGAAACTTCCTCAATGGGGTCGGCTACGGAAACCTCTCCATGCGAGACATTATGGGGCCGGCACTCTTTGGGGTGGCCTACGACCTGTTTCCGCCGACCGGTGCGGATGGGTTGCTGCTGCTGCTCGCTCAAGTGGGCATTAGCGGAATCCTCTTGATCACTCCGCTCCTGTTCCCTCGATTCCTGGCGGGATTCTCTCCGATAAGCCGCGTGCTCTACTGCTTGGCGATGATTTTTCTCTATAGCACGGAGAATTTCACCGCTTACCTGATATTCAATGTGATGCTGCTCTACGGATTGCAGAGACTCGCCCAACATGGCAAGCACCCGATCTCAGCGCAGTCCACAGGAGGAGTGCCGGTTTGAATCCTACTCCGCAGCTAATCATCCATGCTGTCAACAACGTCCGTCTTGGCGGTGGGTACAGCCTATTGATCGGCCTCCTCAAATCCCTACCTCCAAATACCCAGGGCCATCTTCTGGTGGACGCTCGGGTAAACCTATCGCTTGAATTGCCGCAAGCACTGTCGGTTGAACGGGTCTCGACCTCCCTGGGTGACAGGCTCAAGATCGAGAGAAAATTGAAGCGGCTGGCCCGAGAGGGAGACCGCGTCCTCTGCCTAGGGAACCTGCCTCCCCTCTTCAAGAACAAAGCAGTCGTCTCGGTTTTCGTCCAAAACCGTCATCTCGTGGAAAACTCCCCTCAATCTGAGGTTTCGCCCCGCATTCGCCTTCGAACCTACGCCGAGCGACGGTGGCTCTCCTATTTTTCGAGGCATGCCGACGAGTTCATCGTCCAATCGCCTACCATGCGACGGCTCCTGGAAGCACGGATCGGGACAAAGAGGATTCGCATTCTCCCCTTTTCGGCCACCTGCGAGACCGAGGTCGCACGTTCGATTCCTCGGGTAGTCCATGATCGCACGTACGACTTCATTTACGCTTCCTCGGGCGAGCCGCACAAGAATCACCGGAGGTTAATCGAGGCCTGGATCATGTTGGCCAAGGAAGGCCATTTCCCTTCCTTATGCCTCACGATCGATCCGGGCGATTTTCCCGAACTCTGCAACTGGATCCGGGACTGCCAGCTAGAATGGGGGCTGCGTATCACCAATCCGGGCAGGATACCTGCCGATCGATTGAGAGCATTTTATTCGGAATCAACAGCCTTGATCTTTCCGTCACTCTTGGAGTCACTTGGTTTACCATTGATCGAAGCAAGGCAGGCAAACCTGTCCATTGTGGCTTCGGAACTCGATTACGTCCGCGATCTACTCGACCCCGAGGAAACGTTCGATCCGTCCTCGGCGACCTCCATTGCCCGAGCAGCAAAACGTTTTCTTGGAATCCCTGAACAGTCGCTTTCGCTCTTGAGCCCAGGCCAGTTTCTCGAACAAGCAATGGATTTTCAAGTCCCGGATCGGATGAATTGATGAAGGAGTATGCAATCTAATGTGCGGGATAGCTGGGTTCTTTGGGGACTTCGATCGCGTTCTGCTACAGCAGATGAGCCATATCATCACGCATCGCGGACCCGACGATGAAGGCCTGTTTTTCGACAGAGAACAGGGAATCGGGCTCGCGCATCGGCGACTCTCAATAATCGAACTCTCTGCCCTCGGGCACCAGCCGATGTGGGACCGAAACCACCAGGTCGCCATCGTCTTCAATGGCGAAATCTTCAACTTCCGCGAACTGAGATCCGTCCTTCAGGCGCAGGGACATACCTTCACCAGCCAGTCGGATACGGAGGTCCTGCTCAACCTCTACCTGAGGGATGGCGAGCGCATGCTCACCCAACTCAATGGAATGTTCGCGTTCGCCATCTGGGACTCCCGACAGAGGACCTTGTTCCTGGCCCGGGATGGGGTGGGGGTCAAGCCGCTCTACTATGCCGCGACGGAAAAGGGATTCTTGTTCGGTAGCGAAATGAAATCCCTGCTGTGCTACGGCGGGATCAACCGAGAACTCAACCCCGAGGCCATCCACTACCATCTCTCCTATCTGTGGGCACCTGGACGCCATACGATGCTCAAGGCGGTTCAGAAACTAGAGCCGGGGTTTGCCATGATCCTCCGGGACGGTAAGATCCAACGCCACTGGCAGCACTATGATCTCCCCTACGATCAACCGATCGCGCCGTACTCGGAAAGCGAAGCCATTGAACTGGTCCGGACCCACCTGAGCGAGGCGGTCAAGCGCCAGATGGTAGCCGACGTACCGGTTGGAGCCTTTTTGTCGGGTGGCCTGGACTCCAGCGCGGTCGTCGCGTTGGCCAGGCAACACGCTCCCGAGCAGACCCTCCAGTGCTTTACCATCGGCTTCAAAGATGACTCGCCGCAGCGAGAGGGCATGGTCGAGGACCTCCCCTTCGCTAGAAAAGCAGCCTCTCACCTGGGCGTCGACCTTCACACCATCTACGTTGAAGCGGACATGATCAAACACCTGGAAAAGATGATCTATCATCTTGACGAACCCCAGGCCGATCCTGCCCCCATCAACGCGCTCCTCATCAGCGAGCTCGCCCGCGATAACGGCATCAAGGTTCTACTGTCCGGAACAGGGGGAGACGATATCTTCACGGGGTACCCGCGGCACTATGCGCTGATGCAGGAGCGCTACTGGGACTGGCTCCCCAGATCGGCCCGTAAGCAGCTATCTAACCTTGCCTCGCTGATTCCCACCGGCGCGCCATTAGGTCGGAGGCTTTCCAAGGCGTTCCGCTACGCCGATCTCGCCGGGGATCAACGAATCGCCAGCTACTTCCATTATTTCGCCCCCGCCCTGCAGGCCAGCCTTTATTCAAGCGATCTTCAATTGGAGCTTCAATCCATCCCCGTCTCCACCCCCCTGGTCGACAGCCTATCCAGGCTTGCGCCCAACACCTCCCCGCTTAACCGGATGCTGTACCTCGAAGGCAAGCACTTCCTCGCAGACCATAATCTCAACTACATGGACAAGATGAGCATGGCGGCCGGGGTAGAGGTCAGAGTTCCGTTTCTGGACCCCGATCTCATCGCCCTAGCGGCACGCCTTCCGATTTCCATGAAACAGCGCGGACGCGAGGGCAAGTGGGTTCTGAAGAAGGCGATGGAGCCTTATTTACCCCATGATATAATCTACCGGCCGAAGACAGGCTTTGGAGCCCCCCTGCGAATGTGGTTGCGCCAGGAGCTGCGCCCCCTCGTCGAGGATGTTCTTTCCGTGGACGCGGTGTCTCGGCGGGGGCTGTTCGAGCCGGCTGCAATCAATAAGTTGCTGGAACTCGACCGTTCCGGAAAGGTCGATGCCGCCTATCCAATCTTCTCCCTGGTGTGTATGGAGTTATGGTGCAGACAGTTCGTTGATAGGCCGTCACCTGCAGCACCCTTTTCCCCGTCGCTGGGGCTCGATGTCTCGACTTCGGGCCGTTGCGCTGGGGGGTCGCCGGATCCAGCAATTGGGACCAGATGAACGTGAGGAATGCCATGAAGCAAATTATTCAGGATTATAAAACTGGCCTGCTCCAGAACGCCGAGGTCCCCTTTCCCGAGTGCCGAGACGGAGGTCTGCTGATCCGAACCGAGAGGACCCTCGTCAGCGCCGGCACCGAGAAGATGATTGTCGAACTGGCGAAGAAGAGCCTTCTGGGAAAAGCCCTGGCAAGGCCCGATCTGGTCAAGCAGGTTCTGACAAAAATGAAGAAAGAAGGCCTTGCCAGCACCTTGAGCAAGGTCAAGAGCAAGCTTGAGACTCCGATGCCCCTCGGCTACAGCGCCGCGGGGGTGGTGCTTGAGGTCGGGCGCGGGGTCAAGGGGTTCCTTCCGGGAGACCGCGTGGCATGTGCCGGCATGGGGTACGCCAGCCACTCCGATGCCATCTGGGTGCCGCAGAACCTGTGCATCCCGGTCCCTGAAGCGGTTACGTGGGAAGAAGCCAGCTTCGTCACCCTCGGGGCGATCGCCATGCAGGGCGTACGCCAAGCGGATTCGCGGTTGGGCGAAACTGTTGCCGTCATCGGTCTCGGTCTGCTCGGGCAGTTGACCGTTCAACTACTCAAGGCGGCAGGATGCCGGGTGATCGGGACGGACATCGATCCCACCAAGAACGCAATCGCCATTAAGTCAGGAGCCGACTTCGCAGGGGAAGGCGGCGGATTCCAACGGGCTTGCCTTGAGTGGACCGGTGGTCAGGGAGTCGATGCCGTCATCATCACGGCGGCAACCTCCAGCAACGCCCCGGTCGAGTTGGCCGGAGCGATCGCCCGCAAGAAGGGACGCGTCGTAGTCGTGGGCTCGGTTGGCATGGAACTGCCTCGCAAGCCTTACTACGAGAAGGAGCTGGAGTTCCGTCTCTCGACTTCCTACGGACCTGGACGCTACGACCCGGAGTACGAAGAGCGGGGTCATGACTACCCCTACGCCTACGTGCGCTGGACGGAGCAACGAAACATGGCATCCTTCCTCGACCTCGTCGAGCAGAAGCGCATGCAGGTCAAGGAACTCATCACCCACCGGATTCCTTTCGAAAACGCCCTTCATGCCTACGATCTGATCGAGGGACGGGTCAAGGAGCCCTACATGGGAATCGTCCTGGAGTATCCCCAGACACCGGACCGCTACCCGTTCCACATGTCCTTGAAGCTTGCCGCTGACGAATCCCAGCAGAAGGCGGCATCGGCCCCGATCTTAGGTTTGATCGGAGCTGGGAACTTCGCGACTGGCGTCCTCTTCCCCCACCTCAAGCGCCTCAATCCGCGCCTCCGAGCAATAACCACCGCCACCCCAGCAAAGGCGAAGACGCTCGCCGTGAAGCTGGGAGTGGAAGTGGCGGCCTCGTCTGCCCAAGAGGTTCTGGCCGACCCCGAGGTGAATACCGTCTTTATCGCGACTCGTCATCACCAACATGCCGAGCAAGTGGTGCAGAGCCTCTCCGCCGGAAAACATGTCTTCGTCGAGAAACCTCTATGCTTGAACGAGGCGGAGCTGGCCCGGATTGTCGAGACATACGATGGCCAGACCGTGCTCATGGTCGGATTCAATCGGCGCTTCTCTCCGCTGGTGGCCGATCTCAAGCGCTTCGTCGAAGGTGGTCGGCGTCCGCTCATGATGCAGTACCGCGTCAATGCGGGCCCCATCCCTCAGGACAGTTGGATCCAGCATCCGGAAGAAGGTGGGGGACGGATCATCGGCGAGGTCTGCCACTTCGTGGACCTGTTGATCTACCTGACCGGGAGCCTCCCCGTCAAAGTTTTTGCCGAAACCCTCAGCCTCCCGAACGCCGACCCCAGCGCCCGCGACAGCCTAGCCGTGACGCTCAAGTTCATGGATGGCTCTGTAGGCACCATTACCTACGTAGCAACGGGCGACCCCAGTTTCCCCAAGGAATACCTCGAGGTGTTTGCGGGTGGGAAGATCGGCATCCTGAATGATTTCCGAGAGCTTTCCCTGGCGGGAGGAGGCAAAGTGACCCGCACCAAGTCGTCCGGACAAGAGAAGGGCTTTGCCCAGGAGCTGGACGCGTTTCTTGCCGCTGTACGGGAAAAGAAATCGCCCCCCATCCCCTTCGAGGAACTGGTGGCAACCACCCAGGTTACCTTCCTCATCGAGGAATCCATCAACCGAGGGCTACCGATCCTCTTACAGGGAGACCAGTCCGAGTGAAGCCCCTTCCGCTCCTCTGGAAAAGTTCGCTACGCTACTGGAACACGGCTCGCCATCTGCGCCCGGTGCAAGTTTATGGGCGGGCGCTGGCAAAGCTCACTCGATTAAGCCCCCTCCGCATGCCTGCGCGGGTTTCGCTCAGGCCCGGCTGGCGGCAAACGCGGCGCCCGTTTCTGGAGTCATCGAATTCGACAAACGGGCTTCGCTATACCTTTTTGAACCAAACCGTAACCTTCGATGAAGAAGTCGATTGGGAGTACTCCGGTCAGTCTAAGCTCTGGCGTTATAACCTGCACTATTTCGAGTACTTGCCGAGTCTTCCCGTCGAGATGGCTCGTAAGCTGATGGAGGACTGGGTAGCACGCAACGTCGATGGACGAATGGACGCCTGGAATCCGTACCCTTTGTCTTTGCGGATGATCAACTGGTTCAAGTGGCTGGCAAAGCACGGAGAGACCGAAGCGTCCGGTAAAATCCTGCTTAGCTTGTACGCACACGCACGATACCTCGCCAGCAACCTTGAGCACCACCTCCAGGCCAACCATCTCTTCGAGAACGCCAAGGCCCTCGTGTGGGCAGGATTAGTATTCGATGGACCGGAAGCCAATCGCTGGCTGCGCCAAGGTCGGGAACTCCTGCAACGGGAGGTTCGGGAACAAGTCCTGGACGATGGAGGCCACTATGAGCGCAGCCCCATGTATCACTCCCTCATTCTGGAAGGCTGCCTCGATCTCTTGAACATGTCCTCTCAGCTGCTCAACCATGCGCCAGCCTTGTTGGGCGAACTGGAGCGCAAAACGCCGACAATGGTTGCTTGGTTGAAGTCCCTGTGCCACCCCGACGGCGAAATTGCCTTGTTCAATGATGCCGCCTGCGGGATAGCCTCGCCTCCGCCACTTCTACTTGGCTATGCGGGCGCGGTGATGGGAGAGAGTCCGGAAGGCATAGCACCGATTGATCATCGCGCAGCGTCTGGGTACGTCACGTGGCGAGGTTCGGACAACTCGTACCTCGTTGTCGACGTCGGTGAAGTCGGCCCCGCTCACCAACCGGCGCACGGCCATTGCGACACGTTGAGCTTCGAGTTGTCCATCGAAGGACGACGCATCTTCGTCGATTCCGGGGTTTATGCCTATCAGGACCCTGAGATGAGGAAACTCAATCGAGAGACGAAAGCCCACAACACGGTGCGGATCGACAGGATCGAGCAATCCGAGATCTGGAGCAGCTTTCGGATTGCCCGTCGAGCGATCCCCGCGGCTATCCACGTGGAGCCGAGATCCAATGGGCTCCATGTACAAGGGGAGCATACCGGATACGACCGATTGGGGGTCCGCCATCGCAGGGCTTACGACGCCATGCCTGGGCGATTGGAGATCATCGACGCCTTCCAGGGGAGTGGCAATCATCTCGTTGAGACCTACTTTCATCTCCATCCTAGCCTTGCGGTCGAGCAACGCTCCGAGAAACTGGCCGAAATCTACCACGGCGACCAGCTTCTGGCGCGATTTGAAGTGCTGGACGGTCCGCCCTTCGAGATCATGTCGGGATACTACTGCCCGCAATTCGGGGTAAGACTCCAGCAACGTGTCTTACAGTTCAGCACCGACGCACGCATGCCGGTAGAATTCAGGTACCTGGTGACATGGACAGCATAACGATTATTGCGAGCAGCTACTTTCCCGAGACCTGTGCACCAGCCAAGAGGCTGCACGGGCTAGCGAAGCATCTGGCAGGAAAGGGGCATAAAGTCACCGTCATCGCCCCCCTGCCAAACTACCCCCAGGGGCGCGTCTACAAGGAGTTCCAGACCAAGCTGGCACAAGAATTCCACGAAGATGGAGTACGCATCATCCGTCTGATGCCGATTATCGCCCCTAAGGATAAATTACTCCTCCGCTTGATTGCGGAAGTCCTTTCTGCCTTCCTTGCAAGCGGGGTTTACCTGATCCATGCACGGTCCTCGATAGTACTAGCCTCCTCGCCAGCAATCTTCCTGGGGCCTTTTGGCGCTCTCGTCGCCAAGCTGACGGGGGCCAAGTTCATGTGGGACATCCGTGATCTTCTCTGGCGCTACACTCAGGCCATTGGAGAAACCGGATTGCGCAAGGTTGCGGGCAACCTCATTGAAGGATTGATGCTCTGGACAGCACGGCAGGCACGATTCTTGACGGCGACGACGAAAAGCCAGCAAGACTACTTCGTTCAGCATGGGGTGGCCGAGAGCAGGACCGCCCTATATCCAAACGGAATCCCGGAAGCCTTTTTTGAGCGAGTCAAGGCTGCCCAGCCTCGCAAGAAGCGTCCGGGGACCTTCCGCGTTGTCTATGCGGGTTTGATTGGATACCCTCAAGGACTTACCACCCTCATCACCGCAGCCAAGCTCCTGGGTGACGACCCCTCCATCGAGATCCTCCTCGCGGGGGACGGCGTGGAACGGGCAACCCTCGAGAGCCGCTGCCAGGTGGAGGGGATTGGAAACGTACAGTTCCTGGGCTACCTTTCCCAGCAGGAACTTGCCGAACTATACCGATCTGCCGATATTCTCTACGCGCAACTGAGAGGTGAGCCGGTCTTCGCGACCGCGCAACCTTCAAAAGTCTGGGAATACCTGGCGACAGGAAACCCACTGGTCTATGGGGGGATAGGCGAATCTGCCAACGCGGTCCGACGCTCTGGCGGCGGGCTCGTTGTCCCGCCCGATGATCCTGCCGCTCTAGTAACCACCCTCAGATTGCTCAAGGATGACCCTGATCTGCGGAAAGACTTAGCAGCCGCCGGATGGGACTTTGCCTCGATCCATCTCAAGCAAGAGACGATCTTGGCGGAGGTAACGGAAAAGCTGCTTTCGGTCGGGGGAATGCACTCCCCGAAAGCCTTGTCCAACATTCAACCGGAGGTCATTGCCGGAGCCCTTTCAGCAAGGCCTGATAAGTAAACGAAGAATCCAAACGATTTAATGCCCGGGCAGCCCTTTGACAATAGCGAGGCCTCTTCTTGGTCAAAACCACAAGCCGCTTCTTCGGGGCACTCTTGAACGATCGAGAGGTCGTGGAATGAACCTCAAGCGTAGCTTCGAACTTTTACAGGCCTACCGTGGAGTAGCCGCCCTGATGGTCCTCCTCTATCACGCCAGTCCGCTTTTTCATGAAGCACTTGGTTCAAATTTGCTCGTTTTTTTTGGCGCCTGCGGCTATGCCGGAGTGGATATCTTCTTTGTTCTGAGCGGCTTCATCATCTTCTACGTTCACCGGGCGGACCTTGGGCGACCTGAGCGCTTCAAGAATTTCATCACCAAGCGTTTAATCAGGGTCTTCCCCGCGTACTGGCTGGCAAATCTCGTGGTTGTTCCTATTTACTTTATTGCGCCGAACTTTGGAGAGGACCGTTACCGGGACATCGGGTGCATCATCTCATCGCTAATGCTCCTGCCACAACGTGACCACCCCATCCTTACGGTCGGCTGGACACTGACCCATGAACTCCTGTTTTATGCATTCTTTGCCCTTGGGATAGCCTTTCCAGGGCGACTCACACGCATTTTAGCAATCGGATGGCTTGGCTTAAGTCTTTTGATGGCCCCATTCGCCGGCTCACTCGCCCAAGGCAATTATCTGCTCTTCGGCTTCCTGCTCAGTAGATACAACATCGAGTTTGCCCTCGGTTGCCTATGTGCCTACTTAGCGCTTCGGTTTCGCCCTAAGTTTGCTTTATCATTCACGTGGCTCGGGGCAACGACGCTTCTCACCGCGTGTGCATTCGATTTTCTCACCGGGGGGGGAGCGGAGCCATACCGCGTCATCGCCTATGGCTTGCCTGCCGCATTGCTCGTGGTCGGATCAGTTTGGCTCGAGCAGGAACGCCCAGTTACCGTCCCCTCCGTGTTGAAGTTCCTAGGAGATGCGTCTTTCTCGCTGTATTTGGTTCACCTGCCTTTACTATCCTTGGCGATAAAGCTAGTGGCTGGACTTCGCGTGACGACGGTCGTCGGTTCATACGGTGCGATGTTGTTCTGCATCCTTCTGACGCTTTTTGGGGGTATTATCTTCCATATAATGGTCGAACGCCCGCTACAAAAAATCCTTAGCCAAACGATAGTAAAAGGCAGAAAGTCAGTTCAGCAAACGACGTGAATACACTAATAGAGAACGCTCCGGGGATGTCCGCCACCTTTAAATCATTCGCTCCCGGGTATACTACAGGCCAACAGGGTAATTACAGTAAGGGGGATAAAGTTTGAGCCAAGCTATTTCGAGGATTTGCGTCCTGGGACTCGGGTACATCGGCCTCCCCACGGCAAGCATCTTGGCGACCAACGGCCTGCAGGTCAACGGTGTGGACGTGAACCCACACGTCGTCGAGACCATCAACCAGGGCCGCATCCATATAGAGGAGCCGGGGCTCAAGACCATCGTACAGGCTGCTATCAACTCGGGCCGTCTACGGGCCACCACCGAGCCCGTGGAAGCCGACGTCTACATCATCGCGGTCCCCACCCCCATCACCGCCACCAAGACCGCCGACATGGCCTTCGTGAAATCCGCCGCCAAGGCAATCCTGCCCCTGCTCAAGCCAGGGGATCTGGTGGTGCTTGAATCCACCTCTCCCCCCGGCACCACCCGCGACCTCTTGGCCCCCATGCTGGCGACGACAGGCCTCACGCTCGGCAAGGATCTCTTCCTCGCACACTGCCCCGAGCGCGTGCTGCCCGGTAAGATCCTCAAGGAGCTGATCGAGAACCACCGAGTCATCGGCGGCTTCACCCCGACCTGCGCCGAGCGGGCCCGCGACCTCTACGCCACTTTCGTCTCGGCTGAGATGCACCTCACCGATGCCACCACCGCCGAGATGGTCAAGGTCATGGAGAACACCTACCGGGACGTGAACATTGCCCTGGCCAACGAACTCGCCATCCTGAGCGAGGGCCTCTCGATCAACGCGTGGGACGTGGTGCGCCTCGCAAACCTTCACCCGCGGGTCAACCTCCACCAACCGGGGCCCGGCGTCGGTGGCCACTGCATCTCGGTGGACCCCTGGTTCATCGTGGAACAGGCACCCGAAACCGCGAAGATCATCCGCATGGCTCGACAAATCAACGACACGATGCCTGAGTACGTGGTTGCGTGGATCACCGAATCCCTGAAGGGCATCTCCAATCCCAAGGTGACGATCCTTGGCGTGGCCTACAAGGGCAACGTCGACGACACCCGGGAGAGTCCCGCCCTCGAGGTGCTGCGTCACCTGGCAAAGGCCGGATCTACCGTCAGCATCTACGATCCCCACGTCCACCACTTCGAGTACGAGCTTAACTCCCTCGAGGAGGCCTTCCAGGACTCGGACATGGTCGTTCTTCTCGCCCCCCACAACGAGTATAAGTACCTGCATCCCAGCGAACTCGGCAAGCTCATGCGCCGTCGGGTCGTCTTCGATACCCGCAATATGCTCCGCCTCGACGCCTGGACTCTGGCCGGGTTCCAGACGCACGTGATTGGGAATGGGCTGCCAGAGTCCAAGGTGGCCCAGAGCCGCGACATGGTCGCCGATACCTAGGGTCGTGGCAGGGATGCGGGTTACCCCGCGCCCCCGCACAGGGCTCCTACCTCGGGTTTTGGGGTCAAACCTCGCCGTCTGAATGACGTCAACTACTTTTTCCGCCGTGTTGCCTCACGGGTAAATGCAACCGTGCCGGCGCCGTTACTTTCGTTCGCCCGTACCTACTCAGCCCTTTCAATGGCTATAACGGATGACCCGCCGCAGCTCAACAGGTGCGAGCAAGCAAGATTACCGATAGTCTTAGCGGATACTACCTGGCCGCACATTCTCAGCGAGTAAAAAGTTTGGATCCCTGGCAACTCCTTGCTATAATGGTCCTGTTTGCCTGAAGAGGGCCTTTTGCCTAGACTACCGAGGGGAATGATGAGCAAACTCACGATCGTAGGGTCCGTCGCACTCGACTCCGTGCGCACGCCCTTTGGCGAAGTCAACGATGCGCTCGGCGGCTCGGCCACCCACGCCTCCATGTCCGCCAGTTTCTTCTGCCCGGTCAGCATGGTCGGCGTCGTCGGCACCGACTTCCCGGAAGAACACATCGAGTTGTTCCGCGATCGCCGCATCAACGTCGAAGGCCTCCAGCGCGCCGAAGGCAAGACCTTCCGCTGGAAGGGCTACTACGAGCAGGACATGAACCAGGCCCACACCCTGCTCACCGACCTCAACGTCTTCGCCGACTTCAAGCCCATTCTCCCCGAGACCAACCGCAACTCCGAGTTTCTCTTCCTGGGCAACATCGACCCGGAACTGCAGCTCTTCGTGCTCGACCAGATGGAGCAGCCCCGCCTCACCGTCTGCGACACCATGAACTTCTGGATCACCAGCAAGCGCAAGGAGCTCATCGAGGTCCTCAAGCGGGTCGACATCGTCCTCCTCAACGAGGGCGAAGCCCGTCAGCTCTGCGAGACCACCAACCTCCTGACCGCCGCCAAGCGCGTCCTCGACCTCGGCCCCAAGGCCGTCATCATCAAGAAGGGCGAGCACGGCGCGTTCCTGGTCCAGCAGAACGGCCACATCTTCATCTCCACCAGCTACCCCCTCGAGGACGTCAACGACCCCACGGGCGCCGGCGACTCCTTCGCGGGCGGATTCCTCGGCTACCTCGCCTACACCGACGACCTCTCCGACGACAACTTCCGGCGGGCGATCACCATCGGCTCGGTCATGGCGTCCTACAACATCGAGAAGTTCTCGTGCGATCGCCTGCGCAGCCTCACCCACGACGAGGTGATGATGCGCTACAAGGTCCTGCGCAAGATGAGCGGCTTCGAGAAGCTACCGGAGACGACGATCTTCCAGCCGGCACTGGTCTAAAGGAACGGGGGGGGAGCTAACGCCCCCCCCCATAAATCTCCGAATCCAAGACGAGGCCGAGCAACTCGTATTTCAACTTCGCCTGTTGCTCGCCTCTCAACAGACTCGTTTGACGGATCTTGGCCACGCAATGCCTGTATGCCAAGCTCTCGGCGATTCCCAGCAAGGCCAATCGGGAAATCTCGGGCGAAATCCGACCCTTGATCGTCTGCTCGTTATCCGTCCTGACGAACTCGAATTGCCGGGACTCCGGCAATACCCCGAGCAACTTGCCCTTTAACTCCAGCACCCGCTCATCCGTGATATGTACCCGAGAGACTCGCTGAGCTGCGCGCCTCAAATCTTCGTTGGGGATACTTCGATCCAGCGTACCGCTGACGACATGCAGAGACGCATTGCTGCCCCCGACATGCTCAAAGAAATCCTTCAGACTGCTCAACGTTCGCTGGTCGAGAGCGGGCATCGCCTCATCCAGCGCCTCATCGCTCTCGCTCGCCGAGACGATGAGGTCTGCGATATCCTGTAGCACCGGCCTGATCGAACGGCCTCCGTCTTTGGACTGCCCAGGGGCCTCGTCCAGTTGAAAACCGAACGAGCCTGCCTTTAACCCCGTGATGTACAACTTGGATTCTCGTCTGAGGGGAATCGGGCCCGCCATCGCCAGTTCCCGACCCTCGCGACGTGCGTTGAGCCGAGCGGCAACCTCTTGAATCTGCGTGATCGCCTTGGCACTGAATTCCGCTTCGATCGCGGAATTGCCGACCACCGGCTCGCCTTCGAATAGCAGGGCGAGCCCCTCCGCTGCGGGTTCCTCCACGGCATCGCCCAGAGCCCTCAGTTCGCTCTGAAGCTCCACGAGACGCTCTTCCATGCTCATCTTCCCGAAGACGTCATGGGGGACGACGCCACGAATCAACTCCTCAACAGCGGCGATTTCGGTGAGCAGGAAGTCTCTGCGAGCTCTAATGACCATGCTGCCCAACCTCCTGTAGGTAGTTCAAGGCAGTCTCATCCGTCTCGACCGTTCCCAAGTTGACCTGAACGATCCCTTTCCACTCCGAGTTGCGTCGGTGAGAGAAGAGCCCCAGCCAGTAGTTCGCCTGAGCGAGTAGACTCGTCAGAGATGGCAAGTCGCCCTCTCTCGCAATGCTCAGATCGATCGGATACGTGTCACATCGGTACTTGGGTTTGTTTACCGTCGCAGAGAAAAGCTCGAGTATCCCCCGTTTGGCCTCCGGAGACGCGTATCGAGACGGCGGCAAAAAGACCGTGACCACATCGATGTCGCGTGGCTCACGCTCCTCGATCCGGAGAATATCCTCGACGAAGCTTCCCGCCAACCACTGGAACCCCCTCACGAACCCAGCCTCATGCAGGGCTCGCCGATAATCGAGAAGGCCTTTCAAGATCGCGACGCGATCGTTCGAGAAAGAGAATCGCTTGATAAAGTCCTCGGTGGAAACCACATACGGCGACCGTGGTTGCAGAGCGGTCGGCCCGCTCGCAAATGGAGGAAGAATATGACGTTCAGTAAAACTCGGAATGACAGCCGCGCTCATAGACCCGCCACCCCCTCTTGCGTCTCGATGGCAGCAGGGAACCCCGCATGCCTTCCGGGCTCACTCCCGATCACCCAAGCATATCATGCCCAAGGACCGAGGGAGCTTGACGAAGGAACGGGGGAGGCAGTACTCCGCGCCGGTTCCGCGGACGCCAAGAGTTGCCGGGAGAAGGGGATCCGATCTGACGGGAGCTCGTTGCTCGATATGAGCGTATAATGGAACGCGACTCGAAAAATGGAGGGAGGGTCCATGCGCATTCTCGTGACGGGCGGAGCCGGATTCGTCGGCTCTCATTCCATCGAACGGCTGCTCGGGGAGGGCCACGCGGTCGTGGCCTTCGACAACCTCTCGACCGGCAAGCCGTCGAATCTCGACGGGCTGGACGTTCGGCTGATCGAGGGCGATATCCGGGACATGGAAGCCCTGACGGAGACGCTATCCGAGGGTTTCGACGCCGTCTTGCACCTGGCGGCGGTGGTCTCGGTGCCGATCTCGGTGGCGGATCCGATCGGAAGCCACGAGATCAACACGCGCGGCACCCTGAACGTGCTGGAGGCCGCGCGGCGGCATGGGGTCCGGCGGGTGGTGCATGCGAGCTCGGCTGCGGTCTACGGGGAGCTCGTGCCTCCGCTGGATGAGGGCATGCGGCTCGAGCCGCTGTCGCCGTACGCGGCGCAGAAGTTCCAGAACGAGATCGACGCGGGGGTCTACGCGCGGCTCTACGGGCTGGAGACGGTGAGCCTGCGGTACTTCAACATCTTCGGGCCCCGTCAGGACCCCAAGAGCCCGTACTCGGGCGTCTTGTCGCTCTTCATCGACGCGTTGAGAGAGGGACGGCGGCCGACGATCTTCGGGGACGGAGGGCAGACCCGGGATTTCGTCTACGCAGGAGACGTGGCGCAGGCGAATATGCGGGCGCTCACCCTTGATCTCGCAACCAAGGAACCTGGGAGCGGGGAAATAAAGGGAAGCTCGCCCGTCAAGGGGGAGGGATATCGGGTGTTCAACGTGGGGACGGGGGTGGAGACCACGGTGCTGAAGGCCTACGGGGCGATCGCCCAGGCCCTGGGCGTGGGCGTGGGCGGGGAGCCTGGGTTCGGGCCGGAGCGGAACGGAGATATCCGCCACTCGCTCTCTAACATCGCCGCCATCACCGCAGCCCTGGGCTACCAGCCCGAAACGGCCTTCGCCGAGGGCATCCGCAAGACGGTGGACTGGGCCACGGCCTCCATGGCTTCGAAGGTCTAGCGCTGGCGGCTGCTTCGTAAGCGCCGGCGGCTTTTTCGTCAGCCGCGAAAGAACGCCGTCGAGCTTTGGTCTAGTAGGATTCGCGGCCAGGAGGGTTTTTCCCGAGCAAGGCTCGGCCAATCCAGGCCTTCAGGAAGACATCGGGAATCGAATACCCCCCACCGAAAC
Source organism: Candidatus Sericytochromatia bacterium S15B-MN24 CBMW_12 (assembly GCA_002083825.1). GTDB lineage: Bacteria > Cyanobacteriota > Sericytochromatia > S15B-MN24 > UBA4093 > UBA4093. The sequence continues at coordinate 1,880 of DAZV01000027.1, read as the reverse complement.
GTGGCTCGATAATCTCTCGCTCTTTCAAGCGATTAGTGGCCGTCTGGACGGTTGCCGCGGATCCGAGCTGATGCTCCTTGCGAAAGCTCTCCGAAAGGACCGGTCCCGCGGAGGTCGCGAGCGCCAGGAGTAGGGCTCGCTGGCGGGGTGAGAGAGACGCCATCGGAGATGGTCTTTTCCGTCGCGGCGAACCGGCTGCGGATGAAGCTCGCGAAGTCGCCCGCCTTGAAGGGAAGGAGCGGCACCGGCTTGGCGGACTTGTAGCACCGCCAATCATTATGTGGTTTAGCATAATCTCAAACCACATAACCAGATATCCTTCTCGGTGGGAAGGAGCTATCCGCCACTCGCTCTCGAACATCACCGCCCAGGGTTACCAGACCGAAACGGCCTTCGCCGAGGGCATCCGCAAGCGGTGGACTGGGCCATGGCGGCCGAGACGCTGCGCGTCTAGCGAAGCGCTCAACCTGATCCGGCTGGAGGCAATGTGAAGATCACGTAGGCCGCCAGCTCGCACTTTTTCAGCACCCTGCTAGGGTCGATTCATGAAATACTCGCTGCGGCAACTTCCCCGTAGCGAAAGGTATTGTCCATCTGCTGGGCTGAAGAGACGTAGGAGGCCGATCCGGATAACAAGGCACGGGAAACGTGGAGTATTGCGGGTATAATGAGATCTGGAGGGACCTCATGCAACTCGGTCTTTATCCTGATAAAGAAGCACTGATTCGAATCACCGGCGCGGAAACGGACGAAAATACCGTTCCCGCGGAGATCCTGATCCGCGTCCTCAGCGGGATGCGGCAGACGACCTTCTTGCTGGCAGCCTCAAGCCTGAAGCAACCCATTCGGCAACGGTTCAAGCCTACCGAGGAAATGCGTCAACGGTATGAACTCCGCTGCGAACTCCCCCGATCGGGAAGCTATGCCCTCCCGATCAAACTCCAAGACGATTTACACCTGCTCGACAAACTATTTGCCTTCATGGAGGCCGTTTCCGCGGGGCTCCATGAGGCCGTCATGGACGTGGTACCCGACTCGGCCTATCGAAATCGGGCATTGCGCGAATTCGTGAAGTTCCTACCCAAACCAGGCGAACGCTGGGGAGTCGGGTTCTCAGTCGAAAATGGCAAGGAAGTTCGGGTAGACACCAAGTGCGCCCGGATCATCGAGCGATGGTTCACCGAAGAAGAACCTCGTGATGCCGTGATGACGGTGACAGGTGAATTGATCGGTATCGACTTCGATCAAAACAAGGTCCAAATTCGCTACACTCCCACCGGTCGACTGATCGAGTGCGTTTATCGACCTGAGATCGAAGACACCATTATCGAGAGCCGAAGGGAACCAATCCAAGTCACCGGAAAGTTCCTCCTGGACGAAGAGGGAAATCCGATACGCCTCACGGACGTGACGCGCATCGAGGCGGTAGACCTCTCCCCCATGTCCTTCGAACGCATCGAGCAGGGAGAACGGGTGCTGGAATTCATCGAACCCTTGGCGCTAACCCCCGAACTGGACGAGGACTCCAGCCAGTACTACGAGCTTCGTGACGAGACCCTCGACTTGTTCGTGTACGCGCAAACTCGAGAGCAGCTCGCGGATGAACTCGCTGATCAGCTCTTCATGCTCTGGGATGAGTACGCACAGGAAAACCCCGACCATCTGACACCCGCCGCGCAGCATGCCCGCCTGGAGTTACGGCGCCGGCTCAAAGAGGTCACGCATGCCTAGGCCGAAATCATTGATCGAAGCCTCACTCAAGAAGAAGGGCTTCAAAGCAAGCGACACGCACCATCACTACTTCATTTATCACACCCTGTGAGTATTCCGGGCCAAGCCGAACGGTGATTCCGGAGCAAGTCGAACACCGATTCCGAAGC
>DAZV01000053.1 GCA_002083825.1 Candidatus Sericytochromatia bacterium S15B-MN24 CBMW_12 | reverse complement strand
GGTCACTTTTTTGGCGGTTTCCCGCCGATCAAGTGGTCAACTTTTACGTTAGCAAAAACAGTTGCGTTTCCGCGGCCTTCTGCTCCCCATCCGGCACTTGCTTCAAGCGTTCCAGCAGCTCCTGTTCCTTCTTCGAGGCCTCCTGCCGCCCTTGCTCGAACTTCCGGCCGCCGGCCCCTGGCTCGAAGTTCTTGATGTTGCTCAGGATCAAGGGAACCAGGGTCGTGGGTGCTTCGCGCCAACGCGTCCTCGTCACGTCGATTTCCCCGACGCAGCGCATGCCATATTTGTCGAGATACGCGCGGATGGCGTCGTGGGCTTCCGGTCCCCCATTCAAAGGGAGCAGGCCCTCAAAGAAGCCATCATCCTGCGCGTTTTGGAGGTAAGCAGCCACCTCCGGATGCGGACGGATCACGTCCGCAACGTCCAGGAGCGCCAGCCCCATTTCCGAGGTGACGTTGTTCGGGACGGACTGCGAGAGCGTGTCCGCGGCGTTCTTCTCGCCCAACCACGCCATCATCTGCTCGTTGACCCAAGTTGCAGCGTTCATGCCGGCCATGATCGCGCCGAAGCTCCGCGGCTCGGTCAAGCTCTGCTTCAAGAGCTGGATGTCTTCCAGGATGAAATCCAGGAGATCCGTTCCAGATTTCGTCCGGATGTCCCGCTTCAGCGCTTCGATCGACGCCTGGCTGCGAGCGATCAAGTCCGCGACGATCGCCGGATCGTCCTCGATTTGCGCCTGGAAGTCCGGAGGCCACATACGTGGCTTGCCTTGAGCGGCTCCCTCAGTTATCGGATCGCCGGGCGACGGTTCGAAGAAATCGCCCCGCTCGATGAGGATCGTCAGGGCGTCCCTGATCAGCGGATCGTGGCGGCCCAGGCCATCCAGGAGCACGTCCCGGCTGGCCGGCGAAGCCAGCTGCTTCGTGGGATCGACGAACAACCTGCCACCCGCAGCATACATGGGTCTCGCCGCGGTCAACTTGAACAAGGACAGCCCCAAGGGCTTCATGGGATCGGTCATCATCTGCTGATGGCCGACGGAGATATAGACGTGGTTGCCTTGATCACCCGCTTCTGGGATGGGGTACAGGGTCGTGATCGGCCGGCTCTGGACGATGTGGAACTCGTCCTCGACCAGACACCATTCGATGTCCTGGGGCTGACCGAAATGCCCTTCGATCTGCCGGCCCAGACGCGCGAGCCGCACGATCTGCGCATCCGTCAGCACTTGCCGGTCCTGCCGCTCGGCCTCGAGCGCCAGTTCCTGCGTACCGCCATCCTCCAAGGCCCACGTAGCCAGCTGCTTGGTGGCGATCGTCTTCTCGATGACCTGGCCGTCCCGTACCTTGTAGCCATCGGCGTTCACCAGGCCGGAGACCAGGGCCTCGCCCAGGCCGAAGCCAGCCTCGATCGCTGTCACCTTCCGGTTCGCTGTGACGGGATCGGCCGTGAACAAGATGCCCGCCGCCTGCGGGAGGAGCATCTTCTGCACCACCACCGCCATTTGGACCTTGCGGTGGTCGAAGCCGTGCTGGAGGCGGTAGGCTACTGCCCGCTCGCTGAAGAGCGAGGCCCAGCACCGGCTGATGTGCTTCAGGATCGCCGGCTTGCCGATGACGTTCAGATATGTATCCTGTTGGCCAGCGAAGGAAGCCGTCGGTAAATCCTCCGCCGTCGCGCTGGATCGCACGGCGTAGGCCTCTTGCTCCCCGAGCCTGGCGAGGCAGCGGGTGATCGCTTCTTGGACGTCGTCAGGGATGGCGATCCCTTCGATGACCCCGCGGATCGCCGCGGCAAGCTCCCGGATCGCCTCGCGGTTTTTCGCCTTCAGCAACACCAACCGATCGAGCAAGTCGTCGATCGCCGGCGCTGCGCCCATGACCCGCTTGAAGGCTTCGGTCGAGACGCAGAAGCCATCTGGCACGAGGATCCCTTCGAGCCTGGAAAGCTCCCCCAGGTTCGCGCCTTTCCCCCCGACCACCCCAATGTCGGTTCGGCCGACCTCCTGGAAGCCAAGTACATATGTACCCATCTGTTCACCTCGTTCAGCCGTTCATGGTCGCACAGGGAAGCACCCATGCCGATTACATCAACCGTCAGGAGTTCTGGCTTCGACCGGCTATCATACGGCACGACCATGGGCTTGCCGCAAGCCCCCCTGTGGGGTTTAATATTAAAGTGGAGAGGAGCGCATACTGCGGGTACCGGCGACCCAAAAGGGTCTCGGATAGGCCTACGGATGGCGGCCGCAGAACGAGAAGTGCTTCACCCTCTTCAGCAAGACCGGCTCGAACGTCGTCATGAGAGCTGCTGCACGCCGGCGACGACACGACTCAAGTCGTTAAGGGCTGTTGACGCGTCGATTTCACTCGCGGGCCATGGCCAGGTCCCCTGATTCCAGCCACTTTCGCACGAGCCCTCTGGGCTATGAGTCGATCCTGGGAGATTGGCTATTTTGGCCTGGATCCGCCGCTTCGCTTCCGAATCTTCGATCGCCAGGATCGGCCATCCGTGCTGATTACAGAATGCCGAGGTGGCCGGATTCGAATCGACGACATCCGGCTCCCAAAGGTTGAGTTCAGGCCTATAGGCGAGGCACCCCATCCCGACCGATTACGAGCTTCTACCGCGATCCTAGGGTTTTTTCATTGTACCAGCCCGTATTTCCGCGCCCACTTCTTCACCGTCCCTGCCATCGCGTCCCGTACGTTTACGTGTCACAATCTGCGTGGCCGCACCTGTCCGTTGGCGCCGGCAGCCCGAGCGCGCCTGGCCCGTTCCCGCTACTTCAGGGCCTCGAGGATCTGAAGGAAGCGAACGGAATGTGTCAACAACTTCGAGGCAGATAAATTGAGAATTTAGTGAGCGGCCACCGCCCTC
>DAZV01000055.1 GCA_002083825.1 Candidatus Sericytochromatia bacterium S15B-MN24 CBMW_12 | reverse complement strand
CTTCGCTCATAGCCTGGCAGATCCCTATGCTTCGGTCATGACGTGGTAGGGCGAGTTTGTACTGCCATCGGCATTCACCGTCTCGGTGAGGCCGACGGTCTTGTGGTTGGCCGTGTCCTTCCATGCGCCGTTGGTTGCGTACTTACCCGTCTGGGGATCGAATACCTGGTCGATCTCCTGGCCGGCCCGGGTGGCTTCGTGGTAGGTGCCGTAGCGATACCGAACCGGGCGGAACGACTCGCTCACCATCTGGTAGTCCGAGTGGATTTCGTAGAAATCGGACTTGGTCCCGTCGGCCTTCGTGACCTGCTGAGCTTCGATCCAGGCCACGAGCTTGCCGGCCCCATCCTTGACGGACCAGCGATAGCCCGTCGCCGTCCCGGCCATGGGGCCGTTGGAGTAGGTGAGGTAGGTCTCCTCGGCCTGAGCCACGGTGTGGGGCCCGGACAGGGTGAGCTTGTCGGCGAAGAACGAGGGCAGCACCGCCGCTTGCTCGGGGGCCGCGAAGAGGTTCGTGAGGGTGGCCCCGTTCTTGACGACGGTCTTGGTGTAGGCCGGAGCGCTGGTGGTGTCGCCGTTTGGCGTGTACCAGGTCTCGGTAGTGGTCGTAGGACCCGAGACGGTGACCTTGGGGTTTTGGGTGAGCCATCCCCCCACGGGGCGCTGCTGGTAGCCCGCGGGCAGCGAGGAGGCCGCGGGGAAAGGAGCGACGTAGAAGCCCTCCGTGATCTGAGCCTCGATGGGAGTGGCCGCCTGGATCCCGTAGCGGGAGCCGGTCGACTGGACGGACGAGGTGGATCCCGAGCCGTCACTCGCGTCTTGCTTGGCCACGCCCGCCATGTGCCGGATCGCTTTCAGCAACTCTTGGTCCTCGGCCGAGAGACCCGCCTCAGCTACGCTTGGGCCATTGGGCCCTTGGGATACGGGGACCGGGGCCTGGCAACCCGCAAAGAGGGCAAGCGAGAGACTGGTAACGCCGAGCAAGCGGAAGCGACGGGCTGATGGCATCAAGAAACTCCTTGATAGTTGATGAGCGCATAATCAGTATATCAATGAAAATGGACGGCCAGCAACCGGCTGTCAGTTCTCGAACCGCCTGCTTTTAGCCGGCTGTGGCAGTCTCCCGACTCCCTTCGTATTGCTCAATGAGCACTAACCCTATAGCCGCCCGAACGGGACTTCGATAGCAGTAGGTGAAGCGGAACTTTCTTAAGCCAAGCTTGGCTGGCGCTTAACCCTGGGCCCGTATCTTTCTTCCTCCCGTCCTCGATAAGGTGATCAGCGTTAGCAGCACCATGAGGGCAGAGCGATGTCAGACTTCTTGCAGGTACTCAATCAGATTTCAGCGGTCGCGGGGCAAGTGGCCACGATTGCCAACCAGATCTCGGGTCGCCCGACCCCGATCGCTCCAGGGACGCCGCTGCCCATTTCCAGCCCTCAGCCGGGTCCCATGGCCCAAGATCGGGTGCAGTTGTCATCGAGTGCGTATTCCGCGCCGAACGTTCCCGTTCAAGCCGCAGCCCCCGGCACGACACCGGCCTCCGCAGGCCTGATGCAGGTGTTTTCCTCGCTGTTCTCGCGGATCTCGTCCTTCTTCAAGAAACTCTTCGCGGGCAGCACGACCGGCGCCACGACGGAGACCACCCGTCGGGTCCCGATGGCGGACGCTCGCGAGCAACTCTTCGCCATGATGCCGGTCGGTCAGACGACGCTATTCGGCTTCGTGCCCGTCACCGTGAGCCGTCAGGCCGACCGCGTCGTCATATCCGCGGGAAGTTTCGGCAGCGCCGCCATCATCAAGAAGCAAGGCGAGTTCCATTTTCAAGAGAACGACAAGCCGTCCGTCCGAATGAGCAGCGTGGCCAGCACCCTGACCGCAGCGGGCGACATGCGCTTCGACATCGCGCTGGAGAATGGCGACAAGGTAACCGCCGATATCCTGGCGGATGGCCGCACACTCCGTTATAAGAACCAAACGCTCACCTTGCATTGACTTCCCAGGGCGCTAGGGTAGGCTCTTGCCTGTGACGGACGACCTTGCCGCGGGTAAGATAGGCGTGTAACCTTGCGCGCAGGCGCCGGAGTCCCTTTCGGGGACTGAGCGGATGGCAAGGATTCGTCCCCAGGAGTCGTCGTGGATAACCTTCGAAACAAGCTGCGGGAGCGGACGTCCGCCGAGGACGCCCCAAGCAAGCCGCGTCGAGCCCCTTCCGCCAAGAAGGGACGCGGCAAGTCGCGCCGCGCCCCCGATGAAGCCAGCAAAGGAATCGGCGGACTCGACGTCAACCGCAAGCTCCTCTTCACCGCCCTCGGCATCGCCGCCCTCGCGAGCCTGATTGCCGTGACCTACCTCGGTGACCTCTCGGAAGGCATCCTCGACGGAGGAACCAAGGTCGAGGTCTACGTCCCCACCGGCGACATCCCCGCCCGCCGACAAATCGACGACTCGATGGTCGAACTCAGGAAGTTCCCGAAAGCGCTACTTCCCGAAGGGGCACTCACCGAGGAGAAGGACGTCATCGGAAAGGTCACCATGGCGGCCGTCGTCAGGGGCGAAGTGCTTCACAAGAAGCGCCTGAGCGCCCCGAACGCCATCACCGGCGTGGCGCCCAAGCTCAATCCCACCGAGCGCGGCTTCCTCTTCGTCCCCGAAGGCGCCAACGACATCGCGCTGGTCAAGCCTGACGACAAGGTGGACCTCACCGCCACCATCCAGACTCCCAGCGGCTTCCTCTCGACCAAGGTGGTGCAGCGGGCAAGGGTCATGTCGGTCGGAAACCAGTTTTCCAACCAGGCCAAGCCCGCGGAAGCGGACGAGGAATCCGAGGCGAGCGCGTCGCGTTACGGGGAGCTCGTCACCCTCGCGGTCCCTTCCGCGAAGGTTTCCCTGCTCGCGGCACTCAAGCAGCAAGGCAACCTCAGCATGAGCCTGCGCGCGCCCGGTGACGAGTCCGTGTCGCCGCCGGAAGTCTCCGAGGCCGATCTCGCCCGCTACGTCATGGGCAGCATCCCTCGCCCCCAGGTGGCACGGCCCGTGGTACAGCAGCCGAGACCGGTCCAGCGCCCTCAGGCGCGGCCCGTTCAGCCGAAGCCCAGGCCCGTTCAGCCCAAGCCCGCTCAGCCCAGGCCGCAACCCCAGTTGCCCCAGGTTCATATTCTGGGGACCGGGAACTGAGTGGAAACGCAGCGACCGAACAAGGAACCTGGGAGCCGTAGCACCCCCCCCGCCCCCCGCCAAAGGGGGAACGGGGCATTCCCGTCAAGGGCGGGCAATTCACCAAGGAGATCTCGAGTGTTGAGCCCCAGCCGCCTCCCTGAAATCGGTCGTGCGCTTGGTTTGTGCCTGGTCGGCTTGGTGATGATCCTGGCCACGGGGGCAAGACCCGCGATCGCCATCGCTCCCGACGTGATCCTGCGGCTCAGCCAGGTCACCATCTTCAACGTGCCCGGCGGGGTCACCCGGATCGCGGTGGGCGACGGCAAGATCGTCGAGGCCAAGGCCATCTCCAACCGCGAGATCCTCTTGGAGGCGAAAACCCCCGGCTTCACCAACATCCTGGTCTGGCCGTCCCCGGTCAACGGCTTTCAGCCGCCGGTACTCAACTACAACGTCGAGGTGCTCGCCAGCAGGCGCCCCGAGACGATCGCCGTTCGCGTTCGCGTTCTCGACGTCACCCACTCGGATCTCGGGCAGCTCGGGGTCGACTGGAACGACGCGCTGAAGTTCTCGGAGGCGCCGCCCAACATGCCCTTCCGCCTCGGCTTGCCGCTGCGCCAGTCCTTCTTCGAGGCGCAGGTGAACCTGCTCCTTCAGAGCCAGAAGGCCCGAATTTTGGCCCAACCGACGCTGCTCACCACCAACGGGGCGAGCGCGAGCTTCCTGGCGGGCGGCGAGATCCCGATTCCCCTGGTCACTCAGAACAACGTCAACATCCTGTGGAAGGAGTTCGGCGTGAAGCTGGCGGTCTCTCCGACGGTCGAGGGCATCGACAACATCGTCTTGAAGGTCCGGCCCGAGGTCTCCTCGCTGGATCAGGCCGTGGGCGTCAAGGTGGGCGAACTCATCGTTCCGGGCATCCGAACCCGCTGGACCGAGACCTTCATGCAGGTTCGCAGCGGCGAATCCATGGTCATGTCAGGCTTGATCAACGATCAGGACGTCGAGCAACTCGACAAGTTCCCGTTCCTTGGCGACGTGCCCATCCTGGGGGAACTCTTCAAGTCCCGGCGCATGACCAAGTCGCGCAACGAGCTGGTCTTCATCCTGACCCCCACCATCGTGACGAACGGTCAGGCGCAACCCGAGGCCAACTACGGCAAAGAGATGAAATGAGCGCCCGGATAACCGTTTGCTTTGCCGCCAAGGGGGGGCAAGGGCGCTCGATCATCGCGGCCAACCTGGCGCTCTTGGTGGCGCGCAAGGCCAAGCGGCCACCTCTCGTGCTCGATCTCGACTGGCTCGCGGGCGGAAGTCTCGCTTCCTACCTGGATCTCGAACCCCCCCCGGGGCACTGGGGTGAGGTCGTTCGAGGCGAGAAGCCCTTGCACGAGGCGATAGCCTCCCACGAATCCGGCCTGAAGCTCCTGGCCGCTCCGCCGGCCGCCGAGGCGTTCGCACCGACCCCTCGGGAGCTCGCGGGGCTTTTCGCCCAGCTGTCGAAGGAACATGACCAGATCGTGGTGGACACGAGTTTCCCTTCGCTCGCCTCGGAATCCGCTCGGGCGCTGCTGGACCTGGCCTCGGCCTTGGTCGTGGTGGTGACTCCCGACGTCACGGCTTTGGGCGCGACCAAGGCCTGGCTCGATCATGCCCGGAGCTTCCACGTCGCTCCCGAGCGCATTCACCTGGTGGTCAACCGCACGGGCGTCACCGAGGACGTCACCGCCAAGGACATCTCCGAGCATCTCGGGCGACCGCTCGCCGCTCAGATCCCCTATCACACCGCGCTGCTCACCTCGGTGAACCGTGGCTTGCCGCTCGTGGCCTTCCAGCCCCAGCACCCCGCCGTCGCAGCGATTGCTCAGCTGGGAGCCAAGGCTTTGTCGTTGCCGCCAGTGGATCTGGCGGGTAACTTGCGCCGGCTTGTAGCGTCGCCAGAGGCCCAGGGGGGGCGGGGAAGCGTGACAGCCCCTCAGGACACGCCGGGAGGAACGGCCCGGGAGGTGACGCCGACGACCACGGTGACGGCTCTGGTGCCGATGCGCTTCACGCCGGCTCAGGCCGAGCGGCTCGGCGAGTTGAAACGCGAGGTTCACAAGGAACTGGTCGAGGAACTCAAGCGCTTCAACATGACGCTCGACGCCCTCAGCGATCCCAAGCGGAAGGGCGAGATCCGCGATCAGGTGGTGGATGTGGTCGCGAGCATTCTCGACGACATGACCAACTTGCCGCTCAACTCGCGGGGCGATCGCGAGGCCCTCATCAACGACATCGCCAACGAGGCGGTGGGCCTGGGGCCCCTGGAACGCCACCTTTCCGATCCGGCCGTCACGGAAATCATGGTCAACGGTCCCTCCAAGATCTACGTCGAACGCGGCGGCAAGCTCACCTTGATCCCCGATACCTTCACCGATGAAAAGCAGCTTCGGGTGGTGATCGACCGGATCGTGGCCCCTCTCGGCCGGCGCGTCGACGAGTCGAGCCCGATGTGCGACGCGCGCCTGCCGGACGGCTCGCGCGTCAACGTGATCATCCCCCCCCTGTCGCTGATTGGCTCGACGGTCACGATCCGGAAGTTCCCCGAGCGTCGCCTCACCGTCGACGACCTGATGCGCTTCGGGGCGCTCACCGGCGACATGAGCCAGTTTATCCGCTGCGCCGTGCTCGCCAAGCTCAACATCTTCATCTCGGGAGGCACCGGTTCGGGGAAGACCACGCTCCTCAACGTCATGTCGGGCTTCATTCCCGCGGACGAGCGCATCGTGACCATCGAGGACGCCGCGGAGCTGCAACTTCACCAGGACCACGTGATCAGCCTCGAAAGTCGCCCCCCCAACCTGGAAGGCCAGGGCGCCATCCATATCCGGGACCTGGTTCGCAACTCGCTGCGCATGCGTCCCGACCGGATCATCGTGGGTGAGGTTCGCGGCGGCGAAGCGCTCGACATGCTCCAGGCCATGAACACCGGGCACGACGGCTCGCTCGCGACGGGTCACGCCAATTCGCCGCGCGACGCGCTGGCCCGCCTGGAGACCATGGTGCTCATGGCAGGCGTGGACCTGCCGATTCGGGCCATCCGCGAGCAAATCGCAGCAGCCATCAACCTGATCGTCCAGGTCTCGCGCATGAAGGACGGCTCGCGCAAGATCACCCGCATCTCCGAGGTGCTCGGGATGGAGAGCGAACTGATCGTCATGCAGGATCTCTTCACGTTCGACCAGAAGACGGTGAACGAGTCCGGCGAGGTGGTCGGGGACTTCCGCTACACGGGCTTGATGCCGCACGCTGCCGAGCAGTTCGAGCGGGTGGGTCTGAAGTTCGGGCCCGGGGGAATTCGCTAACATGAGGAGGCTCGGACCATGGATCTGAGGCTGATCCTCGTCGGCGCCCTCTTCGGAGCGGCCGCCCTCATCGTGGCCTACATGGCGCTTCAACAGAACGGCGAGCGCCTCTCGGAGTTCTTCGAGGACTACCGCGGAAAGCTCGATCACCAGCTGCGCCGCACCCGCAACCCGTTCTCGAACGAGAGCTTCGAGCGTTTTCAGCAGATCTCCACCGGCGGCGCGGGGCTCCTCGGCTTGCTGCTAGGCGACGGAGTCATGGGCCGACTCTTCCTGGCCTCGCTCTTCGCGGGGCTCACCTGGTGGAGCTTCGGACGCTACCTGGACATCCTCTGGCAGCGCTACGTGAAGAACTTCACCGAACAGCTTCCCGACATGGCCGGCGTGATCGCCAACGCCGTCAAGGCGGGACACTCCGTTCCTCAGGCGCTGGAACTGGTCATCGAGGAGTTCCAGGACCCCATGGCCAGCGAGGTGAGCGAAGTGGCCCAAGAACTGAGGATGGGCGTGGCGATGGATCAGGCCATGCGAAACTGGAGCGCCCGGATCACCGACGACGACCTGGACATCTTTTGCTCGGCCGTGATCATCCAACGCCAGACGGGCGGCAACCTCGCGGAAATCCTCGAGAATCTGGCGGGAACCATGCGCGAGCGCAAGAAGATCCACGCCCAGATCCGCACGCTGACGACCCAAGGCCGCATGAGCGGAATGGTCATGTCGCTCTTGCCCCTGGGGCTCTACGTGGCGCTCTACTTGATCGTCCCCGAACGCATGGGCCTCATGTTCACCCATCCCATGGGCTGGGCCCTAATTGCCCTGGTGGCGGTGCTTTTGACGATTGGCGGCTTGTTCATCAAGCGAATCGTCACGATCGACGTTTGAGGCCCTGATGCTTTTTCTCGTTTTCCTGCTGCTGCTCGCCGCCGTGACCATCGGCTTTCTGGCCTTCGCCAAGCCCAAGGGCCGCGGGCAGGTCGAGGCGCGCCTCAAGAAGAACGTCCGAACCCGCGGGCGCCAAGCTCCAGAGCCGGAGGCCCCGAAATCCCTCTTCGGCAAGCTCGAGCAACGACTCAAGCCATACGCCGTCAAGCACCTGACCGCCGAACGCGAGCTGGCCATGCTGCGTCGCCTCCAGGCAGCAGGTCATTACCACCTCACGCCCGCGCAACTGCTCAGTCGCCAGATCATCTGGACGTTCATCCTCCCCGTCTTCTGGGTCTTCGTGAACTGGCTGGGGCTTGGCCTGGCCTTTCCCACGGTGATAGCCGGAACCGCCGTGGCCGGCGTGCTGGGCTACATCCTGCCCGCGAGCCGGCTCAAGAACGAGACCGAGATGCGCCAACTGGCCATCCTGCGCATGCTGCCCTCGACCCTCGACCTGCTCACCACCTGCGTGGAAGCGGGGCTATCGCTTCAGGCGGCGATGCAGAAAGTGGTGGAGTTGACCAAGCCCCATCCCGTCAGGGAGGAACTGAGTCGCACGCTCCAGGAAATCGCCTTGGGACGCCCACGGAACGAGGCCTTGCGGGACCTCGGCAAGCGGGTGGGCCTCAAGGAGTTGAATTCGGTGGCGATCGCCATGGTCCAGGCGGAGAGCATGGGCACGAGCATCGCGAAGACCCTGCGGGTGCAAAGCGAGATCCTGAGAGAGGCGCGCTGGCAGAAGGCCCAGGAAATGGCGCAGAAGGCCACGTTGAAGCTCCTGTTTCCGACGGTGGTCTTCATCTTTCCCTGCATCTTCATCATCATCTTCGGACCCCTCGCCATCGGGCTGATGTTTGGAAAGTAGCACCATGCGAATCGAACGCCTCTCGGATCATCAGGTCGTCGTGCGAGACTTGCGCATGGCTGATAACTTTTTCACCCGAGCCAAGGGGCTCCTGGGCAGCCGAAAGTTGCCGGAGGGCCAAGGCCTCCTGATCAGGCCCTGCAACTCGGTGCATATGCTGGGAATGAGCTACGCCATCGACGTGGTATTCTTATCGAAGGCCATGGAGGTCGTGCGCGTGATCCCGGAACTCAAGCCGTGGCGCCTTTCGCCGGTGGTCAAGGGCGCGTATCAGGTGCTCGAGCTGCCGGTTGGAACGATTACCGGGGTCGGACTCGTCCCTGGAGATAAGCTGGTCGTTCTGACCCAATGATTTGTTCCCCGTCCCCCTCGCTCGGGCGCAGCCTGGCTGGACCCACAGGCCCAAGGGGGGATGCGGAGACGGGTGACGCGAATTGCAAGGAGCACGGGGATGAGACGGTTAGGATGGGGCCTGTTATTAGGGACGGCGATCGCCCTGCCGAACTTCAGCGCGGGTGCTGAGGCGGGTTTCGCCGACCTGGACACCCATCCGCTGGCCGGCGTCGCCTTGCTGCTCTCCGAACGCCGGATTCTCGCGGGGGCCAGCTCATCCGAGTACGGCGGCACGCTTCCCCTGACGCGGTACGACGCGGCGGAGGTGCTCAACGGCCTTCTCGATCCCCGGGACATGCCCTTCAACATCATCGCCTGGCCTGACGTTCCCCCCGGCCATCCCGCCATGCAAGCGGTGACGCGAGTTACCAGCCTCAATCTGCTCTCGGGAAGAGTCGCGGGCCGCTTCGAGGGCATGCAGCGAATCAAGCGCCTGGAGTTCGTCGAATCTCTGGATCGCTTGCTGAGTTATCGGTCGGCTCCGCCCCCGCCGCGCCTCGCGGGCGGCATGGTGACGTTCTCGGACGTTCCGCTCGGCGGCGCGACAGGTCAACTCCTGCACCGGGCGGCCAACGTCTGGCAGTTCTTGGGTGGTCCACGCCGCGCTCCCTTCCGTCCGAACGACCCCCTGACCCGCTTCGATACCCTCGCCATGCTCATGAAGGCGGCCCCGCTCCTGGATCCGAACATCGAGGACGCCATGAAGGCCGTCGTCGACGCGATGCCGGATCCGACGCCGGAACCCATCCGAACGCCGGCGCCTACCCCCGCTCCGGTCAAGACCCCGAGCCCCGTCCCAGCCAGGACACCCGTTCCTGCCAGGACTGCGGCCCCAGTCAAGACCCCCGTCCCGGTCATGACCCCGCGTCCGGTATCGACTCCGGTTCCGGTATCGCCTCCGAGCCCCAAGCCGACCGCCAGTTCTTCGGCAGATGGCGGCTGGCCCGCCTGGCTTCCGACGCCGAGGCCTACCCAGGCCCCGCTGGCGACGCCGACGCCGCTCACGCAGTCGGTCGCCACGCCGACGCCAGCTCCCACAGCTATGCCGACGCCGGCTCCCATAGCCACGCCGACCCCGGTTCCCACCCCAGCACCCACGATCAAGCCGACCGCCGCTCCGACCCCGACACCTACGGTCAGACCGAGGCCGAAGCCGGCAAAAAGCCCGTCTCCAGCTCCGGGGCCCGGGCTAGCCTCGGAATCCTCCGGAGTGCTGCTGGACAACCGCTACCGCATGGGCTACAACCTGCTCTTGGTTTATGTTGAAGGGCTACCTGCCAGCTCGGACATGATTGCCCCCGGAGATTCCGGGGACCTGAGCGGTAGCTTCATCGGCAGCCTTGCCGCAGGGGGCCAGTACTGGCAAGGAGAATGGGGCGGATCGGCCCAGGTCAGCATGGCGGGCCCTATCTCGTTCAGTAGCTCCAGTCTTCTCGACCTTTCCCTGCGGGGGGAAGGTTACTACCGCTTGCCCATGAAGGGCGGCAACTGGGAAGCGGGAGCGGGGCTAGGCGCTTTGGTTCGGATGGTGAACGGCGGAGGCGATACCTACCAGACCACCAGCAAACTCAGTTTCGGCCTGGGCCCTGCCGGCACTATCGCCGTGCGTCCGGCACCCCGGTACCGGGTTTCCGTGGACGCCCAGTTGTACCCGGTGATTATTCAGAGTTACAGCCTGACGGCAGGCTCCTCGATGGGCGTCCGTGGCGGTCTCGGGTATCAGACCGGTATCGAGTATGAGCTCATGCCCTTGGGAACCGGCATGCTCAACGCGGGGCTTTACTATCAAGGTTTCCTGGGGATGCTTTACGATGCTTCGGGCCGTCAGATCCAGCAGGGACTGACGGCGGGAGTGGGAGGAACCTTTTAGCACCATGGTCGGCTTCATAACAGCCTTTTTCTTGCTCATCATCTATGCGCTGGGTTCATCCCTCGCTCCTTTCGCTCAGAACCGGCTCATGGGCGAGCTTCAGCGTCAGTATGGGCCTTTCGAGTCGCTGGACGTCAAGGTGATCACCGATCCCCCGTTCCGGGTAGCCCAGGGCCAGGTAGACCAGCTGTTGATCGACGCCAAGGGGTTTACCGTCGAGGGGGTTCCGATTGCGGCGCTTTCCCTGCGATCTGAGGCGATTGCCCTCGATGCGGGTCGCTTGATCTGGGGGCGCGAACTGGAGCTGACCAAGCCGACCGGGGCGATCGCCTCCATCACCCTTACCGAAGCCGGCCTCGACCATGTCATCCAACAACCCATGGTCACCCTCCCTCTCAAGCGATTGCCCGTTAAGCTCAGCCTCTTCCCCGGCATGACGGTGACCCAGATCGTCGACGTCATCCCCCAGGACGTGGACGTCCTGGACGGGCGAATGCAGGTCACGGGGGTCGTTCAGCTCGACTCGGGAGTGGCCTTTCCCTTCCAGGTCTCGGGCCGACCCGTGGTGGTTCCCCCGAGTCGCCTCTTCATCGCCGAGCCACGCGCGAGCATGATGGGAGGCCCGGTCGACCCCTCGCTTCTCGCCCCAGCACTCAAGGAACCCATCTTGGACCTTGCCAAGATCGCCTTGCCGAAAGGGGTAGGCTTCAGCCTCTTCGACGTCGCCCTGGCCTCGGGTTCCGTGATCGTGACGGGGCGCGTGAATATTGCTAGCTTGCTGGGCAAGCTTTGATTCGACCGGGCATTTATCGGTAGAATAGGGAACCTGGACTCAGCATATGTAGCCTGTTAGCCGCATATGTAGCCTGTTAGCCGCAGGCGCCCCAAAGTTCCCCTGATCCCTGCGAATAGCCGCGGGCACCGGGGGACGGATCGGATGGGATCGGAGGATGCGACCTCCGCTCCCAGCAACAGAGGAAGAGGTAATTATGGCAGCTCCATTCAAAGCCTATGACGTGCGCGGCATCTACGGCCAAGACGTAACCGAGGATCTCGCCTACAAGCTCGGCCGGGCCTATGTCGCCTACACC
The DNA here is from genome assembly GCA_002083825.1 of Candidatus Sericytochromatia bacterium S15B-MN24 CBMW_12. Classification (GTDB taxonomy): domain Bacteria; phylum Cyanobacteriota; class Sericytochromatia; order S15B-MN24; family UBA4093; genus UBA4093. The sequence continues at coordinate 66,317 of DAZV01000055.1, read as the reverse complement.
GGCGCCAAGCGCGTCGTGGTCGGCTGGGATATGCGTCCCTCGTCCGTTCCTCTCTCCCAGGAACTTATGCGGGGACTGACGGAAGCCGGCTGTGACGTCATCTCCATCGGCATGGCCTCCACCGACATGCTTTACTTCGCGGTCATCGACTCCGAGGCCGACGGCGGCATCGTGGTCACCGCCTCCCATAACCCCGGCCAGTACAACGGCCTCAAATTCACCCGCGCCAAGGCCATCCCCATGGGCCTCGATTCCGGTCTCGGCGACCTCGAAGAGCTGATTCGCGCCGGCAAGCTCGGAGACGTGGCGGCGAATCGCGGCCAGATCGAAGAGCGGAACGTCCTCGACGCCTTCGTGGCCTTCATGCACTCCTTCGTGCGCCCCGAGGAACTCGCGCCCCTCAAGGTCGTCATCGACGCAGGCAACGGCATGGGCGGCATGATCATGCCCAAGCTCATGGCCGGCTCCAAGGTCGATGTCACCGAGCTCTTCTTCGAACCCGACGGATCCTTCCCCAACCACGAGGCCAACCCCCTGCTCGAGGAGAACCGTCGAGATCTCGTCGCCAAGGTCAAGGAAATTGGCGCCGACCTCGGTATCGGCCTGGACGGCGACTCCGACCGCGCCTTCTTCGTGGACGGCAACGGCGAGTTCTGCGACGGCGACTTCATCCTCGGCCTGATGGCCAAGCCCATCCTCAAGAAGAAGCCCGGCGCCATCATCACCTACGACGTCCGATGCTCCAACTACGTCCGCGACGTGGTCAAGGCCGGCGGCGGCCGCTCGGAGATGGTCAAGGTCGGACACGCTTTCGCCAAGATGGCCATGCGCGAGCTGGGCGCCGAGTTCGGCGGCGAGGTCTCGGGCCACTACTACTTCCGTCACCACGATGCCTACTTCGATTCGGGCAACCTCACGGTGCTGGTCCTGCTCAAGCAACTCACCGACGCCAAGCAGAGCCTGGCCGAGGCCATGGAAGAGACCAAACGCTACTTCGTCTCGGGCGAGATCAACTCGACCGTCGCCGATCCCGATGCCATCATGGCCGAAATCGAGCAGCGCTACGGTAGCCGGGGCAAGCTGATCACCCTGGACGGCCTCAGCGTCTTCGCCGACACCTGGTGGTTCAACATCCGCAAGAGCAACACCGAGCCCCTCCTGCGCCTCAACTGCGAGGCCAACACCCGCGACGACATGGAAAGCCTGCGCGACGAACTGCTGGGCATCATCCGCAAGGGCGCACCGCAACCCGCCCACCAACATTAATTAGGCACCGGCCTGAACCCAGGCCCGCTTCAAAAGCGCCGGATCCCCCGATCCGGCGCTTTTGCGCTACCACCCCGATCCGGGAGGACTGGGATTGCTTTACCCCTTCGAGGGTTCTTGACCCCCGGCGCCAACGATGACGCTTGGCGCGCCTCTCGGTGCCCGTTCCCGATGACCTGGGCACGGTGTACTCTTTTTTCATCGTCGGGTAAGATCAACCAAGCAAGCGTATCCATGAGACAACCAGGAGGTATAGCTCGATGAACCGGAACCTCGCGCTCACCACGCTCGGGGTATTGAGCGTCGCCACGGTTTTTGCGGCTCCCGCAAGCGCCACGACGTTCGACCTGCGCTACGCCTACGAGATCCAGAGCTGGAACGTGCCGGGAACCGGTTCTACGGCGATGCTGGGTTTCACGGCGCCCCTACACACTTACACCGTCACGGACCACTCGGGATCCGTGCTCTCGTTCGGTGCCGCAATGGCCCGAACGGAAAGCGGCCGCATGCGCGCGCGAGACGAGGCGATCCGACGCCGAGACACCTCCTACAGCTACGCGATTCATTCCGCCCAGCCGAAGGAGGGCTTGCTACTGGGGATGACCGTTGGAACGGGCCAGCCCGCGAACTTCAGCGGATCCGCCGTTTCCGGCGGAACTCCGGTGAATACCAGCGCGAACCTACTGAAGTTCTTCATGGGGTCGGATCTCTTTTCGCTGTTCGATGGAACCCTCGCATGGGATACCGCCGCCTGGGGCATGTCCGCCACCGATCCCTCGGGTGTCGGGACCAATCAGTTCAGCTTCAAAAGCTCCATGTGGGCCCTGGGCCTGACCTACCGCATCCCCGTTCTTACCCTGCCCATCCTGATCGAACCCTATGCCCATCTCGATCTCGGCAGGGCCATCGGCAGCGGGTTCACCTCGTACGACTCCCGCGACTACGGCGCGACCCTCGCCTACGTCCTCCACCCCCAGTGGCGCGTCGAAGCCCGTCTTCACAACGCGACCATGGCCTCTGAGCTCAGGGGCGGGGCCACCACGTCCGGCCTGGCGAACCTCACCACCACCGCCTTCGGCACGACCATGACCTTTTAGCCGTTTCAGGAGAGCATGATGATGATTCCCAATAATTCCCTCCTCGCAAGCGCGGTCCTTCTGTCTCTCGGCATCGGGTCGCCTGCCGCAGCCCAGGGGATCTTCGGCCTTCCCGCCTCGGGACCGACCCTGCCACAGGCCGATCTCAGGGGGCCCGCTTACTTCTCGGTGGGGAAACAGACCGTCCCCAACGTTGGCGACATCGGCAGCCTCGACTTCGGAGTTAACGCCGGCCCAGCTCAGATGAACGCCAGCCTGGTTGCCAACCCATCCAACCTCATGGGCTTCTTCGGAGCGGACATCAACACCGCCTTCGTCGGACACACCGGGATGTTTCTTCCGATCGACCTGATGCCCTTCATGGGGATCGGCGCATCAATGTTCCTGCTCGAAAAGACCTCATCCGGAGGAACGACCTCCACAACCGCAGGCCTCCCTTTCTACACGCCGATTGGTCTCCGATACACCTTGCCGATTGGCGGGCTCTCGATCGGGGGTGAGGCCAGCTACTACTACTGGTTGGGGGACATGCTCGGCGAGAACGTGAACACCAGTCGCTGGCACTTCGAAGGAGGCATCCGTCTCGGCGCCTTGAGCCTCACGGTCTTCAATGAAGACGGCCCCTTACTGTCCGGACCCGGCGCAAAGCTGGGGCTGAACTTCGGTTTGGACGATTGAGGGCCCAGGGAACCCGATTAAACGCCCTTTCTAGGGAAATGGACGGAGCTGAAGGAAGCTCCAAAAGGCTTCCGGGCGATCCGGTTGCCGAATGGTGAGGGCCTTGCCGCCCGCCAGAACGCTGATCCGATACCCGGTCCTCCAAACGCCGAACTCCGTCAGGGGCGCCCTCAGGCGGAACCCCGCAGGAAGCACCTCCGAGCGCTCCAGAGCCAGCATCAGCGCGTCCACGTTCGAAACCTCGGGGTAACTGAACCAGTGGCGCGCCCGGTAAGACTCCAGGGCCATCCGGAGGATTTCAAGATCGTTCTGCGCGCGGAAGACGGGGTTGTCGATGGTGTTTTCGGAGGGAACTTGCTCGGACTGCCTGCCGTCGCGTTGTGGGACGTCGCGTTGTTGAACCAGCACGAAAATCTTGCCGTTCTCGGTCATGGCCATGGCGTGATAGTCGGGAGTCAAGAGATCCCATGAATTGCTCGCCACCGTCCCGCGCTGGGCGGCCGGCACTTGGCGCAGGCCAGCGGTCATCCGGGCGAGAAGCGCCGCGATGTCGGCGGATCCGGAACCCGGTGGAAGCTCGGCTATCGCTCCCACCATCCTTCCGTTTTCGATGAAAGGGCTAAAAAACACGTCCCCGATCTGGTACAGCCGTGTCCCCTCGGGACCCGGCTCCCAGGAGTAGCTTCGTTCCAGCTCGCTGACGCGCATTCCGAGCGTTCCCGCTGCCGGTAGTTGCAGCGCCAAGACGACGACCAGGGCAACGCCCAGTCCCCACGTTCCGCGCATAGCTCCCCTCCTGGGGTTGCCCCCTGATCCCCCCCGGGCCGACTTCGACCCCTTTACCGCCCATTTGGCGTCCCATGCTCCGGATCGGAAGCCGGGGCGGGGGGCTGTTTCGAAGGATCCGAGCAAGAGTCTAGGCCGAGGAGCCGATCATGCCATCAGCGGAACTGACGAGGGGATTCGGTGGGTTGCCCCATTACCGACTTTGACGTTAGGATACTGCTAATTTCAACGGCTTCCCCCCCCCCTAGAGGAGACATGCGTGAGCACCGCGACCGACGAACGCTCCCCATCTGGCCTGCGCGCCCGACTCTTGGTTCGAAAACCTTTTCCGAGCACTGAAGGCTCGGGCCTCAAGAAGGTCCTGGGGGCCCTCGACCTGACATCACTCGGGGTGGGTGCCATCATCGGAACCGGCATCTTCGTCATCACGGGAGCGGCCGCCGCCAAGTATGCGGGGCCGGGCATCATCCTCAGCTTCCTCTTCGCGGGGCTGGCCTGTGCCTTTGCCGCCTTGGCCTACGCCGAGGTCGCCTCGATGATCCCAGCATCGGGGTCGGCCTATACTTACGCCTACACGGCCTTCGGCGAGCTCGTCGCCTGGATCATCGGCTGGGTGCTCATTCTCGAGTACGTGGTCGCCACGGCCGCCGTCGCCATCGGCTGGTCAGGCTACTTCGTCAAGATCTTGCACAACCTGGGTCTGGAGTTGCCGGCCATGTGGGTCAACGCCCCGGGCACGGCGCCGGGGGCCTTCATCAACCTTCCCGCCATCCTGATCGCCCTGGCCGTCACCTTCGTCTTGATCCGCGGCATCCGCGAGTCCGTCAACACCAACACCCTCTTCGTCGTGGTCAAGGTCTTGGTGCTCGTGATGTTCATCGCCCTCACGATGGGCCACATCAATCCCGGCAACTGGGACCCCTTCCTTCCCAACGGCTTCGGTGGCGTCATGACCGGAGCGGCCACCATCTTCTTCGCGTTCATCGGCTTCGATGCCGTCTCCAACGCCGCCGAGGAGACCAAGAATCCCCAGCGCGACCTTCCTATCGGCATCTTGGTCTCGCTGGGCATCTGCTCGGCCTTCTACATCGTGGTGGGAGCCATCTTCACCGGCATCATCCCTCAGAAACTCTACCCTGAACTCATCAACAACGCGGCCCCGCTGGCCTTCGCCCTGGAGTACATCGGCAAGGGGTGGGCGGCAGCCATCCTGAGCGTCGGCGCCGTGGCCGGCATCACGTCGGTTCTGGTGGTCATGCTGATGGGCATGCCGCGGATCTTCTTCGCCATGGCTCGCGACGGCCTGATGCCCAAGGTCTTCGCCTCGGTGCATCCGCGTTTCGGGACTCCGCACGTCACCACCATTCTCACCGGAGTGGCCGTGGCCGTCCTCGCCGGACTCACCCCCATCTCGGCGGTGGCGGAACTCGCGAACATCGGGACCCTCTTCGCCTTCATCGTCGTCGCCATCGGAGCCTGGGTCCTCCGCTACACCCGCCCCGACTGGAAGCGCGGCTTCCGCATCCCGTTCATCCCGGTGGTCGTCGTCGGCACCATCCTCAGTTGCGGCTACCTGATTATCTCCCTGCCCCAGGTCACCATCCAGCGCTTCTTCATCTGGATGGGCATCGGATTGGTGGTCTACTTCCTTTACGGAATCAAGCACTCGGTGCTCGGGAATTCCGCTCGGTAATCCAAAGGGGCGCCGTCGGGCGCCCCTTTCGACTCAAAAAGTGGCCTCCAACCGGTGCAGGAGACCCAGGCTGCGTGCCCGCTCCAGCAGCGTCGACGTGATGACTTCCCCGCCCCGGATCAGCGTCCTTCCCGCGGGATCCAGCAACGTGCAAGACGCCCGCTGCCCCACCATGTAATCTCCGCGCGCCCCCTCGCACTCTCCGAGATCCAGGCTATCGAGCCATTCTTCCTCCCCTTCGCTCGGAGTTCGGACCAGGAGGTATCGCGTCCCGCGCGGGATGCCGTCGGCGTGCCCCAGCCGGCGCATCCGGCCCAGTGGCAGGCTCTCGGCCATTCCCACCGCCCAGCCCAGCAAGGCTCCCCGCCCATCGTAAAGGGGGTCTCCCAGCACCGAGCCCCCCACAGGATTGTCGGGCTCCCACGCATCCTCGAGGCGCTCGATCGCAAGCTGCGCGACCCCACCGGTCGGTGCCCTCACCACCACCTTGACCCGCCCGACCACCTCGCCGGTCGCACAATCCGTCACGGGGCAACCCGCAAGCTCCAGTTCCAATGCGCTCATCTCGGTGGATCTCATCTCGGCGTCGCTCCTTACCCTCTGAACCCTCTGTATCCTGTGGACCTCCAGCCCAACCCCTCCCCGCATGCCCCCCGATCCTACTCGCGTGCCTCCTGTCGGGCATGGCCCCGATCGACAAGGTTCATGAGCCGCCCCGCGACCCCCGCTCGCCGTTATGCTAGAATGGATGCCGCGCGTAGCGCACGCCCCGCGCCCTATTCCCACCGAAAGGAGCGCTCCAGTGATCCGGGTTTCCACCCGCCCCGATCTCCGCGACGCCTTGGCGAATCTCCGAAAGAACGACGCCAAGCTCGGCTTCGTTCCCACCATGGGCTTCCTCCACGAGGGGCACGCCAGTCTCATCCGACATGCCCGACACTCATGCGACCGCGTCGTCGTCTCCCTCTTCGTCAACCCCAAGCAGTTCGGCCCCAACGAGGACCTCGAACGCTACCCCCGCGACGCCGAACGCGACCAGGAGCTCTGCCGCCGCGAAGGCGTCGACATCCTCTGGATGCCCCGCACCGAAGACGTCTACCCCCCCGGTTTCCGAACCGAAATCCACGTCCAAGGGCTCAGCGATCCCCTCTGCGGCCAGATGCGGCCAGGCCACTTCACCGGCGTCGCCACCGTCGTCGCCCGACTCCTCGGCCTCGTCCGTCCCGATCGCGCCTACTTCGGCCAGAAGGACTTTCAGCAGTGGCGGATCCTCGCCCAGATGGTCGAAGACCTCGCCCTGCCCGTTGAAATCGTCCGCTGCCCCATCGTCAGGGAACCCGACGGCCTCGCCCTGAGCTCCCGAAACACTTACCTGTCCCCCGAGGATCGCGCTCGCGCGCTCTCGCTCTCGCGCGCCCTCGCCCGAGCCATGAGCGCCTACCTCGCCGGCGAACGCCAGACCGATCGCTTGCTTGCCATGGCCCGCCGCCACCTCGCCGATCTCGACGTCGAGTACCTGGAGCTGCGAGACCTCGATTCGCTGCAGGCCGTCTCCACGCTCGACACTCATGCCGTTCTGGCTGTCGCGGCCCGACTGGGCCAGACCCGCCTGATCGACAACGCCATTCTCGCCCCGGATTCCCCCGATACTGACCTTCCCCGCCTCTTGGAAGGAGCTTTCCTTTGAATCGCCTCATCGTCGCCATAGACGGCCCCGCGGGGGCCGGCAAAAGTACCGTCGCCCGGATGGTCGCCCGCCGCCTCGGCCTCCTCTTCCTCGACACCGGCGCCATGTACCGCGCCGTGACCTGGAAAGCCCTCTCCCAAGGCATCGCGCTCGACGACGAGACGGCGATGACCCGGCTCGCCCGCGAGTCCCTGGTCGAACTCTTGCCGGGCGATGACGGTGACCGCGTCCGCATCGACGGCCAGGACGTCACCGAGGCCATCCGAAGCCCCGAGGTCACCCGCAACGTCTCCCAGGTGGCCGCCCACGCGGGCCTCCGGGAAGTGCTGGTCGAGCGCCAGCGCGAACTCGGCAAGCGCGGCAACGTGATCGCCGAGGGACGCGACATCGGCACCGTGGTCTTCCCCCAGGCGACCGTCAAGATCTTCCTCGTCGCCTCCCCCATGGAGCGGGCGCGCCGCCGTGCCAAGGACCTGCAGGCCATGGGGCAGGTGGTGAACCTCGACGAGCTCGCGGCTGAAATCGCCCGCCGGGATGCCCACGACTCCAACCGCGCGGTCAGCCCCCTCAAGGCCGCGCCGGACGCCATTCGGCTCGATACCGACACGCTCACGCGCGAACAGGTGGTGGACCGGATCCTCGCGATCGCCCAGGAACGCGCTATCCTTAGCGCTAAGGATAGCGCCAACTCCTCGAACGGCGAGACTTCAGATCCTTCCCCGTCGGCCGATAACGATTAGAAGGACACAGTCGAGGGTATGGTGAAGCGCTGGCGTCGCCTCGCCGGTAGGCCACGGGCAGGTTTGGCAAAGAGGTGAATCGCTTGCTGGAAAAGCTTTTCGGTGGAACCATCGATATTCTCGGTGCCGGTCTCGACGGCCTCAGTCAGCGCCAGCGCGCCCACGCCGAGAACGTCGCCAACGCCGATACCCCCAAATACAAGCGCTTCGAGGTCTCCTACGAGGCCAAGCTTCAGGCTGCCGTCTCGGGTGGCCAGGAGGCGCCGCTTTCGCTCACCCATCCCGGGCACCTCAGCCTGGGACCTCAGGGCCTGTCGCAGTTCCGCCCCGAACTGAAGCGCGTGGAGGACTCCACCCTCCGCAACGACGGCAACAACGTGGACATCGACGTCGAGATGACGCGCCTCGCTCAGACCAGTCTCACCTACAACGCCGTGGCCGAACTGATGAAGCGAAAAATGATCGGGCTCAAGGAAGTGATTCGCGGCTCCTAGCCGCCTTTCGGCAAGGAGTAGACGATGGGACTTTTCGACGCGCTAAATACCTCCGCCTCCGCCCTCACGGCTCAGCGCCTGCGCATGGACGTGATTGCCTCCAATCTCGCCAATGCCAATACCACCCGTACCGACAAGGGCGAGGCCTATCGCCGGGAGATGGTGGTCTTCGAGTCCCGCCCCACCGATCGTCCCGGCGGGCTCCCGACTCACGGCGTTCGCGTGGCGGAGATCCTCGAGGACGAGAGTCCCTTCCGTCTGGTCTACGATCCCGAACATCCCGATTCCAACGGTGAAGGCTACGTCGCCTATCCCAACGTCAATCCGGTCACCGAGATGACGGACATGATCTCGGCAACCCGTTCCTACGAGGCGAACGTCACCATCATCCAGTCGATCAAGGCCGCCGCCAACAAGGCTCTGGAGATTTAACATGCCCTTCTTACCCCCTATCGGTCCCATCCCCCTTCCCGGGATGCCCGGCCTGTCGATGCCGGGCATCCCGCGACCCGACTTCGGAGCCCTCTTCGATGAGAAAACGCGGGACGCCGCCCCCGGTTCCGCCCTCCCCTTGGCGCCGAGTGGCCTGCCCTCGGTGGCTCTGCCCTCGCCGGCGATGCCGGAGGCCGTGATGCCATCCAGCCAACTGGGCCCCCGGTCCGAACGCTCGGGGCTGGGCGTGGAGCCCCTGTTCAAGTCGATCGGGGATTACCTGGGCTCGGTGAATCAGCTGACCCAGACCTCCGATGCCAAGCAACGGGATCTGGCGTTGGGCAAGGACGTCGAGATGCACGACGTCATGATCGCCGCGGAGCAGGCGTCGGTGGCGGTGCAGCTCACCATGCAAATTCGTAACAAACTCGTCGAATCCTATCAGGAAGTGATGAGGATGCAGGTCTAGCTCTGGCAGCGGGGCCGGTTCGGATTGTTTGTCGGTCAAAAGCGGGTGGCCGTCTGCAAACCGACTTAAGCGGAGATTCCCGTCCTTGTGCTAAGCTGGGCTTTGGCCGCTAGGGGATCGAAAAGACATGCTTTCGCGTCAGGGACGGCGCGGCGTCGGCGAATCGAGCGCGACGGCCAGGGACGGCTTTCGGCTGGACGAGGATGAGGATTGCTTTCGTGCTGAAGGCAACGTGATAAGGGTTCGATGAACGAGTTCCTGCACCAGCTACAATCTGATATCGGCCGGATCTGGACCGGCTTGAGCCGAACTCAGCAGTTTCTTTTCGGGTCGGTGGCCGCGGTCTCCATCGCCGCCATCGTGCTGTTGCTCGTCTGGGCGCGATCGCCCGAATGGGCCCCCCTATACACCAACGTCACCGAGTCCGATGCCGGTCAGATCGTCCAGAAGCTCAAGGACTCCCAGGTCCCCTACGAGATCTCGGCGGACGGCAAGTCCATCTTGGTCCCCCGCAGCCAGGTCCACGAATTGCGCCTCCAGATGGCGTCCCAGGGCCTTCCCCTCGGTGGCGAGGTGGGCTTCGAGATCTTCGACAAGAACACCTTCGGCATGACCGAGGCGGTCCAGAAACTCAACTACCAGCGCGCGCTGCAGGGAGAGCTCTCGCGGACCATCTCCCGCATGCAGGGCATCGAGCAGGCCCGGGTCCACCTGGTCATTCCCGAGCCCGACCTCTTCACCGATACCGCCGAGAGCCCCACCGCCGCCGTCGTCGTCAAGCTCTATCCCACCGCCAAGTTCACTCCCGAACAGGCCCGCACCATCGTTCACCTCGTCTCCAAGAGCGTGAAGAGCCTCACCCCCGCCAACGTCATCATCACCGACATCAACGGCCGCAACTACTCCGATGAGCTGGCCCTCGGTCAGGACAACCCCCTCTCCCCCGAGCAGAGCATCAAGCAGCTGGAGTTCAAACGCCAGACCGAGCAGGGCATCCGCAAGAATCTTCAATCCATGCTCGATCGCGTCCTCGGTCCCAACGGCGCCGTCGTCAACGTGGTCGCCGAGATGGACTTCAGCCAGCTGGAAACCAATCAGGAAACCTTCGAACCGGTCATCACGGGCCCGAACGGTGAGCGCTCGGGAATCCTGCGCTCCGAACGCGAGCAAAACGAGCGCTGGAGCGGGGACCAGGCTCAGAACGGGGGCGTCCCCGGCACGGCCACCAACATCCCGACCTATGAGGCCTCCTCCTCGACGGCTACCGGGGCAGGTGCCTACGAGAAGCTCGATCACACCCGCAACTACGAGGTCAACAAGTCGGTTCAACGCAAGATCAAGCCGCCCGCCGAACTCAAGCGACTCTCCGTCGCCGTCGCCGTCAACGGGGAACTCGAAGAGGAGCAAATCGCCGACCTGCGCCAGATGATCTCGGCGGCCGCGGGGGTCAACGACACGCGCGGCGACACCGTCGTCGTCTCCGCCCTCAAGTTCAACGACACCCTCATCAAGGCCAACGAACAGGCCTTTGCCAAGGCCGAGCAAAGCGAGCAGACCCAGTACTACCTCAAGGTGGCTGCGGCCATCATCCTGGGCCTCGTGGCCCTGATCCTCCTGCGCCGGGGCCTCCGCGGCAGACCTTCGAGCGAGAACCTTCCCGACCTCACTCCGCTCAGCATGGAAGCGACGGTCAAGCAGGATCTCGCGGAGATCGGCCAGATCGGCGACGAAGATCGCAAGACCCACCTCCAGCGCGAGATCGCCAAGGTCATCAAGAACCAGCCCGACGAGGTGGCCCGTCTCGTCCGCTCCTGGATGCTGGAGGACGAATAGCCCATGAACATGAAGATGAAGATGCTCTCCGGCAAGCAAAAGGCGGCGGCCCTTCTCATCGCGCTTGGACCCGACACGGCCAGCCTGATCCTCAAGGCCCTGGGCGATACCGAGGACGTCGAGACCCTGACGCTCGAAATCGCCAACCTCGGCAAGCTCTCCAACGAGTTCTCCGAGGAACTGCTCGAGGAGTTCTACCACACCCTCCAGGCCAACCAATACATCTCCACCGGCGGCGTGAACTTCGCTCGCGAACTGCTCGCCAAGGCCCTGGGACCGGACAAGGCCGAGGAGATCCTGCAACGCCTCAGTGAGTCGTTGACCACCCTCCCCTTCGAATTCATCCGCCAGGCCGACGCCTCCCAGATCCTCAACTTCATCCAGAACGAACATCCCCAGACCATCGCCCTGATTCTCGCCTACATGAAGGCAGAGCAGGCCGCCATGGTCATCTCGGGCCTTCCCTCCGATCTGCAGACCGAGGTCGCCACCCGCATCGCCCAGATGGACCGCACCACCCCCGCCGTCCTTCGCGAGGTCGAGAAGGTTCTCGAACGCAAGTTCTCGGCGGTCATGAACCAGGACTTCACCAACGCCGGCGGCCTCAAGGCCCTCGTTGACGTCCTCAACCGCGTCGACCGCGGGACCGAGAAGACCATCCTGGAGTCTCTCGAAGAGCAGAACCCCGATCTCGCCGAGGAAATCAAGAAGCTCATGTTCGTCTTCGAGGACATCGTCATGCTCGACGACCGCTCGATCCAGCGCACCCTCAGGGACGTGGACACCAAGGAGCTCGCCGTCGCCCTCAAGGGATCCAACGAAGACGTCCAGACCCGGATCTTCAAGAACATGTCCGAGCGCATGGGCAAGATCGTTCGCGACGAGATGGAGTTCATGGGGCCCGTCCGGGTTCGCGACGTCGAGGAAGTCCAGCAGAAGATCGTGGCCGTCATTCGCTCCCTCGAGGAGAAGGGCGAGATCATCGTCTCCCGCGGCACGGGCGACGAGCTGGTCGGATAGGCCATGGGCCGGATTCTCAAGGGCGCCAAGCTCATCGACGGCAAGTGGGTCGTCTCCGCATCCCTGGATCCCCTTCCCGAGTCGCTACCCCTCGAACCATCCGGTCTTCCGGTCGTGAGCGAGGCGGATCTCGAAGCCCAGCTGGCTTCGGCGCGGGCGGAGGCGGACGATATCGTTGCAGCCGCTCACGTGGAAGCCGACGCGCTCCGCGAAGCCGCCCGCCTGCAAGGCTATCAGGAGGGTCTGGCACGGGGCGAGAGCGAGGGCCAAGGTCTCTGGCAGGCCCGGGTTCAGGCGCTTTCGGAAGAGGCCCGGACGCTGGTTTCGGCGCGCAAGGCCTGGTTTCAGGCCGCCGAAACGGATGTCCTCCGGCTCGCCTTGCTCTGTGCCGAACGAATTCTACATCGGGAGGCGCGCGATCGCGAAGCGCTGGTCTCCCTGATTCGCGATTCCCTCGTCGAGCTCGGCGACGCCGCGATCGTCCGCATCCGCGTGCATCCCGCGGACGCACCGGGTCTCTCCGCCCACCTGGGCCTCCGGGGCATCGAGCTCAAGGCCGACCCAGCGCTCGGCCTTGGCGGCGCCATCTTCGAGACCGAGACCGGAAGGATCGACGCCCGCTACGCGACCCAGTTCCGCGAGATGGCGTCCGCCATTCTCCTGAGCGATCCCGCGGAGGATCCGGCTCTGGCGCCGGCTATCGCGGAACTCGGCGCTCCGTGCGAAACTTCCAGCCCGGTCGCGGAGCCTGCATGGAAGCTCGTCTAGATCTGAGCTCGCCGCTCGAGCGCGCCCGAAATTGCCGCCCGCTCCGTCATGAGGGAAAGGTGGCTCAGGTCATCGGCCTGGTGGTCGAATCCTTCGGGCCGCCGGCGAGCCTCGGCGAGCTGGCCCACATCGACTGCGGCGACGGACGGAACGTCCCCGCGGAGGTCGTCGGCTTCCGGGCGGATCGCCTGCTCTTGATGCCCCTCGGGGCCATGGAGGGGATCAAGCCGGGAAGCCCCGTGGTGGCGACCGGACGACGGCTCTACGTCTCCGTCGGGCCCGCCCTCCTGGGGCGAGTCCTGGATGGCCTGGGAAACCCCATCGACGGGAAGGGCCCCATCGTCAGCGTCGGAAGAGCCCCGCTCGAGGCGCCGCCACCCAATCCGCTAACCCGCCAACGCATCCTGAGCCCCTTGGCGACGGGCGTGAAGGCTATCGATGGCTTACTGACTTGCGGACTGGGTCAGCGGCTCGGCATCTTCGCCGGATCCGGCGTCGGAAAGAGCACCCTCTTGGGCATGATCGCGCGCGAGGCCAAAGCCGACCTCAACGTCATCGCGCTGGTCGGAGAACGCGGCCGGGAAGTTCGCGAGTTCCTGGAACGCGACCTGGGTCCCGAGGGGCTCGCGCGCTCGGTGGTGGTGGTCGCGACCTCCGATCAGCCTGCGTTGCAGCGGCTCAAGGGAGCGTTCGTAGCAACGGCCATCGCCGAGTATTTCCGCGATCAAGGCGCCCATGTCATGCTCATGATGGACTCTGTCACCCGCTTTGCGATGGCCCAGCGGGAGGTGGGCCTGGCGATTGGGGAGCCTCCCGCGACCAAGGGTTACACGCCCTCGGTCTTCGCCATGCTTCCCAAGCTCCTGGAACGCGCCGGAACCGCCGAGTCGGGATCCATCACGGCGCTCTACACCGTCCTCGTCGAGGGGGACGACACGAACGAGCCGATTTCCGACGCTGTCCGAGGCATCCTCGACGGCCACATCGTCCTTTCGCGCGATCTCGCCGCCCAGAACCACTTCCCCGCCATCGACGTTCTGGGATCGGTCTCGCGCGTGATGCCGGAGATCGTGACGGCCGAGCAGTTACGCGCCGCGGGCGAACTGAGGGAGATGCTCGCGGTCTATCGGGAGGCGCGGGATCTCATCAACATCGGCGCCTACCAGCCGGGATCGAATCCCCAGATCGATCGGGCGATCGCCCTCAATCCCAAGATCAATGCCTTTCTTCGCCAGCCGGTGAACGAGCCAATGCCTTTCGCGGCGGCCGTCGCCACCCTCCAAGGTCTGGGGGGCTAACCCTTGGGGGCCTTCACGTTCAGGCTTCAGCCCGTCCTGGACATGCGCCGGCGCGAAGAGGAGGCTCGCGGCCTCGAGCTTGCCTCGGCTCTGCGGCTGCTCGATCACGAACAGGCCAAGCTCACCGAACTCCGGATCCTCGAGGCCAATGCCCTCGCCGAGTATCTCAAGATCCAGAAGGAAGGTCGCCTCGACGTCCAGGTCATCCAGTGGTTCCAAAGCTACGCCATGAGTCTCACCGTCTCGATTCGCGAGCAAACCAAGCAAATCGGCGAGGCTCAGCGGGAAACGGTGCGACGCCGAGCGGCCCTCGCCGAGGCCGCCCGCGCCAAGCAAGGCCTCGATCACCTCAAAGACCAGGCCAAGGCCGAGCACCGCAGGGCCGAGGATCTCGCCGAGGCCAAGGTCATCGACGAGATGGCCACCCTCCGGCACGCGCGAAAATTGTAGCCACCTTCCCGACGCTCGGAGGGTCGCAGGCCTGCCAACCGGGGTATAGTAAGCTAGTTAGCGCACGATCGAGGATCGCAACATGACCATTCGACTCAATTTCTCCGCACAGCCCGGAGGCCTAAACGAGGCTTTTCGTCTCAATCCCTTCGGCGATCGGTTGCCCAAGTCGGCCCTCGAGGCCGGACTCGAGACGCTGGACTTCATGCCCGCCGGCATGCTTCCCGACCAGCTGAAATTGAGCGTGAAGCCCGAGACCAAGCCCGAGACCAAGCCCGAGACGAAGGTGGAAACGAAGCCTGAGACGACTCCGGAGACGAAGACCGAAACGACCTCGGGGTTCAAAGTGATCTCCGATCGCACCTTGCCGAAGACGCCGGCCATGGTGGCTCAGGATGCCGCCATGGCGCGAGCCTTGACGGGAGAGGTCACCGACTTCGTGACCATGCGCGGCGAAACGGTCACCGTCAAGATCGTCAAGACGACCTCCGAGGCGTCCCCGTCCGATTCGGCGGCAAAGGAATCGATGCAACTCAGCGTGGGATCCGACACCATCGGGGTGACCGTGTCCGCGGGCCTCGATACCAAGGAACTGCTGGTCAAGGTGGTCGAGTTCTACTCGATGGTTCCCCCGCATCTGCGGTCCAGCCTCAAGACGCTCGGGCTATCGAACGTGCCGAATCCCAAGGACGCGTACTGGGCGGAGGTTTACGGGAATCCGACCTTTACCTCGGCGGCCATGGCCGGCGGGGGCGACATCACGATCTGGAACCTCGCCGAGAACCCTCAAAACCTCAACGAGGGCGTGTTCAACCACGAGATGGCGCATCTGTTCGGCCATGAGTACTCGACCAGTCAGGTTCGTCACGCGGAGATGATTCCTCCGGGCTGGGAAGACGCCATGAGGGCAGATGGAGCCAAGGTCTCCGACTACGCGGGGAGCAATTCCAACGAGGATTTCAGCGAGACCTGGCGCTACTACATGGATGCGCGGGCAGTCTCCTCGAACTTGCCGGAGTTCGAGGCGAAGTATCCCGAGCGGATCAAGATCCTGAAAGCCATTTTCGATGGCAGCTTCCCGGTCGGTGGGGTCGCTCCGACCCCGCCCGCCGCGCCGGATGGAAAGTAGGTACGGGATGCCTGACGTGATCGAGTTCGTGGACGGCAACACCGACACGGTTCTTCGACGAATCCCCTTCGAGCAGGTCCCCGCCCCCAACCGCGAGGTCTACCTGCGAGGCGGGGTCATGGTCCCCACCCCGGAAGAGGCCGACGAGATCGTCCCCATCGCTCGGGTCGTACGCCTGCTGGTGGACGAGACGGGAGCCCCGATGGACGAAGATCGTGCGAGCCGCGCCATCATCCGGGAGTTCGACGCCGCCGGCATGCTGCTCCGCGAAACCCTGCAGGTCCGAAACCGCCCTTGAATTCGCGCTAAACTTCCTCCGATCCCGGTCGATGATCAGGGATGTGGCGTCAGCTAGCGCCAGCAAGGAGGAATCCATGTCCCCCAACCCCCTGGTGGCCATGACCGCAAGCGCTCCGGACACTCGATACGCGCCCCGGGAAATGCCCCGCGTGGGAGGTCGCAACGAAGGTCGATCCTTCGAAGAGCGCCTGACCATGGCGGCTTCCAAGTCCAAGCCCGGATCGACGTCCAAGGGAGCGGCCGAGGCCAAGCTCCAAAACAAGTCCGAGACCTCGCTCGAGGCCAACTCGAAATCCAAGCCGAATGCCGAAGCCACGGCTCCGGAGACGGCGCAATCCCCCGAAACCCCGAAGGCCGAGGATCAGCCCGCCGAGCTAGCAGCTTCTCAACAGGCCGTTCAACCGACTGCCGTTTCGGATCTCGCGAGCCAAGCGGTCATGATGGGAACCGCTCAAGCTTCCGCCGAAAGTTCGGCACCCTCGGAAACCGAGGGCGCCCCGATAGCCGCGACCGCCCCGGAGACCCCGATCGCCCCGAAAACCGAGGCCTCCCCGAACGCCGGAGCTGCACCGGGTCTCACTCCGGACGCCGCGCCGCACCTTAAAGGCGAAGGAACTCCCGCCAAAGATCCGGTTCTGGCGTCGGCTTTGGCCCAGCTTGCCGAAGCCAAGGCGAAACCGGAAGCGATCGCCAAAACCGAAGCAAAGAACGAAGCGGATCCCGAAGCCGAGGAGGCCGAGGCCCCTGCCGATGCCAAGCCTGCCGTGCCGGTCAAGCCGGTCGCACGCCAAACCGTTCCGAGTTCCCTAGATAGCCTGCATGCCGTGAAAGGGCTGACGTCCCTCAAGGAATCGTTGGACGGTGCTCCTCGCACCGAGACGAGACCCGCCTCGGCCAGAACCGAATCCCGCCCGATGCCCGCAAACCTCGACCAGGTGACGGCTTCCGTCGTCGACGAGCCAGCCCCCGCGGCGGCCGCCGTCAAGCCCTGGGAGATCGGCGAGCCCGTCAGGGCCACCGTCGACGCGTCCGCCATCAAGCCGGAATCGACGACCCTCAAGGCCGAACCCATCCCGGTGAAGGACGCGATCCTGCGAACCTTCGCCCAGGTTCAAAAACAACCGGATCGTCCGGCGGAACTTCGGCTCCAGCTCAATCCCGAGCATCTCGGCCGCATGGAAGTGCGGGTTCAGGCTCATGAAGGCGTGGTGAGCGCCATCATCCGCGTCGAACACGGATCCGTGAGGGATCTCGTCGAGAACCAGCTCTCCGCGCTCCGGGCCACCCTCGCGGAGCAGGGGATCAAGATCGATCGCCTGGAAGTGAGCGTGAACAACCAGGGTCCCCGGGATCAGCAACAGGCCTCTGCCGGTTTCGAATTCGGTCGCCAAGGCTTCGGTCAGGCGCCCCAAAAGGATCCTTCGGGTCAGCCAAACCCCGGCAGCACCCACCACACCGGCTGGGAGGGCTGGGCAATCGACGACGGTGCGGCGGATAGCGCCGCCGAGGCGGTCGCCGTTTCGGGTTTCGACGCCCAGGCCTGAACACGTTTTAGCGCGGGCTCGGCCGTCACTGACCGATTCGCGGGGCCCGCCCGCATAGCGAGGAAACATCATGGAAACCACTCCCGTTGGCAGCGCGACCAGCTCGGCGAGCACGGCCGCGAACAAGTCGCAAGAACTCGACAAGGCCGACTTCCTGAAGCTCCTGGTGGCGCAGCTGCGCTACCAGGACCCCATGAAGCCCATGGAGGACAAGGAGTTCATCGCGCAGATGGCGCAGTTCAACTCCCTCGAGGAGATGCGCGCCCTCAACAAGAGCTTCGCGGCGATGTCCGACTTCAGCCAGCTCACCCAGGCCTCTTCCCTCCTTGGAAAGACAGTCGCCATCCGCACCGATGACGAACACTTCGCCGGTACCGTGGACGAGGTCCGCCGGGTCGAAGGAGCCATCAAGGTCATCGTCGGCGGTAAGGCCTACGATCTCTCGACGATTCATCAGGTCGCCTCCCCTCAAGCCGAGGGAGAGCCTGCCGATGATGGAAAGCAGGAGGGCTGACATGTCGCTGGATGGCATTGGTTTTCCCTCGGGACCGATGGGCCCGGTCGGACCGGGTGGCCCCAAGCCGGGAAGCTCGGTCGCTCGGACCACCGGCCCGGCATTCGGAGACTTCTTCGATTCGAAAAGCCGGGAGATCAAGATCTCGGCTCATGCCCAGGCCCGGCTCAAGAGCCGGGGCATCGACCTCGACCCCGCTCGCATGGCCAAGCTCATGGAAGCCGTGGATCGCGCGGCAAGCAAGGGAGCGAAGGAGTCGCTCGTGCTGATGGACGACCTCGCGGTCATCGTCTCGGTCAAGAACCGAACGGTCATCACGGCGGTCGACGGGGCCAGCCTCAAGGACAACGTCTTCACCAACATCGACTCGGCGGTCATCGCTTAACGTATCGCGCTCCCGCAGGAAAAGCTCGGACCCTTCTCGGGAGAGCTCGCCCTGAACCCGAATGGTTCAGGCCCTGCATCACTTACGAGGAGGTCTCATGCTTCGCGCTTTGAACTCGGGCGTCTCCGGCCTGCGCAACCACCAGGTACGGATCGACGTCCTGGGCAACAACATCTCGAACGTCAACACCGTCGGCTACAAGAGCCAGCGCGTGAACTTCCAGAACCAGTTCTCGCAGACCATGCGCGGGGGGGCCGCACCCTCCGGCGGCCTGGGAGGCACCAATCCCTCCCAGATCGGTCTCGGCATGACGGTCGGCTCGATCGACCTCCAGATGAGCCAGGGCGCCCTCCAGATCACCGGCAAGGCCACCGACCTCGCCATCAGCGGCGAAGGCTTCTTCATCCTCAACAACGGCGTCCAGAACATCTACACCCGTGACGGGCAGTTCGACTTCGACAAGCAGGGGAACCTCGTCAAGACCTCCAACGGCTTCCGGGTGATGGGCTGGAATGCGACCGAAGTGGGAGGCGTTCCGACGATCGTCTCCTCGCGCCCCACCGAGGCCATCACGGTCCCCAAGAGCACGTCGATTCCTCCCAAGGCCAGCGACATGCTGGTTTTTGGCGGGAACATGAGCTCGGATGCCGCGATTCCGACCTACAAGGCCACGGGGAACCTGAACTCGGCCGCCGCCGCCGCCGGTACCACCATCACGATGACGGACTCCCTGGGCAACAGCGTGCAGGGGACCCTCGGCTACGCCAAGACGGCCGCGAATACCTGGAACATCACCTTCACCCCGGGCACCGGCCTGGGAGGCGCGGCCCAGCCGCTGGGAACCCTCAACTTCAATGCCACGACGGGCGTTCTGGACTCCTACGTGCCCCCCACGCCCGCGATGATTACCCTCACGCCGGCAGCGGGCAGCGCCGAGCCCATCGAGTTCGCCATCGATCCCTCGGAACTCATGCAGCGTGCCAATCCGACGACCGTCGCCGCCACGGCCCCCGCCGTTCAGAACGAGGTCGGGATTTCCACCAAGATGTTCGATTCGCTAGGTAACGAGCGCAGCGGAACCATGTTCTTCACGAGGCAGTCGACCACGACCTGGACCGCCCGCTTCGAGCACGCGGGAGGGTTCAGCCAGACCTCTCCGATCTACCTGGATGGCAGCCTGACCTTCGATTCCCGGGGCATTCTGGCCTCCAACTCCCTCGAGAGCCTGGCCTTGAGCCCGGATCTCGGCGCAGACGCCATGCAGATCAACCTCAACGTCGGCACTCCGGGGCAGGCTCTGGGCTTCACCCAGTTCGCCAACCCGAACTCGGCGGTTCTGGCCGACCAGAACGGCTACGCAGCGGGCGAGCTTTCCGGGGTTTCGCTGGATAGCTCGGGAACCGTCACGGGCACCTTCACCAACGGACGGAGCCGCACCCTGGCCCAGGTAGCCGTCGCGAACTTCACCAACCCCGCGGGTATGGCTTCGGCGGGCGATAACGTCTACGTCCAAAGCAACAACTCGGGCGAGGCTCAGGTGGGTATCGCCGGCAACGGCGGGCGTGGCACCTTGCAGTCGGGCGCTCTCGAGGGCTCAAACGTGGATCTGGCGCAGACCTTCTCGGACTTGATCGTGGCCCAGCGGGGATTTCAGTCGAACTCCCGGATCATCTCGACCTCCGACGAAGTTCTCCAGGAGCTGATGAGCCTCAAGCGTTAGCGCCTGCGGCTGTTGATAAGCGCCTGCGGCTGTTGAAAAAAGGTAGGCCGGCATGATTCCCCTCGATCCCAATCTGCGGACCGCGCAAGCGGGAACCGTCGTCGCTCTTCCCGCCGGCGGGAAGGACGGGATCGCGGGGGATCTGCTCAAGGCCTTGCTTCAGGCCGGAAAGATCGAAGCGCGGGTCTTGCAGATCCTCAATCAGAGCGCGCTGATCGACTTTCTGGACCTGGGCGCGGCGAAGGTCCGCACCGAGGTTCCGCTGCGGGCGGGCGATGTTTTCACGGCCGTGGTGGAGGCGCCTGCGGAGGGAAGCTCGGAGCCGGTCAGGTTGCGGATCGCTCAGATTCGCCACGAGCCGGCGGCTCCCTTGAAGCCCGAGAGGTTGGCCGAAAAGCTCGAAGAAATGAACTTCCCCCCCGATCCCAAGCATCAGGCCATGGCGCGGGCGCTCTTGCGTCATGCGGGCACGGTGAGCCGGGAGGCCATGACCCAGCTTGGCGACGCGCTGAATCGGCTTTCGGGGCGGCCGGGGGCAGTGCCGGAGGGCGTCAAGCCGGAGGGGGGCGAGCCGGTTTCATCCCGCGCGGCGATGCCGTCGGGAGTTACGATCGCGGCTTCGGCCAAGCTGCCTGTTCCCGTCAAGATTCTGGAGGCGGCTGCGCTGCTGGTCGCCAAGGGGCTTCCGGTCTCGGAGGAGTCGGTGGCCTGGGTTTCGAGTCGATTGAGCGCGGCGTCGACACCGGGGGCGCGGTTGGGTGAGGTTGCCAAGCAACTGCTCGAGTCCGCCCCGGCTGCTGGTCAGGCGCTCATGGAACTGGCGCTGCCGGAGGGAGAGGCTGCCGAAACGGCCGATCATCTGGTCAAGCTGATGCGGGCATTCACGCCACCGGAAGCGCGGATCGCGAAGGAGCTTGCCCTGCTGGACGCCGTAAAGCCGCCTCCCGCCGGAGCGCTTGCGCAGGGTGAAGCCCAGCAGGACGAACCTCAGGGAAGTGTGCCAAAGGGGGATCGCGCGGAGGCTCCGCCCCGTCAGCCCCCCCCGACGACGCCCGATCCCTCGCGGCCGAGCGTGGCGAATCGGCCTCTCGCCGAGCCTCTAGCCGAGCCTCTTGCGAGAATACAGGAGGCCGTCACGGCGGTTCTCACGCGGGCGCTGCGCGGCGGCGAGGGCGGCGAACCGATTCGCGAGGCGCTGAGCGAGGTTCGCTTCGGGCAACTCATGAACGCCAGCGCGGCGGATCCCCATCATCCGACGGCGGATCGATCGCTGGCGGTGCCGCTCTGGTGGAGTGGCGGATCCGGGGAAATTCGCGTCCAGTACCAGGCCCAAGAGGGGAAAAAGCGCCAGGCTGGGGAGCCCGAAGAGACCCGGGTGGTCGTCACCCTCGATACCACCCATCTTCAGCGGGTGAAAGTTGATTTACTTCTGGGCCGAAAGCAGCTAAACTGTCAGGTTGCCGTCCAAGAAGAAGCGGTCGCGGAATTGCTCGCTCAGCATCTTCCGGAGTTGAGGGCGGCGCTGGAGTCGTCGGGGCTACGGGTGAACGTTCTGGGGGTCAAGCGGATCGTGCCCAAGGCTGCGACGGCGGTCGATTCGCTGCGCCAAGTGGATGTTTGGCTATGAGCGACGCGAAGTCCCAGGGAAAGCCCCTCCGCAAGGCGGTAGCCCTCAAGTACGAGGAAGGAGTCGACGAGGCTCCGCAGGTCGTGGCCACGGGGTCCGGCCTGGTCGCGGAACGGATCGTCGAGACGGCCCGGGAAGCGGGAATCGCGATCCAGGAGAATGTGGCGCTGGTATCGGCGCTCGCGGCCCTGGATCTTGGCGAGCACATCCCCGCCGAGCTTTACCCGGTGGTCGCGGAGGTGCTGGTCTGGGTCCAACGAGTGGATCGGGCGTACCCGCGCTCGGGCAAGTGACTTCGCAGGAAATTGCGGCTAGAGAGGCTGATAGATGATCAAGGTGACCCGGCTCAATGGGACCCAGTTGGTGATCAACGCCGATCTGATCGAGACGATCGAGGAGCGGCCCGACACCATCGTTTCCCTGACGAACGAGCATCGCTTCGTGGTCAAGGAGTCGATCTCGGAGCTGCTGGATCTGATTGCCGATTACCGGCAGCGTTGCCATCCCGGTTGGCGCAGCGTGGTCCGAGAGCAAGAGAGGGAATAGCACATGGAGTTCGCGACGCTCATCGGTTTGCTCCTGGGCTGGGGAGTCATGATCCTGGCCAACTTCCTGGAAGGCGGGCACCTGTCGAGCCTCTGGCAATACACGGCCTTTCTGATCGTGGTGGGCGGCACCCTGGGGGCGACATTCATCTCGTTTCCCTTGAAGGACGTGCTCAACCTGCCGCGGCTCATCGCCCTGACGTTCACGCCCTGTCCCTACGACGCGGCGGCGCTGATTCCCCAGCTCTCGCAGTATGCGGACAAGGCGCGGCGAGAGGGCCTGCTGGCGCTGGAGTCGGAGCTTGCGACGACGGATGACGACTTCCTTCGCAAGGGGTTGCAGATGGTTGCTGACGGCATCGATCCGCACACGGTCCGGGAACTCATGGAGACGGAGCTGACGTTCATCGCGAGCCGGCATGCGGCGTCCTTCGGGATCCTGGAGGCGATGGGGGGGTACGCGCCCACCATGGGGATCATTGGAACGGTGATGGGGTTGATTCACGTCCTGGGGAATCTCAGCGAGCCGTCGAAGCTGGGATCGGCGATCGCCGTCGCCTTCGTCGCCACGCTCTATGGGGTCTGGACCGCGAACCTGCTCTGGCTTCCCTTGGCGACCAAGCTGAAGCGCCGATCCGAGGAGGAGATTCTGTCGCGCGAGATGATGGTGACGGGAATCCTCGCCATCCAGGCCGGTGAGAATCCTCAAATCGTCGAGGAGAAGCTGAAGGGCTTCCTCTCTCCCAGGCTGCGCGGAAGTCTGAACGTCGAAGCGGCGGTAAGGTAGGCATGTCGGGCTCGCGGAGACGGGGACGGCATGGCAGCGGAGGGCACAGCGCGTCGGAACGCTGGCTCATCACCTATGCCGACCTCATCACGCTCCTCTTGGTCTTTTTCGTGATCATGTACTCCTTGTCCCAGGTGGACAAGGCCAAGTACGAGGAGCTCAGGAAGTCGCTGCAGACGTCGATCCGCTACGTGCCCATCGAGGGAGCGGGGAAGACGACCCACGTCATCGGGGACGGGGGCGAGAACGACACGGTGGTTCCGATGCCCTTCATGCGCCCGGATCACCTGGCCTTGGAACGACTCGAAAAGGCCGTCGCCTCGCTGGCCCGCGAGGAGGGACTCGATCAGGAAATCACGACCCGGATGGAGCAACGGGGCCTGGTGGTCTCGATCTCCAACACGGCGTTCTTCGCGGAAGGACAGGCGGAACTTCGGCTCCAGATCATCCCGGTCATGGATCGCGTGGCGGGGGTGCTGAAGGCGGATCCCCACTACGTGAGGATCGAGGGCCACACGGATAACATGCCGATCCGGACGCCGCGCTATCCTTCCAACTGGGAACTATCAGCGGTCCGCGCCACGACGCTCGTCAGGTTTCTGGTGGAGCGTCATTCATTCCCTCCGTCGCGGTTATCGGCGGCAGGGTACGGGGAATACTACCCACGGGTTCGAAACACCACCGAAGCCAACCGCGCTCTCAATCGGAGAGTCGACATCGTGGTCCTGCGTTCGGCTTTGACCGAGCAGGAACCGAAGGGCGCGCCGGCTTCGAAGCATCAGGAGGCTCCCGCATCTCATGGCCAATAATCAACCGGGCGGAAATGGCTTGAACGTCAAGCTGATCGTCTTGGCGGTCGTCATCGCCGTCATCTCGGGCGTGAGCTCGTTCGTCGCGATCCGCCTCGCGATGCCCCAGCAGATCATCGTGGAGAAGCATATCCAGGAAATCGAGGGGGCGAAGGCCGAGACGCACGCACCTGAACTGGGACCGGTCTATCCGATCGGCGAGTTCATCGTCAACCTCAGCGATCCGGGCAGGCGCTATCTTAAGACGAGCGTGGTGCTCCAGATGGCCTTGGCCGGCGACGGCGGGCACAAGTCGGGGGACTCGGGCGGGCATGGCGGCGGCGGCGACGCCTCGGCGGCCATCAAGGCGGAGATGTCTCCTTTCGAGCCGCTCTACAAGGATGCCATCATCACGACCTTGGCGCGTCAGTCGGTGGCCAAGATCAATGCCCCCGAGGGACGCAACGTGCTCAAGGAGGAGCTGAAGACGGCCCTCAACCAGCGGGTTCCCAGCAAGGCCGTGATGGACGTCTACTTCACCGACTTCGTCATCCAGTAAGCGAGGTGGCCGATGGCCGAAATCCTCTCACAATCCGAAATCGACTCGCTGCTCTCCGCGCTATCGAGCGGTGAACTCACGCCCGACAAGCCGGCATCGTCGGGTGCTACGCTGCATTCGGCAGTGGAAGCAGCGGACGACGGCATCAAGCGGACGATCAAGGTCTACGACTTCAAGCGCCAGAACAAATTTTCCAAGGATCACATCCGAACCCTGTCGATGATCCACGAGGCCTTCTCGCGGATCCTGAGCACGACGCTCTCGGGGCAGCTCCGGATGCTGGTTCAGGTGGAGGTGGTTTCGGTCGAGCAGCTGACCTTTGACGAGTACTCGCGTTCATTGCCGTCTCCGACGATTCTCAACGTCTTTTCGATGGAGCCGCTGGTGGGGACCGCGCTCTTCGAGGTGAACATCGACCTGACGTCCGCCATCATCGACCGCATGCTGGGCGGGCCGGGTCGCGTGACCCGAATTCGGCGCGACCTCACCGATATCGAGCGGACGCTCATTTCCAGCGTCACCATGCGGATCCTCGCGGCCCTGTCAGAGGCCTGGCAGAACGTCACGAACTTTTCACCCAAGCTGGAGACGCTGGAGATGAATCCGCGCTTCATCCAGATCGTGCCGCCTTCGGATCCGATCGTCTTGATCACGTTCGAGGCGAAGTTCGGGGAGAATACGGGCCCGCTGTCGCTTTGCATCCCTTACATCATGCTCGAGCCCATCATGGGCAAGATCTCGGCGCAGGCGATGTTCGCGACGGCCCGGCAGTCTCAGAGCGAGTCGCATCGCGTGGGACTCAAGGACCGGGTGGTCGCCACGCAGGTTGCCGTCCAGGTGGTGCTCGGGGAGAGCGTCGTATCGGTGGAGGACGTGCTATCCTTGGGTGTTGGTGACGTACTTACCCTGGATGCCGCGGTCGGCGACGATCTCGCCGTTTTGGTCGGCGAGCGGCGCAAGTTCAGGGGACGTCCGGGTACGGTCAGAAACAAGCTGGCCGTTCAGATCAGCGCGATCGTGGATGACAACGAAGGGGAGGAACAATGATCGAGCCGGGTGGCGCTTTGCCCCCTGAGATGGGGCAAGCCCTCATCGAGAGTGGGTTGGTTGCACTGACGGCCGGGGCCTCGACGTTGTCGATCCTGCTGAACAAGCAGGTGAGCATCACCCAGCCGGAGGTCGCGGTCCTCAGCGCCGCGGATCTGGGCAGCGCGCTCAAGGACCCCGCGGTGGCCATCGACGTTCCGATCCGCTTCGGGTCGAGCTTCGAGGTCCTCTACATCCTGACCCAGGCGGACACGGCGATCATCACCGACCTGATGATGGGCGGCGAGGGCCATCCGCCGTCGACGGTCATCGACGACTTGCAGCTTTCGGCCATTTCCGAGGCGATCAACCAGATGATGGGCATGGCGGCCAACGCCATGAGCACCACCTACGGCAAGCGGTTCGAGATTTCGCCTCCTCAGGCCCAGGTGGTGGATCAGCCCGACGACTTGGCCCTGGGAGCTTCCTTCGACGACGGGGTCTTCGTGGCGCTCACGTATCGCCTTTCGATCGAGGGGTTGGTCGAGTCTTACTTGATCCAGCTGCTCTCGGGGAGCGGAGCGGAGGCGCTCGCGTCCCAGGTCAGTGGTGATCGCCCTCCGGTTCAAGCGGAAAAGAAGGTTCAGCCGGCGCCTCCGGCGCCGATTACGAACCAGGCCCAGAGCGTCACGGCGGCCCCACCCGCGCCGGCGGCACCGATTCCCCAAGTTTCGGCGCCCCCGGCTCATGTCCCCCAGCGGACCATGGCTCCGCAGCCCGCCGCCCAGACCGTCCAGTTCGCACCGCTTTCCCCGAGCGCTCCGCCGGCGGCGCAGAACGGCCTGGATCTCATCCTCGACGTTCCCCTCCGGGTCACCGTAGAGCTCGGACGAACGCGGATGCAGATCCGCGACGTCCTGGAGCTGGGAAAGGGCTCGGTGGTTGAACTTGACAAACTCGCAGGCGAGCCGGTAGACTTACTCGTCAACGGAAAGCTCATTGCCCGGGGCGAAGTGGTCGTGATCGACGAGAACTTCGGGGTTCGCGTCACGGACATCGTCAGCCCTGCCGAGCGTTTCAGCTCGTTCCGCGCGTAGAGAAGAGGATGCCTTGACCCATAACATCATGGTGGTCGATGATGCAGCCTTCATGCGCCTCATGTTGAAAGACATCCTCACCCAGAACGGCTTCTCCGTGGTGGCCGAAGCCGCCAATGGCGTGGATGCCGTCGACCTCTACAAGAAGACCAAGCTCAACCTCGTCACGATGGACATCACGATGCCCGAGATGGACGGCATCACCGCCATCAAGATGATCCGGGATTTCGATCCGGATGCCCGGATCATCGTCTGTTCGGCAATGGGCCAGCAGGCCATGGTGCTGGAAGCCATTCAGTCGGGTGCCAAGGATTTCATCGTCAAGCCCTTCGATGCCGATCGCGTCATCGACGCCGTACGAAAAGCGCTCAAGTAGCGTGAGATGGAGCCTGCTCCTTCTCGCGTTGCTGCTCATGCTGGGAAGCGCTCCTAGCCTCGCGCAAACGCCGAGCGAAAGCAGCAACGCAGCTAGCGCCGATACCTTCTTCCTCCCCGAGTACCAGGACCCTGCCAACGAGCAGCCCTCATCGGCTGGAAACGCCTTGGGCTTCCTGGTCAAATTCGGTGGGGTGATCGGCCTCATCTACGGCGTCTTCTGGGTTTATCGCCGCCTGGGCGGACCGGCGCTCGCCGGATCCACCGGTGCGGTGGGAGGATCGGGTCCCAAGATTCGGACGCTCGGCTCCACCCATCTGCGGGGGGGGCAAACGGTTCATCTGGTCTCGGTCGGCGACCGGGTCTGGGTCGTGGGATCCAATGGCAAGGACATGCTCGTTCCGTTGGGGGAACTGACCCCCGAGCAAGGCAAGGCGGCTTTCGACGCTCACGTCGCGCAGGCCGAGACCGCGGGCGAGGGCTTCGATGCACTGGTGGACTCCACTCTGCGCCAGGTGATGGTCCGGAAAAACGGGGGCCGCGCGTGAGGGCCGTGCTCGGGGCGATCGCCCTCCTCGCCGTCTCCGCTGGAGCCGCCCAGGCCCAGCTGCAAGTTCCCCAGATTCCTCTCACGGATCGTCCTCAGGACGTCGCGGCGAGCCTCCAGATCCTCGCCATGCTCACGGTCCTCACCCTCGCGCCGGCGATCCTCATGCTCATGACCAGCTTCACCCGCATCGTCATCGTGCTCTCCTTCGTCCGCCAGGCCATCGGAACCCAGATGATGCCGCCCAACCAGGTGATCGTCGGGCTCGCCCTCTTTCTCACCTTCTTCGTGATGGCCCCCGTGATCGGAGACATCAACCAGACGGCTCTCCAGCCCTACTCGCAGGGAGCCATTTCCCAGACGGTCGCGCTCGATCGGGCGCAGGGTCCCCTGCGCAAGTTCATGTTCAAGCAGACCCGCCAGAAGGACCTGGCGCTCTTCGTCTCCATGGCCAAGATGGAGCGCCCCCGCAGGCCCGACGACATCCCGACGCACGTCCTGGTTCCGGCCTTCATCATCTCGGAGATCAAGACCGCCTTCCAGATCGGCTTCGTCATCTACCTGCCCTTCCTCGTCATCGACATGGTGGTCGCGAGCATCCTGATGTCGATGGGCATGATGATGCTGCCGCCCATCATGATCTCGCTTCCCTTCAAGCTGATCCTCTTCGTGCTGGTCGATGGGTGGCATCTCTTGAGCCGAGCCCTGGTCGCGAGCTTCCAGTAGATGAACGAGACGGTTTTCTTCGAACTGGCTCAGCGTTCGCTCGCCATGATGGCCTTGATCGCGGCGCCGGTCCTGGGCGTTAGCCTCGCGGTGGGCCTCCTGGTCTCTATTTTTCAGGCGGTGACCCAGATCAACGAGGCGACGCTGACGTTCATTCCCAAGATCGCGGCCACCATGCTGATTCTCTTCCTGATGGGGCCCTGGATGATGGGCACCATCCTCGACTTCATGCGGACGATCCTGATCGAGCTGCCCCGCTTCGCGCGCTGATGGATCTCGCGGCGCTGCTGGGCCTTTCGCCGAACGGCCTCACGATTTTCCTGCTGGTGCTGGCTCGTTTCTCGGGGATCTTCATGATTGCTCCGGTCTTTGGCAACGCGGTCGTGCCCATCCGGCTGCGGGTGGGGCTCGCCGTGTTGCTGGCGGCGCTGGTATTCCCTTCAGCCGTCGACTGGGCGACTCCGTCGATGGCGGGGCCGCTGGACGTGACCTTCGTCCTGGCGGGCGAGCTCGCCGTCGGGGTCACCATGGGGTTCGTCGCCACCTGTCTTTTCCACGGGATCCAGATGGCGGGCCACATGATCGCCATGCAGATGGGACTCGGCATGAGCATGATGTTCGATCCCAACACCCGCAACCAGACCTCGCAGATGGGCGTGCTCTTCGTACAGCTGGCGACGGTCACGTTCCTGGCGATGAACGGCCATCACTGGCTGATTATCGGGGTCTGGAAGTCCTTTCAAGCCGTCCCCCTGGGCGGATTCGAGCTTTCGGGGGGTATAATGGAGCAGGTTCTCGTGGCGACCACCGGAATCTTCGACATCGCCTTGACCCTGATGCTGCCGGTGATCGGCGTCTTGATGCTCGCGGAGCTCGCGCTCGCCATCATGAGCCGGATCATGCCCCAGATGAACGTCTTCGTGGCGGGCTTTCCGGTCAAGATCATGCTGGGGCTTTTGACGCTCGCCGCCACGACGCCGCTCCTGGGCGGATACCTCAGGGTTGTTTTCGATGGATTCGGCACCGGCATGCTCGGGATATTCCGGTGAGGAGGTAAAGCTTGGCGGATCCCTCGAAAACGGAGAAGCCCACCGGGAAGCGAATCGCGGATGCCCGCAAGAAGGGCAACATCGCGAAGAGCACGGACATGAACAACGCCGCGGTGCTGCTCACCGCGAGCGTGCTGCTCTACTTCAACTGGCCGCCGCTTGCCGAGGTTCTTCGCAACGTGATGGCCGAGCGGCTCGCTCACTTTCCCACGCAGGACCTCACCATCGACTTCATCATGCTGCTCGCCCGGGAGTCCGGACTCGCGGTCGGCACCGTGCTGGCCCCCATCCTGCTCTCCCTCCTGGGGGTGGGGATCGTCGTGAACTACGTCCAAGTGGGCAATAACCTGACGTTCGAGCCCATCAAGCCGAAGCTGGAGAAGATCAATCCGATCAGTGGCCTCAAGCGTCTCTTCTCGCTGCGTTCGATCGTGGAGGCCCTCAAGGGCATCGCCAAGATCTCGCTCATCGGCTTCATCTGCTACGGGGTGATCAGCGATCGTTACGTCGAGCTGGCCACGGCATACGGGACGGGCCTGCTCGGCCTGGGAACGCTCATCGGGACGACGGCCTGGAGCATCGCCTGGCGCGTCATGATGGCGCTGGTCGTCCTCGGGCTGGTGGATTTCGCTTACCAGCGCTACGAGTGGGAGAAGGGCCTCAAGATGACCAAGCAGGAGGTCAAGGACGAGTGGAAGCAAGCCGACGGCTCGCCGGAGATCAAGGCCGAGATCAAGAAGCGTCAGCGCAAGATGGCGCAACAGCGCATGATGTCGGAGGTTCCCAAGGCCTCGGTCGTCATCACCAACCCCACTCACTTCGCCGTGGCGGTCAAGTACGAGCGCGACGTCATGGAGGTGCCTCTGGTGCTGGCCAAGGGGACCGATCTCGTGGCCAAGCGAATTCGCGAGGTGGCCATGGAGGCGGGAGTGCCATTGATCGAGAACAAGCCGATCGCGCAGGCGCTCTACAAGCAGGTCGAGGTGGGCGGCGAGATACCTTCCGAGCTCTACGCGGCGGTGGCCGAGATCCTGGTCGCGGTGCAGCGCGCCGATCGAAAGGTGGGGGCGTAATTCGTGGCAACCGGTACCGTACCTCAGGCTGAATCGCCGCTGAAACGCCTTCTCAAGCAGAGCGACATGGCCCTCGCCGTCATGATGGTGGCGGTGGTGCTCATGCTGATCATCCCCATCCCCGCGATGTTGCTGGACTTTCTTCTGGTGCTCAACATCACGGGCTCGCTCCTGATGCTTCTCATCACGCTCTATGTCCTGGAGCCGGTGGAGTTCAACACTTTTCCCTCGCTGCTGCTCATCCTGACGCTCTTCCGATTGGCGCTGAACGTCTCGACGACCCGCCTGATCCTCAGCGAGGGGGATGCGGGGCATGTCGTGGAGGCCTTCGGAGACTTCGTGATCCAGGGCAATTACGTGGTCGGCGTGATCGTCTTCTTGATCCTGGTGGTGATTCAGTTCATGGTCATCACCAACGGCGCGGGGCGCATCTCCGAGGTGGCGGCCCGCTTTACCCTGGACGCCATGCCCGGCAAGCAGATGGCGATCGACGCCGACCTGAACGCGGGGCTCATCAACGAGGAGCAGGCCAAGGAGCGGCGCAAGAAGATCCAGCGCGAGGCGGATTTCTACGGGACCATGGACGGCGCCTCGAAGTTCGTGAAGGGCGACGCGGTGGCGGGCCTGATCATCACCGTCATCAACATCGTGGCCGGCATCCTGATAGGCGTCTTCCAGCGCGGCATCGAGATCGGTCAGGCCCTCACGACCTACACGCTGCTCACCATCGGCGACGGCCTGGTCACGCAGATTCCCGCGCTCATGATCTCGACCGGCACCGGCATCATGGTCAGCCGAGCGGCCGCCGACGCCAACCTCGGCGCCGCCATCTCCGAGCAGATCCTCGCCAACCCCAAGCCGCTCATGATAGCCGCGGTCATGCTGGTGGGACTCGCCGTTATTCCGGGTCTCCCGACCCTCCCGTTCATGACCGTGGGAGCCGGCATGGGGGCGTTGGCCTTCTTCCTGCAGCGCTCCCGCCAGGAAGAGGTCCTCCAGGCCGAGGCCGTGGCACAGCGTGCGGAGGGAGCTCCGGCGGCGGCCCCGAAGGGTCCCGAGAACGTCATGGGGCTCTTGAAGGTGGATCCGATGGAGCTCGAGATTGGCTACCGCCTGATCCCTCTGGTGGACGCCGCCCAGGGCGGCGACTTGCTGGAGCGGGTCACCATGATTCGCCGCCAGACGGCACTCAAGCTGGGGCTGGTTCTGCCGCCGATTCGGGTTCGCGACAATCTTCAGCTGAAGCCCAAGGAGTACCGGATCAACCTTCGCGGGGTCGAGATTGCGCGGGGCGAGGTCCACATCGAGCACTACATGGCGATGAACGTGGGGCTGGCCATCGAGGAGATCTCGGGGATTCCCACGACGGAGCCGGTCTTCGGTCTGCCTGCGGTCTGGATCACCGAGGATCAGAAGGAGCGCGCCGAGATGGCGGGGTACACCGTATTCGACGCCTCTTCGGTCATCGCGACCCACCTCACCGAGGTGATCAAGGCGCATGCCTCCGACATCCTCACGCGCCAGGACACGCAGGTCCTGCTGGACAATCTCAAGGAGGAGTCCCCCGCCGTGGTGATCGAACTGGTGCCGGATCTCCTGGGCGTCGGCGACGTTCAGAGGGTGCTCCAGAACCTGCTCGCCGAGCGGGTTTCCATCCGCGATTTGCTTCCGGTCATGGAGGCGTTGGCGACGCATGCGCGTCTGACCAAGGATCTCGACACCTTGACGGAGCATTCGCGCCAGGCGCTTTCGCGCTCCATCTGCAAGTCGGTGATCGCTGCGGACGGTTCGCTGGCGGTCATCACGCTCGACCCCAACCTCGAGATGGTTTTGGGCAACGCCATCCAGCATACCGAGCAGGGGGCGTTCGTTTCGCTGGAGCCCGGCGCTGCGGGTAAGCTGGTGCGGAATGCCGCGGAGGTCGTGGAGCGGCTCATGGGGCAGGGTCATCAGCCGGTGGTGCTCTGCTCGTCGAAGGTGAGGTTGGTTTTCAGACGTCTGATCGAGCGAAAACTACCCAACTTGACCGTCATGGCCTACAATGAGGTCATTCCGCCGTCGATGGATGTGCGCTCCCTTGGCGTGATCACGCTTTAGCGCCAGCGGCTGTTTCGTAAGGCAGCGAGAGAATACCGTGAGGCAGGGATCATGGGGCGTATTTCCATCTCTCGCTGTCCTGAAGAAACGAGCTTTGCTATAGGCATGGGGGGATTTTGCTCGTGATGCCTGAACTCAACCCCGGTCAGATCGTGGACGTCATCGTCGATAGGGGCGATCGCCGCGAACACCTGTCAAGCCGGATACTCGAGGTGGGGCCCCGGGGCTTCGCGATTTTCCGCCCGGCGGTGAACGGCGCGCCGATTGTCGTCGGCGGGCGCATGGAGATCACCTTCGCGCTCGGCAGCGCCATCTGGACGTTGGATTGCCCGGTTCATTCCACCATCTCCATGCGGGTGGACCTCGGCTACCCGGATCCCGAGCGGATCCATCGGGTCCAGCGCCGGCAGCACCTGCGGGTGGCGATGACCATGCCCATGGATTACCAGCTGTCCCTCGAGGTAAAGTTCACCAAGCCGCGCCAGGCGCTCCTACAGGATCTCTCGGGGGGGGGCTGTCTCTTGCTGATCAGCGAGGCTATCTACCCCGGGGCGATCATCCGGGTTCACGTCTCGATGGAGGAGTACGGGCTGATGGAGGTGATGGGGCGGGTCATCCGGGTCGGCGAGAGCGAGAAGCGGCGCGGGGGACGCGCGCTCGTCGCGGTCGAGTTCTACCCGATCGCCGAGCGCGATCGCGATCGCCTGGTGAAGTTCGTCTTCAACAAGCACCGCGAAGAGGTCATCCGCTTGAAGCAACGGGTGCGCTGAGTTGCCCGGCTATTTTTGCGATCGGCGGCTTCCGTCGCCCCTTCAACGCGTTGAACCCATGAGCGGAGGACCAGGATGACCCCGGAAAATCCTTCCCCCAACCTCAATTCTTCCCCCAACCTTAATCCTTCCCCCAACCTTAATCCTTCCCCCAACCTCGGCGCTTCTCCCTACCTGAGCCTCTTCATCGAGGAAGCGCGCGAGAACATCGTCCTCCTCAACGAGAAGATCCTCCTGCTCGAGGCCGGAGATCATGCGCGCGCCGTCCTCGACGAGATCTTCCGCGCCGCGCATACCCTCAAGGGCATGTCCGCCACCATGCAATTCTCGGGCATCGCGGAGCTGACGCATGCCATGGAAAGCGTCCTCGACCTGATTCGTGGCGAGCATCTGCCGCTCGGCGCGGACGTGATCGACGAACTCTTCGCCTGCGTCGACGCCCTGACCCATTCGATCGAGTCGCTCGCGACGGGAGGGCCGGATACGCTCGATCCGGGCCTCATCGCCAGGGTCGCGCGGCACTCCGCGCCCGAGGCGGTCCGCCCCGACGCGCCGACGGCGGACGCCATGTCGGATTTCGACTCCTACGAACAAACGGTGCTCGCCGAGGCCCGGGCCCGGGGTTTCAAGGCCTTCGCGGTCAAGATTCGCCTCCAGACGGGATGCCTCCTGAAGGGCGTGCGGGCCTACATGGTGCTCACCGCGCTCGAACAGGCGGGTGAGATCATCAAGACCGTCCCCTCGGTCCCGGAACTCGAAGAAGAGCGCTTCGACCTGGACTTCATGCTCGTTCTGGTCAGCAAGGAGGACCTGGCGAAGCTCCGCGAACGGGTGCTCGACATCAGCGAGATCGAGGCGGTATCGGTTCACGAGATCATCGGCCACTCCTTGGATGCTGCCCCGCTACCCCCTTCGCCGCCGCCCGACGCGTGGGAGGAGATGAGCGTCATCGTGCCGCAGGCGCCCGTGCCGCATTTACCTTTGCCGCATTTACCTTTGCCGCATTTACCTTTGCCGCAGGCGCTTTTTTCCCAGCCCGGTACGCCGCCGGCCAAGGAAACGCGGGCCAAACAGGCGCAGCCCGGCCCGCAGTCCAAGGCCGATGAACGCGCGCATGCCAGCTCGAACCAGACCGTTCGCGTTCCCACCGATCGTCTCGATCGTCTGGTCAATCTGGTCGGCGAGCTGGTGATCGATCGCAATCGGCTGGTGGAGAATGGGGGGAAGGTTCCCGAACTCTCCGAGACGATTCGCCACATCGGATCGGTGATCTCCGAGCTTCAGAACGTGACGATGAAGCTGCGCATGACCCCCGTGGAGCGCGTCTTCAACCGCTTTCCCCGCATGGTCCGGGATCTCGCCCGGGAGCTCGGCAAGGACGTCGCCCTCCAGATTGAAGGCCAGGACACCGAACTGGATCGCCTGGTGATCGACGAAATCGGCGAACCCCTGGTGCATCTGCTGCGCAATGCGATCGATCATGGGATCGAGTCGGCCGGCGATCGCCAGACGAGCGGAAAACCGTTGACCGCCACCGTCCGCCTCTCCGCCCGCCACGAGGGAAGCCACGTCGTCATCGAGGTTTCCGACGATGGCCGGGGAATCGATGCGAATCGCATCATCGCCAGCGCCGTCGCCAAGCACCTCATCTCCGAGGAAGAGGGCGCCCGCCTGGGTGAGAAACAGGCCTACGATCTTCTCTTCGCCCCCGGCTTCTCGACCCGCGAGACTGCCAGCGCCATCTCCGGTCGGGGGGTCGGGATGGATGCCGTCAAGAACAAGGTCCTGAGCTTGGGCGGGGCCGTCGAGGTTTCCTCCACCCTGGGTGTCGGCTCGACCGTCACCGTCATGCTCCCGCTCACCCTCGCCATCATTCAGGCCATGCTCGTCGAGGTGGGAGAGACAATCCTCGCCCTCCCGCTCTCCTTCATCGACGAAGCGCTCGATCTGGCCGAGCTCTCCATCCAGTGGGTTCAGGATGCCGAGATGGTCGTTCTGCGAGGCCAATCCCTCTCGCTCGTCCGCCTGAGCAAGGCCTTGGGCCTCTCTTCGGTTGCCCTGTCCCCGGAAGAGGCCGTGGTTGTCGTCCGAATCGGGAGTAAAAAGGTGGGCTTGGTGGTAGATAAACTGCTAGGACAACAAGAAGTGGTCATCAAACCCATCAGCCGGCTGGTGGGAAAACTTGACCACCTTAGCGGAGCTGCGATTCTCGGTGATGGGCGCCTGGCCCTCATCCTGGACGCGGCCACGCTGGTTTAGGAGGCCCCATGGACATCTCCGCTCTCAGCTCCTTGCAGCTCGACGCGCTTCGCGAGGCTGGCAACATCGGAGCAGGTCATGCGGCTACCGCCCTCTCCAAGCTCCTCCGCCAGCGCATCCACATGGAGGTCCCCAGGGCTTCCATCATGCCGCTGACCCAGGTGAGCACCCTGCTTGGCGGGAGCGATACCCTCGTCTGGGCCATCTACGTCCGTATCGAGGGGCGAGTCAACGGCCACATGCTCTTCCTCCTTCCCTACGATCACGCCACCCTCCTCGTCGACCTCATCATGGGCTACCCCCTGGGGAAAACCCTCGAAATCGACGACATGGGCGCCTCCATCCTCGGTGAGGTCGGAAACGTCCTCACTGCCAGCTACCTGATGGCCCTCGGCGGCCTGACCAAGGTGGACATGCAGGTCTCGGTCCCCCACCTCGCCTCCGATCTCCTGGGTGCCGTCCTCGACTCCGTTCTCGCCGAGCTCGCCGTCGCCTCCGACCAGGTCTTGGCCCTGGAAACCGTGTTCTCCGCCGAGAACGGCGGCCCCCTCAAGGGCTACTTGATCATGCTTCCGACTCCTGACTCGCTCGAAGTCCTGTTGCAAGGCATGGGGATGATCGGCCGGTGAGCTCCGAGGCGCTGACTCACGTCGGAATGTCCGAAATCGCCATGTCGGACGGCCCGCACACCGTCTTCGTCGTGCCGGGCCTCGGATCCTGCATCGCCTTGGTCATCTATCAGCCGAACTGCCGGCTGGCTGGGATGGCCCATGTCCTGCTGCCCGACAGTTCCCAGGCCGTGAGCCTCGACTCCCCCGGGAAATTCGCCGATACCGCGGTCCCGTACCTGGTCGAGGCCCTGGCCATCAGGGGCGCCGACCCGGCGGCGCTCGTCGCCAAGATGGCCGGCGGCGCGCAGATGTTCAAGGGGGCTCCCGGCCTCGGCGTCGGCGATCGCAACATCGCCGCCATCACGCGCATGCTCGACGCCCTCGGCATCCCCCTCGTCGCTTCCGATGTCGGAGGCGCACTGGGGCGCTCCATCCGCTTCGAAATCGCCGGCGATCGCTTCGTCGTTCGTCACCGCCTGGGAGACGAGGAGGTCCTCGCTTGAACGGTCGCAGCTGGACCCTCGTCCTCGCGGTCCTCTGCGGCTTCGCCACCGCCTTCCTGGCCCTCTTCGCCGACGTCTCGGAAGGAACCTTTCTCGTTCGCATCAGCATCGGCTTCCTGGTCGGCGCCGTGGTGGGACTCGGCTTCGACACCCTGTTCTCGACCACCGGATCCCCGAAGAAGCCGCCGGCCAAAGGCCGCATGGTCGACTTCACCCTCAACGATCCCGCTCCCGCCGACGACTTCGTCCCCCTCGATTACCAGAAGGCCGCTCGCGTGGTTCAGCACATGATCCGCAAGGACTGATCCCCGCCACCTCATGCCTCCCGGATCGCCGGCAACGCTCGCGCGGTTACGTTCATGCCCCCCGGGGCATACGAAAGGGAAGGAGTTTGCATGCAAAAGCTGAGTTGGAGCATCAACCTCAATCCCTATCGCCTTTCGCCCACGCTGGACGTCCCGGAACTCTACGCCAACACCGATCAGGCCGTGGAGCAGCTCCGAGACTTGGGCGTCACGATGGTCCGGGTCGATATCCTGTGGATGCTGCTGCAGCCCGAGCCCAGCGGCGCCGATCTTGAGGCTGTCGGCTGGTACCGCCACTTCTTCGCCCGGCTCGCTCAGGCCGGAATCGCCGTCTACGCAGTGCTCTACAATCCGCCCGCCTGGGCTTGCGCCCAGGTTCACGAGGATCTCGAGGGTTTCCTCGCGTCCTGGCGCGCTTACTGCCGCATGATCGGTCGGGAATTCGCGGAATGGGTGAGCATCTATCAGGTCTGGAACGAGCCCAACAATTACCTTTCCCACCTCAAGGACGACTTCAACCTCTTTCACACCCGGGTTTTCTCCATGGGGGGATGGAAGCTCACCCTTCCGGTGGGCGTGAACTGGAAGGCCCTCGTTCCGCTCTTCCGGATTGCTCGCGAGGAGCTTCCCGCCGGCGCGAGCATCGCCTACAACGCCATCACCAACCTGAATGACTTCACGCCTGCGGCGATGCCGGCCTGGACCGAATGGGAGCATTTCACCGACCAGTTGCTCGCCCGCGCCGGCGACGCCATCGACGTGATCGCCATCGATCACTACCCCGATACCTGGATTCCGGGAGTGGGGCCGCTCGCTTGGGACTGCCTCGACGAGGCTTCCAAGCGGGTGCACGATCCGCGCTCGGCATGGTTCGGAAAGACGATCATCCTGGGCGAGCTGGGGTACTCGAGCTGCCGGAACGTGCCCATCCTGAAGCGACCGCGCATGAACTTCTTCCCCGACGATCATTCCGAGGAATCGATGGAGGCCTGGTACGCGGAAGCCCTACCCTACCTGCTCGACCGCATGCGTCCGGATCGTTGGCCGCATAACCGCCATCACGTGATCAACGCCTACGAGCTGCAAGATCCGCCCCCCCTCTCGATCCAGGGCGGCGATCACCACGAGGTGGTGGGCATCGAGTACCATTTCGGGCTCCTGCGCCACGACCGTTCGCCGAAGGCTGCCTACGGCGTCTTCCGGGACGTCGCCGCCGGACGGCCGCTGCCGGTCTCGGCTCCGCTGGGACGGGGCAAGACCGGTCCGCTCAACGTCTACATCAAGACCTCTAAATTGTCCAAGACGGTGCATCGCTGGATCAGCCCGCTGGCCTACGCGATCTACCAGGCCGTTCGGCCGCCCTTGCGTCGACACGATACGGGCTTTCTGTCCTTCGGCGCGGTGATGATCCTCTTTCACATCTGGCGGGCTGCCGTGGGGAAGCGCGCCGCGGAGTGAGCTCGCTTCAATCCTCGTCGCGAAGATAGGCCTCGACCAGGAGGTCCTGGCCGAGGTGGCTGCAATGCATGCGGTGGAGCCGCTGAGCCTCCTCGACGAAGGTGACCCCCATGCCGGCGACCGGGGTGGGGGCGAGGCCGCCGAGGATCATCGGGGCCACGGTCATGTACAGCTTCTCCACGATGCCGGCGTTGAGAGCGGCTGCGTTGAGGTTGGCGCCTCCCTCGACGAGGATGGAGGCGATGCCGCGTCGGCCGAGGACCTGCATGAGCTTGTTGAGGTCGACGTGGGGGTCCAGGCGATCGCCGACTTCGCTGACGATCAGAACCTCCGCGCCCGCCGCCTGCAGCGCTCGAACGCGATCCTCGGGAGCAAACTTGGTCACCGCCACGATCGTCATGGCCCGGAGCAAGCCGGTGCCGGGTTTCCCCAGTATCTTGGCGGTTCGCGGAGTGCGGGCCATCGAGTCGATGACGATGCGCATGGGGTTGCGGCTCCGCGGCAGGGAGCAATCCGGGTCGGGATCGTCCTTCAGGATGGTGTTGATTCCCAGCATGACGGCGTCGAAGGTGGCTCTCAAGGATTGAAGGTGGGCCTCGGCCTCGGGGCCCGAGATGAACTGGCTCTCTCCGACGGTGGTGGCTATCTTGCCGTCGAGGCTCATGGCCGAGCGGATGGCCACGAAGGGGCGCTTGGTGGCGACGTAGCGGAAGTAGATCTCGTTGAGGCGGCGAGCGGCCTCCGCCGAATCGCCCAGCGCGGTGGGGATGCCGGCGTCGCGGAGGGCCATGATGCCGCGACCCGAGGACAGGGCGTTGGCGTCGCCGGTGGCGAGGATCACCCGGGCGATACCGGCTTCCTTGATGCGCCGGACGCAAGTCGTGCAGGGCTCCATGGTCACGTAGAGGTCGGCTCCGTGGGCGCCTTCGCCCGCCGCGTCGAGTGCGAAGGCTTCGGCATGGTCCTTGCCGACTCCGGGGAGGAAGCCTTCGCCGATGATCCGATCGTCCTTGACGACGACCGCGCCAGTCATGGGGTTGGGGCTGGTCCAGCCTCGACCCTGGGCGGCGAGCTCGAGCGCGCGCTGCATGTAGACGGAGTCGGTTTTCGCGGTTTCGACGGCCATGCTCGGATGATTCCTTCCTGCTGGACACGCGGGGGACATCGCACTCCATCATAGCATTCCCCCGGGAGGTTGGCAGGTGTTCGGGGCGGGCTCGGCCGGCTTGGATCCGGGGGGCATGGGGCATGTCGGGCGGGGGATGGTATGCTGAGAAGGCAAGTTTTTTAGAGGAGGCTCCCCGATGAAGGTGCTGGTCGCCATCGATGGTTCCGAGTACTCGCAGCGCGCGTTGAGCCGCCTGGGCGAGTTTCTGCCGGCAAAGACCGACGAGGTCGTGCTCGTCAACGTGAGTCCGAATCCCGCCGTGGGAGCCGTCGGTCTCGTGGGCCCCCCTTACATCGACTACGCGGCGCTGTCCGAGCAGCTTCGCGCCGAGGGCGCGGCCGTTCTTTCGCAGGGTGCGGAGGTGGTATCGCGCGGGGGGTACTCGGTTCGGCAGGTGTTCCGCGAGGGGGATCCCGCCACGGAGATCCTGGAGCTGGCGCAGTCCGAGGCCGTCGGGCTGGTCGTGGTGGGCTCGCATGGTCGGACGGGGTTGCGGCGCTTCCTGCTAGGATCGGTATCCGACAAGGTCATGACCCATGCTCCGTGCTCCGTGCTGGTGATCAAGCATCCTCAGTAAGGCGTAACCCGCATCTTCCGACGTCTCCCTCCGGGCGATCGCGCCGCGGTCGCGGGGGGATGGCGCGTTCGGTCTTGACTTCACCAAACTTCATGACGTATAGGTAAGCTGATGTCGTCCTCGCCGCGGGGGAGAAAAGGGGGGCGAGACCATCGGAGTGCCGGGAAAAGAGGCGGGGCCATGGGGGATTCGCGTCCGATTCACCTGATCATCATCGACTCATGGCATCCCCGGCTCCTGCTGAGGGAGCTGGAGCGCCTGCCTGCTATTTCCCACCTGCTTCGCGCCGGGCTGCTGGATCCGGCGTGCATCTCCACCTTTCCCACCGTGACGCCCACGGCGCTCAGCACGCTGGTGACCGGGGCGACTCCGACCGGCCACGGGATTCAGGGGATCATGTGGTACTCGCGCGCAGAGGACCGCTACATTCACTACTGGCCGTCCCCTCAGAGCTTCAGGCAGGGGACGCTGCCGGGAGTGCTCCGGGACATTCTCCTGAACCTCAACGGCGCCCATCTTCATGGTCGCACTCCGACCCTCTTCGAGATCTTGGAGGGGGAAGACCTGAGCGTCGGCTGCGTGAACTTCCCGATCGCGCGCGGCGGGCACGATCATGCCGCCAGGCTGCCCTGGCTCGTCCGCTGGGCCTCGGGCCTCGACAAGGAAATCCTCATGCGCGGCCCGCGGCACTACTACTACGGGGACGTCCTGCGGCCGCCGGGCTTCGCCCCGCAGGGACCCTTCTTCAAGTACGGGCTCACCGACAGGCGAGCAGGTGACTACGGCGCGGCCATGATCCGCGCCCACCGCCCGGATTTCCAGCTCGTCTACCTCAACGAGCACGACCTGCGAAGCCACCAGCACGGCCCGATGGGCTGCGCCTTCTCCCTCAGGATAGTCGACCGACAAGTCGGAAAGCTCATGACCGCCTACGGCTCCTGGGACGCGGCCGTAAGCGAGGCGCGCTGGATCCTGGTCGGAGACCATGCCCAAAGCGACATCGGAGGGTTTGCCGGCTACGCCGTCAACGTCTACCGGGCCTTTCGCCGCCTGAAGGTGGCCCCGCTCGGAGGGGCAGGCCTCGCACGCGGAGGATACGATCTGGCGATCGCCCCCAACGACCGATCCGCCCTCCTCTACCTCGCCGACCGCAGCCTCCTGGACGCTACCCTGGCCGAACTGCGAACATGGCCCTCCATCGCGCAGATCGCCTGGAAGGACAACCCCCCGGCGGGCTCCGAGCCAGGTGCCCGGATCACCTGCTTGCAGCCCGATTCCGGACGCCTCCTGAGCTGGAAGCCCGGAGGGCCTTACCGAGACGCCTTCGGCCGCAGCTGGAGCCTCGAGGGGGACCCCGGCGTGCTCGACCTGCGCTTTGACGCCCACCACCTCATCGACGGCGACTACCCCGACGCTCTCGGACGCCTCGCCGGCTCCCTCGCCGGAGATCCCGACCTGGTGATCACCGCCAAACTCGGGTATGAATTCACCACGGGCTTCACCATGGGCAAGGGAAACCACGGCTCCCTGCACCGGGAGGACTCCTGCGTCCCCTTGCTCACGGTCGGCCTGAAGCCGCCCTCGCGGCCGGTGCGAACCCTCGACGTCGTCCCCATGATCCTCGACGCGCTGGGCATCGCCCGCCCGCCACACCTCGACGATCGGAGAGCCCCATGGTCCTCGTTCATTGGCTGATTGCCGCCATCGCCTTCATGCTCGCAGCCTACCTGCTCCCCGGCTTTCACGTCGACGGCCTGGTCAGCGCCATCATCGGCGCGGCAGCCCTCGGGCTCGCCAACATGATCGTCAAGCCCCTGTTCATCTTTTTCTCCCTCCCCATCACCATCCTGACCCTGGGGCTCTTCCTCCTGGTCATCAACGGCTTCATGATCTGGCTGGTCGCCGCCCTCGTCCCCGGGATCACCGTGTCCCACTTCGGCTGGGCCATCCTCGCCGCTCTCGTCATCTCCCTCGTCAACGGCATCCTCGGGAGCCTCGCCCGCGCTTGACGAATCGGGGCCCGACTGGCAGTATCGTTTGAGATGCGCCCGTTTTACCTGCTCCAAACCCTGATGGGGAGATGCGTTCACCGATGAAGATCCTCTTGGTCGCCGACCAGTATTATCCGCCCACCCTGGGAGGCAGCGCCATCTCCAGTCGGCGCCTCGCTCATGGCCTTGCCGAGCGCGGGCATCAGGTCTCCGTCATCGCCCCCTCCTTGACCTTCCGCCACAGCGTCGAACATGACGGCAACACCACCATCTACCGCTGCCGATCGGTCTCACCCCTCATCAGCAGCCCGGGCAAGAAGGCCCCGCCGCGCTTCGCCCTCCTTCCCGACGGCATGGTGGAGCGCACGATCGCCAAGGTCCAGCCCGACGTGATCCACATCCAGACGCCCGCCTACATCGGGGCGATCGCCGTCAAAATCGCCAAGAAACTGGGCATCCCCGTCGTCGCCACCAACCACGCCATGCCGGAGAACGTCCTCCCCTTCGTTCCCTTCAAGGTCAACAAGGACTGGCAAACCTACAAGGTCTTCGAGTCCCGCTACTGGGAAGAGATCATCACCCTGCTGGACCAGTGCGACTTCGTCACCGCCCCGACCAACCTCGCCTGCGACATGCTCTTCGAAAACGGACTTGCCAAGCAAGCCGTGCCCGTCTCCAACGGAGTCGACCTGCACCTCTTCAAACCCACCACACCGGAAGAGAAGCGCTCCCTCAAGGAACGCTTCAACCTGCCTCTGGATCGTCCCGCCATCCTTTATGCCGGTCGCATGTCCGTCGAGAAGCGCCTCGACGTCCTCGTCGAAGCCATCCCCAAGGCCCTCGCCCAGACCCCCTTCCACGTCGTCTTCACGGGATCCGGCCCCATGGACATCCCCGCCATGATCCAGGAGGCCCGCTGCTCCGAGCACGTCACCTTCACCGGCATGGTCGACGAATCGACCCTTCCCCTC
This sequence comes from Candidatus Sericytochromatia bacterium S15B-MN24 CBMW_12, assembly GCA_002083825.1. Taxonomy (GTDB): domain Bacteria; phylum Cyanobacteriota; class Sericytochromatia; order S15B-MN24; family UBA4093; genus UBA4093. The sequence goes on along the minus strand of DAZV01000055.1, from coordinate 23,105 downwards.
ATCTACCGGGCCGTCGACGTCTTCGTCCTCCCCTCCGAAGCCGAGCTCCAGGGCATGGTCCTGCTCGAAGCGGCAGCCTCCGGCCTGCCTCTCATCGGAGCCAACGCCAGCGCCATCCCCGAGATCGTCCACCATGGCGAGAATGGCTTCCTGCACGTGCCCGGCTCCGGGCAGGACCTCGCCGATAGAATCGTCCAGCTCGTCGACGACGAGCCACTGCGCCAGAAACTGGGACAGCGTGGCCTGGAACTGGTCCAGCACCATGCCCTGCGCGAGACCGTCAGCCAGTTCGAGGCGATCTTCCGCGACGTCGTCGCCGAGAGCCATCTTCGCGCCTGAGCCCGACCCGGATCGGGCCTCGGGCGGACATGAAATCTTAAAGGGAGCTTAGCGCTCCCTTTACCCTAATGGGGCCTGCTCCGGCGATAACCGGAGCAGGAGGATTCCATGGCCAGCCTATCTCTCGCAACGGGGCCCCACCCCCTTCATCAACGGCTGCATGCCCATGCGCAACGCCGCCAGCTCGCTGGAGCGGTCGAACGCCGCGCCCTGGCGCATCGCGCGGAGTCCACCGATCTTCGCCTCGGCCCGGTTGCCGTGCAGGCCTCTGCGGCCGCCCTGGCTTACGGGCATGCCCGAGCCGCAGGCCAGATAGTCACCAGCCCCAACCATACCGAGGCTTCCTTTTCCGCGCAGGCGGCCGGCTTGCTTCAGGCTCAAACCGCCGTCACGGCCCGGGCCCTGGGGGTCCTCTCCGCCGACTTGACGGCCAGCGCGAGCGCGGCCGCGACGATCCATGCCGAGGGCCGCGCCGTCGTCGGGGAACTGCAGATCGGCCTCGAAGCGTCGGCTGGCGCCGTCGCCAAGGCCCAGGTCGCCGCCAGCGCCACGGGTAGCGCCAATCTTGGAATCCTTCAAGCTCACGGAACGGCGGGAATCACCGCGGAAGCCAGCGCCGAGGCCAGCGCTCACGGTCGGGCCTGGCTGGGAATCGATTCCCTGGGTCTGCCGGCTTTTGCACTCGGCGCGGCCGCGCGAACGGATGCCGCGGCGGGAGTTCGAAGTCATGCCACGGGAGGTGTGTCGATTCTGGGTCTGATCGAAGTCGGAGGCTCCGGATCCCTGAAGGCCATGGCGGGCGCTGCCTCGTCCTTCCTGGGATCCCTCTCGTTTCGAGACGGCAAACTATCGGCCGGAGCGGGTCTCGGCGCCGCGGCGGGGCTCGGCGGCGAAGCGCAGGCGGGAGTTTCCGTGGGGCTCGGCAAGCTCCCCCGCGGCATCACCCAGACGGTGGTCGCTCCCTTGCTCAGCATCCCCGTCCTGCTCGCGAACACGGTAATCAACGGCGTGGGGTCCCTGTTCGGCGAGGAGCCGTCGGAAGCCTCGCGGGGCATCACCGACCTGCCCGACGTGATGGCCACCCACGTCATGTCAGGCATCAAGACAGTCGGAGAGGGAGCCGAGGAGGTCGCCGATCAGGTCGTGGACGGCGTGCGCTGGCTCGGACGCCAGATAGGCAGCCTTTTCGATTAACCGCCCACCAGACGAAAAAACAGCGACCCCGAGGCCTGGCCCGGGGTCGCTGTCGTGGGTATCAGCGGTTTGAGGGGTGCAAGCTCGACGTGAGGGAAAGCTTGGACTCGGGGACGAAGCTCATGATCAGGTCCACGAGGTCGAAGACCGCTTTCTCGTTCTTGATGGACCGCGCGGCGGCCCGCAGTTGCTCGAAGCGGACCGGGTCGTTCATGAGGTCGCGGACCATGGCCGAGACCGAGTGGTCGCGGGTGATGGCGAGCCCGACTCCCTTCTGGACGACGAAGCTGAGGTTGCCGCGCTCCTGGGGCATGGGATCGAAGATGTCGTCGATCAGCATGGGGATTTCCTTGTGGACGAGCTCGGCGATGGTGCCGGGACCGGGCTTCGAGATGGCGAGATCGGTCGCGTCCATGAGGAGCGGCATCTTGTCGGTGAAGCCGAGGACCTTGATGGGGGCACGGGATCCGGCGGCGAGGCGATCCATCTTTCGCTTCAGGCTGGCGTTCCGGCCGCAGACCACGATGATCTGCAGGGGTAGGCCGGAATCGGCGAGCTCCTTGGTGAAGCGGTAGGTGTTCTTGTTGGCGACTCCGCCCATGGTGATGAGCACGGTGAAGCGGTCGAGGGCCATTCCCAGTTCGCGGCGGGCCTCGGGCTTGGGAATGGGGGGGCGGATGAAGTTGGGATTGACGGGAAGGCCGTCAAGGACGCGGATTCGCTCTTCGGGCATGCCGTAGGCCACCAGCTGCTGCTTGGTTTCGGGCAGCATGGCGATCATCATGTCGGCTTCGGGGTGGACCCAGCTGCGGAGGAAGGAGCTGGTCATGTCGGTGACGAAGATCAGGTAGGGGACGTGATGGGCCCAGCCGAGGTTCTTGAGGACGTCCCAGACGGCGTAGTTGACCATGCCGAAGACGCTGACGATGACGTCGGGCTTGATTTCGTAGAAGGCGTCCTCGAGGTTCCGGGTGACCTTGGGCATGAAGGGGAGGACGAGCTTCTCGGCGTTGATCCGATTGAGGATGGTGTAGCCGTATTTGACGATCCGCGGATCGAACTTGAGCATGCGGTTGTAGCCGTCGAAGAGGGCCGCGATGCGCTGGCTCTTGGCGGCAACCGAGACGTGCATCAGGACGATCTCGGAATCGGGGTAGTTCTGCTTGCAGGCCGCTTCGATGGCCAGCGCGTTCGAGAGGTGTCCGCCGCCGGCGGTCTCGTAGATGATGAGAATACGCTGCTTCATGGGTTCCCTTTGCCTGGCGAGATCCTCGGAGGATCCGACCGTGAATCCCGTTCCCGCGCGAGGGAAGGGGCGCAAAGGAGTTCATACCCGGAAGCGGGCGCCTCCAATCCATCGTCAGGATCGACGAGGCTTTCGGGCAGTCCCGCATTGACCCGCCGCCGGCGGCCGCAGGAAGATGGCGACCGGAGGGGAACGCTATCACGGGAAGGAGGGACGCAGCGATGGAGTCGCGAAGCACGGGAGGCCAGAAGGCGAAGAACCATGTGCCGAATCTCGATCCGGGCAAGATCCGGAACCTTGTAATTTTGGGCCCCGCGAGCGTCGGCAAGACCACGCTGGTGGAGGCCCTGCTTTTCGACATGGCCATCATACCGAGCCGGGGCACGGTGGAGGAGGGCAGCACGACCACGGACTTCGATCCCGAAGCGATCCTGAGGGGGATCTCGGTCTCGGCGTCGGTGGCGACGGGGGCCTGGCGGGATCACGTCATCCACCTGATCGACACTCCGGGACTCGCCGACTTCGGGGCCGAGACGCGCATGGGACTGCTGGCGGCAGATGCGGCGCTGCTCTTGGTGGATGCCGCCAAGGGAGTGGACGCCAACACGCGGAAGCTCTTCGCGCTGGCTCGGGGGGCGGGCTTGCCGCTGATGATCTTCATCAACGGAGTGGACGCCGACGGGGTTCTTCCCTACGAGGCCATCTTGAGCCAGATCGCCGACCATCTCGACGGGCATGCGGTTCCCCTGGAGCTTCCGGTGGGAAGCGGGGCGGGCTTCCGGGGTGACGTGGATCTGATCGGCATGCGAACCTGGTTCTTCGCTCCGGACGAAGGCAGCGTCACCGAGATCTCCGAGGCCATTCCGCCGGAGCTGAAAGAAACGGTCGCGCGCTATCGCGCGCGGCTGGTGGAGGCGGTGGCGGAGCTGGATGATCGCTTGCTCGAGCGCTATCTGCAAGGCGAGGATCTGACGCTCGGCGAGCTCAACCAGGCTCTGCGTGCGGATCTGCGGGAAGGCAAGCTCATCCCCGTTCTCTGCGGGTCCGGCAAGGCCAACCTGGCCGTCCGTCCCTTGCTCGATGCGATCGTGGAGCTCTTTCCCTCGCCGGTCGAGCGCCATGCCAGTCCCTTGCGGGATGCGGAAAGCCAGTCCGAGCAGACGTTCGTTCCGGGACTCGAGGCTCCGTTTTCGGCGATCGTCTTCAAGACCATGCAGGATCCGTACCTCGGGAAGATCTCGCTCTTTCGGGTGCTTTCGGGGATCCTGGAGGCCGACGATCATGTTCGCGACCCTGGCCGCGGTTCGAGCGAGCGGGTCGGCAGGCTCTTCAAGGTACTGGGCAAGAGGATGCTTCCGGTCGACCGTTTGATTGCGGGCGAGATCGGAGCGGTGGCGAAGCTCAAGGAGGTCCAGACCGGGGACACGTTGCTGGCGTCGACGCACGGCGCGGGCAGTCTCCAGTACCCGGTTCCGGCGCTGCCTCAGGCCCTCTTTTCGGTGGCGATCGCCCCCCGGTCCAAGGGCGACGAGGCCAAGCTCGCCATCAGCCTCGCCAAGCTGAAGGAGGAGGATCCCGCCCTGAAGATCTCGGTGGAGCCCAAGAGCCACCGAACGGTTCTTTCCGGGCAGGGGCAGCTGCACCTGGAGGTGGCTCTCTCTCGCTTGCTCAACCGCTACGGCCTCGACGTGACGCAATCCGAGCCGCAGATTCCCTACCGCGAGACGGTGGCGGGCAAGGCCAAGGGGCAAGGCAAGTTCAAGAAGCAAACCGGGGGTCGGGGCCAGTACGGGGATGTCTGGCTGGCGATCGAACCTTTGCCTCGCGGCTCGGGTTTCGAGTTCGTCGACGCGGTGGTCGGCGGCTCCGTTCCGCGCGCCTACATCCCCGCGGTGGAAAAGGGAGTTCGCGAGGTGCTGGATCAGGGGATTCTGGCGGGTTTCCCGATCGTGGACGTCCGGGTGACGCTCTACGACGGCTCGGCGCATGCGGTGGATTCGTCGGAGCTGGCCTTCAAGACCGCCGCCCACCTCGCGATGAAGAAGATCTTCATGGAGGCCGGGCCCGTCTTGCTGGAACCCATCATGGCGCTCAGCGTCACGCTTCCCGAGGCGAACCTGGGGGATGCGATGGGCGATCTCAACGTTCGCCGCTCCCACGTGGAGGGCGTGGAGGGCCAGGCGCTTCGCGCGAAGATTCCGCTGTCGGAGCTAGCGGGTTTCGTCCGGAGCCTGCAGAGCTTCAGCCGGGGCCAGGGCACGGTGGAGTCGAGCTTCGCGCATTACCAGGAGCTTCCGGCGACCCTGGTCGAGCGGGTGCTGCGCGCGGAAGCCATGACGAAGTGAAGGGTCCATGAAAGAGGAGGCCCGGCGGGTAGCCTGGCCTCCTGGTAGGGGTGTTAGCGTCCGCGGCCGGAGCCTGCGAGCTGCTTGCGCTTGCCTTCGATCCGCTCCTTGAGGTTCTTGCCGGCGGTCCAGACGGGCGATTTCTTGGCGGGGATCTTGAGGACGGCGCCGGTGCGGGGGTTGCGGCCCTCGCGGGCGGCGCGCTGGCGAACCTGGAACGTGCCAAAGCCAACGAGCGTCACCTTGTGGCCACGGGAGAGCGCCTGGCTGATGGCCTCGATGGTGGCGTTGAGGCACTCGCCGGCCTCTTTTTGCGAGACCTTGGCCTTGGTGGAGATGGCCTTGATCAGTTCCTCTTTGTTCATGAGATCCTCCTCGTGTGGGACCCTGACTGGATCCGAATGTGAAGCGCAACAAACTTTAATGAACTTTGAAAGGATTATAGGAACCCCTGCTTGAAAAAGCAAGGGGTCTAGGGTCTTTTGGGAGAAAAAAATTTGCCAAGGGCCGTCCCCAGGGGGGTCTGCGGGGGGGTAGCCACAGGAACGGCGGCCTTTTCGGGAAGCATGGCCGAATGATATACTGAAATAAGATTCCGGCGCCCTCTCGCCCCGTGTCGAGAGGGGAGGAGCGGGACAGGTAAGGGAGGGCAGGCGCATTTCAGGTCATTCGAAGTGGGCGACCATCAAGCGGTCGAAGGCGAAGGTCGATGCCCAGCGCGGGGCGGTCTTCACCAAGATGTCTCGGGAGATCATCGTGGCGGCCCGGCAGGGGGGACCGCAGGCGGAGGGGAACTTCCGGTTGCGGCAGGCGATTGATCGGGCCAAGGCGTCGGGAGTGCCCAACGACAACATCAAGCGGGCGATCGCCAAGGGAGCGGGTGCCGATGGCGCCGACGCCCTTGAGGAGCTGCGCTACGAGGGCTTCGGTCCCAGCGGCGTGGCGGTGCTGATTCGCGCCCTCACGGACAACCGGAACCGCACGGCGGGCGACCTCCGGGCGGTCTTCACCAAGTTCGGCGGCAACCTGGGCGAGGTCGGCTGTGTCGGCTGGATGTTCGACGAGCGGGGCCAACTGCTGGTTCCCGACGACGAGGGCAGCGTGAGCGAGGATGCGCTGATGCTGACTGCCCTGGAGGCCGGCGCTCTGGACGTGATCGCGCACGGCGATTCCTTCGAGATTCTCACCGCGCCCTCGGATCTCGAGCGGGTCCAGGATGCCATTCTGGCGGCTGGTTACCCGATCGGGGCTTGCGAGGTGGCGGACGTGCCTTCCACGATCCAGGAGGTCACGGACGCGGATCTCGGCCGGAAGGTGCTGAGGATGCTGGAGCGGCTCGACGATCTCGACGACGTCCAGCGGGTGGCGGCCAACTACGACATGAGCGCGGAGCTCGCGGCCGCGCTCGAGGCGGTCTAGCTCGGCGACCTAGCGCCCGCGGCTGTTTCGTAAGGCAGCGAGGGATAGCCGTGACGTTGCCCCGATGCGATGGAGTCGTAGCCCTCGCTGGCCTGAAGAAACGACATGTAAAACGCGGCTGTTTCGTAAGGCAGCGAGGGATAGCCGTGACGTTGCCCCGATGCGATGGAGTCGTAGCCCTCGCGGGCCTGAAGAAACGACGTTTGCTCTAATGAAATCGTGCGGAGGTCACTGTCGAGGCTTCGACCGCTGCGGTATGCTCGGGGCATGACGCGTCGCCAGCGATTTTCAATTCCCCTCTGGGCTGTCCTCCTCTTCCTGCTGCTCCTCGCGGGGCTGGCGGGTTGGGCGTGGTATGGCGCCCATCGGACGGTCGATCGGGACGTCACCCTTTACTACACCGATGCCCAGGCCATGTACCTGGTTCCGGTATCCGCGGAGCGCTCCTTGCCCCGGGACGATGCGTCGGCGCTCGCGACCTTGCTCGAAGCGCTCGGTCAGCCTCCTGCGGGGTTGCAGGCGACGCTCCCGGCAGGCACCGAGGCCGAGGTCCAAAGTATTTCTAATGGTTTGGCAAACGTCACGCTGCGGCTTCCCCTTACGATGGGATCCGGAGGCGAACGCCTTCTGGCGGGATCGGTCATCAAGACGTCGGTGTCGCTAGGCAACGTCCGGGAGGTGCGCTTGAAGCTTCTCGACCGCCGGGGGGCTCCTTACGAGAGCCAGCATCTGGACTTGAGTTCGCCGCTGTCACCGACGGATCCGGGGTTGGAGAACCTTTACCTCGACGGGGCACAGGAGGGGCTGATGGTCACGCTCTACTACGCGACCCCCGACGGCAAGTACCTGGTCCCGCTGCGGCGACCGCTGCCTCCGGCCTATCGGTCGCAGCCCCTCGAGGGCAGCTTCCAGCTCTTGGTGGCGGGGCCTCCCGCCGAACTCGCGGGGATCCTGGGTCCCTCGGTTCCCTCGCATGCCGGCATCGGCTGGGGCGGCGTCTCCGAGGGCGTGGCCCGGATCCACTGGCCCGTCGATCAGCCTGCTCCTTCCGAACCGGTGCTCCGGGCCTTCGCACTGACGCTCACCGAGTTCGAGGGGATCGGCGCGGTCAGCCTGATCCGGCAGGAGCGAGAAGTCGCCGCTTCTCGACGCCCGCAGGCCGTGAATCCCACGGCCATGCCCTCGCCCGTTCCCACCGTTTACCTCGCCCCGTAGCCGGGTAAGACGGCTTGTCGGGTCATCAGCGGCTCCACGCGAAGGGTAGCGGGATGAAAAGCATGCGAATCGGCCTCCTCGTGCTGGTCATGCTGGCGACTTGGTTGTTCAACGCCCCCGCATGGGCCGCCACCACCCTGATCCGTCTGGTGGGCTACGACCAGGCAAGCCAGCGCATCGTGGTCTTCGCCGATGGCCCACTGGCGCCCCGGACCTTCGGCCTCAGCAGCCCTCACCGCTGGGTCGTGGACTTCCCAAACGCCCGCTACCGGGGCGCCACCGTCAGCCTCCCCGCCATCCCGAACAGCCCCATCGCCCGCGTCAGGGTCTCCCAGTGGAACATGGGCACCGTCCGGATGGTCTTCGATCTCGACGAAAAAGCCACCTTCCCCCATGATCTCATCAAGATCTCCGACCAGAACTACCGGCTCGCCTTCCTGCTGAACGCCCCCCCCGACAAGACGCCCGCGCCGACGGCCGCGGAACCCAGGACCTCGAGCTCGAAGGCCCAGGAGCCCGCTCGAAGGGCCGATCTGGTCACGCGTCTCGCCGAGGTGACGGGCTTCGTCGTGGAGGGCGATCGCCTCGTTATCCGCACCTCCCGTCGCATCGACTCGGTTCGCAAGACCGAGATCAAGGAAGTCAGCCGCACGATCTACGACTTCGGCCCCATGCGGATCGCGTCGACGGTCCGCCAGCGCGTGATCAAGGCCCCCAAGCTCGGCATCCGCCAAGCTCGGCTGATCCAGCGCGGCGACTCGGTGCAGCTGATCGTCGAGGCCTCGGGCAAAGGCTCGACCTGGCGAGACGTCGCCAATGCCGACCACTGGGCGCTCGCCCTGGTCAAACCGCCCGGGAAGTCCGCGACCTTTGCCGCCGCCCCCATCGAAGACGGAGACTCGGGGCTCAGCCTCAAGCGCGTCGGAAAGGGCTGGCAGCTCACCCTCACCGCGAACGAGAAGGTCAGATACAAGCTGATAGGCTCCCCCCGCCGCGATCGCCTGACTTTCGAGATCTCGGGCGGAACGGTCGATCTGCCTCATGACTCGCTTTACGTCGATAACGGCCTGATCGCCCGGGTCCGTGCCGTCTCCCAGGGCGGAAACACCCTCCGGGTCATCGTCGAACTGGATCAGGAAGTGGGCTTTGCCGTCCGATCGACCGCGTCGCAGCGTTCGGTGGTGATCGCCATGGCGCCTCCCGGCGTTCCCATCCCCGCGGGCCCCCAGGCGGTGGCGAACAAGACGATTCCCGGACCCGTCGCGAGCACCCCGACTCCCGCGCCGCCTCGCGCGCTGGACGCCGCCCTCGACCGGCATTTCGACATCAAGCGCGTCACCATCGACCCCGGCCACGGGGGGGAGGACCCCGGCGGCATCGGGTCCCACGGCACCGAAGAGAAGGACGTCACCCTCTCCCTCGCCCTCAAGCTCCAGAAGCTCATGCGCGACTCCGGCATGGACGTCCAGATGACCCGCACCGACGACATGCAGATTCACCTGCGGCCCCGCGTGGCGCTAGGCGACGACTTCGAATCGGACGTCTTCATCTCGATTCACGCCAACGCCATCGCCAACCCCAAGATCAACGGCATCGAAACCTACTACTTCACCCCCCAGTCCCTCCCCCTCGCCAAGGCCGTCCATCGCCATCTCGTCACCAAGCTCGGTCGCCCCGACCGGGGAGTGCGCCGCAATAACTTCGTGGTCGTGAAGTACAACAAGATGCCCGCATGCCTGGTCGAGATCGGCTACCTCACCAATCCCACCGAGGAGAAGTTGCTGAAGAGCGCCGCCTACCAGCAGAAGGCCGCCGAAGCCATTCTCGCGGGAGTGCAGGACTACTTCAAGGCCAGGGCCTACCGCCAGTAACTCCAGCTCCGCCGGGCCCTCAAGAACTCAACGGGTGAATTCAATCAGGACGCGTCGGGTATAGCACCAGAGAGATCGAAAGCGAAACCCGCCCCCAGGAACCCCCACATGAACCACCCTCGCTGGTTAGGCGCCGAGACCCGCGCCGCCCTGATCGCCGTCCTCGCGACTTCCTTGCTCTTCGGGGCAGGGGCCTTCGAGGCGCTGGAACGTGAGACGCTGGATCTTTGGTTCACGCTTCGCGGTCCCCGCCCGCTCCAGGCCCCGGTTGCGGTCGTCGCCATCGACGAGGCTTCCCTGGCGCGTTTCGGACAGATGCCCTGGAATCGCCGGCACTTCGCTCACATGCTCGAACGGCTGGGGCAAGCCAAGGTCGTCGCCTTCGACATCGCCTTCAACGAGTCCGGTCGCACCGAACCCGGTGAAGATCAGGCCCTGGCCCACGCGATCAGGCAAGCTCCTCCCGTCATCCTGCCGGCTTTTCGCACCTTCGCCTCGGCCGAGCATGAAAATCCTCAGCTTTTCACGCCCCTCCCCATGCTGGCCGAGGCCGCCGCGGCCATGGGGGTCGCGCACTTCTCGAGCCATCACCAGGGAGTCATCCTGGAACTGGAGCCCTACCAGCGCCAAGGGGGCGAGATCATCCCGGCGCTCTCCATGGCCGTCGCCCGTGCTTTCCGCGAAGGAGAGGGGCTGCCGCTCCCCTCGCGCCTGTTCCACTCCCAGTCTTTGACCCTCGACTACCCCGGCCCGACGCCATCCGTCCCGACCTTCTCGGCCCGAGACGTTCTGGAAGGCCGTATTCCCATGGAGCGCTTCGCAGGCCAGGCCGTGTTGATTGGGGCGACCGCCACCGGGCTGCCCGACACGAATTTTCCGGCGCCCCGCCTGGTTCGCGGCCCCATCGCGGGGGTGGAGTTGCACGCCATCGCCACGGAGAACCTGCTGGCCGGGACCTACTTGAGACGGCCCCAGCCCTGGCTGGTCGTGGCGGTCATGCTGATCGTGGGAGTCACGCTCGGGCGCAAGTTGCTCGACTCGGCTCCCATCGCGGTCGGTCGAAGGCTGGCTTCGCTGGGAGTCGGCATGATGGGGCTATCCTTGATGGCCTTCGCCCTCTTCCGGGGCTTCGGGATCTGGTGGGACGTCGTTCCTGCCTTCGTCCTGTTGGGAGGATGCTTTCTGACCGGAAGCCTCTGGCAGCAGTCCGCCTTGCTCCGAAACCGTAACCGGATGCTAGAATGGTACGCTTCGGAGCTCCGGCACGAGGCGAAACGCCAGCGTGAGCAGATCGACGGCGAGTTGCATGATGAAGCGCAACAGCTCATCATCGTGGCGGGGCGGGACCTCAAACGAATCCGAAGGCTCGAGGACCTTGAAGCTGTCCGAGCGAAGCTCGAACAGAGCGAGGAACTCAATCAGCGCATCCTCGACGAGATCCTGAGGCTCCGCAAGAATCTCGCTCCCCGGATCCTGGGCCGATTCGGCTTGGAGGCGGCAATCGCCGAGATGACTTCCGACATGAACCAGCGCGGGGACGTGCGGGTGGAGTGCGAAGTCGCTCACTGGCCCGAGACCGTCGATCCCTTGCTCGAATCGGAGCTCTACTGGCTGGTCAAGGAAGCCCTGAACAATGCCCGCAAGCATGCCGAGGCCCAGACGATCCGGGTGGTGATGGACACGCTTTCGAAGAGGCTGAACCTGTCAATCATCGATGATGGGAAGGGTTTCACGCCCCCGCCACTTTGGGAACCGCCCCAGGGGCATCTCCACACGGGCTTGCATCGCATGTGGGTCCGGGTGCAGGCCCTGCATGGCGATTTCAGGGTGCAATCATCTCCAGGAGAGGGCTCACGGCTGCTGATCACCGTTCCCTACTCCGTCGATCCGTAGAGGAGGGTGGGCCATGTCGAAGCTTCGCGTCCTGGTCGTTGACGATCACCCCATGGTCCGGCGGGGGACGTGCGAAATCATCCAGGACGATCCGGACCTCGAGGTCGTCGGACAAGCCTCCAATGGCGAAGAAGCCCTGCGGGAGGCGGACGCGCTCCAGCCCGACGTCGTTTTGATGGACCTCTCCATGCCCAAGATGGATGGGGTCGAGGCCACCAAGCAGCTGCGCGAGCGCGGCGCCAAGCTGGGCATCGTCATCCTCTCGGCCCACGACGAGGACGATCACGTCCTGCGGGCCCTGCAGGCCGGAGCGAACGGCTACCTCCTGAAGACCTCGTCCGACGAACTCATCCAGCAGGCCGTGAAGCTCGCGGGCCAAGGGCAAGCGGTCATCCTGCAGCCCGAGATCAGCCGGATCGTTCTGGGCGGCTTGAAGTCTCCCCCCGCCACGACCCTCGTCGAGCCCCTATCCGAACGTGAACTCGAGGTCATCAAGGAAGTCGCCAAGGACCTGGGCAACAAGCAGATCGCCAGCAAGCTCTGCATCAGCGATCGCACGGTCCAGCATCACCTCAGCAACATCTACGGCAAGCTCAACGTCACCTCCCGCACCGGAGCGGTCCTCAAGGCTCTCCAGGAAAGGCTCATCTCGCTCGAGGACGTGCGGTTCTAGCATGCGCGGCTCTCGCAGCGTCTGGATTCCCGCGTTCGTCATCGCCCTGATGCTGCCCATTCCGGCGCGAGCCCTCGAGCTGCACCGTCCGTTCGGATCGGTCAGCCTCGAGACCAGCTACGACGATCACATCAGCGGGCAATCGGTTGCCGAGGTCGAACTGTATCCGGCCGGCAACACCGACTGGCGCGGAACCCTCTCGCTGGGCGGAGGCGCCGATCTCAGCCTCGATGAGCGCTGGAGCCTCTACCTGGGCGCACGCTTGCGGGGTTTCAGCTACCGGAGCTACCCGGACCTCAGCGGCATGGCGGGAACCGCAACGGCCGAGATTTCGGCTTACGACCTTCCCATGGGAATTGACGCTTTCCTTGGCTATGGCCTTTCCACCGACTTTTCCCTGGGCCGCAGCCAGACCTTGGCCCTCAGTCTGGAGCGCCCGCTCGCGGGCTCCCTCGCGCTGATCCTCGCGGGCGGGCAATACTGGCATCTGACCTCCAGCGAGGGACTTTCCAACCGAGGGCCTTTCGCCGATGCGGGCCTCCGGCTAGGCCTGCCGTTTCACACCAGTCTTTCGACCACCGTCTCCCTGCTCGGTCGAAACTACGACCACGGCAGGTCCGATCAGGTCGTCAGCGCCGGCCTGGGCCTCTCCCAGCGGCTCTGGGCGGGAGCCTACCTGCGGGCGAGCTACCGACGCGACCTGGCGAGCTCGAACGAGAGCGGCCGGAGCTTTTCCGGGAACGTCTTCACCATGGGAACTTCCTATTATTTCTAGGCGCTGGGTTGAAAAGACCTACCTCGATCTCGCGGCGAGCCGCTCCGTACGGCCTCATGCCAAAACGGAGGCCCCGCTTTTGCGGGGCCTCCGTTTGGATCGAATCAAGCCGAGAGGGGCTTGAAGCCGTAGTCGAGGACGGACTTGACCTTGCTCTTGAGCTGCTGGTAGATATCCGATTCCTTGAAGAACTTCTCTCCGATGAAGAAGCCGGCCATTCCGACGGCGGCGCCGCCGAGGGTCAGGAGGCCGCCGGAGACGCCTACCATTCCGAGTGCTGCGGTACCGAGGGCGGCGGCAGCCGTGCCGGCGAGACCTCCGACGAAGCCGCTGGCGGTATCTCCGACGACGCGGCTACCGGCCTCGGCGACGGAGATCTGCTTGTTGAAGGCGCGATAGCCGTTGATGACCAGGGACATGGCACCCTGGATACCGGCGGACTTGGTGCCCCAGCTGAGGGCGGTTTGGCTGAGGGCCTTGGCGGCGCCGAAGGCACCTGACAGGTCGAAACCCTTGAGGGCGGTGAGGAGGCCCTGTCCGCTGCCGAGCCCAGCGGCTCCGCCCTTGATGGCCGTGTGAGCGGCGTTGCCGAGGCGTCCCACCGAGGATAGGCTGGCGAGGCTGTCGCCGAAGTTGCCGTTGGCGGAGAATCCGCCGGCGGCCACCGATTTCACCTGGGGAAGCGAGGCACCGGCCTTCGCCATGCTCGGAGCCTGGGGGCGGTAAGCGGAAGAGAGGGATGAAATCGATGCCATGGGGAGCCTCCTCTTGGGAAACGGGACCAACGGTGAGTTTCGGCGCGGGGCCTCCGTTGCTTAGAGAGGTTTTAGCCGTTAAGAAGGCGTCAATTGCTTATGGAGCACTTAAGCTTTGGTTAAGCCTTGGCCCACTTAAGCTTTGCTTGAGCGTTGGTCACGGAGCGGCGAGGTGAGCGCAAGCCGCGGCGGGACCCTTTCCAGGATCCCGCTGCGGCTGTTTCACGGGTGGGTGAACGATTTTTTTCTTTAGAGCAAAGCTTGACGGCGTTCTCTCGCGGTCCTAATCAACAGCCGCCGGCGCTAATCAACAGCCGCTGGCGCTAGCGAATGGATGCGAGGCGGTTGGCGAGTTGTTCGATGGCTTTCGAGGTCGAGGCGAGGGCTTCGGGCGAATTCTGTTCGACTTGCATCTGGGCGACCTGGACGGCGGGGCTCATGGCGCTGAGAAGATCCTGGATTCGGTTGTTTCCGGGAGCTTCGCGGGCGGTTTGGAGCTGGTTCTGGGCTTCGGCGAGCCAGCGCGCGGCGTCGCGCGGGTTGCCGAGGGAAAGGGCGACCTGAGCGTTTGCAAGGGCGCGGTAGGAGTCGCTGACCAGTTCGGATGCGAGCTTTTGGGAAAGGATGCTGGCGGTCGGTCCACCGCCACCGCCTCCGAGCTGAGGCAGGGTGGCCATGGTTTGGCTGAAGCGAAGGACCAGATCCTTGAGCGCGTCGTTCGCCGCGGGAGAGCGCGAACTGAGCCGCCGCTGGGCCAGCGTAGTCAAGGTTAGAAGGTCATCGAGCGCTCGATTCAGGTCGGCATCCGCCATTTTGAGGTTCCGAACTCCCATGAGCCGGGTTCGGGCCTCGAAGACCTGGTTCAGAGCGATTTGATCACGCCCCTCGACGGACGCGGCATGCGCCTCGACGGCTGCTTCGTAGGCCCCGCCCAGGTTGGCGGCTATCGAACCCTCTCGTTCCAGCGCCTGGATCTCCGGCTTGGTGAGCGGCTTCGCTACCGCCTGATTCGCGTGGGATGGATTTCCCTGGGCGATGGCCGCCCCATGCAGACCCAGCGCCAGCATGAGCGCCAACGGCAAGACGTGCTTCGCGCGCATCGATCCTCCTTTGCGTGCTTGGTGGTCTTCGTTTCCCTCTCGGCATGGCTCGCGGTTCCCGGGATCCGCTTCCCCCCGAGCGTCGTTCCAAGCCTATCAGAGCGACGGCCTCGTCCTGGTCGCTATCCCCACGAAATCCCTCGGACCAATTGCGGGCAAGCAGGGAACGCCTTTTCTTGAGATAATGCTTCCATGGCTTGGATTGAACCGCTGACGCGTCACGACCGACTGGGATCCCCCGTCCTGCTGCGAATCGCCAAGGAGGCGGACGCCGCGAGCCTGATCCTGCACGTCGAAGCCTGCGACCGGGAGTCCTCGTTCCTCAGCCGCGAAAGCGGCGAATCAACGGCGACGCTCCTCGAAGAGCGAAACCTGATCCGCCGCTACGCCGAAGCCGACAACGCCCTCTTCCTGCTCGCGGAGCAGCAAGGAAAGCTCGTGGGAACCCTCACCTATACCGGCTGGCGCCTCAAGCGCATGCGTCATACCGGGCGTTTCGGCATGAGCATCCGCAAGACCCACTGGAACCAGGGCATCGGAGGAATCCTGCTGGACGCCATGATTGCTTGGGCCCGAAGCAACGGCGTCACCCGCAAGATCGGACTGGAAGTGCAGCACGTCAACGAGCGGGCGATCGCCCTCTACCAAACCCGCGGCTTCGTCCCGGAGGGCAGGCTCCATCGCGAGATGCGCATCGAGGGCGAATGGGTGGACGTCATCCTCATGAGCCTCTGGCTCGATGAACCCCCCGTTTAACCCTGGCGCAGGTAGTTGAGGAGCTTCTGGAAGGGCTCGGGAGGAGCCACCTCGAAGGTCAGTCGCCGACCGTCGCGCGGATGGTCGAAGGACAGGCGGAACGCATGCAGGGACTGCCCCGCGAGCTTCACCGGGAACGGAGACGCGGGCGCGTAGACCGGGTCGCCCACGATGGGATGCTTGAGATGGGCCAGGTGGACCCGAATCTGATGGGTGCGCCCGGTCTCGAGGGTCAGCTCCACCAGGCTCGTGGTCGCGCGACCCGAGACCCGAAACTCCTCCAGGACGCGCCAGCGGGTCACGGAGTGGCGCCCGCCCTCGACCACCGCCATCTTGATGCGCTCCTTGGGATGCCGTGCGATGGGCGCGTCGATCGTTCCTTCCGTGGTCTCGAAGGTTCCCATGATCACCGCCAGGTACTGGCGCGTCGCCGTCTTGGCGGCGATCTGGGCCGAAAGCCCCTGATGCGCCAGATCGTTCTTGGCCACCACCAGCAGCCCTGACGTGTCCTTGTCCAGGCGGTGCACGATCCCGGGACGCGTGACTCCCCCGATTCCAGACAGATCCCCGCAGTGGGCCAGCAGCGCATTGACGAGCGTGCCCGAGAGCGTCCCCGGCGCGGGATGAGTGGCCATTCCCTGGGCCTTGTTGACGACCAGCAGATCCGAGTCTTCGTAGACCACGTCCAGCGGAATCGCCTCGGCCGTGAGGCGCATCTCCGCGGGAGGCGGGATGGTGACGGCGATGGTTTCGCCGCCCCGCAGCTTCATGCTGGACTTGGCGCTCACGCCGTTGACCTGGATGCGGGCTTCGGAGATCAGATCCTGAAGCCGAGAACGCGAGAGGCCCTCCAGCTGAGCGCTCAGGAACTGATCCAGGCGCGAGCCGCGGGCTTCGGGAGGGACTGTCAGGGTCTGGGAGGAGTCATCCTCGAGGGGTTCTGGGTTCATCAAAGACTCTATCAAAAGCCGCGGGGCCCCTACGAGGGCCCCGCGGAACTGTATTACTCGGTGACGGGAGCTTTCCGGGTCCGGGTGGTGGTCCGGGTTGCCCGCTGGCGAACCGGCTTGGCTGCCGCTTCTTCAGGCTCCTTGACCGCAACCGGTTCCGGCGCTTCCGGTTCCGACACGGGCTCGGCGGGCGCGGCTGCCTTGGCAGCCGTGCTCCGGGTCCGGGTCGTCGTCCGTCCGCGGGCGGCGGGCTGGCGCTTGGGAGCAGCCGGCGTCTTTTCGACCTCCGCGGGGGTCTCGGCGACTTCCACCGGGACGATCTCCTCCGCGACGGGGGCGATCATCTCGGGAACCGGGGTCGGTTCCGGAGTCGGCAGGACCAAAGCGGGGGCTTCGACCTGCGGGGTCTCGGTCCTCGGGAACCTGACCTTCTTGGCCTCGACCTTGGGCGCCTCGGCCGCTTGGGGCTCGGATTCGCCGGCGGCGACGAGGAGGCCGGGAGCCACCTCGACCAGGCGAGCCCGAGGACGCTGGGGAACACGGGATGCGGCTTCGCGGCGGCGAACCGTGGGAACGGGTGCTGCCACCTCGACCGGAGCCGGAACCACGGCCGCGGTTTCGATCACCGGGGCCTCGACCCGCGGAGTCTCCATCCGCGGAGCCTGCGCCTGCTCGAAGCCACGGCTGGGAGCTTCTTCCCGCGTCCGGGGACGTTCCCGGCGGCGGTGACGCTGACGATCCTCGCGCTCGGTTTCCCGGCTGGCGGCCGGAAGGGGCGCGATTTCCTCGAGCTCCTCGATGACCGCGAAGGCCTCGGGGGCGGGGCGTGCTTCACGAACGGGACGCGCTTCGCGAACGGGGCGCTCCTCGCGCATCGGACGCTCCCGGCGGGGTTCGCGCTCGACCCGATCGCGGCGGCCTTCGCGGCCGAAGCGCTCGCGACCGGCGCTCTCGCGCATCGGACGCTCCTCGCGGGCCGGGGCCATGTCGAGGCCTTCTTCGAGTTCGAAGGCTTCGATCATCAGGCCCTCCTCCTCGAACCGTCCGTCGGTGGAGGTGGTTTCCTCCTCGACGACGAGGCCCGTCTCGGCAGCTTCCTCGGCAGGACCACGGCCCCGGCGGCGGCGACGGCGGCGGCGACGGCTCTGCTCGTCACCTTCCTCGGACGGGGTGGGCTCTTCGAGTCCCAGGCGCTCGATGATCGGCTCTTCGACGAGTTCCTCGACGAGAATTTCGGCTTGCTCCTCGAGGGATGCGGGAGGGGCCTCGGGCAGGGGCATCCGGATCTCGAAGGGGGCGACCTCGTTGCGGACGCGGCCGAGTCCCATGCAGTCCGGGCAGCGGTGGGTGAGCTGTTCCAGGATGCTCTGGCCTTGGCGGCGGCGCGAGAGTTCGAGCAGGCCGTGTTCGGAGAAGGCGGACGTGATCTGGGGCCGGCTCTTGTCAGGAACGAGCGACTCGTTGAAGTGAGCGATCACCTTCTGGCGGTCGGCGGCGTAGTCCATGGAGATGAAGTCGACGATCACGATGCCGCCGATGTCGCGGAGGCGGATCTGGCGAGCGATCTCGACGGAGGCCTCGAGGTTGGTGCGGAGCACCGTCTCGTTGAGGCTCTTCGAGGAGGTGAGCTTGCCGGAGTTGACGTCGATCACCGTCAGGGCCTCGGTGGCCTCGATGACGATCGAACCGCCCGAGGGAAGGCGAACGGAAGGCTTGAGGGCGTTCTCGAACTCCATCGGGACCCGGTACAGCTGGAGCAAGGGCACCTTGCCGCGGTAGACCTGCAGGTTGCGGACCATCTCGGGCATCCAGCCCTGCAGAATGCCCTTGGCGCGCTGGTAGGCGTCTTCGGAGTCGAAGACCACCTTCTCGGTGTCGGCGGTGAGGCGATCGCGCAGCACCCGGGTGAGCAGATCCTGATCGCGGTAAAGGAGCGCGGGGGGTTGGCTCATCTGGGCCTGGTGCAGGATGTCGGTCCAGCGCTCGAGCAGCTCCTGGATGTCGCGGCGAAGCTCGGCTTCGGTGGCGCCGGCGGCTTCGGTCCTGACGATCAGGCCGTGGCCGGGGTCCTTGAGTTCCGAAGCGATCGCCCGGAGCCGGTCGCGCTCCTTGCCATCCGTGATCATCCGCGAGAGGCAGACCCGGTTGTCATGAGGCACGAATACCAGGAACCGACCGGGAATCGAAAGGCGCCCCGTAAGACGGGCTCCCTTGGTTCCGGTCGGCGCCTTGGCAATCTGCACCACGAGCTTCTCGCCGGGTTTGACGGCCGGTGTCTTGACCTTGCGCTTGGGTCCTTGCGCCTGCGGCAGATCCGCCAGGTGGATGAACCCGTTCTTGTCGTGACCGATGTTGACGAACGCGGCTTCGATTGCGGGAACGACCGACTCGACGCGACCGAGAATGATGTCGCCGACCAACTGATCGCCTTGGCGCATCACGAACTCTACGGCGCGACCATTCTCGAATACCACGGCCAGATCGTCAGCCTCGCTGAATACGATTTCTCTTTTCACTAAGACATCCTATGCGGTGTTGTGGGCAAGGAACCGGAGAGGGGGGGAACCCTCCAGGAACGGCCTCTTGCCGAAAGGGGGGGCGGTACCGACGCTCGACCCGACCGTTCATCGGCCCATCGATCCCTGCTCGGGTCTCGATTCTGGGGCCCGCGACGGGCCGGGGAGCAGGTGGAAAACTTTGCGACCATCGTAACAAAGTGCTTTATCCGGGTCAAGCTCCCCGCTCTCCTTTTTCTTTACCCACCTTCCGCCCTTGCCAACGCCCTCCACCGCCCCTATCATGAGGTCATGCGCTTGCTCGGCATCGACCCAGGGACTGCCACCGTCGGTTACGGCGTCATCGACGTCGACCTCGACTACCACTCCACCATGGTCGCCTTCGGAGTCATCAAGACCCCACCCCAACTGCCCATGGCCGAGCGCCTTCGCATCATCTACGACGATGCCCGCCAACTCCTCGACCTCTACCGGCCCGCCATCGTCATCATCGAAAAACTCTTCGCCTTCCGTAACGTCACCAACGTCATCACCGTCGCCCAGGCCCGCGGGGTCCTCACCCTCGCCGCCCACCAGGCCGGCTGCCAGATTGCCGAGTACACCCCCATGCAGGTCAAACAAACCATCACCGGCTACGGGCGGGCCCAAAAACTCGAAATCCAGGAAATGGTCCGCGACATGCTCGAACTCACCGCCATCCCCCGACCCGACGACGCCGCCGACGCCCTCGCCTTCGCCCTCACCCACGTCCAGTTCCTGCAAGGCGGCGCCGACATGACCGAGGACGCCCCCCGCGAATCCGAGCTCGCCCCGTGATCATCTCCCTCCACGGAACCCTCGCCCACCTCGGCATCGACTACGCCATCCTCGACGTCGCGGGGGTCGGATACCAGGTCTTCCTCTCCTCCAGGCAGCTCCGGGATCTCCCACCCGAAGGCCAAAGCCTCACCCTCTTCACCTACCTCGCCCACCGCGAGGACGCCATGATCCTCTACGGCTTCCCCTCGCTCGAAGAACGCGAACTCTTCCTCATGCTCACCTCCGTCTCAGGCGTCGGCACCAAGACCGGCCTCGGAATCCTCTCGGCCATGAGCGCCTCGGACATCGTCACGGCCATCGCCACCGCCGACTCCAAACGCCTCGCCAAAGCTCCCGGCATCGGCAAGAAGACCGCCGAACGGTTGATTCTCGAACTCAAGGAAAAACTGTCCGCCAAGCGCTCCTCCTTCCGTGAGGGGCTCTCGGGGCTCACCGCCCTGGCCGGCTCGGGTCTCAGCCCCGAACTGCAAGAAGCCGAACTCGCCCTCCTCTCGCTGGGCTATGACCCCGACGAAATCGCCTCCTGCCTCGCTCGAATCGCGCCCAGCACCCCCATCGAGGAGGCCATTCGCGCCGCCATCGAACGCCTGAGCGAACTCTAGCCCCTCAGCTCGCGCTTCCGCGGGTCGCCGTTTCGGGAATATCCCCCTGATCCACCCGGCACTGAGCCGGAACGTCCCAGTGTAGGCGGAACCAGAACGTACTGCCCTTGCCCAGCTCGCTTCGGACCCCCACCTGACCCCCATGCGCCTCCACCTGCGCCTTGCTGATGCTGAGCCCCAATCCCGTTCCGGCCTTGATCCGGGCGCCGCTCTCGAGCTGCGTAAAGCGGCGGAACAGCTTGGGAATGTCCTCCGAGGCAATGCCGATCCCGGTGTCCGTCACCTCGCAGATCACCCCGTTCTCCTCCACCGTCACCCGCACCCCGATCTGTCCTCCCTCGGGGGTGAACTTGATGGCGTTCCCGATCAGGTTGGCGAGCACCCTCTCGATCCGTCGCGGATCCAGTACCATCGGGACGGGCTCATCCGGTAGGATGGCTTCCAGCTTCAGCATGCGTTCTTCCGCCTGGGGCCTGAGGCTCTCGACGATCTCCGCGATCTTGTTCGCGAGATCCACCTCCTCGCAGTGCAGGCGAAACTTGCCGGCTTCCAAGCGAGCGAAGTCCAGCAGATCGTTGACCAGGCCCTCCAGGCGCTGGGTGCTCTTCTCGATCTGGGCCACGAACTCTCCCTGCTGCGGGGTTAGCTTGCCGCCAATCTCGTCTTCCAGGAACTCGGCATAGCCCATGATCGCGGTCAAGGGCGTGCGCAGATCATGGGAGACGGCGTTGACGAAGTCGTCCTTGAGCTTGTCGAGCTCCTTGAGCTTCTCGTACTGCGCCCGGAGCTGGGCCTCCAACTGCTTGCGCTCGCTCACGTCGGTCGCGACCCCGATGACCCCCACGATCCGATCCGTCTCGTCGCTGCGAACGGGCGTGAACCACGCCTCGAACGCCGCCGTCCCCACCTCCACCGGCTCCCGAAAAGACTCGCCCGCCAGGGCGCGATGATAAGCCCAGGCAAACGCAGGAAACATCTGGAAGGCCTCGGCGATATCCTGGCCGATCATGTCCGAGGGGTTCAAGCAAAGCACCTCGAGCCCCTTCCCCTTCGCGAGCAAGATCCGACCATGGAGGTCGACGTTGAGCAAGAAGACGGGCGAGTTGTCGAGCACCGCCTCGATCCGCCGCTGGCTTTCTCGAAGGGCCTCCTCGATCTTCTGACGATCGGTGATGTCGCGCGAGATGGCGATCACTCCGATCAACTCTCCCGCGGGCGAATAGTAGGGATACTTGGTGCTGTAGAAGATTCGGTCCTCCCCATCGGGGGTCAGGATCTCGATCTCGTAGGTCGCCGGGGTCTCCGTCGCCATCACGTTCCGGTCGCTCGCCATGATCCGCTGGGCGGTCGCGTCCTCGTATAAATCGGTGTCCCGCTTGCCTAGGATTTCGGGAATGGATCGTCCCAGCATCTTGGCGTAGGCAGGGTTCGCCAGGAGGTATCGCCCCTCTCGATCTCGCATCATGACGATGTCCGGCGAGGCGTCGATGACGGTGCGGAGCTTGGCCTCGCTGTCGATCAGGGCCGCTTCGACCCGGTCGAGCACGCCGGAGTGCCACCAGAGCAGGGACGTGGTGACGGCGATCATCCCCGTCACCAGGAGCCCGACCCCGAACGTGTCGTCGTATCCCCAGGTCCGCTCCCCCCATAACCGGAGCAACCCCAGCAGGATGGGAGCGAGGAAGAACGCGGGCAGCAAGCGGCGCAGCATCTGGCCTCCCGAGCGATTGCTGCACAGCAAGGCCATGATGCCCCTTTCGGGACGCACACCGAGCACCCCGAAGGCCAGCATCATGATGCCGAGGGCCGCGTTCAGCGGCATGGGGCCGTAGTCGGCACCCGCGCGCGTGAAGGGGGCGATCTGGTAGAGGTAGCCGATCGCGGGCAGGAATGCGATCGCCAAGGACGAAAGCGCGAGGAATCGCGCGGATCGCTGCAGGAACTGCGACTGGGCATTCAGCAAAAGCAGGCTGGTTCCGATGAGCAGAAATTCCAGGGCCGTGTTCGGTGCCATCCGGTTGGGCGGCGAAGCCTGCTCCACTTGCGCGCGGAATACGGTCTGATCCAGGTGAGGCCCCCACCCGATCAGGTATTCCGCCATCACGCTCACCCCTATCACGGCAGCCGCCAGCGCGAGGCCCCTCGCCCAGCGCTGGGAGTACCGATCGGTCGGCTCCTTCCGCTGGAGCCAGAGCGCTCCGCCCAGCAGGATGAATACTATGGCCGCTATGGGATTCATCGCGCTTTGATCGGGGATGAAGCTTTTTAGTACCGGGGAATCAAGCTGCCAGCCGATGAGCACGGAGACGCCCAGCGCCATGGCCCCGAGGCTCGCCGCGCTTGCGAGACCCCACAGCACCCGAGCATGGTTTGGATGGCATCGTCCGCTCATGAATGGCAATCCTCCTGACACGGCGACCGTCCAAAATCGAGAGGGAGGCTCCGTTTGCCCAAGACCCTGAAACGATTCGGCACCGTCAAGGGATAATTTACAAAAATTTCGGACGTCGCGCTAGGGAAGTCCCCTTGATTCCGCATACTAGTCCCCCATTGGGCCCGCAGGCCCAATGGGGGACTCTGGACTTTGGCCTTTTGAGCAGCCGAGGCAGGGATGTCTCGGCTTTCATTTTTCCCGCG
>DAZV01000033.1 GCA_002083825.1 Candidatus Sericytochromatia bacterium S15B-MN24 CBMW_12 | reverse complement strand
GGGCGCGGTAGTAGTGCTGCACTTCCCAGCCCTCGGCCTCGGGGAAGAAAGCATCCTTCTGCGGCCAGTCGTTGGCAGCGAGTTTGCTCATGGGATCGACGATGCGGTTGAGGATGAGCCCGAACACCAAGCGTTCGAAGCCGAAGGCCCTGATCCGGTGGCGCTTGGCCACGTCACGCAGCGCCATGTCAAGTCCTAGTTCTCGCCAGATAGGCTCCAAAAGGAGGCGCATGCCAATCCGCCGGCTCTCGAGGATGGCATCCTTTTCATCTTTCAAGGCGGGGACATGCGGGGCAAGGGCGCGCTTCACCGCTTGGATGGCCTCCAGAGGAGCCATTCCGTCCTTGATCCGCAAGTCGTACAGGGTCTGGGCGATGGTCACCAGATCCTGGAGAGCACGGGGCTCCATCGATTCCTCGCGCCCGAGAGAGACGATGAGGTGAGGGCGGGTTTAAGTCTTCCCATCCGCCCGGCGGTCGATCGTGTTATGAGCCAAGGCGATGTAGGTGGCGGTCCGGCCGCCGGGCGATTGGCGAAAGCGCTTGATGTACATGGCACGGTCCTCCCGTAACCAGCATAGCGCCTTCTTGATCGCCTGTCTCCCCCTCACCAGCCCCATCTCTCCATTCTCAAAAATCCAACATTCATGCGTTTCATAGCCCGCTGGTATCCTTGCTACTGTCGAAGACCCGCATGAGCCCCGGCTACCATCCCGCCTTCTTGCTCTCGAAACTCGACAGGGATAAGGAAGTCTTCCTCTCGCTCGCAGAGCTTCACTTCGGCCCCGGAAAGGGTAACCCTCGCTAGATTTGAAACCGCGGGGGAATAGGTCTTCCGAGAGCGCCGTTAGCACTCAAAGTGTTGTCCAGCCCGGCTGGAGGCGCGGCATTCTCCCGAACTTGGCCAGGGTGTCCCGTAGTTTCTGCCGGTCAGGTGCCTGGACTAGGAAGACAAAGCCGTTGAATTGTCGCTTCTTGGTTAAGACGCCACATCGGCCGTCCCGCAGGGTCGCCCATTCGTCGTCGGTCAGGTCGAGGGCCTGTCGATCGGCCTCCAAGAGCTTCAGGTCCTCGGGAAGCAGGGGGATCACCGCCGTAGCGGCCGCATACCGCTTCAACATGCCTGCCGCCTCGGCCATGCTCGTGTGCCAGAGGCTGCGAGGGGGCACGACCTCGAAGTATGGCGCGAACAACTCGGTGTCTCGCCGGCCCCCCACGAGGACGTAGTTGTTCAGCATCGCAAGCGGGGTGAGCGCATGCCCGGCGAAAGCGCGTTCGAACCCTGCGACCAGCTCGGGAGCGATGGAGACGAGCGACCGCTTCTCCTCTATCGCCGTTTTGACCACCGGCAGGATGGTCTTCGCGTAACGATCGATCGCATCGTCCATATAGAAAGAGCGCGGAGTGGTCAGGCGCTTCCCGAACTGTTCGGGATCCGTCCGTTCCTGAAAGACCCCTTGGCCGATAGCGGTGGCCAGCCCTTCACTCATCAGCCCCAAGGCCGGAATGGCAGACGGGAGCCCGGTGCTCAGCATGGCATTCATGAAAGCCTTGCTCTCGCGAGCGCCGCCTTCACGGTCGAGCATGTGACAGACCTCGTGTACAACCACATCAGCCTGGCAGAGCGGGTCGGGATCTTTCGGAATTTCGACCAGCAGGTTGGTGCCGCCGCCGAAGGCGTTGCCGTGCAGAACCTTGCGGGATCCGGCGAACGCGAAGACGACGCGGACGGAGATAGAGGCGTCGGGGGCCACGCCGAGCAACTCGGCCGCACGATCAAGGGTGTCTTCGAGCACCCGCGTCATGGGTTGCGAAGGGAAACGCTTGGCATGGTCCGCGACGTAGCTCAGCGATGGCCAGCTGGGAGAGAAGCGTCGATCGAAATGACGGAATACCTGTAGGAGGCGGGTCACGTCGCGATCACGCAACAGCACCTCGGCTTTCCCGTACACCTCGTCCATTGTCCGGCTCGTCATGAAAAGCGCTGAGAACTTGGTGGCCAGGTCGGCATCATGCGGCGGGGGAACCGGGATGGGGGAATCGGTCGCTGCGTCCGGCGAGTCCAGGTACTGGCCTCGATAGGTATCACGGAGAGCCCGGAAGGTGGCGAGATGGGTCTCGTCCGCCGGATCTGGGCGGGTATGGGCCTGCCACCATGCCCGGTACGCGGCCGAGTCAGCATGCTCGTAGCCGGCGAGCGCATTTACCAGCCAGTATAAATTGGCCGCATAGGATGCGTCGTAAACAATGGTGATTCGGCTGGTACGCTTCTGGGCATCGGCCGCACGAGCAGCATGCGGCTGGGCCGCGAGCAGCAAGACGGCTAGCAAGGTCGCAATCGTCTGACGCAAGGAGGAAATCCTTATCGAGGCAAGTCGCGATGCCTCACGGAGCTCCGGTCCACAGCGGGGGAGGCTCGAAGCGAGGCCTGCGCTGAAGGCAAGCTTACGTTATTATACCCGGTTGGGGGCACTTTCGCAGCCCGTCGAAGCAACCCGCCTTCCTGAGCTTCGCCCGCCAGCTTATTCATGCCGATGGCCTGCTCGCCGCCGAGGAGATCGACGCCATTGCGCGGATGACCAGCGAGATGGGCCTTCCTCGTGACACGGCCCCCTCGATGTCCGAAGCGGAGGCCATCGTAACCTTCCACAGCCAGCGGGCCAAGGACGCGGCGATACAGGAGCTGTTGGGCCTCGCCTACGCCGACGATTCGTTTATGCCGGAGGAACACGAGGTCATCCCGTGCATCGCGGCAGGTTTTTCCGACTCCGGCTCCCGCCTTTAGCTACGCCCCCCATCTCGACACAGGCCCCGAAGGAAACGCTGTCTCGCGACATCGGGCCCAAGGGCCTCATGACAGCCGAAGCTTTCGATGGGTATACTAACCGCTGACAGAGCAGTCGATGCTGCCAAAGTAGCACCAAGGAGCATTCAGGAACTTCGTCGTGCCGAGAGTATTCGTTTCGTATTCGTGGGAAGGCCCAGCTCACCAGGAATGGGTCAGTAATTTTGCGTTCCGGCTGAGGAAAGCGGGGATCGACGTCAAGCTCGATCACTGGGACCTTCAATTGGGGGATTCCCTTACCCACTTCATGGAGCGCGAGATCACCGAAGCAGATCGAGTGCTCATCGTGTGCACGCCGACTTACAAAGAAAAGAGCGATGCCAGGACTGGTGGCGTGGGCTACGAGGAGGGCATCATCAGCAGTGAACTCCTCGCATCGGGAAATCAACGAAAGTTTATTCCCATCCTCCGAGAAGGGGATCAAAACTCTGCGATCCCTACGGGCCTCAAGGGTAAATTGTTTGCCAACCTCCGCTCGGACGACGAGCAGGCAATTCAGCGCTTGATCGACACCATCCTTGGCAAACTAGTTGGCCCTCCGCCGCTTGGTCAGCCAGATCCTGCGCCCGGTATTTCCTCCGATTCATCACCCCACGAGCAAGACGCTCACACTTCCATCGATCAGCCAGCAGGTGCCAGCAACCTGGAAGATCAGATCCTGACCCTACTCATCAAGGAAGCGGCAACGACCGGGCAGAAGTACGTTCAGTTGGCCTCGGTCCTTCAGGATCGCCACTTCGCCCCTGAAGAGGTGAACGATGCGATCGAACTTCTGGCTGAGGATGGACTGCTGGAACTCGACGACATGCTTGGAGGGGATCCGTATCTGTGGGATTCCGTGACCGTCCCGGTTGAGGCGTTTGAGCGCGTCCCTGCTGCAGTTGGATTTGACTTGGAGACCACTGCAACGCGGCTTGCGCGTTACGTTTTCGACCATGGATCGTCTACCGGCCCGCAAGTAGCTGAGGGACTTGGTGAGCCACCCGCGCGTTTAAACTGGGCGGCTGCATACATCGAGCACCATGGCCTTGCTGAGGTAGAGCGTAACGCGGGGACCCATCCGTTTGAGTTCAGCGAAATCTCACCAACGGCTCGGACAAGGAAGCTCTTCAGAGACATTGGATTAACCCAACCCCAGCTTGCCTCGAACCGCGCATCTGCATTCAGCGGATTGATCGTTCCCCGAATTCAGGAAGTCAAAGCCCGAGCGGAAGGAGCGGCATGGTTGAGCGTCTTCCTGGCCCCAGGTGATGACTCCCCTGTAACGATCGATGTGGACGCAAAAGAAACCTTTGCAGCCCTGAATGCCATTCGTCTCCCTGAAGAAGCGGACGGCGTTAACGGAACAAACATTAATGTCTACCACACGCGGCCGTACAGCCGTGGTCTCATCAATGAGGATCTGCGGGAGCTCGCAAGCGGCCGTGGCCACTACAGCGAAATCCGACAAGATGGGTTGCTCGAGCTTGCTGTGTGCCTCGATAGCTCGGTCAAACAGGTCTCTGAGTATCCGGGGGACGATGATGCCCCCACCCCATTGGGACGCCTCATGCGGTACACAGATCTGGCTCATTGCGTGCTTACGCTGGTTCGAGAAATTGGGGCACTCTCTTCAAGGTTGGCGCTTTCCTCCCCATCAGTTCTAACGGTGGTTGTTACAGGAACGTCAGGGATGAGGCTCTACTCTCGCGTGGAGTTTGATCAACCAGTGCTTGGTCACCCAGTACGTGATGAGGTATTGGAGTTCCAGCGGCCACTCCTTGACTGCAAGACTCTGGACATTGAAGCCGAGGCAGCCCTTAGGTACCTGGTGCGTTGTTTTGGGATGTTTCTCCCATCAGTCTGGGACAGCAAAGGTAAGCTGATCCGCCCGGATCGCTTTCCCTCGAATTGAGCGTGAGTATTCCGGCGAAGCCGAACACCAATTCCGGGAAGGCGAACACCGCAGAACCGAAGTGACGCTAGTTAATCAACATCCTACTCCAAGTGTTCGGCCTTGTCTCCTCCTTCCGCCTCCTTGGCCTTCTTTCGAACGTAGTGCGGCCTTCTCCGCTTTCGCTCGCTTAACCGGCATGATCGGATCCTTGGGTATGAGTTGACTTACCCAAGGATCCGAAATATCCTTGGGTGACGGATGAGTTACCCAAGGATTACATCACGATGCCGAGCTACATCGAGAGAATCTGGCCTGCCGACCCCGCAGCCCCCGGGGGCAGGTCGTCACGACAAGCCTTCGCCTATCAAGCCTACCTTCCCGATCCCATTGCCAACCTTGAACTCCTGATGCCGGGCACATTGGTCCAGGAAGTTACGGAGGCGGAGAAGGCCCTCGCCCAGCTTCAAGGACATGCCAGCTTTATCGGACTAGAGGCGGTGAGCCGACAGCTCTTGCGAGCCGAAAGCGTCGCATCCTCCCGCATCGAAGGGCTCTCCCTGTCGCAGCGACGGTTGGCCCAGGCTATGTTTGAGCCTGCCGTCGCTGATGCCACCGCACGAGCCGTACTGGGTAACGTCCGCGCGATGGAGCTCGCGATCGAGATGGGCAGCAAGGCGGAGAGGATCTCGCCCTCGGATCTGATCCAAATCCATGCTCGACTCCTCGAAGATACAGCCGACCGAGCCCTCGCAGGTCAAATCCGCACGACCCAGAATTGGATTGGAGGCGACACTGCGAGCCCTCGCCACGCCGAATTCATCCCACCACCAGAGGACCGCGTCCAAGAGCTGCTGGAAGACCTCTGCGTTTTCATAGAGCGGCAAGATCTGCCGGGGGTCATCCAGGCGGCGGTCGCCCATTCGCAGTTCGAGACCATCCACCCATTCGCTGATGGCAACGGCCGGGTAGGGCGGGCCTTGATCCATGCGGTTCTTCGCAGGCGCGGCCTCGCTCCGACGGTCGTGCCGCCAGTCAGCGTCGTGCTCGCCACCAACGCGGGCCGCTATGTCGAAGGGCTCACCCAATATCGCGAGGCCAATGTTCTCGATTGGTGCTCCCTGTTCGTCGGCACCATGCGGACGGCCATCCAGCACTCCGAGGACTTGACCCAGCGGCTGGGAGAGTTGCAGGACCGCTGGCGTGCGGATGCCGGGAGCCCTCGGAGGGACTCGACCACCGAGAAGCTCATCCGATTGCTCCCGGTTCGTCCCGTCCTCGACGGCAAGATCGCGGCCTCGCTGGCCGGGGTAAGCGATGAAGCCGCCCGCGTGGCACTACTCTCCTTGGAGAAGGCCGGAGTTTTGCGGCCCGTCGTGCTGGGCAAGAAGCGCAACCGCGCATGGGAGGCGCCCGAAGTCCTCGCCCTGCTGGATACCTTTGAGTGGGAGCTGGCGACCCCGACGCGCTCCAAGCAACCACGTCGTCCTTCGCCGCGCGCGAGATGATAAAGTCCAGGCGCCTGGACAATCGATGTGGAATGAAGACCTTGTCCCGTGGGGGACTCATGATGGCAGAAGCAGAATAAGCAGTGCGCAAAAACTTTGGAAAACTAGCCGTCATGCGGCTTTCGACAGCTCCGGTCGTAACTGTCAATCACTAGGTCGCTGGTTCGAATCCAGCACGCGGAGCTAGAGTTGATGAGGGTCTCAGGGTTCCCTGGGGCCCTCTCTCTTTGCTTTTCGGCCCTTGCATCTTTTGCTTTATTTGCTCGCTTTACTCGACTGCGCCCCGTTTACCGACGTTCGGGAAGCGGGGCGCTCTTCGTTTGCAGGGAGGAATCACTATGTCGCAAGACGACTTCCTGGCGGTGGTGGATATCGCG
Source organism: Candidatus Sericytochromatia bacterium S15B-MN24 CBMW_12 (assembly GCA_002083825.1). GTDB lineage: Bacteria > Cyanobacteriota > Sericytochromatia > S15B-MN24 > UBA4093 > UBA4093. The sequence goes on along the minus strand of DAZV01000033.1, from coordinate 38,299 downwards.
TTCGAGGTGGTAGCACAGGTTGCACTCTGGGTATGACACAAAAACAGGAGAGCTATCATCATGCAGACAATCAAGACCACGTTGACTCGAAAGTTCAGCCCGAAGGCCAAGGGACTTGTACTGTTGGTAGGTGCGACCTGGATCGCATTTGTACTGGTTACGTTGGCACTCACCCCTAGCATCGCCCAAGGCAAGTCTCTTATCACGCTCCTACTAATCGCAGCGATCGCTGGAGCGATGTTCCACAAGGTTTACGAGCTATTCACCAGCAAGTAGACGCCCTGTAACTAGGACCAGTACGTCCATCCAGCTCCAGCCTAACATTCAATGGGCTGGCGAGGGGCAACCCTAGTCGGGTGGAACCGGATCGTCGTCCTCGATTCCCGCATTCGTTGAGCGTGCAGTTCTCAGCTGCCCCCCTTGACCTGTCGTTCAGGCCAAGGGGGGCTTTCACCTTCGAAGAAGGGGATACCAATGCCAGACGACTTCATGACGGTTGGGGGAAATCGCCGCCGAACTCCGGGTCCACCCAGTCACGGTCCAGAAGCTGTGCCGGGAGGGGGCGCTCCAGCCCTACCGCGTGGGGCGGAGCTATCGGATCCCGAACCTCCGAAACCTTCGAAACCCCAAGGGGGAGGTTCGAGGGTTCCCCGTGTCAGCCACCCCCAATCCCTCATCCTGGAATGGTTACAGGCTGTTCGATGGCCGTTTGTCCGCCACCCCTCAAACGACGAAGCCCGCCACTATGGGCGGGCCGGAAGGGTAGGAGTCTAACGTTCCGGGCTCAGTCTCGGTAAACGTCCCGCCGGCGCCCGACGTGCAAGACGAGGATGATCAGGCGATCGCCATTGCGCTCGAACACCACGCGGTAATCCCCCACGCGCAAACGCCACTCGTCACCGCGCCCTCCGAGTTTCTTGACGTTGGACACCTTGGGCTCCGCCGGGTTAGACAACTCGAACACGAGACGATCCAAGGCATTGAGAATCGCCGCCTTTGCAGCCTTTGGAAGCTTGGCAAAAACCCGATCTGCCGCGCCCTTGAACTCGTACCGCCAGCTAGACAAGGCCGTACCTCTGCCTCATCTCTTCGGCGGTGTAGGCCACGGCGTCCGCCTTGGCCGCCTCGATCTCCGAGATCTCCTCATCGGTTAAGGGCTCATCGTCCAGCGGGGCATCCCTCAGCACGGGGGGTAGCTCTCGCTCCTGCTTGGACTTCAAGTAGCCGATGAAGTCGGCAACCTCGGAAACCTTGGCCGGGTCGAGTCCGGTAGCAAGCGCGTTCAAGTCAATCTCAGGCGTTCGCATGCTTCGCTCCTCTCCTTGGTCGCCCAGTCCGCTCCCATCATACCCGTTCCCCGGGGCCGCCACGATCGCGACTCCGCCGCCGAGCCTCGAAGTCAACGATGGGGGCAGGCTTCGGGCTGTCGTACCAGTCCCACACTTCCTCGGCAACCTCAACAGGGCATCCCTCCGCATCCGTCATCCCGAGGTGCCAGCCAGGGAAGGGACGGCATGGGGCTTGTTTTTCCCGGGCCGCTTCATCGGGTCGCCTCCTGGCCAGCGTCACCGGTATTCACCTTCGGCGGCCTTCCCCCCGGGGCTCCGCGTGCTTGACAATCAATAAGCATCGGCTTATAGGTCATGTATGCAGATAGCGAACAATGCCTCCTCCAGCCAGCCCCCCGCGGACAGCCACGACCTGATCCGCGTCCAGGGCGCCCGGGAGAACAACCTGAAGGACGTCAGCGTCGAGATCCCCAAGCGGCGGCTGACCGTGTTCACCGGCGTCTCGGGATCGGGCAAGTCGTCGCTGGTGTTCGGCACCATCGCTGCCGAGTCGCAGCGGCTCATCAATGAGACTTACAGCGCCTTCGTGCAGGGCTTCATGCCGACGCTGGCCCGCCCCGAGGTCGACGTACTGGAAGGGCTGACGACCGCGATCATCGTCGACCAGGAGCGGATGGGCGCCAACTCCCGCTCGACGGTCGGCACCGCCACCGACGCCAACGCGCTGCTGCGCATCCTCTTCAGCCGGCTCGGACAGCCGCACATCGGCTCGCCCCAGGCGTTCTCGTTCAACGTCGCCTCGGTCAAGGGCGCCGGAGCGATCACCGTCGAGCGCGGCGCCGCCAAGACCGTGCAAAAAACCTACACCGTCACCGGCGGCATGTGCCCGCGCTGCGAGGGCATGGGCCGCGTGAACGACATCGATCTGACGCAACTCTACGACGATAGCAAGTCGCTCAACGCGGGCGCGCTCACGATCCCCGGCTACTCGATGGACGGCTGGTACGGCCGCATCTTCAGCGGCTGCGGCTTCTTCGACCCGGAAAAGCCGATCCGCGAGTTCACCAAAACCGAGCTCCACGACCTGCTCCACAAGGAGCCGACCAAGATCAAGGTCGACGGCATCAACCTGACGTACGAGGGCCTGATCCCGAAGATCCAGAAGTCGATGCTGTCCAAGGACGTCGATGCGATGCAGGCGCACGTCCGCGCCTTCGTGGAGCGGGCGGTGACGTTCACCACCTGCCCCGACTGCGGCGGCACCCGGCTCAACGAGGCGGCCCGGTCGTCCAAGATCAAGGGGATCAACATCGCCGAGGCCTGCGCGATGCAGATCAGCGACCTGGCCGAATGGGTCCGCGGGCTCGACGCGCCGTCGATGGCGCCGCTGCTCGCCACGCTGCAGCACACCTTCGACGCGTTCGCGGAGATCGGGCTGGGCTACCTCAGCCTCGACCGGCCGACCGGCACGCTGTCGGGCGGTGAGGCGCAGCGCACCAAGATGATCCGCCACCTCGGGTCGTCGCTCACCGACGTCACCTACGTCTTCGACGAGCCGACCATCGGGCTGCACCCGCACGACATCCAGCGGATGAACACTCTATTGATTCGACTTCGCGACAAGGGCAACACCGTCCTCGTGGTCGAGCACAAGCCGGAGATGATCGCGATCGCCGACCACGTCGTCGACCTCGGCCCCGGCGCCGGCACCGCCGGCGGCGAGGTGGTCTTCGAGGGAACCGTCGACGGGCTGCGGGCCAGCGACACGCTCACCGGGCGTCACCTGAACGACCGGGCCTCCCTGAAGCCGTCGGTACGGACGCCGTCGGGTGTGATGGAGGTGCGCGGCGCCCGCGCTCACAATCTTCAAAACGTCGACGTCGACATCCCGCTCGGCGTCCTGGTGGTGATGACCGGCGTGGCTGGGTCGGGCAAGAGCTCACTGATCCACGGCTCGGTGTCCGGCCGGGACGGGGTGGTGTCGGTCGACCAGACCCCGATCCGCGGCTCGCGGCGGAGCAATCCGGCGACGTACACCGGTATGCTGGAGCCGATCCGCAAGGCGTTCGCGAAGGCCAACGGCGTGAAGCCCGCCCTGTTCAGCGCCAACTCCGAGGGCGCCTGTCCGACCTGCAACGGCGCGGGGGTGATCTACACCGACCTGGCGATGATGGCCGGCGTCTCCACGGTCTGCGAGGAGTGCGAGGGCCGTCGCTTCCAGGCGTCGGTCCTGGACTACCGCCTCGGCGGGCTCAACATCGCCGAAGTGCTCGACCTGTCGGTCGAAGACGCGGTCGGCTTCTTCAGCTCCGGCGAGGCGCGCACGCCGGCCGCGCACGCGATCCTGAAGCGCATGGCCGACGTGGGGCTCGGCTACCTGCGGCTCGGCCAACCGCTCACCACGCTTTCGGGCGGCGAGCGGCAGCGGCTCAAGCTCGCGACGCACATGGGGGCCGATGGCAGCGTCTACGTGCTCGACGAGCCGACCACCGGGCTGCACCTGGCCGACCTCGAGCAGTTGCTCGGACTGCTGGACCGACTGGTCGACTCCGGCAAGTCGGTCATCGTGATCGAGCACCACCAGGCGGTGATGGCGCACGCCGACTGGATCATCGACCTCGGGCCGGGCGCGGGCCATGACGGCGGGCGGATCGTGTTCGAAGGCAAGCCGGCCGACCTGGTGGCGGCGAAGTCGACGCTGACCGGCGAGCACCTGGCGGCATTCGTCAGTAGCCGTCCGAAGGCTGTCCCCTCGCGCTGAGCGAGTCCACCCTACCCACGCCCGATCCATTGAAGGGCATCGTGAACCAGAACGTGCTGCCCGCCCCGAGTTCGCTCTCGACGCCGATCCGCCCGCCCATCAAATCGACCAGGGACTTGACGATGCTCAGGCCGAGCCCCACCCCCGCCTGTTCCCGCGTCGAGCTCGAGTCGACCTGAAAGAAGTGTTCGAAGAGGTGGGGAAGGTGCTCGGAGGCGATGCCGACGCCCGTATCGCGGACTTCGACCCGCGGTCCTTCCGCCTCCGACTTCAGGGTAATCGTGACGACACCGCCCTCGGGGGTGAACTTGACGGCGTTGCCGACGAGGTTGGAGAGCACCTGTCCGAAGCGGAACGCATCATGGTAGGCCATGACAGGCTCGGGCGGCAAGACGATCTCGAGCCCCACCCCCTTGGCCTCGGCCTGCTGACGCTGCACCTCGGCCACCTCTCGCACCTTTTGGCTCAGGTCCGCGGACCGGTTGACAAGCCTGAAGGTGCCCGCCTCGAGCCGCGCGAAGTCGAGCAAGTCGTTCACCAAGCGCTGCAGGTGGCCGGCGTTCTGCGAGAGGCGTTCGACGAAGGTGCGTTGTTCGGGGGTGAGCGGACCCGCGAGATCGTCCTCGAGGAACTCGACATACGCCACGATCGAGGTGAGGGGGGTGCGCAGCTCGTGAGAGACCATGCTGATCAGGTTGGCCTTGATGCGCTGCAGCTCTTGCTGCTGATCGAACTCGATCTTGCGGCGGTGCGCTTCGTCTTCGGCACGCCTGAGAGCCTCGTGCTCGAATGCATGCGCGACCATGTCCGCGATCGATGCGGTGAAGGACTCTTCCTCCAGCGTCCAGGCGCGGCGCGGCCCCACATGCTCGACGCAAAGGATGCCCACGGTCCGCCCTCCCCACTGGATGGGCGCGTCGAGCATCGACGTGATGCCGTGCGGGATCAAGTAGGTTTCGGTGAACTCGAACGTGCGAGGATCACCCCGCGCATCGGGCACCACGACCGCCCGGTTGGAAGCGATGGCGTCGAAGTAGGAGGGATAGGCCTGCGCCAATAGCAGGGTGCCCGCGCTGTGACGGCGGCGACTGAGCTCGTACAGGTCGACGCTTCGGATGGCGGTGTGGAATTCATCGTAGAGCCAGACGCTGACCCGCTCAACGTCGAGCGTCGCGGCCGCCGCCGCGGTGATGGCGGCCAGGGCGCGGTCGAGGTCGCCCGTGGCGAGGGCGTGGTCCTTGGCAAGAGCCAAGAGAGCATTCTGATGACGTCGGTGGGCCTGTTCGGTGAAACCCGCGTCCCCGGAGGGCGGCTGCTCTTCGAGGCGCTGACGGACCGCTTCTCCAATCGTCTTCCCCTCGCGCGCGGCCAGGGCGCGCAAGGCGGCCTCTTCGCTCGGGCTCAACTCAAGGGTGATGTCGATTGCCATGCCGCAAGCTCCCTCCCACGACGGGACATGCCGAATCGTATCAGGGGAAGTCACTCGTTGCAATTCGTCATCAATGACGGCCTCCATGCTCGAACCCCGTGCTCGACCTTTTTATCATTCACCAAGAAATACGAGCGCATTGCGCTACCCGCGTGTCGCAGTCTATGACACGATCGCAAGGCAGGCACCCGGTTCATTCCTTGCTTAACGGGGTATCAAAGGGTCATTACCCGCTTCATTAGGACGACGTCATGCCCATACTTTCCCCGATCCTGGCGAGCTACGTGCCGGCACTCACCATCAAGCGCTACCTGGCCGAGCCGGCTCCCTTGATGTCGTCGAGGCGCGAAATGGGCGTCGGGGCGGTGCTCTTCGCCGATATCTCGGGCTTCACCGCCTTGACCGAACATCTGTCGCAACAGGGGCCGGACGGCCTCGAAGAGCTGACCCTCATCCTCAACACGTATTTCGGACGCTTCATCGACCTGGTCTACGACCACGGCGGCGACGTCCTCAAGTTCGCCGGAGACGCGTTGCTCGCGGTCTGGCCCCAGCATGAAACCTCCGAGGCCATGGCGTCGCTGGTCATGAGAGCCATCCAGTGCGGGGTCGAGTTGCAGAGCCTGCCGAGCGACTTGAGCTTGCGGGCGATGGCGCCATTGACCCTTCGCGTCTCGGTGGGGGCCGGAGAGTTCTCGATCTCGGACCTGGGCGGCGCCTACGGCCGCTGGGAGCTCATGGTCACGGGAAGCGCCATCACGGAGATAGGCCTCGTCGCCCATGACGGAGAGCCGGGCGAGCTCGTCCTGACCCCGCGGGCGTGGCAGGCGGTGCAGCATCTCGGCCACGGCACGACCCTCCCATCCGGAGGAACCCGGCTGGACACCTTGCACGAGACGATCGCCCAGCGCGCCCTGGTCGTGCCCGACTTGCCGCCGGAAGGCATGGAAGCCTTCAGCAATTACGTGCCGGGAGCCGTCAAGGCACGCCTGGCGGCTGGCCAGACCCAGTGGCTCTCCGAGCAGCGGCAAGCGACCATCCTTTTCGTCAAGCTGCCGGGGCTCGAAACGGCCCCGCTCGAACAGGCCCAGGCCGTGATGGCGGCTCTTCAGGAGAACATTTACCACTTCGAAGGCTCGATCAACAAGCTCAATGCCGACGAGAAGGGCGTGACCCTGCTCGCCGCGATGGGGCTGCCTCCGCTGGCGCACGGGGACGATGCCTACCGGGCGGTGCGCGCGGCGCTCGTCCTGCACGATCGGTTGGCCGAACTGGGGATTGATTCGAGCATCGGCGTCGCCACGGGGCGCGTCTTCTGCGGAGAGCTCGGCAACGATCGCCGGCGTGAATACACGGTCCTCGGCGACGTGGTCAACCTGGCCGCGCGCCTGATGGGGGCGGCGGGCGGCGGGGTCTGGTGCGACGGAAACACCCAGCAGGCGGCGAGAGCCCAGATCCGCTTCGAGGCGATGCCGAGTGTCCACCTCAAGGGCAAGCTGGAACCCGTGCCGGTCTTCCGGCCCATCGCGGGCGACCTGGCGCCTAAAACCAAACAGACGGGGACCCTGCTGGGTCGAACGGCCGAGCGGAACCTGCTCTCCGAACGGCTCGGGTCGCTGGTCAGTCATCGCAAGGGCGGAGTCGTCCTGATCGAGGCAGACGCCGGCCTGGGCAAGTCCCACCTCGTCGAGGCCTTCTTGGCGGAGGTCCGCGAGCAAGCGATCAGCGTCCACGTCGGACGTGCCGACGCCATCGAATCGGCCGTTCCCTACCTGGTCTGGGGCCCCGTCCTCACGACCTTGCTGTTTCCGGACCTCGCCTTCGCAGACCGAGAGGACCTGAGGCAAGCGATCAGCCTGAAATCCGCCAAGGATCCCGACTTTGGCCGGCTGGCCCCTCTCCTGGGGCAGATCCTGCAACTGGACCTGCCGGACAATGACCTGACCGTCGTGATGCAGGGGCAGGTTCGTGGCGACAACATTCACGACCTGGTACTGAACGTGCTGCGCACGGCCGCGGAGCGAGAGCCGTTGGTCGTGGTCCTCGAGGACGGTCACTGGATGGACTCGGCGTCCTGGACGCTCGCGGCCCTGGCCGCCGAGCAGCTCCCGTCGTTGCTCCTGGTGATGACGTCGCGGCCGCTGGGAGCCACTCCCCCCGCCGAGTGGCAACGTCTGCGCGAAGCCCCGCATGCGGCGTTTCTCACGCTCAACGGGCTCACCTACCTCGACACCGAACGCCTGATACTGGATCGGCTGGGGGCCCTCACCGTCCCGGATGCCGTCACCCGCTCGATCTGGAACCGCGCGGAAGGGAATCCTTTCTTCAGCACGGAGTTGCTGCTCGCCTTGCGAGAGTCGGGCCAGGTCGCGGTCGTCGCCGGCGAATGGCGATTGAGCGAGAGCGGGGCCGACCTCGCCGCGCTGGATTTGCCCAGCACGGTGGAAGGGACGATCACGAGCCGCCTCGATCGCCTGACTCCGAACGAGCAAATGGTCCTGAAGATCGCGAGCGTCATCGGTCGGTCCTTCACCTTGACCATGCTGCTGGCGCTGCATCCTCAGGGCATGGCGCGCGAGGTCGTCCTGGAAACGCTGGCTCAGACCCGCGAGCGGGATCTGATCGCCCTGGACGCGGACGCGAGCGAGCCGACCTACGTGTTCCGCCACATGATCACGTGCGAGGTCGTCTACCAGCAGATGCTTCTGGCCCAGCGCCAACCGCTGCACCAGGCGGTCGCCGAATGGTACGAGCAGGAGGCCGACTCGACGAAGGACACGGTGCTGGCTCACCACTGGAAGCTTGCCGCGCGCCCCGACAGGGCGGTCACCTACCTGATGAAGGCGGGGGAAGCCGCCTTGCAGGCGGGAGCCAACCAGGAGGCGATCGCGTTGCTCGCTGACGCTTTGCCCCTGCTCGGTACCGAGTCCCGCGACGTCTTGGCCCGAGGCACAGCCTGCATGGGCCGTGCCTACCTCGCGCTCGGGCGGCACGATGACGGGATCACGCATCTCGAGCGCGCGCTGAGCCTTTGGGGAAATCCCGTCCCCGACACCAACTCCGGGCTGTGGGCGGCAATCCTGCGCGAGGCCGTGCGCCAAGCCCTGTACCGACTGGGCATCCGGCAGGCCGATACCGGCTTGAGCTTCGAGACGGTTCTACGGATGCGCCACCAGAGCGCGGCCTATGAGGCATTGATCGAGGCCTATTTCTATCGGACGCTGCAACTGCGACAGGCCTTCAGCATCCTGTGCGCCGTCAACCTCGCCGAGAAGTCGGGATCGACCGCGCTGATGGCCCACGGCTACGCGGGAGCGACCGCCCTCTTGTACGCCGTTTCGCTTTACAGCGTGTCGCACTGCTACTATCACCCCATGGCCCTCGAGAAAGCCACGGCCAGCGGCGACCCAGCCGCAATGTGCCGGGTCGTCACGATGGGAGGGCTCTACTTGCGGTTGGCGGGTCGCCTGCACGAGGCGATTCCCAGCCTGAAGGAAGGCCTCCGCCTCAGCCATGAGCTCGGCGACAAGAAGAATCAGGCGGTTTGTCAGATGGTCCTCGCGAGCATCTACGGCTACATCGGCGACTTCAAGGAGGCGCTTGCGATCTACGCGGACGTCTACGATGAGGCCAAACGCACGGGCAACGTGCAGCGCCCCCCTGAAGCCCTGACGGGCATCGGAATGTGCCAGATCTACCTGGGCATGCCCGCGCTCGCGATCGACACGCTCGCGGCAGTTCCCCCCCTGCTCGAAACGTGTCAGGATCCGACGGTCGAGGTCGAATACCTCTGCGTGCTAGCCCAGGCGAGACTGCACAACGACGAACCCGAGGAAGCTCGCCGGCTGGCTTTTCAGGCCCTGGAACGGGTCCGCCACGCCGCGCCGAACAGCTACAATTTCCAGCAGACCTATCGCTGCCTGAGCGAGGTCGTCCTGACGCTCTACGAGCGGGCCCCCTCCGCGGAACTCGCCGACGCGGTCCGCGACATGATGCACCAGCTCATGATGGTCATCCCATTCCAGAAGGTCTATCGTCCCTTCGTCATGATCCTCGTCGCTCGCGCCCACTGGCTGAACGGCCAGCACCGCCATGCGACCAAGCTCTGGCGCATGGCCCTGAAGCAGGCCACGCGCCTGGAAAACCCCTACCTGATCAGCATTGTTCACCTGGAGCTGGGGCGGCGCCGACCGACCGGAAAGATGGCACCCCGCCGGCCCCTGCGTATTTCGGGGAAGTGATCGATCCTTTCGGAGCATGGAGCCGGGTGAGCGCGTTAGCGAGGCCACTGCCCAAATTGGGCTCCACCTGCCGGCGAGGCGACACGGAGGCATGACCGATTGTCGCCGTGAGGGATCCTCCGGGCGAGAAACGGCCAGCGATCAAGAAGTGTTTGCAGCCTCCCGAAAGGGTATAAACAAGAATGAGATCCCTTTCTAAGGAGAAGTATGAAATGATTTACGCCGCCCCCGGTACCGCCGGCGCCAAGCTCGCCTACAAGGCTCGCTATGACAACTTCATCGGAGGCAAGTGGGTCGCCCCGGTAAAGGGTGAGTACTTCGACGTCGTCTCCCCGATCAACGGAAAGCCCTACACCCAGGCTGCCCGGTCAAGCGCCGAGGACATCGAACTGGCGCTTGATGCCGCCCATGCTGCCGCCGACAAGTGGGGTCGCACCTCGCCTACCGAGCGTAGCAACCTGCTGCTCAAGATCGCCGATCGTCTGGAAGCCAATCTCGAACTCCTCGCCTACGCCGAGACGGTGGATAACGGCAAGCCGATCCGTGAGACCTTGAACGCCGACATCCCTCTCGCCATCGACCATTTCCGCTACTTCGCAGGCTGCGTGCGCGCGCAAGAGGGCGGCATCGGCGACCTCGACGGGGACACCGTCGCCTATCACTTCCAGGAACCGCTGGGGGTCGTCGGCCAGATCATTCCGTGGAACTTCCCCATCCTGATGGCGGCTTGGAAGCTGGCCCCCGCCCTCGGCGCCGGCAACTGCGTCGTGCTGAAGCCCGCCGAATCGACGCCGATCAGCATCCTGATCGTGGCCGAACTGATCGCCGACCTGCTGCCGCCCGGCGTGCTCAACATCGTCAACGGCTACGGCCGCGAAGCCGGTATGGCGCTGGCCTCCAGTCGCCGCATCGCCAAGATCGCGTTCACCGGCTCGACGGCGACCGGCCGCGTCATCGCCCAGGCTGCCGCCACCAACCTGATTCCGGCCACGCTGGAACTGGGCGGCAAGTCGCCCAACATCTTCTTCGCGGATATTGCCCGCGCCGACGACAGTTTCTTCGACAAGGCCATCGAAGGCCTCGTACTGTTCGCCTTCAACCAAGGCGAAGTCTGCACGAGCCCGTCCCGCGCCCTGATCCACGAATCGATCTACGACGAGTTCATGGAGCGCTGCCTGGCCCGCATCAAGTCCATCAAGCAGGGTAACCCGCTGGACACCGACACGATGATAGGTGCGCAAGCCTCGCAGGCGCAGATGACCAAGATCATGTCCTACCTCGATATTGGCAAACAGGAAGGCGCCGAACTGCTGATCGGCGGCAGCCAGGCGAACCTCGGCGGCGATCTGGAGGATGGCTACTACATCCAGCCGACCCTGTTCAAGGGCCACAACAAGATGCGCATCTTCCAGGAAGAAATCTTCGGCCCCGTGCTCGCCGTGACCACCTTCAAGGATGAAGCGGAAGCCCTGGAAATCGCCAATGACACGCAGTACGGCCTTGGCGCCGGCGTGTGGAGCCGCGACGGCAACACCGCTTACCGCATGGGCCGCGCCATCAAGGCCGGCCGGGTCTGGACCAACTGCTACCACGCCTACCCGGCTCACGCCGCCTTCGGCGGATACAAGGAGTCCGGCATTGGCCGCGAAACGCACAAGGTGATGCTCGACCACTACCAGCAAACCAAGAACCTGCTGGTCAGCTACAGCGAGCAGAAGCTCGGCTTCTTCTAACCAAATCAGGCGGTTCGTGCGCTCGCTCCACGATCAAGGTCGCTCGTCACGATGGTTTCGATGAGCGACATGCGCAACTGACTGTTGAACTGATAATCACTAGGTCGCTGGTTCGAATCCAGCACGCGGAGCTAAGAGGCGCCTTACCTTCGGGTAGGGTGCCTTCTGCGTTGGGCGTTCGGGTAACGGGGCGGGTAACAGTAGGCCGGCCAGGAACAATGCCAGTCGCGCAATTTTGCCTTGAGGTACAGAAGAACTGATGCCATGTTGAATGCATCCTGGATCACTAATCGCCTTATGGTTGGCAGCGCGCCAACCCACAGCTACGACCAAAAAGACCTGCGAGCGGCGGGAATTACCAATGTGATTGATGTTCGCGCGACAACAGAAGAGAAGGTAATTGGCGCCTGTGACTACGAGGAAGAGGGACTCGCATATGAGAGTTTCCCCTTGGTTGAATTTCCAGATGACGCCAATGTCTCAAACCTGACTCTAGCAAGCTCCCGAGTACTAGAAATCCTAGCCACCAATGTTAGCGGAAAAGTGTACATCCACTGTGAGGCCGGGATCATCAGATCCCCATTGCTTGTGCTAGCGGTGCTGTGTAGGTTTGGACACTCTTTAGCCTGGTCGCTGGAGCGGCTAAAGAAACTGCGCCCAAATGTCTATTTCACTGCCGATCTAATCGACGATCTATTACTAGCCTTGGGCCCGGACGAGGGAAGGATTCTAATGTAAATCTGGTACCTAAAAGACTCCCAGGGAGGTCGAGATCCAAGGCTAACGGGATGAATGGTACTCCATGGGAACTGTACTCCGGGGGGGGCGAGCCACAGGCAATGCCCTGTCAAACCCAAACTATACAGGTGACTCCCCCTGACTATTCTCCGTCTTTGCCCCTGATTGAACCCAGCTCGCCAGACTCGAACCAGCATTCTTGACCTTGCTCGAAATGCCGTGCGCTGCGTTCGAAGCTCCCTCAGCGGCACTAGTCACCACGCTACCTGCCGCCGCTGAGGTGTCCCCCAATGGTTGGACAAGAAATGGGCATAGATAAGGTGATCTCTACGCCGGGATCGGGAACGTCCTGATATTCGAATGCTCGACCGTCCGAGAGAAGCATAGTTCCTTGGGCGCCCGATAACCAAGAGCTCGGTATCGCGAGGTCCTCCGCCAACAGGCGTTGACACGATCCCGTGCATTCGTGCTACACATGGAGATAGCCACCCAACGTGCCGATGGCGGCGCGACCCTGTGTCGTGACCGTAGGGCGTCCTCGGGTGTTGCCTGTTCGCATGGTGCCGCCCGACCTTTGTCACACCTTTTGTCGCAGGAGGGCCCCATGGCGAACGCCGATCTTCCCATTCTCGATTTCGTTCTTGGCAACTACAAGAACTTCAACGCGCGCGCGACGCGTGACGCGCTGATTGCCTACTGGAGCCACATCCAGGGTGGTGGGCGCATGTTCTGGGCCGTGGCCGGCGCCATGTCATCCGCCCAGCTCGGCATCACGCTCGCACCGGCTATTCGCGCGGGCCTGATTCACGGTCTCTCGGTGACCGGCGCCAACCTCGAAGAGTCCCTGTTCCGGCTGGTCGCCCACCATGGCTACAAGGACTTCCCCGACTACCGCTACTTCACGAAGCAAGACGATACGCGGATCCTCGAGGATCGCATGCGGCGCGTGACCGATACCAGCATTCCCGAAGACGAGGCGTTCCGCGCGGTCGAGAAGATCGTCGTCCCCATGTGGGAAAAGGCGACGGCCAGCGGCGATCGCCGCTTCTGGCACCAGTACTTCTACGAGGTGATCCAGGCCATCGAGCCCCGCGCGTACGAGGGGAATCCGGACGAGTGCTGGCTGCTCGCGGCGGCGCGCGCGAACCTGCCCATCGTCGTTCCGGGCTACGAGGACTCGACCTTCGGCAACATCTTCGCGTCCTACGTCAAGACGGGCACGTTCAGCGCGAGCATCGCCAAGTCGGGCATCGAATACATGGGCGAACTCTACGATCGCTACGAAGAGCTGTCGGAAGGCGCCGGAGTCGGCTTCTTCCAGATCGGCGGCGGCATCGCGGGGGACTTCCCCATCTGCGTCGTTCCCTCCATCAAGTACGACCTCGACAAGCCCGTGAAGCCCTGGGCGTACTTCTGCCAGATCAGCGACTCGACCACCTCTTACGGCTCCTATTCGGGAGCGACCCCCAACGAGAAGATCACGTGGGACAAGCTGACCGAGGACACCCCCATGTTCGTCATCGAGTCCGACGCGACCATCGTGGCCCCGCTCCTGCTTCGCGCGCTGCTCGAGTGCAAGCAGAACCCCGAGGCCGCCGACGCCCTGATCGCCCAGCATCTGGGTTCCAAGGCGTAAGTAGGTCTTAAAGCGACGCCTCACCTACGGGTGGGGCGTCTTCTCCAGGATGGACCGCATCACCGCACTCGCTAGCCTACGCAGGAGAATATCGTGCAGCCAGCTACCATCAAGGGTCTCGATTTCATCATCCTTCCCACCCAGGACAAGAACCGCGCCGTTGGTTTCTACCACGACACCCTCGGCCTGGAGATCGATAGCCATTGGGGAGATAGGGGAGTGGAGTTCAAGCTCGGTTCCGGTCTCACTCTCGCCGTCGCGGATACCGCCGCCATAGGACGGTCCTTCGCGGCGCACACGGCAGGGGCGATCGCCCTCGGCGTCGAAGACGTCGATGCCGCCGTACAGGCCCTGCAAGCCAAGGGCGTGACCTTCGAGGGCGATATCATCGACAGCGGCGTCTGCAAGATGGCGTTCTTCAACGATCCTGACGGCAACAGCCTCATGCTGCATCATCGGTACGCGCCTTAGCCGAGACTCATTCGGTATCAGCGTTGAGACCCTGGCGGGTGCCAAGATGATCGCGGCTCTGCGATAGACCTATCCCGCCGTCAAACGCTGCTACCCCTTGAACGGGCAACACCGGAACACCAGCGAGCTCGACGGATCGCCCACCGTGGCAGAGGTCCGACACATGGTCGATCCTTCATACGAACTGGCCGTACGGTCCTCGATGAAAGCGGAACGCCGACGTTTGCACATATCAAGCAAGGGTACAAGAATCATGTCATAACCACGTACGCCCCGAGGAACGATAATGCTGCTGAAAACTGCCGATAGTAAGGATGAGCAAGTCGCCGAGCTGGAAGAGCTGCTCGCCACGGCGCCCAGCGACAAGCGGTCGAAAATCAAGCAAGAACTCTATGCGATGCGCGCCGGCATCAAAGGCGAAAAAGACGCCGCCTACCTCATCAACTTCGATTACGAGAAGAGCGAGAACTGGATCATCCTTCATGATCTCAGGCTCGAAATCAAGGGACGCGTGGCCCAAATTGACCACGTCCTGATCAACCGACTCTTAGGTTGCTACGTCCTCGAGTCCAAGCATTTCAACAGCGGCCTCAAGATTAACGATGATGGCGAATTCTTGCGCTCGAACGACTACCAAAAGAAGTACGAAGGCATGCCCTCGCCCTTGGCCCAAAACGAGCGCCACATCGCCGTCCTGAAGGAAGCCTTCGAAGACATCAAGATGCCCGAGCGCCTGGGAATGAGGCTGATGCCGACCTTCCATTCCCTCGTGATTATTTCGGCGAACGCGCGCATCATGCGCCCCGATCACTTTGACACC
This sequence comes from Candidatus Sericytochromatia bacterium S15B-MN24 CBMW_12, assembly GCA_002083825.1. GTDB lineage: Bacteria > Cyanobacteriota > Sericytochromatia > S15B-MN24 > UBA4093 > UBA4093. The sequence continues at coordinate 23,181 of DAZV01000033.1, read as the reverse complement.
AGCCAGATCATCAAGGCTGACGCACTCAAAGCAACTATCGACAAGCAAACGGAACAATGGGGGATACTCAAGACCTTAGGGAACGCCACCAAGCTGGTCGACCAAGGGTCGCTTTACGCTATTGGCCGCCGCCTGATGGCGATGCACTCCCCCATTCGGATCAACTACGCCGAGCGTTTTGGCCTGCAAGTCTCCAAAACTGTTTCCCAGGCAAGTACAGAAGTTGCGGTCGCCCCCCCACCTGAATTAGCATCCAGTGGTCCTGGGCCCAGTTGTAAGCATTGTAGATCCAGCAAGGGCGCCATTCAGTACGGAAAGTACGGCTATTACTTCAAGTGCTCGGGATGCGACGGGAATACCGGGGTTCGCGGAGATTGCGCGGTGGCCGCACATCCGGCCAAGCTTCGAAAAGCGGGATTACGCTTCTTCTCTGACTGCGAAGCATGCGGAAGCAGCACTCTCTACTTCGTGAATCCGGAATCAGCGACGACCCATCCACTAAGCAAGTAACCATCAGCCGCGGCGGCTGCGGTAGAATAAAGTCCTGAGAACCTTCGCGCCCTCCTCGACGGCGAGTGCTGGGCCGAAGGATTCTGGAGTTCATGGCCACGGTGGGTACGCCCGCCGCACCACCGTCTGCGAGGTATCTGATGTCGAAAAAAGCCGTCGTTCTGCTCTCGGGAGGTCTGGATAGCACGACCTGCGCCTACCTTGCCAAGGCGGAAGGTTACGAGGTCCATGCGCTCTCGTTCAATTACGGCCAGCGCCTCGCCAAGGAACTCGATTCCGCCCGCGCGGTCGCCCAGGCGGTCGGAGCCTCCGAACACATCGTCATGACCTTCGACCTCACCAAGTGGGGCGGATCCGCGCTGACCTCCGACGCGATCGACGTTCCAACCGGACGCTCCGTCGACGTCATGGAAGAGAGCATCCCCGTCACCTACGTGCCGGGCCGCAACACCCTTTTCTTGAGCTTCGGGCTCAGCTACGCCGAGGCCATCGGCGCCGAAGCCATCTTCATCGGGGTGAACGCCTACGACTACTCCGGCTACCCGGACTGCCGCCCCGAGTTCATCGCCGCCTTTCAAGAGATGGCGCGACTCGGAACCAAGGCGGGAGTCGAGGGGAACCCCATCCGGATCGAGACCCCGCTGCTGCACTGGACCAAGGCCGAGATCATCCGCCATGGCCTCGCGGTGGGCACGGATTACCGCATGACCTGGTCGTGCTACCAGGGGGGCGACCAGCCCTGCGGCGCGTGTGACTCGTGCTTGCTGAGGGCCAAGGGATTCGAGGAAGCGGGACAGACCGACCCCCTGCTCGCCTCGGTCTGAGGGACGACGCCATGACAACTTCGCCTCCGGATTCGGAGCGGCTCCCGGCTCGCGTATACGAACTCCTCAAGCGGCACTGGGGCTACGACGAGCTGAGGCCCTTGCAGCCCGAGGCCATTCGGGCCGTCATGGAGCGGCAGGATAGCCTGGTGGTCCTGCCGACGGGGGGCGGAAAATCCCTCTGCTACCAGTTGCCGGCCCTCTGCATGGACGGCATGGCGGTGATCGTTTCGCCGCTGCTGGCGCTCATCCAGGACCAGGTGGACGGGCTGCGGGCGAACGGCATCACGGCCGCCAGCATCAACAGCTCGATGACCCCCGAGCAGAAGCGCGAGGTTCAGGCCGAGATCCGGGCCGGCGCGCTCAAGCTGCTCTACGTGGCCCCCGAAGCCCTGGTGAAATCCGGTCAGCCTAACGAGGCGCTGATCGCCTTGTTGCGGGAGGCGCGGATCAGCTTCGTGGCGATCGACGAGGCCCATTGCATCAGCCAGTGGGGGCACGAGTATCGTCCTGCTTACCGGTCGCTCGGCCTGTTGCGGCAGATCTTTCCGGATGTCGCCCTGCATGGGTTCACGGCCACGGCGACGGAGGTCGTGAGGGCCGACATCGCGGGCAACCTGGGCTTGCGCGAGTGCCGGACGCTGGTCGGAGACTTCAATCGCCCGAACCTGACTTACCGCACGGCACCGCGAAAGGAAACCCTGTCGCAGGTCCGGGAGGTCCTGGATCGCCATGCGGGTGAAGCCGGCATCATCTACTGCATTCGCAAGGTGGACGTCGATTCGCTCGCGGCGACCCTGAAGCGTCAGGGGTATCGCGCCTTGCCCTACCATGCCGACCTCAGCCATGAGGAACGGCGAAACAACCAGCGCGCCTTCATCAACGAGGAGGTGGACATCATCGTCGCGACGGTCGCCTTCGGGATGGGAATCGACCGCTCCAACGTGCGCTTCGTCTTGCATGCCGGGATGCCCAAGGCCATCGAGAACTACCAGCAAGAGGCGGGACGCGCGGGACGCGACGGTTTGCCGGCGGAGTGCGTTCTCATCTACAGCAGCGCCGACGCGGCGACCTGGCGCCGGATCCAGGGTTCGCCCGCGGACGCGTACGGGCGGGCCGCGCTCGACCGGATCAACGAGATGTACGCTTTCTGCCAGGCCCATACCTGTCGCCATCGTTTCCTGACGCGCTACTTCGGCCAGCACGATCCCGAGTCGGCTTGCCAGGCTTGCGACGTCTGCCTCGGCGAGAAGGAATCCTTGCCGCAATCGGGCGAGGTCGCTCGGCAGATCCTGGCCGGCGTGCAAGCGACAGGAAACCGCTACGGCGGCCAGTACGTGGCCCAGGTGCTGAAGGGGTCGAACACGGAGAAGGTCCGGGGCAACGGGGGCGATCGCCTGCCCGAGTACGGCTCTCTGCGGCAGTACGACGTGAAGGATCTCTCCGACTGGCTCGAGCAGCTCGTCGGCCAGGAAGCGCTGGAGCGCGGGGAATACGGCGTGCTGCGCCTGACCGATGCGGGACGCCGCTACCTCGACGGGGAGGGCAGCCTGCTTCTGACCCAGCCGCGGGAGCAAGCCCCAGCCAAGCGTGGGACGGCGACGACGGGGGGATCCGATGACGCGCTCTTCCAGGCCCTCCGGGCCATGAGGCTGGAACTCGCTCGGGAGCGGGGATTGCCCCCTTACATCATCTTCCACGACGCGGCGCTTCAGGAACTCGCGAGGCTGAAGCCCACGACCCTCGATGCCTTGTCGGGGATCAAGGGAGTCGGGCAGGCGAAGGTCACGAACTTCGGCGAGCGGGTGCTGGCGGTGATCCGGGAGGCCTGCGCGACGCTCGGGTTTCCCCTGGATATCCCGGAGCCGGCGGGCGCCGCGACGACCGCAGTCGCTGCCGAACCTCCTCGCGCCGAGGCGACTCCGAGCGCGGCCGAGCCTGCGGCGAGCATGCCGGTCGCGCTGCCGACGGTCCCCGCGAGCGCTCCGAAAGAGGGGGTGAGCGGCCGGAAGGGCGCATCCACGAGGACGACGCTCGACTATCATCGGCAGGGGCTGTCTCCCCAGCAGATTGCGCAGGAGCGAGGTTTGGCGGTGTCGACCATCCGAAGTCACCTGGCGGAGCTGGTGGAAGCGGGGGAAGTGCCCCTCGACGTGCTCGTGTCGCGGGAGATCCAGGAGTCGGTGCGCGAGGCGCTATCGCGCATGGGAAGCGGCGATTCGGCGGGTCTGATGGCCCTCGTGCCCGCGTCGGTCGACTACGCGGACGTTCTGGCGGTCCTGGGGGATCTCAAGCGATCGGAGACCGTCCTGCCCTTGCACGATCCGGACATGGCGGGAAGGCTGCAATGGTTGGCGGGGGCCCGACGGCAGCCGTCGCTGGATGAGTTGCCCAGTATCCTCCAGGAGCTGGCGGCTCCCGATCCCTGGGTCCGCGCCATGGCGGCCTTGACCCTGGGGCGCTTCGAGCATGAATCAGCCTGGCAGGCAATTTCCGGGGCGCTGGGCGATCCGGAGCCCCAGGTCTGCATGGTGGCCCTGCGGGGCATCCGGAGCGGCGATGCGCGGCTGCGCGATCAGGTGACCGGCATGGCCCAGCGGGGGGGACTGCCGCCCGCGGTCGCACAGTTCGCCGAGACGGCGGGCCGGCGGATTGCCAAGTATCTCGAGCAGCCGCCGGCGACTCCCTAACAAGTGACGCCGTGAGGTCGAGGCCTCACGGCGAGCGTCATCCGGAGGGCGTCGCGCGATGGGCTCAGCCCAACCACTTCAGCATCGTCCCCTCGGAGACGCATTGTCCTCTGGCCGCCAGCAGATCGATTCCGCGCTCCATCGCCTGCGCGACGTTCTTTCCGACCCGTAGCAAGCCCAGGCACTTCGCGACCTCCCGGACGGCCTCTTCACGGTCCAGCGAAAGGCAGTTCGACAAGACCCAGGCGGCGGCGATCGCCACCTCTTCCGGCGCGATCGCCTCGGCATCCCGGCTCACGCCGCCCTCCTCGGGTTTCCGGAAGGTGGCCAGCTCGCCTGGCTTCAACCCAGCGGGCCAGAGGAAGTCCCCCTCTCGAACGACCGTCCCCGAGCCGGCGACCGCCGAGACCTCGTCAGCCACCCGCCGTCGGACGCGATCGGTCAGGCGCCCGAGGCTCCAGCCGGCCATGAGCTTCCGGGCCGCCAGGTCCAGGTGGATGGGACCTTCCACCTCCACCAGGCGCCTCAGATGCAACCGGATGGCCGGAGACGCCGCCGGGGCGTAGAAGGCTTCCTGATCCGCCGACAACAAAGGCAAGACATGGGAAACGTAAGGGCGTCCCTCGAAGGGCCTCGGCGGGACCGGAAGACTCGGCCCCACGGCCAGGCGTCGAGGCTCCGGCTCGGGTAGCTCGGGCGTCAGGGGCGCGGCCTGCGGGTCGATCCTGGGCAGCTCCGCCTGCGGCGTGGAGCGCGCGCGCTCCAGGGCCTCTTCGACCCAGGCTCGCAGGGTTTCGCGCTGCGCAACGGGGTCTTGTCGCCATTCCAGCGCCCACAACCGCCGCAACTGCCAGCCCAGACCGCCGAGGACCTGACGGCGGAGCCGATCGCGGTCGCGGGCCGTCTTGCCGGAGCCGTAGTTGGGGCCGTCGGTTTCGAGGCCCAGGACGTAGACTCCGGGCTTCTCCGGATGCACGACGGCCAGATCGATCCGGTAGTCCCCGGAGCCTATCTGGGAGTGGACCTCGTAGCCCAGCGCTTCGAGCGTCTCACGAATTTCGCGCTCGAACGCGCCTTGGGGTTGCCGATTTCGGGCCACGGACAGCCTCTCATCGCCGCCCTGGCGCGCGACGAACTGGAGGAACCGGCGGAGGTGAGTCGTGCCCACGGCGTTCGTCCGGCTCAGGTCGATCTGGTCGTAGGTGAGGGTCGAGAAGACTTTCAGCTGGCAGCGGGCCCGGGTGATGGCCACGTTGAGGCGGCGCTCCCCTCCCGACATGCTGAGGGGGCCGAAGTGCATGCGGAGCTTGCCGCTCGCGTCCTTGGCGTAGCAGATGCTGAAGTAGATTTCGTCCCGCTCGTCTCCCTGCACGTTTTCGAGGTTCTTCACGAAGACCGGCTCACCCGAAACGAAGTGCGGCTCGATCTCGGGCAGGCGGGCGCGAGCCTCGTCGAGCAGGTCGAGGATCAAGGCCTGCTGCGCCATGTTGAAAGTCACCACCCCGAAGGTGCGGCGGCTGGGATCGGTGCGCCGCAAGACCTCGACGAGGTGCTCCACGAGCGCCGTGGCTTCCTCGGGATTGGTCCCCGCCTGGGCTCCAGCAGAGCGAGATCCAGAGGAGCGATCTCCAACGGAGCGGGATCCGGCAGAGCGAGCATCGTCACCCGATCCCGTCGCGCTCGCTCCCATGTAGACGCCCCCCGGAACCGGGTGCCAGCTGACTCCCAGGCCCTCCACCGCTCGGCTCGCCGACGGGAAGATGTGGAGCTTTCCCTCGTAGTAGTGGCGGTTGCTGAAGTCGATCAGCGAGTCATGCCGGCTCCGATAATGCCAGCCCAGCATCTGCTGGGGTAGCTGCTTGGCGGTCATCTCGTCGAGGATGCTTTCGAGTTCGACCACGTCGTTCTCGTCGGGGACGCCCTCGTCTTCCGTCTGGCGCTGGAAGAAGGTCGTCGGCGGCAACTGCTTCGAGTCGCCGACCACGATCACCCGAGCTCCCCGGGCGATCGCCCCGATGGCGTCATGCGTGCCTATCTGGGACGCCTCGTCGAAGACCACCACGTCGAAGCGCGGCGCGTCCGCGGGCAGGTACTGGGCGATGGACATGGGGCTCATCATGAAGCAGGGCTTGAGCCGGAAGACCAGGTTCGGGATCGCTTGCAACAGCTTTCGCACCGGCAGGTGGCGGGCCTTCTTCTTCATTTCCCGCTGGAGGATGCCCGGCTCCGAGGAGTCGGCCATCGGCCCCTGCAGACTCGGGAGGCGTTGCTCGAGGTTCGCGACCACCCATTGGCGCGCCAGCAAGAGGTATTCCGCATCCAGCTTGGCGAATCGTGCGATCGTCCGCTCGTGACTCGGCCCGTCGAAGCGCAGCAGGGCCTCATTTTGGTCCCGGACGGCCGTGGTCCAACGCTTCAAGACGTTGCGCTCGAAGGCCAGGAGGAGGGCATCCGCCGTCGAGCTTCCGCGCTCGTGCGCCTCCACCAAGGGTTCGAGCCCCTCCGTGACGAGACTGGCCGCCGCCTCGCGGTAGAGGCACATCGCCCGGAACTTCGGCATTTGGTCCAGCCAGCGAAGAACGGCTTCTCGCAGGCCTTCCCGGTGGCGCTCGGCACTCCGGGAAGGCCAGGCCTTGCCGAGGGGGATCGCCAGCAACGATGACAGGCTCGTCTCCGCGTCCTCCAGCTCGTCGAGAGCCACTTCCAGGTTGCGGCGAGCTGCTTCCAGCCGGTCATCCGACCCGCCGGCCTTGGCCATCGCGGGGATCCGGCCCCAACCGCCTGGCGAGCCCAGGTCCTGGGCGGCCGCGTGGACGTGATCCGCCCGCGCGATCATGGCTTCCAGGGCGTCCAGGGCGTCTTCCGGGCGCCAGACACTCCCGAGGCGATCGGCGAGGCCGCCGCGCTCTCCGGTCAGCTCTGGAAGCGCCGAGCGAAGCGTACTTTGGAGGAGCAGGTCGGCCAGGAGGGTCGCATCATCTGCAAGCGCTCCCTCGGCGTGGAGCTTGAGCAGGCGCTTCGGCCCCCAGAGCTTGAAGAAGGAAAGGAGCGGGAAGCTCATCGCCGCTTCCTGAAAACGCTCCGTCAGCGGCGCGGTATCCAGCTCCAGGAAGTGGGGTTTCCAACGCGAAAGCAGCCCCTCGACCTTGCGGTCGTGACTCCGCTGCGCGGAGAGGTAGGCTTGGGCCCGGCGCGAGACCTCCGGCCATGCCGATCCCTCCAGGACCAGGGCGGGAATGGGGCCTTCACCCAGGCGCGCCAGGAACGTGGTCCAGCGGCGGAGGGACTCCGAGCTTCCGGCCATCGGGACTTCCGTGAGGCCCTCGAGTTCGGGGAGTCGGGCGTCGACCTCGGCGAGCGCTCGGAGCAAGCGTTCGAGCGCGTCCGAGACCTCTTCCTGGAACCTGGCGCTCCAGGCCTCCGTCCGGATGATGGCCCAGGGGTGGCTCTGGAAGGGCTCGACGGTGGCGGCGCGCTCGGCGAACTCGGTCACGCGCGCTTGCCAATCGCGATAGCGATCGGCGCTCAGCTCCGCGACGGCTGGAATCGGGAAGCGGACTTCGGGCGCATCGGCGAGCGCCACCAGGCGATCGAGAGCCTGATGAAAGGTCGGGCCAAGCGGTTGAGTTCGGTGCAGGGCCTGGGCCAGCGCGTTGAGTTGGGCCTGCAACTGGGCGAGTTCCTGCGAGCGGCTCTCCCAGGGCACCTGGGAGACGGTTGCCGCCCGGTTGAGGACCTGAGCGAGCGAGTCCATGACTTGTTTCTTGTTGCTCTTGTGGCTATGAAGTTCGAGGCAGAAATCGCCCAGGCCCACCTCCGAGAGGCGGCGGTGGACGACGTCGAGCGCGGCCATCTTTTCGGAGACGAAGAGCACCTTCTGGCCTTGTGCGAGCAGGGCGGCAATCAGGTTGGTGATGGTCTGGGACTTGCCGGTGCCGGGGGGGCCCTGGAGCACGAAGCTGCGGCCTGCGAGGGCCGAGGCGATCGCCGACATCTGGGTCGAGTCCGCATCCACCACGCACGGCACGCGCTCGGGAGCCAGCTCGGAATCCAGGCGCTCAGCCGGAACATCCGCATCTAGGCGCTCAGCCGGAACATCCGCGACCTGCTGGGCGAAGGCATGGTTTTCGCGCGAGGCGACGTGGCGGACCACCTCGCTCTCCAGGAGGATTTCCGCATTGTCGGAGAGGTCCTTCCACATCAGGAACTTGGTGAAGGAGAATAGGCCGAGATGGGCCTGGTCGAGGACTTCCCAGCGGGGCATGCGCTGGATGGCGAGTCGGCTGGCCTGGAGGAGGCGCGGGACGTCGAGTCCGGAGTCGTCGGCTTCCAGGGTGAGGAGGGCCGAGAGGTCGACCCCGAAGTCGCGCTTGAGCTTCTCGACCAGGGTGACGTTGGCCATCGGCTCCTCGGGTTGGCGGCGCAGGCGGTAGAGGCGCTTGGCGCGATCGAACTCCAGCGAGACGGGATAGAGCAAGAGCGGGGCGAAGCGCTCCTTTCCGCTGGTCGGCGTTTCGAACCACTTCAGGAGCCCGATGGCGAGGTAGAGGGTCGGCGCTCCGCCCTCCTCGAAGTCGCTGCGGGAGGTTCGCTCGAGATTTTTCAGGGCTGCGAGCAGGGGGGCCTCGGAGAGCGGGGAGCGGATGATGCCCGATTTCAGATCATCGAGGAGCATGGCCTGCAACTCGGCGGCCGGCACGCGCTTCATGGCGAGCGACGGATCCCGTTCGTCGAGTCCCCGCAGGACGGGGGGAGGAAGGATGGCGATCGCCTTGCCCTCGGCAAGCTGGTCCTCCAGGCCTGCGATGTCCGGTACGCCCAAGGCCACGGCCGCTTTGGAGGACAGGTTGAAGTTGAGCAGCTTGTTTCGCAGGGACAGGTCCAGCAGTTTCTCCTGCCAACGTTGGAAGCGCGACGCGACCTCCTCGGGTGGGCCAGCCACGGGGGGCTTTGCGGGGGTTCCCGAGTCGGCTTGGCTTCCGGACGGCGACATGGACGGCGACATGGGCGGCGTCACGGGGACCCAATCGCGTTCCGGCTCGGCGGCTTCGACCGTTTCCCTCAAGGCGAGCGGCAGGAAGCCGGCCCTTCGCATCACCGGGATGTCGAGGGCGTAGTGAAACCGCGAGTCGTCGTCGAGCGAGGCGTTGGCCACGGCGACGGCCTGGCCCAGGGACGGGGACGACGCGGCGAGGACGGTGGACGAGTCGAAGGCGACCAGGTGCCCCAGCGCGATGGCGTTGCGGAGGCGGGCGGCATCCTCGATGATGCCTTCGGGGAAGCGTTCTTCGAGCAGCCAGAGGGCGGGGAAGGCGTGCCCTTCGACGAGGATCGTCAGGGGGTGAAGGCCCATCCGCTCCAGGCAGGCCGCGAAGAGGAGGGTCACATCCAGGCAGCAGCCCATCCCGTCCCTCAGCAGCATGTCGGGCAAGCGCACCTTCTGACCGTGAATCTCGAAGCTGGCGGGCACTCCGACGTAGGAGAGACCGGAGTCCTGGACGGTCCGGTAAAGGGCCTGGAGCATGGCGCCCACGCGCTCCGGGGAGCGCGACTGGTAACCGTCGAGGGCGTTGTCTCCGGTCGTCTCGCCGAGTCGCTCCCGCACCGCGTGCAAGAGGCTGACCAGGGCCGGATGGTTCGGCATGACGAAGGATGCCAGTTGGCCCGCGGGCCCTCGGAGTCCCGGCCATTCGTTGAAAGCGAGCACGTCCACGTCCGAGGCTCCACCGAGCAGGACCTCGGTTCCCCGGGTCAGCTTCCAGGCGAGCTGGGCGCGTTCGGCCTCGATGACGCCGCGAAGGCGCCCTGCGGGCAGGCGGTAGTCGATGACGCCGAGGGTGAGTTCCTCGCCGGGGGAAATGTCCGGAAGGGCCATGAGCAGGGGATCGGCGAGGTCGGGAAGCAGTTGAAGCTGGAGCGAAGCCTGGCGCAAGGCATCGGGACCCGGGTTGCGGATGAGCACGTCCCGGATGAGCGGCATGCCGCTCTGATCCATCGCGAAGTTCAAGGTCGGCGCGTTAACTACGGTGACCTCGACCTGCTGGGTCAGGGCTTCGGTGACGGTCATGTGATTTCGATCCTCCCTTGCTCACCCCTGGGTGCCCGCGTCATGCACCAGTATTCCATACCCCGCGAAGAACGACCGCTCCCTTCTGCATAACCCCCGCTTGCAAGGGTACAAGAAAGGGTGATTTTCCGCCTCAGGTCACAGGAGCCTCCATGCGATTCACCTTCATCCACGCCGCCGATTTGCACCTGGACACCCCGTTTCACGGCATCGGCCAGGTTTCCGCCCGCATCGGCGACGCCCTGCGGGAGGCCTCCCTCGAAGCTTTCGACGCCTTGATCGAGCTCGCCATCCGCGAAGAGGCCCGCTTCCTGTTGCTCGCGGGCGACCTCTACGACGGCTCCAACCGCGGCATACGGGCTCAGCACAGGGTCTTGAAGGGGCTCGAACGCCTGAGCGCGCGCGGCATCGCGACCTTCATCGTTCACGGCAACCACGACCCGCTCAGCGGCTGGTCGGCCATCAAGACGTGGCCCGCGGAGGTCAAGGTCTTCGACTCCCATCGCGTCGAGAGCCAGACCCTCTCCATCGACGGCCGGAGCGTCGCCACGATTCACGGTATCAGCTACGCGCATGCGGCGGTGAAGGAAAATCTGAGCCGGCACTTTCGCCGAAGCTCCGAACCCGGAATTCACGTCGGGCTCTTGCACTGCAACGTGGGGCAAAACGGCGATCACGACGCCTACAGCCCCTGCAGCCTCGACGACCTCAAGACCGCGGGGATGGACTACTGGGCCCTGGGCCACATCCACCGGAGGCAGGTCCTGGCGAAGTCTCCCTGGATCGTCTACCCCGGAAACCTGCTGGGCCGAAGCCCCAAGCCTAGCGAAACGGGCCCAAAGGGGGCATTGGTGGTGACGGTGGACAACGGCGACATCCAGGAACCGCGATTCGAGGCGCTCGACAGCATCCGGTTCGCCTCCTTGGAGGTCGATCTTGCGGGGATCGACGACGTCGCCACGCTGCAGCGAACCTTGATGGAGCGCGCGGAGGAGCTGCAAGGTCGGCACGACGGCCGGAGCCTGATTCTCCGGGCCAGTCTCACGGGGCGGGGGGCGCTCTATTCGGAGCTGCGGCATGCGGGCCGGTTGGACGAGATTCTCGATGTGCTGCGGCAGGAGGGCGATCGCCCCCGCGGCTTCCTCTGGTGGGAGGACTTGCGAAACGAGGCCTCGGCGCCGCTCGACCGCGAAAAACTGCTTTTGCAAGGGAGCTTCACCTCGGAACTCCTGCGTCTCCAGGACGAGCGTCTCGCCGACCCCGAAAGGGTCGCGAGCTTCCTGGACAACCGCCTGGATCAGTTGAGTCGCTTCAAGTCCCTCCTGTCCCCCCTGACCGAGGCGGAGCGGGGCATGGTGCTTCGCGAAGCCGAGGCCCTCGCCCTCGACTTGCTGGAACAGGAGTAGCGATGAAGATCCGCGGCTGGCACATCGATGGCTTCGGCCACTTTCACGATCACCGGGAATCCGACCTCCCCGACGGCATCACGGTCTTCCTGGGGCCCAACGAGGCGGGGAAGAGCACGCTCCTGGCCTTCCTGCGGGGCATGCTCTTCGGCTTTCCGACCGGCAAGGGCCAGAACCGCTACGAGCCCCTCCACACCCGCCACATGGGGGGCAAGCTACTCATCGACACGCCTCAGGGGAAGTATACTCTGGGGCGCAACGGCGATCGCAAGGAGGGCTTCAAGCTCTACCGCCCCGACGATTCCCAGGGTAGCGAATCCGAACTCGCGCAGCTGCTCGGTCATGCCGACCAGGGCCTCTTCAAGTCGGTCTTCGCCTTCAGCCTCAGCGAACTCCAGAACTTCGGCGTCCACAAGGAAGCCGGCATCAAGGACCGGATCTTCGCCGGAAGCCTGCAAGGAGGCCGCAACACCGCTCGCGAAGCGCTGACGCAGCTCGACAAGGAATACTCGCCCATCTTCAAGGCCCGGGGACGCGAGAACGAGCTGATCAAGCTCTCCCGCCAGCTCGAGGTCCTGCAGGCCGGCATCCAGGAAGCCCGGAACCGCGCGCAGGACTACGAAACCCTCAAGTCGCAAGCAGCGACGCTCACCGAGACCCTCGCGCGCCTCACGCTGGAGCAGGCCGCCCACCTGCGCGAGATCCAGCGCCACCAGACGCTGCTCGATCTCTGGCCCAAGTGGCTGGCGCGCGGCGCCCTCCAGCAAGAGCTCGACGCTCTCGAAGTCGTGGAGGCCTTCCCGCCTCAGGCCGAGCCCCGCCATGCCGAAGCCCAATCCGTCCTCAAGGGACTCGAAAGCGCGCTTACGGAACTGCAACTGGAGCATCAGGAGCTCGTACAGCGCCGGAACGAGATCATCCCCGATGACCGCCTGGCAGCGCTGGCCGAGCGGATTCCCGGTATCGCTGCGGACGCTCCGCTATTTCTCGACTGGGTTCAGGGCCTCGCAGCGAACGCCGAAAAGCGAAACCACGCCCAGGGCGAGCTCGACGCCGCCCTCGCTTCGCTCGGCCCCCACTGGACGCGCGAGCGGCTGGATTCCTTCGACTCCTCGATCCCCGCCCTGGACGAGGTCTTGGCTTGGCAAGCCCTCCTGGAGCGCGCGGAAGGCGCTCTTTCCGAGTCCTCCCGCGACGTCAAGGATTCCCAGCAGCGGGCCGATGCGGCACGTTTGGCGGTGGAAGATCAGCAACGGCGGCTTTCTTCGGGAGGCGACGCTCCCTCTCCCGAGGGTTTTGCTGGGCAAGAAGCGCGGCTGGTCCGTCTCCGGACGAACTACACGCTTCAAAAAGAGGCCCAGACCGAGCAGCGTCAGCTCGAAGAGACGATCCGCACGCTCGAAATCGAGCAGCGGCGGGCTCCCAGCAGCGAGCCGATCGCGCTACCGAGGGGACTTCGGGCGGGGCTCTGGGAGGTGGCGGCGCTTCTGGTGGCGCTGGCCGGCTGGAACGGACTGAGCCAGGATTGGCTGGTGGCCGCGCTGTTGGGTATCCTGGCGGCCGTGCTGGCCGGCTTGAGCTTTCTGAAGGGGCGAGTAGCCGGCGGGGATCACGAGGCTCGCAAGTACATCGCCGAACAGCTCCGGCAGGCCCGAGCCGAGCAGGACGCGCTCCGGAGCCGCCTCGAAGCGCTGATTGCCGGCTTGCGCGCGGATGCCGAGGCCGCGGGACTGAGCGCGCAACCCTCGCCCGCGGAGATCGAGGCCTTTGCCCGGAAGCTCGACGAGGATCGCGACTTCGCCAAGACCCGAATCGCGCTTCGCCAGGAGCTCGAGCGGCTCGCCGAACTCGAGCGGGAAACCCGTTCGAGGCTCGAGCGCGCGATTCGAGCGCAGGAAGCGGCCGCCCAGGACTCCGCGCAGGCCGCGGATGACTGGAGGACCTGGCGGCTGGGAGCAGGAATCGACGAAGATCGTAGCCCCAAGGGAGTCGGGATGCTCTTTCAGGCGCTGGTTTCGGCACGGCAGTTCCTGGCGGCCCTCATGGCCCTCGAAGCCACCGGGGATGCGCTGGCCCAGAAGGCCGACGGATATCGTCAGCAGGCGATCGCCCTCCTCGCGGACGCCGGAGAGCCGGTCCCCATGGGGGACACCCAACTGGTGCATGGGGTCGGGGGGTTGCAGGAGCGGCTGGCGAGCGATCTCGAAGCGCGGCTTGAGCATGCCAACCGGAGCCGCGAGTTGACGACCCTGGAGTTCAAGCTCGAAGCCAAGCGCGAGGAGCTCTCGAAGGCTCGTCAGGCCTTGGCCTCGCTTTACGCGGAGGCGGGCGCCGAGGACGAGGGGAGCTTCCATCGCCGGATGGGCGTTCACGGAAAGCTCCAGGACCTCCAGCGGTCGTTGCTGGAGGCCGATCGCTTCCTCGATGAGCATTTCGGCCGCGATGCGCAGGCCGACGCGCTCAAGGCGATGCTGCTCACCGAGCGGGTGGAGTCCTGGAAGCAGGCCATCACGGAGGCGCAAGTCGCCCAGGACGCCCTCGTCACCTCCCGCGACGAGACCAACCAACTGCTGGGGCAACTCCGCGACGAGCTTCGGAAGATCGAGGAAGCGTCGGACGTGATTTCACGCGAGCATGCGTACCAGGCGAAGCTCGACGAGTTCCGGCGGCAGACGTGGGGCTGGCTGGTGCGGGCGATCGCCGAGGACATGATCCAGGAGACGCTCTCGGAGGTCGAGCGAACGCGCCAGCCGGCGGTCATCTCGCAGGCGTCCCGCTTGTTCAGGCAGGTGACCGATGAGCGTTACGTGCGACTCGTTCAGCACGAGGGGGATTTCCTGGTGGTCGATCAGCGGGAGAGCCGCAAGGAGGTCGGAAAGCTGAGCCAGGGGACGGCCGAGCAGCTCTATCTCTGCCTGCGGCTCGGGTTGATTCGCGAGTTCGCGCGCCAGTCCGCCAATCTGCCGCTGATCATGGACGACGTCTTCGTGAACTTCGATCCCGAGCGCGCGCGCAGCTTGGCGAAGCTGCTGGTCGAGTTCGCGTCCGAGCACCAGGTGCTGCTCTTCACGTGCCATCCCCAGACCGCGGCGTTGCTGCAAGAGGTCCAGCCGGATGTTCGACTCGTCACCATGCCGCGCTACGGGGGGCATGGCGAGGCGGCGATCGAGCGGTCAGTCGAGCGGACGGTCGAGCGAAAAGTGGCGTCGAGACCTCAGCAAGAAGCCTGAAGTTCTACGAGCCCACCTTGGCCAGCAGCTCACTTCCCCGCCAAGGGCTCGGAGCCGGACTCGGCCTCGCAGGCGGCTGCGTGTCATCCGGCTGAATCACGGCGGCAACAGGCGCGATATTTGCGGCGTTCAGCCCAGCAGATAGGCTATCGAGGGGGCCTCCACTGTCCTTGAGCGAGGTGAGGAGAAGGCGATCGCGCGCTCGCGTGCATGCCACGTAGTAGATGCGATCCTCTTCCTCGGCTTCCCGTTGCTTGCGCGCGTGCGCGATCGCCCGATAAGCGAACGGCGCCAGCTTTCCGCCTTGTTCGTCGTCGAATTTCAACGCCACGCCCCAGCGCTCGTCGAAGAGCACGGCGGGGGGAAAACCGCTCGCCGTGGCGCTGAGGTTGGGAACGAAAACCACCGGCCATTCGAGCCCTTTCGAGGCATGGATGGTCATCAGCGAAACGGCGTCGCCCGCCTCCAGCGGCGGACGCTCCAGCTCGAGTCCCGCCTCGAGCAGCCGCGCCAGACGCCGCATCAGCGTGAAGACGTCCCGGGACTCCCCTTCGAGGCCCTGGATGAAGCGCACGAAGCCCGCCCAGTCCGCCTCCCGACGGACGGCTCCCGGCATGTTCGCGAGCACAGCCGTGTATCCGCAATGCCTGTCCGCCATCTGTAACAAGCGGCTCGGAGCCTCGACCCACGAAGCCGATTGCAAGTCCTCCAACACGGCGAACGCCGCGCGCAACCGGGGATCGGCCGCATCCTCGCGGTGGGGCCACCAGGACTTGCCCCGCACCGGCTGGCCGAACGCATGCAGAATTCGGTCGCTGATCGCGAAGAACGGACTCCGCAGCATGGCGATAAGCGACAGGTTGTCCGCGGGTTCCGCGAGAAACCCCAGGAGCGCGATGCCGTCGAGCGCCTCGCGCGTCTCGAAGAGGTTGCCGCCCCGCGACAGGACCATGGGGATCCCCGCCGCCGCCAAGGCCTCGCCGTAGATTTCCAGGGGGCGGGACGTGCGGCAGAGAATCGCGATGTCTCCCCACTCGACGGGCCGCGAGGACGATGCCGACGACGCCCGCTTCGGGTCGAAAACCGGGACCCGGCCGTCCCGCAGCGCCAGGATCTCCCGGGCGATCACCTGCCCTTCGGCGCGCCGCATGAGCTCGTCCGACGTCTTGGAGGCCGGTTTCGGCAGGACCTGCCAGCCGACGTGGGGGCCGTCGTTGGGAGCAGTCCGCCGGCTGGACAGGTCCTGGCTCAGCGGGCCGAGCACCACGCGGAACACGCGGTTGACGGAGTCCATGAGGGGCTCATGGGTGCGGTAGGTTTCTTCGAGCGTCACGGTCTTGCCGCCCGCTCGCTCGATGGCCGCCTGGAACGCGTTGAAAACTTGCAGATCCGCCCGCCGGAAGCCGTAGATGGACTGCTTCGGATCCCCCACGATGGTGAGGATGGCGTCTCCGCAGAGCTTCTGGAGGATTTCCCCCTGGACCGGGTTGGTGTCCTGGAACTCGTCGATCAGGAAGGCCTTCCAGCGCTCGCGGTAGTAAGCGACCACCTCGGGGTGTTCCAGGGCGCGCAGGGCGTGAACCTCGAGGTCCGCGAACGCGAGCAGCCGCGCCTCGCGCTTCGCCCGTTCCAGCGCCCCCGAGACATGCTCGAAGGCCTCCTTCAGGACCGGCTGCAACTTGGCGAGCGGCGCGTCGAGTTCGCAGGACCAGAAGAGCGGAGCGAGCTCCGGCGGGGGGGCGTCCCGGAACTCCCGCAGGATGCGAATGCCGTCCTTGATGCGGTTTCCCCAGTCCTTGCGGCTGCCCTTGTTCAGCTTGATGGCATCGAGCCCCGCGAAGCAGGCCGCGACGGCGGCCGCCTCCACGCAGGCATCGACGGCGGCCATCACGTCCAGGGCCAGGAGCCGCTGCGCCTCGCGATCGTCCAGGGGATCGCCCCCCTCGCCCAGGATGACGCGCGCCTCAGCCCAGAGCGGATGCCCTCGCAAGGCGCTCAAGGCCGGACCTTGCTGCGCGTCGATCCGCTGCTTCCAGGCTTCCGGATCCACGGCGAGCGAACGCGCGGCGAGGATGGGATCCGCCAGCAGGGTCTCCAGCGCGTCGCGCAGGATGCCCGAAGGAACGGTCGCGAAGGTCTCGGGGGGCAGGGTCGAAATCGCGTCGGCCAGCTTCTCGCTCAGCCAGAGTTCGCCGTCCGGCCGCTCGTTGAGGATGACGAAGTCCGCCGTCACGCCCGCAGCGTCCGGGTGCTCGCGGCAGATGCGGGCGGCCAGGGAGTGGAGGGTCGAGATCTGGGCCGCTTCGAGTTCCGAGAGCGCATCGTCGGACGGCCCCAGGGTCGAACTCGCGAGCTGGCGGACCCGGGCGCGCATCTCGGCGACGGCTTTCTCGGTGAAGGTCGTGGCCACGATTTCGAGCGGCGAAAGCCCGTGGGCTTGCAGGTGAACCAGGTAGCGGTGGGAGAGCATGTGGGTCTTGCCGGTGCCGGCTCCCGCGACGACGCAGACGCTTCCGGGGGCCTCGACGGCTTCCTTCTGACGGGCGTTGAGGGTCATGCGAAGCGCGCCTTTCGTTCCAGCCGCGATCCCTTGCGGCAGGCGAGGTGGGTCGGGCAATACTGGCAGACCGTCATCTTGGAATCCGGCTGCACGGGGAAATGCCCTTGCTCGAGCTGGCCCCGCATCCGCTCCAGGAGAGGCTTCAACAGGGCCTCGTCGCTCTCGGCCTCGATCGCTTCGCGGGTGCTGAGCATGTAGTAGTAGGCCCGCTCGACGTTGCCGAACTTCTCCTTGCCGACCTGCACGTAGATGGGCAGCTGGATGTCCACGTCGGCCTTGCCGGACGCGTCCTGGATCTTGCCGTAGGTGCGCCTGCCCGCCTTGTAATCCATGATGATGGCGCCCGCACGTCCCCGATCCACCCGGTCCATCGAGCCCCGGAGTCTGAACCCATGCCAAACGAAGTCGAAGGGCTCCTCCATGTGCTCGGGCTTGGCGCCCTCCTGCAGGAAGTCGTCCCCCTCGATCGCGCGGCGCAGAAGCGCCAGATGCTCCGAGCGACGCACCTCCCAGAGCGGCCATGGGGGGATATTCAGCTCGCGCTCGGCCTTGAGGAAGTAGGCATCCAGCCCGTCCAGCAGGGCCTTTCGGATCTCGGGTTCATCCTTGCAGTCGGCCATCCCGATCTCCAGGGTCTTGTGGTAGAGGTTGCCCCGCATGCTAGGGTCGATGTCCTCGCTAACCTCGTCGAGGGGCGCCGCTCCCAGTTCGCGCTCGGCGAACCAGCGAAAGGCGCATTGGCCGAGCAGCGACAGCTGAGACGCGCTGAACATGCGGCGGGAAAGGTCGATGGCAAGGCCGGACAAGCCGTCGAATTCATCTTCGATGGCCTGCGAAGTGGGGGCTTCACGCCGCGACTCCACCTCCACGGCGGCGAGGATCCGGGGGACGAGCGGATCGGCCTGGGCATGTCGCTGGCCCACCCAGACGCGGCGGGCTTCCTCGAGGCTGGCGGATGGCTGCTCGGGCGCCGGCGCGGGTGATAGCCCCAACATCCCGAAGAGGGAGGAGGGTAACGTGGCGCGATCGGCCATCAGCTTGGGGTAGGAGAGCTGCATTCGCTCGGTCGCCACTTCCAGAAGCTGGGAAATCGACAGGAGTTCACGTCGCGCGGCCTCGGCGGCGCCTTCGAGCACGAAGCCATCCGCGGCCAGGGCTTTTCGGGCGTGGTAGTCCAGGACGGGATCGTCCTTCAGGCGCTGAGGCAGGCGTTCTTCGGCCACGCCCAGGACGAAGACGTGTTTGCAGCGGGCTCCGAAGAGGGAGAGGGGCGTGTGAAGCTCAACCCCTTGGCGGGCCGGATGGGCTTCCACCGTGCAGAGGCGCGCGAGGCGGTTGAGCTCGTCGAGGAACGTCGCGCGGGAGATCGGCTCTCCGGAAGGCGAGGCGAGTTCGGTCAGGCTTTCCCGGAAGCGGTGCAAGGCCTGCAACTCCACGGGCCATGGCTTGGCGCGGCTTCGAAGGTCCCAGGCGGCCAGGAGGTCCTGGAAGCGGCTCAGCCAGCCTCCGCGGGTGTCGCGGGACGGAAAGTCCAGGCTTGCGGCGATGGGCTGAACGTCGCTCCAGGCGGCGAGGTCGGCGGGGTGCTCCTTGCGGATTCGCTCGCGCAGGTCGGGGCCGAGAAAGGGGCTCAGGGGATGGGCCAGGAAGCGATAGGTCTGCTCGTAGGCGAAATCCGACGCGAGGCAATTCTTCAGCTGGGCCAGCCAGGCTCCGAGGCGGGTCTCCGCGAGGGGGATGCGGTAGAAGACGCGAACCGGCACCTCGTATTCCCAGGCCGTGGCGAGGACCGTCGGGCCGTAGAAAGCGTCGTCTCGGGCCACGATCGCGATGTCGGCGGGATTCAGGCCATCCAGGAGCAGGCGTTTGACGTGCGCGAGCGCGCCCCTCACCTCGGCCTCCATGTCTCCGTACTCCAGCGTCTCGAGGCTCGGAGCGCGATGGGGACGGCCGTCGAGGGCGCCGCCGTCAGCGGTCGAGGCGCTCACGGTCCAGCCCTTTTCGGCGAAGGCCTCGGCCATGAGTCGGGCGTCCTCGTACATGCCCGCGTCGCCGCAGGGCACGTAGAGCACGCTTCCGGAGCCCGCGAGGGCATGGACGAAGGCCTGTTCGTCGGGACCGAGGCGGGGATAGCCGTAGAGGAGCAGGGGGCGGGGTTCGGGGGGATGATGGGCGGCGAGCCAGAAGACCTCGGCAGAGTCGGCGAGGTCGCGAGCGCGGAGCGCCTGGCGGTAGGCCAGCGCGAGCTTCGCCAGCCGTGCCGCCCGCGGATTCGGTGCCTGCGCCAGCGCTTCGAGGTCCACGCCGGCGCGGAAGAGTTCGCGCACGGTGGCGGCCGAGGCTTCCGCCGCCCCGTCGGGGTCGGCCAGCTCGGGAACGTCGCGCGCCGCCAGGCCGAGCAAGTGATGGGCGGCGTAAGCCGACGCCGCAGCCAGGTTGCAGGCCGCGAGCCGCGCGCTCGCCAAGATCGCCAAGGAGTTGGGCTCCACCCCGAGGGCCCGCGCGGCGCGCGCATTAGGGGTCACGACCAGGCGGCCGTTGGCCGCCGCCGCGAGGTTTTCGGGTGTCGGTGAAGTCAGGCGCAGTTCGCGGGTCATGGGGTTCCGCCCTCCTTTACGCCTGCTTGTTGTACCCGCCGGATCCGGCCATAAACCTCGCTCACCCGGAGTCTATCCGCCGTGGGAGGCACATCCCTCCCGGGGACTTGACCGGAACGCTCACGAGTAGGCCATAATTGAACGAGCATCCGCTAGATGCCGATGCCCGAAGAAAGCTACTCGCGTTCACAGCGTTCACAGAAAGACTAGATTCATGATCACTTCGATGACCCCGATCCTCTACGTCGACGCCATCGAGCCATGCCTGAGCTTCTGGACGGAGCGCCTCGGCTTCCTCCAGGTGGTGGAGGTGCCGCATGGCGATCGCCTGGGATTCGTCATCCTGGCGCGGGGCGACCTCCAGGTGATGTACCAGACCTTCGACAGCATGGCCGAGGACCTCGTGGGCGTCAGCGTTCAGACTGGCGGCTGCACCTACATGAAGGTTTCGGACTTCCCCGCGATCGTGAAGGCGCTGGAAGGAACCGACGTGGTCGCAGCCCCGCGCAAGACCTTCTACGGGGCCGACGAGATCTTCGTCCGGGAGCCGGGCGGCAACCTTCTCGGCTTTTCCTATCACGCGTCCTAGGGCCGAACGATGCATCAAGCCTTGATCGATTATGCCTTGAGCAAGCCTGGCGCCGTGGCATCCTTCCCTTTCGGGGAGGGCTTCCTCGTATTCAAGGTGATGGGCAAGATGTTCGCGCTGACGAGCCACCGGGGGGCCCATCCGGCGTTCAACTTGAAGTGCGATCCCGAGCGGGCGGTGGCCCTTCGTGAGACCTATCCCGCGATCACGCCCGGCTACCACATGAACAAGCAGCACTGGAACACCGTCGCGCTCGACGGATCGCTCACCGTGCCTGAACTCCAGCGCATGGTCGATCATTCCTACGAGCTGGTCGTCCGATCCTTGAAAAAGGCTGACCGCCAGCAGTTGCCCTAGCGCAAGCTCTTGCCGCGTCCGGTAGGGTGCGGCAATCAACCCCAGGAGGTGAAGAAATGGCAAAGGGCTATGATGCTCACAAGGACAGGCAGCAGGCGATCGCCGGCTTCGGAAAGGTCCTCGCCAAGCGCGCTGGGTTCAAATGCGAATGGTGTGAGGGGGATCAGGACGTTCGGACGGTCGACCTCGATCCCGCGGCAGAGCCCACCGAAGCAACCCTAGCGCTCCTTTGCGAGCCTTGCCGAGGCCTGAAAACGAGCAAGAAAATTGATACGACGCGTCTCCGGGCGCTGAGCGGCGCCATCTGGCACAGCGAACCCCTCGTGGCACTGGGAGCGGCCAGGATCCTCGCCGCTTCCGGCGAGGATTGGGCACGCCAGATCGTCGAGGACAGCCTCCTCGACGAGGAGACGAAGGCCGAACTGCTGAAGCATTAGCGAAGCGGGCTCGCCAGGAAGGTTCATCGGCGAGGCGACGCTTCGGGAATTAGCAGCTTGGTTCTCGGGGCACGTTGAGGGGAGAGCGACATGACTGGACAGGAACGGCAAGCCATCAGAACCGGACTCGACGTGGGCATCGTCCTCAAGGCCGATCAACGCAGCAACCGGATCACGCGCGGTGTCGTGGCGGACATCCTCACCAAATCACCCTTTCATCCGCATGGCATCAAGGTGCGGCTGACTGACGGGCAAGTCGGTCGGGTGAAGGAAATCTACGGCGACTAACTCACCTACGGTCATGCTGTCCGAAGCTTAGGTCACCTTTCGCAGACGGGTCGAAGTCTCCCATCGAGAACGACGATGCACCTGGGCGGGAATCAAGCCATGCTGGCTCTCGCCTGCCTATCAAAGATGGATTCCGGACATGCTCCGCGGCGCGGCGATCGGGAGACATGGGTGAAGTCGAATGAGGAAGCGCCGGACTCCCCTGGCATGCGCCGCCGAAGCGGAACCCTTCGAGAAGGCGGGGCCTGAACCGCCAAAGACGCGCCTGGGGCGGCTACTGCGCGTGCTGGGGCCCGGCGTGGTCACCGGCGCCTCGGACGACGATCCCTCGGGGATCGGGACCTACGCCGTGGCCGGTGCGCGATTGGGCTTCTCGGTGCTCTGGATAGCCCTGCTCACCTACCCGATGATGGTCGCCGTGCAGTACATGTGCGCCAAGATCAGCATGGTGACCGGCAAGGGCCTTGCCGGCGTGCTGAGGGATCACGGTCCTCGCCACTTGCTGATTCCCGCCGTCACGGCCCTGCTCATCGCGAACACCCTCAACGTGGGAGCGAACCTCATGGCCATGGCGGAGGTCCTGGCAATGTTCCTTCCGGTTCCCATCCCGGTTCTCGTGCTCCCCATCGCTGGGTTGATCCTGGGCATCCAGGTCTTCGGCGCCTACGGACAGGTCGCCACCCTCTTCAAGTGGTTATCGCTCTCTCTACTCGCCTACCTGGGCGCCGCCCTCCTCGCTAAGCCCGACTGGGGCGAGGTTCTGATAGGGACGTTCATTCCCTCGCTTCGGTTCGACCGGGACTCGCTCTTGATTCTGGTCGGCATCCTGGGAACCACCATCTCTCCCTACCTCTTCTTCTGGCAGGGCGACATGGAGGTCGAAGAGGAGATCCGGCGCGGCCGCGTCACCCTCAAGGAGCGCGGCGGCGTGACCGACGCGGAACTTCGGGATGCCTACCTCGACGTCAGCCTGGGCATGTTCTTCTCCAACTTCGGCATGTACGTCATTATTCTCGCGACGGGTGCCACGCTCTTTCAGAGCGGAATTACGAGCATCCATTCGGCGAGCGAGGCGGCGATGGCCCTGCGCCCGATCGCGGGGGAAAGCGCGGGGCTGCTGTTCGCGCTGGGAATCCTGGGGACAGGCTTCCTCTCCGTTCCAATCCTGACCTGTTCGGCCTCGTACGCGATTTCCGAGGCCCTGGGTTGGCCTTACGGATTGAATGAGCGGCCGAGAACCGCGAAGGGCTTCTACGGCATCATCATCGCGTCCACGGTGATGGGGGCGCTGTTCGGCTTCGCGGGGGTCAACCCGATCGACGCGCTGGTCTGGGCGGCGATTCTCAACGGATTCATCGCTCCGCCGTTGCTGCTGATCATTTTGGCGGTTGCCAACGACCGGTCTTTGATGGGTGGTCGGGTGAATGGTTGGCGGTTGAATATGGTGGGCGGCGGGACCGCGTTGGCGATGGGGCTGGCGGTACTGGCGTTGGTGTTGAGTTGGGGGTGGTGAGGAGAAAAAGAACCCCCCGATCGACGGCGCGATCGGGGGGTATCAATCAGGAACCCTGACGACTGAATAGCGAGGCCGGTGCCACGTTAGGCACCTTGCAAGAGTGAGTGAGG
>DAZV01000031.1 GCA_002083825.1 Candidatus Sericytochromatia bacterium S15B-MN24 CBMW_12 | reverse complement strand
AAACCCCTGATGCCCGTCATCTCGCGGCTGGAGTACATCAAGAGCCGCCTGATCCACGAGGACCTGGAGGTGTATTTCTCGGACCTCGGCGACCACCTCGCCCGGGTCTGGGAATCGCTGGAGGACCAGAAGGGAATCATCGAGGCGCTCAACGACACGCATGACTCCTTGATTTCCCACCGCACCAACGAGGTCATCCGGGCCCTCACCGTCATCTCCGTCATCATCCTGCCCTTGACCCTCGTGTCCGGCCTCTACGGCATGAACGTCCGGCTCCCGTTCGGGAATTGGGCCTACGCCTTCGAGGCCATCCTCGCCCTGATGGGCTTCACGGCCCTCGCCATGCTGGCTTTCTTCCGATATCGCCGCTGGCTCTGACTATCAAGGCGCCCCATCGGCGTGATATCCTGCTAGAAGGTTCCCTTGAAAGCCGCTCACTCAGCAATTGCCGGAGGTTTCACCCGATGCCCCAGAGACTGGCCCTTTCCCTCTTGCTTTGTCTCGCAAGCTTGCCGGCATGGGCGGCGTCGAATCCTGACGCCATCAACGACCTCAGCGCCGATGAAGAGCGAAGGCTCCAGAAGGGCGACGTCATCGTGCACGTGGAAGAGACCCACGAGGCCATCAAGCGCACCCTGGTGGTCGGGCTGATCGACGCTCCCCCCGAGGTGACCTACCCGATCTACGCGGACTTCGAGAGCTACCCCGAACTCTTCCAGAGCGCCCGCTCCTCGGACATCCTCAAGCGCGAGGGGAACGTCCTCACCTGCAAGGTCGTCATGGATTTCCCCTGGCCTCTCGGCACCCGCTGGGTCACCAACCATACCTTCTTGAGTCCCGAAAGCACGTCCTTCACCTTCAAGAAGGTCGAAGGTTCGGTCAAAGTCTACGAAGGCGCCCTCAAGATCCTCCCCGAGGGAAAATCGCGCAGCCGCGTGGTCTACAGCGCCAAGGTCGATCCCGACCTTCCGCTGCCTGCCTGGGTCATCAACATGGTTCAGGCCCGCTACTTCCCCATGGCCATCGAACGGGTCCGGGAGAAGCTGGTGAAAACCGGTTACAAGCGGCCCGCAGACCTCTAGCAGTGCTTGCCCTCATGGGGGGCCAGCAAGGGAGACCATCGGGAGCCCTCGGTTTGAGGCCGACAACGATCGCCCGATGTCAAGCTTAACCGTTTACCCAACCAACCTTAACCTTCACTTTACCTAGTTTGCTTCCGTCTCCGCGATAGAAGAAGCGTGACCACGTCAACACGCGTAGAGTGAAGGATAATATAACCCCATGAAGAAGCAAGTGAAGCTGCTCTCGGCAGCCTTGGCGGTGACCGCGCTGCTCGCCGGCTGCGGAATCGCACCGATCGGCTCGATGAACTCCGGCGAAGGCCGGCTCACGGGCTCGTCCACAGGGGCGCCTTGGTCCCTGCTGACCTACTTCGCGCTCGACAACGACCTCGACCACGGCACGGACATCGTCAACCGCCTGCACGGTGCCTCCCAGCGCGCCGACAACGTCGCCTCGGTGACGTTCTACGACGGCTCCAAGCAAAACGACACGATCTACGTCTATGAATCGGCACCCGGCGTGAGCGCCAAGAGCATCAACCAAAAAGAAGCCGATTCGGGGACCGCGACCGCCCTCGGCGAGTTCGTGACCTTCGCCTCGAAGAACGCCCCCGCACAGCGCCGAGCCCTCTCGATGGCCGATCATGGCGGCGGCATCGTTCGTGGCATCTGCTCCGACTGGAACGGCCCCGGCGGCAAGAAGATCATCCACATGCAAGAGGTCGCCGAGGTCCTGCAGCAGAACCCGGTCGAGATCATGATGTTCGATGCCTGCTTCATGCAGATGGCCGAGGTGGGCTACGAACTCCGCAACGGAGCCAAGGTCCTGATTGCCGCCCAGACCACCACCCGCGGCGACTTCCCTTACGAGAACATCGTCAACGTCCTCGACTCCAACCCCAAGGCCGATAGCCGCCAGATTTCCCAGCAGCTCCTCGACGCGATTGCCGGCAATGCCCGCTACGAGGTGGCCTTCGGGGCCATGGACCTCACCAAGAGCGACGAACTCGCAGGCCAGATGGCTAAACTCTCGGACGTGCTCCTGCTCAAGATCAAGGACCGCGCCACCAAGAAGGCCGTCGCGGCAGCTATCCGCGGGGCGACCGCCTACGCCAACGAATCCTCGCCCGGTCTCGCCATGTACAATAACTACCGCGACCTGATCGACGTCATGACGAACCTCGGCAAGGTCGGCGACGCGGAGATCGCCGCCGCCGCCAAGGCCGTCACGGAAGCCGCCAAGGCGTCGATCATCGGCGAGCGCCACCGAGGCGCCGGCTGGACGGGCGGCGAACTGAATCTCGACAAGGCATCCGGCCTGGCGCTCTACGCTCAAATCGACGGCCCGGTCGAAGCCAATTACCTCAAACGCGCCTGGAACCGCGACACCCGCTGGGGCGACTTCCTCGCACAGCTGAACTCGGGCGGATCATGGGGTCCCGCGGTCCAGCAGGACAAGTATCCGCACGCTTTCCCGTCGCGGAACTGATCCGAAAGCATCCCATCGAGGGCGGAGGACCGAAGCGGTCCTCCGCCCTCAGGCGTTCTCCGTCATCAAACCGAGAATTTCCTTCGGCACGAGAGCGGGACGCCCTGTGTTGGCGTCAAGGATCAGACCGACCTGACGCGCGTCGGCGACGACGTCGCCGGTCCGGAGGCTGCGAAAGACCGCTTCCAGGGTCAAGGACGTCTTCCCCGTCTCCACCAGGCGCATCTCACCCCGAACGTGATCAGGGAAGCGAACCGGCCCGCGGTAGTTGATGGCGGTGTGGACCAAGGTGGGGAAGAGCTTCTGAGCAACGAGGGCTTCCAGCGACATCGCCGAACTGAGATAGGACATTCGCAAGTCCTCCAGCCAGCGTACGTAGACCAGGTTGCTGACGACTCCCGCAAAGTCGATGTCGTAAGTCTTGACCTCGAAGTCAATGATAATCATGGGGTTCATTGGGTTCATTCCTCCATCCTAATCCATAGGTCGCTTATACCCGGCGTTCCGCGTCGCAACCCGGCAGACCCGCCGAACTTGACCTGTCAATTGACAGGTGTTATGCTTGCAATATGCTCATCGATGCCAACGATCTCCGCGCGATGATCCGCGGGCGGATCAACAACCTCGAAGCCATCGGCTCCGAGATAGCCAGTCACCTCGACCTCATCGACCGGGCTGCCAGCGGCGATCCAGTCGACCGTGAGGCGGTGCTCCATGCCACCGGCCTCATTCTCGACAACTTGTATCGCGGGCTGCTCAGTCCGCGGATGACGGTTCCGAGGGACTTCTGGTTCTCGCCGCTCGGCCTCGCCATCGCCCGCGCCCATTCCCATGTCATCCAAGACGACGAGGTCATGAGCCAGTCGGAGGCCGCCCAGACGCTGGGAGTCTCTCGCGAGTACATCTCGCACCTGGTCGAGGCTGGGAAAGTGGCCACCGTCGTCAGAGAGGCCGCCGCGCCGCGCTCCCGCAAGCAACCTCGCGAGATGCTCTATCGCAGCGGCGTCGAGTGCCTCCGCGCCCACGAGCGCTCCGCTCGCTCCCGCCGTCGAGAGGAGATGCTGATTGAAGATCATCCATAGCCTGAATCACCTCATCCACAACCCCCGCTGGGAGTTCACCCGAGGCCGAAGAATCTACAGCAAGGATATCCCCTCGCGCGCGACCATCATCCGCGAGGCCCTGCTGGCCTCCGATATGAGCATCGACCTGGTTCCGCCCATCGATCAGAGCATCGGTCACCTCGAAGCCATCCACGGCTACGTGGACTTCCTGAGAGACGCCGCCGCCACTCTCGACGACGACGCGATCATCTATCCCGACGTCTTCCCGATTCGACGCAAGGTCAATCGCCCCGACCATCAACCGGCACTCGCGGGCTACTATTGCTTCGATACCGGAACCCCCATCACCCGCCATGCCTTCGCGGCCGCAAAGGCCTCGGCCGATTGCGCCATCACCGGAGCCCAAATCCTCGCCCAGGAGGGACTGGTCTACGCGCTTTGCCGCCCGCCAGGACACCATGCCGAACGGGAGGTCTTCGGCGGTTACTGCTACTTCAACAACGCCGCGCTCGCCGCCAACGTCCTCGCCGAGCATGGCCGCGTGGTCCTCCTCGACATCGACTTCCACCACGGCAACGGATCCCAGGACATCTTCTACGCTTCCTCGCGCGTGCTCACCGTCTCGATTCACGGAGACCCAGCCATCACCTTTCCCTACTTCTCCGGATTCGCCGATGAACGAGGCGACGGCGAGGGGCTAGGCTACAACTTCAATCTGCCCCTCGCGCCGGGCGCCCGCGCCGAGGTCTACCTCGCCGCGCTGGATGAGGCCTTGAGCGCCATCAAGCGCTTCGATCCGCTTTTTCTGATCGTCCCCGTCGGCTTCGATACCTGCCGGGGCGATCCCGCCGGCAGCTTCGACCTGACCACCCGGCATTACCCGGTGATTGCCTCCCGCATCGCCCACCTGGGACTCCCAACCCTCATCGTCCAGGAAGGAGGTTACCGCACTCAAAACCTCGGAAAGAATGCGGTCGCCTTCCTACAGGAATTCAGAAAGGAGCTCACCGGATGATTAACGATCCGATCTCGGCGGTCGAGGCGCCCCCACAAGCGCTCGACACCGCCGGTTCCCAGCAGCCTGCTGACGCGTTAGCTCAGGACGAGATCCCCCAGGACGTGGCAATCGCGTCGTCGGAACCCTCCAGCAAGGAAATGGGCGTCATCGATTTCACGCTCGATAAGGGCGTGGATGTTCGCGCCTATGGTAAAGTCTACGCCCTGGACTACACCATCCAGGAGGATGGCTACGACATCGAGCTGACCATCGACTACTACAACCGGCGGCTCAAGGTTCTCAGCTTCGCGGGCGACCTGGCCCTCATCTGCCGCCGCCTCGAATACCTCGCCACCCGCAACCAGTTCGACAAGATCTTCATCAAGGCCTCCGCGCAAGAGTGGCAAGGCTTCCTGGCACACGGCTACATGCTCGAGGGAATCGTCCTTCATTACTTCAACGGCGAAAATGCCTTCGTCGTGAGCCGCTTCCTCAGCCGAGACCGCATCACCAGCCCCAACCTGCTCGAGGAGTCGGCGCTGATCCAGCATCTCATGCAGAGCCCCCGCGCCCAACGACCGCTGGACCTCCCCGACGGCTACCAGCTGGCGATCGCCTCGGAGGACGATATCCCCGGTCTCGCCATCCTCTACAGCCACGTTTTCGAGTCCTACCCCTCCCCGCTGACCATGCCGGACTTCCTGCTCTCCACCATGCGCCGCAACCTCGTCTACGCGGTGATCAAGGATGCCCAAGGCAATGTCGTCAGCGCCGCGTCCGCCGACATCGACACCAAGCACAGCAACGCGGAGATGACCGATTGCGCGACCTTCCCCTCCGAACGCGGCAAGGGACTCATGCGCATCCTCCTCATGCGCCTCGAGTCGGATCTCCATCGCCGCGGCGTCCGCTGCGCCTACACCCTCGCGCGCGCCACCGCGCCCGGCATGAACAAGGTCTTCTACGACCTCAGCTACGAGTACTGCGGCCGGCTCATCAACAACTGCGACATCTCGGGCGGCTTCGAGGACATCAACATCTGGTCCAAGCGCCTCGGCTGACCCACAGGCCGTACGACGGCGAGGGCCCGTCATTCAACTTGCTGGCAGCCTTCGCGAAAAGGCCGGTTCCCCCTGGGGAACCGGCCTTCGGTGTCTTGATTTCCGGGGAATGGATCAGGCGTGGATGGCGCGCTTCTCCACGGCCAAGGCCGCTTCCTTGAGAACCTCGGAGAGGGTAGGATGCGCGTGCATCGTCCGGGCGAGATCCTCGGAGGACCCGCCGAACTCCATCACGGTGACCGCCTCGGCCAGGATCTCCGAGACGTTGGGACCGATCATGTGGACACCCAGGATCCGGTCAGACTTGGCATCGGCCAGGACCTTGATGAACCCGCGAGAGTCGTTGTGACCGAGCGCACGACCGTTGGCGGCGAAGGGGAAGCGTCCCGCCCGGTACTCCACGCCACGGGCCTTGAGGGCTTGCTCAGTCTCGCCGACCCAGGCAATCTCGGGCGAGGTGTAGATCACCCAGGGAATGGTCTCGTAGTTGACGTGACCCGCTTGCCCCGCGATGATCTCGGCGACCGCGACGCCCTCGTCCTCCGCCTTGTGCGCGAGCATGGCTCCGCCAATGACGTCACCGACCGCCCAGACTCCCGGGAGGTTGGTCCGGAAGTGATCGGCTTTGATGAAGCCCCGCGCATCCAGTTCGAGTCCCACCGTCTCGGCTCCCAGGCCGCCGGTGTTGGGCACCCGGCCGACGGAGACGATCAGCTTGTCCACATCCAGGGTCTTGGCTTCGCCGCCCTCCTGGTAGCGGATGGTGACGCCTTCCCCGCTCGCGTCCACGCTCTCGATGTTCACGCCGAGGTGGATGTCCAGGCCCTGTAGCTTGAACTGTCGCTTGGCTTCCTTGGCGACCGCTTCGTCGGCAGCTGCCAGGAAATCGGGCATCGCCTCGAGCACGGTGACATGGGAGCCGAGCCGGCGCCAGACGCTCCCGAGCTCCAGGCCGATCACGCCCGCGCCGATCACGCCGAGGCGCTCCGGAACGGCGGGCATGTCGAGGGCGCCGACGTTGTCCATGATCTTCCGGTTGTCCACCGCCGCGAAGGGAAGGTGGCGGGGCGAGGATCCGGTCGCGAGGATGACGTTCTTGGCGCCGATCTCGGCGTCTCCGGCCTTGACGACCCAGGTTTCACCCTCCCGGCGAAGCAGCGTGCCGCGGGCATGGAGGGCGGTGATCCCGTTCTTCTTGAAGAGCATGGAGATGCCGCCGGTAAGCTTGGAGACGATCTGATCCTTGCGGGCGATCATCTGAGCCACGTCCAGCTTGACGCCTTCCACGGAGATGCCGTGGACCTTGAGGTCGTGGAGCTTCTCGAAGTTCTCGGAGGAGTCGAGCAGGGCCTTGGAAGGGATGCAGCCAACGTTCAGGCAGGTGCCTCCCAGGCTGAGCTTGCCGTCCTTGCCGGTCGTTTCGTCGATGCAGGCGGTCGAGAGCCCGAGCTGCGCGCTGCGGATGGCGGCCACGTAGCCACCAGGACCTCCGCCGATGACGACGACGTCGAATACTTGCATGATTACCTCTTAACTTAAACGTCGAGCAGGAAGCGGGTCGGATCCTGAAGCAGATCGCGGACCTTGACCAGGAACTGCACGGCGTCGGATCCGTCGATGATCCGATGGTCGTAGGAGACCGCGAGGTACATCATGGGGCGAACCACGATCTGACCGTTCTCGACCACCGCTCGCTCGGTGATGGTGTGCATTCCCAGGATGGCGCTCTGCGGCTGGTTGATGATCGGCGTGGACAGCATCGAGCCGAAGGTGCCCCCGTTGGTGATCGAGAAGGTGCCGCCCGACATGTCCTGAAGGGTGAGCTTGTTGTTGCGGGCCCGCCCGGCGAACTCGGCGATGGCCTTCTCGATGTCCGCCAGGGACATGGTGTCCGCGTCACGAAGAATGGGCACGACGAGACCGCGCTCGGTGGCCACGGCGATGCCGACGTCGAAGTAGCCGTGGTAAATGATGTCGGCGCCATCAACCGAGGCGTTGACGATCGGGAACTGTTTCAGGGCCTCGGTGACGGCCTTGACGAAGAAGCTCATGAAGCCGAGCTTGACGCCGTGTTTCTTGGTGAAGGAGTCCTGGTACTTCTTGCGGAGGTCCATCACGGGCTGCATGTTGACCTCGTTGAAGGTGGTCAACACGGCGGCGGTGTTCTGGGCTTCCTTGAGGCGCTCGGCGATGCGCTGACGGATGCGGGTCATGGGGACCCGCTGCTCGGGGCGCGCGCCGGCCGGAACGCTCGCGGCGGGGCGCGCCGGGGCCGCATGAGGAGCGGCGGCGGGCTTCGCAAGGTGTTCGATCACGTCTCCCTTGGTGACGCGACCCGCCTTGCCGGTACCTGAGATTTCCTCGGGCTTGGCGCCGGTCTCGGCGACCATCTTGCGCACCGCGGGGCTCAGCGTCTCGGCGACCGCCGCGGGGGGAGCGACGCTCTCAGCGGCGGCCTGGGCGGGAACGGTTGCCGCAGTGGCCTCGGTATCGATCGTCGCGAGAAGCTGCGCGCTCTCGACCACGTCGCCAGGATTCTTGTTGACGGAAGCGAGCACACCGGCCTGCGGGGCGGTCACTTCGAGGACGACCTTGTCGGTTTCGACCTCGATCAGGACCTCGTCGCGCTCGACGCGCTCGCCGACCTTCTTGTGCCAGTTGAGAAGCGTTCCTTCGGTGACCGATTCGGAAAAGACGGGGACTTTGACTTCGACGAGCATGGGATCTCCTTAGCGTGATGCGTTCTGAATTCGGATCGACCGGTTAGGACAGGCCCAGGGCCTTGCCGATGACGGCCTCTTGCTGCATGGCGTGCTTGGAGGCGTAACCGACGGCCGGAGACGACGAACGGGGGCGGCTCGAGTGATCCAGCGTTTGTCCTTCGGACATGCAAGCCCGCAGACTGTCCTGGATCCAGAGCCATGCTCCGTTGTTCGAAGGCTCTTCCTGGGCCCAGACTACCTGGGCGTTCGGGTACTTCGCCAGTTCATCGCGCACCTCGTCCTCGGGGAAGGGGTAGAGCTGCTCGATCCGGATCACGGCGACGTTGGAAAGCCCCGCCTTGTCTCGCGCCTCCACCAGTTCGAAGTAGAGCTTGCCGCTGGTGAGGACCACGCGATCGACACCCGCGGTCGGCCTGGGATCGGGGATCACCAGCTGGAAGCTGCCCGAGGCGAGATCCGCCAGGGCGGACGTCGAGACCTTGTGACGCAGGAGGCTCTTCGGGCTCATGATGATGAGCGGCTTGCGGAAATCCCTCAGCATCTGACGGCGCAGCATGTGGAACATCTGGGCGGGCGTGCTAGGGACGCAGACCTGCATGTTCTGCTGGGCGCAAAGGCTCAGGAAACGCTCCAGGCGTGCCGACGAATGCTCGGGACCCTGGCCCTCGTAACCGTGGGGAAGCATCATCACCAGGCCCGAGAGGCGCTGCCACTTGGCTTCGGTCGAGCTGATGAACTGGTCGATGATGGGCTGGGCCATGTTGGCGAAGTCGCCGTACTGCGCCTCCCAGATCACCAGGGTGTTGGGATCCACCAGGGAGTAGCCGTACTCGTAGCCGAGGACGGCGAGCTCCGAGAGGGTGGAGTCGTAGACGTCGAACCGGGCCTGGCTTGGCTCGATGTGACTCAGCGGGACGAAGGTGCGCACGATGGCATCGGCATTCTGGTTATGAATGGCCGCATGGCGATGGAAGAAGGTGCCGCGGCCGGAGTCCTGTCCGACCAGACGAACCGCATAGCCTTCCGTGACCAAGGTCCCGTAAGCCAGGTTCTCGGCGAAACCCCAGTCGAGGGGCTGATTGCCGGCGGTCATGTCGCGGCGGGCCTTGAGGATGGCGTCCACGCGCTTGTGCGCATCGAAACCCTCGGGAAGCGTGGTGAGGCGCTCGCCCACTTGCTTCAAGCGGTCCAAGGCCACCCCGGTCGGAACCGGATTGCGCCAGTTGGCGGTGCCGCGTACGTACTTGGCCCAACCGCTGGCATAGGGCGAGGCCGTATCGGTTTCGGTCGGCTCCGCGACCCGGTCCCCGGCATCGAGGTCATCACGGTACTGATCGACCATCGCCTGGATTTCGGCGGCCGTGAGCAACCCCTCGCGTTCCAGCTTCTCGGCATAGAGGCCGCGCGTTCCGGGGTGCATGTCGACGAGCCGATACATCATCGGCTGGGTGGCGCGGGGCTCGTCGGATTCGTTGTGGCCGTGACGGCGGAAGCCGACCAGGTCGATGAACACGTCCTTGTGGAAGGCCATCCGGAAGTCCTGCGCCAGCTGGACCGCGTAAACCGCAGCCTCGGGGTCGTCTCCGTTGACGTGGAAGACCGGCGCGTCGATGAACTTCGCGATGTCCGTGCAGTAGCGGCTGGAACGGGCGTCTTGGGGGTTGGAGATGCTGAAGCCCACCTGGTTGTTGACGACGAGGTGAAGCGTGCCCCCGGTGGTGAAGCCGCGCAGCTGCGAGAGGTTGAGGGTCTCCGCCACCACGCCTTGGCCGGCGACGGCGGCGTCCCCGTGAATGACCACGGGAAGGACCTGGTCGTGGGTCTCGTCATGATGGCGATCCTGACGGGCTCGGACCGAGCCCTCGACGACCGGAGCGATGATTTCGAGGTGAGAAGGGTTGAAGGCCAGCGCGAGGTGAACCAATCCCCCTTCGGTCGGCATGTCCGAGGAGAAGCCGAGGTGGTACTTCACGTCGCCGGAGATATCGCCGGGAAGGACGTTCTTGCCTTCGAACTCGCTGAAGAGATCGCGCGGCTTCTTGCCCAGGATGTTGATCAAGACGTTGAGGCGGCCCCGGTGGGCCATCCCGATCACGATTTCCTTGACGCCCTGCTTTCCGGCGCGCCGAATCAGCTGATCGATCACGGGGATGAGCGTATCGCTACCCTCGAGCGAGAAGCGCTTCTGGCCGACGTAGCGCTTGTGGAGGTAGCGTTCGAGGCCCTCCGCCGCATTGAGCTTGGCGAGGATCTGGCGCTTGGTGGCGGGATCGAAAGCATGTCGAGCCTGCGCCGATTCGATCCGGCGTTGCAGCCACTCGCGCTCGATCCGCGGCAGGTAGGAGTACTCGAAGCCGATGGTTCCGCAGTAGGTCTGATCGAGCGACGCCAGGACTTCCTTCAAGCTGCCGCTCAGGTCTCCGTCGCTCACCTGGCTGGCAAGATCCGCCTCGTCGAGGCCGTAGTACTGAGGCTCCAGCTCCGCCACCCGGGTTTCCGGACGCCCCAGCGGATTGAACTGCGCCTTCAGATGACCCATTGAGCGGTAGGCATTGATCAGCGCCGTGACGCCGGCACGGGCGTACGACGGAGGTTCGGCGGCCACGACGTGGCGCCGGCCGTTACGCGCGAGTTCGGCGAAGGCACGCTGAATGGTCGAGTGGACGGCTTCAGGCCCACGGCCCGAGCCCCGGATCCCCTCGAAATACTCCCGCCATTCGGGCGTCACGGAAAGGGGATCGGTCAGGTAATCCTCGTAAAGGGCTTCGACGAAACTTGCGTTTCCACCGTACATGACGGTGGGATCAGCGATTACTTTCAGGTCCATCGTCTCTTCTCAATCAAGGTGGGGGCCGGATACCAGTGAGGAAACAGGTTACACTCCCGACCGGCGGCCGCCACCAACGCCGGATGCGGGGAGCATGACATCTAAACAGTCGGACAAAGCCACCAGTGTACTCCATCCCGCGGCAAATCCCAAGCCGAAATGCCGATGATTCGGTCCGATCCGCTTCCCGGATCCGGCATCTTCGCTCTGCGAAAGCACGAGCCCAGGACTCGCCGCTCTAATCAAGGGTGGAAGGCCCCACTTCGAGCCGGTGACAGCCTTATCCTACGCCTCGGCGTGAAATCCAGAAAATGAATCGTTTGAATCAGACGTATTCAGGGGATGAATCCTTCGAAGGAGGGGCCATGACCATCGATCAACTTGAACTCGGCCCCCTGGAGATGCTGGTGGCCATCGCCACCTACGGAACCGTCACGGAGGCGGCGCGCCGAATGCACCTCAGCCAGCCGGCCGCCACCCATCAGATTCATCACCTCGAACGCAGCCTGGGCCACGCCCTTTTCGAACGCCGAGGGCGCCGCCTGGAACTGAGCGAAGCCGGACGCATGGCCTTGGCCCGAGCGCGCCGGATCCTCGCGGAGCTGGACGGCCTGCGCGCCGATCTGCGCGCCTTCGAGACCCTCGAGACCGGCGAGGTCCGCCTCGGTGGCGGAGCCACCGCCACCGTTCACCTGCTGCCGCGCCTGATCGCGGACTTCCGTGGCCGCTACCCCGGAGTCAGCTTCTACCTGAGGGAAGGAACCGCCCGCAACACGCTTCAGGCCATCTCGAACGGCGAGCTCGACCTCGGCATCGTCACGCTTCCTTCCCAACTGCCCGGACTCACGGTAGAGCCTTGGCTCGAAGATGCCATCGTCTTCGTGGCCTGGCCGGGCGCCCCCCTGGCCGACAAGCCCTTTTCGATGGCAGGCTTGAACGGCGAGCCCTTCATCCATTCGGGACCCGGCACCCCCCTGCGCAGCCTGATCGAAGCGGGACTCGCGGGGGCCGGCATCGCACCCCGCATCGTCATGGAGCTCGAAAGCGTCGAGGCCATCAAGACTCACGTCGCCGAAGGGCTCGGATACTCGGCCCTGGGAAGTCGGGCGGTGGAACGCGAACTCGCGGAAGGCCGGCTCGTCCGCTTGCAACCCGAAGGCCTCTCGTTGACCCGCTGCCTGGCGCTGGTCTACCGGGAGAGCATGGCATTCTCGCCCGCCGTCCGCGTCTTTCTCGACGAACTCCGTGCCCAGCACGACCCCACGCGTCGAGCCCGCGCTCCGGGACCGCAACAGGCGGCCGATCCGGGCCGATCGGCGTGATTGCACGGTTGATCGTTTGGCGGTACGATGGGTTCCATGGGGTGACCGGCTGGCGGCCCATGATCCACCCGATTGACCGCCAGCCAATTCCGCGGCGCCGAAAAGCTGCCGCCACCCCGTTCTTCGACGTCACAGGGAGGCCATGATGGTGACAAAAACCAAGCGCAAGCAACCGAACTCAGCTAGCGAGGTCGCGGGCTCGCACCTTGAAGTTCAATCCCCGGACCATGCGCTCGATCGTAACCCGATCGTCGCGCTGGATCTCGATTCCGTCCTCAGCCGTCAGGTCAACCTGAGCGCGACCGAACGCCGAATCGCGGCCCTTCCGGGCAGGCGAACCGTCAAGAAGGAGTGGCAAGCAGCCTGGCTGCTCAAGGCCATCACCCTGATGGACCTCACCACCCT
The DNA here is from genome assembly GCA_002083825.1 of Candidatus Sericytochromatia bacterium S15B-MN24 CBMW_12. GTDB lineage: Bacteria > Cyanobacteriota > Sericytochromatia > S15B-MN24 > UBA4093 > UBA4093. The sequence continues at coordinate 44,208 of DAZV01000031.1, read as the reverse complement.
CGCCGGCGACGACACCCCCAGCAACGTCGAACGCCTTTGCATGAAAGCGATGCGGCCGGTCCGACCCGATCTGCTCGAGGCCATGGGCGTGGCCCACATGGGCCTCACGGTCGGCGCCGTCTGCGTCTATCACGCCATGGTGCCCACCGCGGTGGCGGCCCTGAAGGGCTCGGGAGTCCCGGTGGCGGCGGTCTCGACCGGCTTCCCATCCGGGCTCAGTCCCATGGCCCAGCGCCTCGAAGAGATCATCGCCTCCGTCGAAGCCGGCGCCAGCGAGATCGACATCGTCATCACCCGCGGCCACGTCCTGACCGGCAATTGGGATGCCCTCTACGACGAGGTGAAAGCCTTCCGCCAGGCCTGCGGCGAAGCGCACATGAAGGTCATCCTCGGCACGGGCGAACTCGCCACCCTGACCAACGTGGCCCGCGCCAGCCAGGTCTCCATCCTCGCCGGCGCCGACTTCATCAAGACCTCCACCGGCAAGGAACCCGTCAACGCGACCCTGCCGGTCGGACTGGTCATGGCCCGCATCATCCGGGATCACTACGAAAAGACCGGTTACGCCGTCGGCCTCAAGCCCGCGGGCGGCATCCGGACCGCCAAGTCCGCCCTGGACTGGCTCGTCATGGTCAAAGAGGAGTTGGGGACCGAGTGGCTGCGCCCGGAGCTTTTCCGCTTCGGAGCGAGCGCCCTGCTGACCGACATCGAGCGGCAACTCGAGCACTTCGTGACGGGTCGCTACGCGGCGGCACACCGCCAGCCCATGCCTTAGGAGTCGAGACGATGATCGAAGCGATTTTCAAGTCCCTTGAATACGGACCTGCCCCGGAGAGTGAGACGAAAGCCATGGAGTGGATCAAGCAGCACGAAGGCCGTTTCAAGCACTTCATCGGCGGACGCTGGACGGAGTCCCTGGACGGCCGGACCTTCGAGGTCCTCAACCCCGCCACCGGCAAGCACCTGGCACACGTGGCCCAGGGGGGAACCGCCGACGTGGATGCCGCGGTCGCGGCGGCCCAGGATGCCTTTGCCGGCTGGTCGGCACTTCCGGGCCACGTCAGGGCCCGCCACCTCTATGCCCTGGCCCGCGCGGTTCAGAAGCATTCTCGACTGCTCGCCGTCCTGGAGACCTTGGATAACGGCAAGCCCATCCGCGAGACCCGAGACGTCGACTTGCCCCTGGTGGCCCGCCATTTCTACCATCATGCCGGCTGGGCCCAACTGCTGGACTCCGAATTCCCGGGTTATGGCCCCGTCGGAGTCGTCGGGCAGATCATTCCCTGGAACTTCCCGCTCCTGATGCTCGCCTGGAAGATCGCCCCCGCCCTGGCCGCCGGCAACACCGTCGTGCTCAAGCCCGCCGAACTCACCCCCCTCACCGCACTCGCCTTCGCCGAGATCGCCCGCGATGCCGGTCTGCCTCCGGGCGTCCTCAACGTCCTGACCGGCGACGGGGAAACCGGCAAGCTGATGGTCGACCATGCCGGCATCGCCAAGATCGCCTTCACCGGTTCCACCGACGTGGGTCGAGCAATCCGCAAGGCGACCGCCGGCTCGGGCAAGAAATTGAGCCTCGAACTCGGAGGCAAGAGCCCCTTCGTCGTCTTCGAGGACGCGGACCTCGACGCTGCCGTCGAAGGTGTGGTCGACGCCATCTGGTTCAACCAGGGACAAGTCTGCTGCGCCGGATCCCGCCTGCTCCTGCAGGAAGGCATCGCCGAGTGCATGATCACCAAGCTTCGTGCCCGCCTGGAGAAACTGAGGATCGGCTCTCCCCTCGACAAGGTCGTCGACATGGGAGCCATCGTCGACGCCTCCCAACTCGAGCGCATCCGCGGCCTGGTCGCCCAGGGCGTCGCCGAAGGCGGTCAGCTCTGGCAGCCTTCCTGGGCCTGCCCCACTGACGGGTACTTCTATCCTCCCACCCTTTTCACCGGCATGACCACCGCGATGACGCTGGTTCAAGAGGAGATCTTCGGCCCGGTGGCCGTCGCGATGACCTTCCGCACTCCCGCCGAAGCCGTGGATCTCGCCAATAACACAGCCTACGGGCTGGGCGCCAGCGTCTGGTCCGAAAACCTCAACCTCGCGCTCGACGTGGCTCCCAAGATCAAGGCCGGAGTGGTCTGGATCAACGGGCACAACATGTTCGACGCCGCAGCCGGCTTCGGCGGCTACCGGGAATCGGGCTTCGGACGGGAAGGGGGCCGCGAGGGCATGGGGGAATACCTCAAGCCTACATGGATCGGCACCGAGCCTGTCGCCCCCACGAGCGACGCCAGTGAAGCTGCTCAACCGGCGGTTCTCCCTGCCATCGATCGCACGCCGAAACTCTATATCGGCGGCAAGCAGGCGCGTCCGGACTCGGGCTACAGCCTCCGCGTCCTCGGCGCCGGCCAGCACGTGATCGGCGAAGTGGGCGAGGGTAACCGAAAGGATATCCGCAACGCCGTCGAAGCCGCGCATGCCGCGTCGGGGTGGTCTCGCACCAACGGGCATCAGCGCGCGCAGATCCTGTACTTCATCGCCGAGAACCTCTCGGTCCGCTCCGAGGAGTTCGCCGCGCGGCTCCATGCCATGACCGGCGAGGGCATGCCATGGGCCCGACAGGAAGTCGAAGCCTCTCTCTCGCGGCTCTTCACCTACGCGGCCTGGGCGGACAAATACGATGGAGCCGTCCACGGCGTGCCCATCCGTGGCGCCGTGCTCGCGATGAACGAGCCCATCGGCGTGATGGGTCTCGCATGTCCGGAACGCTTCCCGCTGCTGGGCTTCATCTCCCTGGTCGCCCCCGCGATCGCCATGGGTAATCGTGTGATCGTCGTTCCCTCCAGCGCCCACCCGCTGGCCGCCACCGACTTCTACACCGTTCTCGAGACCTCGGACGTTCCGGGCGGAGTGGTGAACGTCGTGACCGGCGACAAGGAGGCACTCGCCACCGTCCTGGCCGAACACGACGACGTCGACGCCGTCTGGTACTTCGGTTCCCAGGCCGGTGCCGCCAAGGTGGAACGGGCCTCGGCCTGCAACATGAAGCGGACCTGGACCGGCTGGACCCCTCGAAACTGGCTGGACCCTCGCCAAGGCGAGGGCCGCGAGTTCTTGCTCCAGGCCAACCAGGTCAAGAACATCTGGATTCCTTACGGGGTCTAGTGCAATCCCGGTAGGGGGGCCGCCAAGGCGGCCCCCCTCCTCGTTTTTTGGGGCCTCGTGCAGGAAGGACCCCTTTCAGGAGGCCGGTCCACTCATGTCTCGCCTCTCCGAATCAGTAGAAACTACGGATAGCCGCTCCGGCCTGAACCGCCATGACATGGGTATGAAACTTAATGTAACCCGTTAATCAGGCGCTCATCACGTTTACCAGGAATCATTCGAAGGAGGAGTCATGGAGGGTGCGACCAAGGTGGGCGCGGCCAAGGAGCGTGCGATTGTGCTCCCGAGCCTCGCGGAACTCGATGCCGAGACCAAGTCGCGCATCGCGAGCACCCGCTACTTCAAGATCGGGCGCATCAACGAACTGGGGAGGCTCATCGGCTACGGCGAGTATCCGAAGGGCAAGGTCCCCTCGGATCACCAGGCCTTTCACTACGATGCTCAAGGCCGCGTGATCTACTTCGAGAAGTTCTCGCGGGAATACACCAAGCCCAGCAAGCGATATTACCGCTACGAGGACGACAACCTCCTCGATTCCATCTGGGTCGATCGCTATGGGCGCTTCGACAACTACCACCGCTACGTCTTCGACGAATTGTCGGGCTTGATGACTTGGCGCGCGGAGTATCACCAGGACGGCTCGCTCTACTACACCATCAAGTCCGAATACGACTACCGCGCCCTCATCACCGAGGAGTCGTGGTTCGATGATCAGCGCCGCATGATCCGGCGCTTCATCTACGCCTACGACGACAAGGGAGAGCTGGTGACCCAGCACCTCTACGACGGCCGTAACAGCCTGGAGGGCTTCCATTCTTACCGTTACGATGCCAAAGGCAACCTGCTGGAGCGGCGCTGGCATCTGCCGAACGGGCAGCGTCGCGGCGGCTACGCCTACACCTACGGCCTCCAAGATCGCATCAGCAAGATCCAGGTCTTGAACGAGACTGGGGGCCTGAATGCCCGCAAGGAATTCGCCTACGACGTCGTAGGCAACGTGACGCGCGAGCGCTGGTACGACAACCAGGGTCGCCTGGCCAAGGATCTCCAGTTTTAGCAACCGGCAGTGAAGGCGCCCCCCGGAAGGAGAAGGAACGATGACAACCCCGATTTCGAACAACCCCTTGACTCCACGTCCCCCCATGCAAGGCGTCGCTGCTCCCGGAGCTACCGGGGTGGCGCCCGCGGCAGAGCCGAGCTCCCCGCAACAAGCCGCGGGAGCGGGACCTGCAAGCGACGCGGCGGCGGTAGGGGGCGCCGGGCCCAGCTCGGAAATCGGATTGACCGGTACCACGGGCCAGTGGGCGGATCTCATTTGGACGGACCGGAACGAGTACCAGATCCCGCCTGCCAGCACGACCACCGGCGATGAAATCGTCCTGGCCACCGCGCCACCGCTTCCCGACTCGGTCACTCCGCCGCCCGATCCCGTCTGCGAGCCCGCGCCCCCGCCGATCCGGATGGCCAGCGTCTCCGTGGGCGGGAGCGGCATGGGGGCTCCGGTCAGCAAGACCCTGACGATGACCGAAGACGAGTTGATCGCGGTTTACACCGTGTTCAAGCAAAAAAATGGGGGGATGATTTCTTTCGAGGAGCTGGCCAAGACCCTCAAGGAACAGTACGGGATCGACGCCGAGGTCAAGAACGAGGATGGGATGATGGCGGTCGTCAACCGGGAAACCGGAAACGTCATCGCCATGGATTCCAACGGCGACGGCATGCTGACCACGACGGACATGGGGTTCGAGAAGGCGCTGACGGATCTCGGCATCGATCCCAACAACATCCAAGCGAGCCGGAATGACGGCCTCGCCATGGCCGCACAGGTGGCCAAGGATGCGCTGGATACCGTCGAGAAGATGGAACAGCGTCGCAGGGCCGACGTCGAGGCCTCGCGCGGCATCGAGGCTGCGGCGACGCGGACGCCGACGACGGGAGGCCAGACCCCCCAAGGATCCTCTCCCCAGGCGACCCCCGCCGCGGAGGCCCCGTCCGGCTCCACCCCGAGCGCGACTCCGAGCACCCCGTCCACCAAAACACCTTCCGTCTAGTTAAGGATGGCCATGCATCAAGACGCACCTTCCACGCTACTCACCAAGGCTGAAGTCGTCGAACGCGTTCAGCGCTTGGATGGTTTGATCGCTCGCGAGCGAGAGCTCAAGGAGATGCTCCTCGAACTCAAGCTGACCGGTCGAGGTGACGAGATCGCCGCCAGGAAGCAAAAGCATGACGAGGCCGTAGCCGAAATCCAGAGCAATCGAATGGACGTCATGGTCCCGTTGATCAAGGAGCTGCATGACTTCACGCGCGCGGCCAAGGCCCTCATGGGGGAAGCGTGATGGGAAAGGCGCTCTTGATCTTTCCCCCGCAGTGGAGCCCGCAGCACCCTCACTTCGCGCTGCGGGCCCTGGCGGGCCATCTGCGCCACCACGGCGTCGAGGTCGCGGTGCGGGATCTCAACATCGAGTACTACGATCATGTCTTGAGCCCCCACCACCTCCAGCGGGTCCGAGACCGCCTCCACCTCGATCTCGAGTACCTCGGTCCCCAGAGCAGTTTCCGCCTCATGCTCGATCCTCATTCCTTGGATGCTCACCTCGATCGGGTCCGCCTCCAGGCGATCAAGCACTTCGTCGATGAGCACGGGGAAATGCTCGATCGGCTGCCTCACATGATCATGGACGCCAAGGAGACCCTGAAGGACCCGCGGCGCTTCTACAACCCGGACATGCTGCTGGAGGCGCTCCACGTCATCGATCTGGCCCTCAAGGCCACCTCCACGCCCTATTTCCCCTCTCAGCTCAGCTTCAACTACTTCGAGCAGCCGGGCTTGATGATGAACACGAACAACCTCATCGCCCAGGCCCAGGACCGGAAGAGCAACATGTTCATTCCGTACTACGAGCAGGTCCTGCCGGAACTTCTGGCTTCCGAGGCGGATTACGTCGGCATCTCCATCAACTGCTTTTCCCAGCTGGTACCCGGCTTGACCCTCGCCCACATGCTCCGGCAGGCGGCTCCCGAGGGGATGCACATCGGCATTGGCGGCAACTTCTTCACCCGCGTCACCGAGGCGCTTTCCCAGCGCCCGGAGTTCTTCGAGGCCTTCGCCCACAGCGTCTGCTTCGGCGAAGGGGAAGATCAGCTCCTGGCGCTCGTTCAGGCACTCCATCGCGGCGAGAGCCTCGAGAAAGTCCCGAGCCTGCTCTACCTCGAGGGGGATCGGGTTCAGATGACCATGCCCCGCAAGGCGCTGCCCATGGACCAGATCGGGTTCCAGGACCTCGAAGGCTTTCCGATGGACAAGTATCTATCCCCCGAGATGATCCTGACCATTCGGGCCAGCAAGGGCTGTTACTGGGGGCAGTGCACCTTTTGCGACTCGTTCTACGGGGTCGATGACGACGTCAAGAGTCTCGATCGGCTGGTCGAGGAGATCCGGTTCCTGCGGGATCGCTACGGCATCCATCACTTCCAGTTCATCGACGAGTCGATGCGCCCCTCTTACATGCGCAAACTCGCGCAGCGCTTCATCGACGAGGAGCTGAACATCACCTGGTTCTGCAACGGGCGGATCGAGAAGGCGTTCACGCCCGATCTCTTCGAAATCCTGTACGCGGCGGGCCTTCGGATGGTGCTCTGGGGCTACGAGACCGGCTCGCCCCGGATTCTGGAACTCATCAACAAGGGGGTCGGCTACCAGCAGCGCTTCGACATCCTGCGGGCCTCGTCGGAAGCCGGCATCTTCAACTTCAACTACCTCTTCTTCGGGTATCCGACCGAAACCCGGGAAGAGGCGAAGATGACCATCGACTCCCTCTGCCAGAACACCGATATCATCCATGCCTACGGTCGGTCGGTCTTCACCCTGAACAAGCAGAGTCCCCTTTACCGCGAGGCCGAGAAGCACGGCATCCTGGAAGTCATCGAGGACGTCGAAGAGCTCTCGACCACCCTGTCCTACAAGGCCGTCAGCGGCATGGACGAGGCCGAGCTCAAGGATGCCCTGACGTCCTGCACGCGACAATGCCTCGAGGCCTACCACTACGGGATCTGGATGTACCTGCGCAACCGGGAGAACATCCACCTCTACCTGTCGAAATTCGGGGCGGAGGCGGTCAAGAACTACCGAATGGAGCGGCTTGCCTCGGCCACGGTCGTGGACAACCCTTAGCCCGGGACATGCCGCATCGTGGGCGGTAAGACCTCAGCCGTCACTTCCAGCCCCCTTGCGCCCTAGCCGGCCCAAGGGGGCTGATTCGGGAGACCGATGGCCCGCAATGGTGTATGATCAACCAATCTCGTATTGGTCCCCCCCCAACCGCCCCACCGAGGCATTGTGAGCACCCCATGAATCATCCAGTCGTCATCAGCGGAACCGGGCTCTTCACCCCTCCCCATGCCGTGAGCAACGCGGAGCTCGTCTCCTCTTTCAACGCTCACGTCAGCCTCTTCAACGCCGAGCACGCAGCGGCCATCGCCTCGGGCGAGTTGCAGCCCCTGCAAGAATCGAGCGTCGACTTCATCCTCAAGGCTTCGGGGATCAAGAGCCGTTTTCTCATGGATCGCGTAGGGGTGCTGGATCCTCGGCGCATGTGCCCCAGCCTGCCGGAACGGGATAACGATTCCCTTTCCGTTCAGGCGGAAATGGCGGTCGCAGCGGCGCGCGAGGCGCTTGCCAATGCTGGCCGCACGGCCGCAGATATCGACATGGTGCTGGTGGCCGCTTCCAACATGCAGCGCCCCTACCCCGCGCTCGCCATCGAGGTCCAGGGCGCCCTGGGCATCCAGGGCTTCGGCTTCGACCTCAACGTGGCTTGCTCGTCGGCCACGTTCGGCATCCAGACGGCCGTCAATGCCATCCAGTCGGGCCAGGCGCGCGCGGTCCTCATGGTCAATCCCGAAATTTGCTCGGCGCACCTCAACTTCCGCGATCGCGACAGCCACTTCATCTTCGGCGACGCCTGCACGGCCGTCGTCCTCGAGCGCGAGGACCTCGCCCAGGCCCGCGAGACCTTCGCGGTGATAGGAACCAAGCTGGTCACCACGTTCAGCAACAACATCCGCAACAACTTCGGCTTCCTCAACCGGACCGCTCCGACGGACCAGGAAAAAGCCGACAAGCTCTTCGTGCAGCAGGGACGCAAGGTCTTCAAGGAAGTCTGCCCCATGGTCGCCGAACACATCGGTGCCCACCTCACGGAGCATGGGATCGAGACCACGGCCGTGAAGCGCTTCTGGCTGCACCAGGCGAACCTCAGCATGAACCAGCTCATCGCCAGGCGCCTCCTGGGCCGAGATGCCACGGAGACCGAGGCTCCGGTCATCCTCGACCGCTACGCCAACACGAGCTCGGCGGGATCGATCATCGCCTTTCACCTGCACCGCGCGGACCTCGAGCCGGGCGCGCTCGGAATCATCTCCAGCTTTGGCGCCGGCTACTCCGTCGGCAGCGTGATCCTGGCGAAGCGCGGCTAAGGAACGTCCCCGGTCTGGTGCTCGGGATCCTTGGGCTTCTGGCGGGGGGGATGGTTTGACTTGGCGGCAGCGACCAGCCGCTTGAATTCGTCGTCGTAGGCCTTCACGAGGTCGGGAGCGTTGCGGATGATGAGCAGCGCTTCGTTGTTGTTGACCTCGGCGTTCTGAGAGAAGTTGAAGGAGCCCGTGATGACCGTCGTGTCGTCGATCACGATCACCTTGTGGTGCATCAGGGCCTCGTTTCCATCCAGCCAGACATTGAGCCCATCCGCCTTGAACTGAGGATACAAGCTGTAGCGCCCGGCGGCGAGCCAGCGGTCGAAGACTCCCTCGACCTTGACGCCTTCCAGCGCCTTGCCACGGATCATCAAGCCGAGTTCAACGTCAGTCAGAGAGAAGGTCATCAGGCGAATGCACTTCTTGGCCTTGTCCACCTCGTCGAGGACGGCTTGGCGTCCGCCACCGTTCGGCGAGAAGAAGGTCTGGACGCTACCGCTCTTGAAAGGCATCACCCGGCTGGGGTTCACCTTGCTGCGCTGGGAGGATCCGAAGGCCCGGTCGCTGAACATGCGCTCGAATTCCGCGGTGAAGGCGCCGGCGAGTTCGCGCGAGCTGATGGTCAGGGCGTTGTTGTTGTGATGATAGAGACTGGTCGGAGTCAGGTTGGTTGATCCGGTCCAGACCGTGTGGCCGTCGAGGACCATGAACTTGTGGTGCATGAAGCCGCTGCGCTGATCCTCCTCGACGGGAATGCCGGCGGCGCGCAGACGATGAATGGCCTCGCGAACCTTGGTAGGATCGGCTTTCTCGACCGTGTTGTCGGAGTCGGTGACCAGGCGAACCTTGACCCCGCGCTTCTTGGCTTTCACGATCTCGTCCACCGCGTCGAGGGCCTCGATGTCGAAGAATGCGCCGTCGAGGGAGACCTTGGCGCGCCGGATGATGCGAAAGACCGTATGGTGGGTGTTGTAGGGAGAGCGCTTCGCCTCGGCCTCGTTGGCGGCGATGCGATCGTGGTAGGCGATGTTGAAGGAGGGGGCAATCGTCTGCTCGCTCCAGGCCACCTCGAAGTTCGAAGCCGTCTGATCGAGAGCAGGAGCCGTCCCACCGCAAGCGGTGAGCAATAGTGCAAGGAAGAGCGCAGCGAAGCGCCAGGGTTTCAAGATCATCGGCATGGCCTCCGAGAGAGTTATGCCGAAATCCCCCGAAACCGTGCGTCTATCCGCCCAGACTTAACCCAACGCTATCGTCACGATTACCTTGACCCGGTTCAGTAGCCGTCGATGCAGGCACTAAGGTGATCGTAGACCTGGCGAGCTGAGGTATCCGAGCCAAGGTACTCAGCTTGCTCGGCACATTTCAGGTTGTTGGCATGAATGGCGGCGGCCATGATCTTCGCTATCTCGACGCCCAGTTCGGGCAGCACGTCGGGGAGCGGATCGCAAGAGGTCATGCGGCCCTGGATCTGCTGCAGGGAGACCTGGAGTCGCCCTGAGATCAGGTCGAGGAGTTGAGATTCGGTAAGGCCCATCGTTTTCATGGTGTCACCTGCCAAAGGGTCGGAGGGATCTTTCAGAAAGCCTATCGCATCGCGCGCGCCATGCCTAGCGCGTTTTCCACCGATCTCGAAGGTCCGGGAAGTAACTCGGCCGAAAGCCCCCCAAGCGCTGGCTTGGGAGGCTTTCGTGAGACGATGCGCGGCGCGCAGGGTCCTCGACTAGTGGTGAGCGTGGCCCTGGATGTGCGAGACCACGTGGTTGAACTCTTCCTCGTCCTCGATGTTCACGAGGCTGTCCTCGACAACCTTGAGGATCAGCACTTCGGCCTCCTCCGGCGTGGCGTCGGCGGGGGTCAAGAGGGCGTAGGAGTTGCCATGAATCTCGACGACCTCGACGACCTCGAAGTTCTGCTCCTTGCCATCCTCGTCGACGAGCGTGACGAGGTTTTCGTTGGTTTCCGGATTGCTATCCTTGGTTTCCATGGTTGTTTCGGGCCTCCTGGGGCTCTCACGACCCGCGGCGACAAGCGCCTGCGCGGGGATCGGTGGGGGTGTAGCGCTTCGATGGGCATGTGCTCGGGCGCTCCATGGGGTCAAAGAGCACATGGCCGTTCAAGGCGACTCTTGATTATTCCGGATCTGCCCCGGAGATTTCAAGCCCCAACGGGGATTTCCTGCCGGAGTCGAAGCGGCTAGCGCTTTTTCTTGTGCTTGAGCCGGGGCTTCTGGACGCGGCGGGCGCGGACGACCAGGATCTTGGTGAGCAGCGCGAGCGCGGGGCCATCGCTGATCGGCACGTGAACCCAAGCGGGGTCCTGGCCGGTGGCCAAGGCGGCGGACTGGAGGCGCTCGAGCAGAGCGCTTTCGTCGGGACCTTCGGCCGTGATGCCGGGCCATTCTTCGGCCTTCATGTTCAGGCTGACCTCGAAGCCGGCGTCGGTGAGCGAAAGAGCGGCAAAAAAGCGATCGCCCGAAAGGTACGAGCGGTAGGACCATGATCCGGTGGCGTCGGAATGGACCCAGCGCCAGGTGGCGCCGATGGCGACGACGGTTTCGCGAATGGCGTTCCAGGCGACCATCTGCGTGCCGAGGCGAGCTTCGAGCTGATCGACGTTGGGGGGACGACCCTTGGGAGCGGCCTCCGGCGTGGGGGCGGAAGCGGGGGGCTGATTTTCGGTCATGGGTGCTGAGACTCGCATTTCATCGATGAGGGAAAGGGTAGTTCTTCAGTTTACTTCAAAAGCTCCCGCGGGGATACATCTCCCCCGCCTTTCCGTCGGGACGGGGATTTGCCGATTATGAGACAGCTCATCCCGCTCGACGGGAAAGCGGCATAGCATGGAAAGAAGATGTCGTTTTCTAGCTGAGAAGGAGTTTCAAATGCTAACCATAAACGCCGAGATGCCGATTGGCCTGCTCGTCACCGAACAACTCGACCGGGCTCGCATCTTCGACCGCCTCGGAATCGACTTTTACAGCGATGGTTCCAGGAGCTTGCTCGAAGCCTGCACCGAGGCGGATCTCGACCCCGATCGCGTCATCGCCGCGCTCCACGAGGCCAAGAGCAATTCGGAAACCCAGCCTGCTGTCGTGACCGATTCGATTTCCGCTCTGATCCGGGACATCACCGACACCCATCACAGTTACCTGCGGCGCGTGCTGCCTCGCCTGGAGGAGCTGGTCCTCAAGATCAAGCGCGTTCACGGGGACAACCACGATGAGCTCTGCAAGCTGGCCGATCTCTTCCAGCGCGTCAGGCCCGCGATGGAGGCTCATCTCGCCAAGGAGGAAGAGGGCTTCTTTCCCCTCTGCCTGGACCTCGAAGCCGGGAAAACGACCTTCCCCGCGGACGGGTTCGCCGAGCAGATCGCGGCGCATCGGACCGAGCATACGGAAGTCACCGACTTGCTCGACCAGATGCGGGAGCTCACCGAGGGCTATTCCCTCCCTGAGGATGCCTGCAACACCTACCAGATGACGTTCAACGCGCTGGCCGCGCTCGAGGCGGACATGCATGTTCACGTTTTCAAGGAAAACCACGTGCTCCTCGCCCAGCTCGCCGAGATGACAAAGACCAAGTAAGCGCTTCCGGCGAAAATGGCGCTCGCCGATCCCTCGGGATCGGCGAGCGCCTTCTCGTAACGCCGCGAAGAATACCCTTCGTTTCGTGCCGGTTCGGGGCCTAACTCGACCGTTTCTTGCCCGGAAGGTCCACGATACCGCCGCATGAACCCGCTCCCTCCTTGCGCCAGCGAACGCAGCCGAAGCCCGTTCCCGACGGGAATTTGCGGGTGGGAGCCGAGCAGATGGGACATGGGGGGTTGGCCAGGTCCGTGACCTCCATGATGAAGCCACAGACTTCCCGGCCCCGCGAGCAGCAGAAGTACTCGCGGCCGTTCTTCTGGCTAAGGATCCGGCGCGTGAGGGCTCCGCAACGGTAGCAGGTCGGGTTATCGAACATCGCCGCGACCTCGATCCTAGCGGCAGGCTCGGCAGTCTTGGTCTTGCGGCCCACGCGCGAACCGGCCTTGGGCGGGCGGGCCTTGGGCGAGGACGCGGCGGGTCTTCTGCTGTGGGGCGCCTGGATTCCCGCCTGAGCCGCGGCGAGCAGGGGGGAGAATCCTTCCCAGAAGCCCGCGAGAAAGTGATTCCAGGTCTCCGCCGCCTCGGCAATCCGGTCGAGATCCGTTTCGAGCTTGGCGGTGAAGCCTTCGTGGATGATGTCGGCGAAGTGCTTGCGCAACTCGGCGTCGAGTCGTTCGCCGCGCTCGGTGGGTGCGAGGGTCTTTCGATCGACCTTGACGACGAATTCCTTGCGCAGGATGAGCGAGACCATCGAGGCGAACGTGCTCGGGCGCCCGATCCCTTTCTCTTCGAGGTACTTGATGAGGGTCGCCTCGGTGAATCGGTCGGGCGGCTTGCTCCAGTGCTGCTTGGGCTCGATCCGCTCGAGCGCGAGGACCTGATCGGCCGTGAGCGCGGGAAGGCTGGTATCCTTGGCATCGCGATCGTCGAGGAGGGTCAAGTAGCCGCGTTGCTTGAGGACGCGTCCGCTGGCCTTGAGGAGGTACTCTCCCGCCATGATCCAGGCTTCCGTCGCGTCGAAAACCGCGCTCCGGCACTGGCTCGCGAGGTAGATCCGGGTGATGAGCTCGTAGAGCTGACTGGCGCGAGGATCGATCTCGGGGCCCGGAGACGCGCCGAGGCGGGTGGGGCGGATGCATTCATGGGCTCCCTGGGCATTGGCGGACCTGGCCTTGTGGAGGTTCGGCTTGGCCGGCACGATCTCGGGGCCGTGACGATCGCGCAGGAAGTCCAGGGTCTCCTTCTGGAACTCGGGGCTGACGGAAGGCTCGTCGGTGCGGATGTAAGTGACGAGACCGGCCTCGAACAGCGTCTTGGCGTGGCGGGTGGTCTCGTCGGTGCCCATCTTGAGCCTGCTGGAGGCTTGCTGAAGCATGGTGCTGGTGATGAGGGGGGCGGGAGGATTGCGCTTCATCTCCTTGCGGGCGACCCGAGAGACGACGTGCCTGACGCCGCGCAGGGCCTCGGCGATCGCCTCGGCTTCCTCGCGCGTCGCGACCACCTCCTTGCGAGGACTCCTAGCCTCCGCGACCTTGCCCTTCGCGACCTTGGAAAAGACCTCCGCCTCGAAGCTCGCCTGAGGATCGCCCGAGGGATCGCGGTACCGCGCATGAACCGACCAGGACTCCTTGGGTTTGAAGTCTCGAATCGCCAGCTCGCGATCGACCACCACCCGCAGAGCCACGGACTGCACCCGCCCCGCCGAAATCTGCTGCTCGTTCGGCAAGCGGTCGCGCACGATCGGGCTGACCTTGTACCCCACCAAGCGATCCAGGATGCGCCTCGCCTGCTGGGCGTAAACCAGGTTCATGTCGAGCGCGCGGATCCGAGCGAAAGCTCGATCGAGCCCATCGCGCGTGATCTCGTGGAACTCGAGGCGCTGGACCTGTCGACTCGGAAGGCCGATGGTCTCCGCGATGTGCCAGCCGATAGCCTCCCCCTCGCGGTCGGCATCCGAGGCGACGAAGATCTGCTCGGGCCGGTAGCGTCCCTTGAGGGACTTCAGCTTGGCGACCACGTCCTTGCGCTCCGAGGCATAGACGTAACTGGGCTCGAACTGCCGATCGATGGCGACCCCCAGGTCCTTTTCGGGAAGGTCCCGAAAATGCCCCACGGTCGCTATCACCTCGTATGCCGTGCCGAGAAGCTGTCGGATCGTCTTGGCCTTGTTGGGGGACTCGACGATGATGACCCGGTTCGCCATGTGTGACCTCCCATGAACGGAACATATGTTCCATTCTACTCCCTCGGACGGCTCGGGAGCAAGGACGGGTCAGCCTCGACATCCGGAACCTCGACTCGGGAAATCGCGGATCTCGCGTTCGACCAGTACCGGCCGCTTGGCCAGGCGGACCACTTCCACGCCAGGGACCTCTAAAGCAGCGCTTCACCCGGGCTTCGATTGAACCCACCGGTGAATTCTGCTAGGGTGGAAGCAACGGACTTCGCCTTATTTCGAGGCTCCTCCATTCGCCGTATCACGCGGTTTTCCATTCGACTCGCCCCTTCTCCGCAAGACCCTCTCCGTCCCTTCCGGCCGGCGTCCGCCCCTGGAAGGTGGCCGATGGCACGCGTAACCCTCGCCTGACTGACACCCGATAGAATTTCGAGGATACTTTTGAGCCTTTCCCAACTGAAACAAGACTGGTTTTCCAATAGTCGAGGCGACGTGCTCGCCGGCATCGTGGTCGCCCTCGCCCTGATCCCCGAGGCGATCGCCTTCTCGATCATCGCCGGAGTGGACCCCATGGTCGGTCTCTACGCCTCGTTCACCATGGCGGTCGTCATCGCCTTCGTCGGAGGACGCTCGGGCATGATCTCGGCCGCCACCGGCGCCATGGCCCTCCTGATGATCACCCTGGTCAAGGACCACGGCCTGCCGTATCTCTTCGCCGCCACGATTCTCACCGGCGCCATCCAGATAGCCTTCGGCTGGCTGAAGCTCGGGCGCTACATGAAGTTCGTGCCGCGGACCGTGATGGTAGGCTTCGTCAATGCCCTCGCCATCCTGATCTTCATGGCGCAGTTGCCCCAGTTCATCGGAGCCGCCTGGCACATGTACGCGATGGTGGCTGCCGGGCTCGCCATCATCTAC
Organism: Candidatus Sericytochromatia bacterium S15B-MN24 CBMW_12; assembly: GCA_002083825.1. Lineage (GTDB taxonomy): Bacteria > Cyanobacteriota > Sericytochromatia > S15B-MN24 > UBA4093 > UBA4093. The sequence goes on along the minus strand of DAZV01000031.1, from coordinate 28,897 downwards.
GTGCTGCCCCGCTTCACCAAGGCGATTCCGTCTCCCCTGGTCGCCATCCTCGTCCTGACCGCCATGACCGTGGGACTCGGCATCGAAACCCGCACCGTCGGCGACATGGGCGCGCTTCCCACCGCGCTGCCCTTCTTCGGCCTTCCTGGCGTTCCGCTCAATCTGGAAACCCTCGCGATCATCTTCCCCTACGCCTTCGCGCTGGCCATGGTCGGAATCCTCGAGTCGCTGCTGACGGCCTCCATCCTCGACGACATGACCGACACCCCGAGCGACAAGAACCGGGAGTCCAAGGGACAAGGCGTCGCCAACATCGTGACCGGCTTCTTCGGCGGCATGGCGGGCTGCGCGATGATCGGTCAATCGGTCATCAACATCAAGTCGGGGGGACGCGGCCGTCTTTCCACGCTCTGCGCCGGCGTTTTCCTGCTCTTCTTCATCCTCGTGCTCGGAAAGTGGGTCGCCTTGATCCCGATGGCCTCGCTGGTCGCCGTGATGTTCATGGTCTCCATCGGGACGTTCGATTGGTCGTCACTTAAGACCCTGCACCGGATTCCCCGCGGGGAGGCCATCGTCATGCTGGTGACCGTCGCGACGGTGGTGCTCACCCACGATCTCGCCAAGGGCGTTTTCGCGGGCGTCATCCTGAGCGCGCTGATGTTTGCCCGCCAGGTCGCGTATCTGGTCCACGTCTCGTCCCATGCCGAGACCGACACCCTGACTTACCGCGTCTCGGGCCAGCTGTTCTTCGTCTCGGTGAACTACTTCCTTTCAGCCTTCGACTACAAGGCTCAAGGGAAGCGCATCGTCATCGACCTGACTCAGGCCCATCTCTGGGACGGCTCGGCGATCGCCGCCATCGACAAGGTCGTTCTCAAGTACCGTCGCCATGGCGTGGAAGTCAGCGTGATCGGGCAAAACGAGGCCAGCGCCACCCTGCTCGACCGACTCGCCATCCACGACAAGCCGGGAGCCATGGATCAGGCAACAAGCCACTAACGTATCGTGCAATCGCCCTCAATGGCTGGCCGCCCAACTACGGGCACCGGGGCCCAACGCGGTCGCCAGCGAGGATGGGCCCAGAGCAGGACGCGGCGCCCGCAGCGGAACTATTTGATCGGCTGGGAGGTACCTGTCTCCCGCGCTTGCAGCCCGAGTGACAGGACCTGGCCGAAGCTCGTCACCGTGCGGAGGTCCGCTTCGTCGAACGGGGTGGCGAGGTCGCGCTTGGTGAGGTACAGGATGGCCTTCATCGTGCCTTCCATCATGACGGGAACGACCAGCACGCAGGGGATTTCCATCTCGAGGTTCGATCCCATGCCGATCGTCAAGACGCTGGGGATGTCGAGAGCCACCTTTCCGATTCCCTCGCGCCGGACCTGATCCAAGAAGTCCGCGTTCGTCGGAAACTCGCGGCAGGGGCCCAGACGGTTTCGACTCGCCGCCCAGCGCGGAGCGGGATCGAGCAGGAAGAGGGCGGCCTCCTCGGCGGCAAGGCATTCGAGACACTCGGCGAGCGCGGCTTGAAGGTACGCGTCGCTGGAAAGTCGGGTCGCGGCATCCGAGAGTAAGAGGTCCTGCCAGCGGGCGGCTTGGGAGAATGAGGATGGCTTGCTTTCGTGCGGAGAGGCCGCGGGCTCGGTGACTTGTAGTTCCGCAATCCGACGGGTGAGGGCACCCAGGTGATGGTGATTCTTGAGCAGCCGAAACCGATCCGCCGCCTGCTCGTAGAACTGCAAGGCTCCGTCGGTATCCCGATTCGCGAGGGACAACTCGCCCATGGCACGGTAGAGGTAGCCCTGTTCGATGGGGTTGTCTTGCTCATGGTCGACCACCATCGCGAGAGCGCGTTCGAAAGCGGCTTCGGCCTCGGTGAGGAAGCCCCTCGCCATGTGGGCCTCGCCAAGCAGGCGCAAGGCGATGGCTTGATGTAGCGGGTTTCGGGACGGGCCGCTCTCGGCCATCGCATGGGCCTCTTCCAGGAGGCGAGATGCGTTTTCGAGATGCCGCTCGGTCAGGGCGAGTTGACCTCGTCCGAGCAGGGCCTGGACGGTGATGATCGTCATCCCGTCTGCCCGAGCGCGGCGTTCCGCGGCGGCGAAGACGTCCCGCGCCGAATCCAGCTCTCCGGTGGCCAGGTGCAGGTGGCCCTGCAGGATGTGCAGGCTCTGCTCGGCAAAGGCCAACCGGTCGAGGTGGGAAGCGCCGAGAGCCTGTTGAATCAAAGCCCGCGCCTCGTCGTACTTGCCCCGTTGCAGGGCGATGAAGGGCCGGAGATAGAGCGTCCAGTTGTAGGGAGGCGCGCCAATCTTCCTGCTATTTTGCGCGATCAGTTCGACGACCTCGAGCGCCTCTTCCGCGCGGCCGGTCCAGGCATACCAGACCCCCAGCAAGGTCCAAGCCGTGCTCTTGAGTCCGTGGGCCTGCATGTCCTCGGCGGCTTGCAGGGCGAACCCCAGCATTTCGTCGTCGGGGCGGATGCCCTGGAAGCAGCGGGAATTGAAGTATCCGGCCGAGCCGACCCGGGCGGCGAGAATCGGCTCGTTGCCCATCAGATCGTGATCGAAGAGCAAGGTCTGGGCCCGGGAACAGGTGCTCACGACGTTGTCCATCTGGCCCGCGGTGAAAAGGACGGCGCCCTTTGCGACCAGCAAGGCCCCTTCCAGAGGCGTTTCCGTCAAAGGCAGGAGATCGAGTGCGCGCTCGATGAACTCGAGACCCTTCGAGGGCTTGCCCACATAGCCGTAGGCCGCCCCGAGGAGGCCGTAGGACTCGATGACCCGCTGTACCCAGCCCACGAGAACCGACGGGTTCCAGAGCGAGGCCCGATGGTGATACGGCAGGGTCATGCTGAACCTGGCAATCACGCGATCGCGAAGCCATGACGGCAGCCGCTTGGCGCCCTCCGCGCCGCCCTTCAGGATGCGACAGACGGCGTCGACGGCGCCGCGCGCTTCCAGGAGCGGAATCAGCTTCTCCAGAGCCTGAATGGCCGGGGCGGGTTGAAACTCGAAGGCGTTCGAGCCGATGACCCACCAGATTTCGGCCTGGAGGGCCTCTTTATCCGGCACGTCGAGCGTTTGGAGCAAGACCTCGGCCTGCTGCCAATGCTCGATGGCCGACCCGATGATGCCAGCCTCCTTGGCCTGGTTACCGGCGATCCGGAGGTACGCGAACGCCTTGTGGCGATCGTTGCCGCGGCTGTAATGATGCGCGAGCTCGTTGATGATGAGGGCGGTCGAGGAGGCGTGGGCCTCTTCCAGGTATTCGGCGCAGCGTTGGTGAATCTCCCGCCGCTCGTCCTCCGAGGAAGTGTCGTACAGGGTTTCGCGGACCCAATCGTGCGGGAAGGTGTAGCGCTGATCTTCCTTGAGGATGAATTGCCGATCGATCAACTCATCGAGCGCCTTGAATAGCGCTTCTTCGTCAAGTCGGCTGACGGCGAAGAGCATGCTGAGGGACTGATAGCGTCCCACGACCGCGGCCACGTGGGCCAAGGCGCGGGCCTGGGCGCCGAGTTGATCGAGGCGGCGAACGATGGTGGCGCCGACCGTGGTCGGCAGCACGAGCGACGAGAGGTTGGTGGGGAAGTGCCAAGCTCCGTCCTGGTGGATCAAGAGGCCGTCTTCCATCAGGTAGCGCAGCACCTCGGTCAGGAAGTAGGCGTTTCCGGCGGTCACCGCATGGAGGTACTCGCCGAACTCCCTGCTGATGTGCAGCTCACGCAGCATGGCCTGCATGAGCTGCATGACCTGGGCGAGGTTCAGGGCGGCGAGTTTCAGGTAGTCGGTATGCCCTTCCTCGAACGTGAACCAGATCGGGCTACTGGGCGGGGCCTCGTCGTTTCGAAAGGTCGCCAGGAACAGGATGCGAGACGGGCCCGCCTGGCGGATGCAGTGGTTCAGCACGCCGAGGCTGCTGGGATCGCACCAGTGGAGGTCGTCGAGGTAGAGCACCAAGGGGGCCCGCGTACTGATCCCTTGTAGCCAGGCAGCGATCGTCTCGTTCATGCGCAGCCGATCCGGCGTCGCCTCGAGGATGGGAGCGGCCTGGATACCTCGTCCTTCGAGTTCCGGCAGCAGCCTCGCCAACACGGGTCCGAAGCGCGCGAGTTCATCGTCGCTCGAAAGGGCGATGAGGGGTCGTAACGCCTGCGCGATGGCCTCATAGGGAGCCATGCCGCTCTCCAAGCACTGACCAGGTAGCACGGTCAGGTTGTCCAGCTTTGCCTGCAGGATGAGCTCGTTGGCGAGGCGTGACTTGCCTATTCCAGCCGGAGCACCGACGAAGACGGCGCGACTCTGGCCGGCGAGCGCATCGGTGAGGGCCGTCTCCAGGCGTTGAAACTCCCGCTCACGCCCGACCAGCGTGCTGCTTGTCAGGTAGCTTCGCAGTTGCGCCAAGTTCTCGCGGGCCACCTGGACTCCCGCCAGCTCCGAAAGCGCGGCGATCACCTCGTCCGCCTCCTGGTACCGGGACGCTTGATCCTTGGCCAGCAGGCGCATGACGATCGCTTCCAGCGGCTCCGGGATTTCCGGCCGCAGGCTGCGCATGGGGGGGGGCGGCGTTCCGATGTGAGCTCGGATGACCTCGATAAGCGTCCCTTCGAAAGGCAGCCGGCCACAAAGCATCTGGTAGGCCAGGCAGCCCACCGAGTAGAGATCCGTGGAAGCATTGATACTGCCGCCCTTGGCAACCTCGGGGGCCATGTAGTGGACGGTTCCGGTGAGCTTCCCCGTGGCGGGGATTCCCAACTGAGCGATCAAGCCGAAGTCCATCAGCTTCAGGACCCCGTCGTCCCCGATGTGGACGTTCTCCGCCTTGATGTCCCGATGGACGAAGCCCCGCGAGTGAATGAAGCCGAGCGCCTGCAAGAGCTGAATCAAGAGCGGGTAGGCCTCGACCGGGGACAGCGGTCCCTCCTGGATCCATTCCGAGACCTCCCGACCCGGGGCTATCTCCATGGTCAGGAACTGAGTCAGCTCGTCGACCTGACCATAGTCGAAAACCCTGATGGTGTTGGGATGCTGGAGCTTGATCATCGCCCGAAACTCTTCCTTGAAGTGAAGGCGTTGTTCGGACGTGATGGCTCCTTGCTGTCTGATCACCTTCAGGGCGACTTCCTGATCCCCTAGCGCCGTGTCGATCGCACGGTAGACGATCCCCATGCCGCCACGGCCCAGCTCCGAGAGCAGCCGAAAGCGCTCGGTCTTCCACGGCACCCGCAAGGCTCCGGAATTACGAGCTAGTTCCAAAGTCACGAATTCGCCCCCCGATCAACCTCCCTCATGTGAACGATCCGGGCAAGGGTGGGATACCAAGCCGCGAGTTCGAGGTAGGGGGCCATGGCCCTGGAATTCAGCTCGGCGCCTGGCGGCAACTCTACGATGAAGGCGAGCCCACCCTCCGTTCCGCCCGCTGCTGGGACCGGCACGACGATCGTCCGGTCCGTACCCGGCAGCGAGAGGACCGTCTGGCAATCCAGAGCCTCTAACCAGGTCGCCTCATCGTCCGGGCCTACCTCATGCATCGGCTCGTCACCTGCCGAGAGGGTGCCGAGGCGCGTCCACGCCCCATGCGACCGCATCACCAAAGCTGCGCGCATGGCCGAGGTGGCCGTCATGACCATCGAGAGCAGTTCCCGGCAAAAGGCTTGCAGATCGGCTCGCGGGACGGCCGAGCAAAGCATGGCCTCCAGCAGCTCTCGAAGCTGGGTGGAAACCCCGATCGGGCCCACCGGCGGGAGAGGCTGGACGCGGGGGACGCACAGGATCACGGCGCTGAGGTTGTCTTGGCAGCCGTTCGCGAGGGCACTTTGGAAAGCACGCTGGAGCCGCGCCTCGAGATCGTCGGCGTTCCCCTCGGCCAGGCTGATCAGATTCTCGGGCTCGAGCGCCGTGTAGAACCCGTCCGTGCAAAGCAGGAGCGCGTCGCCGGGGAGGAGCTTCAGCTCCTGGCGGTTCGGTTTCTGGGAGGCGTCCTTACCGAGGTAGCGGGTGAGCGTCTTTCGAGCAGGATGGTCTACGGCTATCTCGGGGGGAAGCTGCCGGAGCTTGACGAGCTGAGCTGCGAGCGTGTGGTCCTCGGTCAACGGCATGAGCTTGGAGTCACGGATCAGGTAGGCCCTAGCCTCGCCAATATGGAAGAGGGTCGCCCAGTCACCCTGGATCGAAGCCAGCGCCGCCGTGGCCCCCATGCGCTTGCGATCCGGGACCTGCTGGGTCGCTTCGAAGATGCTCTGGTTCGCCTCGCGTAACGCATTCTCCGGAGAACCGTGCTCAGCGATGAGCGCTGCCACCACCATGGCGCTCGCCTGATCTCCGTGACCCGCGCCACCGCATCCATCGACCACCAGGAACAGCCCCCGCTCGGCATCCGAATAAACGGCATCTTCATTGAGCGAACGGATTCCGGCATGGCTCAGAGCCGCATGCGCGATGCCCGGCGGCGCAGCCTTCCCTCGAAATGTCAGCATGTGCCAGGGCCCTCCGTGTCGATTATCTTGTCAGCAGCGGCCTGATTGCCGCCGGGACGGAATCATCACAAGCAAGACCTATATTCCCCAGCCACCCCGGACTCAATCAGCGATTGCCGAGCCCCAACGGCGGGTATAGTGTCACCGCCACTTCCGGCTGATTGCTTACGTCGAATGAATAGACGGTGCAGGGGGGGATGCTATGGCTTACGAGAATTCACGACCCACCTTCCCGATGGGATCACAGTTACGAAGGCTCGCGAACGCCCTGCAAGAGGCGGACTCGGCGGAGACACCCGCCGATCCCTATCAGAACTTCACCCCGCAACTGACGGCCAGTTTCGACCTGGACACCGTCCTTAGGCTGGTCTTGGATCACATGGCCCGGGCGGCACGAGCCGATCGCGCCTTCATCGCCTTGACCGATCGGCAAGGCGCTCTCCTCCGGCGATTCGCCTGGGGCATCGACGGGGACCCGAAGAGGGTCTTCCCCCATAGTCGGACGCTTGTCGATCGGGTGATTGCCGAAGGGCGATCCCTCCGTCTGTCAGTTTCCGAGCAAGAACCGCCCGGCGACGTGAGCGCCAGCCAGGCTGATCCGGACCCGTGGGCCCTGGCTGGCGTGCCCTTGGTAATCGGCGGCGAAGCCGTCGGATTGGTCTACCTCGAGCGTCGGACGTTCCGAGCGCACTTCCAGCGGCAGGATCTGGATCGGCTGGAGAGCTTGGCAGCCTACGCGACGGCAGCCATCCACCATGAGCGCATGGACCACGAGAATGCCGTCCATCTGCAAAAGCAGCGTCTCATCAACGAGGTTTCCCTCGCGATCAACGCGACGCTCGAACTCGATAGCCTGCTGTCGTTGATCCTGCAGCGTTCCCTCTCGCTGTCCGGTGGGGAACAGGGGTACATCTTGCTCGGACACTCGGACGATCTCACATGCCTGGCGAGCCTGGGCTCCGACGGGCGCCCCGCCGAGAAGCTGGAGATCAGTCGCAGCCTGGTCTCGCGGTGCCTCGAAGAGGACCGCTCCATTTGCATCCTGGATACCCACGAGGACCTGACGAGCCGAACGGACAGCGTCCTGGCATTGGAGCTGCGCTCGGTGATGTGCGTTCGCCTGGCGGCCAACCAGCAGCGTCTGGGCGTGCTTTACATCAGTAGCAGGGTCATCACCAAGACCTTCACCCCGGAGGATCAGTCCTTGCTGGAGGCTATCGCCAACCAGGCGGCCCTCGCGATTCACCACGCGCAGTTGCTCAAGGAGCAGGAGCGGCAGATTTCGGACCTGGAGCGCACGCTTAAGCTGCTTCAGGAGGCCCAGACGAAGGCGATAACCGATGGACTCACGGGGCTCTACAACCATGCGTACTTCAAGGAGTTCATGGGCAAATCGGTACTGAAGTCCGAGCGTTATGGCCAACCGTTGAGCCTCATCATGGTGGATCTGGATCACTTCAAGCAGATCAACGACACGCATGGTCACCCCGCTGGAGATGAGGTCCTGCGGCGCGTCGCGGATACCGTGCGGCGCATGGTTCGCGACTGCGATGTCCTGGCGAGATACGGGGGAGAGGAACTCGCCATCCTGCTGCCCCAGACCGACTTGCCCGGGGGCTCCGTGCTCGCCGAAAGAGTTCGAGCGGCTATCGCGAACCTCGCCATGACGACGACCGACGGGACGCCGCTTTCCATCACGGCAAGCTTGGGGGTGGCGACTCACCGTCCCGGCGTTTCGGCCACCCAGTTGCTGGATCATGCGGACAAAGCCCTCTACTTGGCCAAGCATGGCGGCCGCAACCGCGTATGCACCCAGGATCAGGTCGCTGATCTAGCTCACGTCCAGCAAGGTCGATCGGCTCAGCTGAACACCTTCCTGAACATGGTCTCCGCCCTGAGCGCGCTCGAAAGCGCTCAAGATCAGTATTCCCAGGATCGCGCCGCCATGACGCTCGAGCTTTCCAGACTGCTCGGCGAGGACGTTCACATGTCCTCGCGAATTCTCGCCGTGGTGGATGCCTACGGAGCCCTCTTGACCGATCGTCCCGATAGGTGTTCCCTCACCACCGAACGCGCGGTCGAGGAGCTTAAACGTAGTTCAGGCATTCAGTTCGACCCCGCCGTGATCAAGGCCATTCTCCAGATCATCGGCCCCGCGTGACTCCCGCGCAGGGCGCGTGACGGCACGCGGGAATCCCGCACGCTCCGAAACCGGACACCCTCTCCCGGACGGAAATAACCCCTGCTTGCCGGGTATAATGTCCTTGCGCGTCCATCCATTGGAGACTCCCCATGCCAGACGTCCGTACGGATTCCTCCCTTCGCCCCGTCAAGCTGCCGCCGAAGTCCACCGGCACGGACGCGCCCGAGGACCCTCCCAAGGACACGCCCGAGGGCCCCGCCAAGAAGCAGGCTTCGGGCGATCGCCTTCTCCTATCGTCCGAGGCCTCGCGCGCCACGCGCCCCGTCGTCGAGACCGAGGTCACCGACCAGGACGTCACAGTGGGCGTGCAACTCAGCGACAAGGCCAAGCTTACGGGCCGCTACGTCCACGATTCCCCCACCATGATGCAGGGAGCGGGGCTCCTGAAGGTCGACTACCGCCTGGACGATTCGACCACGGCCTTTGCGGGAGCTGGGCACATGCCGGGCTTCTTCCGGAACACCATCGGACCCAACGAGCGCGTGAACACGCCCCACTCGGTTTTGTTCGCGGGCTTCGAGGACGTCCGGGGCAACCACACCGAGCTCGGCCGCGGATTCCGGCTGGACTTCGGCCTGCAGACGGTCGCGGTCGCTTCGATGGCCTACAACCACGCCAGCCGGCATGTTGATGCCAGCAGCACGGCGGGCCTGAGCAAGGCCACCGTGACCGGGGAAGCGACCCTATCGCGGCGCTTCGGCAACGTGGAGGCCTCGATCGGCTACGGCAACCACCTCGACCTCGGCATGATCGGCACCTACTACACCGCGGGTGGCAAGGGCCTCTTTCCACAGACCCACTTCCTGCAAGGGGAAATAGAAGGGAAAGCCGGATCGGTCGATTTCAGGGCAAGCGCCTACATTCCTCTGGCGACGGCCTCGAACGAGTTCGCCGCCGACCCCAAGCTCCGCGCCGAGATATCGGCCCCCTACCTGCCGATCCTCTCGGCCGTCGTTTCACCCCGCGGCCTCGAGCAACTGGAGGCCACCAAGAGCTGGGCCATCGGGAGTGGTTGGGATGCAACGGCCTCGGCGAGCGTCGTGCGCCCCTTCGATAAGCCCGAGTACAGCGCCCAGGTGGGGTTGCGCTACTCCTTCGGGCCCAAGAGCTCTTCCCGGCCGCCTCAGCGCGCCACGAGACCGCCCGAGGACTACCGCGCCGAAGCGCCGCGCCCACGCCAAACTTCCGAGGTTCCCGTCGGCCACCCCCGACTGCGCGACTACTTCAACCGCACCGAAATTCAGGCCATGAGGGGCAAGTCGGTCGAGGAGCTCGCCTCGCTGCTCAAGACGCCCGAACAGGTCGTGGCGTACCTCGAGGAATTCGTCAGATACGACGACGATCGACTGAAAGACGCCAAGGGCGACTACGGCTCGATGACCCCCAACGAGGTGGCTCGCCTCCTCAAGGGCGTCTGTCGGGATCAGCACCCCTTCGTCGTCTCGGTGATGAAGGAAGGCCAGGGGGTGAACGGTAAGACCATCGGGTATGCCGCTCCGGACACCTCGCATGCCATCGCCCTGTACCAGGACCCCGACTCCGGCAAGTGGAACGTGATCGAGTACGGCCGCATCCACTACACCCGGGCCGATTCCGCCGAGGAGGCCTTCGATCGCATTCGTCCCGACGCCCTGGTCTCGGGCGAGTGGTCCGAGAAGGGGCCGAACGGCAAGAATCACCAGCAGTCCATCCGGTACTCCGAGACCGCGCGCACGTACTACCGGTTCGTCCAGCCCAGCAAGACCTAGAACCGGCAACGGAACGGTTACAGCGCTGACGTTTTGAAGGGCCCTCAATTTTCGTCGGGCGGCTCGGGACCCAGGTACCGGACGACCAGCACCATGGCGTCGTCGTCCTGGCGTCCGTAGCCTTCCAGGATGCGAGCGGCGATCAGGCTGGGATCGCCGCTCGGGTCCAGTCCCGCATGGAAGCCTCTGCGGATGCCGTCAGAGGCGAGGACCACGAGGTCGTCCGGGGTCAGGACCTGCTCCGAAACAAGCAAAGAGGGAAGCATCATGCCGACGATTCCGTTGCGCAGCATGAGGTGGTCGACCTTGATGAGCTTGCCATAGTCGACCCGTGCGATCAAGGCCTCGACGTTACCGACCCCAAGCCATTTGAGCAGGCCCGTCACCTCGCAGCAGTGCGCGACGCTCAGGACCACCCCCCGGGTGTTCTTAAGGGACGCATGACACGCCTTGACCAGCGGGACGAGCGACAGTTCATCATGGCTCTCCAGCGTACGAATGGCGGCGATGGCCGCAATCGCGGCCTCTACGCCATGACCGAGGCCGTCGACCACTGCCATCAAGAGTCCCTCTGCTTGCTCCCGAACCAGATAGGCGTCTCCCGACACGATTTCTCCGAGGATGGGACGACCGGCCGCCCCCCACGAGAAAGGCATCTCAGCGGGCCCACTTCGTCATGGTGATGCGGGTCCCCTTCCCCACCTGAGTCCACAGCTCGAACTCGTCCATGAGGCGCCTGGAACCCGGCAAGCCGAGCCCCAGACCGCCTCCGGTCGAGTAGCCGTCCATCATGGCCAGGTCAACGTCCTGGATGCCCGGGCCCTCGTCCTGCGCCACGATTCGAATACCGCGTCGGTCCTGTTCCTCGACGATCGACATCGTCATCCTCCCGTGGTCTGCGTACTGGATGATGTTGCGCGCCACCTCGGAGATGGCCGTCGTCACGAGCACCTGATCGCTGGTGGAGAATCCCAGCTGGACGGCCAGGGCGCGACCTTCGTGGCGCGCCACCACGATGTCGGACTCGCCGCAGATGGGAATGAGGATTTCATCCATCGCTCGATGCCTGCCGTTTGATCAGCTGATCCAGGTGAGCGAGCCCATCTTCGAGATCCAGGGCCATGTGAATTCCTCTCAGGCCGGGCATCAAGCCCAGCTGCACCATGGCGAAGGCCACCTCCGGTTGAAGGCCGACGATGACCGTTTCGGCGCCCCGAAGCTTGGTCATCTGGACCATGTTCCTGAGGATGCGGGTCCCGTAGGAGTCGAGAAGATCGAGGGCCGTCAGATCGACGATCACCCCCTTGGAGCGGTACTTGCCGACCAGCCCGACCAGGGTCTCCATCAGCTGGTTCCACCCGGCATCGCTCAGGGAGGATTGCAGGGAGACTATCTGGTAGTCTCCTTGCTTGAGCACCGGTACGGCCATGCGGTTCTCCTCCTAGTGGGATGCCGAACTACCTTGCTTGGTGACCTGATAGCCAAGTAGCCTCTCGGCAAGCTCGATCCCCCCCTGCAAGTCGCCCACGGTCTGGACGTTGCTGAGATCGACCCCGATGGTGACGAGGGTCTGGGCTATCTCGGGCGCGAGCCCCGTGAGGATCCCGGTCGCGCCCATGAGCCTCGCGGCTTCGATCGTCTGCACCAGGTGGCTCGCCACCCGGGAGTCGACCGACGGCACGCCGGTCACGTCGATGACCACGACCTTGGCTCGGTTGGCGCGAATGCCCTTGAGCAGTTGCTCGGTCACCTGAAGGGCTCTCAGGGAATCGACCGCACCCACGACGGGAAGGATCAAGAGGCCTTCGCGCACCTGCAGGACGGGCGTCGACAACTCGCGGATGGCGTCCTGCTGGATGTTGATCGTCCGCTCGCGCTGAAAGACGTAGGTGTCGATAGCCAGGCCCATGTCCAGAAACATGATCTTCACCAGGGAGCTGAAGATCCGTTGCGCGCGCTCGGGGTCCTCGCGCAGGGCTTCGGCCAGCCGATTCGACACGTTGCGGATGTAGTAGGAGTACATGCCGAGGTAGGTCTTGAGCGGAAGGCCGATACGCTCATGGATCATCCCGATGCGCAGCCGGTTCTCGACGTAGGGGCGATCGTACTGACCGCGAGTCAGGTCCTTGAAGTACTCCTTCTGCGCGCGCTTGACCCGCTCCAGCAAGGCGCGATCCTTGAAGAACTGCTTGCCGACGTCGAAGGACATGAGGTGGTGGTAGAAGTCCTCGATGACCGGATCGGCGTACTGCTCGGCCAGATCGTTGATGCTTTCCAGGATGGCGACGTCCTCGGCGGAGAAATCGAGGAAACGCTTGCGCTCACTGACTTCCTGATCGCTGAAGTCCATGCCTCGCCGGCCGGCCTGCGGGTTCGAGTCGTGCATAGGTAGTCCTTTCTAGGGGGCTCGGCTCTAGGTGTCTCGGTGCGGGGAGAGGAGTGAGGGATCGCTCCGAACGCCCCGTCCTCGGCTGCACGCCCTGACGTCACTCTAGATTGACCCGGGACCTCTGCAAAGCGAGACCTTGCACAAGAATCCGAAGAGGGCATTGGCCGCTCCGCATGTGCCGCCTCTTCCACGCGCCGATCGTCAGGGACTTTCGCACCTCTCCGTCTTGAGCGGCAGCGTGAACCAGAAGGTACTGCCGGATCCGACCTTGCTCTGGACGCCTATCTGGCCCCCGTGGGATTCGACGAGCGCCTTGGCGATGCTCAAGCCCAACCCCGTGCCACCGAACCTGCGGGTGGATCGCGTGTCCAACTGCCCGAATTGCCGAAACAACCTGGGAAGGTCCTCGGGGGCGATGCCCTCGGCATGATCGACGACCTGGGCGGTGAGCCAGTCCCCCGCCACCGAGGCCCAGACCTCGATTTCGCGGCCCGCCGGCGAGAACTTGATGGCGTTGTGGATCAAGTTGGTGAGGATCTGCGACAGCCGCTGCGCGTCGGCACAGATGACCGGAAGGCCGGCGTCGATCCGGCTGATCACCTTGAGATCCTTCTTCTTCGCGAGCGGATCCAGGTTGAACATCACGGCGGACGCCACCTCTTCGAAGGAGATCATGTGCGGATCCAGGGAGAACTTGCCGGCCTGGATCCGGCTCATGTCGAGCAGGTCGTTGACCAGGTTCAAAAGCGTGTCGGCACCCGTGAGGATGCTCTCGAGGTACCTGTGCTGCTCCGAGGTCAGCGAGCCGACCACCTCGTCGTCCAGGATGCTGCCGAAGCCCATGATGGCGTTGATGGGAGTCCGGAGTTCGTGGGAAACCACCGACAGGAACTGGTCCTTGAGACGGTCGAGCTCTCGCAGCGCCACGTTGGCGCTCTCGAGTTGGCTGGATTTCGCCTCGAGCTCCTGGTTGAGCAGTTTGAGGTTGATGAGGGCCTCGTGGTAACTCCGCTTGTAGCCCCGGAGGATCAACTCGTAGGGTGAGCAGCTCTCGGCAAAGAAGGTAGCCGCGCGCCGGATCAGGTCGGAAACCGGCGCGGTCGCCCCCGCCCGCTCGATCATCGCGGCGAGCGCCTCGTGATGAGCGCTGGCCAGCGCGGCGAGACTCACGGGATCGCCCCGGGACATGGCATGGTGAACCAAGTTGTAACTCTCGAGCAGATCCGCTTCGCTGGGCGCCCGCACGTACCGATTCAGCAGCGTGGCGTACCGCTCGACGAGATCCCCTTCGTCTCCCTGGTAGGCCATCCCAACCTCACGATCCAATAAGCGCCGCGGCCTCGATTTCACCTGGCGCCCTCACCGTGAGCCGAAGCATACCTCCATTTCAATCGGGATTCCACAACGACCTCGCCCCGGAGCTTGGGGGGGGGTCCCCTTCCCATAACCCTTGTTTGGCAATAATGGCGATCCCCTTGATACGACAGGTCCAAACGCTTGCTCGCATGCTCGGACGATCATGGTCTAGACCCTCCCCCGAGGCATCAGCGCCCATCGACTACCAGAAAGGGTTTTGCCATGACCATGAGACTCCCCCTGTTCCCGCTCGTCCTCGCGGGGATCGTCGCGATCGCCGGATGTAGCGTGCCCTTCCCGCAGCCCCTCGACTTTCCTGGCTCGACGAACTCGACCGGCGCAAACAGCGCCCTTGGAGGCGACTCGTTCAACGTCAGCTCCAAGGCGCAGAAGCACTCGGATATCTACTTCTGGAGCGAAACGACCCTGGATCTCATCGCGCGATACCCGGTCGTTGCCAACTCGCCTCCGAGGGCTACCCGAGCGTCGGCCCTGGTGCACGTGGCGATCAACAAGGCCGTCGTCAAGGCCCGCGCAGCCGGTGCGTCCGAGAGCGCCGCGATTGCCGCCGCGGCCTCGGTGACCCTAGCGTTTCTTTTTCCCGACCAGGCTCGCAAGCTTTTGGCCATGGCGCAGGGGGCCTATGGAACCCGCTCGAAGGGCGGAAAGTCGGACCGAAGCGAGGTCCTCAAAGGGCGAAAGATTGGAGAACAGGTGGCGGGGCTGATCATAGTCCGTGCGAAGGCCGATGGGGGCCAGGGCACGGAGTTCAGCGGGATTCCCGACGTCTACCAAGCGTTCCTGCCGGGGTTCGGGTGGACTAACCCCCACCCCTTGGAGCCCACGGCGGGGAGCTGGAAACCCTGGGGGCTGACCGCCGGAGATCAGTTCCGCTTGGGTCTTCCCCCCGCGCCCGGGTCGATGCAACTCAATGCCGAGATCGCGGCACTGCTCGATCTCCAGGCGACTCGAACCCCCGATCAGGTTGCCATCGCCCGTAAATGGGCCGCTACCCCGTGCGCGGTCCAATGGAACGAGATTGCCCTGGATTTGAGCAAGCGGCACGGCTTTGACGCGGCAAGAACTGCCCATACCCTCGGGCTGCTCAATGCCATCCTGGCAGATGCCTTCATCGCAGCGTGGGACTCGAAGTTCGTTTACTACCAGCCGCGCCCGGACATGCTGGAGCCCGCGATCGAGACCGTCATTCCGACCCCGCCGCATCCCGCCTACCCCTCGGGCCACTCCACCGAAGCGGCTGCAGCGGCACGCTACCTCGTTTCCGTGTTCCCTCAGGATGCCGCCTACCTGAACGCTCAAGCAACAGAATCCTCCCTCTCCCGGCAATACGCAGGAATCCACTATCTCAGCGATGCAATCGCCGGCGAAGCTCTCGGGCGTCGCGTGGCCGATCATCTCATCGGCCTCGCCGACGCGAACGGGAATCTCCCGTAAAGTCACGGTGACGTGGCCCCCCGCATGCATCCGGCAGAGATGTTTGCCTGCCGGATTATCTCGGGGAAATCAGCGAGTTGCCGAGCCTCGAACAGCCTTCCGATTCATGATCGGTTCCGCGCTGAGTCGGGATAACGTCACCCCCCCATCCTTCAAGCGCGAGAACCTTCCCGTGGCCACGCCGAGCAAGAAATTGGTCTACGTGCTGGGGTTCAGCAGCAGGATCCGGACGGCGTCCAGGCTCACGCGGGCCTCGGCCAGGCATCGCAGCGTCACTTCGACCTTCTCGGAGTGGCTGGCCACCTCCGCGGCCGAAACACTACCCAAGCTGTGCAGCTCCTCAAGGCGTCGCTGCTCGCCGCCAAGTGCGGCAGCGGCCTGAGCCGTGGCGGCTTCCACCCGTGAACGAAGGCGGGCATTGGCCCTCTCTTCGCCGGACTCGAGCAGCGCAGGCAGCTTGTCATGAAGTACGCCTGCCATGCGCGACCAGACTTGCGGACTCAACGGCTGAAGCTTGGCGCCATGGTCCCTGGCGGATTGGCGCAACTCGCCCTCGATATCGAGGGTGAGAGCCAGGGACGTGGGCGGAAGAAAGCGCGGCAAGCTCAAGCGGCCGGGGCCCACGGCCTCCAGCAGGAAGAGGAACTCGATCCAGATCCCCTGCTCGGGAGCCGCCGGCCAGAGGGCGACGCTTGCCCGGCCTTCCGCCTGATCCAAGAGGAGGGCCAGGGCCCCTTCCACGAGCGGATGGTCCGGGCTCAGAAACTGGATGTCTTCCCGCGAGAGCGCCAGGCTCCGGTCATAGGTCGCCAGGTAGCCGCCGGAGCGCAAGCCGGGGAAAGGCTCCACCCTCATCGAGTCGCCCGGCCTGATCCTCTGGATCAGGGGGTCGGCCAGATCCTCCTCCAGAACCCCGAAGTGCTCGAGCAGCCCACTCAGGGTTTCCTTCAGGAGCGGATAGTCGAACGACGCCACTTCATCGACCAAAGACTCTCCGAGATCCTGGTCGAAGGAGTTCAGATCGATCAGAAAGTCGACGCTGGCCTGCACGTCCGCCTCGTACCGGGCCATGAGGGCCTCGGTTTCCCTCAAGAAAGCGTCCAGGCGGGCCTGGTCCGGGTGGCCCGGCTGGTAGGCCTCGAGCACCTCCAGCAGGCTTTCCGCCTGCTCGGCCATCATGTGCTCTCCACCCGTCAGCGGCGACTCGAAGACGCGCAGGGTTTGATGCCACCGGAACAGGGCCTGTCCCGGCGTGTGCTCGACCATGGCGACGTGAACCTGAATCGTTTCCCGCTGGCCGATCCGGTCCAGGCGGCCAATCCGTTGCTCGAGCGCGTCCGGATGGAGCGGCAGGTCGAACATGAGCACGTGGTGGCAGAACTGGAAGTTGCGCCCCTCGCCGCCGATCTCGCTCGAAATCAGGACCTGGGCGCCCTCCGGGTCGGCGAAGTAGGCGGCCTGCCGGTCTCTTTCGACCAGGCCAAGCTGCTCGTGGAAGGCGGCCACCTTGAGGCCGGACCGGCGCCGGAACATCTGCTCCAGCCACCTGACGGTCGCGACCGTGGAGGCCATCACCACCACCTTCTGGTTTCCGAGCGAGTGAACCGCCCCGAGCAGCCATTCCAGGCGGGGGTCGTCCTTGGCGAGCAGCTCCTGGCCCCCAGACTCGGGAACGCCCAGCCTGCGCTGCAGTTCGGCGATTTCCGGCCAGCATCTGGCGCTCTTCCAGCGTTCCGGCAGCGGCAATACGCTCACATGCAGTTGCCTACCGGGAAAGCCGCCCAGCCTCTCTCGGCGGTTGCGGATGAAGGCCCGTCCTGTACCGTGCCGATCGATCAGCTGCTGAAGGGTTTCCTTCGTCGAGCCGTCCCAGCGAACGTCCGGATAGAGCTGTCGCAGGTCGTTTTCGACCTTTTCGCCCAGGCAGAGGCGCCGCGCCATGTCGGCCACCTTCCGCAGATGCGCATGTTCAGCCTTGAAGGAATCGAAGTCGGCGAACCGCTCGGGGTCGACCAGATGCAGCAGGCCGAACTCCGTCTCCAGGCCCTGCCGCAAGGGCGTCGCCGTGAGCAACAGAAGTCCCTGGCTACGTTCGGCCAGCGCCTCCACGGCCCGGTAGTTCGGGCTGACCTGCTCGCGAGACCAGGCCAGGTGGTGAGCTTCATCCACGATCACCAGATCCCATGGGTATTCGAGCGCCTGCTCGAGGCGATCCGGATCGAGCAGCCATTCGAGCGGTGCGATCAGCCGCGAAGCATCGGCGAAGGGATTTTCCACGCGGGAATCGTCGGGATGCCGCTCCTCGTCGCGAACGGGGATCAGCTCGGAATGGGCCACCGTGAACAGTTCGTTGAAGCGGCGGTAGAGTTCGACCAGCCATTGATGCGCGAGGCTGGAGGGAGTCAGCACCAGCACCCGGTCCGCTCGATCCAGGGCCCGCAGGGCCGAATAGATCAGGCAGGCCTCGATGGTCTTGCCGAGCCCCACTTCGTCGGCCAGCAACGCGCGAGGAACCTCGCGGCTGCCGATCTTGTGGGCAATGGCCAACTGATGCGGCAGCAAGGCCACGCGCCCGCCCATCAAGCCGCGGCTGCGCTGCCGCAAGGCCTCGGATCGCAGCCGCCATCCCGTCTCGCGCAGGTCGAAGGCCTCGTAATGGCTGAGTTCGGCGGAACTGAGGCGTTGCAGCGGATCGTGCGAGACGCTGGTATCGGCCAGTTGCTGCTCGGGCACCACCAACCCCTGACCGAGGTAGGTGAGGAGGCCCTCAGCGCCTTCTTCGACCCTCTCGACCCGGAAGGTGCGGCCATCCCGCGTCTGAGCGGACTGACCGACGCCCAGTTCGTACCGGCGAAGCGGAGCACTCGCCGGATTGTAGATGCGGCGCTCGCCGGATCCCGGAAAGTCGATTTCAACGCTGCGCGGGGTGGGAAAGCCGGTGATGATTCCGAGCCCGAGAGCGGGTTCGGCTTCGCTGCGGACCCGCTGTCCGACGGCCCAGTATTGTGGTGACATCATTCGACCGCCGTGGACCCTCTCTTGATAGGACTGCCGGCACCCTGCAAGCACGAACCTCGTTCGGCTTCCGTTCATCTATCATGGGCACCGAGGGCCGAAAGAACCAGGTCTGGCGGCTTCTTGCCGCCGGACCTTCGATGTTCCGCGCCGCGGTGCCCGAATGTTGCTCGATCGCGGCGGCCCAATCTTTAAGGTAACAGTCTGCGCCATCCTCGACAACCTCAAGGTTCACCGAGCGCTGCGCATCCTGGAACCGGCGTCCGCGGGCTTCAGCGCGGGGTGACCGAATGCCCTGATGCCTCCTCGTGGTGTCGATAAAGCTCGGCGTAGCGCCCTCCTGCCGCGAGCAGCTCGTCATGCGTCCCTCGCTCCGCGATACGGCCATCGGCCACGACCAGGATCAGATCCGCATGCCGGATGGTGCTGAGGCGGTGAGCGATCACGATCGCCGTTCGTCCCTCCAGCGCCGTTGCCAGCGCGCGCTGGAGGGACGCTTCGGTCGCCGCGTCGACATGGCTCGTCGCTTCGTCCATCAGCAGGATCGGCCGGTCCGCGAGCACGGCACGCGCGATCGCCAGCAACTGCCGCTGCCCATGCCCCAGCCGCCCCGCGCCCTCACCGAGCGGCGTGTCGTACCCCTGAGGCAAGGCCTCGATGAACGCGTCGGCCCCCACGGCCTTGGCCATCGCCACCACCTCTTCCCGCGTCGCGTTCGGGCGCCCGTAGGCCAGGTTTTCTGCGACCGTCCCGCTGAACAGGAACGGCTCCTGCGCCACCACCGCGATCTGCGCGCGCAAGGCCTCTCGCGGCACGTCCCGCACGTCCACCCCATCCACCAGGACCTCGCCCGCCGACACGTCGTAGAACCGCAGCAGCAGGTTCGCAATCGACGTCTTGCCGGCCCCCGTCGGGCCCACGATGGCGATCGTCTCGCCCGGCTCCGCCACGAAGCTCACTCCGCTCAGCACCGGACGACCGGACGTGTAGGAGAACTCGACTTCGCGGTATTCAACCCGTCCCTGCCCCGAAACAAGCGACAACCCTCCCGTTTCCGCTTCGGGATCCTCGTCCAGGATCTCGTAGATGCGCTCAGCGCCTGCCAAAGCCGCTTGCAACTGCGCCGAGACCTGGGCCACGATCTGAATGGGCCAGAAAAACTGGCCGATATACAGCACGAACGCCGCGAGAAGGCCGAGCGTCAGCGAGCCTTGCAGAACCAGCCACGCCCCGGAGCCGATCACGGCTGCGATCGTCAAGGCGCTCATCACGTCGATCGCCGGCGAGAAAACCGAGGTCGCTACCGCCGCTCGAATGTTGGCATCGCGGTTCGCCCGGTTTCGCTCGCGGAAGCGGGCCTCGCTCTCGCCCGCTCGGTTGAACGCCTGCGTCTCGCGCAGGCCGCCGATTTCCTCCTGAAGCTCGGCCATCACCATGCCCGTGGTCTTCCTCGCCTCACGGTAGGCGAAGCGCGCCCACCGAGCCAGCATCCAGATGGTCAGGCCCATCAGCGGCAGGGTAGCCAGGCAAACCAGCGCAAGCAGGGAATTCAGCATGGCCATCGCCACCAAGATCACCAAGAGGCCGAAGACCGCGCCGATCGATTGCGTGAGGCCGTGCGTCAGCAGTTGGTTGAGCGCGTCCACGTCGTTGCTGACACGTCCCATCAGATCCCCGATCGGCCGCTGATCGAAGAAGCCGATCGGCAGCCCCTGAAACCGTGAAAAAAGCCGCTGCCGTAGCTCCGCGAGCACGCGCTGGCCGATCGTGCCGATGACGAAAATCTGGATGCGCTGGGCCAGTGCTCCCATCACGTAGACGGCCGCCATGACAGCGATCGTCACGACCAGCCCACGTCCGTCATGCCGCGCCACGTTCACGTCGATCGCCCGGCTCACGAGCCACGGTCCCAGCGCCTGGCAAACGGCCACGACCAGAATCAGCGCCGCAGCCCCCACGAGGGTCCGGCCGTATGGCTGCAGCTCGCCGAGCAGTCGCAAGGTCGTCGCTCCTCGCCGATGCGGCTTGGCGTCGAGCCCCTGCAAAACGCCCTGGACGCCTCCGATCATGCGTCACCTCCCGGCAGGCCGGCGGCCGCCATCGTTCTCGACAGTTGCGTGCCCACGATGTCCTGGTAAACCGGGCTCGTGATCATCAGCTCGTCGTGAGAGCCCTGGGCCACCAGGCGACCCTGATGGAGCACCAGGATGCGGTCGGCCTCGCGCACGGTGCTGAACCGATGGGCGATCACCAAGCAGGTCCGCCGATGATCGCGGATCAACCGATCCATGGAAGCCTGGATCGCAGCCTCCGTCTCGGCGTCCACCGCCGAGGTGCTGTCATCGAGGATAATGAGGCGCGGGTCCACCAGCAGGGCGCGGGCAATCGCGATGCGCTGCCGCTGGCCACCCGACAAGCCCGCGCCTCGCTCGCCGATGACCGTGTCGTAACCATCCGGCAGCGTGCGGATGAAGTCGTCCGCCCGTGCGGCCCTCGCCGCCCGCTCGATCTCCTCGCGGGTGGCTGACGGTCGGCCATAGGCCACGTTGTCGGCGATCGTGCCGCCGAACAGCAGCGGATCCTGGAGCACGATGGCGATCTGGCCGCGAAGCGAGGCGAGCGTCACGTCCCGAACGTCCTGGCCGTCCACGCGCACGTGACCCGACGTCACGTCGTAGAAGCGCGGCAGCAGGTGCGCGAGCGTGCTCTTGCCAGAGCCGGTCATGCCCACCACCGCCACCGTCTCGCCAGCCTTGAGCGAGAAAGAGATGTCCGTCAGGACGGGCTGCTCACCTCCCGGGTAGCGGAAGGTGACCTGCTCGAAGCTCACCTCGCCCGCGATGGGCGGCAGCTCGGCCGCGCCTGGCCGATCCGTCACGTCCAGGGGCGCGTCGAAGAGCTCCCCGATTCGCCCAGCCGACACGCTGGCGCGCGAGAGGATCATGGCCGAGAAGCCCAGGGTCATGATCGGCTGCACCAGGAAGCCCAGGTAGTTCGTGAAGGCGAGCAGGGTACCGATCGTCAGGTGGCCGCCCATCACCTCCCAGCCGCCCATCCCCACGATGGCGAGCATGCCGAGGTTGGCAAAGAGCATGATGATTGGGAAGGTGTTGGAACCGGCGCGGGAGGCTGCGATCGACTGTTCGAGCAGTCCCGTGTTCACGGTTTCGTAGCGCTTGGCCTCATGCTCCTGCCGCCCGAATGTCCGAACGATGCGCGTGCCGGCGAGCGACTCCCGCATGAGGGTGTTCATCTGGCCGACATGGTGCTGGATACGCCCGAACATCGGACCGATCGTGCCCGTGAAGCGCCCAAGCACCCAAACGATCGGGAGCAGGGTGAGGAGCGTGACCAGCGCCAGTCGCCAGTCGAGCACCATGATCACGATGACGCTCATGACGAACGTGACCAGCGACTGGACGATCTGCACCACGCCCGAGCCGAGGAAGGCACGAACCTGATCGACGTCGTTCGTGAGGCGCGTGAGCAGTTGCCCCGTCTCGTTGCGGTCGAGATAGCTGAAGCTCAGGCGCTGGACCTTGGCGAAAAGCTCATCGCGCAATTGGTAGGCGACCTGGTGGGACACCCGCTCGCCAAGGTAGACGTGCAAGAATCCAAAGACCCCGCGCAGCATGGCGAGGGCCAACAGGCCTGCCAGAGCGAGCCTCAGCGCATGAGGGTCGTGGTTCCCGATCCCGTCGTCGATGGCAAAGCGGATGAGCAGCGGCCCCGAGAGATTCGCCAGCTGCACGATCAGCACCGACCCGAGCGCCCAAGCCACCAGAGGGCGGTAGGCCCGCAAATAGCCGAGTGGTCTCCCGAGCACCTTGATCCCGGGCCCAGCCGGCGGAACCCCGGGTCGACTCTTGACTGCCTGCATGTGAATCCTCCGTTGGCTCTATCTTGGCGCAGCCACAAACTTGTAGTCAAGCACAAGTTTGTGCTTGACTACAAGTAGTTGCAAGGAGGGGGCGGATGGAAGGCCTACGAGAGCGGAAGAAGCGCCAGACCCGGGAAGCGATCGCCAAGACGGCATTGCGGCTCTTCGCGGAGCGAGGCTACGACGAGGTGACGGTCGCGGAGGTCGCCGCAGCTGCGGACGTGGCGGTCACGACGGTTTTCAACTACTTCAAGACCAAGGAAGACCTCTTCTTCGGTGCCTTCACTCCACCCACCGAGATCCTCGCCGCCCGGCTCCGTGCCCGCCCGCCCGAGGTGAGCCCGGTGGAGGTGGTCCGAGAACACCTGTTAGAAGCGCTCGACCACATGGCCGAGCGGGCAGCGGCGGATTGTCACGCGCGCATTCGCGCCGCGCTTGCCATGAGTCAGACCCTTCAGGTGCTGGCGATGCATCGGTTCCGGGCTCGACGGCTCGAAAGCCTGGATGAGGTGGCGGCAGCGTTGACGGCGCCGCCGGACGCCTTCGCTCACCTGGTGGCGGCACAACTGCTGGCACTGGTGGACGGAACCATGCGCGAGGCGGAGCGACGAAGCCGAGCCGGTGAAGCGCCAGCCGAGGTAGCAAGCGCCGTTCGGCCGGCAGTCGAGCGAGCTTGCAACGCCCTTTCCAAGGGGCTCGAGGACTTCGGAAGTCGGTCGGTGCATTGACTTCAGCATGGTGCGTCCGGCTCGAGATGACCGCAGTCAGGCGAGTTCCAGAAACCTGGGGCACGGCGAGCGCATCGATCGCCTCGCGGCTCTCGGCCCAGAACGCGATACGGGTTGCGTATCGCGTTCTGGGCCGGTGGCGAAGGGGACCGCCCCTCACCGCTGCGTCGTTCGTCACGCCTGTAGGCTGGCTACTCGATCTTCCGGATGCGCGCGTTGCCCTGGTTGGTCGCGAAGATCCGCCCCGAGGGGTCCAGGGTGGTCACGACACCCTCCTTCGTCACCTTCCGGATGCGAGGGTTCATCCGGTCGGCCACGTACAGGGTGCCGTTCGCGTCCGACACGAAGGCAAGGGATAAGCTCTCCGGCCAAGCCACTGAGGCATTCACTTGACAACATATTACATCAACTGTATATTCGGAACATGGTCGAAGTCAATGTCCTCGAAGCGTTCGAATCTTGGTACCAAGATCTTGACGACTCGGACGCCGAGCAGGTGGCGATCGTCGTGGATCTCTTGGAGGCCAGGGGGATGGCGCTTGGGTTTCCGTACAGCAGCGACATCAAGGGCACCAAGGTAGGCTTGAGGGAGCTTCGAATCCAATCCAAGGGGAGGCCGCTGCGGGTGTTCTACAAATTCGATCCCAAACGCCAAGCGGTCTTGATCATCGGCGGGGACAAGACCGGAAACGATCGCTTCTACAGCGAGTACGTTCGAAGGGCCGAAAAGCTCTGGTTCGAGTACCTCGCCGAATCTGAGGAAGAGGGATAGTCATGCCGACCAAACCGTGGCGAGACATCAAGAAGCGCAAACTCTCCCCGGAAGCGCTCGATCGCGTGAATCGGGCAGTGGAAGGGGAATTGCTCGAAATGGATCTGCGGGCCATCCGGGAACTCACGGGCAAGACGCAAGAAGAACTCGCGGCACTTGCGGAGATGACACAGTCGGAAGTGTCGCGGCTTGAACGCCGGAGCGATTATCTGGTTTCGACCTTGCAGCGAATCGTGCAGGCGCTCGGAGGTGAGTTGGAAGTAATCGCCAACTTTGGGGATAAACGAGTCAAGTTGACCACTTGAAAACGAGATGAGACAGCGGACGGACTCGGACTTGATTGCGCTCACGACGTCGAGCAAGGTAATGACGCAAGCAACCCGGGACTTCGTGGAAGGAGACGAGATCGTGAACCGTCGATTGGGCAGTGGCTTCTCCATTACGGAAATCTTCGCCTACGATAAGGCTGCCTACCTTGAGCACCTTCAGGAGAAGCAGATCTATGACCAGACGTTGAACATTCCCTATCCCTACACCGAGGCTGATGCCGATTGGTGGATTCACCATGTCGCCGAAGAGACTGCGAAACAAGGCCGGAGCGTGAACTGGGCCATTCGCGAACGCGGCGGAGTTCTTGTCGGCGGCATTGGTTACCATAGTCTTGAGATTGGGAAATCTCATCAAGCAGAACTAGCCTATTGGCTCGCCAGACCCCAATGGGGCCAGGGGATTATTACCGAGGCAGTCAAGCAAGTGACGGCCCTCGCCTTCGATGAGTTCGACCTCGTTCGCATCACGGCCAACGTCTTTGCCTTTAACATGGCTTCGGCACGGGTTCTCGAGAAAGCGGGCTTCCAACTCGAGGGCCACCTTCGCAACCACTATAAGAAGGATGGAAAGGTGTTCGACGGAAAACTCTACGCGAAGGTGACGAATACCTGAACGCGAGGGAGCCGTGAGCCTCCTTCGGTTGGCTAGAGTGCGTCGTCGTAGGCACCCAGTCAGGTTTACAAGATAGTGCCGAAAGCCAATGACGGCCTCGGCTCTGAGTGGGCACAACTGGATCCGAACCAGTGACCTCTACGATGTCAACGGTGGGTCCTGACTCGCAAAACCGAGGTGCCTGAAAGACGCCCACCCATCGACCCTCAAGATCAAGTCCTGATGCTGATCGTAGCTCGATCTACCGACCCATCGGCTTGCCCACGGTGAAGAAGGCGGCGGACGCCCCCATGGGTTTACAGGGTGCAGCTATTTAATAGGCTTCAGCACAAACCTGCCGTAGGCAATAAACGCGCCTAGGGCAGCCACGACGAGCCAATAAAAAACAGGGCCGTAATTCGCGTCGCCGGAATAAATATGCAACCCGGAAAAGAGCAGCATTTCCGCGGCTATGCAGGCCGCCGCGATTGGGGCCAGGATGGCCAGGGGCTTCTTGAATGCCGGGAGGATCAGGCCCAGGCTGAAAAGCAGCTCAAAGACGCTCATCGCCAGCCAAACACCGTGGGGAATCGCTTCCAAGGAAGGCATGGTTTGCGCGGGATTGGAAAACTTCCACACCGCGCCCATGGCGGTATGCAGGGCGAGGAGGATTTGAAGAACCCATAAGAGAATGTTCATGGTTAAACTCCGTAAAGAAAGTCAAAAGCGTCGAGGGTCCGGTGATCTTCCCCCAGCTGTCGGTTAAGGGTTGATGCGAGCCGCCAGACAGGCCATGTCACATAGAAAGCCCGAGCTAAGCCTGCGCTAAGCCTGCGCGAGCGTCCTCTCCAGGGCATCGAGCATCCGGCCCCAGCCGAACTGGGCGCCTTCGTAGGATCCGGTGTTTTCCGGCCTGAAGCCCGACTGCTCGATGCGCAGGTGCGTGCCGCCCTCGGTGGGCGTCAGCGTCCACGTGACAACCGTCTTCAGCCCGCTGGCTTCCCAGCGGTAGGCAAGCTGCTCCTGGGGCACGATGGCCAGCACCTCGCCGTCGACGATCCCGTTCCAGTGCGGGCTCGGCTCGGTGCGGAAGTTGAACTTGTGGCCAGCGATCGGCTGGAAGTCGCTCTTCATCAGCCATTCGTCGAGCAGCGGCACCTCGGTCAGGGCGCGCCAGATTTTCTCCGGCGGGTGCGGCATCACTCGCTCGATCACCAGGGTGCGGATCGTATCGGTTGCTTGAGTCATGGGTCCATCCTTTCGAGGAGGTCTTCGAGGCGGTCGAGCCGGTCCTGCCAGAAGGCGCCGTACTGGCTCATCCAGTCGGCCAGGGGGGCCAGGCCCTTCGGGTCTGCACTGTAGTGGACCGATCGCCCGCTCGGGCGATCGCGCACGAGGCCCGCGACCTTGAGCAGGGCCAGGTGCTTGGATACCGCCGGCTGCGAGACTCCGGCATCGTCAGTCAGGGCCCGCACCGTCAGCTCGCCCTCTCGGACGAGGCGTTCGAAGATCGCCCGGCGAGTCGGATCGGCGAGGGTGCGGAATAGCTCATCAGGCGCAGCAGGCATGCCTTGATTCATAACTTGCGGGTTATCAATCTGTCAACCTGAATCTTCATCGGCTGGGACCGGAACAATGGCTGCCGACGTGACGTGGGCGCCATGGGGCTGGTCGAGACGCCACGGGTCGCCTAACGACGGCTGGATTCGAACCCGTGACCTCGTCGATGATTCACATCAATGGGCCGAAGGCCCTACCTCGAGAATCTCCGGCGCGAAGCGCGATGTCAACGGTGGGTCCTGACTCGTTAGACCGAGGAGTGGAGCCTCTTTCTTCTAGGCGGCCCCTGACGGCGTGGTGCGACCGATCCAAAGATGAGAGGGTAGAAGCAGTCCCATAAACCAGGCCAGGATTGGGCGTGGTGGTGCAGGCTGCAGTCAGCAGGCTGCTTGACGGGGGCAAAAAGAATGCACTACGGTGTATCTATATGGCTGCGCACCTAGATATCTTCCAGATCCTCGCCGACCCGACGCGTCGCCGAATCGTCGATGTGCTGCGACGCGGTGAGCAGCCGGTCATGGCCCTCGTCGCACAGGCTAACGTCCACCAGTCAGGCGTCTCGCGACACCTCAAACTCCTCCAGGAGGCGGGGTTTGTGTCGATGCGCTCGGAGGGACAACGGCGTCTCTATGCGCTGAGGCCTGAGCCGTTCGACGAGCTAGAGAGATGGCTCGCGGGCTACCGCGAGCTCTGGGAGGCGCGCCTCGATCGGTTCGGGGCCGTGCTCGAGGCGCGGCGCGAACGCAGCAATCCGCGAAAGGAGCAAGCCCCATGACCGAATCCCGTCCGCTCGCGACCCCGAGCCAGGCGCGGCCGCCGGCCGTCATCAAACGCACGTACCGGGCGACAGCCGAGGAGCTGTGGGCGCTGTGGACCACCAAGGACGGCTTCGAGGCCTGGTGGGGACCTCAAGACTTCCGCGTCGACGTCCATGAGATCGACGCGCGCCTGGGCGGCATGCTCCGCTACGACATGGTCGCAGCAACCCCGGAGATGATCAGGGCCATGGCGGAGATGGGCCAGCCGTCGGCCCACCCCGTGCGCGCCCGATTTGCCGAGTTCCAGCCGCACGCGCGGTTGCGCCTCGCCAGCGTGATCGACTTCCTGCCCGGCGTCGCGCCCTACGAGAGCCTGATCGGCGTGGAGTTCGAGGCTCTGGGCGACTACACGCGAATGACGGTTACGCTCGCCCCCATGCATGACGAGGAAACCACGCAAATGCAGCTGGAGGGGTTCACGAGTCAGCTTTCCAAGCTGGACGCGCGGTTCGCACCGGAGTCCACACCCGACGATCCTTCTATCCCCTAACCCGCGCCACTGCCTGCCGCCACTACCTCCCGTGCGATAGGGTCGGCTTCGAGGCCTCCAACCAGTAGAGCGCTCCGTCGGCGGACAGAAACGGCAAAAGAGCCGAAAGCCACGTAGGGCCTCGGCTCCTAAGTGGGCCTGGCTGGACGAGTTTCGAACTCAGCCTACCAGACGGAAAATAGGGGTTGATTTGCCACCGGACGTAACCACGGGGACGACGTCCGCCTCATAAACCGCTTGCTATTGGCGCTCTGAACAAATCAGGACTCGGGACTCCATTGAACGAGCGCCCTGCAAGGCGCCGTTCGAACCTTGTTTTCGCTTGACACGGTGCTATGATTGCCCCGCTGACGATACCCTTGTTTGCAGGTTTGCAAGGAGGTGGCACGATGAAGCGAAGCGGGTCTTCGACACTATGACGCGCCTATTTGCTGCAAAGCCTTGCCAGGTCCGGGTTTATCCCGACGAGGCACTTCTCTCCATATCGTCCAAAGGTGAGGCAGGGAATCGATCCCGAACCGCTCGAGAATATCCCTCGCCTCATCGGGAACCGCTCCGAGCATCCATTTGATTTTGCCGCCTTGCCGGATACGGTGAGCCTGGACCCGGTCGAAGATCTTGCGCAAGGTGTTGGAGGTTTCCCCGGTGAGCATCTCCATCCGGCGGACGCAGTTTCCAGCCAAGACCGTAAGCATCACGTGTGCTCGGATCCGGTCTGCCGAGCGGTGGTAGCAGGGTCGTAGTTTGAGTGGCCCCTTGTATTCCCGGTGGTTCCGCTCCACCTCCTGCAAGAGCTGATANTCGTTCGCAGCATGCGGGTTCCGGCCAACTGTTCCTCGAAACGGATGGCCTCGGTGTTGAGCACGTAGTGCCCGGAACGCTTCTCGGATGGCTTGAGGAAGCGCTTCACGGTCGGATGGGTGGCCGCGGCGCATACAGCCTTGCCATGCCCCCCGTTCTTAACGGGACGAGCTCCCAAGGCCTCGCGCGCCGTCGCCAGGTGCTTGTCCATACGTTCGAGTTGCCGCTCGCGTTCGAAATGGTTTCGGACCACCACCATGGTTTCCGGCAATCCACTCGGGGTGTC
>DAZV01000044.1 GCA_002083825.1 Candidatus Sericytochromatia bacterium S15B-MN24 CBMW_12 | reverse complement strand
CGCGGGAAAAATGAAAGCCGAGACATCCCTGCCTCGGCTGCTCAAAAGGCCAAAGTCCAGAGAAGGGGGGCCGCCAATTGGCGGCCCCCCTTCTAGTTAGTCGCTGCGCGCTTAGTTGCTGACGGCGGCGGCGGCGTTGATCCGGCCGTGGCCGAAGAGCTTGTCGAAGCCCGCGGTGCCGGTGTCATCAGCCGACTTCTCGATCTTCGCCTTGACCTGCATGGCGGTCAGGGTGGGGAACTGGTCCCGAACGAGGGCAGCCAGGCCGGCGACGTAGGGGGTCGCCATCGAGGTGCCGGAGAGCGAGCCGTACATGGTCTGTCCGATGGGGTTGGCCTTCACCGGAAGGGTCGACATGATGTTGTGGCCAGGGGCGCCGACCGAGATCCAGGAGCCGTACTGCGAGAAGGAAGCCTTGTTGTCGCTGATGTCGGTCGCACCAACCGCCATCACGCCATCGCAGGCAGCGGGGTAGGACTTGGACTCACGGCCGTTGTTGCCCATCGCGACGACAACCAGCGAACCCTTCGAGTTGGCGTAGGTGATGGCGTCCTGGATGGCCTGCGAGGGGGTGCTGCCGCCGAGGCTCATCGAGATGACGTGCGAGCCACGGTCCGCGGCGTAGGTGATGCCGTTGGCGACCGACTCGTAGGAACCGCCGCCGTCCTTCGACAGGACCTTGACCGCGAGGATCTTCACGTTGGGAGCGAGACCGGCGATGCCCACGCTGTTGTTGGTGGAAGCGGCGGCGATACCGGCGCAGTGGGTGCCGTGGCCCTGGTCGTCCATCGCGTCGTCATCGTTGTTGATGAAGTCGCGGCCCTTGTCGACGCGGCCTGCGAGGTCGGGGTGGCTGTAGTCCACGCCGGTGTCGACGATGGCGAGGAGGGTCTTCTCGGAGCCGGTGGTGATGTCCCAGGCAGCGGGGGCGCTGACCTTGTTGATGGCCCACTGCTCGCCGAGCTTCGGGTCGTTGGGGGTCATCTCAACGGCGTAGTCCGAGGCGTAGGCCATGTAGTTGGGCTCGGCGTAGAGAACGTTGCCGTTCTTCTGGAGCTTGGCGATGGCGGCCTTGGTGTCGCCGCTGACCTTCATGACCTGGACGCCGACGCGGTTCACCGAACCCACGGACTTCATGCCGAGCTGAGCCGACATCGCTTTGACGGAGTTGGACGAGAGGCCCGGGCGGAACTTCACAAGGATCTCACCAGGAACCGCAGCCGCGTTGACGGCAACGTCACGGGTGCCGGTGGTGCTGCCGATGACGGGGGCGTTCATTCCGCAGCCGGCGAGCGACAGGGCGGTGACGACGGCCGAGAGGGAAGCGACCTTGCGAAGGTTACCGTTCTTCATCCTAATCTCCTTACGTGGGGGGGAGCGTCAACTCGAATACTTTTATTACTGGCGTCCGGGTCTTGGGTTCGATGTCGTGGCGGTCCGCCGCCAGTTAAGAGCGTCTAGGTGATTTGCTTAAAGTTAAGCCGTCCTTAACCACAAGATAACTTTAACACTCGCTCGGTCTTCTGGCAATCCCCCAAAAGGGTATTTCAGGGGATATTTTTTTGATCACCTGAGGAGCGATCGCCAAGACATCCAAGGGATGCGGATCCACGTCCTCGGGCTCCATGCCGAGAAAGGGATCTTTTTTTTCGCGGCGCCTCCTCGGGGGCCGCAACTCCCTGCCCGCCCACGCCAAAACCGGATCAGCTTCGATCCGGCGGGTATAATAAGGAAAGCGATCCCCCCTTCCATAAGAGCGAGGAACTGCCTTGACCCCGCCGTGGCGCTTACGCCTTCAAACCCAGTTGATGCTGGCCTTCATGCTGGTTATCACCCTCATCCTGGCCTTGGCCTGCGGCTTGTTCTACCAGCAGACCAGCGGACTCATCCGCCAGCAGCTACGCGAGCGCCTCATGATCACCGCGGGTATCGTTGCGTCCAACCTCGACGCCGACGCGCACGAGCGGATCCGTTCTCAGGCCGATCGCGAGTACGTCACGATCAAGAATCAGCTGATCCGGATGCGGGCCATCAGCCCCACCATCCGCGACATCTACACCATGAGGGCCGCGAAAGGCCCGAACTGGCACTTCGTCGTCGACGCCGAGGATCCGGACTCCGCGCTCTTCAGCGCCTATGGAGTCGCCTACGACGTCACCCGGGAGCCCGAGATGATGGCGGGTATCAAAGGGCTATCCGCCAGCAAGAACCTCTACCCCGACGAGTATGGCATCTGGCTTTCGGGTTACGCCCCGATCCGAGATGCGAACGGCGTCGCTCACTCCTTCGTGGGCGTGGACATGAGCGCCAAGGAGGTGCTCGCCAAGGAGGCCGCGATGCTGAAGATCATCTTCGGCATCTTCGGCGTGGGCCTGCTAGTCGCCTTCGGTGCCAGCGTCTGGCTCGCGCGCTTCCTCAACAAGCCCATCGGCCAGTTGGTGCTTGGCACCCGGCTCGCCGCCGAGGGGGATCTTTCGGCCAGGGTTCCCGAGGGCCGCATGGATGAACTCGGGGAGCTCGCGCATGCCTTCAACCTCATGCTCGGCGAGCTCAACCGCCAGCGCGACGGGCTTCGCGAACAGGATCGCATGCGCGGCGAACTGGCAACCGCCCGCCGAATCCAGCAAGCGATGCTCCCGGCCGCCGCCCCCGATTCCGGCGGATTGAACATCGATTTCTTCGCCGAGTCCGCCTCCGAGGTGGGGGGCGATTACTTCGACTTCCTGCCCCTCGGGGATCAGCAAATGGCGATTGCCATCGGCGACGTCACCGGTCACGGCGTCCCCGCCGCTCTCCTCATGGCCGTCGTCCGCTCCTGCCTCCACACCCAGGTCCTCACCAGCCACCGGGTGATCGACGTCATGAAGGTCGCCAACACCCTCGTCCGATCCAGCGCCCTCGATCGCCAGCTGATGACCTTCTTCTACTCGATCCTCGATACCCGTACCGGCACCCTGACCTACGCAAACGCCGGCCACCTTCACCCCTACCTCTTCCGGGCCGCTACCGGCCTGGTCGAGATCCTGCCCAGCGCCTCCTATCCCTTGGGAGTGCGCGAAAATCCCACCTACCCCGAAAAGCAGGTCCAGCTCTATCCCGGCGACCTCTTGGTCTTCTACTCGGATGGCATCATCGAGGCGCAGAGCCCCGGGGGCGAAGAGTTCGGCTTCGATCGCATGGAAGCTCTCGTGCGCAAGTACGGCGAGCATGCCGCCGATCGCTTCGTGGCCGAACTGCTCGCGGAGTGGAGGCAGTTCACCTTCGAAGGGATCGAGCGTCCTACCGAGGACGACGTGACCATGGTGGTCGTGAAGCTGGCGGTCGCCGAGGTTCCCGTTCCGTCTTGAGGGCTCGGCGGTGGAAGCTGCGCATTCTATATTATGGGGAACGCCATGGCTTCGCCGTTCATAGCCTTTAGCCGCAGGCGCTCACCCCCCTGTAGTCCCCCCTCTAAACCCTGCCCTCGACGGGGGGGCAGGGGGGGTACTGATCCCAGGTTCCTTATCTGTCCCCATGGTGATTCAGAAATAAGGAATGCCATGGCTTCGCCGGCGAACACCCCCCGTAGCCCCCCATCGAGGGGGGCCATGTTAGCGGAAGATTAGGGGCCATGGCTTCGCCGTTCATAGCCTTTAGCCGCATTTTATAGCCTTTAGCCGCGGGCGCTCACCCCCCGTAGCCCCCCATTGGGCCTGCGGGCCCAGTTAGGCTGCGCCTGAGCGAGGGGGGCCATGTTAGCGGAAGATGAGATGGAAACAAGTGCCACCCGATAAGCCGGGTGGCACTTGTTTTCGAGCAGGCGGGAATCAGGAGAGGCGCTTGGTGCCCCGACGCCGTGGGCTTGGGCTGCTGGGCGGCCTCTGGGCGACCAGTTTCAGGGGCTTGTCGCATTGGACGCAGGTGAAGGACTTGACCTCGCTCAGGATCTGGTTGGCCTCCCCGCAGTGAGGGCAGGTGATTTGCTTGGTCCGGGCTTCCATTCCCTGGTAGATCTGGAAGCCGCCATAGCCGCCGAAGCAGACTCCCATCAACAGCATGCTCAGACCGAACTCGTTGCGCAGGGTGAGGCTCACGACGATCCCGATGATGATCATCATCAGGCTGCCGGCGATCAAGCCGACTCCCTTGGAGACGATGTCGAAACGGGTTTTGGGTTCGGTGCTTTGCGCCAAGGCCGGATCTCCTCTACGAACGTGACGAGCCATGTATTCCCTGCATGGCGGTTTTTTACAAGTCGCCCCCGGGATCCCGGCCCATGCGGCCCGAGCCCGAGCGCCGGATCGGGGGGCATGACCCCGGGGCCTCGCGCATGCTCGAAACTGCGCTAAGCGTGGCCAGATGCCCGCTGCAACCTTGACGGGGCTCGGCCTTTCTGGGATAACCATGGAACCTCAACGGCGTCATTATCGTCTTTATCGGGGGCAAGGCCCCCTACTCTCGCGTGACGAATCGAGTCGCCTTCCGAAAGGAGTCTTCGTGTACGAGTTACTCAGTCTGATCAAGGCCGGCGGCATCACGATGATCCCCCTGTTTATCGCCTCCGTGTTCGCGGTCGCGCTGATCATCGAAGCCGCCTGGGGATTGGGCCGGGCGCGCAAGCGCTACGAGCACCATCTCCTGAACCCGAAGGCCCCTGCGGACGCCGGCAGCCGTGACGTCTTCAGCACCGTCCTGGCCTACCGTCAGGCCAACCCCTATGCCTCGTCGGAGGAAGTCCGGAACTTCGCGGACCTCGCCTTCGGGAACACCGAACGAAAGATCGGCTGGCTCCAGACGCTGGCGGCGATCGCCCCCCTCCTCGGCCTCTTCGGCACCGTCTCCGGCATGATTCACATCTTCTCGGTCGTCTCCTCCACCCGTCCCACCAACCCGCTGACCCAGCTGGCCGGAGGCATCTCCGAGGCCCTGGTCGCCACCGGCGGCGGCCTCTTGGTCGCCATCGTCGCCGCGCTGGGCTACTCCATGCTCATCAACCGGCTGGACGCCTTCAGCGCCACCGTCGTGGGCTACCTCAGCGAGCAGCGCCGGGATCAGGCCCGCCCCAAGCGGCCGATCGAGGAGGTCAAGTTTGGTGCGCAATAGGCGGCGCCGCGAGGGGATCCGCTTCGAGCTGATCCCCATGATCGACGTCTTCATGATCATCACGCTCTTCCTGGCGGTCATGGCCTTCCTGCCCCAGATCACCGACTCGCTCAAGGCCGAGCTTCCCGCCAGCACCACCGCCGACCAGACCCCGCCCTCGGTGGTCGTCCAGATGTCGCTCGACGGGCGGCTTCACTTCCAGGATCAGCCCATCGAAGTGGCCACCCTCCAGGAACGGCTGAGAGTCATGGTTCAGGAGAAGCCCGAGATGGCGGTCATCGTCGCTGCCGACAAGAGTCTCGCCTATTCCAAGGTCGTGACGCTGATCGACCAGCTCAAGGACTCCGGCGTTCGCCGGCTCGCACTCGCGACCGCCAAGCCGTAAGCTCAATCATCAAGGAAAATAGAGGCCGCGGAGCGGATCAACCTCGTGAGATGCGCAGGGCATCGAGCGCGGGAACGATCGTTCCGACGGCCTCTTTCCGGTTATTGCGGAGTTCCGGCTTCATCCAGCCCTCGAGTGCCACGCGATCGGGTGCCGTGAGGGCGCCTAGCCGATCGAGCACATCCAAGATCACGGGGGGAGTGGCCCTTCGATTCCCATCCGCGACCTTCAGGGCCCATCCCCAGCCGTTTGAGGGGATGGAACCGGCGTGAACGGCTTCGCCTCCGCCCTTCGCGACGATTCTCCCAGCGGTGAGGCGCATCAGTTCGGTATCGAACCGCCCGGCCCCCGAGACGATCTCGGGGTGTTTCGTCATGGCGGCCACGATTCTGCCGGCAGCCTCGCTCCAGGGTTCGTGGGGAGTCTCCGGCCGGCCCAGGCGCGCGAATCCGGTGGCCAAGCGGCTGAGCGGCATGCGCCAGACGGGAAGTCCGCAGCCGTCGATCCCGTTGGTCAGGGATTCGGGAGGGCAGCGCGTGATCGCTTGGACGGTCTCTCGAACGGCCTGCTGGACCGGGTGTTCCGCCCGGAAGTACCCTTCCGTCGGCCAGCCCATGGCCCGTGCGAACGCCAGCATGCCTGCATGTTTGCCCGAGCAGTTGCAGTGAAGCGGGGTTGGTTCTTCGCCGTTGCAGACGAGTTCGCGGGCGGCTTCCTCGTCGTAGGGCATGTGCGTGCCGCATTCCAACTGGTCGCTGGTCAGACCGGCCTTGGTGAGCAGGCTTTTCACCGTCTCGCGATGCATCCGGGAGCCGGTATGGGAGGCGGCGGTCACGGCCAGCTCTTCCGAGGTGAGCCCCCAGTGCTCCGCTCCGCCGCCGGCTATCAGCGGCAGGGCCTGGAGGGGCTTCAGGCTCGATCGGGTGAAGATGGGGACATCGTTTCCGACCTGTGCGAGGATGCGTCCTGCCGTGTCCACCACGACCAGCCAGCCGTGGTGTTCGCTTTCGACCTGACCGGAGCGAAGGACGCGGGCGATGAGTTCGGGCTTCACTTGCCGACCGCCAGGCTGGCGTCGCTCAGCCCCGCTCCGAAGAAGTTGGCGTCGTACCCCGAGCCGGAATCGCCCGCGACGCGCGTGAGGCCGTTGGGACTGGCGGAGTCCCGGAGCGCCTTCAAGACTTGCGAGGGTTTCCAGTCGGGGTGGCGGGAGAGGATCAGGGCGGCGACGCCGCTGATCATGGGGGCGGCCATGGAGGTGCCGCTCGCGTAGGCGTAGGCGCCGCCCTTGTCGGGGGCGTTGCCGAACTGGGTGGGGACGGTGGACAGGATGTCCGAGCCCGGGGCGGCGATCGCCACGTACGGGTTGAAGCACGAGTACTCCGCCCGCGAGAGCAGCATGGCTCCGTTCACCGGGATGCGCCCCAGCGCGCCCACCGAGATCACGCCCGACAGCGCTGCGGGGTAATTCAGGGGGTTGCCGCTGAGGGCTTCGTTCCCGGCGGCTGCCACCACCGTGACCCCCTTCGAGATCGCCCGGTTGATGGCTTCCTGTTCCGAGCGGCTGGCCTGCGACGAGCCCAGGCTCAGGTTGATCACCTTGGCTCCCTTGGAGACGGCATGGTCGATTCCCTGGATGAGTGCTGCGGTGCTGCCGCCGTCCACGCCCAGCACCCGGATGGGCATGAGCTTGACCTGTGGGGCGACTCCGGCGACGCCGACGCCGTTGTTGGCGATAGCCCCGATGATCCCCGCCACGTGCGTCCCATGCCCAAAGTCGTCGTGAGGCGCCTTGCCCGCTTCCACGAAGTTCGCCGCGCGCGCCATGTCCAAGTTGCCCGCCAGATCCTCGTGGCTGGAATCGACTCCCGTGTCGATCACCGCCACCGTGACCGACCCCATGGTCGTGTCCCAGGCCTCGGGAGCCTTGATCATCGCGAGCCCCCACTGGCCCGGCAGCGTGGTTCCGGTGGGCGCCTGGTACTTCGGATCGCTCACGGTCGCCGCCGTCCGGTACGCGTCGAGCGGTCGGAAGCCCCCGACCATCTGCGTGCGGAGCGTCCGGTTGAGCTCGGCGAAGCGAACGCCCTCCAGGCCTTCCAGGCGCTTGACGGCTTCCTCCTCGGTTCCCGCCGGAACCTCCACCAGCCAGAGTCCTTCGCCGAGCGAGATCTTGGGCGTGGTTCCCGCTTCTCGGAGCCTGCCCTCGGCCGCTCGATCTTCGGCGCCGCCGGTGCCGGCGGGCAGATCCGCGGTTTGCTCGACGTTCAGCGCGACCAGCAGCTCACCGGCGGCAAAGCTACCCGCCGGTGGTTGCGGCATGGTCGGAACGGGCTGGCAGCCTGCAATTCCGGCGATCGCCATTTGAAGTCCCAGCAGGAAAGTGACGCGGGTCCTCGTGTTCATGCTCACCTCTTGAACGTCATGCCGCTGGCCGCCGATTCGTAAAGGTTGCTGCGGTAAGGTTTGCTGGGAGGCGGAGCGGTCAAGGACTTGCCGAGCGATTCCACGGTCGCCTTGTAGGCCCGGATGGTCCACGAGTAGGAGATACCGGGAAGCAGGGCGCCTCCGTTCATGTCCCAGTCGGGGAAGGTCGGGAAGGCGATGGAGGTCTGGGAGGTGTAGCCCTTCCACTTCAGGGTCGCCGACGTCTGGGTTCCCTCGAAGACTTCCACCAGGTAGCTCTGGGCGTCCGGAACCGGATCCCAGGAGAAGGGGGGATTGGCGCCCACCCCCTCGGTCCCGCTCACGGGCCCGGTGACGGTCGGGGGAGGCAGGAGCTTGAAGCTGACGGCCCCTAGCGTGTTGGTGGTGATGGATACCTTGCTGGTGAGCTTGCCGGAGGCGTCGCTCGCTCGCCCTTCTATGGCATACTTCAGCCCCGCCACGGCGGGAACCTTGATGCTCTGGTTGGAGCGCGACTGCCGTGCGACCGGAACGGCTCCCATCAGGCCGAAGTCCATGATGACGTCCGTCTGCACCTGGTTGAAGGCGGCGGCCCCCGAGTAGGACACGCTCATGGACTGGAACGGCACCGCGTTCGTCTCGATCGGCGACAGTTGCAGCGGGGTCTGATCGGGCTTGTCCGCGAAGGGGATGTCCACGAAGCGATACCCGAACGAGTCGAAGTAGAAGTCCGCGCTGCTCTGCCCCGTCTGGGACACGATGGGGCCTCCTTGTAGGATGCCGCCGGCGAGCACCGTGGAGTAGACGGCGCCCGGCAGCAGCTCGCGGATCGGCATCGAGAAGATCCCGGCGTTGGTCACGGCCGAGGCCAGCCCGCCGAAGACCGCTCCCCCCGCGGGGGTGATCGGCGCGCCGTTATAGTGCACCGTCCCCTGGAGGGTGACGTGTTTTGCCGAAGGAAGCCCCGTGGAGGGGAATAGCGGCGGGAGGAAGAAGGTCTGGCCATCGGCAAGAGGGCCGCTGGTCACGTAGGAGAGCGAGGTGTAGCCGGCGCGGGCGATCGCGATTCCCTGCCCCCCGATGTTCCCGTAAAGCTTGAAGCCGCCGTCTGGATCCGTCTTGGCCGTCGCCAGCAAACCCGCCGTCACCGTGGCGTTTCCGAGCGGAAGGCCGGTCACGGCATCCATGATCTTCCCGGTCAGCGGGCGACCCACGAAAGGCATGATCCCCGGCAAGGTGGGCGAGATCAAGAGAATCTCGCAGCCGGTCAGCGGCAAGAACAGGGTAAGGGCAAGGGCCATGCGGCCTGTAACGCGCGTCATGGCTCCATTCTACCCGTTTACCACCAGCCGATGCGCTTCTTCTCCATATAAGCGACGAAGCCCGCCGTGATGCGTTCTTTCACGTTCAGCGCCTTGGCGGTGGTGCCTCGGTTGGCCCAGTCCTGCTCGAACATGGCGTTCAGCTGCTCGATGACGGGTCCCCCGCTCACCTCCACTCCCGTCTCGCGGAAGTTGTTGAAGGCCTGGAAGGTGTAGTTGGTCGACCCGAACATGGCCTTCTGCCCGTCGAAGAGCGCCACCTTCATGTGCAGCTCCTGCATCGCCAGCTGGGCGTCGTACCACTTGAGGTCGATCCCTTCCTTGAGCAAGTGCTTGGCGGCGTAGAGGTTGGGCATTCCGTAGAGGTCGACGAAGCGTAGCCACGGCATGTACTTCTCGTCCGAGGCATGGCGATCCAGGAGTACCCGGACCTGCACTCCGCGGCGCTTGGCGTCTCCGAGCGCACGCACCACGTCCAGGTCGCTCCACTCGAACATCGCGACCGAAATCGAACGTTTGGCCGCGGCGATGTTCTCGAGCAAGACTTGCTTGGTGTTCCGCTGCTGGATGCCGGTCTGGGTGAGGCGCATCTGGCTGTTCTGCGAGGGTAGGACCGGTTGCATCATCACCGGGGGCTCGGCGAGAGGCGAGAGGGGTTCACCCCACTCCTCGCTCATCATCCGGGAGAGTTCGAAGGCCGCGGGGCCCTCGATCCGGGCCATGAGGTCGTGGTTCATGGTGGCGAAGTCGAAGAGGTTCATCGAGCCGACCCAGGCCACGCGGCGATCGACCACGATCAGCTTGTTGTGGTCGATCTGGAAGCGGTTGGCCAGCATTCCCCGGTTCTGAGGCATGAACTTGATCGGGAAGAATTTGAAGGGCACCAGGTCCAGCTTCATCTGGCTGAGGACTTCGCGAACCTGGGTCTGGGTGGGCCCCGCGATTCCGGCCTGTCCGTCGAGCATGACCCGGACTTTCACGCCGGCCTTCTGCCGCTCGGACAGGATATCCGCGATTTGCTTGCCGATGGTCCCGCCCAGAAGGAAGTAGTCGATCTGGATGGTTTCCTGGGCCGTCCGCATGGACTCCAGGATGGCGGGGTAAATTTGCTCGGCGTCGATGAAGAGCTGCGCGGCGTTCGGGAGCGTCTCGAGGCTCAGGGGCGTGACGGTGGGGGGTTGCGGCTTGACCTTCTCGGGTTCGGTATCCGGGGCGGCCTGCTGGAAGGCTCTGGCCTGGCGCGTGGCCTCGCGCAGGAGCTCGTCGGTCGAAATCTTGCCGTTGCCGTCGACGTCGATCTGGCGGAAGCTATCGGCATCGAGGCCGGATTCGGAAAGGGTGAGCTTGCGATCGCGGTTGCCGTCCAGTTCGGAAAGGCTCTCCAAGCTGGTGCTGCTGCTTAGCGAGCGCCATTCTTCCTGGTCCATTCCCATCAGCGAGTGCGAAGCGGTCTG
The DNA here is from genome assembly GCA_002083825.1 of Candidatus Sericytochromatia bacterium S15B-MN24 CBMW_12. Taxonomy (GTDB): domain Bacteria; phylum Cyanobacteriota; class Sericytochromatia; order S15B-MN24; family UBA4093; genus UBA4093. The sequence goes on along the minus strand of DAZV01000044.1, from coordinate 43,652 downwards.
GGGACCTGCGGCGCAGCCGGTCAGGAACGAGAGAGCCAGCGTGAGAACGAATAGTTTTTGAGCGCGCATGCACTTTCCTCCACCTAGCGGCCTTACGGCCTGTTAACGGAGTTATCGCCGGCATCCGCGAAGGCTTGCCTAAGCTGGGATTAAACTTCAGTCAAGAGAGATAAATGTGCCCCCCCGCCCCCATCCGCTAGGCTGGCGTCGTCGCGAGGCGTAGGCGCTTTTCGATGCCGAAAGCGGTCAGCAGCGCTACGATCAGCACGGGCACGACGGCCTGATTGAGTGTGGCCCAGCCGAAGCGGTCGTAGAGCCATCCGGCCGACAGCGTCGCGACGGCAACAAGGCCGAAGACCGAGAACTCGTTGATCGCCTGTACCTTCAACTGTTCGGATGGGCGATAGGTTTGGGTGAGCAGCGCGGTGCCGCCGATGTAGGCGAAATTCCACCCGACGCCGAGCAGGACGAGCGCCGACAGGAAGTGCAGGAAGTCGAGTCCGAGCTGGGTGATCGGGACATGCGTCAACAGCAGGATGAAGCCGATCTGCATGATGCGGGGTGCGCCGTAGCGGGTGATGAGTCCGCCGGTGAAGAACGACGGGGCGAACATCCCCACGACGTGCCACTGGATCACGGGCGTGACGCTGTTTGCGGGCAGGCTGCAGCCCAGCATGGCCAGTGGGGTGGCGGTCATGACCATGATCATCACGGCGTAGCCGACCGCTGCGCCGAAGACCGCGGCGCGCAGCGCCGGCTGAGCGAGGATCTCGCGCAGGGGTCTGGCGGCGTCGCCCGAGACGACGGCCACCGGTTTGATCCGAACGAAGGCAAGCAGGGCCAAGGCTATTATGCTGAGGGCCGTCTGGGCCATGTAGGAGCCCACGAACAGGTTGCCGGCGAACCAGTCCCGCCCCCATTGCCCGAGCTGCGGTCCGAGGAAGGCCGCGGCGACGCCTCCGGCCACCACCCACGAGATGGCCTTGCTCACGCGCGCCGGTTCGACCGCCTCCGCTGCGGCGAAGCGGTAGTAGTTGGCGAAGCCCTGGTAGCTTCCGAGCAGCAGGTGGCCCCCGACGAAGAGTTGGAACGAATGCTGCAGTAGACCCAGAACGGCGAGCGTGCTGCCCGCCGCTCCGAGGGAGGCTCCGATGAGAAAGCCGGTGCGCCGGCCGAGGCGTCGCATCAGCATGGCTGCCGGCAGCGACGCGATCGCGGTGCCGATGACCATCACGGCGATCGGCAGCGTCGCCAGGCTCTTGTCCGGAGCGAGCGTGCTTCCGAGAATCGCCGCGAGGGACATCGACATGACGATGGCCGAGAGCATCATGGCCTGGCTGGATGCTAGTAGAAGAACGTTGCGGCTGCCGGGAAAGAGCGGGGTTCCTTTTTCGAGTCGGCTCAAAACACGAGGACCTTGTCGGACTCGACGGTCCAGTCCGCGAGTTCGGCCAGCGTGGAGCGCTTGGCGCCCTCGACCATGTCCGCTTCGCTCAGGCCCCGGGCGTCCATGCAGGTGCCACAGAGGCGCACTTCGCCCTTGCGCAGCACCTTTCCGAGCATGAGCTGGACGTTGTAGTAGCCCTCCGGCACCTTTTGCCCGGCCTTGGCGCAGCTCACGGAGTCGGCCATCAGGAAGACGCGCACCTGCTCTCCTTCCTTGGATGTCAGTGCGCCGGCCAGCCGCAGCGCGTTATAGGCCCGCTCGTTGCCGTAGGGGGCGTCGTTGAGGATGAAAAGGGTCGTTGCCATGTCAGTTTCTCCTTCGTCGATGTTTGTTCAGCAACCTCATGGCAACGCGCCATGAGTCAGTTTTTGCGGCTGCAGCCGCCTTACGACGCCTCTACCGGCAGACCTGCCGCCTGCCACTCGCTGACGCCGTCGAGAATCTTGCGGACCCGATAGCCCTTCGCGCCGAGCAAGGTCACGGCCTCGTCGGAAAGTAGGCAGAAAGGACCGCGGCAGTAGGCGACGATTTCCTTTTGGGTCGGGAGCTCCGACAGGCGCTGTTCGAGTTCGCCCAGCGGCATCGAGCGGGCGAAGGGAAGGTGTGCCGCCGCGAACTCGTCTTGCGGGCGCACGTCGATGACGATGATGTCGCCGACTCGGGCCTGCTCGAGTAGTGCGTCACGGCTGATCGCGGCCAGGCTGGCCGGATCGGCCGCGATCTGGTCCAGCGCCGTTCTCAGTTCCAGCAAGTGCGCCTCGGCCACTTGTCGCAAGGTCACCAGGAGACCCGCCACGTCGCCTCCGGAGAGGCGGTAGACGACGTACTTTCCTGCGCGGCGGGAGCTGACCAGGCGAGCTTCCCTCAACGCCTTCAGGTGGGCGCTGGCGAGCTTGATGTCGATCGATAGCTCGCTGGACAGGGCGTCGACGGTTTTTTCGCCTTGGGCCAGCAGCTCCAGCAGTTCCAGGCGCTTGGGGCTGGAGACGGCCTTGCCGATGCGGGCGACTTGTTCGTAGAGGAGGTTTTTGAGTAAGCGATTGTTCATTCATTCATTCTAACGATCGTTTGATTGTTCGTCAACTGCTTGAAGGGGGCATGGGCGATTCGAGGTCACACCGGTTGGTGTGCAGGGCCGTGGCGGGAGCGCTTCCACGCCGGCTTTAGCTGGGATGTCGGGTGATCGAGGGGGTGAGAGTCTATCGAGCGTGGCGTATCGGAGAAGCACGCAAGCAATCCGTCTCGGAGCGGGATAACCCTTCCATGAGCTTGAAGATGCGTTGGATCCAACTTTTGTCCCTGACCCTGGCGATCGCCGTCGTCTCGGGCTGCGGCGGCATGCTGCCGGCCCAAGACCCGGTGGGGTCGGGGTCTGGCGGATTTCAGGCTAAAGCCGATCTGCCGAGCGTCCGGCAGGACATCGCCAAGCATCTGATCGCTCAGACCCCCGAGGGTGCCCAGGTTCGCCAGTTGCCGGCCCTGCCCCGCGAGAAGATGGCCACGGTGCTTTCCTACCGCGCCATGGACAACGACCTGTCCGGCGCCCTCTCCAAGCATCTCAACGACCTGGAAGAAGCCGGCTCCTCGGCATACGCCAACCTCGTCGTCTTCTCGGACGCCGACGCTCAGGACGATTCCCGCCTTCACTACATGGTGCAGGACTCCAGGCGGGCGATCGCCAGCCCCTGGCTTCACGCGGAAGGCCCCCTGCGCCTCGCCGGCAAAGAGCTGAACTCGGCGTCCCCTCAGACCCTCGAAAGCTTCGTCGGATGGGGCTTCCGGGAATATCCCGGCCGCTTCAAGATCCTCGACGTCGCGAGCCACGGCTCCGGCTACCAGGGCATGTGCGTCGACTTCAGCTCCGACTACGCGCAGATGCCCCTTCCCGCCTTCGGGACCGCCGTGAAGCAAGGCCTCAAGGGCCGGCAACTGGACGTCTTGAACCTGCTCGCATGCCTGATGGCGACCGTGGAGGTGGCCTACGAGTTCCGGGACGCCGCCAAGATGATGGTGGCCAGCGAAGACCTGATCATGGGGGGGCGCGTGCTCGTCTACTCCAGCACCTTCGGCAAGCTGAGCGCTCGAACGGACTGGCAGAAAGCCGATGCCCGCGAGGTCGCCCGCCAACTGGTCGAAGACGCTCAACCCGACCTGCCGAGTTCCGGGGCTTACACCCTGGCCGCCATCGACCTCTCGCAGATTGCCGAGGTCAAGCGCCGGATGAACACGCTGTCCAACCTGCTCATCGAGCGCCTCGCGCCCAACCGATGCGAGATCCTCGCGGCCTACGACGCCGTCCCCGTCCTGCGAAAGGACCAGGGCCAGAGCAGCCATCGCGACCTCGTCCGTTTCGCCCGCAACCTGCAAGCCCAGGTCCGGGAGCCCGAGATCCGGCAGGCCGCCGGCGACCTGATCGTCGCCGCCGAGCGAGCCATCGTCGTCGCCAAGCGCAAGAAGATGGAGCAAGGAGTGGCCAACGGCCTCTCGGTTTACCTGCCCGACCCCCACGAGGAATTCAACGCGGCCTACCTCCAGACCCGCCTCGCCAAGGAATCCTCCTGGGACGAGTTCTTGATCGCCGTCAAGGCGAGCCGATGACCATCGATGACTATCATGGAACAATTCAGCCCGCCCCGGCGTCTCCTCGTCAGGAAGCGGGGAGGCTGAGGAGTCGCTGCCTGCGAGTCAAGCAGGGCGCTGTTTCATTGCAAAGTGTTCGGGTATACTGGAAACGATCGTGGGGGAGTACCCCCCGTTTTCCCGTTTTCGGCTCGACGCTGGGTTCACCCCCTCCCTCCAAGGAGGATCGCTTGAGGAATTCCCATCTGAGATTTGTCCGCCTCGTCGCGGGCGCCGCCCTGATCGGCGCGGCGCTGTTGACGTTCGTCCAGGCGCCCGTCGAAGCCTACAAGCCCCGGGTTCTCCGCATGGGCTTCGTGCCGTCCGAGAACCTCCAGCACATCATGCGAAACGCTCAGCCGATCGTCAGCGCCATGAGCCGCGAGCTCAAGATGGAAGTCGTGCCGTTCGTCGCCACCGACTACACCGGCGTGATCGAGGCCATGCGGGCCAAGAAGCTCGACGTGGCCTTCTTCGCTCCCGGCGCCTACGTGCTCGCCGAGCGGCAGGCCCATGCCAGGGCCATTCTCAAGGCGGTTCGCGGCGGCGACGGCTTCTTCTACTCCGCCATCATCACGCGCACCGACTCCAACATCAAGAGCATCCGGGACCTCAAGGGCAAGACCTTCGCCTTCGTCGACCCGGTCTCGGTCTCGGGAGCCATCTATCCCAAGGCCCTTCTGCTCGACGAGGGGCTGCGCCCCGAGCGCGACTTCGCCCAGGTGATCTATGCCGGTGGGCATGACGCCACCGTCCTCGCCGTCCTCCACGGCAAGGTGGATGCCGGCGCAACCTTCTCGAACGACACCAAGGGCAAGCAAGGTTCCTGGCACGAGTTCCTTCCTCTCGACCAGCAAGACAAGATCCGGGTCCTGGCTTACACCAAGCCCGCGCCGAGCGACAACATCGCGGTGGCCGAGGGGCTCGATCCGGAGATCGTCGAGAAGATCAAATCCGCCCTCCTCAAGATGAGCAGTACTCCCGAGGGTCGCAAGAACCTCATGGACATCTACCACATCGAGGGCTTCGCCCCCACCACCCCCGCCGAGTATGCGCCCATCCGGGACGCCTTCAACCGCGTGGGGCATCGCCTGCCCTGATCAAGGACGTAGAATGGACCTCATGATTGACGTTCAAGGACTCCAGAAGGCCTACGGGGATGGAGACCTGATTCTCAAGGACGTCAGCGTCTCCTTCGCCCCCGGCGAGTTCGTCGCCATTCTCGGGCTTTCGGGCGCCGGCAAATCGACCTTCCTGCGCTGCCTCAATCGTCTCATCGCCCCCAGCGGCGGACGCATCATGGTTCCGCGGGCCGTCCTCGACGGCGGCACGTCCACCGAAAGCCTGGATCTCGTCGCCGCCGGCCCCCGCGAGCTCCGCCTCTGGCGCCGCCGGGTCGGCATGATCTTCCAGCAGTTCAACCTCGTCAAGCGCATGAGCGTCCTCGACAACGTCCTCTCGGGCACCCTCGGCGAGGCCAACCCTTTCATGAGCCTCTTCCGCGCCTTCCCCCGGTCCGAGCGGGAACGCGCCCTGCGTAACCTCGACCGGGTGGGCCTCCTCGATCAGGCCTACCAGCGTGCCGATACCCTTTCAGGCGGCCAGCAGCAACGGGTGGCGATCGCCCGTGCCCTCATGCAAAGGCCCAAGGTCATCCTCGCCGACGAACCCGTCGCCTCCCTCGATCCCAAGCTCTCCGTGCAGGTCCTCGACACCCTCAAACGGGTCGCCGAAGAAGACGGCATCACCGTCCTCGTCAGCCTTCACGTCCTCGACCTCGCCAAGACCTACGGCGATCGGATCATCGGCTTCCAGGGCGGCCGGATCGTCTTTGACGGCAAGCCTGAAACGCTCAGCGATGAAGAAGTCGAAAGGGTCTACTTCCGGGAAGGATACGAGTATGCTGCAGCCCCCCGAACCATTCTCGCCTGATTCTCAGGCGCCGGCGGATCTCGCGACTCAGCAGTCTGAGCCGCATTTCAAGCATTCCGAGCCGCATATCAAGCCGTCTGAGCCGCGGGCGCTTCAGTCCGCTCGGCATGCCTGGAAGGGCTGGGCGATCGCCCTCTTTCTCGGCACCATCCTCGGCTGGTCCTTCGGCGGCGTCCAGTTCGACTTCAAGGAACTCTTCCACGGAGTCCCCCAGATGGCCGACATGCTCCAGCGCAGCTTCCCGCCCGACTTCACCACCCTCACCGACCCCGAACGCTACTCGGTTCCCGAGGAACTGGGCGTCGGTCAGCTCCTCCTGCCCGTCCCCCTCGAGGCCGAACTGACCGAGGTGCGGGACCGCTGGTGGCGCAACACCTTCCCCAACACCGTCCTGGGCGCCACCATCCAGACCATCCAGATGGCCGTCGCCGGCACCTTCATCGCCACCGTCTTCGCCTTTCCCCTGGGCTTCCTCGCCGCGCGCAACACCAGTCCCAGCCCCGTCCTCTATCACGTCATCAAGCTCGTGGTGAACTTCCTGCGCACCATTCCCGACTTCGCCGCCGGCCTGATCCTCATCTCCGCCATCGGACTCGGGCCCTTCGCCGGAACCCTCGCCCTCGCCTTCCACACCACCACCGTCCTCGTCAAACTCTTCAGCGAAGCCATCGAGAACATCGACCCCGGCGTCGTCGAGGCCGTCACCGCCACCGGCGCCCGCTACCCCCAGGTCGTCAGCTTCGCCGTCGTCCCCCAGGTCATTCCCGACTTCATCTCCTTCGTGCTCTACCGCTTCGAAACCAACATCCGAGCGGCCACCGTCCTCGGCCTGATCGGAGCCGGCGGCATCGGACTCATCATGAACTCCGACTTCCGCATGTTCCAGTACCCTCAGGCCGCCATGTCCGTGATCGTGCTGATCGTCCTCGTCATGCTGGTCGATTACCTGAGCGCCCGTCTGCGTCGCCTGGTCATCTGAGCTGATGCTCGCGTTCTCTCGCGCTTGTCCGGCCGCCGGCGATCGCCCGATCGCCCGGTTCGCCTGAGCCTCCGCCCGTGGCCGAGACCCCCGAGATCGCGAGCACGCCGCCCCTCTGGTCCCTCGCCGTCATCCTTCCCATGGTCCTGCTCTTCTCGGCGATCGCCAGCCTCGGCTGGCACAGCGCGGCTGCTGCCCTGGGCCTCTCCCGCGCCCTCACCAGCAAGGCCGCCTTCACCCTGATCGAAACCCTCGGCATCCTTCTTCCCGCCTTGGGCCTCGGCCAGATCTTCAAGGCCGATCCGGAGGCCACCTTCCCCATGAAGCGCGTCGGCGCGCAGGCCGTGCTGGCCGCCATCGCCGCCACCCTCGGCCTTTCCACCCTCTTGACCTATCTCCAGGACGTCTACCAGAAGGCCTTCGGTTTCCCCTACCCCGAAAGCCTGATCGAGATCCTCACGATTCACACGCCCCTGGACGCCGTCCTCCTCGTCGCCGGAGTGGTGCTCGCCGCCGCCCTCTGCGAGGAAGTCCTCTTCCGCGGTTATTGCCAATCCGCCCTTCAGGCGCGCTTCGGGCCTTGGGTCGCCATCCTGTTGACCGCCCTGCTCTTCGCCGCCTTCCATCTCGAGCCCGCCGGACTCCCCACCTACCTGCTTCTCGGCGCCTGGCTCGGCTGGCTCCGGCATGCCGGCGGCTCGCTCCGGCTTCCCATCCTCGCCCATGCCACCAACAACCTGCTCGCTCTCGTCCAGGTCAATATCCTGGGGGAGGCCTTCTGGACCGCCAACATGCTCCTGATCCTCCCTGGCGGCCTGCTCCTCGCCAGCGTCGGCGCCTTCCACCTCCATCGCATGCCGCGCTAGCGCGCCGGCGAGCGCTCTGGGGGCATGGAACGAGCCCCCCTCGCCAGGCGAAACCTGGTCGGGCCGGCAGGCCCAAGGGGGGCTGGATTGATGACCGGGAGGGCTCAGAGCGGTACGGCGTCCGGGATCGAGAGGCCCCCGCGGGTCTTGGGCGCCTTCGTGTCCTTGAACGGGAGCTTGGCGGATTCTCGGGCGATCGCCATCACCAAGAGGGGCACCTCGGCGGGAATCATCGTGGTCTGAACGTAGTGACCGCCATGCTTGCGGGTCAGCTGATCCGCCGAGATGGCCTCGATGAACTGCCGCAGCGCCTCGTCCTGCGCGGCGGCGCTCAGGCCCGACTGATCCAGGAACGAATCTAGGAGCACCTTCTCCGCCTGCAGGACCTCCTCGGAGTCTATCAGGGGCATGGCGAAGATCTCCGCCTCGATCACGTTTCCCTTGGTGATCACCATGATCTGGCAGGCATGGAAGTAGTTGCCCGTGGCCCGGTAGGTCTTACCCTTGCTGCCGTCCTTGAGTTCGAAGGGCTCGACATAGGCGATCATGCCCTTTTTCACCATGGGGCTCTTCTCGAAGTGCTGAATGCTCTGGCCCACCTTCGAGAGGGCGGGGCTTCCGAACAAGGCGAATGAGAGAATTCCGACGCCAAGCGCATATCGTACGCCCATTTCCCCCTCCTCTCCCGCTGGGATCCGGTCGGGTCGCGGGCTCATGCTAGGCGATGATCACGGCGATTGCACCATTCAGGCGTGTCTAGAGTTTCTCGTAGTGGACCAGGATCTTCCGGACGTACCCTTCCTGAGCCGAGGTGAGCGACTCTCCGGCCGCCGCCTGCCGCTTCATGGTCCCGATGCCCCAGTTGTAGGAAGCAAGCGCGTAGGCGCGCCCCTGCGGATGCGCCTGCCAGTTCCGCAGCAACCATGAAAGATAGTTCGCCGTCCCCTTCAGGTTCTGATCGATGTCGTAGGCGTCGGCAACGCCCAGGTCCTTGGCCGTCCCCGGCATCAGCTGACCCAGTCCCATCGCCCCCACCTTCGACTTCGCCTTCGGGTTGAACGAACTCTCCGTGGCGATCAACGCCGCCACCAGCCTGGCATCCAGGCTCAGCTGTCCACTCCACCGCAGGATGCCGTCGGCGATGCGGTTCGCCGCGTCCGCCTCGATCCACGGGTTGCGCCCCCGGATGTACGAATAGAGACGCTCGCGCTCGAGGTTCTCGGCCGAAGGCGCCGGATCAGACGCCCGGTATCCGGGCGGATCCGCCTCGTACGACGCGAGGCGCGGCATGCAAGCCGTCAAGGTCAGGGTGATCAGGCTCAAGCCCAGGAGGCGTCTCATTATCTTAGTTTACCCGCCTAGCGCCGAGCGGGACGTATCCTCCGTCACCCAGCCGCCGACTGCCCGCCCTGGAAAGCCTTCCGATCCCAACCTCCGCCTCCGATCTCCGAAGCGCTTCCCTCACGCAACTTTCGACCCCGATCGCCGGATAACCTCATGGTACGGAGGATCCCATGCCCACTCACGACCTCACGGTTCCGGCCACCCGCGGCACCCGCCCCCTCGGCTCCCGACGCCCCCTGGATCCCCTCGACGAGGGAGAGCCCGGCCGGGTCTCTCCCGCCATGTCCAGCAAGCTCCGGACCCTGATCTCCAAGCTCCGCAGCCTCCTCGCCATGGTCCCCCCCGAGCTGCGCGGCAAGATCATGGCCATGATCTCCCAGGCCGAGGGCGCCCTTTCCGGTCTCTGGATGGGCGATGTCGGAGCGCTCGTCAGCCTCATGGAGCGCACGATCCAGCTCCTCAACCAGCTCGCCGGCTGGGGCGATCTCCGCGATCTCCGCGCGATCGCCTCCCGCGCCCACTGGGAGAAGCGCCGCCTCCTCGCCGAACTCAGCTCCCTGCTCGGAGGGATCGAAGTCACGCCCGTCGACACCATGTCCCGCCGAAGCCGACCCGATCCCATCGACTCCCTCTCCGCCCTGATCAGCTCCCGCTTCTAGCCCCCTGAGCGGACTTCCCCCCAATCTTCCGCTAACATGTCCCCCCTCGCTCAGGCGCAGCCTACCTGGGCCCGCGGGCCCAATGGGGGGACTACAGGGGGGTGTTCGCCGGCGAAGCCATGGCGTTCCTTATGATTTCTGAATCACCATGGGGCGAGATAAGGAACCTGGGATCAGTAACCCCCCCCCCTGCCCCCCCCATCAAGGGGGGGGGGTAGGGGAAGCTCCCCTTCGGGGATGAGATGGAACCTGGGATCAGCAACCCCCCCCCCGCCCTCCCCATCAAGGGGGGGATAAATTCCTGCCTGCTTGTCCTTGGCTCCTCGGTTCCTTTCCCCGCCCCCCTTGCTAGGCGCAGCCTACCTGGGTCCGCAGACCCAACGGGGGGACCACAGGGGAGTGTTCGCCCCCGGAATTCCTTGCCCCCTCCGTGATAGAATGGCTCAGGAGGTGCGCGGATGAGGCTCACGCTTTTGACCCTGATTTCACTCGTGCTCGTCGGCGGCTGCGCTGCCGAGCATCGCCTGATGCGGGCCTCCGATGACGCGCGCTTCCCCGCGCTCACGGGTGACGCCGACCGCTACCTCCCGCACCGCCAGGAATGGACCCGCCGCGAAGGCCTCGGAGTCAAGGGAGAGGTCGTCGCGACCTTCGAGGATCCCGCCCTGGGGGCTGACTACCTCGCCCACCTGGCCCGGACCCAGGGCATCGGCGAGGTGAGCCGCAACGCCTACTTCGAGACCATGTGGGCCGCCCTGTACGGACCCCAGCAGGACCGGCTCCCCATCCAGGTCACGCTGCGCTTCGATCGGCTCTTCCACACCCCGGCCTCCCTCGAGCCCGAACGCTGGGAATTCCTCCTCCAGGACGACGACGGACGCCGGTGGGAGCCCCTCCATCTCGGCGATCGATCGACTCCCGCCGGCGAACGCGGCAAGCTGGCTGCCACCTTCCGGCTCTGGTTCAAGACCCGAGAACCCGGCATGCGCCCCATGATCGACGGCCGCCTCCGCGAACTCACCCTCCACGTTCGCGGCAACCCCGGCACGGCCTCCCTCCGCTGGAAGTTCAAGGGCGCCAGTCCCTCGCATGACTGATCCGGACCGCTCCCCCCCCGCCCCGCTGGACGCCTCCGCTCGATCCAAGCCCCCGCTCGTCGTCATCGCGGGGCCCACGGCCAGCGGGAAGAGCGCCCTGGCCTTGGAGCTGGCCGCCGAAATGGGCGGCATCATCCTCTCGGCGGACTCCCGGCAGGTCTACCGCGATTTCGACATCGGAACCGCCAAGCCTACCCCCGACGAGCTCGCCCGGGCCCCTCATCGCCTGATCGACATCGTCGCCCCCACCGAGACCTTCACCGCGGCCCAGTTCCGCGAGCTGGCCCGGGCCGAGATAGACCGGGCCCACGCCCAGGGCCTGCTGCCGATGCTGGTGGGCGGTACCGGCCTCTACATCCGCACCGTGATGGGAGGCTATGCCCTCCCCGAGGTGCCTCCCGATCCGGAGCTGCGGGCCCAGCTCGAGGCCTTGCTCGATCCGCATGCCCGTCTCGCCGAGGTCGATCCCGTGACCGCCGCACGCCTCCACCCCAATGACCGCTTCAGGATCGTCCGGGCCCTCGAGGTCTTCCAGCTCGCCGGCAAGTCCATCTCCGAGCTTCAAACCCGGGAGGAATCCCCCTATCGGGTCGCCTTCCTCGCCCTCGACTGGCCTCGCCCCGTCCTCTACGAGCGCATCAACCAGCGCACCCTCCAGATGTTCGAAGGCGGATTCTCCGAGGAGGTCCGGGCCCTCGCCGAGAAGTACGGCCCCGACTTGCCCCTCTTGCAGACCCTCGGCTACGCGGAAACCCTCCGCTGGCACCAAGGGGAGCTCACGCAGGCCGAGGCCATCGCCCTCATCCAGCAAAACACCCGGCGTTATTCCAAGCGCCAGGTGACATGGTTCCGCCGAGAACCGGACGCCGTCTGGCTTGAGCCCCAGCGCTATGCTACAATGCAAGCGATGAAAGACGCGGCGCGCCAGGTCATCCGGGAAAGGCTCGCCGGCTCGCAGTAAGAAGGATCATGCCCACCCCCTTCACCAAAGCCCAAGGCGCCGGCAACGACTTTGTCATTTTCGACTTGACGGCCGAGCGAGCCGCGGGCGACTTCGCGGCGATCGCGCCCGCGCTTTGCGATCGCCACTTCGGCATCGGAGCGGACGGCATTCTTCTCGTCCTTCCCTCGCAGGTCGCCGACTTTCGCATGCGCGTCATCAACTCCGACGGCTCGGAGCCCGAGATGTGCGGAAACGGCCTGCGCTGCTTCGTTCGCTACCTGCACGACCGCGGCCTGGTCCCCGCGGCGGGCATCTGGGTCGAGACCCTCGCCGGCCGGCTCTTCGCCGAGGTTATCCCGCCGGGCGAGCCCGCTGGAAGCGGCCTCGAAGCGTCGGCCCGTCCCGAGTTCCGGGTGCGCATCGACATGGGGCGCCCCGAGCATAGCCCTTCCGAGGAGCTCGCCCTCTCGCACCCCCGGGGCCCCCTGCGCGTCACCGCCGTCTCCATGGGCAACCCCCACTGCGTCACCTTCGTCGACGATCTCGACGGCCTGCCCTTTTTCGAGCTAGGGCCCCTGGTCGAAGCTCACCCGCGCTTCCCCCGGGGCGTCAACGCGGAGTTCGCCCAGGTTGTCGACCGGAATCGAATTCGCGTCAAGGTCTGGGAGCGCGGCGCCGGCCCCACCCTGGCATGCGGTACGGGCGCCTGCGCGGTCGCCGTGGCGGCCGCCTCCCAGGGCCTGACGGAAAGGCGCGTCACCGTCGAATTGCCCGGCGGAGCGCTCGACATCGACTGGCGCGAGGACGGCGGCGTCTCCCTCACGGGCCCCGCCGAATGCGTCTTCACCGGCGAGGTCGATCTGTCCCGATTCGGCCTCGGTCGGGTCGAGCGCTCGACTCGCCCCATGACGGGAGCCTAGATGCCCGCCGACCGTCTCGCCCAAATTCCCCCCTATCTCTTCGCCGGCATCAACCGCCTGAAGGCCGAGATGCTGGCCCAGGGCATTGACGTCATCGACCTGGGCGCCGGCGCGCCGGACCGTCCGGCCCCCGAGCACGTCGTCGAGGCCCTCAAGGCCTCGGGGGCCGATCCCGCCTCGCATCGCTACCCGCCGTACGACGGGACTCCCTCGTTCAAGCGGGCCGTCTCGCGGTGGTATGACTCGCGTTTCGGCGTTTCGCTCGATCCCGACTCCGAGGTGATCGCGCTCACGGGGTCCAAGGAAGGTCTCGTACACTTGGTTTGGGCCATGGCGGGTCCCGGCGACGTGGTTCTGGTGCCGGATCCCGGTTATCCGGCATACCGGACGGCTGCTTTGCTGGCGGGCGCCGAGCCGATCGCCGTCCCCCTCCTGGCCGAGCACGGCGACTTTCCCGATCTCGATGCCGTGGATGCGGGGGTCCTCGCGCGCGCCAAGCTGCTTTTCCTGAGCTACCCCAACAACCCGACCGGGGCGGTCGCCACGCTCGAACGCTTCGCGGGGGTGATCGCGTGGGCGCGCCGTCACGGCATCCTGGTCGTCCATGACGCCGCTTACGCCGAGCTGGGCTTCGACGGTCACGTGGCGCCTTCGATCTTGCAGGTTTCGGGAGCCCGGGAGCATGCGGTCGAGTTCAATTCGCTCTCCAAGAGCCACGGCATGGCGGGGTTCCGGCTCGGGATGGCCGTGGGGAATGCCGAGGCGATCGGGGCCCTGGCCTTGCTCAAGTCGAACGTCGACACCGGGGTCTTCCAGGCGGTCCAGGATGCGGGGGTCGCCGCTCTCGACGGTCCCCAGGACCACCTTCCGGTCTGGCGCGCGCTTTATCAGGAGCGGCGGGACGCGGCGCGGGCGGGTTTCGCTCGCCTCGGCTGGCCCGAGGTCCCTTGCGGCGGCGGCTTCTTCCTTTGGTTGCCGACTCCGGGCGGCATGAGTTCGGCGGACTTCGCGCGGACGGTGCTGGAGCGCTGCTTCGTGATCGTGGCTCCGGGGGCCGCCTACGGGGACGCGGGGGAGGGGTATTTTCGGGTGGCCCTGGTTTCGGAGGCTGGCCGGATTCTGGAGGCGATCGCGCGCCTGGAAACGGCGGGAATCCGCTTCAGCGCCCGGAGCTTTCACGGCGCCCGCAGCTTTCACGGCGCCCGCAGCTTTCACGAGGAGGGCCCATGTTCCTGACCGTCACCCCCAACGCCGCGATCGACAAGACGGCCGTGGTGCAGGGTTTCACCGTCAATCAGCGCCACATCGTCAAGCATATCCATTCCCAGCCGGGCGGGAAGGGCATCAACGTGGCGCGGGTGCTCAAGGCCTTCGGATCTCCGGTCTTCGCCTCGGGGTTCGTCGGCGGCGAGACGGGCAAGCTGATCAAGTTGGGGCTGGAGCGCGAGGGCATCCGGGGGGACTTCGGCATGGTGATGGGCGAGTCGCGGACCTGTCTGGCCATCCTGGATCCGCAGCGCGGCACCGTCACGGAGCTGGACGAGGCCGGCCCGGAGGTGCGCGCCCAGGAGGTGACCAAGCTGACGGCCATCATCCAGCGTTACGCCATCCGTTCGACTCCGACGGTCTTCGCGGGGTCCCTGCCGCCGGGGGTTCCTCCTGACGCGTACCGGAAGTGGATCGACATCGTGCAGCGTGCGGGCGGCAAGGCGTATCTGGATGCTCGGGGCGCGGCCTTGGTGCATGGGCTGGAGGCGCATCCTTATCTGGTGAAGCCCAACCAGCAGGAAGCCGAGGAGGTCCTGGGGTATCACCTGGATACCGAGACCCGGATCTCGCAGGCGATCGAGTATTTCCTTCGCAAGTCGCACATCGCGGTGATCACGTTGGGGGAGCGGGGTGCGGCGATTGGCTCGGAGGGTGAGCGGTGGCGGGTTTACGCTCCGGCGGTGAAGGCGGTGAGCACCGTGGGCAGCGGGGATGCTTTTTTGGCGGGTTTCATCGTGGGGCTCACGCGGGGCATGCCGCTCAAGGAGTGCGCGCGGCTGGCGACGGCGACCGGGGCCGCCAATACCCAGGCGTCATCGGCTGGGACCATCCGGCTGGAGCAGGTGGATCGCCTGCAGAGCCAGATCCGGGTGGAGCCCCTCCGCGGTTAGCTGGTTCAATCTTCTCCCATTCGCCCATGGGTTTTTTCCCTTTTTTGGTCTAGAATTCCCATCAGGAACCTCGAAGGAGAGGGGGGCGAGATGGGAAAGACAGCATTGGTGCTGAGCGGCGGCGGCTTCAAGGGGGCTTACGAGGCGGGAGCCATCAAGGCGCTGGCCGAGGCTGGGATCGTCCCGGACGTGGTGGTGGGGATCTCGGCGGGGGCGCTGAACGGGGCTTACGTGTCCAACTTGGTGGCTGCGGGGGAGTTCACGCCCCAGCGCATCGAGGAGACGATGATACACCTCTGGGTGAACCGGGCGACTTTGGAGGACATGTTTTACACGGCGGAGGGTGAGTTTGCTCCGGGCAGCATGGGGGCGAGCTCGACGCAGCAGATCTTCCACCGGATCGGCATCGATCCGTTCAAGAAGCTATCGTGGATCAAGATAGGCTTCGATTCGCTGCTGGCGGCCCGGGAGTTCATCGGCGGGCGCTTCACCTCGATTTTCAGCCATGGCTTCCTGAAGGACGTGATGGAGAGCCAGCTCACTCCGCCGGAGCGGGTGATTCGCCCCATGACCTTCTCGGTCGCGGTATCCAACCTGCTCGGCACCACCACCCTGGAGGATTCCAGCATCGAGGCCCGGCATTGTCACTACGAGACCTTCCGCTGGGAGCCCGGCCAGGATCCGGCGCAGGTGAAGGAGCAGTACGCCTGGATGCGCTCCATCATCATGGCCAGCTGCTCGGTGCCGCTGGTCTATCCGCCGACCAAGATGCAGCTGCAAGGCCAGGATAAGCCGGGGCTCTATCTCGACGGCGCCATGACCGAGAGCACTCCGATCGACCAGGCGCTTCACCTGGATCCCGAGATCGACACCGTCTACGTGGTGCTCGCCGCCACCATGGTGGGCGAACCCTCCCGCGAGCCCGACACCTTCCTGAAGGTGGCCACCCGCGTCTTCTCCATCATCGCCGGCCGCTACCTGATCCAGAACTACCACGACGTCCTGCACATGAACGAGCGGATCCTGGCCATGCGCGAGATCCTCGATCGCGATCCCGGCGGGACGATCGCCCGATCTCCGCGCAACGAGACCTTCTGTCGGGCCGCGGGCTTCCGCAGCCTGGACGATTTCCTGAGCAAGCGCTACATCAGCTTGATCCCGATCGTCCCCAAGTCCCCCCTGCGGGGCGGGATCTTCAGCGGCATCTTCTACCCCGAACTCAAGCTCATGTACATCGCCCAGGGCTACCAGGACGGAGTGGCGGCGATCGCCGCCTCCCGGCAACCCCTCGTGGAGATGGGCCAACTCCCCCTCCTCGAGCCCGGAGGCGTCTCCGCCCGCGTGTAGACCGCAAACTCAAAGGGGCGTCCGACTTGTCGGACGCCCCCTCTCGATTCGAACCCGCGCCTAAGCGCGTCCAGCCTGCTTCATGGCCCGCTTGAGGATGGCCTGATGCTTCTTGACGGCCTCGAGTTCCAGCGCCAGCTCCTCGGGAGTCTTGTTCTGGAGCATCTCCGTCACTTTGATCTTCTTCTCATGACGCTCTTCGAGCCGCTGAATCCGGGTGTCGAGCTTGGCGAGACGCTCCTCGTAGGTCTTCGCCAACTCGTCGCGCCGGGCCTTCAGCTCGTTCACGATCTCGTAGGGACTCCGGCGCGCATTCTTGGCTTCCCGGGTTGCGGAGGATGGGGGGCGACCAGGCTTCCTGGCGGCAGGTGGTTTGGCAGGCTTCTTGGGCATCAATCGTTTTCCCTTCAGGTGCGTGTATTTTCAGTAGGTCGGCTGATTCGTCCAGCCGGATAGCTGATTCAGACGTCGTTTGACTGCGGTTGCCGTGGTTTCGGCAAGCTTGATGGCTTCGATACACTTACCCCTGGATTCCCTCTTTTAATCCCGCTTTTCTGAAATTCCCCTTTTTCGCTTGCGATGAGCCCTTCTCGACGCGGCATCCCCCTCCTTGACGCCCATACGTCAGGGAATCGAGGAGTGGCGCTCGAAGTTCCCTTAGCGCTCCAGTATCCGGTAAGTGAAGGCCAGTGATCCCGTTCCGGTGCCCGTTCCGTCGGGAAGAAACCTCATGGAACCCGCGCGCAGGTCGGTGATCCGCAGCCGATACACCCGTTCGGCGGCCTTGACCAGGACTTCGCTGCCCGGTTGAAGCTTGACGGGCGCCATGGCGAATTCCCTGGCGCTCCCGTCGCCCTCGGAGTTCGAGAGCGCGCGGTTCGCCCCCCCGCCGGCATTCGCTATCACCTGGAAGGCCGATCCGTCGTAAAAGAACGAGATATCCCCCTCGGGGCCCATTCCATCGTCAGATGGGAGCGTTTTTCCCGTCTGGAGGTCGATCTTGTCCGAGCTGAAGGAGGTTCGGGGGCTCTGGAAGGCTATCTCCACGCTGGCGGTCGCTTCCGTGGCGGGGACCGCGCGGCTCATGAGGGAAGGTGGTACGGCCACGTCAACGCTCTTGTCGGGGGCGGTCGTCGGGGGCGAACTGCCACAACCGACGAGCAGGAGGGCGATTCCGCACCTCCATCCAAGTTGACGCTGCATGATCGATCTCCTCCGTGTGGGGGCTTCTGCTAAAATGAAGCATTTGGCCGCTGTCGCTGAACGATGACGACCTTACCAGGCATGTAACGGAATGTAAACATAGGGGCGAGCTTTGGCGGCTCGGAGGCTAAATGCAACCCAGCGTCCGCGACTCAGAAGGCTAGACGCGACTCGAAGGCAAGACGCGACTCGAAGGCAAAACGCGACTCGGAGGTAATCACGCGATGAAGCTCGACTTCCCCCCGGGCATGCTGCGCCCGATCGGTCGGAATCAGATGGACGAGGCCCGCGCCCTCGCGCTCGACTCCCCCCGCCGGCGCGCCATCGTCCGCTACCACGACCATGCCGAGGCGGTTCAACGCATGATGAACGCCCTGGAGCCCGACTCCTACGTCCGGCCCCATCGCCACTGCGATCCCGACAAGGTCGAGGTCTTCGTGGCCCTCGCCGGACGCGCCCTGGTCCTGCTTTTCGACGATCATGCCGCGGTGCGCGATTACGTCCTGCTGGCGCCCCATGGACCCCAAACGGGCGTCGAGATCCCCGCCCGCGCCTGGCATTCCGTGATCGCCCTCGACCCGGGAACCGTCCTCTACGAGATCATCGAAGGCGCGTTCTCCCCCGCCACGCACAAGACCTATGCCTCATGGGCCCCCGCCGAGGGAAGTCCAGAGGCTTCAGCCTTCCACGACGCCCTGTTGATGCGGGTCAAGTCGATGTTTCCGGGCTAGGATGCGCATCGCTTGAGCCTTTCCGTCATCCCGCCGGAGTGGTAGAGTGATCTCGGTGTTACGGTTTGTAACGACGACAGCGCCAGGCACCCGCCTGCAGGGCAGACGCACCGAGGAGACGTACATGGAGATATCGAAAGTGGTGATCGAGCGCCATGATGGGGACACCTTCTGCGGGGTCCTCACGTACGAGCACGACATGCGTCAGCAGCTGTTGACGTGGAGCTTCGCGCTCAACGAGCAGCGCAAAGTAGTTCTGCTTCTGTATCCGTCCACGTCGGCCATGCTCTATCCCGAAGTCCAGCAGTATTATCGGGAACTCGCCGACGCGATTCTCGGCGCCATCGGCCAGGGCGTCAAATAGCCTGAAGCGAAAGCGCCTGATAGAGCTGGGTTTCGGTAAGGGCTCCTAGCGCCAGCAGGATGGGGCCAAGTCTTTGGCCGGTGCGCTCCTGCAAGTTCAGGGCGGCTTCGATGTAGGGCATGGTGACCAGGCGCATTTCCAGCAGGAGCTGGCCCAGTTTGACGTCGCGGTACTGGTCTTCGAGGGTCGATTTGAGCATGGGGAACGAGAGGAAACCCAGCCCCAGCAGGATCTCGCCGATCCGGAGGAAGGGGCTTTCTCGTTGGATTTCCAGGGCATGATCGAGCTGCTGGGGAGTGATGATTCCCCGGGCGATGAGCAGGGCGCCGAAGTGCACCGATTCCATCGCCGATCGGCGGGCCGGTTTCAGGGGGGCGGCCTGCCGAGTTTCGGCCTGCCGGTCGGGTCTTTTCTCGTGGGACATCGTTATGGCTGCATCCTTCGTGCTAGAAGAGTCGGGCCTTGACCTTGAGGGCGCCGTCCCGTTCGACCAGCTCCTTGCCCTTGGTCTGTTCGAGGATGGCCTCGAGGTAGACCATCGTGGTCTCCATGCGACCGACCACCCGATCGAGTTGCTCGAGGGTCTTGGGCAGGCGGGCGAGTGTCGGGTCGAGTTGCTCGAGGGTTCGATCGGCCTTGTTCACGATGCCGGGGCCCTTGGCCGCCAGGGCGACCATGGTGGGATCCAGCTGTTCGCCGAGGCGATCGAGGCGGTTCACGAGCGCGGGGCCCTTGCGGCCGAGCGCGGTCATGGTGGGATCCATCTGATTGCCGAGGCGATCGAGGCGCTTGAGGAGGTCCGGGGTGAGCGCCAGGGTGGCGTCCAGGCCTTTTTCGTTGCGCGCGAGCAGGCCGTCGGCACGGCGGCTCATGCCGTCGAGGCTGGAGACCAGGCTATCGAGCTTGCCTTCGTTGCGCGCGAGCATGCCGTCGAGTCGCGAGAGGGCGGAGGCACCGGCGGTGATGCCGGTCGCGAGCTGCGGGCCCTGGCCGCCGAGGCCCTGAGCGACGCTCTTGATGATGGCCTGCATGTCCTTGGGGTCGATGTCCTTGATCACGGGACCGAGATGAGCGAGCAGTTCATCCACCTCGACGGGGACGGTCGTGCCGGTGATGAGGGTGCCTTCCTCGATGAACGGGGCGGTTTCGGTCTGGGGGAGCAGTTCGACGTACTTCTCGCCCAGGAGGCTCTTGGCGCGGATGGCGGCGCGGACGTCCTGGCGAATCTGGGCGTCCTCGCGCAGGCGCAGCTTGACCACGGCCTTGTCGTGGCGGACCGAGAGGGATTCGACCGAGCCCACGTTCACGCCGGCAATCATGACCGCGCCTTCCTTGACCAGGCCGGTGGCGTTGGAGAATTCGGCGGTCACGTGGACGCCCTTGCCGAACTTCAGCCCTCCGACGGCGATCGCCATGTAGGCGAGCAGTCCCAGAGCAGCCAGGATGACCGCCCCCAGCATGACGTCGCCCGTGTGTTTACGTTGCACCTTTGACCTCTCCTCTGCGTCCTGTTTCCCTTTTTCGGAGGGATCCGTCGGGGGTGATTCCTTGAGCATGGCTAGACCACCTGAATCGGGCCGACCGCGCTGCGGTCGAAGAATTGCCTCAAGATCGGATCGTCGGCGTCCCTCAGATCCTGGGCGGCCCCGTAGGCGATCAGCTTGCTCTTGTAGAGCATGGCGATCCGATCGGCTATCTGGAAGGTGCCGGGGATGTCGTGGGAGATGACCACGAAGGTGAGTCCCAGTTCATGCTGCATGCGCAGGATCAGCTTGTCGATGGCGTCGCTCATGACCGGGTCCAGGCCGGAGTTGGGTTCGTCGAAGAGGACGATCTCGGGTTCGAGGGCGATCGCCCGGGCGATGCCCACCCGCTTGCGCATGCCGCCCGAGAGCTCCGAAGGGAACTTGTGCTCGACCCCGGGAAGGCCCACCTGCGCGAGCTTCAGGGCCACGATCTCCCGGATCTCTTTTTCCGACTTCCTGGTATGCCGGCGCAGGGGGAAGGCCACGTTCTCGCCCACGTCCATCGAGTCGAAGAGCGCGCCGTCCTGGAAGAGCATGCCGAACTTCTTGCGGACCTCGTAGAGCCTTTTTTCCTTCAGGCGGGTGATATCCTCCCCGTCGACCAGGATGGAGCCCCTGTCGGGCTTGAGAAGGCCCACCAGCAGCTTGATGAAGACCGACTTCCCGGTGCCCGAGGGCCCGATGATGACGGTGGTCTTCCCGCGCTCGATGTCGAGCGAGACGTCGTCGAGCACCTTCTGGCGCCCGAAGGCCTTGTGGACGCCTTGGAACGAGATGATCGGATCCGGGATCAGGAGGTTCGACATGCTATCCCCACATCATTTCCGATAGGAAGTAGTTGAGCACCACGATGAGCGTCGCGATCGTCACGACCGCCCGGTTGATGGCCTTGCTGACGCCTTGCGGCCCCGGCCCCGAGGTGTAGCCGAAGTAGCAGCTCACCACGCAGGTCAGCAGAGCGTAGATCATGCCCTTGACGATGCTGAAAAGCACGTCGTCGATCGTCAAGAAGCGCGTCACGTCCGCCATGAAGGCGCCCGAGTTGACGCCGAGCTGGTAGACGGCCACCAGCCAACCCGCGAAGATGGCGGAGATGTCCGCGAAGATGATGAGGATGGGGGCCACCAGCATGAAAGCCAGGAAGCGCGGGGCCATGAGGTAGCCGAAGGGGTTGACCGCCATGACTTCCAGGGCGTCGATCTGCTCCTTGATCCGCATGGTGGCGATGGTGGCGGTCATCTCGGTTCCGGGCTTGGCCGCCATCATGGCGCCGACGATGATGGGCGAGAACTCCCGGATGGACATGAGCCCCGAGTAGGCTCCGACCATGTCCTGGCCGCCGAACTGCTGGAAGGTGTAGAAGCCGACCAGCACGATGTTGGAGCCGACGAAGGCGCAGATGGCCAGGATCACCGGCAGGCTCATCACGCCGATCCGGAACATCTGCTCGAGAACCGGGCGCGGTTCGGGCCAGTGCGTGGCCATCCAGTGGACGGTCGTCCACCAGAACTTGCCCACCCGGCCGATCTCGCCGAGAACCCCCGCGCCGGCCACTAGTCGAGGGCCTTGATCAGGAAGGAGGTGAGGAAGTAGTTGGCGACCGCCACCGCCACGATCCCATGCACCACCGTGTTGTTCGAGGCCTTGCCCACGCCCTGCGCGCCCCCCGTGACGTTGTAGCCGTAGTAGCAGGCGATGAGGCCGATCAGCACGCCGAAGACCACGCTCTTGAGCAGGCCGGTGTAGATGACGCCCATGTCCACGTAGGCCAGCAGGTTCGCGACGAACGTCCCGAACGTCATGCCCTTGAGGTAGACCGCCACCACGAAGCCGCCGAGCATCCCGAACGCCGAGGCCAGGACGTTGAGGATCGGGCACATCGTGGCTAGGGCGATCATGCGCGGGGCCACGATGTACTTGACCGGATTGACGGCCATGACGCCCAGGGCGTCCACTTCTTCCTTCACCCGCATGGTGCCGATTTCGCCGGCGATCGCCGTTCCCGCCTGGGCGGCAATCATGATGCTCGCGAGGGTGGGGCTCATCTCGCGCAGGATGGACTCGGCGAGCAGCGAGGAGAGCACGTGGTCGGCTCCGAAGATCCGGATGACCGCGAGGCCCTGCATGGCGCCTATCATGCCGACGGCGGTCATGATGGCGATGACCGGGACCAGGGTCTGGAGGGCCACGTTGCGCATGGCGCGCACGGTTTCCTGCCAGAAGAGGGGCGGGGTGAAGATGGCGACCCCGATCTCCACGGCGAAAGCGCCCATGCGTCCCAGCACGGTCAGGAAGTTCACCAGAGGGCGGGTGAGGGCGTCAACCAATTCCATCTCCAGGCAGCGCTTTGGGGGGAGCGCGGCACGCGTTTTGACCTCGCCGCCGAGATCAGCCATCCTACCCGTCATCGTAGCACCCGCAGTCGTCGGGTAACAAGTACGGGGCGATTCTCGAGCGCCCCGCGGGCCTCAAAGCGGAAACCCGGCCGAAGCCGGGTTTCCGAAGCGCAAGAATTGAAAAGAGCGGTAAAAGGGATCGATTTAGATGTTTCCCCAGCCGGTGCCGGTGCCGGTACCGGTATTGGTCGGGAGCGACTCGGCGTAGGCCGTGGCGTCTTCCGCATTGACGGTGGGCGTGATGGTGTAGGTCTGGGTGGCGCCAGGAGCCAGGGTGATGGCCTGGTCATCGGTGCCGACCGATTCTCCGCCCTTGGTGAAGGTCACCTTGAGGGTGGCCTGGGCCTGCTGTTGCGAAGGGTTGTTGACCTGAACGGTCACGGTCTTGATGTACTTCTTGAGCCAGAGGAATCCGCCGGCCTTGGTTTCCTTGCTGACCACCGTCGCGGTGAGGGCCACCGGAAGCGAGGTGCCGGGATTGGTGTAGCCCGGGTTGTTGTAACCGGGGTTGTTGTAGCTAGGGTTGTTGTTGACCGGTTCCTCGTAGGCGGGTTCTTCCTCTTCCTCGTCGACCATGTTGTCGCCGCGGGTGCCGCAACCGGCCATCAGGGACATGATGAGGGTGCCCATGACGAAGAGGGTGATGGTTTTCTTGGCTTTCATCGGGTAGTCCTCCCTTTTTCAACGCGCTTGCTCTTAACAACTTATGGACGATCCGGCGGAGGATCTTGCGGTTGAACGATTAACTCGCGTTTAAAGTTGGGGGAAGGGTTGGTTAATCGTCGAATCGGCTTGGGGAGTTGTGACGGAATAGGCCAGATAGGCCTTGGGAACTGGCCCATTGCCTGCTAATCTGGAGCATGATCGGAAGGATGGGCCGCCACCCCGTAGCGGGGCAGGCCGGCTCGCCGCTCATGCCGAGCAGGCCGTAGCGCCTGTCACCCCGAGCAGGCCTCAGAGCCTGCCTACCGATATCGAGGAGGCTAGTCATGGCAGACGTCTTGCAGTTGGTGAGCTTCAATCTGGGACCCGAGGAGTTCGGAGTGGACATCGGCATGGTCCAGGAGATCGTTCGCATGCCCGACATCACGCGGGTTCCCCGCACCCCCGATTTCGTGGAAGGGGTCGTCAACCTGCGCGGCAAGATCATTCCTGTGGTGGATCTCCGCAAGCGCTTCCGCCTGCCGGTCACCGAGAACACCAAGAGCACCCGGATCATCATCGTGACCATGAACGGCCGGACGGTCGGCATGATCGTCGACGGGGTCAGCGAGGTGCGCCGGATCTCCACGGACGCGATCGAACCCACCCCCGAGATGGTCGCCAGCGCCATCGATGCCGGCTATCTCAAGGGCATCGCCAAGCTCGAAGGGCGCCTCTTGATCCTGTTGGATCTCAACCTCGTCCTCAACCAGGAAGAGCAAAGGCAGCTCGCCGTCTCTTAGTCTTCCCGCCGCTGCTCATCCCCTTGCCCCCTCCCCCCGCTAAGGGGCGGAGGGGGTTTTCTTGAGCCGTTTTTCCAGATCCGCCACCGCGCGCCCGATCGATCCGTCTTCGGGCGCGCCCCCGAACCGAATCGCCTCGTACGTCTCCACGATCGCCCGAGCCTCAGGAGCTATCGACTTCAAACTTTCAGTCCCCTCGATCCGCTTCAGCAGCTCCCCCGCCGTGAGCCCCTCGGTCTCGAAGCCCCCGATTCTCCCGGCGATCGCCGCCAGCCTCAGATACGCCGAGCTCGCCTCGGAGACCCGCCGCGACCGCCTCCTCAGCGTCCAAACGAACCCGAGGATCCCCCCCGTCGCCCCGATCCCGATCGCCCACAGCACTCCGCCCCCCGCCGCCTGCAGCGAACGCGCCCAGTCCGCGATCGGAAGACGCGTCCCCTCGGCTTCCCCGGGACCCGTGAAGCCGGGAGTCGGATCGAAGGCCACCCAACCCCGTCCCCAGAGATAAGCCTCCACCCATGCATGCGCATGCGCGGTCTTCACCTCGTAGAAGCCCGTGAACGGGTTGAACGTTCCCGGCAAGTACCCGGTCACCAGCCGGGTCGGCACTCCGACCTCCCTCGCCATCAAGGTCAGCGCCGTCGCGAAGTGCTCGCAGTAACCCCGCTTCGCCTCGAACAAGAACCAATCCACCTGATCCGCCTTCCCCGGAAACGCCGGAGTGTCCAGGTCGTAAGGATAACGCTCCTCCAGGTGGGCCACGATCCGTTGAACGCGCTCCCGCGGCCCCGTCGCTCCGGCCGTGATCTCCCGGGCCAAGTCGCGCGTCCTGGCGCTGAAGCTCGGCGGCAAGGTCAAGTAGGGGGCGACCGGGATCCCCGCGCGCTTCAAGCGCTCCGGCGACGGCAACTCCCGATCCGGCCCCCCGGCAGGAATTCCCCCCTTGGCCGATACCACCGTGTAGTACATCCCCTTCTCCAGGAGCAAAGGGCTGCGGTAGGAATCGTAGGTGTCCATCATGATCTCGCCCGTCGGAAAGTAGAGCTGGACCGGGTTGGCGGGCATCAGGATCAGGTTGGTCTGATCCTTCTCGACGTAGAAGGTCGTGATCTCCCGCGCTCCCGAGATCGATTGATTCGGCAGGCTGAAGGGATTGGACTGGAGCGGGGTGACGTCCTTGGGGCGGGCCATCCGCCAGCGCCGGCCGTCGAAGGTGTCGTAGGCCATGCCGCGCCAGAACTGCCTCCGGGGCGACCGCACCTTCAAGGCCACCGTCTGGGAGAGTCGCCCCCGAAAGTTCAGATCCAGATCCTCCGCGAAGCCGTAGTAAGCCTCGGGATCGAGCTCGGGCGCCTCGTCGTCGTTCCCGCTGCCCCCCGACGGATAGGCGGGGTTTCGCACCTGGGGATCGATATGGGCCGGAAGCGTGAGCATCGTCGAGAACGGCAACTGCTTGAGCCCGCCGCCCTCGTCCCGCGGAACGCCCAGGAGCAGCGCGAGCCCGCCGACGAGCACCATGGCGAGTATCGGCAGCAGTCCCTTCACCGCGGTCCCGCTGGCTTTCTTCAGCGGGAGGGGAGCGTCCAGCTCGCTCAGCATGTCCTGGTGCCCCCACCAGAGCCCCGCGCCCAGGAAGGCGAGCAGGAAGGCCCCGAAGGCCATGTCCCGGCTCAGCGTGGCGGTCACCACCAGCAGGATCACCGAGACCATCATGGCGATCCGCAAGTTGTGGCGGCGCGGCAAGTCGAAGGAGTTGAGCACCGCCAGGTACAGAAGCAGCTCGGCGAGCGGATAGCGGGTGTCCTGGAGGTTGGCCACCAAGTTCGCCATGTACCGCCACAAGAGGACGATCATTCCCACGGCGAGCAAGGCCTTGATGAACCAGAGGCTCTTTCCGCGCAGGCGATGCGAGACGAACTGTCCCCCGAGGCCGATCCCCAGCGCGACCAGCACTCCGGGGTTCGGCTCCGCGGTGACTCCCGAGACCGAGTAGAGGGCCATGATGGCGATCGCCCCCGCCATCGCCGTCGCCAGCCGCAGATGCAGCATGGGATCGCGCGGATCGAGGAAGGCCTTCACCGCAGCTCCCTCAGCACGTCCGCGATCGCGGCGTTCGGCGGGACGTGAAGGACGGCTGCCTGGCCTTCCCATCCCTCTTTCCGGGGCGAGATCACCACCCGTGAAGGGCCCCTGTTGGTCCCCCGTTGGGCCTGCGGACCCGGATAGGCCACGCCTGAGCGACGGGGGAACCCCGGGGAGGTGTTGCTGATCCCAGGTTCCTTATTCGTGAGTCCCGCCAGCCAATCGAGCTGCCCATCCAGCGTCTGCGCCGCCGGCTCTCCCGCCTGAACGACCAACCTCGCCCTCACCCCCCGCTCCTTGGCATGCGCCAGAAGCGAGGCGGCCACCTCGATCGCCACCTCGAAGTCGGCCATGCTCGATGCTCGAAAGTCATCGAGCAAGACCTCGAGCTCGAGCTCCGGGTCCTCCCCTTCGTTTTCCCGAACGGCGAGCCGTCCCGTTCGCGCGGTGGTCTTCCAGTGAATCTGGCGCAGGGAATCCCCGGAGCGATACGGCCTCACGGCCTTGATCAGCTCTCCGCCGTTACGCGGGCGCGCCGAAGTCAGCGCTTCTCCGTCTCCTCGACGGCCGTCGATTCCGGGAATCCGCCCCAGAACGTGGATCTTGGGATGCACCACGATGTCTTCATGGAACTCGATTGCAACACCCCCCCCCAGCCCCCCCCCGTCAAGGGGGGGGGAGATCCGGCTGCCACCCCCCATCATGGGCAAGGAGATCCGGCTGCCACCCCTCATCATGGGTAAGGAGATCCGGCTGCCATCCCTTATCAAGGGTGAGGTGTGCCGGCGTTTGGTCCAGGCGACCAGCCCCAGGGGGGCCGCCTGCACGTAGATCTCCGGCATGGCATAGATGCCTCGCCACGGCGCAGGAATCGAAAGCTGAATCGTCAGGCGCTCGCCCGCTTTCAGCTCGGGGATCAGGGTGGAGCCCCAGTCGTCTGGGAGGAGCGTGCGTCTCCAGGGGCGGAGTCGACCCTTCGCGCCCAGGGGTGCCGCCAGGATGCAGAGGTAGCGCCGAGCGCGAGCCCCCGGATTCGAGAGCGTGACGGATACGGGCAAGGGAACGCCTGCCTCGGTCCGGCGGCCCGGAGCGACGCTCATGCGTACCGCGCCGAGGGACCAGGCCCCGAGGACAGCCGAGGCCGCGACCGCGACCGCCAGTGCGTAGCCCAGGGCGTAAAGCCAGCCCACGCCGACGTTGCGGGCGGCGTAGAGGGTGCTCGCCGCGATGAGGAGGAGGACGAACGCGCGGCCCGTCATTGCCGAGCAGCCCCGTCGGCGACGACCCCGTCAAGGGCCGTCCCATCCACGACAGCCCCGCCCAGGGCTCTCGGCTCTCGATAGCCCCCCATGCGCTTAAACCGGGATCGGCTGGGAATCGAGCAGATCCTCGAGCAAGGCGCTCTTGTTCTGCGCCCCGGAACGGCCCGCGACGATCAGCCGATGCCCCAGAACCGCGTGCGCCGTCGTCTTGAGGTCGTCGGGCGTCACGTAGGTCCGACCCTTCAGGTAGGCCAAGGCCTGGGCCATCCGCTGCCACGTGAGGCTGCCTCGCGGACTGACGCCCAACGCGATCTGCGGATGGTTGCGCGTCACGTTGGCGAAGCTCACGATGTAGGCCTGTAGACTGGCATCCACCCGGACTGCCCGCACTTCTTTCTGCCAGGCGCTGAGCTCCTGGGTCGTGATGATCGGTTGAACCCGTTCTCCGTCGTGCCCCGGGCGCACGCCCGTCGAGCCATTCGCCGAGCGACGAAGCAGTTCCTCTTCTTCCGATACCGCCGGATACCCCAGGGATAATTTCACCGCAAACCGATCCAGCTGGGCCTCCGGCAAGGGAAAGGTCCCCTGGAATTCGACGGGATTCTGGGTGGCGATCACCAGGAAGGGCCTGGGCAGGTGGTGAGTCTCCCCATCGACCGTGACGAAGCCTTCCTCCATCGCCTCGAGCAGGCTGGACTGGGTGCGGGGGCTGGCGCGGTTGATCTCGTCGGCCAGGAGGACGTTGGCGAAGACCGGGCCCTGGATGAATCGAAACTCGCTCTCGGGATTCAGGCGCCGCGCTTCGCCGGAGAGCGGGGCGAAGAGGTTGATCCCGGTGACGTCCGAGGGCATCAGATCCGGCGAGAACTGGATCCGATTGAAAATACCGTCGATGGACTGGGCCAGGGTCTTGGCCATGAGGGTCTTTCCGACACCCGGCACGTCGTCGAGCAGAATGTGGCCACCGGCCAGGAGGGCGCTCATGACGAGTTCGAGGGCCCGGTCCTGCCCGATGATGGCCTGGTGCATGGTGGCGATGACGCGACGGGGCATCTCATGTCCTCTTCTATTGTCTTCCCCCTCGTACGGGCGCAGCCTACCTGGGCCCGGGCACCGGGGAACGATTTACGAGGCGGATTGCAGGAAGTTCCTCAGGAGATCATGCCCCGCGAGGGTCATGATCGACTCGGGATGGAACTGTACCCCCTGAAGCTGCGGCAGGGTCTTGTGGCGGAGCCCCATGATGAGCCCATCCTCCGTCCAGGCGGTCACTTCCAGGCAGTTCGGCAGTTCCTCGCGCTCGACGATCAAGGAGTGGTACCGGGTCGCCTCGAACGGCTTCGGCAGATCCTTGAAGACGCCTTGGCCCGCATGGTGAATCGGCGACGTCTTGCCGTGCATCAGGACCGGAGCGCGCACGACCTTCCCCCCGAAGACCTCGCCCAGGCTTTGATGGCCGAGGCAGACCCCCAGGAGCGGGATTTCACCTCCGAATCGCCGGATCACGTCCTTGGAGATTCCCGCCTGATCGGGCGTTCCGGGGCCCGGCGAGATCACCAGATGACGGGGGGCGAGGGCCGCGATCTCGTCGAGCGTGATGGCATCGTTGCGGAAGACCGTGACGTCGGCTCCGAGTTCACCGAAGTACTGGACGAGGTTGTAGGTGAAGGAGTCGTAGTTGTCGATCATCAAGAGCATGAGGGGCCTCAGGTGCTCTTGATCGTGTACCCGTGCCGCGCGATGGTTTGAATGATCGTGGGGGCGGCGGGATCCGACTCGATTTTCTGGCGGATGTTGCGTATGTGGGTGCGGATGATCTCGGAGCTGCCGGCTTGCGGGGGATAGCCCAGGGCTTCGACCAGGATGGCCTCCGTAGAGACGACGTGGTCGGCGTGGGACATGAGGAGGTGGAGCATGGCGAACTCGGACTTGGTGAGCTGGATGAGGCGATCGCCCACCTTGGCCTGGTAGTTCCGCCGGTCGAGTTCGAGCTGGCCGACGGTGATGATCTCGGCATTGTCCTTGACGTTCGGTCGAGGGCGACGCAGGTGCGCCTCGATCCGAAAGAGCAGTTCCACGGGGTCGAACGGCTTGACCACGTAGTCGTCGGCACCCTCGCGGAAGCCCTGATACTTGTCGGTGGGCTCGTCCTTGGCGGTCAGCAAGACGAAGGGGATACTCTGATAATCCGGCATGGCGCGAACCTTGCGGCAAAGCTCCAGCCCGTCCAGGTTAGGCATCATGACGTCCGAGATGATGAGATCCGGTCCGAAGGCCTCGAGCTGCCCGAGCGCCGCCTGGCCATCGTTCACCGTCATGACCTGGTAGCCTTCTTTTCCGATGATCACTTCAAGTAATTTTCGGAGGTTCGGTTCGTCCTCCACCACCAATATCTTCGTCATCCGCTCCACTCTTCGGTCTTCGTAGTCCAGCAACTGAGCCAATTATACCCGCTCCGCAGAACATCAACCATGGGAACTACCCCCGGATCCTGCTCCAACCTCCCATGAACCCGCTTCCCGCTATAATCGAAACATGCTCGCGACATGCTCATGCCGCGAGCGCCAAGGGAAGGAGGCCCCCATGCCCGAAGGCCGTCGTCTGACCCTCGCCGAAACCGCCCGGGCCTTCCGCGAGAAGGATCGTTTCCTCGCGGTCCCTCACGTCGACCCCGATCCCGACACCCTGGGATCCGCCGTCGGCCTCGCGCTGATCGCCGCCAAGCTCGGAAAAACCGCCAGGGTCTACACCCCCGAGCCCGTCCCCTTCGACTGCCGCTTCCTCGAAGACCTCTTCCCCATCGACCACGAACCCCCCTCCGACCTCCCTCGATGGCATGCCGTCGTCCTCGACTGCGGCGATGCTCGCCGCATCCACCCCGCCTCCCAGCTCCCCCCCGTCTGGTTGAACATCGATCACCACCTCGACAACCAGGGCTTCGCGGAGCTCACCTGGGTCGAACCCCAGGCCGCTTCCACCGCCGAGATGGTCGCCCGCCTGGGCTTCGAACTCGGCGTCGCTTTCGACGCCCCCCTCGCCACCGCCCTCTATGCCGGCATGCTCTACGACACCCGCGGCTTCGTCATCGACAAGACCAACGCCGATACCTACCGCCTCGCCGCCCGCCTCGTCGACGCCGGCGCCAATCCCGCCCTCGTCAACCGCCACCTCAACGAACAGCTCTCCGCCTCCGCCCTTCGCGTCATGGGCATGGCGCTCGCCCAACTCCAGGAGGACCTCGACGGAAGACTCGTCTGGACCTCCATCACCTCGGCCATGCTCGCCGCCGGCGGAGCCCGCCTCGAGGAAACCGACCTCATCCTCTCCGAGCTTCCCAAGATTGCCCGGGCCGAGGTCTGGTTCCTCTTCAAGGAGCTTCCCGACGGCGCCACCAAGGTCTCCATCCGCTCGCGCGGTCAGGTGAACGCCCACACCATCGCCCGCGCCTTCGGAGGCGGCGGCCACCGCCGCGTCTCGGGTGCCCGCCTGGAGATGCCGCTACCGGCCGCCGCCGCCCTCATGCTCGCCGCCGCCCGCAAAGCCATGCGCTCCCAGGCGTGAGCGCGCCGCGCCCAAGCCGAACAGAGGGGGACGACTCGGGTCGGAGCGGCTACGCCAGCCGGCATACTAACGAGGAGGGCCGCCAATCCGGCGGCCCTCCTCGTTACACGTACCTGTCGAGCGACTACTTGAACGCGTTGTACATCAGCGCGCCCGAAGTCAGGATCTGCGCGACCGCCGCGCTGCTCTTCAGGAAACCGCCCCAATGATCCACCCACTCGACCCGTTCCGGCACGATGATGGTGTCGCCGGGGTTCAGCTTGCTCGCCATGAGGTTCCGGCTGAAGATCCACCAGCCCTCGCGGTAGTTGGAGAGCGCATGAACCTGCCCATCGGCGCGAATCACGTAGACGTTGCCCATGTCGCCGACCGGAGTGGCGCCTCCCGCCGCGTTCAGGTAGTCCGACACCGTCATGCCGCCGTCATGGCGCAGGGCATTGGGGGCGTAGATGGCTCCCAGCACCGAAACGGTCTCGTTGCGCGGGGGCACGTGGAGCTTGTCCCCGTGGCTCAGGGCGATGTCCTGGCCATGCTGGCGCATGCGGTTCGGATGGTCCAGCGCGACCACGATTCGCCCCGTGGCTTCCGTGCTGCGCAGCCGCTTCACGATCTCCTGCTGGGCCGCGACGGACGAGGCCTGCTTCTCGTTGGAGTCGGACTTGAACTGAAGGCTCGTCAGGGACTGCTCGATCCGATCCGCCAGGGTCTGCATCTGCTGCTGCTGGAGGATCTTGACCGCTTGGCGAGTAAAGTACGCGCCGTTTGGAAAGGCGCGAGCCGTGAAGCCCCCCGCTCGTTCCATCACCTGGGACAGGGTCTCGCCTTCGATGATGCTGTAAGTCCCGGGCCGCATGACCTCGCCCGAGATCTGCACGGTCCATGCCCGGTGGTAGTCAGGAACCGTGTGAATCTGAACCACGTCATGGTCGGCCAGAAGCCAGTTCTCGGTCTCGCCCCCCTTGAGGGCATTCGCGGGGGCGAAGGGCTTGCGCGAGTGCTTCACGGAGCTCTCGATCACCTCGGTGCGGGTCAGTTCGCCGCTCTGGGGATCGGCTTCGGGAAGCATGCCTCCCGCCACGCTGATGAGCTCCGCCAGCCGCATGTTCGGATAGAGCCGGTACTTGCCGGGCCGCATGACGGCCCCGTAGATCTCGACCTCGGGCGCGTTCTGGAACTCGTTCAGCGAGAAGACCGTGATGGTGTCGCGGGCATGCAGGACGAGGTCCTCCTTCGAGTCCTTTTGAAGGGCCTTGCCCAGGTTGAAGGGGATGATCTCGATGTGGCGATCCTCGCCGACCTCGCGCTCGATCTGGGCGAAGTCGAAGTAGGACTCGCGCTTGAGGGCGGATGCGGACCCGAGGATCTCCGAAACCCGGGTTCCGGCCTTGATCTCGTACCAGCCTGGCCGCTCGACGTTCCCGCTCAAGGTGACGCCGTTCGATATCCGGTTCAGAACGCCGGGGATCCGGATCAGGTCGCCGTCCTGGACCTTGGTCGCTTGGGCCGCCGCCTGCGTGAAGTCGAGCGTCTTCATCTCGCGCCCCGTACTCGCCGCCACCCGCTGCACCTGCACCTGCTGGGTGAACGCCTGGGCCAAGAGCCCCCCAGCGAGCGCGATCGCCTCGGCGGCGGTCGTTCCCGGCTTGATCTCGTAGATCGCCGGTTGCCTCACGCTCCCTGCGATGGCGACCTGTGGGCCGATGTTCGGCACGAAGATGATATCCCCCGCCTCCAGGCGCAGGTTTCCGCTGTTGGTGCCCTTCAGCAGGAAGTCGTAGAGGTCGAAGGATGCCACGGTCTTGCCCCCGCGTCGGAGCTGAACCTGGCGAAGGCTCCCGTTCTTGGAGACCCCACCCGCCATCTGGAGCAAGGTGGTCACGGTGCTCAGCGCGTTGACCGTGTAGGACCCCGGACTCGCCACGCGACCCGACAGGTAAACGGTCATCGAGCGAAGGCGACCCAGTCGCACGCTGACCTGCGAACCCTTGCTCCCCCGCATCATGGTCTGGAACTGATCCAGCGTCATGCCGGCAACCGAGATCAGCCCCCGCCCCGGCAGGAAGATCTTGCCGTTGCGATCGACCGCCGCGCGCAACTCCTCGGTGGAGAGCGGAGCGTTGAGGATCAATTCGTCCCCGGGGCCCAGGGGGTAGGTTCCCGGAATCCCCGACTCGCTGGTGAGGTTTCCACCCACCAACTCACCCCGGAAGGTGTCGTAGCCGAACTGCCGGAGATTCGCGTTCTCCAGGCCGGGCGCTTGGGCGAAGAATCGCTCCATGGCCGAGATTTCAGGTTCCGGGGGGGGCGGTGCGGCCGCGGGCTGCAAAGGTTCCGCCTGGGTGACGGCCGGCTGGCCGGAAACCGGCGATGTCGCCGAATGGGGTTGCACCACCGGCTGGCGGGAAACCGACGAACCCGCCGGATAGAGGGGTTGCACCGCCGGCTGAGACATGCTCGGCGCGACATAGGTCTCGGCGGCCGTGACAGGTAGCATGGGGGCCGAGACGAGTGCCACGCTCAAAAGCATGGCAAAAGTAGACTTGGAGAGGGGGGGCATCAGGTTCTCCCTGCTGAAACGATTATCACAACGCCATTATCCCCCCGCTGTCCGGCTTGAAGCAGCCTTCGGGGGTTAACTATTATTAAGGTCAAGGGTCGGATGGGGCGAAGACCGCCAGCGCCAGCGGCACCCTGCCGAGCGGCGCGCTGACCTGCACGCCCTGGACCGCCTCGCGAACCTCGGCGAGCATCTCGCGGGCGATTGCCACCCCCTCCGACCGCGCCGCCTCCGGCGTCTCCGCCTTCCGCATCCGCTCCAGCACCGAGGCCGGCATGACGATCCCCGGCACCTCGTTGCTCATGAACTCCGCGTTCCGGTAACTCGCCAGCGGCCAGATCCCCGCCACGATCGGGATCCGGAAGCCCTCGATCCGCTTCAGAAACTCCAGCAACTGTCCCGGATCGAAAACCGGCTGGGTTATCGCATACTGCGCCCCCGCCTCGACCTTGTAAGCGAACCGCTTCAGTTCGTGCTCGAGATCGATCGCCCCGGGGTTCACCCCCACCCCGATCGTGAACGACGTCGGCTTCCCGATCGGATTCCCTCCCAGGTCCAGCCCGTGGTTGAGATGGTTCACCAGCTGCGTGAGCCCGATCGAGTCGATGTCGAAGACCGCCGTGGCCTGCGGGTAGGGTCCCATCTTGGGGGGATCCCCCGTCACCAGCAAGAGGTTGTTCAGCCCCATGGCCGCGGCTCCTAGCAGGTCCGACTGCATGCCGAGCAGGTTGCGATCCCGGCAGGTGTAGTGAACCACCGCCTCGATCCCCACCTCCCGCTCGATCAGAAGCGAGGCGGCCAAGACCCCCATGCGGCTCTGCGCCCGGGGACCGTCCGGGACGTTCACCGCGTCCACCCCCGCCGCCTTGATGAGCCGGACGCTCTCCAGCATCTCGCGCGCATCGCAGCCCTTGGGAGGCACGATCTCGACCGAGGTCACGAACGTGCCCGCCGCGATCTTGGCTCCCAAGCGCGATCGCTCCGCCGGCGGGATCGGCTCCACCAAGGGACGCCGCTCCCGCTCTCGCTCGCTCACCGCCACGAAAGCGACCTCCTGCCTCGGAGACAGGGCCCTCACCGCGTCCGCCGTCAGCCGGATATGCTCCGGGGTCGTCCCGCAACAGCCCCCCACGAACCGAACCCCCGCCTGGATCAGGCGCTTGGCGTACTTCGCCATGTACTCGGGGCTCGACATGTACATCTTCCGCCCCTCGACCTCCCGCGGCATTCCCGCGTTCGGCTGGGCTATCAGCGGCTTGCGCGTCATCGGGGCCATCGCCTCGATCGCTTCGAGCAGGATGGCGGGCCCCACCGAGCAGTTGAGCCCGATCACGTCCGCGCCCCACCGATCGAGCACCTGCGCCAGTTCAGCCGGGTCGCCCCCGTACGACGTCTTGCCGTCGACCTGGATGGTCACCTGCGCGATGATGGGGCGATCGCAGACCTCCTGAACCGCCCGGATGGCCTGCTGGAGCTCCTGCAGATCGCTGAACGTTTCCAGCACGAAGCAGTCCACCCCCCCCGCGTAAAGCCCGCGCGCCGCTTCCGCGAACATCTCCCGGGCTTCCTCGAACGAGGTGGGACCGTAGGGCTCCAGGCGGATCCCCAGGGGGCCGATCGCCCCCGCCACGTAACGCTCTTCTCCCACCGCCTGCCTCGCGAGCTCCGCCGCCCGCTTGTTCAGCGCTTCGACTTGCTCACCTAATCCGTAGGCTTCGAGATGCGGTCGGGTGGCGCCAAACGTGTTGGTCTCCACGATCTCCGCGCCCGCCTTGGCGTACTCCCGGTGAATCTCCTTGATGAGCTCGGGTTCCTTGAAGCAGAGCTCGTCGTAGCACCGGTTGATGAAGACGCCCTTGGCGTAGAGCATCGTGCCCATGGCGCCGTCGAAGACGTGGACGCGATCACCCGCCAAGAGCTTCCGGAAGTCTCTACTCATTCACTTTCCTCTTCCCCCGCCGGGGGCTTTTATTTCCCCCCCAGATGGTGGGGCTCTTATTCCCCCCCCCTCGATGGGGGGGCAGGGGGGGGGTGTTGCTGATCCCAGGTTCCTTATCTCTCCCCATGGTGATTCAGAAATAATAAGGAACGCCATGGCTTCGCCGGCTAACACCCCCCTGTGGTCCCCCCATCCAGGGGGGACATGTTAGCGGCACCCCCCTCTGGCCTCCCCCAGACCTAGCGCATACGCGGATGCGGGCTCACCCGCTCGCCGCGGGCCTGCCTTATGGCGAAGTACTTGGCTTCCGGGTGATGCAGCACGATGGCCAGCGTCGATTGCTCCGGCACCAACTGGAAGGACTCGGTCAAGGTCAGCCCCAGGCTCTCCGTGATGGGGAGCACCTGGAAGACCTTTTCGTGATCTTCCAGGTCCGGAATGGACGGGTAGCCCCAGCTGTAGCGCTTGCCGCGTTCGGGGGCCGGTCGCGAGGCGATCCCCAGTTCCTCGAGGATGTTGCGATGGCTGTACTCCGCCAGGGCCTCGGCCGTCTCCACCGATAGCCCGTGAAGATAGTAGGCTTCCGAGTAGTCTCCCTCCGCTTGCATGCGCTCGTTCACGGCCGTGGCGCCCTCCCCCACCGTGACGGCTTGAAGGGCGACCACGTCCATCTTGCCCGATTCCGTCGAGGCGAAGTAGTCCGCGAGGCAGAGCCGTTCGCCGTCTGGCTGGCGGGGGAAACTGAAGCGGGTCAGTTCCTTTTGCGGGTCGCTCGGATCGTAGACGATCAGGCTCTCGCCCTCGGATTGGCAAGGGAAGTAGCCATAGACCACCTTGGGGTCGATAACGCGCTTCCCGTCTTCCCCGACCGCTCCGAACTGCCGCTTCATGCGCTCGAGCCGAGGGTTGAACTCGTCGCGAAGGAGCGCCACCCACTTCTCGCCGTTGGCGTCTCGGGCACCCCACGAGAGCCGGAAAAGGCTCTTGAGGTCCAGGCAAGGCCAGACATCGTCCAGCGGCATGCCGCTCAACACCCGCGTTCCCCAGAACGGCGGAACGGGAATCGGAGCGTCGGGATTGACGTCACTTCGCGTCTCTACTTTCCCCCCCCTCGTTGGGAGGGGGGGGGGGGGCANGTGGGGGGGGGGGGGGGGTCAATCCCAGTTCCTTTGACTTCCGCGCCTCCTCGTGGATCTTCCCGATGAACTCCGCCCGCCTGTCCGACGTCAGCGCGTCCATGATGGCGAGCCCCTCGAACGCGTCGTTGGCGTAGAAGACCCCGGGCCCGTAGACCGATTCCTCGTCCAGGAAGTCGATGCGCCGCCCGAAAGATCGGTTGATGGCGGCCCCCCCGATGATCACCGGGAACTCCAGTCGGCGCTTGGCCAGCTCCTGCACCGCCGCGGGCATCTGCTTGGAGGTCGACACCAGCAAGGCCGACAGCCCGATCGCATCCGCCCCGACCTCCTCGGCCTTTGCCAGGATCGTGTTGATGGGAACCTGCTTGCCCAGGTCGTAGACGGTGTAGCCGTTGTTGCTGAGAATCGTGTTGACGAGGTTCTTCCCGATGTCATGCACGTCCCCGTAAACCGTCGCCAGGACCACCTTGCCCTTGGTGTAGCCTTCCTTCTTCTCGAGAAATTGCTCCACGTGAACTACGGCTCGCTTCATCACCTCGGCCGACTGCAGCACGAACGGCAAGATCAGCTCTCCCGCCCCGAACTTGTCCCCGACGTCCTTCATGGCCGGAAGCAGCACCTCGTTGAGCACGTCCACCGGACTCCGGCGGGTGAGGGCCTCGTCGATCAGGTGTTCGATCCCGTCCTTCTTCCGGTGCAGGATCAGGAAATGAATCTTCTCCTCGGCGGTCATTCCCTCGGTCGGATCCTCGACCGGGGCTCCCCCCTTGGCTTGCGCCTTGTTGGCCTCGAAGTAGTCGATGAACCGCGCGAGCGAATCCTCCCGCCGGTCGAAGACCATGTCCTCGGCCAGCGCCTTCTGCTCCGCGGGAATTTCCCCGGTCGGCGTGATATGGGCGGGATTCACGATGGCCAGGTCCAGCCCCGCCTGCACGCAGTGGTAAAGGAAGACCGAGTTGAGGACGGCGCGGGCATGCGGCGCGAGTCCGAAGCTCACGTTGCTGACGCCCAGCACCGTCAACACTCCGGGCAACTCGGCCTTGATGGCGCGAATCCCCTCGATGGTCGCCTTGGCCGATGGCCGGAACTCCGCGTCCCCCGTCGCCAGCGTGAACGTCAGATCGTCGAAGATCAGCGTTTCGCTCGGCAGGCCGTACTCTCCCACCACGATGTCGTGAATACGCTTGGCGATCGCCACCTTCCGCTCCACGGTCTTGGCCATGCCCTCCTCGTCGATGGTCAAAGCCACCAGCGCCGCGCCATGCGTGACCGCCAGCGGCGTGAGCGCGTCGATGCGCTCCCGCCCGTTCTCGAGGTTGATCGAGTTGATGATGGCGCGCCCCGGATAGGCCTTCAGGGCCGCTTCGATCACGGCCGTCTCGGTGGAGTCGATCATCAAGGGGGCCTCGATGCTCATGGCGAGCTTCTTCACCACCTGGCGCATCTGCTCGGCCTCATCCGCCCGCTCGGTGAGGGCCACGCAGATGTCGAGCACGTGCGCCCCGCCCTCCACCTGCTCGCGGGCCAC
The DNA here is from genome assembly GCA_002083825.1 of Candidatus Sericytochromatia bacterium S15B-MN24 CBMW_12. Taxonomy (GTDB): domain Bacteria; phylum Cyanobacteriota; class Sericytochromatia; order S15B-MN24; family UBA4093; genus UBA4093. The sequence continues at coordinate 5,607 of DAZV01000044.1, read as the reverse complement.
GGCCAGCACCGCGTCGTAGTCGTCCGCCAGCAATGCCTGCTTCAGCTTCCGGCTTCCCTGGGCGTTCACCCGCTCCCCCACGATCAGCGGGCGGGGCTCCTGGTGCAGGGAAAGTGCCGTCATCGCGCTGGAGACATGCGGCTCCCCCCCTATTCCTCCCCCTCGAGGGCGCGGGGGGGGTGTTTCCAACCCAAGTTCCCTGACGATCTCCCGGATGTGCTCCGGCCCCGTCCCGCAGCACCCGCCCACGATGCTCACCCCGAACTGTGTCACGAACTCCTTGAGCGCCGCCGCCATCGGTGCGGGCTCCAGCGGGTAAACCGCCTGGCCGTTCACGTTCTGGGGCAGCCCCGCGTTCGGAATGATCGAGATGGGGCGCGTCGCCCGCTCGGCCAGCACCCGCACGGGTTCGCGCATGTGCTCGGGTCCGGTCGAGCAGTTGAGCCCGATCACGTCGATCGGCAGCGCTTCGAGGGTGGTGATGGCCGCTCCCATGTCCGTTCCCAGGAGCATCCGACCGGAGACGTCCAGCGTGACCTGAACCTGCAGGGCAATCCGCCTGGAACCAGCTCGACGGGGGCGCTCGCTCTCTATTCCCCCCCCTCGATGGGGGGGGCAGGGGGGGGTGTTTAGATCAGGGGTGTTTAGATCATCACGGGTGTTTAACCCATGTTCCTTCAAGTACCGGTGAATCCCCACCACCGCGGCCTTCACCTCCAGGATGTCCTGGCTGGTCTCGATCAAGAGCACGTCGCAGCCCCCCTCCACCAGGGGCTTGGCCTGCTCGTAGAACATGGCCTCCAACTGGTCGAAGGTGACGGCCGAAAGCATGGGGTCGTCGGACGACGGCAGCATGCCGGTGGGCCCGATGGAGCCCGCCACGAACCGCGGCTTCTCAGGCGTATCGAAGCGATCCGCCGCCGCCCGCGCCAGCCGAGCCGCCGTGAAGTTGAGTTCGTAGAGGCGATCGCCCAGCCCGTACTCCTCGAGCTTGAGGCGGTTCCCGCCGAACGTATTGGTCTCGATGACGTCCGCCCCCGCCACCAGGTAACGCACATGAATTCCCTCGACCACGTCGGGGCGGGTGAGCACCAGGATGTCGGTGCAGCCTTCCCGACCGTCGTAATCCTCGGGGTTCAGGTCGGCGGCCTGGACCTGGGTGCCCATGGCGCCGTCGTAAACCAGGACGCGTCGTTGGAGTTCGGAGAGGTAGGTCATCAGTTCCTCGCAGCGCAATCAGCAACAATCTCGGGCATTATACCCGGCTTGAAGCTAGCCGTATGGCGCTTCGAGGCGATCGCCCGCGCAGAACGACATGTTCGCTACGGTTGCGGATCTTCTTCACGAGGGCCTCCGTGATTCGGGTATGATTGATCATGATGAAGGGGGACATGCGAGCATGAGTCCGACGGTGTGGCGTGAGGCTGGATACGTGGTAAGGATTTACTTTGACGATCATGCTCCGCCGCATTGCCACCTCAAGCATGGGGAGTTCGAGACGTCGATTGCGCTCGGAGATGATGCCACAGCTCCCTACGTGCTGGACCCGGGCAGGATGCCGACGCACCGCGTGCGCGAAGCCCTGCGGCTTGTCGAGCGACAACAGGAACGCTTGCTCAGAGTGTGGAGGGGAGAAAATGCCTAACTGGAAGCCTCGCACGGATGAGGAACTGGATGCTCAGATCGAAGCCGCCCGCTTGGCGGCAAATGAAGCTCGAACGACCGAGGTCAGGGCCGTTTCCGCGCGCCATGATCGCGCGTCCCGGCGCGTGATCATCGAGCTGACCAGCGGCGCGACGCTGCTGATCCCGGTGGACCGTATCGAGGCTCTGCAGGGGGCAACTGACGATGATCTGGCTGCCGTGGAGGCCAATCCCCTGGGGGACGGCATTGCCTGGCCCCGCCTTGACTGGCATCACGGTTTGGCCGCCTTGATGGCTGGGCGATACGGCTCGAGAGCCTGGATGGAGCACCTCTACCAGGCCCAATCATCGCGAACGGCCGGCGCCTAATTGCGCCCATCCCGCATAGGCTCTATTCTATTAGGGTGATTTCCTAAGTTGATTTCCGCCTCGCCCCTTCCGGAGGACCCATCCCCCGCATGGCCGCCAACCTCTCTGACGAACTCGTCCATCGCCTCGTCGGCGCACGCGCCTGGAACCGCGGCCTCGACTCCCTCGAGACGGCGCTCGTCAGCAACCTCAAGCTCGAGCAGCTCAGCCCCAAAAGCTGGACCCTCCACGGAAGTATTCAGAACCGAAATTCCGCTAAGTACCGCGTCACGCTCACGCATCGCGACTCCTACACCCTGGGCTACTGCACCTGCTCCATTCGCGTCAACTGCCACCACGTCGCCGCCGTCGGCATGGTGGCCATCGACAACCTGGACACCCTCCAACCCCGCTCCAAGACGCTGCCCGCCCCCGCCCCCGCCCCACCCCCGCAACCCTCATGGCAGAGCCTCCTCCGCCCCTGGACTGAGCTCACTCAAACCGTCCCGCCGCCCGTCCCCCCGCGGCGCCAGGATCCTCCCCTCGCCTATCGCCTCACCTTCGAGCCGGGCCCCGGCCTCGCCAACCGCGTCCAGCTCCGCGTCCAGGCGGGAGAATCCACCCGCTGGGGCTTCGCCCCCGTCCCCTGGAACCGCCTCCTCGGCCCGGACGCCGCGCCGTCCGACAAGCGCATCCTCCCCAACCTCCTGCTCCTCCGCCCGCCCGCCGGCGCATCCGGAAACTACCATCACGATCGCCCCCTCGCCATCGACGACTCCCTCGTCGACACCTGGCTGCGCGCCCTCGCCGAGGCCCCCGCGCTGCGCGACGTGACCGACCGCCCCCTGCGGATCCACGCCGAAGCCCCGGTCGAAGCACGTCTCCACTATGCCAAGGATGCCGACGGCGCCATGCTCCGTCCCGCCTGGAACGGACCCGACGGCCCCATCGACGCCCTGAACCCCCAGATCCTGGGCGAGTCTCCCGCCTGGATCCGCCTCGACGACGCCCTCCACCCCCTCGCCACCCGCCTTCCGCCCGCCACGGCCCCCATCCGCCTGGCCGCCGCCGAGGTGCCCATCTTCGAGCGCCATTACCTCCCCCGCCTCGCCCTCGCGGGAACGCTCGACGGCCCGGACGCCCCCGCCGAACCCGAGGCCGAGCCGGGCATCCCCCGCCCCCAGCTCCTGCTCGAAGAGAAATCGGGAAAGCTCGTCGGCAGACTGGGCTACGTCTACGCGGGCGCCCGTATCGAGACCAACGACGTCGTCGAATTCGTCGGTCCCCCGACCGGCCCCTGGGAGACCCGCGATGCCGACTCCGAGAAGGCCCTCAAGGCCCACCTCAAGCGACACGTTCCCAAGGCCTCCGGCGGCCGATTCACTTTCGCCGGCGAAGCGGCCCTCGACTTCCTCGTCGATACCCTGCCCATGCTCGCCGCCGACGGCTGGGAAGTCCTGGGCGAGGACAGGCTCGCCGAGTTCCGTATCCGCGCCTCCAGCCCCTCGGCCCGCTACCGCGTCAGCTCCGGGCTCGACTGGTTCGACCTCGAAACCATGATCGAGGTCGAGGGCGAGGCCATCCCCTGGCCCGCTCTCGTCGATGCTCTCCAGCAGGGCAAGCGCTTCGTCCGCCTGGGATCCGGCGATCACGCCCGGCTGCCCCAGCGCTGGCTCGAGAAGCATCTGCGTTTGCTCGATCTTCTCGGTCGGAATGCCCGCGACCCGGAGGCCGCCTCCCTGCGCATCCCTCGCTACCAGGCGCCCGCCATCGACGCCCTGCTCGCCGAGGCCGAAAACGTCGAGGCCGACGCCTCCTGGCGCGAGTTCATCGACCGGCTCAGGGGCTTCGGCGGCATCGCGTCCGTTCCCGTTCCCGAGAGCTTCCAGGGCGAGCTTCGCCCCTACCAGCAGCAAGGCCTCAATTATCTCTCCTTCCTCCGTGACTACGGCCTTCACGGCATCCTCGCCGACGACATGGGCCTGGGTAAGACCGTCCAGGCCGCCGCCTTCCTCGCCGCCCTCCATGCCGCCCCTCCAGGCGATCCCAAGGCCGGTCGCGAGCCCAGCCTGGTCGTGGCGCCGACTTCCGTCCTCCCCAACTGGGCCGCCGAGTTGTCGCGCTTCGCTCCGGACCTGGCGGTGCTGGTCCTGCATGGCCCTCGGCGGGACACGGCGGCCATCGGCGACTATGACGTCGTGCTCACCACCTACGCCACCATGCGGCTCGACCTGGAGACGCATGCTTCCCGGATCTACCGTGCCGTGATTCTCGACGAGGCGCAGGCCATCAAGAATTCGGCCTCCCAGACGGCGCGCGCCGCGCGTTGCTTGAAGGCGCGCCATCGCCTCTGCCTGACCGGCACTCCCATCGAGAACGATCTCATGGAGCTCTGGAGCCAGTTCGCCTTCCTGCTGCCCGGAATGCTCGGAGACGAGCGGGCTTTCAAGGATCGCTACCTGGCGCCGATCGCCGCGGGGGACGAGCGGGCGAAGGCCGAGCTCAAGGCGCGGGTCACGCCGTTCATGCTGCGCCGCCTCAAGTCGGAAGTGGCGAGGGAACTGCCTCCTCGGACGGACATCGTGGTCTGGTGCGAGCTGGCGCCGGCCCAGCGCAAGGCCTACGAGGCGGTGCTGGCGGCCAGCCGGGAGCGGGTGCTGGCGGCCGTGGCCGACAAGGGGCTCGCCCGGAGCCAGATCACGATCCTGGACGCGCTGCTCAAGCTGCGGCAGGTCTGCTGCCATCCGCAATTGCTGAAGACGCCTCAGACGATGCATCTTCCTTCCACCAAGACGGAGGCCTTCATGGAAACGGTGGCCGAGCTCGTGGAGGGCGGGCATCGGGCGCTGGTCTTCAGCCAGTTCACCAGCATGCTGGCCATCCTGCGGGAGCGGCTGGACCGGGAAGGCGTGGCCTACGAATACCTGGACGGGCGGACGAAGGATCGCGGGGCGCGGGTGGAGCGCTTCAACGCGGGGGGCGCGCCGCTCTTCCTGATCAGCCTCAAGGCGGGAGGAACGGGCTTGAACCTGACGGGGGCCGACTACGTGATCCACTACGATCCGTGGTGGAACCCGGCGGTGGAGGATCAGGCGACCGATCGGGCGCACCGGATCGGTCAGACGCGCGAGGTCTTCAACTACAAGTTGATCGCCAAGGGCACGATCGAGGAGAAGCTTCTGAAGTTGCAGGAGCGCAAGCGTGAGCTGGTGCGGGACATATTGGTCTCGGAGACCTCGGGCAAGCAGCTCACGCGCGAGGACCTGGAGTTCCTCTTCGAGGCGTGATTACCTCGCCGCAGTCCTTTGGTGCAAGGACCGCGGCGGAATCCCGAGCTGCGTGGGCCAGCGAGAAGTCAAGGTTTGGACTCAGTCGGATGAAGAGGGCAGGATTCCCTGGGCTCGGAGTTCCGCTTCGTAACGGTTTCGATCCATTGGGCAGTCGACCAGATCCAGGAACTTCGCCTTCGGCAGCCGGCACTGCTTGGCCATTTCACCGAGAAGGGGATCTGAGACGTCCTTCATCTTCGGCGTGTGGCTGGTTTTGGTTCTGACTGAGGTGTCCCCCAATGGTTGGACAAGAAATGGGCATAGTTAAGGTGATCTCTACGCCGGGA
>DAZV01000037.1 GCA_002083825.1 Candidatus Sericytochromatia bacterium S15B-MN24 CBMW_12 | reverse complement strand
GCCTGGCCGATCGCCGCCAGCGTCATGGTGATCGCCGCCGTCAGCGTGGTCTTGCCGTGATCGACGTGACCGATGGTCCCGATGTTCACGTGAGTCTTGTTGCGCTCAAACTTCGCTCTTGCCATGGGTCTCAAAATCCTCCGATGACGATGGCCTGCATACCATTGAGGGACCCGTCAGGGTCCCGGACCTCTGGGCAGAAACTAGATGGAGCCCACGATCGGATTCGAACCGACGACCTCGTCCTTACCAAGGACGTGCTCTACCGACTGAGCTACGTGGGCATAAATGGTGGGGGGAGAAGGATTCGAACCTTCGAAGGCAGTGCCAACTGATTTACAGTCAGTCCCCTTTGGCCACTCGGGAATCCCCCCAGATGGAGCCTGATGCCGAAGCACCCACTCTCCACGCTCGTTCGATCCGTTTCCGGCTCTCGCGAACGTCAATCTGCCAAGATCGTTATCCTACGCGGACAACGGGAGCTATTATCACATCCCCCTCTCCTGCTGTCAAGCTAACCTTAATCGGAATACAAGCAGAATTCAGCGCCGAGGTTCCCGGATCTCCAAGGCGGCCCGCAGTTCGGCGATCGCCCCGACATATGCATCGCGCGCCGTCGCATTGGGGCAGGCCTCCAGAATCGGCCGAATCTCGCGTTCCGTCTTCGACAGGTACCGCTCCGCCCAGCCGCGCATCCGGGGTAGCATGCGGACCATGTCTCGGAGATTGTCGGAGCGATCGAGGAGCTTGATGGCCATGGCGTCTTCGTCCGCCAAGATGGCGCCATAATACTTGGGCTTCTCGGAGACCTTGATTTCCGCGGGCGCGTCATCCGGCCACCACTTGGTCAAGAGGTGAACCAAATCGACCACCCGTTCGGGGAATCGCACGGCGAGGTCTTCGCGGGTGAAGGGGGTGTCCTCGACGACGTCATGAAGGACGCTGGCGGCGATGGCCTCCGCCGAGAGGCCGGCCAAGGATGCGAGATGCGCCACCCGCAGGGGATGGGTGACGTAGGGGGTTGGCGAGCCTTTGCGGGTCTGAGCGCCGTGGGCTTCCCCCGCGAAAGCGGCTGCCCTCAAGATGAGTTCCGTGCTCATTCAGGGCTCCTTTCTCGAAAGGTGTTCATCTTATCACGGGCATCGACGCCTATCTCGGGCAGCGGAGCCCATCGGCTCTCGGGCCGCGATGCCATCGGCCCAGCATTCGGGCGTGGGTTGTCCATTCCGGCCACTGGGATAGGATCGTCCCAAGACATGGCATCGCGATCCGGCTTCAGCCTCGACGTCTTGCGGTCTCGGATAGGAGGGAACCATGCACCTAAATGACGCGACCCGACTCACGGCGGCTTTCGTCTGCCCGCACCACGGGGCGGTTTCGGTGCCGCCTGACGACCGAGAGGGAGTCCGTGGGCTCTGCCCGCTCTGCACGGAGGAGGCCCTTCACGCCCGGCCGGGACTCGAAACGGACGTGCCCGAGCTGGAACACTCTCCCCTGCACTTCCGAGAGCGCGAAGAACGACCGATATGAAAAAGCCCCCGCCGGTTGGCGGGGGCCGAGAAACCTAGACCTTGAGCGGAACGTGGGCCATGAAGTCCCGTGCGAACCGCTGGGCGTACTCCGCCAGAAGCGCCTCGACGCGCTTGGGATCGGGCGACTGGATGACCAGACCGGCGTGGTACTTCTTCTTTTGGACCCAGACGACCTCAGGATCGTTGTAGGAGCTCATATCCGGGTGCTCCTGCTGGGCCAAGGTCACGATGACGCCGGCATAGTCCTGGCGGATCGCGGGAAGCTTGTAGACTTCGCCCTTCTCCGCGAGATCGAGGCGGGCCCATTCGTGCCAGAGGCAGAGGTCGGTGGCGCGGTAGATGACGTCGGGGATGCGGGCAGCCCCCACGCGGGCGCCGGCTTCGAGGAAGTAGAACTTCCCGTCCGCCTGACTCTTGATGTACTCGATGTGGGTCACGCCGCGGACGAGGCCCAGGCTCGAAATGACTTCCTTGTTGAGCTTCTGGAGATCTTTCTCTTCGGCGGTGCCGCGCTCGATGGTGCGGGTGGTGTAGACTCCGCCCGCCTGGTTGAGTTCGAGCATGGGCTTGCCGTACTTGGAGGCGCTGGCGAAGAGGGTCTTGCCCTCGGAGACGACCGCGTCGACGTGGTAGACGTCGCCGGCGGTGAACTTCTCGAGCAAGTAGTTGGACTGCTTGTCGCCGAGCTCTTCGAGCTTCTTCCAGAGTTCGTCGGGATGGTTGATCTTCTGGATGCCGAAGGAAGCCGCTTCCATCCGGGGCTTGAGGATCCAGGGGCCGGGGACGCGGTTCAGGTAGGCGTTGATTTCGTCATGGTTGAGGATGTGCACGAAGTCGGGCACCGGAATGCCGTCCTCCTGGGTCTTCATGCGCATGGCGAGCTTATCGCGGAAGTAGCGCATGGTGGTCTCGCCCATGCCGGGGATGCGCAGGTGTTCGCGCAGCACGACGGCCACGTCGACCTCGAAGTCTCCCATGGGGACGATCCGGTCGATCTTGCGGCCGCGAGCGAGGTAGCTCACGACGTTCTTGACGACCTTTTCGTCGAAGATGTCGGGGACGCCGAAGACGTCGTCCACATGGTCGCGGGGCCAGGCGTCGTCAAGACGCTTGGCGTTGGTCAAGATCAGAACGCGCCAGCCCATCTGCTTGGCGTACATCATGAAGGGCCGGCCGATGACGGCTCCGGCGATGCAAAGGACGGTAGGACGATTATCCACTCTCAAGCTCTCCCTTTTCGATCACGTAACCGAGGGCACCTCTGGCCATCATACCGCAATCATGGCTTCTCAAAAAGTATGAAGATCTATTAAGATGGCTCTGTCGTCGAGGGGCCCCGAGCGGCTCGCGCAAGAGCAAAACAATAGGAGGACCCATGCCTTCCGTGGAAACCACGCCCGAAATGGTTGAACGCATCTACTCCACCATGGAGGCAAAGCTCGCGATCGTGCGGGAACGCCTCAATCGGCCGCTGACCCTCTCGGAGAAGATTCTTTTCGGCCACCTGGCCAACCCGCGCGAGCAGGAGCTCGACGCGGGCAAGAGCTACCTGCAACTCAGGGTCGATCGGGTCATCATGCAGGATGCCACGGCCCAGATGGCCATCTTGCAGTTCATGCAGGCCGGCAAGAAGCATGTCGCCATTCCCAGTTCGGTTCATTGCGATCACTTGATCCAGGCCTACGAAGGAGCCGGCTCCGACACGGATCGCGCCCGCGTGACCAACCAGGAGGTTTACGAGTTTCTTCGCTCCGCCTCGGCGAAGTTCGGCCTCGGCTTCTGGGCCCCCGGTTCGGGGATCATCCACCAGGTGGTGCTCGAAAATTACGCCTTTCCGGGCGGCCTGATGATAGGCTCCGACTCCCATACCCCCAACATGGGCGGGCTCGGCATGGTCGCCATCGGGGTGGGCGGGGCCGACGCCGTCGACGCCATGGCCGGCTTCTCCTGGGAGGTCCTGCAGCCGCGCCTGGTCGGGGTGAAGCTCACGGGCCAGCTCTCGGGGTGGACCTCCGCCAAGGACATCATCCTCCGCGTCGCGGGCCAGCTCACCGTCAAGGGGGGCACCAACCGGATCGTCGAGTACTTCGGACCCGGCGCCCAGACCTTGCCGGCCACCGGCAAGGCCACGGTCACCAACATGGGCGCCGAGATCGGCGCCACCACCTCGATCTTCCCCTACGACGCGAACTCGGAAGCCTACCTCAGAGCGACCGATCGCGGGGCGCTCGCCGACGTGGCCGCTCGCTACATGCACCTCCTCGCCTCGGATCCCGAGGTCGAGGCCGACCCCGCCCGCTACTACGACGAGGTTCTCGAAATCGACCTCTCGCAGCTCCAGCCCCTGATAGTCGGCCCCTTTACCCCGGACCTCGTCCGCCCGGTCAGCGAACTGGGCGAGGACGCCGTCGCCCACGGCTACCCGGACGTCATCTCGGCTGCTCTCGTCGGCTCGTGCACCAACTCCAGCTACGAAGACATCTCGCGCGCCGCGGCCGTCGCCGAGCAAGCCCGCCGTCACGGCGCCAAGGCCGTCGTCCCCCTGCTCATCAACCCGGGATCCGCCCAGGTCTTCGAGACCGCCAAGCGTGACGGCCTTCTCGACAGCCTGGAAGCCATCGGCGCCGAGATCTTCGCCAACGCCTGCGGCCCCTGCATCGGTCAGTGGAAGCGCGACGAGGTCAAGCGCGGCGAAAAAAACACCATCGTCAACTCCTTCAACCGCAACTTCCCCGGCCGCAACGACGACAACCCCGAAACCCACGCCTTCGTCACCAGCCCCGAGGTCACCGTCGCCTACGCCCTGGCAGGCAAGCTGACGATCGATCCCCTCAACGACCCCATTCTCCTGCCTGACGGCCAGACCTTCAAGCTGGAGCCGCCCCCCCGGGTACCCGCCCTTCCGGCAAAGGGCTACATCGGCCAGAAAACCGGCTTCATCCCCCCCTCCGACGATCCCGACTCCCTGACGGTCCGAGTTCCCACCGGCTCCGAACGCCTTCAAGTTCTCGAACCCTTCGCCCCCATGGTGGAAACCGAGTTTTCCGGCATGCCCGTCCTCATCAAGACCCGTGGCAAGACCACCACCGACCACATCTCACCCGCCGGTTCCTGGCTCCGCTACCGCGGCCACCTCGACAAGATCTCCGATAACCTCCTCATGGGGGCCATCAACGCCTGGACCGGCGAACGCGGCAAAACCCTCAACGTCTTCACCGGCGAAAAGGACGTTCCCGTCTCCCAGGCCGCCCGATCCTACAAGGCATGCGGCAAGCGCTGGGTCATCGTCGGCGACGAGAACTATGGCGAGGGCTCTAGCCGCGAGCACGCCGCCATGACCCCGCGCTTCCTGGGCTGCGCCGCGGTCATCGCCCGCTCCTTCGCGCGAATCCACGAATCCAACCTCAAGAAGCAAGGCATCTTGCCCCTCACCTTCGTCAACCCCGACGACTACGAGAAGATTCGCGAAGGGGACAAGATCTCCCTGGAGTACCTCAAGGAACTCGATCCCATCCGCACCATCAACATGCTGATCGACCACGCCGACGGTACTTCCGAGGTCGTGACCCTCAAGCACACGCTCAACATGGAGCACCTCGCCTGGTTCCACGCAGGCTCCGCCCTCAACCTGATCCGCAAGCAGGAAGGCACACGGAGCGTCGAGTTCGCCAGCGCCATGGACCTGGAAGGCGGCCGTCAAGCCGGAGCCTGCGATGTCCCGGAGTCGCGCGCCACAGGTCCCCGCATGCAGCCCGGCGACTCGAATTCCATCGACATGGAGACCGACCAAGCCTGATTCGTCCCACTGGGGCAGCCTCCCGGGCGCAGGTGTAGAGGCGCAACTCTCCCGGCTCAAGGCCCCCCGTTAACCTGCCCGTTGCCGTGGTTGACGCATCATGTGCTTGGCGCTATCCTGTGGAACCAGGTCTTGGGAACAGCGCGGCTGCTCGGATGCGGTCAGTTAGCGAACTCACTATTCGCAAGTTTCCTGAATCGAGGACATTTATTGCTATGGATGTCGCTTCCACCAGAAAGAAGGCAACGCATGCAGACTGACCGCTATGAAGCAGGCAAACAGCGTTTCATGGAAATCAATCCCGGGGGCGCTCAAAACCTCCTCAATGTTCTCAATGAGGTATCGCCAGATTTGGCGCGCTTTGTAGCAGAATATGCCTACGGTGACATCTTCGGCCGGAACGACCTGGATTTCAAACACAGGGAGCTGATCACCATCGCGGTGCTCGCCACGCAAGGCGGCTGCGAGCCGCAACTCGATCTGCACATCAATTCCGCCTTGAATGTTGGATTGACGGTGGGGGAAATTGTTGAATCAATCCTGCACTGCGCGCCCTACATAGGATTTCCCAAAACCATCAATGCGATGCTGGTCGCAAAAAACATATTCGAACAAAGAGGCCTCTCCGTGGTCGCCCCCAACGATGGCGCTTCGACGAGATCCGAACTGGCCTCCCTCCGGGCATAGGGAAGACCCTACTGCCCACCCGGAGAGACCGATCGCGCGGGGGAACGGTTGCGCCTCTTCCGTCCCGGAGGATCTTGAGCGGATGACGTTTTCACGCGTCGTCCGAGCAAGCTAAAGACGTGGAGTTAGTCTATGAGCCAGGTCGCCTTTCAGGGAGAGTCCGGCGCCTACAGCGAGGTCGCGGTCCTTCAACTCTTCCCCGATGCGCTTCCCATGCCTGCGACGACGTTCCGGGATGTCTTCGATCGGGTGGAATCCGCCGCGGTGGACTGGGGCGTCCTCCCCATCGAGAACTCCCTCACCGGCAGTATCAAGGAAAATTATGACCTTCTCGCCACGCGGTCGCTGACCCTCGTCGGCGAGACCATCGTGGCCGTCCAGCACTGCCTGATGGCCCTGCCGGGACAGCGCCTCGACGATATCCGACATGTTCTCTCTCACCCGCAGGGGCTCGAACAATGCAGTGATTTTTTGAGGAACCTCGGTGTCGAGCAAGTTCCTGCCTACGATACGGCAGGAAGCGCCAAGCTCATCCGCCAAGAAGGGCGAATGGGTGCCGCCGCGATCGCCAGCCGTCGGGCCGCCGAGATCTATCGCCTGGAAATCTTGGCCGACAGTATCCAGAACCAGGCCGACAACTTCACCCGGTTCCTGGCAATCGCCCTCCCCCATAAGCCACCCCCCTTCGATCTCTCGCCACCTCGCAAGGCATCCCTCATTCTTGGCCTCGCCAACGAGCCGGGAGCCTTGTACAAGGCCATCGGCGTCCTCGCTCGACGCGGAATCCAGCTTACCCGCCTGGAATCCCGCCCGAATCGCAAGAAGCCATGGGAGTACCAGTTCTACCTCGACTTCGAAGGGGATCCCCAGGACCCGCGCATCGCCGAGGCCCTATCCGAACTGAATCAGATGGCGGCCTCTCTCGTTCTGCTTGGGGCGTACCCTCAAGCCCGAATGCCCTGAACGACCCACATGCCAATTCTTGCTGGCAAACGGCTATTCAGTCGCCTCATGAACCATCGGCCAGGGGGGCGCGTGCTATGATGAACTCGGAGGATTGGCTATTCATGATGACTTCAGCGATCGAACGGCGCATCAAGCAGCACGTTCATGCCCCCGTTCACACCTGGTTCGCGCCGTGTTCGCCCGGCCTCGAACCCGTTCTCGCGCGCGAGTTGGCCTCCATCGAGGCTGCCGAGATCACCGAGATTCCCGGTGGAGTCGAGTTCAAGGGTAAGCTGGAACTTGCTTACCGGGCGAACCTCTGGCTACGCACGGCCAACCGCGTCCTGATGCGGGTGGCCGAGTTCCGCTCCCGCGCACCCGAAGAACTCTTCCGCCACACCAAGGACGTCCGCTGGGAAACCCTGCTCCCCGCGCTGCCTTTGCGCGTCGAGGTCTCGCTTCACGGCTCCCGCATGACGTCCGACAGCCTGATCGAGCGGACCCTCCGTGATGCCATCCGGGACCGCCTCGACGAACAATCCGTTCCCCGGGTCCGGGAAGCCGTCGCCGAAGGCCCGAACCAGCTACTACTCGTCCGCCTGGAAGAAAACCGGGTCACCCTCTCCCTGGATACCTCGGGCGAATTGCTGCACAAGCGCGGCTACCGGGAAGAAACCGCCAAGGCCCCCATCCGTGAGACCCTGGCGGCCGGTATCCTCCTGGCGGCCGGCTTCGACGGCTCCGCTCCGCTCCTCGACCCGATGTGCGGGGCGGGAACCTTTCCCATCGAGGCGGCTCTCATCGCCAGGCGCTTGCCGCCGGGCCTGCATCGCAGCTTCCTCTTCGAGCAATGGCCGTCCTTCAAAGAAGCCACCTGGCGCCACCTCAAGACCAAGGCCCTCGAACAGACGTTGGCCGCAGCGCCTCACCCGATTTTCGCGCAGGATCTGAACTCGGGAGCCATCGCCGCCACCCGTGCCAACGCCCAGCGTGCGGGGGTTCTCGCGGATTTGACGCTCAAGGCCGCGGATTTCTTCTCGGCCCAGGCTCCCGAAGGACCAGCCGGCTGGATCGTCTGCAACCCGCCCTACGGAGTGAGAATTGGCGACCACGAGGATGCCGGCCGCCTTTACGGGCGGATTGGAAGCAAGCTGCGCGGAACCTATTCCGGCTGGCGCTTTGCCATCGTCGTTCCCGAACCGAGCTTTTACGGCGCCCTCAAGCTGCCCGAGGAATCGCGCCTCATCCTACCCCACGGCGGCTTGAAGATCGGCGTGACGATCGGCCGTTTGTCCGAGCAAGTCGAACCGACGCCCGCATCGTAGAAAGTCAGAGCGGCCCCATGGCATCGGGACCATGGGGCCAGAAGCCTTGAAATTCGTCGATTTCCTCAAAGATTGTAGAACCGGATGAGCTTCTTCTCGGTCTCGCCTTCGATTTTCGCTTCCACCTCGAGGTGCGCGTCGATACCTGACGTCTTGAGGTTGTGCTTGAGCAACTCGTCGAGCAGGTAGATCCCCGCCGAATTGCTCATGGCGATCTCGATGGCCACCGGCTTTTCCAGGCCCTTGCGGAGCGTGACGGAATCGATCGCCATCGCCGAGACGGAGTGGATGTTTACCTTGCCCGCTTCGAACGGGATCCGGGACCGTCCCTGGGCGATGTCCAGGGCGTTCGCGACCTTGACGATGCCGGCTTCCAGGGTGAGGCAGCGCTCCGTGGGCTCGTGAGAGACGATGGCATGCAGGACTTCGGCCGTCACGATCTGGCGGGCGTCTCCCTCGTAGAGTCCGTCCAGCAGGCGGGGCAGCATGCGGTTGGCGATGAAGAGGCTGTAGATATGGTGGCGATCGCGATGAATCGCCATGCCGACGTCGTGGAGGAGGGCGCCGAGCACCACCACGACCTCCGCGTCATCCGGGGTCATGCCGTGGTCCTTGACCATCGCGGGCTCGATGCCGGCTTCGAGCAGCAGGCGGAGTAGCTTCACGGCCAGGTTGGAGACGATCTTGATGTGGACATAGCCGTGATCACTCATGGAGAGTCGAGTGACGGCGTTGACGTTGGAGGATCGCCAGAGCTGGTTGAGCTCGGGATCCTTTTCGGCCCGCTGAAGCAAGGTTTCGAGCTTCTGGTTTTGGCGAACGGGAATATTGATGGCCACGACTAACCCCCTCGAATGGAATCTTTACCCTCTTATACCCGCCGACATCGGGTTTGCGCCCGCCCCAAGCGGCTGCTGAGCCAAAATGCGGGTGCTTGGTTGATTACCCTCTCTCGCTGTCCTGAAGCAACGCTCTTTCTTTAGATGAGCGCTTCAGAAGCTGATGACGGGCTGAACGCTTCCGGCGGAGGGGCTGGGTTGGGGACTCGCCCCGGTCGGCTCGGTGGTGGCAGTCGGCGACGATGATGGCGAGGCCCCCGCGACCGGGTTCCCGAACGGGTACTCGCAGGCTGACACTAGAAGGCATAGCCCGGTCAGGATGCCCAGCAGGCCTAGCAGGCCCGGAATTGCATGCTGAACCCGAAGGCCGCGCATGGGAAAGCTTGGCGTCCGGCGACGCTTCGAAGGGTCTTTCATCCCTCCTTCGTACCCCTCCGGCGAGCCTTCGAACCCTGTGGGGATACGATTTCCGATTTGACGTCCTCTGGTCGGATCCGTTAGGCTAGATAGCAGTTGCCTGTTTGCTATTACCCTGAACGTCCAAGACGGCGGGGAGTCTCCCATTGGGAGAAAGGATCGCGGATGAAGCAGGGATTTCTGCGAGGCTCGGCCTCACTCGCTCTCCTGTTTGCAGTCGTCTCGTGTAGCGATTTGCCGACGGTTCCTAGTCGTGACTCGTCGGGGGAACCCGTGGTCGGCGCCTCTGCGGCTCCGAACCCCGCCGCTCCGATCGTGAAGGTTGCAAGTATCGTCGTTTCCCCCTCGACGCTCGAGATCAATGCTCCTCACTTCACGAGCGAGAACGAAAAACCCGACCTCCAAGCCCCCGATTCCGACGCCAGCAATCTCGAGCACGAGTCGGCTGGGTTCCCCTCCGCCGCGCTCTTGACCGTTGCCTTCCTGTCGGAATCCGGCGAGCCCCTCGCTCCTGGCGTTCTCCATTGGTCCAGTTCGAATCCCCAGCTACTTTCGGTAGACGAAGACGGCTGGGTTCAAGCAATCGACACGGAAGTGGGGGGCGTCGTGACCGTCACGGCGCGTCTCAAGGGCAATCCGGGCGTTAGCGCCTCGTCGACCGTCACGGTGCGAAACGATGGCATGCTCGCCATCGACTTGAAGTGAGGCTCCCGATGTCTTTGAAACGTCAAAGATCCGTGGCTCTGTTGCTGCTTGCGACCGTCTCGAGCGTCGGTTGTCAAAACTCGGTCGCTCCCGTTCAGATCGAGAGCCGGCCCGTTCCAGGGTTGGCCGTACAGTCGGCCGATTTCGGAGAGGTCGAGCTCCGGGTTCGCTGGCCGCAATTCGTTCAGGCGATACCGTATTCGGCGAACTCGCTGGTCGTCGTCGCCTTCGATGGTCTGGGGCGCGTGGCGGACCAGGTCGTGCTCACGCGCAATGACAGCCCCAATTCCCTATCGTCCGCCAGCATGCGTCTGCGTGCGGGAACCTACACGATCGAGGCGCGTGCTTACCGGGAAGCGACGCCTTCTCTGATGAGCGAGCCCACGTCAATGGGCTCGGCACCCAACATCGAGGTCAAGACCAACCTCAAGACGAGCTTCGCTCTGACGCTGAACGCGGTGGAGCCGACGCTTGGGGCCTTGTCCTCGGCAGCCGGCGGCGTGGGGTCCGCGTTTACCATCGACACGGTGAAGTTCTTCGGTCGCGCGGTAACGGCTTCGGATATCGTCGAGGTCTACCTGGGTCAGATGACGCCTCAGGGGCCGATTTCCCCCTACCGGACGAAGGCGACGGTGAGCATCGAGCCGCGCCGTAGCCTCGATCCGCTGACTACGTTCAACCGCCTGGTGGATGCCGAGCAGGACATGATCCGGGTCATCGTTCCCCAGGGGATCAAGGGCGAGTGCAAGGTCTGGCTACGCGTCGACGGGGTCGAGGTCGATGCCGGCACCTTCCGCGTGGTCGACCGGATGGCCTTCGATCGATCGACCCTCACGCATCAGGTGGGGGAATCTTTCCACGGGAAGGCCCAACTCAAGGCGTATGCGCTCGACACCGTGTCCGCGCTGTCCTTCCCGATCCTGACCTGGTCCAGTTCGGCGCCCGCCGTGGCCTTCGTCACCTCGGGGGGCGTCATTCATGCCTATCGGCCGGGCACGACCGTGATCACGGCGCGCTCGGGCCAGATCTCGGCCTCGTTCAACTTCGTGGCCACCGATCGTCACAGCACCGCCTCGATCGCCGTCGACTTGCCGGACCTGGGCACGGGAGCGGTCAGCGTTCCGCTCGAGATTCCGGCTTACTCGGGTGACGATGTCGGAACGGTCACTCACTAGTGCGCTCGCCTGTTTTGGAGGTCAATCTCATGAATGCATTCCTTCGGAAGAACGGGGCGATCGCCGTAGCGGCCCTACTCGCCACCAGTTGTGCCGTGCACCAGCCACTCGTCACGACCCCCGCCGAAACCGCGTCCCAGACGCAGGTTCCCGGGAGCGTCGTCGTTCCGCTCACCCTTCCCGCCCTGTCCGGGCCGTCCGTCCAGTATGCCTACGATCGGAACATGATCAACACGGTCGAGGTAAGGCTTCGCGACGCCCTGGGCAACGAATCTGTCCAGTACGTCGCGCGTAACTCGTACCTCGCGGGCTCGCGGGCCAGCGGGACCATCAACGTCACGTTCTTCAACGTCTTGCCCGGCGTCTTCACCCTCACCGTCCGCTCCAGCCATGAACGCCTGCTCTCGGCTACGGGGCAGATCACCTACGACGGCCTCCGCGACATCTTCTTCGTGGACGCGGACGCCGACCATGTCTTCGACCCCGGCGAAAACGAGTTCCGGGTCATCTCCAAGAGCGGCTCGACGACCGCCAACAGTAACTTCCTGGTCTTCGATCCCGAACACGTCGTCCCCGCCTGGGCATTTCCCGATGCCCTTCGCACGGATACCTCCTCGACGCAGGCGGGCTTCGGCATCGGCGCTGCCACCCAGTCGATCGTCGCGGGCCAGACCACCCAGGTTGCCGTCACGGTGGGCCAGGTGCCTAAGTGGGCGACGACCGAGCCCTACTCCAGTCGGGAAGTGACCGCCGGCGACGAGGTCACCCTGGCGGTGGCGAATGCCGGAGCCATCCAGTCATCGGATCAAATCTTGGTCACGAGTCCTGCCCTCGCGTTCACGAGCGGAATCATCGACCTCGATGCTTCACCCTTCAGCCTCTTCTCGCCGACGGTCAACGTCGATGCCGGAACGGCCAAGTTCACTCCGACCATTTCGACCAACCCCGACCCCGACTCGGCTCCTACCAGCTGGCCGATTTGGCTGGTGCGCGGTCAGGCGGCTGCTGAAACCGGCCTGATCACCAATGGCGGGGGCACCAACGCCCCGAAGATCATCGTTCACCCAGCGATCGTGAATACGGCGGCGTCGCGAGTTTACGGCAAGGATCACCACCTCTCACCGGGGGGGACCTCGACGGTTCAGTATGACCTGCGCGACACCCACGGCAACCGCGTCGCCGGAAACATCGACGGCGTCAACAAGGTCAGCCTGGGTTCCGTGCGCCGGGCGAACGCAGGCATCGAGATCGACTTCACGGTCGTCTCGCATACCTACAATATCCCGGATCCCCGCAACGCCCTGATGCCATTCATCCTGCCCGGCCGAACGACGGGTAAGGTTTCGGGTTCGGGGGTGTACACCCAGGGGAACGCGGCCCCGGACCTGATCACCACGGCGGCCACCTATTCCGTCGGAGGAGGCGGCACCGCCTTGCGGATCTCGCAGCTCGAGGTTCCTTACTTCGTCTACAAGGACAATGCCGCCAGCTTCGGAACGGCGGGCAACAACACCTACACCTTGGGCGTCATTGCCGATCCGCTGGGGAACGGGAACCTGGTCGCCACCCTGTCGCTCACGAATGGTCCCTTGGGTGCGGTGAGCGTTCCCATCGCCTCGGCGAGCGTCGATCCCGCGGCGGGGAAGCAGGTTTTCTTGGTCCCGCCGGGCGTCGCGGCGGGGACGATGCCCCTGCCCGTACAACCGAGCGGCTCTCCGGTGATCCTCCAGGTTCCGGCCGACCGAGATTTGCGGCTGGCCGACAATGGAACGACCTTCGTGGTGACGAGTTACGGGTCTCGCCGGGTGAGCGACACGGATCGGGTGCGCTTGCGGGTACTCAACGGCAAGAACTCGCTGTTCACCAAGGACGTGGATTACCAGTGGTTGCAGTAAGCTGAAATCGAGAGAGGGGGGCGGACCGCGGGTCCGCCCCCCTCTCTCGTTAAGGGCGGGGGATTCGGGCGTAGGTCTCGCCGAGGATGCCGTCGACGCCGGCGAAGAAGCGCTTCCAGTCGAAGTTCGGGGCGGGATCCCGTTTGCTGGCGCGGTCGGTGATGTCCTTGTGGCCGACGACGCGTTCCCAGGGAACCTGGTACTTGGCCATGAGGTGGGCGACCAGTTGGTTGAGCGTATCGTACTGAGCGTCGGTGAAGGGATCGTTGCCGGTCTGGGCGTTGACGAGTTCGATGCCCAGGGAGAAATCGTTGACTTTCACACGATCTCCCAGTCTGCTGGGGCCTGCATGCCAGGCACGGGCCTCGTCTTGGACGCACTGCACGACTTCGCCATCCTTGCCGATGATGTAGTGGGCGCTAACCTGGCTCTTGGGGTTGAGGAAGTGGTTGGCGATGCGGCGAGCTGATCGGACGCCGGGCGACTCGGTATCGTGGATGACGATGCAGTCGATGGGCATGCCGGCCGGGCGCAGGTCCTGGTTGGGGGACTCCAGGAAGGTCACCTGCGGCTTGGGGGGGATCGGACGCGGGGTCACGACAGGGGCCGGAGTTGGCAGGGGTGCGGGTTTGAGGCCCCAACCCATGGCGTAGAGCGTGCCGGATAGGAGCATGGCGGCAATCGGAAGGAAACTGGCCAAAGGGTTCCTCCTCGCAGAAGCGTCACGTCGATATTCGGGTGCAGGAATTGTACACCGGCTAGGGTGCTCCTAAACCGCGCGATCCTGCGGACATTCTCCCCGAGATTTCGGCGCATCTGACGATGACCCCCGCTCGCCCCGTCCCATGGCGGATGGCTTGGCGTTCAGGTATACTGGTGAACCTGACGCGTCCCCCCAGTCCGCTTGAAAACGAGGAATGACCCCGTGAACGCCACCACCGAAGATCGCTACGAGGAAGGCCTGAGGCTCTATGAATCGGGAGCTGAGCTGCAAGAGACCCTGAAGTTCTTCCAGGACCTGCGCAAGGATGCTCCGAACGACGTTCGGATCGCCGTGAGCCTCAGCTGGCTCAACATCCTCCTGGGTAACAAGGAACCGGCCATCCGCTACGCCAAGGAAGCCAAGAGCACTGCCCAGGGCCGCTACAACCACGCTTTGGCGCTGCTGACCTTCGGCGAGAAGGGCGTTCGCGAGAAGCTCTTCGAGGCCGTCGAGCAGGGCGGCCACGACGGCATGCACGACGCGCTGGCGAACCTCCAGGATGCCATCGAGAAGAAGGGTGGGTCCTTCCCGCCGGCCGAAAAGCTGGTTCGCTGGATCCAGGAATTGGATACCCACCACTAATCATGACGATCCTGACTCCCCCCATTGAAGAGACGAGCGGCATGCAATCCAAACTGGCAGAACTGAAGCGCCGACAGAACGAAGCGGCGCTCGGCGGCGGCGAGGCGGCGATCGCCAAGCAGCACGCCAAGGGCAAGCTCACCGCGCGCGAGCGCCTCGACCTCCTCTTGGATCCGGGGTCGTTCGTCGAGATCGACCGCTTCCGGGTACACCGCGCCCAGAACTTCGGCATGCCCGAGAAGCGCATCTCAGGAGACGGCGTCGTCACCGGCTACGGCCGGGTCGACGGCCGCTTGGTCTACGTCTTCTCCCAGGACTTCACCGTCTTCGGGGGAGCGCTCGGCGAAGTCTACGCCGAGAAGATCTGCAAGATCATGGACATGGCCGTTCAGAACGGCGCCCCGGTCATCGGGCTGAATGACTCGGGAGGCGCCCGGATCCAGGAAGGCGTCGAGAGCCTCGCGGGTTACGCCGAGGTCTTCTGGCGCAACGTCCAGGCCTCGGGCGTCATTCCCCAGATCTCGGTCATCATGGGGCCCTGCGCGGGCGGTGCCGTCTACTCGCCTGCCATGACCGACTTCGTGGCGATGGTCCAGGACTCCTCGTACATGTTCATCACTGGGCCCGACGTCGTGAAGACCGTCACCGGCGAGGAAGTGACCGCCGAGGACCTGGGCGGTGCCTCGGTTCATGGCCGAATCAGCGGAGTCTCCCACCTCAGCTATCCCAGCGAAGAGAGCTGCCTGGAGAATGTCCGTTACTTGCTCTCCTTCCTTCCCGACAACAACCTCGAGACGCCCCCGCCGATACCGACCGACGATCCCTCGGATCGCGTCGAGGAGCGGCTCCGGGAGATCATCCCCGAGCAGCCCAACAAGCCCTACGACATGAAGGAGATCCTGGAGCTGGTGGTCGATGACGGCGACGTCTTCGAGATCATGCCGCAGTTCGCCTGCAACCTGATCACCGCCTTCGGGCGCATCAACGGGCAGACGGTGGGAATCGTGGCCAACCAGCCCAAGGAGATGGCGGGGACCCTCGACATCAACGCGTCGGTGAAGGGCGCGCGCTTCGTACGCACCTGCGACTCCTTCAACATCCCGATCGTGACGTTCGTGGACGTTCCCGGCTACTTCCCCGGCAAGACCCAGGAGTACGGCGGGATCATCCGTCACGGCGCCAAGCTCCTCTACGCCTACTGCGAAGCCACGGTCCCGATGATCACCGTGATCACCCGCAAGGCCTACGGCGGCGCCTACGACGTGCTGGGCTCCAAGCACATCCGCACGGACGTGAACCTCGCCTGGCCCTCCGCCGAGATTGCCGTGATGGGGGCCGAAGGGGCCGCCAACATTCTCTACCGTCGCGAGATCGCCGCCGATCCTGCGCACAAGGACGACATGATCGCCGAGTACCGGGAGCGCTTCGCGAACCCGTACATCGCGGCGGAGCGGGGTTTCCTCGACGACGTCATCGATCCCGCGCAAACCCGTCCCCGGCTCGCCGATGCGCTCGCCATGCTCAAAAACAAGCGGGTCGAGCGCCCCCGCCGCAAGCATGGGAACATCCCCCTGTAATTTCCCGCCCGATGATCAGGAATCCAGGAGAAGACGTGCCGACCGAAGCCGAACTCGCCGCGATATCCGCCGCGCTTTCCGTCGTTCTCGAGGTCCCCGTCGCGGTTCAGCCCGCGACGGCGCCTTCCGCGTGGGCCCTTGCGGCCCGCCGAGAGGCCGTGGGTCTCGTGAGTGGCGTGGCGGAGCGCGCCGCCCTGTGATACCCGCTCGCCCCGTAAGAGGCGAGCCCTCTTCGGGTATGCTCGAAGAGCATGATAAAATACCTATCGAGCGTGCCCCCGTCGCATGTCGATTCGGCGCGCTCATCCTTTTTTTCATCTGAACAGGGAACCAAGCCACCCCGCGAGGGTCTCATGGAGTTGGGGCCTCCTCAACCCCGAAATACCTTCCAGTTAGGAGTGAAGCGGACATGATCGCGATTGAGAATCTGTCCAAGCGCTATGCGGACCACACGGTGGTCCGGGACGTCACCTTCGACGTAAAGAAGGGCGAAATCCTGGGCTTCCTCGGTCCCAACGGCGCGGGCAAATCGACCACCATGAAGATGTTGACCGGGTATCTCACCCCAACGTCAGGCAGAGTGAGAGTCGGTGGGTTCGACATGGCCCAGGATCCCCTCGAGGCGAAGCGCCTCCTGGGATACCTGCCTGAGAATCCCCCCGTCTACCCGGAAATGAGCGTTCGCGACTACCTCGCCTTCGCCGCCAAGCTGCGCGGCGTCCCGGGACGTGAGGTCAAGGCCGCCGTCGACGAGGTGCTCGCGAAGTGCTTTCTCACGGAGGTCCCGAGCAAGCTGATCGCTCACCTCTCCAAGGGCTTCCAGCAGCGGGTGGGTCTGGCTCAGGCCCTTGTCCACAGACCCAAGGTCCTCGTCTTCGACGAGCCGACCAACGGCCTCGACCCCAAGCAAATCATCCAGATCCGCGAACTCATCAAGAGCCTGGCCCAGGACCACACCGTGATCCTGAGCACCCACATCCTGCCCGAGGTCCAGGTGACTTGCAGCCGCGTGATGATCATCAACCAGGGCATGATCGTCGCCGAGGGCAATCCCGAGGAACTCGAGGGCAAGCTTCGTGGCGGGCTTCGCATCGAGGTCGAAGCCCGCGCGCCTCAAGACGAGCTTGTGGCTCAGCTCCGGGACCTGCCGGGAGTCTCTAAGGTTCTGGCCACGCCGAAGGCCGACGGCCTCTCGCGGGTCAGCCTGGACGTTCCTGACGGAAACGACCTGCGAGAGCGGATCGCAGCCGAGGTCGTGGGCCGCGGTTGGGGCTTGCTCGAACTCAAGAGCGTGGGGCTCAGTCTGGAAGAGATCTTCCTCAAGCTGACCACCGCGGACGCCGCAACGGCGCAAACCGAACCCCCCGCAGACCAACCGGAGGTGCTCACCCATGGGTAAAATCTGGGCGATCGCCCAACGCGAGCTGAAGGCCTACTTCGTCTCGCCCGTGGCCTACGTGGTCGCGGCCCTCTTCATGCTCATCTCGGGCTACCTGTTCTCTCTCATCCTCTACCACAGTCGCGAAGCCTCCATGAGAGGTCTCTTCTCCAATCTCAACGTCGTCTTCCTGCTCATCACCCCCGCCCTCACCATGCGGCTACTCGCCGAGGAGCGCCAGCGGGGCACCATCGAGATGCTCATGACCAGCCCGGTCACCGACCTCCAGATCGTGCTCGGCAAGTACCTCTCGAGCCTGCTCTACCTCGCCTTCCTCCTGGCGCTCACCGTGATCTTCCCCCTCACCCTCGCTTGGCTCGGCCAGCCCGACTGGATGACCCTCCTCACGGGGTATCTCGCCATCTACCTCCTCGGGGCTTCGTTCATGGCGATCGGCCTGCTCACCTCGAGCTGGACCAACAACCAGGTCATCGCCGCGGTCGCCACCTTCGCCCTCAGCTTGCTCATCTGGCTGCTGCCCTCGGCCAGCGCCATCGTCGGGCAACCCCTGGGCCAGGTCTTCGAGTACGTTTCCCTGCTGCAGCATCAGGAGAACCTCCTTCGCGGGGTGATCGACACCTCCGACGTGATCTACTACCTGAGCTTCATCGTGGGTTCCCTCTTCCTGACCATCCGGTCGGTCGAAGTCTACCGCTGGAGGTAAGGCGTGAAGAATAAAAAATCCGCACTGGATTGGGCCATCTCGGCCATCGGCGTCGTCGCCATCCTGCTCCTGGTGGGGGCGCTCGCCGGAACCTACTTCCCCAAGGAAATTCCCTACGCCGTCGCCAATTCCCTGCGCATCGCCGGCTGGATCGGCGTGGGGCTCTACGCGCTCGGCATCGGCTGGCAGAGCCGCGCGTTCCTCCTCGACCTCGCCCGCAGCAAGCGCGCTCAGGGCGGAGCCAACACCCTGGTCTTCTCGCTGGCCTTCCTGGCCGTGCTCGTCCTCGTCAACGTCGTCGGAGCCAAGTACCACAAGCGCGTCGACGTGACTCAGAACAAGCAGTACTCGCTCTCCGAACAGTCCCGCAAGATCCTCGCCAACCTCGAGACCGAGACCAAGGTCGTCATGCTCGTTCGGCCCGGGGATTCCCAGGTTCAGCAGACGAAGGAACTGTGGCAGGAGTATACCTACCATTCCAAGCAGCTCAAGTTCGAGACCATCGACCCGGATCGCGAGCCAAGCAAGGCTCGTAGCTTCGCCACCGAGTTCAACACCGGCCCGAATCTGCGCTACGGGCAGATCTTCCTGACCCAGGGCGCCAAGAAGGTCGAAGTCACCGGCACCACCGAGCAGGACTTCACCGCCGGCATCCTCAAGCTCACCCAGGACAAGCAAAAGGTCGTCTACTTCCTCGAAGGCCATGGCGAGCAGGAACTCATGCAGGCCAAGCAGGCTCTGGGCAAGCAGAACTACAAGATCGAGGCCCTGTCGCTCTTCGGCAAGAAGGAAGTCCCCGCCGACGCCGCGGTCGTCGTCGTCGCCGGTCCCCAGTCCGCTCTGATGACTCAGGAAGTGGACGTCCTGAAGGCCTACGTCGAGCAGGGCGGCCGGGTCTACGCCATGCTTGCCGACAAGCGGACCGGCCTCGAAGACTGGATCCAGCAACTCGGCGTCACGGTTCGAAACGATCTGGTCGTGGACCCTCGCGCCAACATCAACTACGAGCCCGCCATGCCGGTGGCCCTGCGCTACCCCCACCATGCCATCACGCAGGGTCTCCAGACCACGGCCTACCCCATGACCCGTTCGCTCAAGCAGGCCGATCAGATGCCTGAAGGCGTGACCGCCTGGGCGCTCGTCGAGACCTCTCCCGAGGCCTGGGGGGAAACCAACCTCATGAGCCGCCAGATCGGTTTCGACGCCGGTCAGGATGCCGAGGGACCGCTCACCCTGGCTTACGCGCTTTCGATCGAGCAGAAGGCCCCCGTCTCGGCGGCCTCTCCCTCGGTCGAGGCGGAGGCCGGTGAGGCCGAACCCGAGAAAACCCGCATGATCGTGGTGGGAACCGCCCAGTTTGCCGCGGATAAGCTCTACGGCAGCGAACTGTCCAACGGCGATCTTTTCCTCAAGAGCCTGAACTGGCTGGCCGAGGAAGATGCCCTGGTCTCCATTCCCGCCAAGGACACGACTCCCAAGACCATCGAGATGATGGGCAACCAGATCAACATGGTCTTCTGGACCTCGGTGGGCGGCGCCCCCGCGATCCTGGTGATCCTCGGCGGCATGGTCTGGTGGCGTCGGAGGAGCGCGTGATGAACTGGAAAACAACCGTCGCCATGCTCGCGTTCGCGGGGGGGCTCGGCGCTTACGTCTACTTCGACGCCCCCAAGCCCGCGCCCGTCGAGTCCAACGAGGTCGTGATCTGGAGTTACGACGGGGACAAGGCCAAGGCGTTCAACCGCTTCACCCTGACCACTCCGCAAGGGGAGGCCGTCTACCAGAAGGCCGCTGCCAGCGGGTCCATCGCAGGCGATTGGACGCTCGCGACCGAGCCCGAGCGCGCGCTCGAAACCATGCAGTTCGAGGCGCCCTTCAACGATGCCTTGACGCTCAAGGCGGAACGCAAGGTCGAGGATTCGGTTTCGGATCCCGCAGCCTACGGCTTCGATCAGCCTCAGCTCGAGCTGGCGCTGGGAACCGACAAGGAGCCGCTCCAGTCCAAGCTGGTCATCGGCGCCAAGAACCCGACGGGCTCTGCTTATTATGCCAAGGGACCGGACGGAAAGATCTATCTCCTGAGTTCGTTCAAGGTCGATTCCTGGACCCGGCTGCAAGCGTCGCCCCCGTTGGCGGCGCCCGTTCCCCTACCGACGGCGGTTCCGGAAGCGGCCCAATAAACGAAAAGGAGGCGGGAAAACCCGCCTCCTTTTCGTTTCTCCACCGGGACGATGCCGTGCGGCTCAGTGACGAACCATGAGGATGGTCGGGTGCAGGTAGACGTCCCGGAAGAAGGCGACTTTTTCCTCGATGACCGCCGGCAGCGATTCTTCCGAGCACGCGACGAATCCGAATTGCTCGTAGAATGGCACCAAGTGGTCGAAGGGGATGCAGTAGCAGACTTCGGCGCCAAGCAGGTCGACGAGCGATTCGAGAATCTTGCGGGCGATTGCCTGGCCGCGGAAGTCGGGGTGGACGTACATGCCGCCGAGCTCGACGGCACCCTCGTAGCGGTGAAGTCGGCCGCAGCCGACGAGGCGATCGGCGGCGACGGCGACCAGCAGCTGATCCTGTCCCGGATCCCACGGCATGAAGCCGAGCGTGGCGTAAATCGCGTTGATGGCGGGGCGGTCACTTTCGGTGGCCTCTCGCAGGTTAAAGCTGACGGCGACTGGGTTCATACTCGACTCCCGATTGGCTGAGCGGTCAGGCCTTGATTACAGGCTTGAATAGTTTCCTGGTGCCCTCCGGCTGGCTTCTTTGCCGCACAGCCTTCAAGGACGCTCAGGCACTCGAGCAAGCATCCGAGACCATTCTACCCAATTGGGTCCAAAGCAGGCAAATCCGCCGTCGGGACCGACGTTATTTTCGGGTCACGACGGCCAGGGTGCAGCGCGAGAGGCAGACCAAGGCGCCGGATTCGTCCGCGATGGCGATGCTCCAGACCTGGGTGGTCTTGCCGCGGTGAACCGGCGTGGCGGTGGCCGTCACCGTCCCGTCACGCTTTCCCTTCAGATGGTTGGCGTTGATCTCCAGGCCGACCGCGGCTTGCGTCTCGCGGTCGACGTTCAGCCATGCTCCGATGCTGGCCACGGTTTCGGCGAGGGCGACCGAAGCTCCGCCATGGAGCAATCCGAACGGCTGGCGGGTCCTGTGGTCGACGGGCATGGTGGCGACGACGCGATCGGGGCCCGCCTCGACGAGCGCGATGCCCAGGGCTTCGGAGAGGTTTCCCTGCCCCATGTGGGCGAGTTCTGGAGCGTTCAACATGTGATTTAGCCCTCCGAGGGGGGAGATGAGGGGGGCGGGGATGGTTGGGCTTCTCGAGCTGTCCCGTCCTGTCGCTCGATGGCGGGGATGTAGAGGTTCTGGATCAGGACCAGGGAGGTCGCGACCATGGGAACGGCGATGATGGCTCCCACGATTCCCAGCAGTTCGGCGCCGATCAAGATGGCGAAGAAGACGAGAATCGGGGGCATCTCGACGGACGAGGAGAGGATGAGCGGGCTCAGGACGTTGCCTTGGATGACGTTGGCGACGGCGAAGATGGCGACGACGATGAGGGCGAGCTTCCAGTCGACGGTGAGGGCGACGATCACGGCGGGGATGGCTCCCAGGGTCGAGCCGACCAGCGGAATGATCTCGGCGATTCCCGCCAGGACGGCGAGTACCCAAGCGTAGGGGACTCCGGCGATGGTCAGGCCGATGCCCAGCAGGAAGGCCAGGGCCGACATGCTGATGAGTTGGCCTCGGACGTAGGCGCCCAGCCGCTGGGTGATAGGATCGACTTGCTCGGAAATCGAGGGTCGGAACCGCGGCGGGATGAGCGAGAGAAAGCCCTGGCGGAGTCTGGGGCCGTCCGCGAGCAGGAAGAACGTGCTGATGAGCACCCCGCCGATGCCCACGATGGCCGAGGCCACGGCAGCCGTTGCGGTGAGGGTGGAGGCGAGCCAGCCCGAAGCGCGCTGCGAGACGAACGTGGCTATCTGGGTGGTGCTTGGCAGGACATGGTACCGGGCCTCCAGGGAGCGCAGGCGCTGAAGCACGTTCTCGTACTGGGTCGCGTAGGCGGGAAAGTTCTTCACGAGATCCTGGATCTGGTCGATCAGGACGGGAATGACCATCAGGCCCAGGATGCCAAGGGTTCCAAAGATCAAGACGAAGATCAGGAGCGTGGCGAGGACGCGCGGAACCCGGCGGGAGGCGAAGAAGTTGACGCCGGGCGACAGGGCCGCAGCCAGGATCAGCGCGATGAGCAGGAAGGCCAGGATGTAGGGGAACTTCAGGATCGCGGTGACGGCGACGATCAGGGCGAGCGCCTGGAACATGGTCCTGGGACTGATGGCGACGATGATGGGCGGCATGGAAGTCCTCTAGTGCGCTTTGGTGAGCAGGGCGACGGCCTCGACGTGAGCGGTCTGGGGGAACATGTCCACGGGCTGGACCTCTTGAAGCTGGTAGCCGCCCGCTTCGACCAGGATCTTCAGGTCCCGGGCGAGGGTCGCCGGATTGCAAGACACGTAGACGATCCGGGGGATGCCCGAGCTTGCGATGGCCGAAATGACCGACGGCTCGCAACCCTTCCGGGGCGGGTCGAGCAGCGCGACGTCGATGGGGCCGGTTTCCGCGAGCAGCCGAGGGAGCCTGTCCTCGACCTTGCCGGTCAGGAAGGTGGCGTTGGAGATCCGGTTCAGCCGGGCGTTGGCGATGGCGTCTCGGGTGGCCTCGGGAATCACTTCGATTCCCAGGGTCTCGCCCGCGCCCTTGGCTGCCAGGTACAGCGCGATGGTTCCCGTGCCCGAGTAGAGGTCGACGATCCGCTCGCCACCCGAAAGATCGGCGTAGCGAAGCGCGGTCTCGTAGAGTCGCTCGACTTGCTCGGAATTGACCTGGAAGAAGGAGCGAGCGGAGATGGCGAACGTGAGGGGGCCGATCTTCTCGAAGAGGTGGTCCTTGCCCCAGAGCACGCGGGTTTCCTCGCCCATGAGGGCGTTGCCGGGCTTGCTCTGGATGTTCTGGACGATGCTGGTCACCCCGGGAAACTGCTCACGGACGCGCTCGACCCAGCGGGACTCCTGAGGGAAGTCCGAGAGGGTCGTGACGAGGCCTATCATCAGCTCGTTGGTCTGGTGGCCCGCCTTGGCGAAGGCCGAGCGAAGCCAGCCCTTGCCGGTGCTTTCATCGTAGAGGGGGAAGTCGAATTCGGGGAGTTCCTTGCGCAGGAAGTCCAACACCAAGTTATTGAGGGGGTGCTGGATGTAGCAGTGTTCCACGTCGACCACCCGGTGACTACGGGCCTCGTAGAGGCCTATCCGGATGCCGGAACCCTGGGTTTTTTCATCCTTGGCGAGTGCCCAATGCACCTTGTTGCGGTAGTACCAGGGATCCTCCATGCCGAGCGTCGGCAGGACGAGTTCGCTTCCCGGGAAGCCGCCGATGCGCGTGAGGGCGTCGACGACGATCTGGCGCTTCCAAAGGATCTGGGCGGCGTAATCGACTTCTTGCCATTGGCAGCCGCCGCAGTGCCCGAACAGAGGGCACCGGGCGCCGACCCGCTGCGAACCGGGGGTCAGGACGTTCTTGACCAGCGCCCGCGCGTAGCCCGGCTTGGTCGAGATCACCTCGGCGTCGACGCGGTCTCCCGGTACGCCGCCCGGCACGAAGATGGCGTAGCCGCCGAAATGGGCGAGGGCTTCGCCGCCCGGTACGAGGACTTCCAGGTCGAGTGTGACGACGTCCCCGGCGGAGACGGGGGGAGTTGGCTTGGTCATGATCTCCTTTCCCGTATCACGCCCGGCTGGGCGCGGTCGATTTCGAGGGTTCCTTCGCGAGGGGTCTGCGGAAGTCCCAGGACGTCCTGATAGAGGGCGAGGGTTTCGGCGATTCCGCGCTGAACCGAGAACCGGGCGGCCTGGGCGTAGCCGGCTTGGCGCATGCTTTCTTGCTTTTGAGGATCCGAGAGGACCCGATCGAGTTGCTGGGCGATCGCCCCGATATCGGCCGGATCGAACGTCAAGGCGGCACTCCCCGTCACTTCCGGAATGGAGCTGGAATGGCTGGCGATGACCGGGGTGCCGCAGAGCATGGCTTCCAGGGGCGGCAGTCCGAAGCCCTCGTAAAAGCTGGGAAAGGCGAAGAGGGTGGCTGCCCGGTAGAGGGCGGGAAGCTCGTCATCAGGCACGAAGCCCTGGTACTGGACGCTTTCCTCCAGGCCGAGGGCGCGGACAAGGGCGTCGAGGCGCTTGGGACGGCCGATCTTGAGGACGAGCTTGACGCCGGGATGGCGAGGGGCGATCGCGGCAAAGGCCCGGATCAGCCCGTCGGGGTTCTTGTAGCGGTAGTGCGAGCCGAGCGCGAAGACGAAGCGCTCGGGAAGGTGATATTTCCGGCGAACGTCCTCCACCTTGGCGTCGCTGACCGGGCCGAAGTTCTCCTCCAGCCAGTTGTAGACCACGGCGATACGATCGGAAGGTATTCCCAACTGGCGGGTGATGTCGCGCTTCGAACAGTTCGAGACGGTCAGGATGCGATCCGAAGCATGAGCGACCGGCCCGATGGAAAGCGCGTAATAGAGCTTCCATGCGGCTCGCTGGTCCAGCCGGAACCCGTCGGGGCAGGAGAGCGGAATCGTATCGTGCAGGGTCAGAATTCGCTTGACCTCGCGCGGCAGGAAGCGCGGAGCGACCATGGACGTGCTGTGGAAGACCTGGGGTTTGATCCGTGCGACCAAGGCCGGAATGAGGATCTGCTCTCGGGGATCGATGATGTGGACCCGGGGATTGACGAGCTCGAAGTCGGCCCGGTCATGAAGCTCGGGCAGCAACTCGGGATGGTTGGTGAGGACGGTGTAGCGGTGTCCTTGCCCGAAGCGAGCGAGACCTCGCAGGAGATTGAACGTGTAGCGGGCGAGGCCGGAGGGCTGGGGACCCGCTTCTCGGGCGTCGATCATGACGTGCATGGAAGTCATGTCGCGCTATCTAGCCCGAAACTTGCGGTTCGGCATGTTCGGCCAGCTTGAGCAAGGCCAAGAGGGCCATGCCGACTCCCAGGATGGCAATCATGGCCGACGCTCCCCAGAGGTCGGCGAGCGGGCCCACGAGGATCATCGGCAGCAAGGTGGCGATGTAGACGAGCATTCCTTGGAGGCCGAAGATCTTCCCTCGCATTTCCTCGTCGACCGACTCCTGGACCATGGTGGAGATGGGGATGTCGATCATCGCTCCCGCGATCCCGACACCGGCCGCGAGGGCGAAGGCCAGGTTGACGTTCGGGGCGAAGGCCATGGAGATCAGGCAGAGTCCTGCGACCACGCAGCCCGTTCGCACCCAGATGGCTTTCGGCAGGTACCTGCCGAACTTCCCCATGATCGCGGCTCCCACGGCCATCCCGGCGCCGGCGAAGGCGAAGATGATGCCGAAGTTGTCGAGCTGAAAGGACTTGGCGGTGTATTCCTTGGCCAGCACGTTGAGGGCGGCGAAGGTTCCGAACATGGCCATCATCATGGTGTAGGCCGAAAGCAGGCGAGGGTGGCGCCAAAGGTAGATGAAGGTGGAACTCCACTCCTTCAGGAAGTTGCCGCCCTGCTTGCCGTCGGCCTCGCGCGCGGGAATGCGAACCAGGAGGGCGCCGATGGCCGCGACGGCGTAGAGGCCCATGACGGAAAGATACGCGTTGCCGGTTCCCAGGAGGTCGCCCACGGGCTTGGCCAGCGAGTACCCTCCGATGACCGTCACGATCATGAGGGTCATGAAGGTGGCATTGGCCGCCATGAGGTGATCTTTCTTCACGATGGCGGGAACGGTCGTCATGAAGGCGGGGTTATAGAACTGGGTTAGCGCTCCGAAGACGAAAGCGAAGACGAGCAAAGGAAAGAAGAGGTGCTGAGCGAAAGGCAGCGAAAGGAGGAGCAGGGCCCGCGTGAGGTTGCTGAGGACCAGCATGAACTTGAGAGGCAAGCGATCGACCAGCACTCCCGCCACCGATCCGAGCACGACCGCAGGGAGCGCGAAGGCCAGCGAGACTCCGCTCATCATGGAGTTCTGGAGGTTGCCGGGAACCAGCGGGGAGGCCAGTAGCACGATGAAGACGAAGAGGAACTTCTCGCCGAGACCGTTGGCCAGCGAGATCACGCACATCACGAGGAAGGACGGATCCCGGAAGAGGTCTCGTCCGCGCACGCGGGCGGCTGCCTGAGCTATATTAGACATGGGAGAGATTCTAGCACATGCCATCCCGTGCGCCGCGTCGGGCGAGGTCACGATTGGTTAAGCAACACGGTCGGCGCCTCTCCGGATCACCCGCCGAAGAGGGTCTGGCCCAGGCGCCTCTCGGTATCTCCGCTCATTCCGACCAGCGCGAAGCTTCCTTCGAAACGGCCGTCCGCCTGTAGCCTCGTCCCCCTGACTTCGCCGGTCAGCGAGAAAAGCACTTCGGAATCCTGGAGCAGGAAGAGCGGAACCTGGGTGCCGACCTCGAGCTGCTCGCGCAGGTCGGCGAGCCGCATGCCTCCGCCCGAGATGTTGACGAGGGAACCTGGGAAGTAATCCCCCGCGGGGGATTCGTACTTGACCTGCAGGGGCATGGGCTGATGGATGAACTCGTTGGATCGGATGCGCTGGATTTCCTTGCCAAAGGTGACTTCGAGGGCCTTCTGGTTGAGCTTCTTCCAAACCTGGCGCAGCAGGCCGTCCCGGATGAGGCGAGCGCCATCCTCGGCCACGTACTCGACGCGAATCTTGACTCCGGATTGGATATTGCTGCCCAGCCAATCGAATTCCGGGCCCGGATCCAGCGTGAGCCCGCGCAAGCGGGGCTGCCAGCCGGAGACGTGGCATGATCGACGCCCGACTATCGATGTCAGGGTGAGGGGGTAATTCGGCGTCGGCAGCGGTACCAGCAGAGTGCGGATGATGGCGATCAGCGGTTCGATCTCGATCGGCTTGTAAAACACGCGATAGGCGCCCGCGGCCTGCGCTGCCCGGTAGGTGTCTTCCCGTTCCTGGCCAAGCGTCAGAAAGACGTAGAGGCCATCGAGTCCGAGCCGTTCCTTCAGCGCTTGGCAGGTCGCGACTCCGGAGATACCGGGGATCTCGGTCTCCAAAATGACCAGGTCGGGACGCTCCTTGGCGCTGAGCGAGACCGCTTCCAGGCCCGATTCCGCGTGGAGAATTCGGTAGCCTTCCTGCTGGAGTATCGTGCCCAGGTTGCGGCGAAACAGGGCCGAAGAATCGGCGATCAGGATCGTGGGCGCTCGAAGATCGATGGACTCGGATTTGGCTTCTCGCGTCCCGTGCAATTGATTGAAGGTAGGGATGCCCGGCTGATCCATGGTCTTCTGACTGCCTTTTCTGATGAAATGGGCTGAGCCCGCAGCTCTTCTTATACCCGCTCGGTGCCGGTTGTCAACGCGCGGTATCCCCAGAGGATGACGCATTGAAATGTTCCATCCTTTCCATGGCGTTCCTGTCATTGACTGTGGGATATTAGAGCAAGTAGTGGTAGCATATAGGCAACCGCCATGTCGCTGCCAGTTGACCTTCCGCGATTCGCAAAGGGATGACTCCCATGAAGTCCGCTTATTCGCTCAACGACGCCGCCCCTGCCGGATCCTCGCCGGATAGTCGGATCTGGGGCCGTGAGGCTCAACTGGAGCAACTCGAAAGCTGCTGGGATACCGCCCGACGGGGTAGACCCCTGGTCATCAGACTGCTAGGCGACCCGGGCGTTGGGAAGTCCGCGCTGATTAACGCCTTCCGGCGACGTATCGACCCCGATGTCCCGATGATAGTTGTTAGCGCCGCGCCGGAATGGGCCCACACCAGCTATCGCTTCCTGGACGGACTCGCCGACGCCTGGGGCGCCGAAGCGACTGAATTCGGGCCCGATGCCAATGCCGTCTGGCACTTGCTGGGCCGATCGACGCCATCCGAGGTCGTGAGCTCTCCGAAGGCCGCCTGGTTCATCGCATTCCGGGCGCTCGTCCGCTGGCTGGCCCAGCGGCTCGATCGGGGCCCCTGCATCCTGGTCCTCGAAGATCTCCACTGGGTCGACCCCGGCTCCCTGGAGTTCCTGGAGTACTGGTTCAACGAACTAGGAACCGCCAGCAATCGCGCCTTCCTCCTCGTGCTGAGCGAACGAACGGGAGGAGGTTTTCACCTGCGGGCCAACGGGCTCGGTAACATCCTCATGCCCCTTCCTCCCCTCTTGCCGGAGGAATCCCTGCTGCTGGCGGCCGATCGTCAAGGCTACGACGTGAACTCGCTCCCCGAGGCCCTGTTGCCCGACACCCTCGCGGTCATCGACGTGGCCCAGGGCAACCCGTTCCTGCTCACGGCGCTGCTGGAGCGACGCTCGGTGCTCGGGGAGATTCCCGACTCCGTCCGGTCCTCGGTCCAGGCGCGCATCAGGGACCTCAACCCCGCGGCCCAGGCTCTTCTCGCGCTGTCGGCGGTGGCAGGCTATCACCTCGACCAGAGCCTCATGGAGGCGCTCTGCGGCGGTAACGCGCGATCGGTTCTCGAACTGGTCAACTCAGGGTTCTTGCAGCTTCACGGCGGGGCCTTCCGCTGGAGCCACGCGCTCTTGCAGCAAGCCGTCTACGAGGCCATGGAGTCCTCCGAACGCCAGCACCGACATGCCCGGGTAGCGGCCCTCATGCAGGGAGGTGCCGCTAGGTTCCCCGCCGGCAAGGCCTCGGAGGCCGCGCGCCACTTGCTCGGCGCGGGGCGCACGTTGGAGGCCCGTCAGATGCTCAGGGAGGCCGCCGATTACGCGCTCCAGCGCCACGATCTTCGCGAGGGCAGGGAGTTGCTCGCCCGCGCCTTGGAGCATTTCGAACCCAGCGAGCCTGATTTCGCTCCGGTTTCCATTCGCCTCGCGGAGGTCGAACTCGCCCGCGCCAACGGTCCGGAGGCGAAGCGGCTCCTCCTCGCGTTAAACGGAATCGAGGTTCCCGGTTGGGCACTCGCCATGACCCGCGTCCATGAACGGCTGGGCGACTACGAAGCTGCCAGAGCCCTCTTGAACGAAATTCTATCCGGCACGCGGCCCCAAAGCGATCGCCCCGCCCTGGAACTCGCGCTCGCTCAGCTCGACCTACGCCAAGGAAACTACCTCGCTTGCGAAAAAAAGGCCGCCGCCTTGCTGGACCAAGGCTTGTCAAAATCCGAGCTCGGCCTGGCCTACAGTCTCATCGGCGTCTCGTGCTATCGATTGGGTCGCTACGACGACGCCTTGCGCTACCACCTGCGGGCGCTTGCCGAACGGGAGGCCTGCCATGATCTCCCGGGTGTGGCTTCGAGTTACAACAACCTGGGAAACCTCTACTACGATCAGGGCAAGTGGCCCGAAGCGCTCCAGGTTTACCTGCAGGGGAAGCAGCTTGCCGAGCGCGTCGGCGAGGCCTGGCTCTCGAGCGCGTTCGATAACAACCTCGGAAACCTCGCGCTCAATCAGGGATCATGGGATGAGGCCGAACGCTACTACCGCTCCGCGCTCGCCATCAAGGTGCAACTGGGGGAACAAGCGGGAATTGCCATCGCCCGCTGTAACCTCGGGAATGCCATGGGGCGGATGGGCCGCCATGCCGAGGCGCGCGAGATTCTGCTGGAGGCTATTGCGCTCATGGAGCGGATCGGAGACCGCGAGGTCCTGGCCGACCTCTACTATCACCTCGGCATGCTCGAGGTCGAAGCCCACGAGGACGAAAGGGCTTGGGACTTGCTTCAGCAGGCCATCGACCTCGGAAACCTGCTCGATCGCGTGGTTCCGGTGGGTATCGCCTACCGGGGACAGAGCATGGTTCTCATGCGCAGGGAAGAACCGGATCGGGCCCTCGCGCTTATCGAGATGTCCCTGACCTTGCTTCAGGGAGCTTTCGCTTCCCTTGAGCATGCGCGCAGCCTGACCCAGGCTGCCGACATCGCCGAGAGATTGGGGAATAGCGGTCGCGCCGCGGCTTTTCGCCTCTGCGCCTTCGATGCCTTCGGAAAGCTCGGCGCCAAGGTCGATCTGGCCCGCCTCAAAGTGTCGGCATGACGCGTCTATTCGCCCTCCTGATTCTGGGGCCCCTCCTATTCAGCCTGCTTTCCGCTTGCGGCCCCCTGGACATCATGGGGCTTCGCAACTTGCAGGACGGGGTGACCCAGACCACCCCGCTCAACGATGGGGTGACCCAAACCACCCCCTTGATCTCGGGCGAGGTCCTTACTGCCGCGGGCGAGCCTGCGGTCGACGTGAGGGTGCGAGCCTACGTCTCGGGCTACCGTGTCGCTGCCGCGGGAGAAACGGCCTCGAGTGCGGAGACCCGCACGGACGCCTCCGGACGCTTCCGCCTGGTCGACCCGCCAACGGGCATGAACACCGTCGAGGCAGAGGCCTCCGAGGATTCCAAGGCCATCCGGATGAAGGTGGCCGTTGCGATGGGCGCCCGACTGAATCTCGGCACGATGCAGTTGCAACCCACCGGATCCGTCTCCGGCCGGGTGAAGGCAGCCGGCTCGTCCGATCTCCTGGGCACGACCATCTTCATCCCGGGCACCCAGTACGCGGCCTTCGCTTCCGCCAACGGCAACTACCTCATCTCTCGCGTGCCGCTAGGCACCTACGAGTTGGCCGCCATGCGCCCGACCTTCGCCACGGCCCTCATCGAGGGCGTGACCGTCTTGCCTCAGCAAACGGTGCAGGCACCTGATCTCGTTCTGTCTCTGGACGCTCCGGTCCTCGAGACCCTCAGCCAGTCCAGCGGCGGGGCCGGGACCGTCCTCACGCTGAAGGGAAGGAACTTCGGGGCGAGCAAGAACACGGTACTCGCAGTGACTTTCGGATCGACCCATGCGACGACCTTCGAGCGCGTCAGCGACACGGAGATCCGGGTGAACGTTCCCGAGAAGTCGACGAGCGGTCCGGTCGTCGTGAGATCCAACGGCGTGGCGAGCAACGGTCTGGACTTCGCGGTCATCGCGAGTCTCAAGGTGAAGCCCTACTACGCGGGCCTCTACGTGGGCGATCGCCAGCAGTTCGAGGTCGAAGCCAGAGACGCTTTCGGGACGATCGTCCCTGACCCTTTTTTTGACTGGGAACTCGGGAGCGCTTTCCTGGGAACGCTTAGCGACAATGGAGAGTTGCTGACCCACGAGGCCGGCCGGTCCGAGATCCGCGCCGCAAGTGGCGACGTCCGGGGCCAGGGCGCCGTCGGCGTGAGCCCCTTCTCGATCGATCCTTCCGCTTCGATGCTCAATGGCTCAGCCGGAGCCCCGGGGCAGGTAATCGCGCGGCCGGAGGGACTCTACTTCACCCACCCCGAGGGAAGCCGGATTCTCTTCCAATCGCCGGACGGTGCTCAGGAGGTCCTGGCGGGAAACGGCACGAGGGGCTACAGCCCGGACGGTACCCCAGCGCGGGAAGCCAAGCTGAACTTGCCGGAGGGCCTCGCGCTCGACGAGGTGGGCAACCTCATCTTCTCCGAACGGGGTAACCATCTCGTCCGGGTGGTCCCCCGCTCTGACACGACGTTCGCCGGTCAGGAACTGAAGGCCGGATGCGTCTACACCGTGGCCGGCGCCGGGGCGCCGGGCTTCGCGGGAGACGGCGGGCCGGCGACCTTAGCGCGCCTGAATAGCCCTGGGGCCATCGAACTAGGCCCCGGCGGGCGACGCTTCGAGTCGGGCGGCTGGCTCATCTCCGATGCGCAGAACGGGCGAATTCGCGAGGTGGCCGGCGACGGAACGATCTCGACCCTTATGGGTGGAGGCGGGCAGCCGTTGACGCCTGACGGGGTGTCGGCCAAAGCCTATGGCGGTAGCGTGGGGTATTTTCTGGCCCGGGATGCGATAGGTAACCTGGCGCTTTCCGCTGGCAGCCAGTTGCTTTTCCATTGCCGCCAGTCGGGATGGTACTTCGGGCGCGCCATGCTCGCGGGAACGGTCTACGGCGTCGCAGGCCAGACGCAAGCTGTGTTCGACGGAGACGGCCGGGGGACTTCCGTTCGGTTATGGGATCCTCGGGGCCTGGTTTTCGATTCCCGGGGAAATCTCTTTTTTGGTGACGCGGGGACCGGAGCCATCCGGGTCCTGCGACCGGATGGAAACCTGCGCTGGCTCGCGGGGCTCCTCTTGCCGCCCGGTTACAGTAAGGCTCCGACGATCACGGAGGTGGCTCCCGCCACCTCCGTCAAGCTAGTTCCTCGCTGCCTTGCGCTTCGACCAGACGGCTCTCTCGTCGTGGGCGACTTCTCGCGCCTGGAGTTCCGCGAATTGGCCCCGCGTCTCCCGGGGGCGCTCTACTCCCAGTAGATGGCTCCGTAGGAGCAATTGCTGATGGCCGTCTCCACCTCGGGATCAGTCGTGTCGGCTCCGGCCCTGATCCGGGCGTATCCTGCCGGGCCGAACTCGAAAACCGTTGGGCAAATGGCCACGCACTCGCCGCTCTTGCCGCACAACATCTCGTCCACGATCAAGGTCGCCATGGTTGCCTCCTTCAATGCTCGGGGGGGATTGCAAGTCGCGGCCAAAAGATGCCGCGGTTCTGAAACTCGCGCGCAGCGTTCGTTTGGGTGGGTTGTGGGAGCCAGGCTTCGCATGTATACTAGCAAACAAGGGTTATGAGGGCGTGTGACCTTGATAATAACTTGATTTGCGGCTGATTAAGACTTTGGTAGATGCGTTTTTCTTCAGTCCTGCCTTGCTCGCGGACCCGACCACGTCACTAGGAGGATTGCCTTGAATCTTGGCCGTAACACCCGGCACTTGTTTATAGCCGTTGCCATGTTCTCGTCCCCGGGCTGCGACCTCGTCGGGGTTACCGAGCACGATTCCCCGCACATCGAGGGGCCCTCCCAGCTCCGCCTCTCGTCGGATCGCGTCACGCTTTACCTGGCGGCTGACGGAGGTAACGAGGACCACTTTCCTTCGTCGCGCTCGTTGTCGGCTCGCGTCCTCGATGCGGCCGACAATGCCCTCGAAGAAAAGGCCGGAGAGGTTCAATGGCTGTCTTCGGACGAGGCGATCGCTGTGGTGAATGCCTCGGGCCTGGTGAGAACCGTGGCGACCGGCAGCGTCACG
This sequence comes from Candidatus Sericytochromatia bacterium S15B-MN24 CBMW_12, assembly GCA_002083825.1. Lineage (GTDB taxonomy): Bacteria > Cyanobacteriota > Sericytochromatia > S15B-MN24 > UBA4093 > UBA4093. The sequence goes on along the minus strand of DAZV01000037.1, from coordinate 83,143 downwards.
CTCACCGCATCCTCTGTTTTGAAGCCCTCGGTGCGAGCGACCGCAAGCGTGACGGTCCTCGATGCGGGGCATGCCAATGTGGTCGTGAGGTAGCCCATGATGAAGAAATTGCTGCTTGGAGTCTTGGCCGGAACGCTGATGGCCGGTTGTCAGACCCCGATCCTGTCTCCTGAAAGAGACGCTGAAATCCAGCCGCTCGGTATCAAGGGGCATCATGGAGTCCTGCGCCTCCGAATGGACTGGCCCGCAACGCCCCCCATCCGAACCCAGTACGTTCCGAGATCCTCCATGCGCGCCGAGTTCTCGGTCGCCGCGGAGTCGGGGGAAGTACTGGCCGCGCGGACGATTACCCGTACCGGTTCTGCGGACATGTCGGCGAGCCTCGAGTTGGCGCCGGGGACGGGGTACACGGTCTCGGTCGGCATCTACGACGGGAACGATGTACTCCTCGCCTCGGGGATCAGCGCCAGCTTCAGCATCGAGCGCCAGAAAATCGCCACGATCGGCCTGACGGCCCTTCCGATCCTCTCGACGATCGCTGGGACGGGGGCCACGGCCTATTCGGGGGACGAAGTCCCCGCCGTATCGACCGGGCTGTTCCTCCCCTTGGGTCTGGCGATCGCCCCGAACGGGGATCTGCTCATCGCCGATTCCTCTAACCACGCCGTCCGGAGGATGAACGCCGGCGGAGCGATCTCGACGATCACGGGCACCGGCTCCGGGACGCAGTCCAATCTTTCCGACCTGGGCGACGACGGCCCCGCCGTCTCGGCCACCCTGAAGACCCCGAACGCCCTGGCTTTTTCACCCGCGGGCGATCTCTTCATCGCGGACACGATGAACAAGCGGGTTAGGATCCTTCCCGCCGAGGATGGCGCCCGCTACGGGATGACGCTCACGGCCGGCCGTTTGCATACCCTGTATCTCTCAGCGCACAAGGCGCCGTACCTGGTCGGGGTCGCGTCGGATCGGGCGGGTAACGTCTTCGTGGGCGAGGGAGATCGCCTCATGATGCTCACTCCCGGCGGAGAAAAGAGCCTGGTGGCAGGCATCCCGGGCACCTTGGGCGCCGGGAGCGACGGGCTGGCCTTGGAGTCCTCGCTGAAGATGCCCGAGGGCCTGATCGTGGATGCCGTCGGCAACCTGCTTTTCGCCGAGCGCTCCAATCATCGCGTTCGCATGCTTTGTCGCCAGGCGGGAACGAACTTCGGGATCGCCATGGCCTCGGGTAGCGTCTACACCCTAGCCGGCGAGGGAAATGCGACGTCGGCAAGCGTCCCGCTGGGGGATGGGGGGGACGCCTTGGAGGCTTCCTTCGCCTCGCCCCGCGGCCTCGCGCTGGACGCGGACGGGAACCTCTTCGTGGCGGATGCCGGAAACGGGCTCATTCGCAGGATGACGCCCGATCGCGTGATCGCGACCTTCGAGCTTGGCGGAAGCTCGGCCCTCGAGCTTCCATTGAAAACGCCGGTTGGCCTGGTGATTCATGAGGGCCGGCTGCTCGTGGGGGATTCGGGAAACCACCGCATCCGCAGCTTGCCGCTCTGATCGCGTCCCCCACGAGCTTCCGCGAGGCTGGGTCAGCTGGCCAGAGCGTTTGAAGGCAGCGTCGGCACGTAGGCCTGGATGAAGGCCGTGAGGCCGTCGGCAGGTAACGGGCGGCTGAAGAAGTAGCCCTGAACTTCGTCACAGCCCTGGCTGCGAAGGAACGCCAACTGCTTCTCGGTCTCCACGCCCTCGGCGATCACGTTGAGCTGGAGCGAGTGGGCAAGCGCGATGACGGCCTTGACGATGGCGGCATCGCCGTCATCGCTGGCGCTGTCCCGCACGAAGGTCTGATCGATCTTCAAGGTGTCGATCGGGAAGCGTTTCAGGTAACTCAGCGAGGAATAGCCGGTCCCGAAGTCATCGATGGAAAGCATGACCCCCATGTCGCTGATCTGCCCCAGCGTCTTGATGGTGGCTTCGACATTCTCCATCAGGATGCTCTCGGTCAACTCCAGCTCGAGGAATTCGGGAGCCATGCCAGTTGCTTCGAGAGCCTCGGCGACCTGTCTCACCAGTTCCGCATGCTTCGAGAGGTGGCGTCCCGACAAGTTCACCGCGATGCGAACAGGCGGCAGCCCCATCTTCTGCCAGGCGACGTTCTGGGCGCAGGCGGTCCGCAAGACCCAGACGCTGATGGGGACGATCAGGCCCGTCTCCTCGGCCAGCGGGATGAAGGTGGCCGGCGAGATCATGCCCCGCTCGGGGTGCTTCCAGCGAATCAGCGCTTCGGCTCCGACGACCTTGCCATTGCTGATGTTGATCTGAGGCTGATAGTGAAGGATGAGTTCGTCGCGCTCGAGGGCGCGACGCAGATGGCTTTCGAGCATGAGCCACTCGGAGGCGCAGGCATTCATGGCCGGAGCGTAGAGCTGGTAGCGGTTTCGCTCTTCCTTGGCCTGATAGAGCGCCGCTTCGGCATTCTTGATCAGGGTCACGGCGTCGTCGCCGTCGGACGGGAAGACGCTGATGCCGATGCTGGGAGTGACGACGAGTTCGTGCTCTCCAATCTTGATCATGCGGCTCACTTCTTCGAGGACGACCTGGGCAATTTTTGCAATGTCGGAGGTCTCGGAGAGGTCGGGGATCACCAGGGCAAATTCGTCGCCGCCGAGCCGAGCGATGGTGTCCACCTCTCGCAAGCGAAAGAGGAGGCGCTCTGCGATGGTCTTGAGTACCTGATCCCCGACGGGGTGCCCGAGGGTATCGTTGATGATCTTGAAGCGGTCGAGATCCATCATCATGACGGCGGTTTGCCGGCGATGGAGGCGGGCGTGAGCGAGGGCTTGGTTCAGTCGGTCATGAACCAGCAAGCGGTTCGGCAAGCCGGTCAGGGCGTCGTAATAGGCCATCTTCTCGATCATCGCCTCGGCTGCCAGCCGTTCGGTGATGTCGGTGAAGGTGATGACCGCCCCGACGATGGTCTCCCCTTCGCGGATGGGAGTAATCACGTACTCCACCGAGAAGCTGTACCCGTCGCGATGCCAGAAGTGCTCGTTGGCGGCGTGCAGAACCTTGCCCTGCCGCAAGGTTCTGACGATGGAGCAATCCTCGGCATGCAGGCGCGACCCGTCTCCGCGCGAATGGTGGATCATGGCATGCGCCGAGCGACCGATCAAGTCGTCAGGGGCATAGCCGGTCAGTCGGGTAACCATCGGGTTGGCGAAGGTGACGAGCCCTGCGGCGTCGATGCCGAGGATGCCTTCGCCGGCCGTGTTGAGGATCAGTTCGTTGAAGCCCTTCTGCTCCATGAGCTGCCGGGTTCGCTGGGTCACCTGGGCGGCCATGTCGTTGAAGGCATCCGCGACGCGGCCGAACTCGTCGGCTGTTCGCACGGGAATGCGCACATCGAGGTCCCCCTGGGCGATCGCTAGGGCGGCCTTCTGGAAATCGTCCAGGGGAAGAATGATGCGTCGGGTGGCTATCAAGGCGAGGGCCAGGATGGCCGGCAGGGTAACGAGTCCGAGCAGCAGCAACTTCCAGGTGGTAGGCTGACTGGCGCTGTCGCCCAGGGTCGAGATGCCCTCGTGGCAGATCCAGGTTCCTCCCAGGATGGATGCGAAGCAAGCCATGACGAGGAGAAGGATGATGGTGCGGGTCCGCAGGAGCATGGAGAACATCATTGAAGTGGGCGAGCCTCGCTAGAAGTCGTGTCGACGTCACCAGCGAAACGGGGTACCTTCTCCGGAGCCAGCCCCGTTCAGACCCGCCAGGGGGTCATCTGGGTCGATTTCGGGGCGGCATCGAGGAAGGGATGACGTTTCCGGGGAAATTCGACGTGGGTGAGCCGTGAGGATGTTGTGAGGTGATGTGGATGAACCAGGGTAGTTATACCACTCAAAGCAAGCAGGCGCGTCACATGTTACAAGTCTTAAAGGTGAAGGACTCGTGAGGGATTGACGAGAGGGCCGAAAGAAGGCCCGATCCAGATCGGATCGGGCCTTTAGCGCGCCTGGCAGGATTCGAACCTGCGACCTTTCGCTCCGGAGGCGAACGCTCTATCCACTGAGCTACAAGCGCATCTTGCGCGGCGGCAATTCCCAGCATAGCAAGAAAACCGGAAAACTGCAACCGCTAAATGAGTGAGGCCCGGAAAACCGGGCCCCAGAGGGTGGATGACGGGAATTGAACCCGCGAATACCGGAATCACAATCCGGCGCCTTAACCACTTGGCTACACCCACCGCGTAAAACCTATTTTAGCATCACCGTCGCACCTGTCAACGGGATTTCCCGTGACGCGACCGCGTAATGGCGCGCCCGGCTGGATTCGAACCAGCGACCAGCCGCTTAGAAGGCGGCTGCTCTATCCCCTGAGCTACGAGCGCAAAGAAGATGGAGCGGGAGACGGGACTCGAACCCGCGACAACCTGCTTGGAAGGCAGGAACTCTACCAACTGAGTTACTCCCGCATGAAACCTGGTCGGGACGACAGGATTCGAACCTGCGACCCCCTGCTCCCAAAGCAGGCGCGCTACCAAGCTGCGCTACGTCCCGAGGCGTAAACTATACTACTACGTTACCCCCTCGACTGTCAACGACCTTCAATCGACTTTTCCCCGAACGGGCCACCAGAAGCGCCGCATGACCCCCTCACGACCGAAAAATCATGGCTTAGCTCAGACTTTCCTGATCCTTAGCGCGGACTTAAGAATCTTTTCCCGCCAACCGCCGAAAACTCTAGTAACAGCTTCGGTTTCACGCAAGGGGAGGTCCAGATGCAGTCCGTTGGAATTTCAAACTATCGGCCCGCGCCGCGAGTCCTCTCGGTCGTCACGCCGCCCGCCGCCCAGAAGGCCGCCGAATCCACGCCCGCCGCCACCGCCGTCGCCGGGTCCGTGATCGACCTGGTCCCCAATCAGGACCACCTCTCCAGGCTATCCAAGGTCGGCCTCTCCTCGCCGAGCCGACTCGCCTTCTGGACCGCCGGCGCCTTCCGCCGCTTCCTCGTCAGCGCCCTGACCGGAGTCGACGCCCAGAACTTGACCCGCTACGGCCAGCGCGCCGACCTCATGCGCATCCCCGACATGAAGCCCCAGGCCGCTTACGTCCTCGAAAACATGGGCGTCAAGGGCCCCGCGGACCTCGCCCAGTACCGCGGAGACGACTTCGCCGCCAAGGTGCAGCGGGGCATCTTCTACGCCACCCTGATAGCCAAGTCGGTCGAACTCTCGGCCAACGAGGGGCGCGTCTACCAGTCCCCCAGTTTCACCCAGCTCGAAGCCTTGGTCGCGGGTTCCGTCGGACTCGGTAACCGCATCCAGCCCTGACCGACTCTCCAACTTGATGCATGGGGCCTCCGGAAACGGAGGCCCTTGCGCATGAGGCTAGTCGTGGCCTGCTGTGCTATCATGCCGGATGGTTTTGTGAGTCGAAGAAAGGACTGACCTTGGATATCCTTCAATCCGTCGTGCTCGGCGTCGTACAGGGCATCACGGAGTTCCTGCCCATCAGCAGCACCGCCCACCTGATCCTGACGCCGCTCTTCATGGGGTGGAAGGACCCCGGCCTGACCTTCGACGTCGCGCTTCACGTGGGCACGTTCCTCGCCGTCGCCGCCTACTTCCGGGAGGATCTCGGCCTGATGGTCCGAGGCGGCCTCTCCAGCCTGCGTCGCCCCAACTTCGCCGAAGACCCCTATCAGCGCCTCGCCTGGCTCACCGTCATCGGCTGCATTCCCGCCGGCCTCATGGGGATCCTCTTCGAGAAGCCCATCGAAACCACCCTGCGCTCCCCCTACGTCATCGCCGCCACCCTCTCGGGAGTCGCCCTACTGCTTCTGCTGGCCGAGTTCATCGGCAAACGCGATCGCGACGTCAAGCACCTCACCCTGCGCGACGCCCTGCTCATCGGAGTCGCCCAGGCATGCGCCCTGATCCCGGGTGTCTCCCGTTCCGGAGCCACCATGACCATGGGCATGTTCAGCGGACTCTCGCGCGAAGCCTCCGCCCGCTTCTCCTTCCTGCTGGGAGTTCCCATCATCTTCGCGAGCTGCCTTTTCAAGCTGCGTGACGTTCCAGGGGCCGGACTCTCCTCTGCCGAATTCCTCGCGATGGGCGTCGGCGTGGCGACTTCGGCCGTGACCGGCTACTTCGTCATCAAGTTCCTGCTGGCCTTCCTCGCCAAGCGCTCCATGATGGTCTTCATCGTCTATCGATTGTTCCTTGGCGGGCTCGTCGCCTACCTCGCCCTGAGCGGCTATCTCTCCGTCGTTCCCCACACGTGATCGATCCCCCGACGTGATCGTCACGCTCGACGGCCAAACCTATTCCTTTCATCCGGGCGCCCGGGTCCGCAATCTGATCGATCGCCTGCCCCCCGAATGGCAAATCCGCATCCGGAACGGCCAGGGAGCCATCACGGATGCGGAAGGAAACGAGCTGGGCGAAGACGGCGCGCTGAGTGCCAACGCCCGCTATCTCCTCAAGATCTGGTCATGAGGTTGCGCGGGACCGCCGCGCTTAGCGCCGATCCTCGCCCACCACGGCGAGTCGGTGGCTGCTTGCCGGTGCGGCGAGTTGGGTCGCATAGTTGGTGACCACCACCTCGTTGACGCCCTTCCGCTTCGAGGCGTCCCGGTTGATCGCCCGCGGGGCCCAGACTTGCTGGATCTCGAAGCCGTCGTAGAGATCGCGAATGAACGGCGTATCCGAGTTGCTCAGCATGAGTTTCACGCCCTTCGCATCCAGGCGACGGAAAACCGCCGCCAGGCGAATCTGATCCTCCGGCCCGAAGTCGTCGGCGGCGTACGACGTGAAGCTGGCCGTCGAACTCAGCGGATGATACGGGGGATCGAAGTACACGAAGTCCCCGCTCTGGGCCTCTGTCAGTACCGCGTCGAAGCCCTGATGGGTCACGCTCACGCCCTGCAGGACGTTCTGGGCGGCCCGGATTCCCGCGACGTCGAGGATCCGAGGGTTCTTGTAGTCGCCGAAGGGCACGTTGAACTGCCCGCGGCGATTGACCCGGTAGAGCCCGTTGAAGCAAGTCTTGTTCATGTAGATGATCCGCGCGGCCCGCTCGACGGACGTGAGCGTCGCGGGGTCCTGGGCACGCAGGGCGTAGAAGAAGTCCTTGTCGTGAGGGTAGCCGCTCAGCGTCGAAATCAACGCTTCGGCATGATCCCGGATCACCTGGTAGGCATTGACCAGCTCCCCGTTCACGTCGGACAGGTGAGCTTCCTGCGGGTTCAGGTGAAAGAAGACGGCCCCAGCCCCCACGAACGGCTCGAAGTAGCGACCGTACTGCTGGGGAAAGAGCGGCTGGTACTGCGCCAGCAGACGCCCTTTACCACCGGCCCACTTCAGGAACGGGCTTGCCTTCACCTGGTTTGACGCTTGCAACGAACGAAGCATATGCCTACTCCTAACTCCTCGAGACGCGGTTGCCGCTACTTGGGCGCGGCTGCTGCCCCTATCTTCTCCAAACGGACATGGAGCATGCAGTGCGTCCGATCACATGCAACCAAAGATCGGACGATCCATGTGATCGCAGGATCGTTACTTCTATGTTTACAACGATCGATCCAAACAAGCAAGTGATATGGGGAAGCCGCATCGACCGGAGGTTTACAAAAGTTGCGTTTACCGCCCCCCGGGACTAGGTACAAAAGCCCAGTAACGACGCCGCCAAAGGGGGATTTCAGGTTGAAGATCACGTCCGAGATTCACGAAAGATTCGTCCAGGAATTCGGCATCAATATGTTGAATACGCTGACCAGCAAGGAGAACCGCGAGACCGCGCACAAGCGGCGGATCTTCGTCTTCGACGAGCGTGGTGGCGTCTTCGGCGGCAACGACGACCAGTTGGCGGAGTTTCAGAACCTCACGACCGGCGTCTTCCATTCCTCGCGACGCCGGGTGGTCGGTGTCCGCTATCGCTGCAAGCCCAACGATCTGGTCCTCCCGGAGATCGGCGCCTTCCACACCCACCCGGCCCTCTTCACGACCTCGGTGAAGCAGGTTCGCAGCCGGATGGAGCGCATGCTCTGGTTGAGCGACATGGACGTGAAGGCCTTTCTCAAGCAGCACGAACTCTACGGCTATCTTTGGCACTTCATCGGGACCATCGACATCGGCTGTTTTCACATCGACGACGTCAAGCGAGACATCCGCGAGCCCCGCGAAATCCTCCGCTATCCCGACGTGGAAGGGGTGATCGCGCGCCTCGCCCCTCAAATTCGGTTCTACGATCAGATCCTCTCCAACGCGCGCCAGGGGGCGGGGACTCCGAGCGCCGAGATGATGGTCGAACTGGTCAGAACCCTGACCCAGCGTAACGACGACCTTCCCTCGATCCTGCGCGAGCATGCCAAGCCCGATCTCGCGCTGCTCGCCGACAAGGTCGCGAGCCAGTGCCAGTTACTCGGCTACTCGCAGCGCCAGATCAGCAGCCTCTTCAAGCGGATGTTTCCGAAGACCGACGAGCCGGAAATCGAATTCCAGCAGCAGATCAAGAGCGCATACGATCGGCTATCCGTGCTCAGCTCCTAGGCATCGAGGCTTCCTGGGCGACCGTCGTCGGGGTGCGGGCTCCGTCGTGACAACATCCTCGTAACTCCGGCGAGAACTGCCGTTTACTCGCTTGTTCTAGGCTAGGGATGCGCACGTGATCCTGCGCCGCGAGCGCGTTGTACAGAGGGAGTTCGTCATGCGCCACCGCCGACGGCCAGTATGGCCGGTACTCGTCACGCTCGCCCTGATTGGCTGCCAGCACCCCGGCGGCCTGGGAGTTTCGCCCATCGGGCAACCCATCGTCGGACCCACCGACAGCCCGCCGTCCGGTACGAATCCGGGCGATCGGGACGTGCAATCCCCCACCCCGGCTCCGGTTCCCACGACCCCCGGGGTCTATCGCATCGAGGCCTTCTTCGGGAACGGCGACGTCGGCTCGAACGGTGACGGAGGCCTTGCGGTCGATGCCCAGATTCACCAGCCTTCGAGTCTGATCGAGGGGCCGGACGGCAGGGTCTACGTTTCCGATTACGGGCTCTGGATGGTGAGGTCGGTGAACCTTGCTACCGGGATTGCCCACCATGTCTACGGCATCAACGAGCCTGCCGATGCCAGTGAAAGCGTCAAGGCCGCCGAGGCGCCGGTGGCGCGCCCCGAAGGCCTCGCCTTCGACTCCCGGGGGCGGCTCTTCGTCGCTCAGAATGGTTTTCCCGGCGGAGTTCCCGGAAAGATTCGCATGATCGACGCCGTCGGAAACACCTACACCTTCGCGGGCGGCGGCGCGGCCCCGGCCACCGACGGGGCCTACGCCCTCGACGTCGCGCTCAGTAACCCGGCGGGACTCGTCATCGATGCCCAGGACAACGTCTACCTGGCCGAGAACGGAGCCAACCGGATCCTCAAGATCGATCCCGATCGGCAGGTCACGGTGATCGCGGGCACCGGAGAGATGGGTTATTCCGGAGACGGCGGCCCGGCGGCTCAGGCGAAGCTGTTCTGGCCGCAAGGCCTGGCGCTCGATCCTCAGGGCCGGCTGGTCTTCGCGGATGAGGGAAATCACCGGATCCGTCGGATCGAGAAGGATGGGACCGTCAGCACGATCGCGGGGTCCGGCCGCCTGGGCTTCTCCGGGGACGGGGGACCCGCCACGGAAGCCGACCTCAACGGTCCCGGGGCGATCGCCTTCGATCCCGTCGGCAACCTGATCATCGCCGACTCCAATAACAATCGCGTGCGCCGGGTCATGCCCGACGGCATCATCCAGACCCTCGCGGGGCATCTTCCCGCGACCGAGGAGGACGTCCTCTCGGGTGACGGCGATGGAGGGCCTGCCCTCGAGGCCACGCTGGATTACCCCTACGGCCTTCACGTCGATGCCGAGGGCGTCATCTACTTCTCCGATCGCGGCAACCGCCGCGTCAGGGTTCTTCGTCCCGTTCCCTAGAGCAAAGCTCGTTACGGCGTTCTCTTGCTGTTTTACGAAACAGCCGCTGTCGCTAGCTTTTCACCAGGCAAGAGGCGCCCTCGCAAGCGGGGGCGCCTCTCACAATGTTTGGTAGGCCGCAAAACGGCCTGGGCAGTGCCTGCAAGCCCGGGATCATTCACTTGCGGTTAATGCGTGCGAGATTTAGGCGCAAATGGGCTTGCTTATTATGGTTACAGCCTCAAGGGCGAGGGCCCTGAGCGACGCTGAGAACCTTGCGAAAGGAAGACTACGGATGAACATGCTATCGAAGGTATGGGTTGAGGAAGAGGGCCAGGCACTCACCGAGTATGGCCTGATCCTGGGGCTCATCGCGGTGGTCTGCGTGGGCGCCCTCACCCTCATGGGAACCAACGTTCAATCGATGCTCACCTCTATCGCGACCACCCTCAAGAAGTAAGAAAAAAGGAGAGATGAAAATGAACATGCTGAAGAAGGTATGGGCCGAGGAAGAGGGGCAGGCGCTCACCGAGTACGGCCTGATCCTGGGGCTCATCGCGGTGGTCTGCGTGGGTGCCCTCACCCTGATGGGAACCAACGTCCAGGCGATGCTCAACTCGATCGCCAGCACCCTGAAGAAGTAGCGCGAGCTAGCGGAGGAGCGAGACATGAAGAACGCCCGCGAACGGGGTCAGGCGGTGTTGGAAACCGCCCTGGTGATCCCGGTCATCTTCACGATGATCCTGGGGATCTTCAGTCTCGGACACCTCTTCAGCTCGCAGCTGATCGTCACCAACGCGAGCCGGGAGGGCGCCCGCATGGGTGCCCTCGGCCGCCCGGAGTCCAGGGTTCGCGACACGGTCAAGGCCTACTTGGCCGGGTCGGGACTCAAAGAGGAACCGCAGATTGCCATCACCAAGCAGAAATACTCCGATGGGGACTCGCTGAACGTGGACGTGAGCTATCCGGTCCAGCTGATATTCACCGTTCCGGGAGTCCCCAATCCCGTGATGCTAAACGCGGCCGCTGTCATGAGGGTTGAACAGTGATGAAGAAAGCCCAGCGTCTGGTGGTTGCCACGGCCCTAGGGCTCGCCACCAGCGGCGCGCTCTTTTACTACGTCAACGGATCGGCAAAGCAGGCGGACGCCGGCATCCCCACCGGATCGGTCTTGGTGGTCGCCGCCCCCATTCCCGCCAATTCCAAGGTGACCCCCGAGCAGGTCATGGTCGAGTCCCGTCCCAGTTCCTTCATTCCTCAGGGTGCCGCCGTCGCGCCCGATGACGTGGTGGGACGGGTCTCCAAGGCGGAGCTCTTCCCCGGCGAGGCCGTGATCGACGCCAAGTTCTACCCCCTTGGCCAGGAGGCCGCCATGGTCCTTCCGGTGCCTCCCGGCAAGCGCGCCGTCACGGTCGCGGTCGACGAGGTCGTGGGCGTGGCCGGCTTCGTGCAGCCGGGCTCCTTCGTCGACGTGGTGGGAACCCTCGACATCGACAACCGCCCCGTTTCCAAGGTGATGCTCCAGATGATTCAGGTGCTGGCGATCGCCCAGGACTACGAAAAAAAGGACGAACAGGAAGCCAAGGTCGTCTCCTCGGCCACCCTGGCGGTCACCCCTCAGGAGTCCGAGATCCTGATCCTTGCTGCCGATCGTGGCAAAATACGCCTGGCGATGCGCTCGGCCAATGAACTGAATCACGTCTCGACGACCGGCATCTCCCCCGATTCCTTGACCACCAAGCCGGCCATGGCGAAAACGGTCATCCGCCGCTCCGTCGCCACCCGCATCGTCTCCACCCGCACCATCAAGGTTCCGGTTCCTCAGAAGCCCGACGAGGCCATCCTCGTCATCCGCGGCACGAGCACCGAGCAGGTTTATCGCTAGAAAGGCGTCCTCGATGATCACTCCTCGCAATCCCGCGCGCTGGCTCTTGGCCCTGTCGATCGCGCTGACGCTCGTGCCCCTCCCGACCGCACTCGCGGCCGCCCCCGCTGCTACCCCGGACTCCTCGACCCTCAGGCCGCCCGCCCCGGATGACCAGATGCCGGTCACCGTGGGCAAGTCCCAGGTCCTGTCGGTCGGAAGCGATATCACCAAGGTCTCCATCACCAATCCCGACATCGCCGACGTGGCCGTGGTCTCCAAGAAGGACGTGCTGATCAACGGCAAGAAGCCCGGAACCACCACCCTCATCGTCTGGACCAAGAGTGGACGCCTCTCGTACGATGTGCTGGTTAGAGCCGACGCCAACCTTCTACGCTCGACCCTCGAGCGCGCTCTCAAGGTGAAGGGCCTTACGGTCGAAATGACCGGGGACGCCGTGATCCTCATCGGCCGAGTGGACACCACCAGCCAGATCAAGATGGCCGAGCAAATCGCCTCCGGCTTCGCCTCCAAGGTCATCAACTTGCTCTCGGCTTCCAAAATCCAGCAGATCCAGGTCAACGTGCAGATTGTCGAACTCAACAAGACCGCCGCCAGCGAGCTGGGTGTCAAATGGGGCACGATGTACCGACTGCCCTCCGGCGAGGACGTCCTGCGCCCCGACGAATCCACCATCGCCACCATGAAGCGCCCCGCAGGCGTCGATCAGCCCTTCTTCGGAATCTACGAGCGCATCGCGGCCCGCATCAAGCTGCTGGAGTCGCAAGGCAACGCCAAGATCCTGGCCAAGCCGAACCTGGTAGCCGTGAGCGGCGGCAAGGCGGACTTCCTGGTCGGCGGTGAGATTCCCGTTCCCATCGCTCAGCAGCTCCAGACCGTCACCTTCGAGTGGAAGCCCTACGGAATCAAGCTATCCGTCGAGCCTAGGGTCCTCGACGACGGTCGGATCTCGATGAAAGTGAGTCCCGAGGTGAGCACCCTCGACTACAACAACGCGGTGCGAATCACCGATTTCCTGGTTCCTGCCATCAGCACCCGCCGGGCCCAGACCGAGGTCATTCTCGCACCCGGCCAAGGAATCGCCATCGGAGGCCTGATGCAGAGCATCGAAAGCAAGAGCGTCGAGCGCGTTCCCTTCCTCGGCCATATTCCCATCCTAGGGGAACTCTTCAAGTCCACCCGCTTCCAGCAGAACGAGACGGAACTCGCCATTCTGGTGACCCCCGAGTTCATCGGGCAGTAGCCACACCCAGGAAGGATGGAACCATGCGGATAGGCAATCGGAACGAACGGGGCTCTACCCTCGTCACCACGGCATTCTTCGCCACGGCCCTGGTCGTCTTCATGGGCTTGGTCGCGGATGCGGGGCTCATGATGTATCAGCGGACCCGGATGCAGACCGCTGCCGACGCGGCGGCCCTGGCGGGTGCCAAGGCGCTCATCAACAGCCCCGCGCAGGCCATCGTCGCCGCGCAGGAACTCGCGAGCCAGAACGGCTTCCCCATCGCCGCCAACCAGGTCATCGTGCAAAAGGGTTCGCGGGTGACCGTTTCCATCGACGCTCCCACCGATAGCATGGTGGGTAGGGTTCTCGGGGCAGGCCAGGCCAAGGCCGAGCCCAACCAGCCCCCTCAGCCCACGTCCTTCGTGATTGGCGCCCAGTCCTCGGCCGACCTTCACTGCATCGAGTTGCAAAACGGGGCTCGTCCTTGGGGGGTTCCCGACACCGATTTCGCCGTGGGGCGCGAGTACGTGCTCAAGCAAGGGCCGGGTGGCAGCGTCAGCGGGAACTTCCAGGCCCTGGCCATCGACGGCACGGGCGCCAACATCTATCGCCAGGCCATCCTCAACGGCTCGAAGACAACGGTTTCCGTCGGCGGCATGCTTGCCACCGAGCCGGGCAACATGAACGGCCCCACCGTGACGGCCGTCAACCAGCTGGTCGGAAACGACCGCACCGCCTACGAACAGGCTCGTCTGAACCCCTCGCGCACCCCGCGGGTGGTCACCGTCGTCCTGCTCGACGCGGCATCCTTCTTCGGCGCTAACGGCCGTTCGAACGTCGTCGTCACCGGCTTCGCCCGCTTCTTCATCACCTACACCACCAGTCGCGGGGAGGTCTTCGGGCGCTTCATGGACCGGATCGACGCTCCCGAGATCATCGGCACCCGACTCAACTACGAGGTCAAGCTGGTCGACGCCGAAACGCCCATCGTTCCTGCAATCTAAGGAGAGCTCATGCACCCTCTGCGCCTGCTACTGATTGCGCCATCCGCGAGCGGAAGCGATCGCCAGCCCTCCTCGGCCTGGCTCGCCGACATCCGCAAGGTGGTGGAGGACCCCCGCCAAGCGGGAGGCCCGCTCGCCGTCACGGTCGGCGAGGCCCATAGCCCCGCGGAGGGAATCGGCATGGCCCTCGGACAAAGCCCCGACGTCGCCGTCATCGGCTGGGACGGCACGCTGGAACCGGCTCTGAGAGCGGTCGAGGCGCTATTTGCAAGCCAGCCGGCCTGCACCGTGATCCTGGTCGGTCCCCCGCTCGATCCCGCCGGCATGACCCACGCCATGCAAACCGGAGTGCGCGAGGTCCTCAGCCGAACCGTTGATATCCCCCCCGCCCTCCGCCGCGCCTCGGTCTTCCTGCAACGGCTGCGCGGTGCCCAGACCAGTCAACTCGCCATCCCGAAAACGGTGGGCAAGGTCATCGTCGTCCATGCCCCCCGCGGCGGTTGCGGAAAGTCCACCCTCGCGGCAAGCCTGGCCGTCGCCCTGCGAGAGTCCAGCACCGCGGAAGTCACCCTGGTCGATCTCGAACCCCAGTTCGGCTCGATCGACCTCTTCTTCAACCTCAAACCCGGCCCTTCCCTCTCGGACCTCGCGCGTCTCGGCGCAAAGGCCGATGGAGAAGCGCTCGAACAGTCGCTCTTGACCCACGCCAAGAGCGGCGTCCGGATCCTCCCCGCGGCTCCCTCCCCCGAAGACGCCGAACTCGTCACGGCCGAAACCGTGGAATGGACCCTCCAGTCCCTCAAGGACCGTTCCGCCTGGATCGTGGTCGACACCGGCGCCCAGTTGACCGAACCCATCCTGCGGGCCATGGAGCTTGCCGACACCGTCCTCGTACCGCTCACCATGGACTTGGCAGCGCTACGAGCCCTCCAGCAAAGCCTGAAACTCTGGGCGGAGCTCGGCGTCGATCTTGCCAAGGTCCAGGTGGCCGGCTACTTGCAGCCAAGCGACGTGACCCCGGAATCGGCTGAGCGAGTCATCCAGCGCCCGCTACATCATCGCCTCGGCTGGGAGGCCGACCAGGCCCTCGCCGCCGTCAATGCCGGTGAACCCTTGGTTCTATCCCACCCCAACGGAGCTTATGCAAGGTCGGTCAAGGAAATCGCTCGCGCCTACGCCGTGCCAAAAACCCGCGAGGCGGTCGCCTTGGTTCCCGTGGCATCGAACCCACTGTCGCAACTCTGGGGCATGGTCAGGAGGATGATGAATGTTCCTACGCAATCGGCTTAAGGGCGAGCCCCCTGTTCCCGCCATGCCCGCCACGTCGAACGCGGCTGCGGCACCCCATCCGGGCATGCGCCAGGAGTCGTCCCCCGAAAACCGAGCGGCGACTCCGTCGAAAATGCCTGTCCGCCAAGCGTCACGGCCACCGATGGATTCGCAGACGGAGCTCAAGAGCAAGGTCCATCGCTTGCTCGTCGAGAACATGCGCTCCCAGAACCTCGACGAAACCAGCAGTCCTGACACCATCAAAGAGGCCATCCGTCACGGCCTCGAGCAGGTCCTGGCCGACGAAAACCGCCTGTTGAGCCGTGTGGAGCGCGACCGACTCGTCGAGGATCTCTATGACGACATGCTGGGGTTGGGGCCCATCGAACCCCTGCTTGCCGATGACTCCGTC
This sequence comes from Candidatus Sericytochromatia bacterium S15B-MN24 CBMW_12, assembly GCA_002083825.1. Taxonomy (GTDB): domain Bacteria; phylum Cyanobacteriota; class Sericytochromatia; order S15B-MN24; family UBA4093; genus UBA4093. The sequence goes on along the minus strand of DAZV01000037.1, from coordinate 67,428 downwards.
TCGGAGGTCATGGTCAACGGCCCTCATTCCGTCTACATCGAGCGCAACGGCCGGATCGAGAAAACCGACGTGACCTTTAGCGACGGCGCCCACCTCATCCGGGTGATTGATCGGATCGTCAGCCGAGTCGGCCGCCGAATCGACGAGTCCAGCCCCATGTGCGACGCCCGCTTGCAGAACGGCTCCCGCGTCAATGCCATCATTCCTCCCCTCGCCATCGACGGGGCCGCCCTCACCATCCGTAAATTCAGGAAGGACCCCCTGAAGGTCGATAGCCTGGTCGAATACGGCTCGCTCACCGACCCGATGGCGAGTTTCCTCAAGGGCTGCGTGGAAGCCCGCCTCAACGTCCTGATCTCGGGCGGTACCGGATCCGGTAAGACCACCCTCCTCAACGTGCTGTCCTCCTTCATCCCCTCCAACGAACGTCTGATCACCATCGAGGACGCCGCCGAACTGCAACTGCAGCAGGATCACGTCATCCGCCTGGAGACCCGACCTGCCAACGTCGAGGGGGCCGGCCGGGTCGACCAGGCCGAGCTCGTCAGGAACTCCTTGCGCATGCGCCCCGACCGCATCATCCTCGGAGAGATCCGCGGAGGCGAAGCCCTCGCGATGCTCCAGGCCATGAACACCGGTCACGAAGGCTCGCTCGCCACCATCCACGCCAACACGACCCGCGACGCCTTGGCCCGCCTCGAAACCATGGTCCTGATGGCCGGGATGGACCTGCCGCTACGCGCCATCCGCGAGCAGATGGCTTCGGCCATCAACCTGATCCTCCAGATCGAGCGCTCGACCGACGGCGGGCGCCGCGTCACCTCCATCACCGAGGTCGTGGGCATGGAGGGCGATATCCTGCAACTTCAGGACATCTACACCTACGTCAGGGAAGGCGTGGACGAGAACGGCCGACTCGTGGGGGCGCACCGCCCCACCGGAATCCGCCCCAAGTGCGCCGATCAGTTGCGCTTGAAGGGTATTCCCCTGCCGGTCGACCTCTTCCAGATCGGAGGTTGGGCATGATCACCTTCCTCATCCTCGCCATCGGCATCGGAGGCGTCATCTTCGCACTCGGAGGCCTGACCGGCAACCCTCAGGAGGCGACCATCGACGGCCGTATCAGCCAACTGGAAGGGCCTCATGCGAGGGCTGTTCGACCCAAGCTCTTCAACCGTCTGGGAGCCCTGGTTGATCCCATGGTCAAGGGTCTGGCGGTTTCCCGACGTCTCGACCGTCAGCTGTACCAAGTGGGGTGGGCCTGGACTCCAGGCGAGTTTATGCTGGCAAGCGCGCTCTTGGGGCTCGCCACCGGCGCCGTGGCGTACTTTCTCTTCAAGCATCCGCTCATCGCTCTGGCCGTGGCGGCCATGGGAGCCCTGGGACCCACCCTGCAGCTCAGGCAACGGCGTGAAAAGACCCTCAAGGCCTTCGGCGAGCAGTTGCCGGACGCCCTCATGCTGGTCATCAACTCCCTGAAAGCCGGTAATTCCTTCTTGCAAGCCCTTCAGATGGTCTCACGCCAGATGAGCGCGCCTATTTCCCTCGAGTTCGGGACCGCCGTGGCCGAGATCAACTTCGGAGTTCCCACCGAGGCGGCCCTGCGCAACCTTCGCGAACGCGTGGGGACCATCGACGTGGACCTGATGGTCCAGGCGATGGTCATCCAGCGCGAAACCGGTGGCAACCTCAGCGAGATCCTCGGAAACATCCACGACACCATCCGGGATCGCATCCGAATCGCGGGCGAGGTTCAGGCCCTGACCGCCCAAGGCCGATTGTCGGGATGGGTCTTGTCGGGCTTGCCGGTGGGAATCGGGTTGCTGTTTTTCCTTCTCAGCCCCAGTTACATCATGGGGTTGTTTACCGATCCGAGGGGACAGATGCTGGTTGCGGGGGCGATAGTCTCCGAGATCGTGGGAGTGCTGGTGATCCGGAAACTCGTGGATGTGAGGTACTAGCATGAGGGGTGTTGCACCGTTGCTGCTGGCAGCGGATCCGATCGGGATGGCAGCTGCTTGCTTCGTGGCCGTCACGGCGGTCACGATGGTGGGATTCGGACTGGCGACTCCGCGCGAGCGGGACGTGAATCGCCGCGTTGCGGCCTTGGCTGCGGTTCAGGGAGCTCCAGGAGGCTTCGCCCCTCGTCAACAGTTGCTGGAGCAGCCGTTCATGCGGCGGGTGGTGGCTCCGGCGATTGCCGTTCTGGGAAAAGCGGGCGAGCGCCTCACGCCGCGTTCGCAGGTGAGGCTGCTCTCGGAGCGGCTGCACCAGGCGGGGGTCTATGCGCCGCTCGCCCTGCAAGGAATACTGGCCATGCGTGTGATGGGGGTGATCCTGGCCCCGCTGGCATGGTGGCTTCTGGCCCCCTTCAATCCCGGGGCGGCGCTGATCGCCGCGGCCTTGATCGCCATGCTGGGCATTTCGGGCTCGGGGATGTTCCTCGCCAAGATGATAACGAATCGGCGGGAGGCCATCGTGAGGGCGCTCCCGGACGCCCTGGATCTCATCACCTCCTGCGTGGAGGCGGGGATCAGCTTCGATGCCGCCCTGATGCGGATCACCAGCCGCGACAACGATGCCGGAAGGGAGCTTCGCGAGGAGCTGGCACGGTACCTCAGCGACATGCGCATGGGGCGTCCGCGAGTCGAGGCGCTGAGAGAGCTGAGCCGTCGCTGCGGGGTCCAGGATCTCGAAGGCGTCGTCGCCGCCCTGATCCAGGCGGATCAGCTGGGGGTAGGCATCGGCATCGTGTTGCGGACCCAGAGCGTGCACTTGCGGATGCGCCGCCGGCAGCGGGCGCAGGAATCGGCGCTGAAGGCCCCCATCAAGATGCTCTTTCCGCTGGTCTTCTTCATCTTCCCCGCCATGTTCGTCGTGACGCTCGGCCCGGCCGTGCTGCGGGTGATCGACACCTTCGCCAGGCCGGGCCTGTAGCGGCGGGCTATTGTCTAGCGGCAATGCATGCCCCGGCCGCCCCAGGAAATGCTCGATAGCCGGAGGCTGAGCGCTGGGCCCTGCCCCACGTTGGGGTTGGTCGCGAAGAGATAGGAAGCGTCGAGGCCGATTTCCATGCGCCGGTAAACGGTCCAGGCAAGCCCCACGCGGGGAGCGCCGACGCCGAACAGGTAAACGTTGTTGACGCCGGCGGGCAGCACGGCGGGAAGGTAGTTGGCGGTCTTCCCGAAACCCAGCAGGACGCCGGTCGTCAGCGAGAGAGGGCCCGCCGTGAAGTCCTTGCCGATGATGCCGCCCCCGTAATTGAAGGTGTTGGACTGGCTCGTCACGCCGAAGTTCATGCCGCCGTACATGCCGAAGCCACCCTTCCAGCCGAGCGAATCCTGCCTGAGCATCTCCATGCCGAAAAGGGTGTAGATGGCGTCCTGGCTCATGTTCCAGTAAGGCTGGGTCACCAGGCTGAAGTGCTTGTGACCGCCCCCCGTCTTGTCGGCGCGGGCCATCCTCCCGAACCCGCCTCCGCCGCCGGGGATCGGCCGGGACAGGGTGCCGGCGTCATCGCTCGCGGCCCCATGGGCCATGACCGGCATCGGCATGGCGAGGCATGACAGTCCAACTAGGAGCCCGATGGCGGGCTTCAAGGCTGCTCGTTTCAAGCGCGGACTCTCCTCCCGTTACTCGAAAGCTCCTCACTTCAGGGAGCCCTAAACGGGATCTTACCTCCCCTGGCAAGCGTCGAGCGGGCGTTCGGAGACCGAGGGCCCGCACCACGGGCAGGGCCAACGCTAGCCCTCGATGCAGGGCTCCAGCTGGGCCACGGTGATGCCGGCATTCTCGAGGATCTCCAGCCCCGCCAGGTCCCGGTAGACCTGCTGGTAGTAGACCTTCTCGAAGCCCAGCTTGTTGACGATCCGGACGCAGCAGGCGGGGCAAGGGAAGTGGGTCACCAGCATGATCTTGGGAACCCGCGCAGGAGCGAAGTTGCAGGCGTTGTCCTCGGCGTGGGCATGGCCGCAACGACCGGGTTCCTCGCTCAGGCAATCGTTGAAGCCGCCCACCGGACCCCCGTTGTAACCCACCGCGAAGATCTCCCGCATGTCGGGCGATGCCACCACGGCCCCCACCTGCAGGCGCGAACACGTGCTGCGCGTCGCCAGCATGCCCGCGAGCCGCATGTATATCGCCTCCAGGGCCGGGCGCGTCATCGTCGTATTCGGCATGTCTTCCACGGCTTCCCGCCTTTCATCACAGTCCATGTTTCGCTTGTTTGATATGATACTCGGCAGACCGGCTCGATGCCGTTCCGCCCGGAATTTCGGAGAAACTGCTGGCATGACGCACATGATACCGCGCTTCTGGCTCTTTTTGCTCGCCCTTACCCTCGCTGGGTGCGGCTGGGAGCTGCTCGCGCCCCTGCAACGCATGCAGACCGGATCTTCCGCCCCATCCGCCTCCTGGCCGGTCGACCTCAAGATCCCCCTCGGCGAGGTCACCCTCTCGCTCGACGACTCAAGAGTTCGAGAGGCTGTCTTCGGCGACAAGAGCGTCGTCACCGGAGCCGACGGTCTCATGACGTTCGTTCCCGAGGGCCGGGACCTCGATCCCGTCAGCTTCGGCGATAAGCTTCGCATCGATCAGCCCATCAACGCCGCGATTCCCCCTCAGGTCCTGGACTCGGACACGGTCCAGATGCCCGCCATGACCCTGCCGCCCATCCAGGTCTCCTACCGCGACCTCTTCAAGGGTGACCCGGTCCTGGGAGTCCTCCTCCCTTTCCCCGTCGCCCTGGACCATGGCGTGGATCTTACCGTTCCCGACTCGCCGTTCATCGAGAGCCAGCTGGACCAACCCGCCGGAAGCCTCGACTTCCAGCTCGTGAATAACCTGGGTCTGGCTTTCCAGCCTGAATTCCGCCTCTTCGCGACCCGAAACGGCGTGCGCTCGGAAATCGGTCGGACCGCCGTCATGCCCCTCATCCCCGCGGGTAATCGCCAGAACGTGAGCATCCCCCTGGTCGCCGGATCCTACCTGACCCGCGTTCTCGACGTGGAACTCTACGTGAGCGTCCCGGGCGGGCAGACCCTCGCGGCCCCCGCCACCGGCTTGATCCTCGAGCAGTTCACCCTCGCGAACATCCGCACCGCCCGCGTGAAGCTCGACCTTCCCGCACAGTCCCTCCAGACCCTCCAGCGCATCCCCCTCGACATCCAGGATCCCAACATCGCCTCGAACTCCATCCGTGCGATTCGGGTGGAATCCGGCAGCCTCGCGATCTCCATCGACAATCGCCTCCCCCTCACCACCGCCATGACCCTGCGCTTCCGCAACCTCTTCCGAACCGGCCAGGCCACCCCCTTGGTCGAAACCTTCTCCGTCCCCTCCGGAGAGGCCCGGACGGTGACTCTTTCCCTCGATGGAGTCAGCATTCTCCCCGAAAACGGCGAGATCGTCGCCGACGTCACCGCCGAGACCCTCGCCACCGGCCCCGCGGGAGCCTACTTCACCACCGACGGATCCCAGAAAATCGAAGGCTCGGTCTCGATCCAGCCCCCCATCGTCTTCCTGTCCATCGACGTCCCGGTGACCCGGACCCTCTCGCTCGCCACCTCCTCGACCCCGATCCAACTGCCCGCCGAGTTCACGCGCATGAACGTCAAGCTGGGCGCCGTCGCTCTCAACCTGCACCTCGACAACCAGAGCGCGTTGACGGGCGCCATCGACCTCGACGTCGTCGGAAAGACATCCGGCGCCCCGATTCGCCTCAAAGCCAAGGATGGGGGGCCGGTCCGCCTCCCCTTCGCCGCGAATCGCGCGCAAGATCTCAGGATCGATCAAGACAACTCCAACTTGCTGGACATCCTGAACGCCTTGCCCTCCGAACTCGAGTTCGGTGGGCAAGTGACCGTCGATTCGGGAGGTGCGCCGGTGACGCTGTCGCGCTCGGATCGCCTCGGGGGCCGGCTGGCGATCGAGATTCCGCTCGCGCTGGAGTTCCCGGCCTTCGGCCCCGGCCTACCGGTTGCCGGCTACGACGTGACGCCCGCCAAGGACCTGGGACTGGATGAGACCATGCGCGCGCGATTGGCCCTCCTGCAGCGTCTCGTGCTCAACGTCCATGTCGATAACGGCTGGAAGATTCCCCTCGGCGTGCACCTGCTCTTCTCGAAGACGCCGGATCCCTACAGCGACCCCGATGCCCTGACGCTAACCCTGGCGCTGGGAAATGAGCAGGGTTACTCCGTGACCACCGACCTCCTCCTCGAAGGTGCGGATCTCGTTCGCTTCCGAGAGGCGAGCAAGCTCGGCGTCCGTCTCACCTCCCCGGGTTCCAGCGGCCCGGTTTTCCTCCGCAGCACCGCCGTCTTCCGCCTGCGCCTGGGCACGGAGTTCAAGGCCTTGCTCGATGCCAAGCAACTGGGGCTGTAGCGCATGAGACGCTCCACGACGCTCGCCCGCTGCTTCTTGGCCCTCGCTCTGGCCTCAGGAATGTTGCCCCAGCCGGTTCTGGCCTTGGCAAATGCCCGGAGCATGGGAATGGCGGGGGCTTACACGGCGATCGCCGATGACGCGGACGCCATGCTCTGGAACCCGGCCCTGCTCGGCAAGGCCGGCAACCGCGATCGCGTCTCGCTCACCGTCCTTCCCAGCTTGAGCCTCGGGTTCGGCAACAACGTGCTCACCATCGGCGAACTCGCGAACTTGCTCGATACGCAATCGGTTTCCCCCGAAAACGTCGAGGGGGTCCTGGAGAGCCTTCCCGGAACGGGTTGGCGTCTGATCCTCGATGCCGGGACGACGCTCGCCTTCGCCATGCCGGGGTCCCATTCGGGCTTCTTCGTGAATGCCCTCGCGGACACCAAGGGCCTCGACTTTCCTCGGGATATCGTCGCGCTAGCCCTCCAGGGCAACGCCGCGGTTCCCAACGTGCGGATCGATAACCTCCAGGGATCCCTGGCGACGGCCTATGCTGCGGTCGGATCCTCCTTTGCCTTTCCGCTCGGCGTGGACGGAGGGATCGGGATGAACCTGCGTTATCTCCGGGGTCTGGGTTATGCGCGGGTTAACGAGGCCAGCGGATCGCTGCTGAGCATCAGCGATTCGGGGGAGTTCTCGGCGGACGCTCGCGTCGAGACGGAGGTTTCCACCCATGGGAACGGCATCGCCGCGGACTTTGGCGTCGCGGGGGTGCTCGGCGAGCGTCTGACCTGGGGCGCCGTGCTCGGCAACGTCGGAGTCATGCACTGGAACCGCATCCAGATCAAGGACTACACCTTGAAGGTGGATCCCTTCTCGATCGTGGATGCCTCGGGGTCCGTCACCGATTTCGGGGCGGTCACGCGCGACGCGCTTCAAGTGAGCGACCGCGTGGAGGCATCGCGCGAGACGTGGCTGCCGCCCTACGCCAGGCTTTCCGGGGCAATTCGCCCCTGGCGGCCGCTGACGCTCAGCGGGGAGTTTCAGGCGGGCTTCGGAGACGGCTACGGCGTTTCCAGCATCCCGGAGCTGAAACTGGGCTCGGAGCTGCGCGCCCTGGATTGGTTACCGCTGCGGGCCGGTTTCGCGCTGGGGGGGGATCGCGGCTTGCTGCTCGCCACTGGGGCGGGTCTCGACTTTCCGGGCTTCCGCCTGGATCTCGCGATGGGCGCCATGAACGGCTTCGGCGGTCATGCTCGGGGCGCCTACTACTCGGTCTCGAATACCTTGCGTTTCTAGTCGCCGGATCTCGCCGTTTTCTGGCTGTTACGATGCTGCGCCGTGCCGTAAGCGTCGATCAAGCTGAAGCCCACGAGCGGATAAAGCCCCAGGGTGCCCAGCTGAACCAACTGGGGATTTCCGCGGCGGTTTCCGAGGGTGATGCCGGTCGCGAGGCCGATACCCGTGCCAAGAACGAGCAACCCCTTCATCCACTCATGATTGGCGAACTGCCCGACCACCGGCAACAGCGTCAGTCCGGAGAGGACCGCGCCGGAAAGCGTCGACCTCGGATCTTCGCCTTGAGCGACTGGGTGGCGACTCTCCAGTAGGCCTTCCTGGGCTTCCCGAATCCAGGCGGGATTCACGTCCTCCCAGATGGCCTCGTCGTGCTCGGACGTCCCAGCTTGGGGCGATCCGGGTTCGGGATGCCGGAGCCGGAATTGGATGGAACCGCTCGCGGCTTTCTCGGCGGGCTCCGCCGAGGCAGGCCCCGCGATCGCCGCGAGGGCCAAGGAGCATCCGGTCAGGACGGAAACGAGATGATTGACGGTCATGGGCGTGGCCTCCGAACTTGCTGACTTCATTGTACCTCGGCAAACTATGACGCGAATCACCGCTTCTGATGACCAGCCTTGGTATCGTCGAAAGAGCATTCGACCGAGTTGCGAGGTTTCGAACCCTTGAAGAGCCGTAAAGCCGTTGTTCTGGTTGCCTTGGTGGGCGTGGCCTTGTTGCCCGTGACTGCCATCGCCCAGCAGAATCCCCCCGAGATGCCGCGCCCGGAAGCGGGTCTGGGACTCTTGAGTTACGAGCGCTTTCTCGAAGAGAGCCTGGACCGCAACTTGAGCGCCTATCTCGGCCCGGAGCACTTCATCATTCAAGTCAAGGCTCTCCTCGCCGAACCGGAGGCCATCGCCGTGCGAGCGCCCCAGGCCCCGATCCCGCAGACTCCCGTCAATCCTCCCTTGCCCGCGCTGGGCATGGTCGAGAACGACAGCGACGAGCCGCCCGTCCTGCCCGGCCTTTCTTCGGAGCGCGCGAGGCCCGCTCCCCAAGTCCAGGCGGCTGCAACCCCTCCGCCGTCTTGGTCCCCCCCGGTGGCTGCCGCTCCGGAACGGGAATTCGCGGAGCGCAAGATCGAGCGTCTTCGGGTCTCGGTGGTGCTGCCCTCGTCCTTGACGAGCAAGGATGAGGACTTCATCCGGAACATGATCACCCAGAAGGTGGATCATCAGTTTGCGCGCGACCTGGACATCGACATCACCCGCCGCGACTTTCCGACCCAAACGGGTGCGGCGCCCATGGAGCGTTCGCTGCCGTCGTGGGTCTGGTTGCTTCTGGCGGGAGCCGGCGGCCTCGGTCTGGGATGGCTCGTTTCGCGCCGGCGTCCGGCACCCGAATCCGCCGCGGCTACCGTCCAGCTATCTTCCGGGCCCTCCGCTCCCGTGGCGTCGGGCGCCGATTCGGCAAGTTCGAATGCCGAGGCGCTTCGTCACGAGTTGACCATGCTGCTTCTAAGCGAACCCGAGCTCGCGGAACGCTACATGGGGCAGCTTTTGGCTCAGGAGCTTGGCATGGAGCGCGCCGCGATCCTCGTCCGGACCCTCGGCACGGGTGTCAGTCGCCGGCTCTTTCCCGGCGTGTCGGATGAACTCTGGCGCACCATCGAGCTCAGCCGGTTCGAACGCGGCGAGGTTCCCGTCGAAGAGGTTCAGCAGGCCATGGCCGAGGCGATTCGAGCGATCTCGCGGGATCGGCATGCCGCGGGCGGCCGGACGACTTCACGACGCCGGGATCCCTTCGCCTTCCTCGAAGTCCTGGAAGATTCCCAGCTCCTCTTCGTCCTGCAGGAGGAATCCCCGCGGGTCCAGGCGCTGGTTTACTCCCAGTTGCCCCCGCATCGCGCGATCGGCTTGATGCAGTTGATGAACCCCGGAGAGCTCGGAGCCACCATGGCGGCCATGGGCGATCTCTCGGCGATTCCCATGGCGGCCTTTCAAGACATCGCCCTGCACCTCGCCCGCAAGGCCTCGGAGGCTCCGCGCTTCTCGACGTCCGTCACCAACGGCATCGAACTTCTGGTCGGTCTGCTGGATCACTCCGATCGCCAGATGGAGCAGCGCATCTTGCAGGAACTCTCGACTCAGAATCCTCAGGTCCTGCAGCAGGTGAAGCAGAGTTACCTCGCCTTCGACGATATTCCCAAGATTCGCATGGAGACCCTGCGCGATGCGGTCCGGGACTTCCCCAGGGAGCAACTCGCCGAGGTGCTTCGCGACGCGCCGGCCGACGTCGTCGCCGCGCTGACCGGAGCCCTGAACGTGCGGGGTCGCCAGGTCGTCGACGAGGCGCTGGCGGGCCCCTCCCTTCTCGATGCGGACCCCGCGGCCCGGGATGCCATGCGCCGCGATCTTCTCAACCGGATTCGCCAGACGTCCCGCGTGATGATCGTTCCGAAGGGCGAAGGTAACTAAGGATGTCGAACATGCCGAGTCGCGGGCAGGTCTGGGCGATCGCCTACGGTCTGACGCTCGCCGTCGCCGCCCCCGTTCTCTTCATCCAGCAGGTCTGGTCCTCGCCGCTTCCTATGCAGCGCGAAGGCCTCATCCACCTGAAACGCGGTCAAGAAACCGTGGACGTGGACTCGCTGCTGGATACGAATCAGCCGGATTTCTTCCTGCGCATCGAGATGAACAAGCCCACGCCCGTTCCCGAACCCAGTCCTGCCTCCGGGTCGCCAATCGGAGGCGGGATGGACGAGGCGATCACTTCCGCGTCGTCGGACTCCGAGGAACCCTACGAGCCGTACTTGCTCGCGGATGAGGCGTCGCCTCTGCCGGCGAAGCCGCAGGATCCTTCCGCGAGGCCGACTCCCGCGGTATCCGAGCGGGTTCGGATCGTGGCCGATGCGCTGTTCCGCGCGCCCATGCTCGCCCGGGAGGGACGCTACCGCCAGGCGCTGGAGTCCGTCGATGCCGCGCTCGGAGTGGATGATGAAGTGGCGACGCTGCATGCCCTGAGAGGCTCGCTTTGCTTCAAGCTCGGCCGGGATGGCGAAGCCGAGGAGGCCTGGTCTCGCGCCCTCGAGCTGGATCCGCGGTTGACGGATACCCGCAACGCCCTTGACTGGATTCGGAATCGGAGGAGGTAATCGTGAGCGCTAACTGGGTACTTTCGGGAGGCCTCGCGCTGTCGCTCGCCGCGTCCCTTGGGGCTCCCGCCGCGTTCGCGGCGCCGGCCGAGTCCGACGCGGAGCCTCTGGTGACGGATCTTCTGAACTACGCGCAGGCGGCCGAGCAGATCCTGCCGTCCCTACCCGCGGAGATCGGCAAGGTCGATCCGACGTTGCTCCGGGTCTTCCTCTTCAACGAGCGCCGCCGACCCGAAACCGACAAGCTGGATCTGCTGGTGGAGAATCGCCTCCAGGAGCTGCTGATCCCGTTGAGGCGCTTCAAGCTGCTGGAGTCGCGCGAGTCCAAGGTCCGGCGCGTGGTCTCCACGCCCACGGTCCTTCAGGTCAGCACGACCATCGAGTCGACGGAGCGCCTGCGCGAGATGGCCAAGGAACTCGGAGCGGACGCCGTGCTCATGTACGCGCCGTTCGTCACCAACCAGGTCGTCATGGTCCATCTCAAGCTCGTTCGCGCCTCCGACGGCGAGATTGTCTGGACGCACCGCTACTCCTACGACTTCAACGCCGTTCGGCAGACCGCGCTGATGCGCACGAAGGCCGAGGAAGAGGCGCGCCGGACCGAACGGGCCCGTCGCGACGAAGCGGAGCGCAAGACCCGCGATAACGGTGTCTACGTCTATTCCGGAGTCACGGGCTTCGCGGCGCACCGGGCCTCGAATCCGGCGGGCGGCGCCGGGAAGCACGCCAATCTTTCGTTGAGCGCGGGCATGATGGCGCTTCGAAACACCTACTTCTGGGAGAATCTCGCCGTCGGCCTCGACGCGGAGTACCTCCAGGCCGGCGGGGTCGAGCGCAGCCTGTATCACGGCATGCTCAACGTGACTCCCCTGTTCTTCCTGAGGCTCGATCCGCTTTTCGTCGGCGCGAACAGCATCGGCGTCGTGAACATGTATGCGGGGCCGGGGCTCGCGTTCTCGCTTTCCGAGGCCTTGGCGCAGCCGTCCTCCGGGAAGATGGGCTTCCTGCTCCGTTTCACGCCCGATCTCTTCATGAACCTGGGCTTCACCTACATTCCCCAGCAGAGCCTGAAGATGGCGTCCGATTCGACGCTCGCAGGCACGATGACGTACGGCGGCATGGCCTACCACGCCACCTTCGGCTTGGCGTTCAGGTAGGTGCGCTGATATGCCGATGATCTCGATTTCAACCGTTCTGGGTCTGGTCATGGGCTTCGGGTTGACCCTCTGGGCGATCGCCGGGCACACCGACAACTTCGGGATGTTCTGGAGCCTCGAACCCTTCGCCATCATCTTCGGCGGAACGCTGGCCGCTGCCTTGATCGGCGCCCGCACCCGCTACGTCTGGAAGGCCATGACCACGCTGCTCAAGATCTTCGTGATGCAGCCCATCCAGCCCAGTACGCTTCGCAACGACATCAAGCAGATGGTCGAATGGTCTTACCTCTCGCAGCAGAGTCTGGGCGCCATCGAGGACCAGACCGCCACCGACAAGAAGCTCGACGGCTTTCTCAGGTACGCCTTGACCCTGCTCATGAACGGCTACAAGGAACCGGATCTCAGACTCTTCCTGGGGGATTTCATCGAGTCGGCGCATCAGCGCCGCATGGTTCCCGCGACGATTCTTCATCAGATGGGCGGGCATGCTCCGGCCTTCGGGATGGTCGGGACCCTCGTCGGTCTGGTCATCATGATGTCGAACATGGGCTCCGATCCCTCGAAGATCGGGCCGGCCATGGCCGTGGCGCTCCTCGCCACCCTCTACGGGGTCATGGCGGCGCGATTGCTCTTCATGCCGGCGGCCACCAAGACCCAGCAGGTCCTGGAAATCGAGCGGCATCGCCGCTACATGCTCCTCGAGGGAATCGTCATGATCGCCCAGAAGAAACCCCCGATCTACGTCCAGGACCGCCTCAATGCCTTGATGGACCCGGCCTTCCACTACGATCACTTCAACGCGAAAAAGGGGGAGAAGGCCCCCGAGAGGGCCTAGCCCATGGCCAGTCCCTTCGGCCGAAACCGAAGCCCCTTCGGCGGCAACCGCTCGAGCGTCCCTCAGGATGACGAGGGCTGGCTCATCACCTACGCCGATACCATCACCAACCTCATGGCGCTGTTCATCATGATCCTGGCGATGTCGAATATCGACATGAACGCCTACGAGCAGGTCTCTTCCCAGATGCAGAAGGACCTCTCGGGCAAGGAAACCGCCAAGCCCCTGACCGAGATACGTGAGCAAATCGAGCGCATCGTCGAGAGCAAGGGTCTCCAGGACGAGGTCGAGGTCACTCAGGACAAGAAGGGCGTCGTTGTCGAGTTCGCCTCCAGCATTCTCTTTATCAGCGGAAAAGCCGATCTCCTGCCCGCCATCAAGCCGACCTTCACCGAGATCGCCGAGGAACTCAAGACCGAGACCTACAAGAGCTACATCATCGAGGTGGAAGGCCACACGGATGATAACCCCATCCGGACCGCCGAGTTTCCCTCCAACTGGGAGCTTTCCACGCGCCGGGCGACCAACGTCGTGAGGTTCATGCTGGATGCGGATGTCGACAAGATCCGCCTGAAAGCAGCCGGTTACGCGGATATCCATGCCAAGATCCCCAACCGAGATGCCGCGGGAAAGCCGATCCCCGCGAACCAGGCCAAGAACCGCCGGATCGTCATTCGCCTCTACCCGGAACCGCGCACGACCGCGCTTCCCGCCAAGACGGAGCAGAAACACCCATGAGCCAGCCCATCTGGATCGAACCGATCCCCTTCCCGTCTCAGCCACGATCGAAGGATGTCTTTCATCGCAACACGGTCGCCCCTCATCACCTGGTTGGCGGACCCTCGACCCAGGATCTGATCGCGTTCATCAAGGGCGAACCCGGACCCACGACCGTCCACGAGGAGCGCGTAGCGGAGCTTCAGCGCGAACTCGACGAGCTTAGGGACTCAGTCTCTCGCATCGAGGAGCGTGAGTTCGAGTTCACCGAGCGTCTCGAGTGGCTGGAAGATTGGTCTGACGCGGCCGATCTCGAGGTGACGAGCATCGGCGAGCGACTGGATCGCGCCGAGAGACCGGACGAGGTGGCCGCGCTGCTGGCCGAGCTCATTTCCCATTGCGAGCGCATCGACTCACCCGCCCCCCTCCGGCGGGAAACTCGCATCGCGCAATGGCTCCTCCGCACCCGGTTGCGATTCGCGCTGCTCCCCGCCTTCGTCACGGGCGCGCTGACGATCTCTCTGGGGCTCTCGTCGATGCTCGCTTTCGGGAACGTCGGGCTGGACCTGGTTTTGCCCTGGCTCGCCCTCCTCGGAGCCGTTCCCCTGGGCTTGACCGCTTCGACGCTTTTCGTGCGCCTGCTATTCACGATCACCGCCCCCATCCAGCCGGCAGAGTCCTTCTGGATTGGCCCGCTGAACGGGACGGTAACCCGCGTTTCTTGGTGCGGAATCCACCTGGCTATCAAGGGTCGAGGCGAGCGTTTCGTTCCCTATTACCTCGCGCTCTGCTATCCGATCGAGCGGCAGGCGAATCCGGCGACACCTTCCTAGAGCAAACGACGTTTCTTCAGGCCAGCGAGGGCTACGACTCTATCGCATCGGGGCAACGTCACGGCTATCCCTCGCTGCCTTACGAAACAGCCGCGGGCGCTAGCTTCGAGCCCCCGACGGAGGTCGAAGCGGACGGGCCTCGGTCGCTAGGGAATCCCGAACTCCCGGACGCGGTGATTGTCGCGGTCGGCGACGAGCAAGGATCCCCACGGAGCGACGGCAATCCCCGTGGGGATGTTGAAGCGGGCCCGGGCGGGCAACTCCCCGTCGCCGCCGAAGCCGCCGAAGATCTGCCCCGCGATCGTGATCAGCGTTCCGTCCGGTCTCACCTGGCGGATCCGGTGATTCTCCGAGTCCGCGATGTAGAGGTTCCCGAAGGCGTCCATGGAGATGCCCGTGGGATGGTTCAGCTGCGCCTCCGTCGCCAGCCCCCCGTCCCCCGCGTCACCCGCCACGCCGGTTCCGGCGACCGTCGAGACCGTGCCGTCGACGCCGATTCGCCGGATGCGGTGGTTGCCGGTATCGGCGATGTAGAGGTTGTCCCGGTCGTCCACGAAAACATCCGAGGGCCGGTCGAACTCGGCATCCAGCGCCTGGCCATCGTCTCCCGCGAAGCCTGGGAAGCCCGTTCCGGCCACGACCGTCACCATCCAGTCGGGGGAAATCCGGAGGATCCGGTGCCCGCCTCGCTCGGCCACGTAGAGCTCGCCGGCGGAGTCGAAGTCGAGTCCCGCAGGCTCCGCGAGTTGCACGTAGGTTCCCCTCATGGAGGTTCCCACGTCGGGAAGGAAGTCTCCGCCGCCGGCTATCGTGATGACGCGCTGCGTGATGTCGAAGCAGCGGACCAGGTTACCGCCCAGCTCGCTGAAGAAGACGTTTCCGGTGGCCTCGTCGGCCGTGACCTTGTAGGGCGTGTCCAGCATGAGCATGGGGCCATTGGTGCCGTCGCCGTTGTTGCCGCGATCGCCCGTTCCGACCACCGTCTCCAGCGCGCCGTCGTAGGTGAGCCGCCGGATGCGGTGGTTGGCGGAGTCGGCGATGTAGGTATCGCCCCGGATCACGACCATGCCCGTCGGAACGTCGAGCCGCCCCTGACGGGCGTCCGCGGCGTCCTGGTGGCCCGCTGTTCCGTCTCCCGCCACGGTCCGGACGAGCGGGTCGAACTCGGGAAAGGGCTCGCCGACTGGCGGAGAGTTCGAGGGCAGCGGAGCCGCAGTGGGGCTGCCCGCAGGTGACGGGGTCGCGCTGCCGCCCGGGGAGGACGGGGGGGCGCTGCAGGCCGCCAGGCTCAGCGACAGCGCGAGGATCAGGAAGCGATACGACATGCGGCCTCCTTATCGCAAGACCCGAATGCGGTGGTTCTGGCGATCGGCCACGTAGATGCGGCCGTCCGTCCCCACCGCGACGTCGGTGGGCTGATCGAAGAGCAAGGAGGCCGCAGGGCCGTCCTGAAACCCCGCGGTATTGTTTCCGGCTAGGGTCGTGACTCGCCCATCGGCGGCTATCATCCGCAAAGCATGGTTGTACGTGTCGGCCACGATCACGTTCCCTTCGCCATCCACCGTGATTCCCGTCGGGAAGTTCAGCCGAGACTGGGTGCTCGTCCCGTCGGTGAAGCCCAGGATCCCGGTGCCGGCGAGGGTGGTGACCTGCCGGTTGGGGGTGACCTTGCGGATCCGGAGGTTTCCGAAGTCGGCGACGTAGAGGTTGTTCTGGCTATCGACTGCGAGCTTGCGGGGGAGGTTGAAGTAGGCGGCGGTTCCGGCGCCGTCACGGAATCCCTTGGCGTCGGCTCCGACCCAGCGGCTGGCGAAACCTCCCTGAATCCGGTCGATGCCGGTGGTGGTGGAGACGAACAGGGCGCCGTCCGTGGTGCGGGCGATGCCCAGGAGTTCGACGGGATTCCAGGGGCCTTCGGTGGTTTGGATGGCGAGGGTGGTGACCCTGCCGTCCGGCATGATCTGGCGAATGGCATCGAAGTCCGCGACGTAGAGGATGCCGTTTTCGCCGACGACCAGATCCTTGGGTCCGAAGAACTGGGCGCTGCTTCCGGTTCCATCGGCTCGACCGAGGGCGCCTCCCGCGAGCGTCGAGACCTGTCCGCTTGGACTCACCTTCCGGATGCGGTAGGCGTAGGGTTCGGCGACGTAGACGGTGCCATCGGGGGCGATCGCCAGGCCCTCGGGTTCCTGGAACCGGGCCGCGCCGGCGGTGCCGTCCGCGGCTCCGGGATCCGCGCTGCCTGCCAGGGAGAGGCCGCTCAAGCCGGGGCGCGAGAGCTCGATCAGGGGGTTCTGGGAGGGCTGGCCCGGAGCGTACGAACTGCCCTCGACGGGCGGCTCGACCCAGCCGGGCGGCTGCACGTTGGTGCTGGGCCACATGAAGCAGCCGCTCAGAGGGGCTAGAAGCGCGATCGCCAGGGTGACCGGAACGCGGATGCTCATGGAACCTCCTTGGTGAAAAGGCGCTCTTCTAAGCTAGCGATGCCGTGTTGTCGCGGCATGGTCGGGTCGTTAATCCGGTATGAAGGCCATGTTCCGTCTGCCTTCATCCGCGCGAAACATGGCCTTCAGGTCGGCGAAAGCCCCGGGCGGCATAACGAAGGTGAGTGCCGGGCATGCAACGAAGGGAGGTCCCCCCCCATGAGCCTCACGCCTCAACTCACGCCTCAACTCACGCTTCAACGCGTCATGATCGCCGCGTGCTGCGGCCTGCTCGCAACCCTTGCCCTCTACGTGACCCAGCAGCAAATGCCCTCCATGGCCAAGCTGGAGCCGGCGACCTTGATCCTGCCGGCGCTGGCGGCCCCCGTTCCGGCCACGGACGTGATGGCGGGTGGCCGTCAGGTCCGACGCGTGGTGGTTTCACATGATCGGCCGGGCCAGATCGTCTTTTCGTGGGAAGGCCCGGACCTGAAGGTCGAGATCATCGATGCGGGCCCCGCCCGGTCGTCCAAAGGAGCTTCGGCGCTATGAGACTGCGTACCTTGCTGGTTTCTTCCCCTCATGCCCCCCTGGAGGAAACCGGCTGGAACGCCGTCGGAGTCCGGGTCCGGGCCCATGAGGGCTTCTCGTTGATCGGCGAGGCTCTCGGCGAGGAAGCCCTCGGGTTCGCCTCGCTGAGCCGGCCCGACCTCTTGATCGTGGCCTGGAGCGCAGCGTTCGAGGGGCTCCTGGGGGAGCTTCGCGCGGCGGTCCCCGAGGCCCGCTTGCTGCTGGTGAACGGCCCCGAAGGCATGGAAGGCGTGACGTCGCTCGAGAATCTCGAGGCCGCGCTGGAGCGCATCCACGCGGAGACGGACCGGAAGGCTTCGGCCCGGCCCTCTCGGGGCAAGTTGCTGGTCGTCTACGGCGCCAAGGGCGGTTCCGGGCGATCGCAACTGGCGACCAACCTCGCCATCGCGCTGGTTCGGGGAACGGCTCGCGAGACGATCCTGTTCGACGGTGCGCTGGAGCATGGCGAGCAGGATCTCTACTTGAACGTGCAGCCTCCGGGGCTCTCGGGGGTATCGGCCGCGCATGGCCTGGAGGGAGCGTTCGCGGCGCATCCGACCGGGATCAAGCTCCTGGCGAGCTCGTCCTCGGAGCCCACGCTATCCGGCGCACGGCTCGGACAGCTTCTCCAGGGGCTTCTGCAGCGCGATGCGTGGATCGTGGCGGATACCCATCCCTCGCTGCGTGAACTCAACCGGGAACTCCTGGCTCATGCCGAGCGGGTTTACGTCCCGATGGCCCCCGATCTCAGCCATCTCCGCGCCATGCAGCGAGAGCTCGCGCTCTGTCGGGATCACGGGATCGATACCTCGCGCTTCGAGTTCGCCTGCTGGAGCGAGCGCTCCGAGGTCTCGCGCGAGGACATGGCTCGCACCCTCAAGCGTCCCATCGATTGGATCATGCCTTACGATCCGGGGCGCGTACGTTCCGCCATCAATCAGGGGATCCCGATCCTCCAATCGGATCCGCGAGGGCCCCTCGCCAAGGAACTCGCTCGCATGGTCGCGGCCCTGGGGGAGTCGCGTCCGACCATGGCCCTGGTGGCGAACCACGCCCAGCCCTGGCAGGGCGTATTGAACTGGTTGCGCCGGGGGCCGGCCCCTAATGGGTTCGGAACTTAGCGGGGAGCCGGAATGACTTACCTGTATCTCTTCTTGGCCGTGACCTCGACGGTCCTGGGCGTACTCGCCTTCGTGCCGGTTCGGACGCGTTCGGGGGTCCAGACCCGCCTGGGGACCCTTGAGACCATGGGCTCGGGGGGGGGAGCCTTGGTTCCGGTTTCCGAAAGCCGCAAGCGCTCGCGAAGACCGCCCGCGCGGAAGCACGGAATACGACTGGCTCGCAGGACGCGGCTGGCGATCCTGGCGGGGCTGCTCCTGGGACCCGCTTGGGGTTTCCTGGGACCGCTCCCGGGTCTGGTCGCCGTTCTGAGCTTCGTGCTATTTCTGGGTTGCGGGGATTTGCTCTGGAAGGGCGTGAGCATGCGGCTGATTCGTCGCCAGTTGCCCTTCGCCGTGGGTCTCATGGCCGAGCGACTGAGGGCCACCAACTCCTTCTTCACGGCCCTCGAAGCCGTCGAACGTAGCGGAATGCAGCCGGTGGCGTCGCAGTTCGGCAGGGTGAGGCAAGACGTCTCGCGGGGGGTTCCGGAGGCCGAGGCTCTGGAGCGCTTGGCGGCAAGGATACCGATCCTTGAGACGGAGATGCTGGCCAAGGCCATCGCCTATCACCCGCAGAAGGGTCAGAGGCTGGCTTCTGCCCTGGATCGCATCGTCGAGCTTCTGGATGGCCGACGCCGGCTTTGGGGGGGCTTCGACGGCGCCCTGGGGAGGCGCTGAGATGGTGGTCTTGTTTGGATTGCTGGTCCTTGGCACGCTGATCCTGCTGGTCATGCTCAGGGCGCTGTCGCTGAGACGAAAGCGGGCGGTTTCCCGGCGGTTGAGCATGCTCGGCGAGGTGGACGGCTTCGAGGTGGCGAGCGGCTGGACGGGCGCCTCGATGCGCCTCGGCGAGGTCTTCCGGTCCTTCGGCGGGGAACAGGCCCCAAAGCCCTTTGCCATGGCGATCGTCGGGCTGGCGAGTCTGCTGGGAATAGCGTACGCCGGATGGCTCGCGGATCGATCCGGGAGCCTCTGGGGGCTGGTAGGCGGGACGGCGCTCGCGGCGCTGGCCTGGATGTTCGGCGGAAACCTGCTCGAAGGAGCGTCGCGGTATCGGCGCGATCGCCTCGCTGCGACGTTGCCCGACTGGGTGGATACCATCGCCTGTTACCTCCATGTCGGGATGCCCTTCGAATCGGCGGTCGGCATGACGCTTCGTTCCCGGCATATCGCGGGCAAGGAACTCAAGGAGGAGTGGTTCCGGTACCTTCAGGACACCCGCCTGGGGATCAGCCGAAACGAGGCGCTGGTGAGCCTGGCCCGCCGCTGCGACTCCGAGGAGATGCACCGCTTGATAGGATCGGTGATGGCGTCGCCGGACGATCGTGAGAATCTGGCCGCGAACCTCCACGCCGTCGCTCTGGACTTTCAGGCGCTTGCGTTGCGGCGGAAGCGCGCGCGGGATAGCTGGCGGATGCTGGCGCTCTTTGGGACGGGGATCGGGATGGCGATCGCCATCGGGAGCCTCTGAGGCACGACGCGGCATCGGGGGCTCCGGACCGCGGGACCCTTGTCTTTGAATGCGATCGGGGCTAGAATCGGGGCGTTCCGTTCGGACATGCGGTCACGCGCTCGACTGCCGCCAGGAGGTCTCCATGAATCCCTCGAATTCCCCTGTTCGTCGCCTGTATCGCTCGCTTGACGATCGCACGGTCGCCGGAGTCGCCGGCGGCGTGGCCGAGTACCTGAAGGTCGATCCCATCTGGATCCGCCTCCTCTTCGTCACCTTGACCGTCTTGACCGGCGGGGCCTTCGCGCTGGTATACCTGGCGGCATGGATCCTGGTTCCCGAGCAAAAGGCATCCTCCGGCACCGCCCCCAAGCCCGCCCCGCGGTTTCACCGATCCGCCAAGGAACGCATGGTCGCAGGCATCTGCGGCGGCCTCGCCGAGACCTTCAAGGTGGATCCCGCACTGGTCAGGCTCGCGGCCGTGGCGGCCATCGTCTTCAGCTGGGGAGGCGCGCTGCTGGCGTATCTGATCGCGTGGATCGTCTTGCCCCTCGAACCTGCCGCCCCCCTCGTCTTGCCCCCGGGCGAGGCCCCCACAGGAGAGTCCCATGACCCCGTCGTCGAAGCCTCGTCTCGTCCGGTCGAGTAACCACAAGATCATCGCGGGCGTCTGCGGGGGGCTTGCCGCCCGGTTCGGCCTTCCGCCGATCGTTTTGCGCATCCTCTGGCTGCTGTTCAGCCTGCTTCCCGGTCCGCTCTGGGTGCTCTATGTCGTGCTCTGGATCGTTCTTCCCCAGGAGAATACCTGAAGCCTATCCGCCCACCGTCTGCAGCAGCACCTTGAGTCGCTTCTGCAGCTCGGGGTCCTGCGTCAGGCCGAGCGCTTTGGTCCAGTGCGCCTTGGCGTCGACGGCGTTTCCCGCCGACCGATAGACGACTCCCAGGTTCATGTGGGCGTTGAGGTGCTGCGGGGCATCGTGCAGGGCGCGGTGGAACGCGGCGATGGCCTCGTTCGTCTTGCCCTGATAGAAGAGAGCCGTTCCCATGTCCGTCAGGACGTCGGGGGTTCCGGCTTTCTCGCCGATGGCCTTGGCGTAGGTCTCGGCGGCCAGCGGATAGCGTCCGGCGTCGTAGTAGGCATCTCCCAGCGCGACCAGGCGAGCGCCGTCCTTGGGCTGGCTCCGAACTTCGGCTTCAAGGGCCGCGATCCGCGCGTCGACTTCCCCGTGCCCCGCATGGTCGCTGGCCGATTCCGGAGCCGGGCCCATGTCGATAAAGCTGACCAGGGGGCCTAGCGACGACAGCAAGAGCCCGGTGGCGAGAATTCCCACTCCGACTCCCACGACTGCCGAGCGCTTCCGCGGGGGAACATGATCGGGATCATTCACAGGGACGTTTCGAGTTTTACGGGACATGACTTCCTCCTTGAGCGCGTTCGCGCCTCATGCTACGTGGTGAGAGCCTCGGACGCAAGAGCTCAGTGGCGCCCACCTTGCCGGTAGGCGCCAGCATCTCTGCCTGCGACCTAACTGTATCCCGCGGCCCCGCCATCGAACCCTACAGGGAAGTCGTCTGCTAGAATGAAGGGACTCATCTTTCCACGATCGGCCGGAGGACGGGATTTCGCCTTGCTCCGCGCCTCATGAAGACTATGAATGGGAGCCGTGATGTCCGCCAGCGAGACCCTCGACCTGACCCGAAGCCTCAACCGATCCCTCTCGACCCTGCTCATCTGGGGCGCGCTCTATGGCGGGCTCTTGCTGGTTCTCATCCTGCTGCGCCCGGGATCTTTCCCCGGAGACGCGGCCCTGCTCATTCCCGCCCTCGTTGGAGCCCTCGTCCTGACCGCCGGGGCCCTCGTCGGAGGCTGGTTCCTCTGGAAGCGGACGGGACTCGAGTCCCTGAAGGACTTTCCCTCCCGCAAGCTCGGATCCAAGGAGCGCGAACCCGGCCTCACTCCCCGCGCTCAGATGCTACGCAAGCGCATGATCCTGACGGCCACGGCCTTTGAAATTCCGGCTTTCATCGGCTTCGCCCTGCCCCTCATGGGCGGACGCGCCCTGCTCATCCCGGGCATGGCCCTGATCGCGCTCAGCGTCGCCACCGTCTACTACCTCAAGAAGCTCATGCCCGCCCGGGTCCGGGAGGTCCTGGGCTAGATGCTCCGGTTCCTCCACCTCGCGGACATTCACCTGGGAAACAACCAGTACCAGAACGATGATCGCATGCGCGACTTCTTCTTCGCCCTGCATGCGGTCATCCGCCGTTACGCCATCGCCGAGGGCGTGGATTTCGTCCTGGTCGCCGGAGACCTCTTCGACCGCCGCAACATCGAGCCCCGAGTCCTCACGCAGGCGACGGTGGTCTTCAAGGAACTCAAGGACGCCGGCATTCCGGTCTATGCCATCGAGGGAAACCACGACCGGAGCGGTCCCCACGACGGGGTCAGCTGGTTGCGCTACCTCTCGGACTGGGATTGGTTCCGCCTCCTGGAACCCGATCATGGCGATGGCGGCAGCCTGACCCTGGAGCCCTGGGATGGGCGCCGCGGCGGCTACATCGAGCACGAGGGCGTGCGGATCATCGGCTCCAAGTGGTACGGTTCGAGCACGTCGACGGTCGTCGCGCCGCTCGCCGAGGCCATCTCGCGCCTGCCGCCATGCCCCGCCCAGATCCTGCTCTTCCACGCGGGGCTCGAGGGCTATATCGATTCCTACTCGGGCGGACTCAGTCACCCCCAACTTCTCCCCCTCAAGCAGGCGGGCGTGACCTACCTGGCGCTCGGCCATATCCACAAGCGCTACGAGGAAGGCGGCTGGATCTACAATCCCGGTTCCCTGGAGAGCTGCAACGTCGCCGAGTTCGCCGAGGTCCGAGGCGCTTACCTGGTGGCGGTCGACCCCGCGTCGGGCGCGCATACCGCCCGCCACGTCGATCACCGGGAGTTCGAGACCCAGCGGGCATTTCGGCGCCTGCGTTTCGACGTGACGGGCCAATCGACGCCCGAGGCGGTCATGGCCGCCCTGGAAGGCATGCTTGCCGCCCACCGCGAGCAGCGAGACGATCGCCCCGTCGTCGAGCTCACGCTCGCGGGAGTGCTGGGCTTCAAGCGCCATGAACTGGTGCTCGCCCAGGTGGAAGCCCTGGTCGAGAGAATCCTCGAACCCCTGCTGGTGAGGCTGCGTTACGACGCCATGCCCGCCGAGTACGCGGTAGCTCCAGGCCTCGCCGTCGGAACCGACCGAAAGCAGCTCGAACGCGAGATCATGCGGGATCTGGTCTCGCGCGATTCCCGCTATGCCCCCGAGGCCGAGCGCTACGCGCAGATCCTGGTCTCGCTGAAGAACCGAGCGCTTTCGGGGGATCCCCCCGCGGACATCGCGCTTTTCGTGGCGCAGGCCCTTTCCCAGAGCGGCGAGGAGGGGTAGATGCACATCGTTTCGGTCGAACTCGAGGACATCAAGCGCTACGAATCGGCCACCTACACCTTCACCCCCGGCACCAACGCCATCTCGGGGCCCAACGGCGCCGGCAAGTCGACCATCCTCGAGGCCATCGGCTATGCGCTCTTCGACTCCCTTCCCTACAAGAAGGAGGACTTCCTGAGGAAGGGCGCCAAGGTCGGAACGGTTCGAATCACCTTCGAATCGAGCCTCGACGGGCGCGCCTACACCCTCGTTCGCAACACCCGCACCAGCTACTACGTCTACGATCCCCAGACCAGGACCAAGCTCGCCGAGCAAAAGACCGACGTGCTGTCCTGGCTGCGCTTGCACCTGGGGGTCGAACCGGAAACCGACCTCGAAGAGCTGTTCCGGACGGCCATCGGAGTGCCCCAGGGAACCTTCACGGCCGTCTTCGCGGAGAGCGCGGTACGTCGCAAGGCCGTTTTTGACCGGGTGCTGCGCGTCGAGGAGTATCGCAAGTCCTCCGACGCGCTGAAGGAAACCCATTCCCACCTCAGCGCCCGGGTGAACGAGGTGGACATGCGCCTGGCGGGCTTCCACGGGCAGCTCCTGAGGCTGCCGGAACTGGAGCGGCAGCGCGAGCAACTGGCGCTGCAACTGGGGGACGCGACCCGAAAGCTCGCGGGATGCCGACACGAGCTGGCCCTTTGGCAGGTGCGGCTCAAGGAGACCGACGCGCTCTCTGACCGCTTGAAAGCCGAGGAAGCTGCCTTCCGGCTGCTGGCGACCCAGCAGGAAGGGACGGCCAAGGAAGTCGATTCGCTGGCCTCCAGGGTCACGGAAGCGCGCTTGGCTGGCGAAGAGGCTGCCAAGGCCTCAAGCGATCACCGCGCTTTCGTGGAGGCCGAGGCCAGCTTGAAACGTCTCTCTGCGGAGCGTTCGGAGCGTGAGGCCCTCGTCAAACGTCAGGCCGATTCGCAGCGCGAACACGCGGCGCTCGCGGCCGAGATCCAGTCTATCGACGGGCAGTTGCGCGTACTCGATGTCGAGCGCGAGGAATCGATGCATCTCGTGACGGCGGTGCAAGCCCAGGAAACCCTGGAAAAGGAAGTCCGGGAGTACGAGCGCCAGGTCTCGGAGGCGGCGGCCCTGGAGAGCCGGGTCGCGCAGATCGATCGCGAGCTCGCCACGCGCGCCTCGCAGCAGGATTCGCTCGCCCGTGAGCTCGCGGAGCTCGACGCCCTGCGGCCTGAGGCCGAGCGGCTGGCAGACCGGGAGGCGGCACTGGCCGAGGCCAATCTGCGGCATGGCGCCTTGCAGGAAACGCTGCTCGCCCAGAAGGACGCGGACCAGCGCCTGAAGCTACTTCGCGAGTCGCTGGCCAAGGATCTTTCGGAGCGCGAAGCGGCTGCCGTTCAAATCGCCAAGAAGCAGAAGCTCAAAGGTTTGGCGGCAGAAGAGCCGGCCATCCGGGAAAAGGGCCAGTCGCTGAGCGACCAGGTTTCGCGGATCGAAGGGGCCCTGGAGCGGGATCGGAAGGCTCGGACGGAGTTCAAGGGAAATGCCTGCCCCATCTTGCTGGTGGGCTGTCCTATCCTGGAGGGGCAGAGCGCGGCGGAGTACTTCGCCGTGCAGGTTGCCGAGCGAGAACGGGAGCTTGCCGAGCGTACGCGAGAGCGCGACGCGTTGCGCAGGCGTTACCAGGAGGCCAGGACGGCCGAGCGGGAAGTCTCGGGCCTTTCCGAGCTGGAGCGCCAGCATGGGAGCTTGGGCGAAGCCATCCGCGTCCATGAGGCCCAGATCCGGGAGATCGAGGCACTGGGCCGCACCAGCCCGGATCCCGAGGCGCTGACGCGGAGCCTGCAAGAACTCCAGCGCCTCACCGAGGATCTGAGGAAGGCGCAGACAGCAGCCTTGAGACTGGAGTCACACGGGCGGATCCTGAGTCAGGCTCAAGCGATGACCATCGAGACGACGTCGCGGCAGGCCGAGCTGGAGGAGGCTCGCAAGCGATTGGCCGAGCTTTCGGCGGGGAAGCCGAGGCTGGCGGAAGCGGAGAAGGGGCTCAAGGAGCTGGGGGATCCGCGTTCCCGGCTCGGGGCGATCGCCAGGCACCTCGAGCGCCGTCCGTCGCTGGAGGCCGCTCGCGACGCGGGCATCGCGCGGGAAGCCGCCATGCAAGAGCACTTGAAGGAGCTGGCTCGCTTGCTGGAGCCGTTCGCGGACCTGGCGGAGCGCTTGAAGCACGTGACCGAGACCAAGGAATCCGCGGAGCCTGGTTACCGTCGCTACCTCTCCCTCTCGGGCACGGCAGCCGAGCTACCCGCACGTCAGGCCGTACTTGCCGAGGCGCAGACGCGGCTCGAGGCATTGAACGAAACCCGAAACAAGACCGAAAAGGCCCTTGCCGAGACGCGCATGGCCTATCGCCAGGATGAACACCAGGAACTCGAGGAGCGCGTCGACTCGTACAAGTCCGAGGCCATTCGCATGGAGCAGAGCGTCGATTTCCTGGAGCAGCAGCGCGGCGTGACGGAGAAGGAAATCGCCGAGATGAAGCGTATCGAGGTGGCGCTCGCCGATCAGCTCCAAGAGCGCCAACGGCTCGCCGTGCTGGCGACCTTCGTGGAGTTCGCGCGACTGACGCTGAAGGAGGCGGGGCCCTTCATCACCGAGGCTTACCTGATGAGCATCTCGCTGGAGGCGGATAGGCTCTTCCGGGACATCACCGGCAACCATCACGTCCATCTCCGCTGGAATCCCGACTACGAGATCCTGCTCGAGGAGAACGGCCGCGATCGGCCTTTCGCGAGCCTCTCGGGAGGCGAACAAATGGCGGCGGCACTCTCGGTCAGACTGGCCTTGCTCAAGGAGATGTCGGCGATCGACATCGCATTCTTCGACGAGCCGACCACCAACATGGACGAGAATCGGCGCCAGAATCTCGCCGTTTCCATCGGCCAGTTGAAGGGCTTCACCCAGCTGGTGGTCATCTCTCACGATGACACCTTCGAGCAGTGGACCGACCACGTCGTCAGGGTGGGAGAAGCTTAACTCCATGCGCGTGCGCCTCGGCTTACCTCGCGTGAATGGCGAGGAGCTGGAGTTCGAGTAGCCGCTCGAATTCGCTGACGATCTCCGGATCGAAGCGGGTGCCGGAGTCGCGCAGAATTTCCGAGCGGGCCAGTTCGATGTCTGCAGCCCCGCCTTTCATCCGGGTGAGGAAGGTGTCGATGACCGCCAGCACCCTGGACACCAGCGGAATGGCGGGACCCGTGATGCCGTAGGGGTAGCCCGTGCCGTCCCAGTGCTCGTGATGATAGAGAATGACCTCGGCGACGGTGCCCATGCCGGCAATCTGCTCCACGAGCTGCTTGGAGAGCTGGGGATGGCTCTTCACGAGGGCCAGCTCTCTTTCGTCGAGGTCGTCGCGCTTGGTGAGGGCTTCCTCGGGCAGGGCGATTTTTCCGATGTGAAGCAGGGCCGCTGCCAGCACCATGTCTCGCCGTTGCAGGGAGGAAAGTCCGACGGCCGTACCGAGTCGGTTGGCGAGTTCGGCCAGGTCCTCGGCGTAAGTGGAGCGGAGCTGATCCGTGAGGGCGCTGTCGGTGGCTATTTCGGCGATCGTCGTGAGGAAATCCTGGTGATGGGCCTTGCTCTCGGCTGCGGGAACGGAGAGTTCGCCGCATTCCGCGCAAACCTGATTTCGCCCGCTGTCCTTCGCACGGTAAAGCGCCTGATCCGCGCGGTTGATGAGTTCGGTGGGGGTGTCCGACTTGCGCTGCTGGGCGACTCCGATGGAGACCGTGACCGCGGGGATCTGAACCTTATCCTCGGTGATGAAGACCATGTCGCGGATGAAGCGGCGAATACGCTCCGCCACCACCATCGCTCCCTTGAGGTCGGTGCTGGGTAGCAAAATCGACATCTCTTCGCCGCCGTAGCGCGCGACCCAGTCGCAGTCGCGAACCTGGCCCCTCAGGACCTGGGCGACCCGCCTCAGGACCACGTCGCCGGTCAGGTGCCCGAAGGCATCGTTGATTTTCTTGAAGTGGTCCACATCGACGAGCAGAAGCGTCAGGGGAGGGCCATAGCGCTTGCAACGCGCGTACTCCAGCGCGAGCAACTCCTTGAAATGGGCGTGGTTGTAAAGACCGGTGAGACCGTCCGTGACGGCTCGCTCGCGGGCGTCCTCGTAAAGGGCGCCGAGCTCCGTGAGCTTCCTTTCCTGCTCGACGAGTCGAGTTTGACCTCGTCGTTGCTCGATCATCAGTGCCACGAACGGCATCAAGGAGGCGATGACCTGGATCTGGGGCGAGGTGAAGATCTCGGACGCCGCGAGCACGAGAGCTCCCTCGAAGCGATGATCGTTGAAGAACGGCGAGCAATAGGCCATGCGGCCATCCCAGTCGCCTTCGCGAGGTTCGCGCTCGGCCATGACTTCCAGCACGATCTCCGGAACCATCTCGAGTTCCCCCCGCGGAACCATGGCGGCGACATAAAGATCGTTGTCCAGCAGGAGGATAGCCTGGGCGAGCCCGAACCGATTCGTCAGGATTTCGAGAATGCCTTGGGCCAGGTCGTCGACCAGCAGGGTCGTCTGGCGAACCCCTTCGATCTCATGCATCAGAAGGGCCAGTTCGGTCAGGTTTTGCTCGGTCTGTGTCGCGTCCGCCATGATAGTGATCCCTAGACTCGTATTCGTGATGTCTTGGCTCTGCTTTCGAGTTCCAGACGTTCGTCTTCCGAACGTTCGCTGCAATCCCGGCATAACTGATTCAGAGCCGCGAGACCACTAGGGTAATCATACCCGTCCCCCCTTTAACCTAGCATAGGTCGTCGGCGAGCGGTATGGTGAAAGTGAACGTCGAGCCCTGATCGACCGCGCTTCTGAGCGTGATGCGCCCCCCGTGAAGTTCCACCAAGCGCTTGGCAATGGGGAGCCCGAGCCCGGTGCCTCGCGCCTCGCGCCCTCCGACCTGACGAAAGCGCTCGAAGACGAGCTTTTGGTTCTCGGGGGAAATGCCGCATCCGGTGTCGGAGATGCTGAGGGCCAAGAGGGGGGGCTTTCGACCAGTCGACTTCTCGAGCCAGGCTCGGATGCTGACTTGTCCCCCATGGGGCGTGAACTTGATGGCGTTGGAGAGCAGGTTGAGCAGGACCTGGCGGATGCGAACCGCGTCCGCGAAAATCAAGGGCAGGGGGTCGAGCACGTCGAGATCCCAGCGGATAGCCTTCTCGTTGAGCAAGGGTGCGACCAGAATCTCGATGTCGCGAATCAGTTGCATCACGTCCAAGGGTTCGGGATTGAGATCTAAGCGCTTGGCATCGAGCTTCGCGTGATCGAGTACGTCGTCGATCAGCCTGCGGAGCAGGAAGGCGCCCTGGGAGATCATGGAAATGTACTCTTCCTGGGAACCGCTGAGCTCGTCGACGAAGTCCTCCAGCAAGAGTTCGGAGGCGCCGGCGATGGCGGTAAGGGGAGTGCGCAGCTCATGGCAGAGCGATGAGATGAAGTCGGCGCGGTTCTTGTCGACTTCCTGAAGTTTTCGGTTGGTCGACCTCAGCTCATCGAAGTGTCGTTTCTGGGTTTCGTGCCAGCGTTGTTCGAACGCCTCGGCGACATGCAACTGAAACCGGGCCAGTCGCCCAGCATCCGGCTTTGAGAGGCGGAACTGCGCCTCCATGAAGAGGCTCATGGCGTGCCGCAGGCCAAGGCCTTGCTCCTGGAAGGCGTCAACCCAGGCTATCGCCATTTCCGGAAGCGGCCGGTCCTCGCAATCGAGCGTGCAAAGAACCCGCCGGGCTTCGAGCACTAGCGCATCGGGTGCTCCCACGAGCAGTTGCCAGTTCCTTAGCAGCTCCGCGAGAATCGGCTCCTGGACCTCAAAAGTCGGACAGGAGAGCGCTTGCGCGTCGAGAGAGGGTTTGACCGTTCTTGCCTTGTCCGTGCTGGTCACGCGTCACCCTCTCAGATTTCCCAACATACCACCTCGGGAGGTGGGTCCCTCAGGATAGCATAGCGGCTTGGCGACTCGCAACGTCATGGGCGGGGGTGAGCCTGCTGGTAGACCTGCTTCAGGCGATCCTGGCTGACGTGCGTATAGATCTGGGTGGTGGAAAGGCTGACGTGCCCCAGGAGTTCCTGGACCACGCGCAGGTCGGCCCCGCCTTCGAGCAGGTGGGTCGCGAAGGTGTGGCGCATGGTGTGGGGGGAGATGGCCTTGGCGATTCCGGCCTTGCGCGCGTGGGCCGTGAGCATGCGATGGATGGAACGCGGGCTCAGGGGAGTCCCGCCGCGGTTGAGAAAGAGTCGATCGGTCGATCTAGGACGAAGCGCGGGGCGGGCCTCGTCAAGATACCTCCGGAGGTGGCGCATCGCATTATCGCTCATCAAAACCATGCGCTCCTTGTTGCCCTTGCCGAGCACGCGGATCTCGGCTTCTTCCCAGTCGAGCCTTCGAATATCGAGCTCGGCGATTTCGCCGACCCGCATGCCCGTGGCGTAGAGTAGCTCGAGGAGCGCCCGATCTCGTAGTCCGAGCGGACTTTCGTCGGGAATGGCGAGCAGGCGCTGGAGCTCGTCCCAGTCGAGGAAGCTGGGAAGCTTGCGGGTCAGCTTGGGGCTTTGAACGCCCAGCGTCGGGTTGCCGGGGACCAGGCGTTCCCGGGCCAGGAAACGAAAGTAGGTGCGAAGGGTGGCCATCCGTCGGGCGATGGTCGACCGTTCGTAGCCTTGCTGCTTGAGGTGACCGAGGAATCGCCTGAGCAGGCGGTAGTCGACTTTTTCAAGGGGGATATCCGACAGGAAGACGTGGAACATCTCGAGATCCTGGCGGTAGGCGCGAAGCGAATGGGGGGATAGGTTGCGCTCGATTTCCAAGTACAGGCCGAACGCCTCCTTGGGATGCATCTAGGCGCGATCCACGCTTGGAAAGGAAAGCTGGGTGACTCCGGGGCGAACGGGAACGACGTGGCAGCTGCGGCACCGGGGCTCGTACTGGTCCTGGGCGCCCACCAGGATCACCGGATCGTCCCACTCGGCCGGCTGGCCGTCGATGAGACGCTGCGAGCGGGTTGCCGGAGCGTTGCACTGGACGCAGATGGCGGTGAGTTTTTCGACCTGCTCGGCTAGGGCCAGAAGGCGTGGCATGATGCCGAACGGTTCGCCGCGGAAGTCCATGTCGAGCCCCGAGCAGATGACGCGCTTGCCGGAATTGGCGAGCGCCTGGATCACCTCGATCACGTCGTCGTCGAAGAACTGCACCTCGTCGATGGCCACGACCTCGGTCGATTCGTCGGTTAGCCGCCAAACTTCGTCGGACCCGTTGGCCCTCACGGCCCGGTACCGGGTTCCCGAGTGGCTACTGACGTCTTCGGGGGAATACCGGATATCGATGATGGGCTTGAAGACCTGGACGTTCTGGCGGGCGATCTCGGCGCGCTTGATCCGACGGATCAGCTCTTCGGTCTTGCCACAGTACATCGACCCGCAGATGACCTCGATCCAGCCATGATGCGAGGTCGTCGCGTAGAATCCCGCTTTCAAAAGACACTACCTCGGTTGATTGACGGACGGATCCCGCAGGGTGAACCGGGCCTCGCAGGGAGGCGTAGACAAAGCGACTTCGCCCGCCATGGCGGCTTCAAGGTCGGCGAGCGATCGCTCGGCCTGAAGCTGGTGCCGCTGGGCCTTGTCGCGGATCTTGACCGGCCAGGCCTCGATGATCCCCCAGTTGGAGTTCATCGGCTGGAACGACTTGGGATCCGCGTGAGAGACGTAGTGCAGGAGCGAGCCTAGCATGGTCGTTCGAGGCAAGATCAGGGGGGTTTCGCACCGCATGGCGCGAGCCAGGTTGATGCCGGCAATCAAACCGGCTGCCGTGGACTCGGTGTAGCCTTCCACCCCGATGAGCTGTCCGGCCACGAACCAGTTGGGATGTTCGCGCCATTGCAGCGTGGCGTCGAGGAAGGCGGGGGACGCCAGGTACGTGTTGCGATGCATCACCCCGAGCCGCACGAACTCCGCTTGCTCCATGCCGGGGATCATCTGGAAGACGCGCTTTTGCTCGCCCCACTTCAGCTGGGTCTGAAAGCCCACCATGTTGTACAGGTCGCCCGCTACGTTGTCCTGCCGGAGCTGGACCACGGCGTAGGGACGTCGGCCGGTTCGCGGATCGGTGAGTCCCACGGGCTTCATGGGGCCGAAGCGCAGGGTTTCGATTCCGCGCCGCGCGATGACCTCGGCCGGCAAACAGCCCTCGAAGAAATGCTTCTCCTCGCCGCCCAGGTGGAGGACGGCTCCTTCGGCTTCGGTCAGGGCGTGCCAGAAGGCCTCGTATTCCTCCTGGGTCATGGGGCAGTTGAGGTATTCCCCCTCGCCCTTGTCGTAGCGGGCCTGGCGGAAGATTTTATCCATATCCAGGCTCTCGAGCGTCAAGATGGGGGCCGCCGCGTCGTAGAAATGAAGGTGCTCTTCGCCGGTGTGCCGGCGCAGCTCCTCGCCGAGGGCTTCCGAGGTGAGCGGGCCCGTGGCGATGACGGTGAATTCGTCCACGCCGAGGGAGTGATACTCCTCCCGGTGCAGGGTGATCCGAGGATGGTTGGCGATGGCCTCGGTGACGAAGGCTGCGAAGCGATCCCGGTCGACCGCGAGCGCTCCGCCCGCGGGAACCTGGGCATGATCCGCCGCCTGCAGGATGAGCGAGCCGAGCTTCCGCATCTCGGCCTTGAGCAGCCCGGAGGCGTTGCCCATGCCGAAGGATCCCAGCGAATTGGAGCAGACGAGCTCCGCGAGGCGATCGGTGTGATGCGCCTGGGTGGAAACCTGGGGACGCATCTCGTAGAGGTCGACGTCGATGCCCCGCCGGGCGAGCTGCCAGGCTGCCTCGGAGCCTGCCAGACCGCCGCCGATGACCTTGGCCCGCATGCTAGCCCTCCTGCCCATCGGCAGGAGCCTCGGAGGCGGCGCTGGCGCGCTTGCTAGGAGCGCGCTTGCGGACCACCTTGGCCTTGACTTCGGGCTCGGTACCGGCTTCCGTTCCGATTGCCGGGGACGCGCCGCCGAGAGCTTCCAGGGTTCCCGCGGGGATCGCGTCGTTGCCGCTTTCCTCCGCCTCGCTGTCGCCCTTGCCATCGGAAGATGCGGACTTCTTGGGAAGGTTCTGGATGTTCTTGCAGTCCACGTTGGAGCAGAGCAGGAAGCTGCGGCCCGCCTTGGAACGCTTGATCACCATGTAGGTGCTGCACTTCACGCAGTGCGTGTCCGTGGGCTGATCCCATGAGGTGAAGGTGCATTCGGGGTAGCGCTCGCAGCCGTAGAAGGTCTTGCCCGTACGGGTGCCCTTGATGATGACGTCGCCGGTGCAGCCGGGGATCTTGCAGCCCACTCCCGCCTTCTTGATGATGGGCTTGGTGGTCTTGCACTCCGGATACTTGGAGCAGGCCATGAACTCGCCGAAGCGGCCCGACTTGATCATCATCTCGGCGCCGCAGGTCTCGCAGTTCTCGCCGGCGGGGATGGCCACCGGTTTCATTTCCTTGGCGGCGATCTTGAGGGTCTGCTGGAACGGCTCGTAGAAGTTGGAGATGATCGCCTGCCACTCGCGTTCGCCGGTCTCGACGGCGTCGAGCTTGTCTTCCATGTCGGCGGTGAAGTTCGGATCGACGATGTTGGGGAAATGCTGGACCAGCTGCTCGTTGACCTGCATGCCGAGTTCGGTGGGAGTCAGCGCCCGGCCGTCCTTCTCGACGTAACCGCGATCCTGGACCGTGGCGATGGTCGGGGCGTAGGTCGACGGGCGTCCGATACCCTTTTCTTCGAGCGTCCGAACGAGGGTCGCTTCGGTGAAGCGCGGGGGCGGCTGGGTGAAGTGTTGCTTGGGCTGGAGAGCCTTCAGCTTGAGCTTGTCTCCCTCGCTGAGGTCGGGCAGCTTGGAGGGCTTCTTCTCGGCTTCCTCGTCCTCCTCGGGAGTCTCCAGGTAGACGGCCTGGTAGCCGGCGAAGACGATCTTGGTATCGGAGGCGCGGAAGATACCCTCGGCGGCGGTGATGTCGATCGACGTCACCGCGAGGGCGGCATTGGCCATCTGGCTGGCTGCGAAGCGATCCCAGATCACCCGGTAGAGCTTGAACTGATCCGGGGTCAGCTTCGCCTTGACCGATTCGGGAGTCCGGACGATCGAGGTGGGGCGAATGGCTTCGTGGGCTTCCTGCGCACCCTTCTTGGAAGCGTACGTACGGCGGCTAGGAGGCAGGTACTGCTTGCCGTAGCGCTCCGCGATATACTGGCTGGCTTCTTCCCATGCCTCGTCGGCGATCCGCACGGAGTCGGTACGCATGTAGGTGATGAGGCCGACCGGACCCTCGGATCCCAGGTCGATTCCCTCGTAGAGCTGCTGGGCGAGGGTCATGGTGCGCTTCACGGTGAAGCCGTAACGCCGGGAGGCCTCTTGTTGCAGGGTGGAGGTGATGAAGGGGGCCGAGGGTTGGCGCTTCTGATCCTTGGTCGCGACCTTGGTGACCGCGTACTCGGCGCCCTCGAGTGCCGCGACGATGGAGTCGGACTCGGCCTGCGAGCCGATGTCGGGTTTCTTTCCCTTCCAGCGCGCGAGTTCCGAGTTGAAGGAGGTCTTGGCGGTTCCCTTGAGCAACTCGGCGGTGAGGGACCAGTATTCCTTGGGCTGGAACTTGCGGATCTCGTCCTCGCGGTCGCAGATCAGGCGGACCGCGACGGATTGCACGCGGCCGGCGGAGAGGCCGCGACGGACCTTCGTCCAGAGGAGCGGCGAGATCTTGTAGCCCACGAGGCGATCCAGCACGCGGCGGGCCTGCTGGGCATCCACGCGCGGTTGGTCGATGTCGCGAGGATTCTGGATGGCCCGCAGGATGGCGTCCTTGGTGATCTCGTTGAACTCGATCCGGCGCATGGGCTTGGCGAGGTCCTCGAGGATGCTGGCGAGATGCCAGGCAATCGCCTCCCCTTCTCGGTCAGGGTCGGGGGCGAGGTAGATGTCCCTGGCTTCCATGGCGGCTTCGCGCAGTTCGTTCACGACCTTGGCCTTCTCGGGCAAGACCTCGTATTGCGGCTGGAAGTTACGTTTGACGTCCACCCCGAGCCCCTTCTTGGGAAGGTCCCGGATGTGGCCCGCGGAAGCCTTGACGAAGAAGTCCTTGCCCAGGATCTTCGCGATGGTCTTGGCTTTGGCGGGGCTTTCTACGATTACCAGCGACTTGGCTGCCATAAATACCTCTTGAGATTAGGCCCGCGGAATGGGCTCCCCGATCCGCGGCGCAGCGCCACTTAAGGGTGACGGATGTAAAAGTTGCCGGGGAGCTGAACGACAAAGGATTTCAATTCTAGCACCAGGAGGAGGCCGGTGACTACTGCTGTCGGTAGCCCGGTCATGGTGCCGACCCGGTCGACATGCCGCGGATCCGCTCCCAGGGCCGCGAGAATGCGGGCCTCGTCGGCCGGAAGATCGCGCGGCAGGGACGCCCGGACGGGTCGCGGCTGCCAATCGCGAGGGAGGTCCTCCAGCACGTCATCGACCCCCGTGACGATTTTCGCTCCCTGGCTCAGGAGCGCCAGGCTGCCCGCGCTCTGGCTGGCATCGATGGCCCCCGGCACCGCCATCACGTCCCGACCTTGCTCCAGGGCGAGGTCCGCCGTGATCAGCGCCCCCGAGCGCAAGGGAGCCTCGACCACCACCGTGACGTGGCACATGCCGCTGACGATTCGGTTTCGGGCGGGGAACTGTCCCGGTGCGGCCGGCGTCCCGGGAGGGTACTCGCTGAGAATTCCCCCCCCGCCGTCGACGATCGCTCGCGCCAGCCGGCGGTTGCAGGCGGGAGTCACGTGATTGACTCCCGAGCCGAGCACCGCGACGGTCAGTCCCGTGGACAAGGCGCCGGCGTGGGCCGCCGCGTCGATCCCGATGGCGAGCCCGCTCACCACGATCACGCCGCGTTCGGCCAGCTCGCAGCCCAGGCGCCGAGCGGTCCTGAGGCCGTAGGAGCTGGCGGCACGGGTGCCGACGAGGGCGACCATCGGGCCGTGGAGGGGCAACTCCCCCCGTACGAACAGGGCCGCGGGGGGATCGGCTATCTCGCAAAGCAAAGCAGGGTAGTGGGAATCGCCGAGCAGGTGCATGGAGATGCCATCCCGATCGAGGGTTTCGGCCTCCCGACGCGCCTCGTCGAGAGCGCCCCCCGATTTCCGGCATGCTTCCAAGGCCTCGAGCGTCTTCGGGCCCAGATCCGGGGTCCGGAGCAGCTCCCAGTGAGGCGCGTGCCAAGCCGCCGACAGCGAACCGAAGCGATCGCGAAGCCGGTTGACGCGGCGCGACCCGATGCCCGGAACTCGCAGCAAGAGCAAGGCGTAAATCCGTTCCTCGTCCGCCATCCTCCCCCTCCGTCCCTACCCTCGGTTACGTCATTATTGATATCATGACGCTATCTTGTCGATTTAGCAAATCAGGCCATCCTCCCGCCGCATGAAAACCAAGGCTGGACTCCTTCCCGAATTTCCCTTTAGAGTGTCAGCAGTAAGGAGTAACTCCCGCATGCAAAAGCTGGTTCAAGGCATCCACCAATTTCAGAGGAATGCCTTCAGATCCCGAAAGGATCTCTTCGAGCGTCTGGCGCAGGGGCAGAGTCCGGAAGCACTCTTTATCACGTGTTCCGATTCCCGCATCAACCCAAATTTGCTCACCCAGACGGAGCCCGGAGAACTCTTCATTCTTCGCAACGCCGGGAACATCATTCCGCCTCATGGGGCCCCCGCCAACGGCGAGCATGCGACCATCGAGTTCGCCGTGGTCTCGCTCGGGGTCACGGACATCATCGTCTGCGGGCATTCTCACTGCGGGGCCTTGACCGGCCTGCTCGATCCCGCTTCGCTGGGCGAATTGCCGGCCATGTCTGCTTGGCTGACGCACGCGGAGGCGACCGCGCGGATCATGCGCGAGAACTACCCTCACCTCGAAGGAGAACCGCTTCTCACGGCCACCATCGAGGAGAACGTCCTGGTCCAGCTCGAAAACCTGCGTACCCTGCCCTCGGTCGCCAACCGGCTGGCCTCGGGCGATCTCCTCCTGCATGGCTGGGTCTATCAGATCGATACCGGCGAGGTCTTCGCTTACGATGCCGCCGAAGGGCAATTCGTCTCACTGTCGGGAGCCTGGTTCCCGGTGTCGCCACAGCGGCGCCAGGGGAAATCAGCGCGCATCGGATCGTGATCGCGCCGAAGCCCCCTTGCCTTCATTGAGGGCAAGGGGGCTTCGTGCTGAAGGCGTCCTGGCTTAGGAGCCGAGTTTCGCGCTGATCTTGGCGAGGGTCTGGGGATCGGCGTACTCGTTGACGGCCCAGTTTCCATCGGTGGATTTGTAGGACTGGTGCAGGCTGTTGTCGACCTTGAACTTCATGATGGCCTGGCTGGTGGCCGCATCCCAGTTTCCGGTCGGTGTGACGGCGTAGCCCCAGGACTTGAAGATGTTCTGAAGTTCGGCGATGTCCTCGGCATTGGGGTAGTCGGGTCCGAGGGTGCCGTTGTTGGCATATTCGCGGACCTCGGCGAGGAAGGCCTTGACGTTGGTCTCGCTGTTTTCGAGTTTGTACTGGGTGGCGATGGCCGCGTAGTTGATGCTGCCCGGTTGCGTGGTCGTGGCGGGAGGCGGCGTCGTCGGTTGAGTGGCAGGTGGCGTGGTGGGTGGGGTTTGCCCGGAGTTCAGCAACTGCTGGATCTTGGCGAGGGTGGCGTTATCGAGATACTCGTTGACGGCCCAGCTTCCATCGGTGGACTTGTAGGTCTGGTGGAGGCCGTTGGCTTTCTTGAAGGCCTTGATGGCTTCGCCGGTGGCGTTATCGAAGGAACCGTTTACCGTGACGCTGAAGCCCCAGTTCTTGAGGGCTCCCTGCAGTTCGGTGACGGCAGCGGCGTTGGGGCTGCCCGGCCCCAGGGTGCCGTTCTGCTCGTAGGAACGCGCTTCGGCGAGGAAGGCGTTGACGTTGTCCTTGGTGGGAAGCAGGTTATAGGCCTTGGCGATCGCCTGGGTATCGGCATCCACCGTGCTGGTATCTTCCTTGGGCTTGAAGAGGCTCTTGACGAAAGTGAGGATGCCGCTAAAGAACTTCTTGACGCCCTCGAAGAGGCTGGCGAAGTCAAAGCTCATCGGGGCGACCGACTGGGGCTGGGCGACGATCGCGGGGGGCTGAACCACTCCGGAGGCTTGGGGCGCGGCGCCCCCGGCGCGAACGGCCATGGCGGAACGGGTGGGGGCGTAAGGGCGGCTCGGCACTCCAGCGATCATGGCGTCCTCCTATCGGATGCGGGTCTAGGTTCTTATCCGCGTCTCGACGGGGGGGCTTGTGTCCAGGCGGTTAATGGCGGGCAAAAGCTCCGTTAAGCTTTGGGGCTGACCTGGTCGGTCGCGCTTGCCTGGCGACTCCGGAGTCCCCCGGTGATAGGCTGGGGCCGAATTGAACCAAGGAGGGGCCAAGATGTTTAGCTCGCTCACGATGCTTTTTTCCACCCTGCTCAGCTGGCTAGTCCTGATCGTCGCGACGATCTTCGCGCTCTACGTCCTGGTGATGGCGTTCCTTCAAGTGACCGGCCGCACTTTTGCCGCCAGCGAGCCAACAAAGAAGGCGCGGGGATCCGGAAATTCCGGATCCCCGCGCAAGTAAGCAACCTGGCAGCTCGAACGAAAAGTTCGCTAGAACGTCGTTCCGAAGCCCATGATGAGCTGGGTCGCCGGCTGAGCCATGGTCGTGGTGACCAATCCCTGAGCGACTCCCAGCCGGAAGTCCGTGCGCAGGTAGCGGAAGAGTGTCAGCTTGCTGCGTAACTCGGCCGAGGCGCCGTGCACGGTCTCGGCGGCTTGAAACTGGCGGATACTGCTGAAGGGCGAGTCCCAAGTGTTGCTGACGTCGTAGCCCAGAACCCCGTAGAGCCGCTCCATGTAGAAAGGCAAGGTCCACAGGCCCTTGTTGACTTCCAGTAGGGGGAATCGGTACTCGGCGCTCAACAACGCCGCCTTGTTGCCGATCCCCGCCACGCCGTAGCCGCGCATGGCGAGTGAAGAGTCGAAGACGTCGGTGGCCGCCGTGAGATCCACCTGCGAGAGGAAGTGAGGGGCATCGATGCCGCCCACGAAGAAGTGCCCGCCGTTCTTGCCCCAGTTCAATCCCATGGTCCCGCGCAACGCCAGCACATGATGCTGCCAGGGCAGGGAGACGTAGCGGCGGTAATCTCCCCAGACCCGGTCGAAGCTCGCCTGTCCTCCCAGGAGCGGCGTGGCCATCTCGTATCCCAGCGTCGAAAGCGAGCCGCCTTCGGGGCTGACCCCGTAGGAGCGGGTGAAGTTGTCCGCTCGCTGGAACATGGTGTAGAGCGAGTTGCTCTGACCGGGGTCGCCGGCCAGTTCGAAGCGGGGCAGCGCGTTCGCGTCGCTGCCTTCGAAGCGGACGACCTGACTGCGGTCGATCGTGCTGAGGGCGTAGTTCTGGGCATGTTTTGCCCGGAACCCCACGACGTAGGAGTCTCCGGTGACCCAGTTGGCGCCGAGAAGCGGGAAGGGAATGCCGGGTAGCCTCATGTTGAGGTCGAGCATCTGTTGATCCTGCCAGAGGCGGCCGAAGGTCACTTGATCCCCGACGGGAATCAAGTAGGCGCTCGCTCCGGGTGACCGGAAATAGGTCAAAGACAGCGAGGGCTGTAACTGGTCGTTCTGGTAGAGGAAGCCGTAGATGGGCTTGCCTGACGTGAGGCCCGCTCCGCCCAGGACGTAGTAGGTATGTTGCCGCAGCACGTCCTGCCCGAAGGCGGAAAGGCCCAGAGCCAGGCCACCTTCGTCCTGAGCTATCAGGGGAACGAGGCCGTTGGGGGCAACCGAGGGCCAGGGATTGTAAGCTCGCGGCGTGGCGGAAAGCGCCGTGGCCATGTCCACCGGAGTCGCCGGCTGCTGGGCGAACGGCGTGAAGTGGCCCTCGAAGTCGCTGGCGAGCACGGTTTCCGGCGAAACGGGACGCCAGGATTCGGACGCGAAGGGCATCTGATGGAGGTCGAACCCCTTGCTTCCGTAGTTGATGAAGGCGAGCGTCTTGCCGTCCGGCGAGACCCGTCCCTGGAACGCACCGCCCATCACGTTGGTGACCTGGAAGAGGGCGCGGTCGGAGAGGCGCAGGGCGTAGAGGTTGTAGACGCCCGTTCGATCGGACGTGAAGAGGATGTGCCGGCCGTCCGGCGTGTAGGACGGGTAGAAGTCCAGGGCGCCCGGAGGCGTCAGCTCCTGGGTGTCGCCGTTCTCGGGGTCGACCGTCACGAGCTGATATCCTCCCGGTACCCAGCGGGAGACGGCGATCTGCTTGCCGTCCGGCGACCAGGTGGGATTGGCGTAGGTGCTCAACGGCGTGGCCTCGCTTAGCGACTTCAAGCGCTTTCCCTCGGCATCCAGCAGAACCAGATAGTTAGTGCCCTGCTCGGTGACGACCGCGACGAGCCGGTTGCCGTCCGGCGAGACGGCGGGATCCGAGGCGCGCATGTCGTGGGTCAAGCGCTTGCTCTCGCCGGTTTCCGGGTTGAAGCGGAAGAGATCCGAGTAGCTCTTGAAGGCGCTCTCGTCGCCGCTCTGCATGGCGTAGGTGATGCTTTGGCCATCGTGGCTCGGAGCGAAGTCTCCCAGCGGGTCCTTGCTCATCACGGCTTTCGTTTCGCCGGTGGCTGAGCGTTTCAGGAGCTTCGAGCCCTTGCCTTTGTAGGATTCGGTGAAGAGTAGCGAGCCGTCGGATAGCCATCGGGGGTGATGATGGTAGCGTCCCGAGGTCGTGAGCGCCTGGGAGACGGTGAGCGGATGCTGGGCTATCTCGCGCGCTTGGGTGGCATAGCGCTTGTGGAGCCAGCCCATGGTCTCGTCCCAGAGCGACGCGCAGGTTTTTCCCGCGAGCACCTGGCTGACCGCGAAGTCGATGCCGAGCCAGGGCATGCGTCCGAAGACCTTGAGGATCCGGCTTGGGGCGTCCTCGCCGTAGGTGGTGGCGACGTACTGGAAGAAGGCCGTCCCGTAGTCGTATTCGTTGCCGCCGGCGGGCCAGTCGAGCAGGTAGCTGCCGTTGACCTGATCCAGGGTGTGTAGCGAATGGTCGAGGGTGGCCATGCGCAGGCGCATGTCGCCGTAGCCTTCCTTGGCGCGGCCGCCCGGAGTGAAGAGGGATTCGGTATGGACGGCCCAGCCCTCGGTGATGAAGCGCGGCGAGTCGGAGAGCAGGGTCGGGATGTACTCGGTGACGAAGCTGGGGACGCCGGGAATGGCGAGGAACTGGAAGAAGACCTTGCCGAGCACTCGGTTGAGTTGGTTGATGCCCCAGTGCGTTTGGTTCTGGTGAAGGATGTGGGTGTACTCGTGGAGCACGACGTAGCGAATCCAGTCGTCATAGCGCCCCACGGGGAGGCCGGCATCCGGGGAAGGGGGATGGAGGTTCAGGAGAATCCGGTTATGCGGGTAGTTGCTGGCGTTGGCGTTGGTGTCGTCGTAGGTGTCGAAGCAGACGATTTCGGTCTTTTCGTAGGGCTCGGCCTGCATGTGCGGAGCCACCTTCTGGTGGGCGTCCTCGGCATAGGCTGCGACCCGTCGCCCGATGTCCTCGAGGTCGACGGGGTAGTTGACACGGAAGTGGGGCGTTTCGATCGTTCGCCAGTCGATCCCCGGTTCGTAGCTGGTGGCGGCCATGGCGGGCGATCCGAGGATCAAAAGACTTCCTGCGATGACGAGTTTGATCAGGTGCTGCTTCATGCCCTCTCCGTGTCCTTTGCGCTTCGAACGGGGTTCATTTCCTTATGCCCTTCGGTCGGTAGGCTAAACGCGCTTCGCCGGTGGCCAGGGATGGCCCGACTTTCGGAGCCGAAATTGAAAGCGGGCGGCTTTTGCGGAGCGTGGGAGTTTTTTTGCGGTAACATGAGGCGGTGAATGCGTTGATAGAAAGCGAGTCTCGATTGCGGATCCGTGCGCTGCTTGCCGCGTCCTTGCTGCTGGCGACCCCCCATTTCGCCCAAGCTGCCACGACCATCGATCCGGCGCTGCGCTGGCATACCTTGGAGACGCCTCACTTCCGGGTCAACTACGTGGAGGGGTACGAGGCGATCGCCCAGAAAGCCGCCCACTTCGCCGAGGAGGCCCATTCCAAGCTCGTCCCGGTCATGCGCCACGCGCCCACCATGCGCACGGAACTGGTCCTCCTCGACAGCCAGGACACCACCAACGGCTTCGCCTTTCCCTACCCCAACAACCAGATCCAGCTCTACCTCACGCCCCCGGATCAGGACATGCTCTGGGGCAAGTATGACTCCTGGCTCAAGCACCTCATCACCCACGAGTACACCCACATCCTTCACCTCGAGACCACCGACGGCGTCTCCGACTGGGTGAATCGCCTCCTGGGGCGCGCCCTCTACCCCAACCTCATCCAGCCCAGCTTCCTGATCGAGGGGTTGGCCGTCCACATGGAGACCGAATTCACCACCGGCGGCCGCGGCCGCGAGGGCGACTTCGACATGATCCTCCGCAGCCTCGCCCTCGACGGCAAGCTCGCCTCCATCGACCAGGCGGGCGCGCCCTACCTGGGCGGCGGCCCCGGCGGGAACGGCGCCTACCTTTACGGCACTTACTTCTATCGCTACATGATCTCGACCTACGGGGCCGACGTGCCGGCCCGAATCGCCCATCAGTACGCCGCCATGCCCCTCCTGGGCATCAACTGGGCCATCAGGCAGGTCATTCCCGGCAAGGACGCCTACGTCCTCTGGGGCGAACTCCACGCCTTCCTGAAGGCGCGGGCCCAGCGGCAGCTTGAAGGCATCCGGCGCCACGCCCTCACGGATAGCCGAGCCGTCACCCGTTCGGGAGGCTATCACCGGCATCCCCGCTGGCTTCCCGACGGAAACCTGCTTTACCCCGAGTACGTCCGAGGCGAGTTCTCCGTGCTTCTTCGCGACGCGCTCGACGGCAAGCCGCCGCGCCGCATGATCTACAAGAGCCCTTTCGGCAGTTACCAGCCCACCCGCGACGGCAAGCAGCTCCTCTTCGCCGCCT
The DNA here is from genome assembly GCA_002083825.1 of Candidatus Sericytochromatia bacterium S15B-MN24 CBMW_12. Classification (GTDB taxonomy): domain Bacteria; phylum Cyanobacteriota; class Sericytochromatia; order S15B-MN24; family UBA4093; genus UBA4093. The sequence continues at coordinate 24,987 of DAZV01000037.1, read as the reverse complement.
ACGACGACGTGAATCGCTTCAACTCCGTCTTCGACCTCTACCGGCTGGATGTTGACGCGCGCAAGGTGAAACGACTCACCACCGGCATGCGCGCCAAGGATCCGGCGGTCTCGCCGGATGGAAAGCAGATCCTGGCGGTTCTGAACGGCAAGGGGCGCAGCGATCTGGCGCGTTTCGACGAGAATGGCCAGCTCATCGAGCGTCTGACCCAGGGCTCGGACGGCATGCAGATCTCGGGTCTCGCCTGGTCGCCTGACGGAACGCAGGTCGCCGCCTCGGTCTGGAAGGACGGCTGCCGGGATCTCTACCTGATCGACCCCGCGACGGGCGCCATGCGGCCGCTCATGCGCGATCTGGCCGTGGAGACCGCGCCCGCCTGGAGCCCTGACGGCAAGTGGCTCCTATACAGCTCGGATCGCACGGGGGTTTTCAACCTGCATGCCGTGAGGCTGGCGGACGAGAAGGTCTTTCAGGTGACCAACGTGGTCGGCGGCGCCCTGGAGCCCGCCGTCTCCCCGGATGGCCGGCAACTCGCCTTTTCGCTCTACACTTCTCGCGGCTTCGACATCCACCTCATGCCGTTCGAGCCGGAAACCTGGCGGCCCATCGAAGGGCCCGCCTTGGCCTTCGAAACCGACGGCTCCCTGGCCGCCCTGCCGGAAGCCCGAGGCGAGACGCTACCGCTCGATCCCACGCCCTTTCCTTCTCGCCCCTACTCTCCCTGGCCGACCCTCACGCCCAAGGTCTGGAGCCCCATCGGGGACTACGGCTCCCACGGCCTCTGGCTGGGAGCGACGACCTACGGTCTGGATGTCTTGCTCAAGCACCAGGTCTACCTGTCGGCGGGAGCGGAGCTCGTGAGCCAGCGCCCCTTCTACTCGCTGTATTACCAGAACGACGAGCTTTCCCCCAGCCTCAACCTCAGTTTGAGTGACCTGCCCAGCCTCTACGGGGTGGGCCAGACCCTGGAGCGCCGAATCCGGCGGGTCCAGGGGGACTTCGGAGTCACCGTTCCCGGCATGCCGAGCCAGGCGCTGGGGCATCTTTCGGTCATGGGAGACAGTTTGACGTTGGGGTATCGCTTCCGGTCGGTCTCGGAACTCGGTGTCCTGAAACGCCAAGGCGCGCAGCCGGTGACGGATCCAGCGGGGCTGGAGGCGGGAGAGCGCGCGAGCTTGGAAAGGGCGATCGCCGCGGCCCCCGAAGGCCTCACCCACTCGGTCTACGCCCAGTGGCGCCACGCCGACAACTTCCGCCCGAGCTTCGCCATCAGCCCCGAGAGCGGAAACCTCGGCTCGCTCACCTACGAACTGGCACCCTCCGGCCTGGGAGGGCAGTCCGGATTCAACCGCCTGAGCGGGGATTACCGTTCTTATCATGCCCTGCCCTGGAAGCGTCACGTGCTCGGCTGGCGCATGGCTGGCGGGCTCAATCTGGGGAGGCCCGGCGGCGACTACGTCCTGGGAGGATCCTTCTCGACGCTTCCCTCGATCTACACGGATCTTCGGTTCATCGGGGACGTCAGCGCGGTTCCCTTGAGGGGCTACGGCTATGGGATCCTGCAGGGGAGCCATCTGCTCGCGGGAAGCATGGAATACCGCTTCCCGGTCTTGGAAGTGCACTCGGGCCTCGGAACGCTGCCGTTCTTCCTCGATACCCTGCACGGGGCGGCCTTCTACGACGTAGGGTTGGCGGGCAGCCGTGACGAGCTCACGCTCGGACGCATCAAGCACGGCCTCGGGCTGGAAGGCCGGGCCAAGATCTTCCTCAACCAGGTTCCCACCGAGATCCGCCTGGGCGCTGCCCAGGGACTGAGTCCGGGGGGGGGAGTTCAGTTCTACACGACGTGGGGCGTCTCGTTCTGAGCGCGGCGCGGTTAGTCGGTGAATCGGCCTTACTTGTGAAGGATGAGACGGGTGCTGAGACCGCTTCCGCCGGTCAGCTTGAGGGCCGACGAACTGGTGGGTAGGCTGTCCGGCTTGAGGTAGGTCACGCCGAAGGGCCGAGGGGCCAAGGGTGAGGAGGTGCTCGCCTTGGGGCCGCCGAGCCTCACCGAGCGAATGTTGACTCCGCTGATCCCGTAGCGCTTCCAGAATGAGGTGGAGCCCGCCGCGAGAGTGGGCGTCCCGTCGAGGGCCAGGGCAGTCGCGAAGTCACCGAACAGGACGGCCAGGTTTCCGCCGTCTTGCTTCAGGGCATCCGCGACGATGCCCGTGGGGCTGATGTTCGCGGCCTCCATGGCTCCGTCGGCTTTCAAGTTCTTGGTGCTCGCGAGAATCTTCCCGATGATGTCGCTTCCCTGCTGATCGACCATGTACTGGGCGAAGAGGTGAGCCATGCCATAAGCATCGTTGGGGTTTTCCACCCACTGTCCTGCCGGAGTGGGGTGTTGGTTGGGTCGCTTGGCGTAGAAGTTCGTCAGGGAGTAAAGGGGGGCTTCTTCGAGAAACGCCCGATCGTGAAGGGCCACCTGAGTGCCGGACTTCAAGCCTTCCGGGCCGTAGCCGTTGGCTGCCATGGCGACCATGGCGAGCCCCTCGTCGATCCATGCGTCAGCGTAGGATAGGTTTTCGGCGAATCGTCCGCTCAATCCGATTGCCTGGATGCGGCCCCATGAGAAGAGGAGGTGCTGGAGCTCGTGGGCGATCGTTCCGCAGAGATCGTTGAAGTCCGAGAGGTCATTCATGGACATGCCGACCTTGGCTTCGTAGACCTGGCTCGAGGCGAGGTAGAGCATCTTGGCGCGGTTGGAGTGGGCGGTGCCCCCGTTGTAGGGATCGTCGCTCAGGAGGTCGCCGAGGTAGAAGTAGCCGAGGGTGCTGGTTTCTTGGCCCTTGCCGTTGTCGGTGATGTTGCTGTCGTTGTTGACGCTTCGCGAGATCACGAAGTAGGTGGTGTCGGTCTCGATTCCGAGGCCTTTGACCTGACCTTCGCCGGCGGTCGGGTCGTTGCCGAAGAGCTGGCGGTTCGTGGGGTAGATCTGTTCCTTTATTTCCTTGACGAGGTCGACGAGTAGCTTTTTGCCGTAGCTGTCGCTGAAGAGGGTGGCGTCGTCTCGCTTGTCCACGAGGATGACGAACTTTTGGCGGGTGGCGCCGTTTTCGGTGATGCCGCTTTCGCTGTGCTTGACGACGACCTCGACGTTGGGGGTTGTGCTGTCGATCTTCACGTAGGTGGGCGATTGAGCGAGTTGTCGGATCGGAACATGCTGGGCGTCGAAGCGGGACATGGCGGGACGGGAGATCGTCGCGAGGCGCTCGCGCAGTTCCACTTCCTTGGCCGAGCGATCCGAGGGGAGGCGCGTCTGGCCGAGCGATTGAAGGGCGGGAGCGGAGCCGAACGCTTGGTAAGCGCCCTGGATGGCCCAGTTCACCGAGAGGGGGGAGACGACGTCGGTGGCGGCGGCAAGGGCCAAGAAGCCCTTGGGGGCCTGGGAGATGGCGACGTTGACGGGCGAGCTACCGGGATAGAGGGCTCCGATCCAGAGGGCCTCCGCGAGGCTGACGCTGGAAGGGTTGGTTCCGGTTTCACCGATCGGGCTTTCGCCTCCGGTGGATCCGCTATCGGTCGAGCCGTTTCCGGATGCGCCGCCGGGAGGGAGCGTGCCGGGCAGGGTATCACCGCGGGCGGTCCGCTGTCCGGTTGGCAGGTTCAGGTAGTCGTTGTCGGCGATGGTCAGATCGGACGTCTCGCATCCGGCCAGACCAAGCGTCGCAAGTCCCAGGACCAACGCCCATGCCCTCTGCTGTCTCATGATTCGGACCCCTCAGCGTGCAATCTTTCCCTCGGTGAACGAGGGCTTCATACCCATGGGGCGCTTGCTCGAATCTCTGAGGAAGGACCGTGGGGCCGGGGCTCGGATGCGTTTGACAGATGGGACCCGTCCCCGTAAGATGACCGGGTAATCAAGCCTATCCGACCATGGCAAGGCTCAAATCCGCTTCCCGTGCCGCTTTGATTCCGAGAGGAGATGCGTTTGCAAGAACCCTCAAAGCTCCCGCTTCGTCTCTCGATGGACGAGGCGGTGCTCCTCTTGGTGGGGCTGAAGCTTCTCGACGAGATGGTCGAGGCGATCGAGTTCAATGGGAAGTCGCAGGAGCAGCTCATGTCGGGCTTGATGAGCAAGCTCAGCGGAGCGATTCCGACCGATCTGGTGGCGATGACCGACGAGATCGTCGATGACATCGTGATGGCCTCGGTGGATCCCCTGCAGGCCATCACGGCGGATTCCTCGCATCCCCTGCCGATGTACTCGATCACGGAAACCCGTCCCGTGATCGAGGAAGGTCTGGCCGAGAGCCTCTCGGTCGAGATCAACTACTACTCGATGACCCGCGAGGAGTTCACGACCCGGCGGGTCGACCCCTACGGGCTCAAGCCGGAGGGGAATCTCCTCTGGATGGTGGCCTACTGTCACCTGCGCGAGGACATGCGGGTATTCCGCGTGGATCGGATCAAGGAAGCCACGCTCACGCCCTACGCCTTCGAACCCCCTCAGGCGTTTTCCCTCGAGGAGTACTTCGATCTCGATGACGACGAGGAGGAAGGTTGACACTCCCCGCGCCTGAAGGATGGGGTTTTGCGGCGAAACTGATAACGCCGCGGCGCTTCCGGGGACGGATGCCGCAAAGCCCCGCCTCCACTGGACAGGGAGGGGGCAGTATGTTAACGTTTCCGGGAGGGAAGAGTTGATCTTCCCCCTTTTTCGCTATATGAGTGCCCATTGCGGCCATTTAGCGCCAGCGGCTGTTGATTAAGGCAGCGAGAGAACGCCGTGAGGGATCATGGGGCGTATTTCCATCTCTCGCTGTCCTGAAGAAACGAGCTTGCTCTAATGAAAAGGTGATCGTACCGGCGCCCCAGGGCGTGTTCTGAGGAGGATCCGTGGCAGAAGCGTTGCTCAAGGTTTCGGGGTTGCAGACCCACTTCACCACCGAAGAAGGCATCGTCAAGGCGGTAGATGGGGTCGACTTCGAGGTCCAGAAGGGCCAGATCCTGGGCATCGTCGGTGAATCCGGCTGCGGGAAGAGCATTACCTCGCTCTCCATCATGCGTCTCGTGGCCCAGCCGCAGGGCAAGATCGTCGGCGGTCAGATCCTTTTCCAAGGCAAGAATCTTCTCAATCTCAGCGAGAACGAGATGCGCGAGATCCGGGGCAACCGGATCGCCCTGATCTCTCAGGACCCCATGACGTCGCTCAACCCGGTCCTGACCATCGGCGAGCAGATCATGGAAGCCATCATCCTCCACCAGAAGCTCGGCAAGGCCGATGCGCGCCAGAAGGCCATCGCCATGCTCGCCGCGGTGGGCATCCCCAGCCCCGAGTCGCGGGTGGATGATTACCCCCACCAGTTCTCGGGCGGCATGCGCCAGCGCGCCATCATCGCGATGGCGCTCTCCTGCGAGCCCGATCTCCTGATTGCCGACGAGCCGACCACGGCCCTCGACGTCACGATTCAGGCCCAGATCCTGGACCTCATGCGCGAAATTCGCGACGAGCGCAACTCCGCCATCGTGCTCATCACCCACGACATGGGAGTGGTGGCCGAGATGTGCGACTTCGTGGCGGTCATGTACGCCGGCAAGGTCGTCGAGTACTCCGACGTCCACACGCTCTTCAGAAACCCCAAGCATCCCTACACCCAGGGCTTGCTCAACTCGATTCCCAAGCTCGGCGAGCGCAAGGAACGGCTACAGCCCATCGAAGGACAGCCACCCAATCTGGCCAAGTTGCCGCAGGGCTGCTCGTTCGGTCCCCGCTGCAAGCACTACATGGCAAAGTGCCGGGAGGTTCCCGCCCTCGATACGGTCGAGCAAGGCCACCTCGTGCGCTGCTGGTTGACGAAGGAGTCCAAGTAAATGAGTCAGAACCTTCTCGAGGTCAAGGGCCTCGTCAAGCACTTCCCGATCCATCGGGGCATCCTTTTCAACAAGCAGGTCGGGGCGGTGAAGGCCGTCGACGGGCTCAACTTCTCGGTCAAGAAGGGGGAAACCCTAGGTCTGGTCGGAGAGTCGGGTTGCGGTAAGTCCACCACGGGACGACTGATCCTTCGCCTGATCGAACCCACCTCCGGCGAGGTCAAGTTCGACGGTCGCGACGTCACCTCGCTCTCGCCTTCCGAGATGCGCGAACTGCGTCGCGAGATGCAGATCGTCTTCCAGAACCCCTACGCCTCGCTCGACCCGCGCATGACCATCGGCGACTCGATCGCCGAGCCCCTCCTGGTCCACAAGATCTTCAAGACCCGCGGCGAGCGCGAGAAGCGCGTCCGCGAGCTGCTCGAACGGGTGGGCCTCAATCCCATGTACGCCGAACGCTATCCCCACGAGTTCTCGGGCGGCCAGCGCCAGCGCATCGGCATCGCCCGCGCGCTCGCCATCAACCCCAGGTTCATCGTGGCCGACGAGCCCGTCTCGGCACTCGACGTCTCGGTTCAGGCCCAGGTCCTCAACCTCCTGGAGGACCTCCAGAAGGAATTCGGCCTCACCTATCTCTTCATCGCCCATAACCTCTCGACGGTCGAGCACATCTCCGACCGGGTGGCGGTCATGTACCTGGGGCGCATGGTGGAGCTCGCCTCCTCTCTGGAGCTCTACGCCAATCCCAAGCACCCCTATACCCAGGCCTTGCTGTCCGCCGTTCCCGAGCCCGACCCCACCAAGAAGAAGCAGCGCGTCATCCTGCAGGGTGACATTCCCAGCCCGGTCAATCCGCCATCCGGCTGCACGTTCCACACCCGCTGCCCCTTCGCCACGGACCTCTGCAAGGCAGAAGCCCCGGTTTGGCGCGACACCGGAAACGAGCACATGGTGGCCTGCCATCACGTGGACAAGCTCGTCCCGACCCGGGATGCCTCGCGAACCGTCACTGCCACCATCCCCAAGGCCTAGGTCTGGGGCGCAAAGATGAAGCAGAATCAGAGCATTTTCGTCGCTTCCGTCGTTGCTGCCGTCTTGCTTACCGGGTGCTCTCCGCAAGGAGAGCACCCGGTCGTTTCGGCCCCCGGCAAACCCATCGAAGGCGGGACGGTCATCGTCCAGGAGCAGCAGGAACCCGATGCCCTCAACAAGGTCATCTCCAGCATGCTGGCCACCACCGACGTGGTCACGCCCATCTTGAGCAGCCTCGTCACCTATGACAACGAGCTGAAGTACATCCCCGACCTCGCCGAGGAAGTCCCCACTTTGGAGAACGGCGGAGTCAAGCGGGTGGGCAAGGGCATGGTCGTCACCTACAAGCTTCGCAAGGGCGTGCGCTGGCACGACGGCCACCCGTTCACGGCCGATGACGTGGCCTTCACCCATGCGGTCTACATGAACACCAAGGTCAAGGTCGTGAGCCGTGAAGGCTACGACAAGGTCTCCCGCGTCGAGATAGTCAATCCGCATACCGTGCGAATTCACTTCGACCAGCTCTACGCTCCCTACGTCGAGATGTACGACAAGCTGATTCCCAAGCACCTTCTCGAGCACTCCAAGGATCTCAACAAGGATCCCTTCAACCGCGCCCCCGTGGGCACGGGACCCTTCAAGTTCGAGAGCTGGAAGTCCGGCGACTCCATCACCGTGACGGCCAATCCCGACTACTGGCGCGGCAAGCCCCACCTCGATCGGATCATCTACAAGTTCATCCCCGACGAGAACTCGGCCTTCGTGCAGTTGAAGAGCGGGGGCCTGCATCTCTACCAGCATGCGGCCATCACGCAGTACCAGGCGCTGAAAAGCTTGCATGGAATGACGATCTACGAGACGCCCGCCGCCACCTACGAGCATATCGACCTCAACCTGGAAAAGCCTTACTTCCAGGACCGCCGGGTGCGGCAGGCGATCGCCCACGCCATCAACAAGAAGGAAATCTCCCAGTACATCTTCAAGGGACTCTGGCTGGAAGCTTGGTCGGACAAGAGTCCGCTCAACTACCACTACAATCCCGAGGTCGAGAACCGCTACCCCTTCGATCCCGAAAAGGCCAAGGCCCTTCTCGACGAGGCCGGATGGAAGGTCGGAAGCGACGGCGTCCGGGTCAAGGACGGCCTGCGCTTCGCCGTGAAGATTTCCTCGACGGCTGGGCGCAAGCCCCGGGAGCTGACCGAGCTGCTCGTTCAGCACTACATGAAGCAGGTCGGCATCGATCTCACCATCGACAACTACCCCGGCGCCATCCTCTTCGGGCCCTATCCCGATGGCCACCTCCGGGGCGGCAAGTTCGACATGTCGCTCTACGCCTGGGTCTCGAACGTGGATCCCAACAACATCTACCTCTGGCACTCCAAGGCGATGCCGCCCAACGGGCAAAACCAGGTTCGCTGGAAGAACGCCGAGATGGATCGCCTGCTGGAAGCGGGCCTGGTCTCGCTGGATCGCGAGGAGCGCAAGCGGATCTACCAGCGCGCGCAGGCCATCCTCGCCGAGGACGTCCCGATGATTCCGCTGCTCTGGTGGACCAACCTCGACGTCGCCTCCGCCAAGCTTCTCAACTTCAAGCCGAGCGGCGCGGCCAACAGCAACTTCTGGAACGCACATGAATGGCAGTTAACGGAGTAAGCAATGGGATCGTACGTTATCCGGCGCCTCCTGGGTGCCATTCCCCTTCTTCTCGTCATCACCGCCGTGGTCTTCTCGCTCATGCAGCTGGCCCCGGGCGGTCCCCTTGCCGTCTACGGCGAGAACCCCCACCTCCGCGCCGAGGACCTGGAGGCCATCAAGGTGGCCATGGGACTCGACAAGCCTCCGGTCGTCCAGTACCTCTACTGGCTCAAGGAGGTCGCGCAACTCAACTTCGGGCATTCCCTCTTCACCGGCCGCGCGGTCATGGAGATGATCGGCGAACGCCTGCCCGCCACGCTCCTTCTCATGTCCGTGGCCATGGGCTTCTCGCTCCTGATAGGCGTCGTGCTCGGGGTCCTCTCGGCCATCAAACAGTACTCGAAGTTCGATTACAGCGTGACCACCCTGGCGTTCATCGGCTACTCGCTGCCGCCGTTCTGGTTCGGAATCGTCCTGATGATCATCTTCGCGTCCACCCTCCAGTGGCTACCTGCCGGCGGCTTCTCGGATTACGGGCAAGAGGGCAATCCCCTCAACGTTCTCTCCCACCTGATCCTGCCCGCCTCCATGTTGAGTATTCTGCAAATTGCATCCTGGAGCCGCTACACGCGTTCCAGCATGCTGGAGGTCGTGCGGCAGGAGTATATCCGCACCGCCCGGGCCAAGGGCCTCGGCGAGTGGGCCGTCATCGTCAAGCACGGGCTTCGCAACGGCCTGATCCCGGTCGTCACGGTGGTGGCTCTTTCGCTTCCTTCCTTGTTCGCGGGAGCCATCATGACCGAGACCATCTTCACCTGGCCGGGGGTCGGGCGCCTCTTCTTCGACGCCCTCACCAAGAGCGATTATCCCGTCCTGATGGCGATTCTGACCATTTCCGCCAGCCTGGTGGTCATCGGTAACCTGCTGGCGGACATGATCTACGCGCTCTTGGATCCGCGCATCCGACTCAGCTAGGAGGGTTCATGTCCACGCAAGTCTCGACCTCGGCCGCGGCGGATCGCCCCACAGCGGAGTTCGCGGATCCCCCCCAGCCTTACTGGCGCATGGTCTTGCGCCGCTTCCTGCGGCACCGCATGGCCGTCATCGGGGCCTTTGCCCTGCTCGGGCTCGTGCTCATGTCCTTCGTGGGGCCCTTGCTCTCGCCGTACACCTTCGACGGCATCGATCTCCCCCACTCGAACCAGCAGTGGCCGTCCCTGACGCATCTGCTGGGCACCGACGAACTGGGACGGGATATCTTCACCCGTCTGATGCACGCGGGGCGCATCTCCCTCTCGGTGGGCCTTTCGGTCGCCCTGCTCGGGCTCGTGATCGGCACCATCGTGGGCGGACTTGCCGGCTACTTCGGCAAGTGGGTGGATACGGCCGGCATGCGCGTGACCGACGTTTTCCTTTCGATTCCCATCCTCATGCTCCTGATGGTCATGATGAAGTTCCTGGGCAAGGACCTTGCCATCATCGTGCTCATCCTCGGCGCGACCAGTTGGATGGGCGTGGCGCGCCTGGTCCGAGGCGAGTTCCTGGCCCTGCGCAACCAGGAGTTCATCGAGGCTTCCCATGCGCAAGGGGCCTCGTCGATCTGGATCATGCTCCGGCACATGCTGCCCAACGCCCTGGCTCCCATCTTCGTGGCGGCCACCCTGGGGGTGGCTGACGCCATCATGCTGGAGTCGGCGCTCTCCTTCCTGGGCTTCGGGATTCAGCCGCCGACGCCGTCCTGGGGGAACATGCTGACCGACGCCCAGCAGTACATGATTTCCACTCCCTGGCTGGCGTTCTACCCGGGATTGCTGATCTTCCTGACGGTGGCGAGCATCAACTTCGTGGGCGACGGCCTGCGAGACGCCCTGGATCCCAAGCTCAAGCAGTAGTCGGATTTGCCTTCGGGGCGGGTTGCACGTACGCAGCCCGCTCTTTTTCTGGGCTTTTGATGCCCGGGCGAGTCGCTTCGGATGAAGGGAGGACAAATGCCGCCGAGAGTCGTTTGGTGTGGATACAGCGAAGCCGATCAGTACTACCCAAAGTTCATCCGGGGACCTAACGACGTGGTTTTCGTCGCCGACGAGAAATGCGGCGAGCTTCTGCCGCCAGCGACGGTTATTCGAATCCACGAGGATCTCATTCCACGCTACCTCGAGGTCGTTGCGGCGGATGCTCAAGACAATTTGTATCTCTACCTGGACTCTCAATTATGGCGCTTCAATACGAAGACGCATATAACGAGCGAGTTTGCCGTTATTGGGCCAGATTACAGATTTAGGAAGGACTTCTCGGTGACTCCGGAAGGGGGGGTGATCGCAGCTTGTTCGCTCTTCTTCTACATGGTAGACGGCAACGGGCGCGTGATCAGATATTGCAAACATGATGAATGTAATCTGAGCGACTTCGAGATCGCTTGTCCTGACGATGTCGATGAGCCCTTTTGGGATTATCCTCTCAGCCTTCCCTCGTCGGTTGCAACTTTCGAGAATACGTTCGTTCTCGGGGGATTCCCTGTCGATCGATTGTATAAGTATTCTTTCGACGGAAAGTTGTTGTTTCATATGGACGGTGTGACTCATGCAAATGGGCACTACTCGTTCGAAAAGGAAGGCCTTTGCCACGTTCGCTTTGACCCGGTCGGCAACATCTGGGCGTCAACCCTTGAACGGATTTATGTCTTTTCAACTCATGGTGAGCTCATTCGATTCTGGAATCGGGATGAGCTTCGAATGAATTCCGAACCCATCAATCTGGTTGAGGACTTTGCCGTAGGCCGAGACGGTCTACTGTATGTTCATGGGCCGATCAAGGATGGAAAGCGATCCATTGGAGTGCTTGAGATCTCACTTTGATGCGCTTTCCGTTCAGTGACCTGATAAAACCAGGTCCCGTTCACGCGAGGTGAGCGGGACCTGATTCCGAGTTGCCGGTGGTCGCTTCAGAGCAAAAACGTCTTTCTCGAAACGGCCGCAGGCGCTAGGGAAGGACTCCCAGGAGCGCCACGGCGACTCCCATGAGGCTCTCGCCGGCAATGATTCCCGAGGCGATCGCGATGATGCAGAGCGCCGCGGTCCGAGGGCTGAACCGCTCCCAGACGAGGACGATCAGGGCGCCCAGGAACATCGAGATGGCGTTCCAGGCAGGGATGACGAGCGCGAGGCCCAGGCCCATCGCCGAGGGAATGAAGGGCTTGACCTTGGCGGGGGCGAACTTATCGAGCAAGGGCAGCAGGATCCCGATCAGACCGCCGATCAGCAGGCCGGCGCGGGCCGCGGGATGCAGGCTGTCGACACCGTTGCTGAGCAACTGGGCGACGCTCGCCCAGACCTGCGCCGAGGGTGCGGGGAACTTGTCCGAGCCGAGAATGTCCGCGGTGGGGACCAGGACGTAGAACATCGGCACGACCACGGCGGTACCGACGAAGATGCCGGCGAACTGGGCCAGGAACTGCTTGCGGGGGTTGGCGCCCAGGAGGTAGCCGCTCTTGAGGTCGGTGAGGAGGTCGGCGGCAGAGCCAGCCGCACCAGCCGTCACGCAGGCCGTCATGAGGTTGGTGACCATGCTGGCCGGAGCGAGCATGCCGTAGGTGAGCTGGGTGATCTTGCCCATGGCGCCGATGGGGGTGGTGTCGGTTTCACCCGTGGCTCGGCAGGCGACCAGGGAGAGGAAGAAGGTCATGATGACCGCGATGATGCTCATCCATGGCGAGACGTGGAAGGCGAAGTGCATGATGGTCATGACGCCGAGGGCCGCAAACGCCGTGCCGCCCCAGAACCAGCTCGAGGGAACCTCGATGGCCGCCAGCGGGTCGATCTCGGCCTTGCCGTCGGCAGACCTGCGGGGCTTCAGCGCGCGAACGATGGTCTTCCACTGCATGGCGAAGGCCAGCAAGCCTGAGGTGACCATCAGGGAGGCGCCGGCCCAGAGGCTCCAGTTGACGATGCCCCGGTAGCTGAGGGCGGTGATGGCTCCCGGGAAGCGCTCCCAGATGTAGGGGGCGGCGATGCCGTAGTTGATGACGGCGCCCAGGAGCAAGCTCCAGCCGACCTTCCAGCCCATGAGGGCGCCGGCGGCGATCATGATGAGGGAGGCTTCGAAGGCGATGGTCCACTTGATGAGGGGCTGGCCGGCGATTTTCAGACCGGGGAACTCGATGAGCGCCGGAATGGTGAGCCGCTCGATGAAGCCCTTGAGGGCGGAGGGGAGAGCGAAGATGGGGAGGTCCTTGAACATGGCGGGGTCGGCCAGGCGGCTACCCAGCCAGGCCATGCCGTCGCGGAACCAGGCGACGATGGCGCCGACTCCCATGGCCCAGAACAGCATGCGGGCCTGGGTCACTGCCTCGGTGCCCTTGGCATGAAGGCTCTTGAGGGTGGCCGCGGCCGCCGTGCCCGAGGGGAAGCGGAGCTGCTCGATGTTGATCATCTGACGCTTCATGGGGATGGCCAGCATGACGCCGAGCATGGCGAGGAAGAAGGTCCACGCCATGAGGGTTCCGAAGTCGAGGTGGGCCTGGGTGACCAGCAGGTAGGCAGCGATCGCCGAGGTCATGGTGCCCCCGGTCGAGTAGCCCGCCGACGAGGCGGTCGACTGCATGGAATTGTTCTCGAGGATGGACATGTCCGTCTTGACCAGGCCGATTTTCCGGAAGCTCGTCCAGATGGCGTAGGAGAGGATGCAGGCGGTGATGGCGACTCCGAGTCCCCAACCGGTCTTGAGTCCCACGTAGAGATTGGAGAGCGACATGACGCCGCCCAGGACGCCGCCCATAACGACGGAACGGACGGTGAGCTGGGGCATGGTGTCGCCCTTGTAGACGGTGTGATACCACTCGAGCTCGCGCTCTTGCGGCGTCAGCTCCCGTTCGGGGCCGGCGGAGGCCTCCGCGGAATCTTTGACGGACGTGGACATGCGGCTTGGCTTCCTTCTTGGACATGGCCGGCGGGGCCGGAAAGGGTTGCTTACCAGATTTTATCATCCCGGGAACCGCAGGTCTACGCCGTTTCTCGCTCCTGGTCGGCTTGCGAACGGCTTGGATTCGGAAGGTCAAGGCGCTGGGCAAGGGCGGGCGAAACGGGGTCAGCTTTTCGCCGACGATCGGAGGCCGGGATCCGCATGGATCCCGGCCTCTCGGTCTGAACGCTACTTCGTGGTCCGGCGTTTGCCCTCCTCGATGAGTTCCTTCACGCGCTGACCGCCCTTGTGGCCGATCTCGGAGAAGAACTCGGGGCCGCGCTCGCGTAGGACCGCCTCGCCGCCTTTTTGGCCGATTTCGGAGTAGAACTCCGGGCCGTATTTCTGTTTTACGGCATTGCCGCCCTTTCGGCCGGCTTCGCGGACGGACATGCCGCCCGTGTTCTCTGGTTGCTTCGCCATGAAGATCTCCTTTCCAGGGAGCTACTGTTTTTCTTCTTCTTCGACTTTTTTCCCCTTCTCGATCAGATCCTTGACCTTCTGGCCGCCTTCGTGGCCGATTTCCGAGTAGAACTCGGGGCCGTACTTCTCCTTGACGGTCTCGCCGCCCTTGTGGCCGATCTCCTGGTAGAACTCGCGGCCGTGGGTCTCGGCGGTTTTCTCGCCGCCTTTTTGGCCGATTTCCGAGTAGAACTCGGGTCCGTATTTCTCCTTGACCTTCTCGCCGCCGAGGTGTCCGGCTTCGCGAACGGTCATGTCGCCTTGTTTCGGTTTCTCGATATCCCGTTTCTTCTTCTCAGGCATTGGGAACCTCGCCTTTCCTTTCAGATGCCCCCGGTCTGAAAGCCCCGGATGCCCGAGGCCGTTCGGAGGACGCTTCGCCTATTTCTCCTTGCGGCCCTCAAGCTGGGCCTTTCCCGCATTGATCAGGTCACGTACCTTGTTTCCGCCCTTGGTCCCGATTTGCGAGTAGAACTCGGGTCCGTACGTTTCCTTCACCTTATTGCCGCCCTTGCGGCCGATCTGCGAGTAGAACTCGGGGCCATACTCGGCCTTGACTGCATTGCCCCCCTTTTGGCCGATCTGAGAATAGAAGTCCTTGGGCAGGCCGCCCGTCTCGACTTCACGGCGGACCGATTCGCCCCCCTTGGTCCCGATCTCCGAGTAGAAGTCGGGTCCGTACTTTTCCTTGACCTTGTTTCCCCCCAGTCGCCCAGCTTCGCGAACCGAAAGCTCGCCGCTTGCCTTGGGAGCCGCCTCGCGTGGCGTCGTGGTCTTGCGCGCCATGGTATCCCTCCTTTATTTCCCGCCATGTCTCCGCCAGTTGGGATCGGGCGCTCATTCATCAGGCTCCCCAACCTCAAGGCTCCCCAAACTCAGGTCGCCGCAATCTCCTGGCGGCTTTTCGGCTCCTCGGCTGTCGACTGCCGACAAGAATTTTGGTTAATTTTCATTAATCTTTTTCCGTACTGTATCTCCGGGCGTTTTGGACTGTCAACGCCCGCTTCCGCGCCAAGGGACGGGATCCTCCTCCCCCACGGTTCCGGAGATGGGGTTGGACTCTACGCGAGCCGACCGCCGCGCCGGGGCAACGGACCCCAGCGGGCCAAGATCCGGCCTTCGCAAGGGCAAACTCGGCCTTCGCGATTTGCTAGGATGAGCGGGGCTACTTCCCGGAACCCGGGCCCCGCTCGAAACCAGACAAGCAGGGGATAGCAGGTCGTGCAGACAGCCGGCAAGCAGCCGGTAAACAGCCGGAAAGGAGTGGCTGACCGGAGGGGGAATCGCATGGAGGATCGCATGGAGGATCGCATGGAGGATCGCATGAAAGAGAAGGCCATCCCGGAGTCGCTGCGCTTCGACGCCGAGATCCGTTGCCTCGACGGGCGCTGTGGACGCCTGCAAAAGGTGGTCCTGGAGCCCAGGTCGGCGGAAGTCACCCATCTGATCGTCCGGATAGGCGACGGACGGGAAGTGGTCCTTCCCATGGCCATGGTCGGGCGGCTCGGGCCGAAGGGCATCGTCCTCAAGGTCGGCGCGGACGAGTTGAAGGACCTCCCCGACTACCTATCCACCGATTACTGCCTGCCGTCCTCCGACATGGCCGCTCCCTACGGTGAGGGCTGCGCCATCCTGCCCCTTCCCGATCTCGGCGTCTTCAACCCGGGCCCCTTGCGGATCGAACACCACCACATCCCCGCGGGAGAGGTCGCCATCACGGAGGGGTTGCCGGTCCTCTGCACCGACGGATCCTGCGGGCGGATCGAGGAGGTCCTCGTCGACCCGGACCATGAGCGCGCGACCGGCTTCGTCATCCGCAAGGGCTTCCTCTTCCCCCATGACGTCTCCGTGCCGCTGAGCTGGGTCAGCGCCGTGGACGACGACGGCGTCCACCTCAAGGCCAGCCGCGATCAACTGGAGAAGTTGGAGCGGAACTGGCCGTGACGATCCGCGCCACGCGGCGGGGCGCTAAGCTCGTCATCACGTGCTTGGTGGTATAATGGCCCATCCAAACTCGCAACTAGGAGCAGCAGATGCACGGCAAGTACAATTTCCAAACGATCGAGCCAAAGTGGCAGCAGTACTGGGATTCAAACAAGACCTTCAAGGCTTCCGACGTCTCCGACAAGCCCAAGTTCTACGCCCTCGACATGTTCCCCTACCCCTCCGGAGCGGGCCTTCACGTCGGGCATCCCGAAGGCTACACGGCCACCGACATCGTGAGTCGCTACAAGCGCCTCCGCGGCTACAACGTGCTTCACCCCATGGGCTGGGACGCCTTCGGCCTGCCCGCCGAGCAGTTCGCCATTTCGACCGGTCAGCAGCCCGCCGTCATCACCAAGCAGAACATCGATACCTTCCGCCGCCAGATCAAGATGCTCGGCTTCTCCTACGACTGGGACCGCGAACTCAGCACCACCGACCCCGACTACTTCAAGTGGACCCAGTGGATCTTCCTCCAGCTCTACAAAATGGGCCTCGCCTACGTCGCGGAGGTCCCCGTCAACTGGTGTCCCGCTCTCGGAACGGTCCTCGCCAACGAGGAGGTCATCGACGGCAAGTCCGAACGCGGAGGACACCCGGTCGTCCGCAAGCCCATGCGCCAGTGGATCCTCAAGATCACGGCCTATGCCGACCGCCTGCTCGCCGACCTCGACGAACTGGACTGGCCCGATAGCCTCAAGGAGATGCAGCGGAACTGGATCGGTCGCTCAGAGGGCGCCGAGGTCGACTTCGCGCTTCCCAGCCTGGGCGCGCGCGTCCTGACGGTCTTCACCACCCGCCCGGACACCCTCTTCGGCGCCACCTACGCCGTCCTCGCCCCGGAGCACGAGCTGGTGGACCTCCTCACCACGCCGGAGCAACGCGCGGCCGTCAAGGCCTACCAGGAAGCCGCTTCCTACAAGAGCGACCTGGAACGCACCGAACTCGCCAAGGAGAAGACGGGGGTCTTCACCGGGGCCTTCGCCACCAACCCCGCGAACGGCCAGCCCGTCCCGGTCTGGATTGCCGACTACGTGCTCGCCACCTACGGTACCGGTGCCATCATGGCGGTGCCCGGGCACGACGAACGCGACTGGGAGTTCGCCAAGAAGTTCGAACTTCCCATCGTCGAGGTGGTCGCCGGCGGCGACGTCTCGCAAGCCGCCTACACCGGCGAGGGCATACTCGTCAACGCCGGCTTCCTCGAGGGCATGAACGTCCCGGAGGCCAAGGCCAAGATGATCGCCTGGCTCGAAGCGCAGGGGGCCGGCCACAAGAAGGTCTCCTATCGCCTGCGTGACTGGCTCTTCAGCCGTCAGCGCTACTGGGGCGAACCCATTCCCATCATTTACCTCGAAGACGGCACCATGAAGGCGCTCCCCGAGTCGGAGCTGCCGCTCTTGCTGCCCGAGATCGACGAGATCAAGCCTTCCGGAACCGGGGAATCCCCGCTCGCCAACGTCTCGCACTGGGTCAACACGGTCGACCCCGAGACCGGCAGGCCCGCCCGCCGGGAAACCAACACCATGCCCCAGTGGGCCGGTAGCTGCTGGTACTACCTGCGCTACCTCGACCCGAAAAACGATCAGGCGCTCGTCTCCAAGGAGAAGGAGCAGTACTGGATGCCGGCGGACCTCTACGTCGGGGGAGCCGAGCACGCCGTCCTTCACCTGCTTTACGCGCGCTTCTGGCACAAGGTGCTCTACGACCTCGGTGTCGTCTCCACCAAGGAGCCGTTCCACAAGCTGGTCAACCAGGGCATGATCCTGGGCGAGAACGGCGAGAAGATGTCGAAGTCCCGCGGCAACGTCGTCAACCCCGACGACATCGTCGCGCATTCCGGCGCCGACACCCTGAGACTCTACGAGATGTTCATGGGACCGCTCGAAGCGACCAAGCCCTGGAATTCCAGCGGGATCGACGGCGTTTTCCGCTTCCTCAACCGCGTCTACCGCCTCTTCGTCACCGAGGAAGGCAGCCTGAATCCCGCCATCCGCGAGGATGCCCAGGCTAGCGAGACCTTCACCCGCACGCTTCACAAGACCATCGCCAAGGTCACCCAGGACACCGAGACGCTGCGCTTCAACACCGCCATCTCGCAGCTGATGATCTTCATCAACGAGGCCTACAAACAGGACCAGCTCCCGCTGGCGGCCATGACGGCCTTCGTGAAGCTTCTCTCCCCCTACGCTCCCCACCTCGCCGAGGAACTCTGGGAGGGGTTGGGGAACAGGCAGACCATCACCTACGCCGAGTGGCCGACCTGGGACGAAGCGCTCACCAAGGAGAACGAGCTCGAAATCGCCGTTCAGATCAACGGCAAGATTCGCGCGCGGGTCCTGGTCGGCGCCGACGCCTCGCAGAGCGAGGTGGAAGCGCTGGCCTTCGCGTTGCCTGAAACCCAGGCGGCGCTCGCCGGCAAGGAGATCGTCAAGAAGATCCTGGTTCCCGGCCGTCTCCTCAACCTGGTCGTCAAGTAGCCCCCGCGAGCCCCGGGAACTCCCGGGGCGCACTTGGGAGGTACGCAAGCGCGAAGGCCCCGGGCACTGCCCGGGGCCTTCGCGCAAGCTTGGTCTCGAAAGAAAGCTACTTCTTCTTGGCGGCGACCTTCTTCTTGCTGCCGCCCTCGACCCGCTCCTTGAGCGTCTTGCCCGCGGTCCAGACGGGAGACTTCTTGGCGGGGATCTTCAGGACGGCGCCGGTGCGCGGATTGCGGCCCTCGCGAGCAGCCCGCTGGCGAACCTGGAAGGTGCCGAAGCCCACCAAGGTGATCTTGTCACCCTTGGAGAGGGCCACCGAGATGGCCTCGATGGTCGCGTTCAGGCACTCGCCGGCTTCCTTCTGGGAAACCTTCGCCTTGGTGCTAATCTGCTTGATCAGTTCCTCTTTGTTCATCCCACGTCTTCCCTTCTGTCATAACTGGCTCAATGGACGGATCACATGCTGGTAATACCGGGAAAACCCGCATGACAAGCCAGCTTGCCTGGCTATCTAGCGAGATTATAGGCAGAAGCGCTTGCAATTGCAAGGGCTTGCTTCGAAAAAACGCGAGGTTCGGGAGTTTTTTCGGGGATCTATGTCGTATCGGGGGCGGATTAGCCAGCGCCTACGGCATCTTGCCGCGAGCTCAGCAGCTTGACCCGTATCGTTTGGGATCCCCTGGGAGTTAATTCTGTCGGGACAGCTTGACCAGATCGCCAAGCTTTCTGAGCGCCTCGCCGGAGTCCAAGGCTTCGCGCGCGAGCTCGACTCCTTCTTGCAGGGTGGCGGCGATTCCCCCCACCCGCATGGCGGCTGCGGCGTTGAGGAGCGCGGCATCCCGCCGCGGACCGCGGTCGGCGCCTTCGAGTAGGGCGCGTAGAATGTGCGCGTTCTCCCAGACGTCTCCGCCCGCCAGCGCCGAGACGGGGGCCTGGGCGAGGCCGAGGTCACGGGGGTGAACCTCGTAGCGCCGGATGATGCCGTCCTGGAGCTCGGCTACCAGGGTCGGGCCGTCCAGGGCCATCTCGTCGAGCCCCGAGCGGCCGTGGACGACCATGGCATGGGTCGATCCGAGCTCGAGCAGTGCCTGGCTGACCAGCTCCACCAGTTCGGCCCGGTACACTCCCAGCACCTGTCGGCGGGGCCTGGCGGGATTGCAGAGGGGGCCCAGGACGTTGAAGACCGTGGGAATGCCAAGTTCGCGTCGCACCGGAGCGACATGCCGCATGGCCGGATGGTAGCGCGGGGCGAAGAGGAAGGTCACTCCGATCGTTTCCAGGCAACGCGCGGCGGTTTCGGGCGACATCTCGATGTCCACTCCCAGGGCTTCGAGCACGTCGGCCCCACCCGTTCGGCTGCTGGCCGAGCGCCCGCCATGCTTGGCGACCTTCAGGCCGGCTCCCGCCGCGATGAAGGCCACGGTGGTCGAGAGGTTGAAGGTTCCGGCGCGATCGCCTCCCGTCCCGCACGTGTCGATTCCCTCGCCCTCGGCCGGAAAGGCCAGGGCATGCGCGCGCATCGAGTCGGCGAAGCCCGCGACCTCGTCGGAGGTCTCGCCCTTCATCTTGAGCGCGGTGAGCAGGGCCGCCACCTGCACATGAGTCGCCTCGCCCCCGAAGATGCTATCCATGAGGGCCGTGGCCTGCGGACGCGCCAGGGACCGACCTTCCAGGAGCTGCCGATAGCTTTGGGAGATCATCTCGCCTCCGGAGGACATCGGCGGGGAAAACCCCGCCGACCGATCTAGTGCTTCTGGTTGGGGAGCAGGACCGACTTGAGCTGCTTCTCGGCCTTCTTGAGGCGTCGGCAGACTTCCATCTGCGAAATTCCCAGCCGGCGCGAAAGTTCGGCTTGGGTGAGGTCGTGGAAGTAGCGCATCTCGAGCAGCTGACGCTGGCCTTCGGGAAGGCGGGACATCGCTTCGGCCAGGACCAGCTTCTCGTCGGTCTCCTCGCGGGAATCCGCGGAAAATCGGGGGTCCGAGAGGCTTTCGAGCAACGAGCGCTGCTCGTCGTCATCCGAGTCGTTGCCCTCCTGGTCGAGCCAGAGGACCGTAACGCGGCGGTCGTAGACCTTGACCTCGTCGACCTGCTCCTTGCTGACCTGAAGGATGTCTGCCAGCTCCTGGTTGTTGGGCTCGCGGCCGAACTCCTGGGTGAGCCGGGCCGTGACCTGGCTCAGGCGGTAGGAGAGCTCCTGGAGCACGCGCGGGCCGCGAAGCAGGTTCTGGCGATCGCGCAGGTAGTGCCGGATGTGACCGGTGACGAAGTGAACTGCGTAGGTCTTGAACTCGGTGTTGTGGCCGGTCTCGTAGCGCTCGATGGCCTCGAGAAGGCCTATCGATCCCACCTGGATCAGGTCTTCGACCGGATCGGTGCTACGGCGGGCCAAACCCCGCGCGATCTTCTTGACGAGCGGCAGATGATCAGCGACCAGCTTCTCTTTTTGCTGGGGAGAGATGCCGGCAAAGGCCTTGGTCCGCTCCGGGGTCTTGTCGGACGCCATTTTTGCGTTCTTTCGATCCATCGCGTTATCCATCGATTTCTCCGGTGCTGGGGATTGATCGCCTTGCAGTCCCACATCCGTCATCGCGCACCTCCGCTTGACAAGGGAAACCCTCGAAAGCAGTCTAGCACAGGAAGCAGGCAACCGCCTAGCCCCCCGGATCGTGGGCCTTTACGGGCGCTGCCCGGGTCGATGCCGACGGAGGGTCAGAGGCTGGCGACGCGGGGGTCGATCCAGAGGGTGATCACGTCCACGATCAGGTTGACCATCACGATCGCCGTCGCGGCGAACAGCACCGTCCCCATGATCACGGGGACGTCCATGGTGGCGATCGCCTGCATCGCCTGGCTGCCGATCCCCGGCCACCCAAAGACGCTTTCCGTGAGCACCGCGCCGCCGAGAAGATGCGAGACGTCGATTCCCAGCAGGGTCACGATGGGAAGGCTCGCGTTGCGCAACGCATGCCTGGCGATCACCCGGGACTCCGGAAGCCCCTTGGCCCTGGCCGTTCGGATGTAATCCTGCCGCATGACCTCCTGCAGGCTCTGACGCAGGAGCCGGATGTAGTAGGCAGCCCCCCCGAGCCCCAGGGTGATCGCCGGCAGGATCACGTGCAGGGGCGTTCCGTACCCGCCGAGCGGCAAGATCGGGAAGCGATAGGCAAAGACGTAAAGCAAGGCGAGCCCGAACCAGAAGGACGGTACCGAGACCCCGCCGGCAGCCATGACGACGCCGAACCTGTCGGCCATTCCCCTCGGCTTCAATCCGCCCCAGAGTCCCAATCCCATCCCGAGCACGATGTAGACCCCGACCGCGCCCAGG
The DNA here is from genome assembly GCA_002083825.1 of Candidatus Sericytochromatia bacterium S15B-MN24 CBMW_12. Classification (GTDB taxonomy): domain Bacteria; phylum Cyanobacteriota; class Sericytochromatia; order S15B-MN24; family UBA4093; genus UBA4093. The sequence continues at coordinate 3,252 of DAZV01000037.1, read as the reverse complement.
GCGAGCGCGACGGTCGCCGGCAGGCGCTCCAGGATCATCGGCATGACCGGCCGAGCCGTCACGTAGGAAGTCCCGAAGTCCCCTCGCAGGGCTCCACCCATGTAGCGAACGTACTGGACGGGCGAAGGCGCATCGAGCCCCAGTTCCCGCCGGATGCTCTCCACGGTTTCCGCATCCGCCTGGGCTCCGGCCAGGGTCTTGGCCGGATCGGCGGGAATGACGTAGGTCAGGGCGAAGGCGAGGGTGGCGACTCCGAGCCAGACGGCGAACGCACCCAGGAGTCGCTTGAGGATGCCGTTCATTTCGCGAGCGACAGCCCGGTCGGATCGAGGGGCCAGACCGGATGGATCCGGTAACCCTTCACCCAGGGCTGAACGAGGTCCACGTTCTTGGGATGGTAGAGCGGCACCACCGGAGCCTGGGCGATGATGCGCGTCTGAGCCAGGCGGTACGTGTCGAAGCGGGCGGATTCGATGCCGGGACGTTCGGCCTCGTCCAGCGCGCGATCCGTCGCCGCGTCCTGGAAGAAGGTGGTGTTGACCGAGTTCGAAGGTTTGATCTGACGCGAGTGGAAGAGCGTCGGCAGGAAGTTGGAGGGATCCGGGTAGTCCTGGCTCCAGTTGCCCCCGAACATGGGGGCGTTACCGGGGCGGCTCACGCCCGCCAAGAGCGTCGGGAAGGCGACCGGCTTGAGTTCGGCCCGGATGCCCACCAGAGACAGATCCACCTGAATCTGCTGGGCCACCTTCAGAGAAGTCTGCGAGTTGGAGGTCCAGTAGGCCGTGCTGAAGCCCTCGGGGAAGCCGGCTTCGACCAGCAGTTGCTTGGCCCGATCGGGGCTGTAGGGATAGCCCCGATGGGCAGGGTCGAAGCCCGGCAGGGACGGGGGCAGCATGCCCTCGGCAGGCACGGCGCGCCCGTTCAGCAAGGTCACGAGCTTGCGTTTGTCGATAGCGCGGGCCACCGCTTCGCGAACCTTGGGGTTGTCGAAGGGCTTCATCCCGGTGTTGAGGCCGAGGTAGTGGACCGAGTTGTCGGCGGCGTCGAGAAAGGCGTCTTTCCACTTGGGATCCCGACTCAGGCGAACGTAGTCGGCGGCTCCGATGTTGCGGAAGACACCCAGAACGTCGAGTTCGCCGCGCTCGAAGCGCAGGGTTTCGAGCTGCTCGTTGAGGCCGAGGTGGACCTCGATGCCGTCGAGCTTCGCCGCGTCGGGCCGGAAGTAGCGGGGGTTCTTGGTCAAGGTGAGGCGCTGACCGATGATCATGCGTTCGAAGGCGAAGGGCCCCGTGCCGATGGGGTGCTTGGCGAAGCTCGGATCGTCGGCCCGGCCCTCGGGCACGACGGAGCCGAAACCCATGGCCAACAGCTGGAGGAAGTAGCTCTGGGGAGCTGCGAGACGGATGACGACCTCGCGGGCACTGGGGGTCCGGATGCCGGCGGCATGGGGGGACTTGCCCGAGATGACGTCGGGGGCTCCGACGATCTGGCGGAAGAATGCGGAACCGGGGGACTTGGTCGCGGGTTTGAGGACGCGTTCGAGCGAATACTTGACGTCGGCCGAGGTGAAGGGTTGGCCGTCGTGGAAGGTCACGCCGTCGCGCAGCGCGAAGCGGTATTCGAGGCCGTCGGGGCTGATGGTCCAGCTTTCGGCGAGATCCGGGGCGACCTTGGCCTGGGGATCGAAGGCGACGAGACCATTGAACATGAGGTGCGAGATGCCGACGGCGGGGATGTTGTAAGCGATGGCGGGGTCGAGGGTGCTGGGAGGATCCTGGAGGCCGATGTTGAGAATGGCATCGGAGGCGCCTGGGGTTCCGGAGCATCCTGCAACGATCATGGTGGCGAGCGCGAATTTCTTTAGCATGGTCCTTCTTCCGAATGGTTTGCCCTCAGCCTACCAAAGTGCGGGGGGGTCAACAAGGGACGGATTGGCTTTTCCAGCGTTCGAAGTCCGCGCGAATCAGGGGGACGAAGCGGGCGCTCATGGCTTCGAGGGCCTTGTTGATGACGGTCGATCCGACCGATTGAATCATGTTTCGGGGGAGTCCGCGAAGCAGGGGGGGGAGGCTGAGGATTTCGACCCGGGCGGCACTCCACGAGGTGAGGAGGCAGCCGTCGGGATGGGGTTCGAAGCGGGCTTCGCCGGAGAAGCCGGCGGAGAGTTCGAGTTCGAGGTTCTCGGAGGTGACGACCCGGCAAGAGGCGGAGTCCATGCGAGTGAGGCCGGGAAGATCCTCGAAGACGACCTCGAAGTGGGGATCGATGACGATGCCGAGGGCCTCGAAGCGACCGACCGAGACGAGGAAGCGCTGGGGGGCGATGCGGGAGACGCGCTCGGCTCCGACGAGTTGCTTGAGGAGCAGATCGTTGCCGGAGAAATAGCGGGAGACCTCCTCGGGGGAGGCCGGCAGGACGGTGGATCGTTGGGTGAAGCCCTCGAGTTCGAGCATGCCCCCCTCATTCCCGGCGAGGGCGAGGGTCAAACCGATCGAGCAAGTGTCGGGGAGGGCGAGGATTGGCTACAAGTGGTGTGTTTAGGGGGTTAGCGGCGTCCCCAGCGGTCGCCAAGGAGGTTGAAGGCGAGGACGACGGTGAAGATGGCGAGGCCGGGGGCCATGAAGAGCCAGGGGGCGTCGCGGAAGTAGAGTTGACCGTCGTGGATCATGTTGCCCCAGGAGGGGGTGGGGGGACGGATGCCGAGTCCCAGGAAGCTGAGTGCGGCTTCGAGGAGGAACATGTCGGCCAGTTTGAGAGCCAGTAGGGAGCCGATGGCTCCGGAGAGGTTGGGAAGGAGGTGTTTTCGGAGGATCCAGAGGGGGGATCCTCCCATGGCGCGGGCGGCGTCGATGAACTCGTTTTCGCGCAGGGAGAGGGTCATGGTGCGGACGAGGCGGGCGATGGCGGTCCAGCCGACGATGCCCAGGGTGAGGACGACCATGGCGGGGTGGGTGGGGAGTACGGCGGCGAGACCCATGGCCAGGAGCAGGGTGGGGAAGGCCATGACGACCTCGGTGAAGCGCATGAGGAGCATGTCGACCCAGCCTCCGCGGAAGCCGGCGAGGATGCCGAGGGTGACTCCGATGATTCCGGCGAGCGCGGTGGCGCTGAAGCCGACGGTCAGGGAGACGCGGGCGCCGAAGAGCCAGCGGGCGAAGGCGTCCCGGCCGAGGTCGTCGGTCCCGAGGGGGTGGTTGGTGGTGGGGGCCAGCGGGAGGCCGAAGGAGTCGAGTCCGTTGGGGATGGGGGTGG
>DAZV01000024.1 GCA_002083825.1 Candidatus Sericytochromatia bacterium S15B-MN24 CBMW_12 | reverse complement strand
CGTAGCCAAGCGGTACTAATCGGTCGAGGGCTTGACCTATATTTTCTCAGAGTGTGATACTTAGCGCCTGCGGCTTCGGCCGAAGGCAACGGATTAGCTTTCCTGTGCAGTCGTCAGTGTGTGACGTGATTAATAATTAATCGCACGCTACCCCTTTCTGGTGGCTAGGCGACGTGGACCCACCCGTTCCCATCTCGAACACGGTCGTGAAACGCGTCAGCAGCGACGATATTGCCGGGGAGACTCGGTGAGAAAATAGCCCGCCGCCAGATTACTTGAAGAGGCGTCTCCCCTCCTGCCTGGGCCTTGTGCCCGCGGTGATGGGTCGAGGCGCCTCTCTTTCTTTTGGCCTTCGGCTTCAGCCGCAGGCGCTTTCTCCGGAATTCAATAATTTCGACGCAAGGTTTCCCCGGCGGTTAACGACATTAGTATGAGATTATTCCAACACTAAGTGATTGTTAATCAATAGGAGACTTCCATGCGGATAACCCCAGCCCTCAGCCTTCTTCTTCCGTTGACCCTGATCGCGGCCGCCGGCTGCGGTGTCCAGAACCTCCCAGGCAACGCCCTCGCCGATAACCGTCAAGACGCCATCATCAGCCCCGTGGCATTGACGGGTGGGCTGGAGCTAAACCTCGCATCCGCAGCCTTCCAGACCCAGGCCACCTCGGCTGACGTCGCCTTGCTCGAGTTCGAGGTCTCCTCCAGCGTGCTCAGCGGCCCCCGCGTTCTGACCTTCGACAAGAACTCCCTGCCGGCGGATCGGCGCGTGAAGTTCAAGGATCTGCCTCCTGGCGACTACTCGGTGAAGAGCCTAGCCAAGGACGCCGCCGGCAAGACCATCGGCTCCAAGACCGCCACGGTCTCGGTCGCCGCCGGAAAGACCGCCGTCGTTCAACTCTCCTTGAAACTCGTCGCGACCGAGATCACCAACCCGAACGGCCACCTCTACATCGACTTCGAGATCGTCGACGGCGACATCATCGTCAGCCCCATCAGCGAGCCCTCGCCCTTTCCATCGCCGTCCCCCACCGCGTCCGCCTCACCGGACCCCCTCGCGGGCAGCCTCGGGCTCTACAACGTGACCGACAAGAAGCTGGACAATGGCTTCTACCAGGCCAAGGGCACCGTCTACAACAGTGCCTCCTCATCCCTGACCGGTGAGATCAAGGCCGAGTTCAAGGAGTACAAGGGCATTTTCGTCCGTCGCCTGGAAGTCGTCGAAACCAAGACCCTTCCTCTGGTGATAGGCTCCAAGAAGACCTGCGACTTCACCCTCACGTCCACCGAGAAGGCTGATGCCGTTTCGGTTACTGTTTCCGTGAAGTAGACCGACCCGCAAAAAAGAGGCCGGTAGGGGAAACCCTACCGGCCTCTTTTTTGCTGAATGAGTCTCTGGATCCTGTTTCCGCGAGCCTCGGGACCAAGCGGCTCAGGGTTTGGGGGGGACGGTTCCACCGGAGACCAGAAGGGTCGCGCCGCGAGCCGCAGAGGCTTCCCATCGGGCGACGTCGCTGGGTACCTTTGACTCAGAGGAGGGCTCATGGGGGGGCTCGGGGGGGGGGGCTGAAACCTTGAACTGAACGGCGACGCCGCCGAGATCATCCGCGAGCTGTTCGAGGTGCTGGGAGGTTTTGTGAAGCGTATCCAGGTTGGAGAGTTGCCGCTGTACCTGAACATCGATGTTTCCGGCGTTCTCCGCCGAGCTGAACGAGTTCTCGCTGATCCGCTCCATCGTTCGGGCGATTTCCTGGATGGAGGCGGATTGTTGTTCCGTCGCTGCTGCGATGTCCTCGATCTTGTCGCCGACTTGTTCGATCCTCATGGCGATTCCCTGGATTCCTTGACGAATCAATTCGGACTTGGCCGACCCTTCATCGACTTTTCTCTGGGCGTGGGCCATCGCTCTCACGACATCGTTGGTCTTGTGAAGGATCAGGCCCACGATGCTGCCGATTTCGTCGGCGGCATTGGCGCTGCCATCGGCTAGCTTCCGAACTTCCTCGGCGACCACCGCGAAGCCGCGCCCCTGTTCTCCCGCCCGGGCGGCTTCAATGGCGGCATTCAGGGACAATAGATTGGTCTGGGCGGCGAACCGCGAGATGAGCTGCACGATTTCCTCGATCTTGCCGGAGAGCTGCTGGAGCTCCGCGACCGTGCCCGCGACTTCGTTGGTGGCCAGGACCAGATCCTGGCTCGATTGAATGAGATCGGTCGCGGCGGTTTGTCCCTGTTCGGCCGAGGTCCGCGCGTCCATGCTCAGCATCGCCGCCGCCTGGCCCACGCCGGCAATTATCTGGGCGGTCCCGCTGATCTGCTGGATTCCCGCCGTGGTGCTATGGACGTGATCGGCATTCGCCACGACTGCGTTCCGAACCTGGGCGACCTCCTGGGCCACTTCCTTCATCGAGTGAAGCGACCCCTCCATGATGCGGGTCAGATCCTTGCTGGCTTGGGTAACTCCGCTGGCGCTCCGGACCAGGGTCTGGACCATGGCCTCGAGCTTCACGACGAAGTGGTCGAACCAGCGGGCGACGACACCGGCCTCGTCGTTGCTCTGAACGTTCAGGCGGGCCGTCAAGTCGCCATCCCCCTCGGCGATGTCCTGGAGGCGGGCGGTGAGCTCGTAGAGTTGTTTGCGCGTCGAGTGGACCGTGTACCAGTCACCGAGTAAGTCGATGGCGAGCAGGGCGATCAGGAAGATGGTGGTCTTCATGCCGATTTCGAATCCGACCAGCAAGTGGAATGCCAGCAAGGCCCCTATCACGGAGGCCACGTGGAAAAAGAGTTTCTGAAGTAAATCCATCGCGCTCTGCCCTTCCGCTTGCCAATTTGCCAGCCGTGTCCGATCGCGCCGGCCGTTTCGTCATGATACCGCCAACCAGGCGGTTCTGGATATGGATTTGCTGATTATTCACGCCTCGCCAGGCCGCTCCGGCAGGTCCTCACGATTCGCACAGGCCGATCGAAGCCCGAGGAGAAAGACCGATCGAAACAGGATGGAACCATGACGGTTTCATGACGGGACTCGGCGTTCCTCATGACGCATGCCCGGTAGGATGGGATGCGTACCTGTTTGATACGGAGATGCCCATGACTTGCGTTGACGATTTTCGCCTCGACCTCGGTGGCAAGCAATATATTCCGCTCATGGTCGGGGGGATGGGGGTCGACATCTCGACCTCCCGCCTGGCGCTCGAGGCCGCGCGCCTGGGCGGCATCGGCCATATTTCGGACGCCCTGTCCATGTCGGTGACCGATCGGCTCTACCGAACGGGCTATCTCAAATCCCGGACCCTGCGCAACCGGGGGCCGCTCAATGATACCAACCAGCGCGACGTCCCCTTCGACCTGGGCGAGCTTCGCGAGGCCACCATGCTTCACGTCTCCAAGACCATGGAGAGCAAGCGCGGTCCCGGTGCGGTCTTCGTCAACGTCATGGAGAAATTGACGATGAGCGCCCCTCGCGAGACCTTGAAGGTTCGCCTCGATGCCGCCCTCGACGGAGGGATCGATGGCATCACCCTCAGCGCGGGCCTTCACCTCGGTTCGCTCGAGCTGATCGCGGAAAATCCTCGCTTCAGGGACGCGCAACTGGGCATCATCGTCTCTTCGGCTCGCGCCCTCGCGCTCTTCCTGCGCCGCGCCAGGCGCGTCGAACGCATGCCGGACTACGTCGTGGTGGAAGGTCCCCTGGCGGGCGGCCACCTAGGCTTCGGCACCGACGACTGGCAGCAGGCAGACCTGATGACCATCGTCCGGGAAGTCATGGACTTGCTCGCCAAGGAGGGGCTTTCCATCCCCGTCATTCCCGCCGGCGGCATCTTCACCGGCACCGATGCCGTCAATTTCCTCGAACGCGGTGCCGCGGCCGTCCAGGTGGCCACCCGCTTCACCGTCACCAAGGAGTGCGGCTTGCCGGACAACGTGAAGCAGATTTACCTCGGCGCCGGGCTCGCGGACGTCGAGGTCAACACCCAGTCCCCCACCGGTTACCCCATGCGAATGCTGAAGTCCTCACCGGCAATCGGATCGAATATCCGCCCGAATTGCGAGACCCTGGGCTTCATCCTGGATGCCGAGGGGCACTGCAAGTACCTAGACTCCTATTACGCGACCTCCGACGATCCCGAGACGGGCCGCAAACTGCCGGTCATCGACAAGGTCTGTCTCTGTACCCACATGAACGCCTTTCGGGTCTACACCTGCGGCCACTACGTGTACCGCCTCAAGGAGACCACCCGCCTGGAGGATGACGGTCGCTACCACCTTCCGGACGCGGAGCACGTCTTCTGGGACTATCAGTTCAGCCAGGATCACCGCATCGCCCTGCCGAGCACCAGGTCGGAGACGGCGCTCGCCTGAGCACACCGATCCAGGCCGGCTTGATCCTTGACCTCTCGGACATTCCGAACGATAGTGATTGCAACAAGGCGTTGCCATCGCTATCGTTTCGTTTTTGCTTTCATGGGGCCATCCCCAGGTACCACCGAGCCGGAAAGGAGCGGTCCGTGCATGAGCCCAAGAAGCAGCTCTTTCTCGCCACGACGTCCTTTGGGATCAGCTTCGCTGTCTGGGGTTTGCTCGGTGCGCTCGCGCCGGTCCTCAAGGACGAACTAGGCCTCAGCCAGACCCAGGTGGCGCTGATGGTCTCCATCCCGGTGCTGCTCGGTTCCATGGGCCGGCTGGTCATGGGCGTTCTGGCGGATCGCTTCGGCGGGCGCCGAGTGATGGCCGCCATTCTGATGGCGTCGGTGGTCCCGGCTGCGGGGATCGCGCTGAGTCAGAGTTACCCGGTGATCCTGGCTTGGGGCTTCGTGCTCGGTCTTGCGGGATCCAGTTTCTCCGTGGGAGTGGCCTTCACCAGCAAGTGGTTCGCGCCCGAAAGGCAGGGCACTGCGCTGGGCATCTTCGGAGCGGGGAACATCGGGCAGAGCTTCGCCGTCTTCTTCGCCCCCGTGCTTGCGGCCTGGCTGGGCGCTTGGCAGCCGGTGTTCTGGATCTTCGGGGGCATCAGCTTGGTTTGGGGGCTGGTCTTCTTGGCGACTGCCCGAGATGCGCGGCCCGGAGCGCCCCGATCCCTCGCCGAGATGATCGAGGTGCTGGGGCGCTCACCCAAGGCCTGGCTCTTCAGTCTGTTCTACTTCGTGACCTTCGGCGGCTTCGTCGCGATGGCGGTTTACCTGCCGACCCTGCTCACCAGTCGCTACGGTCTCGCGCTCTCGGACGCCGGGTTTCGCACGGCCGGCTTCGTGCTGGCGGCCACCCTCGCCAGGCCCCTCGGCGGTTGGCTCTCGGATCGCTACGGCGGGGCGCGCATCTTGACGATCGCCTTCATGCTGGCAGTCATCTCCGCCCTGTTGCTCATCCCCCATAGCTTCGGGACCTTCACCTGGGGAGCCTTGTCGCTGGCGCTGCTTTTGGGACTCGGCAACGGGGCGGTGTTCAAGCTCGTGCCCGAGTACTTCCCCCAGGAAACGGGAACCGTGACGGGCCTGGTCGGAGCGTTCGGTGGGCTGGGCGGTTTCTTTCCGCCCTTGGTGCTCGGCATCCTGGTCGACGTCACCGGCAGCTATGCCTTCGGCTTCTTGGCGCTGGCCCTCTTCCTCCTTGGCTGTGGGCTGCTTGCGCTCTACCTCATGGTGACGGCTTCCCAGGTCACGCCCACCGGAACAAGCAAAGGGGAAGCCTAGACCGAGGGGGACCCGAACGAGCATGCGCCGAACGGGTACGCCCGAGCGACTGGCGGCTTCAGGGATGATCCTCGAAGCGGCGGACATGGCGGCCCGATTCGTCGGTGGTCAGGCGCTGCACCCGGGGCCTCAGGTTCAAGAGGAAAACGATCCAGAGGCCGCCGGCGGCGATCGCCCCCGATACCAGCGCCAGGATCCAGATGTTCTGCGCGCGGCCCGCGAGGTAGAGGTCCAGCGCCACGGTGAGCAGCCAAAGCTGCGCTCCGAGCAGCACGAAGCCCATGACCATCCCCGCCGTTACCAGCGCCTGCTGGCCGGGCAAGGGGGGTGCCTGCTCTCGCTTGCCGCGGGCCCACGGCGGGGGAGGCCCTTCCGGGCGGCTCACGGCGCGATCGCGACGGCGTAGAGCACGTCGCCCTCCTGACGCAGGGCAATTTGTTCCAGTCTCCGGCGCGGAGGGCCCGCCACGGGATCCCCCGTCTCGACCTGGAAGACGCCGTGATGGCATGGGCAAATCAGCTCCTGGCTTTCGTCCTTGAAGTAGACGGCGCAGGAAAGGTGGGTGCAGCGCAGGCTGTACGCCACGAAGCGTCCGCCGGGCAAGTGAAGCAGGACGGCTTGCTGATCCGGCCCCGGGTAGTCGAAGTAATGCGCTCCCCCTTCGGGAACGTCGCCGATGCGGGCGATCGCCAGAACCTCCCCATGCGCCGGCTTTCGGAGCCAACCGAGCACCGCCAGCAGGAAGGTCGCGCTGAACATGGTGGCCGAGGCGTAGACGGTGAAGTAGAGCAGCTCCCGGCGCGAAACCAGCTCGTCCGCGTCCCAGTGGAACGGGAACGACGTGCGCCACCGTTCGAACGGGGGGCGATCGGGGCCGACGGGACCCGGTTGCGGGGACATTCCCGGGGTATTTTCGCTCATAGCACCCACGGCTCCTTCTCCGCCGCCGGTCGACCGAGTTCGCTGGCAGACTCGGCGAGCAGCGACACGACATCGAGCTTATCCGCCTCCTCGGGCAAGACGTGGTAGACCCGCGTCTGGATCGTCTGGTCCCCGAAGACCGTCTGGTTGACCGCGCGGCCGTTGCGCCTGGTGACGAACTCCTCGTAGGTGCCGTACCAGATGGCCTGGGTCGGGCAGGCCTGCGCGCACCAGGGCTGGAGACCTTGAGAGGTCCGGTCGTAGCAGAGGTTGCACTTCTTCATCAGCTTCGCCTCGAGGTCCATCTTGGGCACCCCGAAGGGGCAGGCGTAGACGCAGTTCCGGCAGGCGATGCAGCGGGAGGGCTCCGCTTGCTGGACCACGCCCTCCGGGGTGATCAGGATGGCCATGACCGGGCAGACCTGCGCGCACGGAGCCACGGGATCCTCGCAGTGCATACAGACCGTCGGCTGGGTCGCCACGCTGGCGGTCCGCTCGATGAAGTCCACCATGACCATGCTCTCGCCCTTGTGGGAGTCGCATTCCCGGCAGGCCGCCTCGCATGCGCGGCAGCCGATGCAGCGTGACGGATCCATGAACATCGTCTTGAGGGTCATCCGCTCCTCCTAATACATCTTCCCTTCTTCCGCCTGCTCTTCGCCGGAGGCGTAGGGAAACATTTCCGGGGAGCTCTGGGCCGTCAGGTTCGCCTGCGGTCCCAGATTCAGCGCCCGAGGGGCCGAGTCCACTCGCTCGACCGTCGCCGCGCAGGCCTTGTACTCCGGGATCTTGACGCTCGGCTCCACGGCAGGATTGGTGAGCTGATTGACCGCCTGGGCATGGCCGTAGTGAAAGGGGATGAACAACGTGTCGGGGCGGATCGTCGGGGTGACCAGCGCTTTGAGCTCCATGCTGCCGCGCGGCGTTCGGACGCGCACCATGTCCTCGGACTGGATGCCCAGCGGGCCGGCCGCCTGGGGGTGTATTTCGACCCAGGGCTCGGGAGCCTGGCTGTTGAGGAAGCCCAGACGCCGGGTCTGAGTCCCGCTCAGGTAATGGTAGACGACCCGCCCCGAGGTGAGCCGGAAGGGATAGTCCCCGCCCGGCTCCTCGGCCGCCGGCGCGAACGGGATGGCAAAGAATTTCGCCCGTCCGTCCGGATGCGCGAAGCGCTCCGTGAACAGTCGAGGGGTGCCGGGATGATCCTCGGTGGGACACGGCCAGAAGACCCCGCCCTGGCGATCGATTTTCTCCCAGGTGATGCCGTAGTAATCGGAGACGCCACCCTTGGAGGCCAGCCGCAACTCGTCCCAGATCTCGCTAACCGAGCGGAAGCCGAAGCCGTGAGGCCGTCCCAGCCGCTTCGCCAGATCGCAGAGGATCTCCCAGTCCCGCTTCGCCGCTCCCGGCGGATCCGCCGCACGGTTGATCTTGACCACCCGGCCCTCGAGGTTGGTCGTGGTCCCCTCGTCCTCGCACCAGACGGATCCGGGCAGAACGATGTCGGCGAGCTCGGCGGTCTCGGACATGAAGAAGTCGACCACCACCAGCGGATCGAGGTTCGCCAGCGCCCGCTGGACCACCGCGTTGTCCGGCAGCGAGACCATGAGGTTGGAGCAGGCCACCAGGCAGCTCTTGATCTCGCCCTCGGCCATGAGGCGAACCATCTCGGTCGCCGCCGCCCCTTCCCACGGAAGCTCGTCCACCGGGATTCCCCAGACCTTGGCCACGTACGCGCGATCTTCCGGAAGCGTGATGTGGCGGTAGCCGGGAAGCTGATTGGCCTTCTGGCCGACTTCGCGCCCCCCCTGTCCGTTGCCCTGCCCGGTGATCGTCATGCTGCCGCCGCCCAGCTTTCCGACCTGGCCGCGGGCCAGGGCCAGGTTGATGCACGCCAGCACGTTGTTCACGCCGTGGGTGCTGTGCTCGATGCCTCGCGCGTGCATGATGAGCGACGGATCGGCCTGGCCGTATAGCCGCGCAGCCGCCAGGATCCGCTCGGCGGGAACCCCGCTGAGCCGCTCGGCCTCCTCGGGAGTGAACGGCTCGACCATGGCCTTGGTCGCTTCCCAGCCGTTCGTGCGGTCGCGAATGAAGGCTTCGTCGACCCGATCATCGAGAATGAGCTGGCGCATGATCGCGTTGAGCACGGCGATGTCGGTGCCGGGTTTCACCGGAAGCCAGAGATCCGCCGTGCGCGCGATCGGCGTCTCGCGCGGATCGAGGACGATCAGCTTGGCCCCGTTGTCACGCGCCTGCCAGATCCAGTGCATGAGGATCGGGAAGCATTCCGCCACGTTGGACCCGACCACCAGAATGCACTTGGCATGGGGGATATCCGTCATCGGCAGGGGGCAGCGATCCAGGCCGAAGGCCTTGGCGTAGCCGTAAGCCGCCGAGGACATGCAAAGCCTGCCGTTGTAGTCGATATGCCGGGTTTGCAGTGCCACCCGGGCGAACTTGCCCATCAGGTAGCACTTCTCGTTGGTCATCGACGAGCCCGAGTAGATGGCTACCGCATCCTTGCCATGCTTGGCCTGGATGTCATGCCAGGCCCGGACGATCGCCTCGTAGGCCTCGTCCCAGGTCGCCGGCTCCAGACGCCCCCCCTTGCCTCCCCGACGGATGAGCGGCGTGGTCAAGCGCTCCGGGTGATGGACCTGCTGGTAGGCCACCACTCCCTTGGGGCAGAGTTTCCCCTGGTTATGCGGATAGTCCCGGGGCTCCACTCCCGTCACGCGGCCGTCGCTCACCCGCAGGTACATCCCGCACTGCACGCCGCAGAAGGCGCAATGCGTCGGCACCAGGGCCTCAGGCAGTTGAGATGCCGCCTGCCACCCGACCTCCGGCTTGCCGGCTGACTGAAAGTCGTAGTTGAAGTCGCGATCGGGCTGGAAGAAATCCTTGTTGACGGTCATCAGAGGAACCTCTTTCCGAGAAGCCGGTAGTAAGCCTTGCCGCGAAGCTTTCGCTTGCAGGTCGGGCAGTACTCCTGGAGCCAGCCGAGCCCCGAGCCGAGCTCGTAGTTTTGCTGCAGATCCGTCAGCGTCCGCTTGAGATCGTCCACGAACTGCTGAGAGGGCAGGCTTTCCCCGCAGCCTCGGCAGACGCCGGTCTCATGCTCGAGATCCTGGTTGACGGTCTGGTAGAGCTTGACCCCGATGCTCGCGGGCCGCTGCACGATGTGAAAGAACTTCCCGAAGGGCAAGGAAAGCAGCCAGCCCACCACGATCACCTGGTGGGCCAGCGAGATGAACCAGTAGTAGCGACCATCCCACCACCAGGACGAGGCCGTCAGCAGCAGGCCGCTCACGGCGATCGCCGCCAGCAGAACCAGCGGCATCAGGTCGAAGCTGAATCGCTGGGTCGTCAGGCTGCCCACGTCCCTCACGCGGCCCCAGAACGCGATGACGATTCCCAGGAGCAGCAAGAGTGCCGACCAATCCAGGGCATGGAAGATGGCGAATCCCGTGCCGGCCTCGATGGGAAACCGAAAGACCGGCATGCCGAAGAACCAGGCCACGTACGTTTCCGGCGGGCTCAGAGTGAAGCGGATCCAGCCCATGGTCAGCGGAATCGTGACCATCAGCGAGAGAATCACCCCCCAGAAGATCGCCTGGTGCATGATCCAGCGCCGGAGGCTCCGGCGGCGGATGAAGGTCTGGGCGATCAGGTCATGCCAGATGGCCGCGGGCAGCAGAAAGGTATAGCGCCGAAAGTTCCGCAAGGAGAAGAAGTTCGCCCAGCCGGCGCGGAAGTACCGCCAGGTCGGCGGGCGCGTGATCCACAGGCTGTAGCGGTAGACGATCGCCGCGGTCGCGAAGACCAGGCCCACGAAGTACCCGATGAGCGCCACGTCGAAGTCCCGGAAACCCCGCGACCCCAGGTACGCGAGCAGCACGACGAGCAACGCGGAGAACAGCGCCAGGGTCACGGCCGGAATCCGGCGCCTCGCTTCCAGGGTGCCTTCCGAGGGGCGATAAGGCTGTTGTTCCGCAGAATCCTGCCCCGCGCGGGGGGGGCCCTGATCCGGACCTCGATCCATGGCCGCCCCTCCGATCCGGTCGCCGACCGATCCTGCCAAGCAAGGGCCTGGGGAACTCATGTAGTCTTAACATAAATTCATCTCGGTGATCAAGGGATAGGATGCACGTCGGTTGGGCGCAATTCGACGCGCCGAGAGAGCGCCGATCCCTTGTATGTCGCTGCGGGATGATGCCGTCGTAGAAGGAGAGCAACTATCCCGCCGTAGATCCTTCCGCCGCTTGCTCGCACCTGGCATGCGCACCCGCAAACGCACAAGACGAGCCGCCTAGATGATAGAATGAGGCTGCTGCGAGCACGTCGTCACCATCCCGGTCCTCATGCCGCACCTTCACCTCGTTATGCGGCATCATGGCCCTGCGGTTCACCTGACGCATGACGCCACTTTTGGCCCCCCCTCAGCCCCAGGAGTACCAACCTTGAACCCTCAGGCTCTCTCTTCCTTCATCTGGTCCGTGGCCGATCTGCTCCGAGGTAACTTCAAGCAATCCGAGTACGGCAAGGTGATCTTGCCCTTCACCGTGTTGCGGCGCCTCGACTGTGTCCTGGAAGAAACCAAGGGCGCGGTGCTGGCTGAGCTTGCGACCCGGGAGGCGGAGGGCATCAACCCGGAGCCCTTCCTGTTGCGCGTGGTCGGCCAGGGGTTCTGCAACACGTCCCCCATGGACCTGCCCAAGCTAGTCGGGGACCAGGACAACCTCCGGGAGAACCTGGGCAAGTACATCCAGGGCTTTTCGCCGAGCGTGCGCGACATCTTCGAACGCTTCAACTTCGAGACCGTGGTGGATCGTCTTGCCAAGAGCGACCTCCTTTACCTGGTGACCGAGAAGTTCGCCCTGATCGACCTGCATCCTCGGGTGGTGAGCAACGCCGAGATGGGGATGGTGTTCGAGGAGCTGATCCGCAAGTTCGCGGAGATCTCCAACGAGACTGCCGGGGAGCACTTCACGCCCCGCGAGGTGATCCGCCTGATGGTGAACCTGCTCTTCGTCGAGGATGACGAGGTGCTCGCCAAGCCGGGCGTGGTGCGTACGATCTATGACCCCACGGCAGGCACGGGCGGGATGCTTTCCGTGGCCGGCGAGCACCTGGCCGAGCTGAACCCCGAGGCGCGGCTGACGATGTTCGGGCAGGAGCTGAACGACGAGTCGTATGCGATCTGCAAGGCCGACATGCTGATCAAGGGCCAGGACGTGGGCAATATCATCGCGGGCAATACCCTGTCCAGCGACGGCCACCCGACGCGCAAGTTCGACTACATGCTCTCCAACCCACCGTTCGGTGTCGAATGGAAAAACGTCGAAAGGGTGATTCGCGCCGAGCACGAGCAGCAGGGCTATAACGGGCGCTTCGGCCCCGGTTTGCCGCGGGTCTCCGACGGCTCGCTGCTTTTCCTGATGCACCTGCTATCGAAGATGCGCCCGGCCAACGAAGGCGGCAGTCGCTTCGGGATCGTTCTCAACGGCTCGCCCTTGTTCACGGGCGGGGCGGGGTCGGGCGAGAGCGAGATCCGGCGCTACGTCCTGGAAAACGACCTGGTGGAAGCGATCATCGGGTTGCCGACCGACATGTTCTACAACACCGGGATCTCCACCTACGTGTGGATTCTCTCCAACCGCAAGCCCACCGATCGAACTGGCGTGGTCCAGTTGATCGACGCTTCGAGCTTCTGGCAGAAGATGCGCAAGAGCCTGGGCAGCAAGCGCAAGGAGATGTCGGAGGCGCACATCGACGAGGTCACCCGGTTGTTCGGGGGTTGCATGGAAGCCGAGCTGTTCACGGTGCTGGATGCCGAGGGCAAGGAAATCGAACGGCAGGTCGTGGCGGCAGGGGAGCCCGAGCCCGTGGCCCCGATGGGCGGTAAGGTGAAACGCGCGCCCCTGTCGCGCGTTTTGAAGAACGAGGAGTTCGGCTACCGCACCCTCACGGTGGAGCGCCCATTGCGCGACGAGACAGGGGAGATCGTGCTGGGTCAGAAGGGGAAGCTGAAGGGCAAGCCCCAGCCGGACAGCGCACTGCGGGACACGGAGAACGTGCTGTTGAGCGAGGACGTCGAGACGTACTTCGCACGCGAGGTGCTGCCCCACGCGGCCGACGCCTGGATCGACCACGAGAAGACCAAGGTGGGCTACGAGATTCCCTTCAACCGGCTGTTCTACGTGTTCGAACCGCCGCGCCCGCTGGCGGCGATCGACGCGGACCTCAAGGCCGTGACCGACCGCATTCTAGCGATGATTGGAGGGCTGTCGGTTTGAGCCAACATAGGTACGAGTCTTACAAAGACTCAGGTAACAATTGGCTTGGAGAGGTTCCTAGGACTTGGCAGGTTACACGGCTTAAGCACGTCGTTTCCGCCCCAATTACCGACGGGCCCCATGAGACCCCTGAGTTCTTAAATGAAGGGGTCCCCTTCATTTCGGCAGAAGCCGTGGCGAGCGGAGAAATCAACTTTGACAAGATTCGCGGATACATTTCGCCTGCCTACAATGCTCAATGTGCGAAAAAGTACCAGCCGCAACTCCACGACATATACATGGTGAAATCGGGTGCGACAACAGGAGTGGTTGCACTAGTAAGAGATCGAACTGATTTCAACATTTGGTCTCCTCTTGCCGCAATTCGATGCGCGGAGAGCGTCCATCCATTTTTTGTGTTCTACTTCTTGCGTTCGCGAAACTTTCAAGAAGCAGTTTCTTTGAACTGGAGTTTCGGCACTCAACAGAACATTGGAATGAATGTAATTGGGAATATGGCGTGCATTCTTCCTCCTTTTTTTGAACAAGTGGCGATCGCCACCTTTCTCGACCATGAGACCGCCAAGATCGACGCCCTGGTAGCTGGGCAGCAACGGTTGATCGCTTTGCTTAAGGAAAAGCGCCAGGCGGTTGTCTCACATGCCGTCACCAAGGGGCTCGACCCCGACGCGCAGATGAAGGATTCTGGCGTCGAATGGCTGCGAGAGGTCCCAGCGCACTGGAATGTCCTTAGGTTCCAGCATTGCGTGAGCATTTCTGAAGGACAAGTGAATCCGGAGATAGATCCCTATGCAAACATGATCCTGATTGCGCCGAATCATGTTGAGTCCTGCACTGGCCGTATTCTTGCACTAGAGACCGCAACGAATCAAGGCGCTGAGAGCGGAAAGTATCTATGCAATGCAGGGGAAGTCGTTTACAGCAAAATCCGGCCCGCTTTGCGAAAAGCGTGCATAGCTCCGATCGATTGTCTTTGCAGCGCTGACATGTATCCACTTAACGGGCAATCCGGATTATCCAACGACTTTCTCTATTGGTTTATCCTATCGGAAGTTTTCTCATGTTTGGCCATTCTTGAGTCTCAGCGAGTTGCCATGCCGAAAATAAACAGGGAATCATTGAAGGACGTGAGAATTGCATTTCCACCAGCGCTTGAACAGTTGGAAATCGTTTCCTACCTTAGAAGCGAAACACTGAAATTGGATAATCTGATGTTTGAAGCTGAGCGCGCCGTTGAACTCCTTCGCGAGCGGCGCACGGCCCTCATCTCCGCCGCCGTCACCGGCAAGATCGACGTGTCATCTGAACAGCGCGAAGTAGTCATTGGCAAGATGGATACTCGGGTGATGGCATGACGACACCGTTTGTGCCTCAAGACGATTTCGGCGAGATCACCCAGATGATCGCCGCCGCCCGGCAACGGGCAGTGAAGGCGGTGAATACGGCCCTGATCGACCTGTACTGGCAGGTGGGGCAGACCATCAGCCGCAAGATCGAACAGGCGGAATGGGGTGACGGGGTGGTGGCGCAACTGGCCGAGCATCTGGCTCGTATCCAGCCGGGGCTGCGCGGCTTTACCCGCCCCAACCTGTTTCGGATGAAGCAATTTTACGAGGCTTATCGGGGAGACGAAAAAGTCTCAGCACTGCTGAGACAATTGCCCTGGACGCATAACCTCATCATCCTCAATCAGAGCAAAAGGCCAGAGGAGCGGGAGTTTTACCTGCGCCTCGCCATCCGTGAAAAATGGAGCAGCCGCGAACTGGAGCGCCAGCTCAAAACTGCCCTGTTCGAGCGCACCGTACTCAGTCCGGCAAAAGTGTCACCACTGGTGTCACAAACTCACCCCGATGCCCTGAGCATCTTCAAGGACTGCTACATGGTCGAGTTTCTCGACCTGCCGCATGGTCACGCCGAAGCGGATCTGCACCAAGGCTTGCTGCTTCGACTCAAGGATTTCCTGATCGAGCTGGGTCGGGATTTCTGCTTCGTCGGCAGCGAGTACCCCCTGCAAGTGGGCGGGAGAGACTTCGCGCTCGATCTGCTGTTTTTCCACCGGGGGCTGAATTGTCTCGTCGCCATCGAACTGAAGGTCGGTCGTTTCGAACCGGAATACCTGGGCAAGCTGGGCTTTTACCTCGAAGCACTCGACCGCGACGTGAAGAAGCCGCACGAGCAACCCGCCATCGGCGTGCTGCTATGCGCCAGCAAGGATGACGAGGTGGTGGAATACGCCCTGAGCCGTAGCCTCTCCCCGGCGCTGATCGCCGAATACCAGACGCAGTTACCGGACAAGGCCCTGCTCCAGGCCAAGCTCCATGAATTCTATTTGCAAAATACGTCTGACGATCGTCCAGAGGATGAAGCATGAGC
The DNA here is from genome assembly GCA_002083825.1 of Candidatus Sericytochromatia bacterium S15B-MN24 CBMW_12. Classification (GTDB taxonomy): domain Bacteria; phylum Cyanobacteriota; class Sericytochromatia; order S15B-MN24; family UBA4093; genus UBA4093. Next base: position 28,764 of record DAZV01000024.1, on the reverse strand, counting down.
CTGCACCAGGAGATCCACTTCGAGACTGAGATCTGCGGGCACCTCGCCTCCAACGGCTGGCACTACGCCGAAGGCGACGCCGCCCTCTACGATCGCGCCCGCGCCCTCTTCCCCCCGGACCTCGTGGCCTGGGTCCAGGCCAGCCAGCCCAAGGCCTGGGAAGCCTTGACCAAGACCCACGGCGCCGCCACCGAGACCGTGCTGCTCGACCGCCTGCGCAAGTCGCTGGACGAGCGCGGCACGCTGGACGTCCTCCGCTTCGGCGTCGACATGGTGGGCCTCAGGCAGCCCCTGCAACTCGCCCAGTTCAAGCCGGCCCTGGCGATGAACCCCGACATCCTCGAGAAGTACCTGGCCAACTGCCTCCGCGTGGTGCGCCAGGTACGCTACTCCTTGCAGAACGAGAACAGCCTCGACGTCGTGCTCTTCCTCAACGGCCTCCCGGTGGCCACCTGCGAACTGAAGTCGGACTTCACGCAGTCGGTGGGCGATGCCGTGGACCAGTACCGCTTCGACCGCTTGCCCCGGCCGAACGGCAAATCCGAGCCGCTGTTGAGCTTCCCCTCCGGGGCGATCGTCCACTTCGCCGTGAGCAACATGGAAGCCCACATGACCACCCGCCTGGAAGGAGCCCAGACGGTCTTCATGCCCTTCAACCGGGGGAACGAAGGTGCTGCGGGCAACCCGCCCGACGAAGACGGCGGGCACCGCACGGCTTACCTCTGGGAGCAGGTCTGGCAGCGGGATAGCTGGCTCGAGATCCTGGGCCGCTACGTCGTAGGCCAGAAGGACCAGAAGCAAAAGCTGCAACGCTTCATTTTCCCGCGCTTCCACCAGCTCGACGCCACCCGCAAGCTGCTCGCCGCCGTGCTGGAAGAGGGCCCCGGCGGCAAGTACCTGATCCAGCACTCCGCAGGCTCCGGAAAGACCAACTCGATCGCCTGGACCGCCCACTTCCTGGCCGACCTCCATGACGCCCATCACCAGAAGCTGTTCAGCAGCGTGCTCGTGGTGTCCGACCGCACCGTGCTGGACACCCAGTTGCAGGAAGCCATCTTCGGCTTCGAGCGCACCACCGGCGTGGTCGCGACCATCACCGGCGACAAGGCGAGCAAGAGCGGGGAGCTGGCGACGGCGCTGTCCGGCGGCAAGAAGATCGTGGTCTGCACCATCCAGACCTTTCCCTTCGCCCTGAAGGCCGTGCAGGACCTCGCGGCCAGCCAGGGCAAGCGCTTTGCCGTCATCGCCGACGAGGCCCACTCGTCCCAGACCGGCGAGGCCGCGGCCAAGCTCAAGCAGGTGCTCTCGGCGGAAGAGCTCGCGGAGCTGGACGACGGAGGCGAGGTGTCCACCGAGGACGTGCTGGCGGCCCAGATGGCCACGCGGGCGGGCGAAGCGGGGATCACGTACGTGGCCTTCACCGCCACGCCCAAGGCCAAGACCCTGGAAATCTTCGGGCGGCGCCCGGATCCCGCCCTGCCGGCAGGACCCCACAACCTGCCCGCGCCGTTCCACGTCTACACCATGCAACAGGCGATCGAGGAGGGGTTCATCCTCGACGTGCTCAAGAACTACACGTCCTACAAGGTGGCCTTCCAGCTGGCCAGCAACGGCAAGGACCTGAACCAGCAGGAGGTCGAGCGCGGCGAGGCGCTCAAGGGCCTCATGCAGTGGGTGCGCCTCCACCCCTACAACGTCGCGCAGAAGGTCCAGCTGATCGTCGAGCACTTCCGCGAGAAAGTCGCTCCTTTGCTCGATGGCAAGGCCAAGGCCATGGTGGTCGTCGGGAGCCGCAAGGAGGCCGTGCGCTGGCAAATCGCCCTGACGGCCTACATCAAGGACAGAGGGTACCCGATCGGGTCGCTGGTGGCCTTCTCCGGTGAGGTCAACGACCCCGAATCCGGCCAAGACCCGTTCACCGAATCCAGCAAGCTCCTCAACCCCGGGCTCAAGGGCCAGGACATTCGCGAGGCCTTCGCGGGCGCGGCGTACCAGATCCTGCTGGTCGCCAACAAGTTCCAGACCGGCTTCGACCAGCCGCTGCTCTGCGCCATGTACGTGGACAAGCGTCTTGGTGGCATCCAGGCGGTGCAGACGCTGTCACGCCTGAACCGCGCGCACCCGGGCAAGGACACCACCTACATCCTGGACTTCGTGAACGAGCCCGAGGAGGTCCTGACGGAGTTCAAGCGGTATCACAAGACGGCGACCCTCACGGACGTGACGGATCCGGATCGCGTCTTCGCCCTGCGGGCCAAGCTGGACTCCGCGGGCCTCTACGATGACTTCGAGGTGGAGCGCGTCGTGAAGGTCGAGCTGAACCCCAGGGCCCGGCAAAGCGACCTCGCCGGCGCGCTCGAACCCGTGGTGAACCGCTTGCTGAAGCGCTACACGGCGGCCAAGCACGCGAAACAGGCCGCCGAGGCCCGAGCCGACGAGCAGGCCGCGAAGAACGCCAAGGACGAACTCGACGTGCTGATCCTGGCGAAGGCCGACATGGGCGCGTTCCAGCGCCTCTACTCCTTCCTCTCGCAGATAATCGACTACGGCAACACCGACATCGAGAAGCGCTTCATCTTCTACAAGCGCCTGATCCCGTTGCTGGAGTTCGGCCGGGATCGAGACACCATCGACCTCTCGAAGGTGGTGTTGACGAACCACCACGTGATGGACCGGGGCAAACGCATGCTGCCCCTGGGCGTGGGCGAGAGCCCCACGATCGACCCGATGAACGACGCGGGCGGCGGCAGCGTCCAGGAGAAGGAAAAGGCCCTGCTGGCCGACATCATTGCCAAGCTTAACTCCGTCTTCGACGGGGATTTCACCGACGGCGACCAGCTCAGCTACTTCAATACCGCCAAGGGCAAGCTGATGGAGTCGCCCCTGCTCCGCCAGCAGGCGCTCAGCAACACCAAGGAGCAGTTCTCGAACTCGCCGGACCTTTCCGGGGAGCTGATGAACGCGATCATGGATGCGCTGTCGGTGCACACGTCGTTGAGCAAGCAGGCGCTGGAATCCGAGCAGGTACGCGATCGACTGAGGGCGATCCTGCTCGGGCACGGGCGGTTGTGGGAGGACCTGCGAGAGCGCGGGGCTTCAGCTACTGCCGTCGAGTGGCCGACGTACGAACCAAGCGGCATGTCACGCAAGGTGGCCGAGGTCCCCCCGGCCTACGGTGCCAGGAAAAGCGTTTCGGGGGATGCGGCGCCGTACCGGCCTGAGCACGCATGAGGCCCCCGGACTCCTGCACCTTTCCCGGGTGAGCGACAAGTGGGGCGCTTTCAATGGCTGCGTGCCCATGGTAGGGTGTGGAGCAAGCTACCGAGCCAGGAGGGACCATGCGCATCGGAATTCTGACTCTGAGTGACACCCGCAGCACGCAAGAAGACGGAAGCGGGCAGACCATCACCCGCCTCATGCAGCCTCTGGGGGCCGAGGTCGTGCGCTATCAAGTCCTCCCTGACGAGGCCTCGGAGATCAGCCGCATCCTCAGCGAATGGTCAGACGCCGATGGCCTGAACCTCATCCTGACCACCGGCGGGACGGGACTCGGCCCGCGGGACGTCACCCCCGAGGCCACCCGGAGCGTGATCGCCTACGAGGTTCCCGGCATGGCGGAAGCCATGCGCCTGGCGGGGATGTCCAAGACCCCCATGGCCATGCTGAGTCGGGCTCTGGTCGGAGTTCGCGGCAGAACGCTCATCGTCAACCTTCCCGGCAGCCCGAAGGGCGTCACCGAAAGCCTGGAGGCGCTGCTTCCGGTCTTGCCCCATGCCCTCGAGCTCATCCGAGGACGAACGGCCCACGCTCAAGCGTGAGCGCAGCCCTCCACCCAGACCTCGCCCCCCACGAAGACTTCCTTCTTCCAGATGGGGATGTCCTTCTTGATGGCTTCGATTCCATAGCGGCATGCCTCGAAGGCGACGTCCCGGTGGGACGAGGAGACTCCCACGAAAACCGCCGTGTCGCCGATTTCCAGCGCCCCGATGCGGTGGATCAAGACCACCCGATGGACCGGCCAGCGCTCGGCAATTTCGCGGCCGATAGCCTCCAGCTGGCTCTGGGCCATCTCCGGATAGGCCTCGTACGTGAGGGTGACGACTTCCCGGCCATGATTGTGGTTCCGGACGGTCCCCGTGAAGGTGGTGATCCCGCCGGCCTGGGGATGGTGCAACTGGCCTTCGGCGGCCGCGAGGTCGATGGGATGAACGGTGATCTGGATCATGCTAGCCTCCGCTCACGGGGGGAATCAGGGCCAATTCGTCGCTTCCGATGAGCACGTGATGGTCCGGGACGAAGTTCAGCGCCGCCGCGACCCGGGTTGCCGCCAGAAAGGGTGCCAGCGCGGGGTAAGCCTCGGCGATGCCCAAGCGTAACTCCGCCACGGTTGAACCTTCCGGGACCTCGACGGTGATTCGCTCGCTCTTTTGAGCCTCCCGTAGCATGGCAAAGAGTCGAATTTCAACCTGCATGACACCTCCAAACTCGGCACGTGGCCTGTAAACTCATCCCTAACCCGGCAAGATCGCGCGGTCCGGGATTCTCGCGCGCGCTCAAACGTTTATAATACGTCCCATGGGAGGAAACATGCCAGTCGAATCCGCCATTCTACTCGCCGGAGGGCAGAGCCGCCGGATGGGTCGCGACAAAGTGCGACTTCCCTTCGGAGACCGCCTCTTGGTCACTCGGGTCTACGAAACCCTGGCCGAGGTCTTTCCCCGGGTGCTGGTGGTGACCCGGCAGCCGGACTTTCCGGTCCGGGAGGCCCGCTGCATCGGCGATCGCCACCCCGGAAACGGACCTCTCGAAGGCCTCGCGAGCGGCCTCGAGGCTCTCGGGTCCCGGGTTTTGCTCACCGCCTGCGACATGCCGTTCCTGAACCCGACCCTGCTGCGTCTTCTATCCGAACAAGCCGACGATGCCGAGGCGATCGTCCCTTGCAGCCCGCGCGGCCCTGAACCCCTGCTGGCCGTTTACTCACCCCGAGTCCTGCCCGCGCTGCGCGCCTTCCTGGCGGCGGGAAACCGCAGCGCCATGCAGTTCCTCGGCCAGATCCCCACCCGGATGATCCCCTTCGACCAGATCCGGCGCGTCGACCCCGAGGGGGCCTCCTTTCGCAACCTCAACCGGCCGGAAGATTACCTGTCCGCCCTGCGGGACCTCCCCTCGGACGACTCCCAGCCGCGAACGTAGGTGACCACGGAATCGATCTCCCGATGGCTGAGGTTGGCCAGGCCCTGAGGTCCCAGAAACGAGCGCATCGGCGTTCCGGGCCGACCGTTGATCACGGTGGCCCGGATGAAGTGATCGCTCGCGACCTTCAAGAAGGCCGAATTGTTGAGGGCGGGAGCAGACCCTCCCCCGCCGGACACTCCGTGGCATGCTGCGCAGGCCGAGGCGTACAGTCGCTCACCTTCCTCGACGTCGCCCCGGATCCGCCCTTGAGGCAGTTCGACAGATGGCGAGCGTTGCCACTCCTTGACGTAAGCGGCGACGGCCCGAATCTCGACGGGGCGCATGGCTTCTGACCATGCCGGCATGCCGCGTCCGGGACGCCCTTGGGCGATCATGGCTTCCAGCGTCCCATGCGGGGTAATGACCAGAAAATCGTCGTTGGAGAGGTCGGGGGCCGTGAGGCTGGTGCCCGTCGCCCCGTGGCAAGCGGCGCAGTTGCGCGCATAGAGCGCCTTGCCGTCGGCCTTCTCCTCGGGGGGGCCGGAGAAGATGGGTGCATAGACGGCAAAGAGCAGGCCCCCAGCCACGAACAGCGCTCCAAAGAACGAGGCGGCAAACCATGCAGGCTTCATGGGTATCCTCCTTCCGAGATTCTCACAGGGGGGGACCTACAGGGGGGACCTAGAACTGGCGCCCTGGGTGGCCGCCGTCCCCGGCCAGACGTTAAGAGTCCGCCGGCGAACCGGTACCGGGCGGGCGCGTCTCGGCGTCTCGGCGCTGATTCTCTTGCATGCCCTGTACCCCTTTTCGAAACTCTCGCAGACCCGTTCCGAGCGAGGCTGCCAGCGCCGGCAGCTTCTTCGGGCCGAGGACCACGAGGGCGATCCCCCCGATGAGGGCAATTTCGGGGAATCCTAGGCCGAACATGGGTCCTCCTTCTCCTCCGCTCGCGGTCGAACGGCGATGGCTCCGGGCGTGGTCACGCAGATGTAGGCACAGAGGCCGCACCCCACGCACCGATCGGGGTTGATGACCGGCCGCCCCCGTTCATCGGCGGCGATCGCCTCCTCGGGGAACGGGCACCGGTCGATGCAATAATCGCAGATCTGGCCCCGGAAAGCGAAGCAGATCTCCGGATCGATTTCCGCAAGTCCCATGCGCACCTCCTCGAGCGGAACGATCCGCAGCGCCCCCTCGGGACAAGCGGTCACGCAGGGGAGGTCCTCGCAGAGGTGGCAGGGCTTGGCGGCCACGTTGGGCAGAAAGGGAGTCCCTTCCGGGTAGGCCTCTTGAGGACCCGCCAACGTGAGCGCCTCATGGGGACAGGCCTCGACGCAGAGACGGCAATGGGTGCAGGCCTCGACAAAGCGCTCCTCCGGAATGGCCCCGGGAGGCCGCAGCCCCCTCCGAACCGTCGCTGCCGGCGGGGGAACCGAATCCGGCTCCTCGGCCGGCTCCTCGGGCGCTTCGAGAAAGGAGAAGAGATCGAACAAGGAATTCCGGAGGTGGGCCCCGCCCAGCTTCAGAAATTCCTTTCGCCCCATCCTAGCGTCCACGGGGTCTACCCAGCAGTCGAGCGGCTAGCCAACCATACCCGCCATCGAGGTCGCGATCCATGCCCTCGATCAAGGCGTGCCGCGCATCCTGGGCGAATGATTGCTTGCCGGTGAGCTGATAGGCCCGGGCAAAGGCCAGAGCCGCCGCAGCGTTGCTCTCCACTTCCACCGGTCCGTCCTTGTTCAAGCGATAACCTGCCGACGCTCGATTCTCACGCTTGGTGAAGGCGAGCAGCGCCTCGGCATGCGTCAAGTAGGCTTGCTTTCCGGTCCGGCTCCAGGCTTCCAGCATGGCGAGCGCCGCCCAAGCCTGGTCGTCAAGGAGGCCTCGCAGTGCCGATTCCCGGCCGTCCGCCCAGTCGTGGGCGATCGCTCCATGCGCATCAACCCGCTTCGCCAAGGCCTCGACGGCTTGCCTGGCGTGATCGCCGTAGACGGGCTTCTTGAGGATCTGCTCCGCTTCGAACAGGGCCAAGGCCATCTGAGCCGATGAAGCGGCGAAGTGACGGCGATCGACCGACGGTGCGGGACGCTTGCGGCGCTCCTCCGGGGGTAGGCGATAGTAGGCGGGGTCGGCCGCCTGGCTCCCGTAGAACTCGCCATGCCCCGCTCCCAGACGGCCTTCCAGGTATCGCAGGGTGGCTTCCGCCCAGGCCCGGGCCTTCGGGTCATGGGTCCGGTGGTAGACCTCGAGGGCCACGGAAACAAGCTGGGCGTTCAGGCCGAGAAGCTTCTCGACGTGAGGATGGCTCCAGTTACGGCGGGTCGAGTAGCGGAAGAACCCGCCTTCCCGGCTATCGAAAAGGCCACCCGCCACGTGATTCTGCCACGTGGCCTCGCCCGCGAGGGCCTTCAGCGTCTCGCTTACCCGGAGGCGAGCGCTTTCCCCCCCTTCGAGCATGAAGGTCAGAACACCGGGATAAGGCTGTTTCGCTTCGCGTCCGAAGCCATGGTAAATGGGATCGTACTGGCGTTCCAACTCATCAAGGGCCGCCTTGACGAGCTTTTCGGGCGCGAGGGTCTTCGTGGTGGCCGGTCGGGGGGACTCGGATGATTCTGCACGGGGGTCGATGAAGGACAAGGTCTTGTTCAGGTTGTCGAGAAGTTGTGGCTTGGGAATGAAGCCTGCCACCGACGCCTCGAAGCCGCCGTTCGGGTTGAGGATGACCGTGCGGGGCAGGCCGCGGCCAGGGAATCGCGCTGCCACGTCCGGTCGCCGGTCGAAGTCGACCCAGACGGGAACGTAGCGGGTGTTCAAGACGGCGGCCACCTCGGGGGTGTGCAGGCTTTCATGCTCGTAGGTTTGGCACCATTGGCACCAGGTGGCCGTGATCAGCAGGAAGAGCGGCTTCCCCTCGCGTTTAGCTTGTTGCAGGGCCGAGGGCCCGTATTCCTGCCACTTGACTGCCTGTCCGCTGGGAATCGCCCACGCCGGTGACGCCACCGCGAGAATCATGAGGGCGATCGGGACTCCCCTCATGGGGCGACCTTGATGGGAATCGCGGTCTCGGTCTGATTCGGGAGGTAGAGGGTGAGGGAATAATCCCCGCTTCGCTCGAAGGTCGTCGCTATCTGGTAGAGCTCCAGGACGGGCTTCAACTCGGTGTAGGGGCGAACGGTCTCGGTGAAGAAGAAGAGCTTCTTGCGGGAAACGCTGAAGTGGACCGGGGTGCTGAGGGGCTGTTTGGAGACGAGATCCTTGATATAGAGGTGGATGTTGACCTGCTTGCCCGCCTTTGGATCGCCTGGCATCGTGGTCGCGATGATCAGGTGGTCCTTCACCCGCCGCATCGTCTCCTTGCTGGGAATTTGAGGATACCAGCCCATTTCCTTGTAACCGAAGTGCGGCAGGCCTTTCATATGGTGGGCTTGGGCCGGCGCGCTCGCCAGGACCAGTGCCAGCACGAGCATCTTCATCGCGGAGTGGCCATTCGGCCTGAGGTTCGGGCTCATGGGTTCTCCTTGTGAAGGGGCAGGGCGATCGCCAGTGCCTGGGTCGGGCAGCTCTGAATGCAAGCTCCGCAGGCGGTGCAATCGGGGCCGATTTGATCGATCATGGGATTCTGAGCGAAAGGGCAAGCCTGGACGCAGCGCGAACATGAGACGCACTGGTCCGCCTGGCGGCGAATGCGCAAAAACCGGAACCGGGAAATCAGGGAGTACAGCGCCCCTCCCGGACAGAGGGAGTGACACCAGACCCGCGGCGCCACGAAGAACTCGGTCGCTCCGAGCAGCATCAGGAAGAGCAACCCGATGCCCGCCTGCGACCAGGCGATCGCGGCAAAGACCTCGCGGCCCAGGATGGCCGGCGGATAGATCCAGGGGAAGATCGAGATGCCGGTGAGCACGGAATAAGCGGCCCCCAGTGCCAGCAGGAGGTAGCGCCAGCGAGATCCGATTCGCCATTCCGGCAGGCGGATCCCGCGGGCGACGACCCAGCGCCGCAAGCCTGCGATGGCTTCCGAAAGGAAACCGGTGGGGCAAACCCAGCCGCAGAAGAACCTTCCGACCAAGAGGGTGAGGCCAACCGGCAGGAGGAACGACATGAGATGCCCGATACCCCAGGCACGCGGCCCCAGGATCAGCAAGGGATCACTGAGGCTCAGCGGCCCCGCGGAGAACGTCCAGCCCGGAATGCCCCGAAGGGTACGGGCAAGCGCTTCGGGATCCCCCAGGGGGAAGAGCAACGTGCTGAAGAAACGCCAGAGCGGCACTTCGAGCAACGCGTCGCGGTCACCAAGGCCCCGAGCCGTCGCGTAGAGGTGCAGGTAGGGTAACAAGAAGGTCAGGGCGAGGACCAAGCTCTGCGTGACGCGTCTCATGTGTCTCATGTCATGTTCTCGGGATGATCCGGACGGCCTGCGGAATATGGTAGCAGATCCGTTCACAGAGCCCGCAGCCCACGCAGTGCTCGGGGTGAATGGTCGGCGTCTCCCAGGTGTCCAGGGTAATGGCGACGTCCTGCAAGGGGCAGGCCTCGTAACAGAGACCGCAGGTCCGGCCGGTATACGAGTAGCAGAGTTGGGTATCGATGACCGCCGTGCCCATGGCCACCTTCGACTGGATTTCCGCGGGCAGGTCGGCGATGGGCCGGAGGGCTCCGGTGGGGCAGGCTTGCGTGCACTGCATGCAGAGCATGCAGGCCTGCTCACGCGGCACGATATAGGGAGTCCCGGCCTGTAGCAAGCCCTCGGAAAGCGGAGCGAACTTGATGCAATCGTTGGGACAGACCTGGGAGCACCGATTGCAGCGGATGCAAGCGGACAGGAAGTCCGCTTCATCCAGGGCTCCGGGCGGTCGGAGCCGCACGGCGGCATCCGCCGAGGGTCCGCCGAGGAGGGCGACGAGCGACGCGAGGAGACCGGTGGCTCCGGCTCCTACCAGGAAGTCTCGACGCTGCATGTCCCCCTCCTCTCTGGACCTAGGCCCGAGGCAACTTTTCGATGCGGGCTGCGCAGTGCTTGAAGGCAGCCTGACCCGAGACCGGGTCGAACGCACGGTGGGTCGCTTCGTTGACCAGCCACTTGTTCTTCTTGGGATCGGCGCTGTCGGCCACCGAGAGGTTCCAGGGTCCGAAGATCAGACCTCGGGGGACCAGGTTCCGTCCCGGCTTGACCTTGCTCTTGTGGCCGATCGTCACCTTGGCCTCGAAGGAGCCCCGGCGGGTCCGCACCCGGACCCACTCTCCGTCCCGAAGGCCGAAGACCTTGGCGTCCTCGGGATGCATCTCGATGTAGTTCTCGGGCACCAGCTTGCGCGTCGTCGGCGCGCGCACCGTCTTGGCGGTGTGGAAGTGCTCGTAGACCACGCCCAGTGACAGCCAGAGGGGATACTTGTCCGCCGGAACCTTGTCGAGGGGCAGTTCCCGGAATTCCTTGTCGGGGTACTCGGGGGTCAGGCCGTTGTCACGGGCGAACTCCAGCACGCCCATGTTGTCGATCATGTAGAAATCCGGATCGACCCCGCACTTGGCGAGCACCGGCAACACGGAGGCACGCTTGCTGTAATCTTGCTCGCAGAGCTTCATGTGGGCCTTGCCGTCGTCCGTGCGGAACATGCCGTAGGGCTTGTCCGACCAGCCCTCTTCCTGGCCCATGTAGCGCCGGGAGTAACCGCCCTGCTGGGCGATTTCCGCGGTGGGTGCGGGCCACAGGATGCCCCGCAGGTCGCGGAGCTGCTGGTAGGGGGATTTGCCGGTCTGCTTCTCGACCTCGATGATCCCGTAGAGATCGGCGTCGCTCCCCTTGCTCGCGATGCAGATCTCCCGGAAGATCTCCTCGGGATCGTAAGTGCCGTCGGCACGCCGCTTGTAGGGGAAGATCTTTTCGCCGGGCAGTCCCAGGAGGTGACAGATCTCCTTGGCCTTGTCGATGACGATGTCCATGTCGGGCAGACAGTTGGGGTGCGGGGGGGTTCCGCCGCCGTCGGTCACGTAGATCCGGCGCTCGGAGTTGATGTAGGTTCCTTCGACCTCGCCCCAGGTGGCTGCGGGGAAGACCACGTCGCCGTAGAGGTTGTTGGGGGCGTGGCGATAGATTTCCTGGACCACGATGAAGGCATTCTCCATGGCGGGACGGACCAGGGTCTTGGTCTCCGGCATGTCGATGTGGGTGGCGTAGATGAACATCATGGCCTTGACTTCGCCCTTAAGGGCTCGTTCCATCATGCCCACCGCGAAACCGGGGTTCAGCGAGCTGGCCGACTTTTGTAGTCGGTCGACGGGAACGCTCCAGAGCTTGGCCAGGTGTTTCTGCATCTTGGTATCGGTCGCCGGAACGTTGAAGGGCAAGCGGCTGGTAAGGCCCCCCGTGAAGCGTTCTCCCATGGCGTTGGGCTGGCCGGTCATCGAGAAGGGGCCTGCGCCGGGGCGACCGATGTTGCCGGTCAACAGGTGCATGTTGATGAGCGTGATCACCCGGTGCTGGCCGTGGATCGCCTGGTTGTAGCCGATGCCCCAGAAGGTGAGCACGCCGCCCTCGCCGCGCGCGTTGCCCTTGCGGGTGGCATCGGCGTACATCTTGGCGACCTTGCGGACGAAGTCCGGCTCGAAGCCCGTGACCTCGCGGGTCTGTTCGGGGCTGTAGCGGGCCTTGATCCCCTTGATATAGCTCTCCCAGCCCGTGACGTGCTTCTTGAGGAAGTCGTAGGCGATCACGTCCTCGTGCTCGGTCAAGAGCACGTAGGCGATGGAGTTGAGAAAGGAGATGTCGCCGCCGGGCTCGATGCCGGCGTGGACGGAGTTGGCGGGGTTGATCCGCTCGTAGCCCTGCGCCGTGCCGGTGTAGCGAGGATCGACCACCAGCGTCGGGATGTCGGCGGCCTTCTTGTGGTCCGCGCAGCGCCAGTAGACGATCGGATGCGATTCGCGGGCGTTGTGCGCGAAGTGGATGATGAAGTCCGCCTTCTCGATGTCGTCATAGCAGAGCGGCGGCGTGTCCGAGCCGAGGGTCTCGATGTAGCCGGTGACCGCGGAGGTCATGCAGAAGCGGGCGTTGGCCTCCTGGGTGTTGGACTCCAGCACGGCCTTCATGAACTTGGTTTCGAGGTACTGGCCTTCGACGGTCAGCTGGCCGGAGCCGTAGAGGCCGATGCAGTTGCCGCCGTACTTCTTGTAGAGGTGGGCGAGCTTGTGGGAGACCATCTCCGAGGCGTCGTGGTAGGGGACCTTCACCCAGACGTCGTCATCGAAGCGGCCCTTGGTCTTGGAAATGAACTCGAGATCCCCGTGGCGGGGCTTCTTCCACTCGGCCCAGACGTCCTTGCGGACCAGCACGTCGGTGAGCCGATCGACGTAGATGGGCTCGTTGGCCGTGAGGCCCTTGATGCACTGAAGGCCCTTGTTGGTGGGGTGCTTGGGATCGGGGGCGACGCCCACGATCTTTCCGTCCTCGATGTGCAGGATCGTGCCGCAGCCGACGCCGCAGTAGGGGCAAGCGGCCAGCTTTTCCTGGCGACCCGTTTTACCCTTGGGCTTGGAAACGAGTTCGTTGCGCTTGGCCTTGGCGGTCAGCGGAGCCATGGCGAGCGAGACTGCGGCGACCGTCAGGGCGGACCCTTGAACGAAACGACGACGTGAGACCTTTTTGTCGAAAACCGAACTCATCGGCTGGTTACCTCCTCTTGTCCCACGAACGGATGTAGGCGACGACGTGATTGAGCTCCTGATCGCTCAGGTTGGCGAGCCCGGGTGCGCCCAGGAAGGAGCGCATGGCGGTGCCGGGACGACCGACTTCGAGGGTCTTCTTGATGTAGGGATCGCTCGCGACATGCAGGAAGCCGGGGTTGTTGAGCGCGGGGGCCGAGCCGCCGGCACCCTGCGTGCCATGGCAGCCGGCGCAGGTCGTGACGAAGATCGCGGCGCCTGCCTTGACGTTGCCCGTGATCTTGCCCTTGGAGAGCGGAACGTCCGGACCCTTCTGCCAGCCCTTGATGTAGGCTACCAGATCCTGCATCTCCTCGTCCTCGAGCATGTCCTTCCATGCGGGCATGGGACGGCCGGGGCGGCCCGTCTCGATCATGGCCCTCAGGAGCTGCGGAGAGGTGATGGACAGGAAATCCGGGTTGGCCAAGTCAGGAGCGGTCAGATGGCGACCGTTCTCTCCATGGCACGCGGCGCAGTAGGATTCGTAAGCCTCCTTGCCCGCCTCGAGATCGGCCGCCATCGCCGGGGCAAGCCCAACAAGCCCCAGCAAGACACCTAGCGACACGACAAGCGACCGTTTGGTCCGCTTCCGCATAGAACCTCCTCTTCGAAGTCACAATTTCAAGCTTACTTTACGGTCATACGAATCGGTCGGCTTGCCAACCGGATAAACTACGGAGATTCCGTATAAGTTACTTAGCCCGCGGGGGTTGGCTCTTGGGCACAGCCGGCTGGCGGATCAGCTTGGCTTCGAAGCCATAGCCGTCGATGGCCTTGACGATGAGGTCGGGGTTGGCTTTCTTGCCGTCGTAGACGACGGTGACCTGGGCCTGCTTGAGATCGACGGAGATCGACTTTACCCCGGGCAGTTTCGAGAGGCTGGCCTTGATGTCCTCGGAACAGCTTTCGCAGACCATGCCCTGCACGTCGAAATGCGAGGTGGCGGCCAAGGCCCCTGGGGCCAGGAATAGCGTCATGGCGAGCGCCATCGGGAGGCTGTGCATCTTATCTCCTCGTGGACAGGTATTCGGCGATCGCCCTGGACTCGTCCTCGTCCAATCCCATGTCGGGCATGCGGGTGCCAGGCCGAACCGCCTGCGGATCCTTCAACCAGAGCGCCATCCAGTCCTTCTCGCGCCGCTTGGCGACCCGGCTCAGATCGCAGCCGATCTTCCCCCCGACTCCGTCGATGGCATGGCAGGACGAGCAGCGCTTCAAGGCATAGAGGCCTTCTCCGACTTCGGCGGTAATGGGAAGGGGCTCATGGCGCTCTGCTTGCCGGCAGCCCGGCAGAAAGAACGCAAGCAAGCCACCGAGCAAGAAGGTCGCGACGCGCCGCGACGGAGAGTCCTTGATCATCACCCCTCCTTTCTTCCCTCGTACCGTCAGTTCTAACCCAGGCGGACTAGTCCGAAAACCGTAGTATGCCGCAGTTCCGTTCCGGGTTCCTTGAACGATAAGTATGTTATCCTGCCAAAAGAGTCTGTGAACGTTGTGACAGCGAGGTTGCCACCGAATGATTTCCGTCGACGAAGCCCGTAGCCTGATTCTCCGGAATGCTGCCCCGGGTCCCATCGAGTCTTTGCCCCTGCTTCAATCGCTCGGGCGCGTGCTGGCCGAATCTATCGTGGCCCCGCTTGCTCTTCCTCCGTTCGACAATTCCGCCATGGACGGCTTCGCCGTTCGTGCCCGCGATCTCGAAGGGGCTGGCCCTTCGGCTCCCGTTCGGTTGCCCATCGTCATGGAGGTGGCTGCGGGCTTCACCGCCTCGAGCCCGCTCGAGCCCGGAACCGCTTGCCGCATCATGACCGGCAGTCCGATTCCTCTGGGAGCCGATGCGGTCGTGATGGTGGAGCAGACCCAGGAAGACGCGGGCACGGTTGTTTTCGCCCGCCCAGCGGCCCCGGGACAGAATATCCGCCTTGCTGGCGAGGATCTCATGCTCGGAGATCGGCTGCTCGAGGCGGGGACCGTCTTGACCCCCGCACGGATTGCCTTGCTGGCGGGCATCGGAAGGGCGGACGTTCGGGTGCATGCGGCCCCTAGGGTCGCCATCCTCACCACCGGAGACGAGCTGGTCCAGCCGGGGACCCCGCTGCAGCCCGGTCAAATCTACGACAGCAATGCTTACGCCATGGCCGCGATGGTCGCCGAAACCGGCGCCATCCCCTTCATCCTGGGAGTCATCAAGGACGATCGCGAGCAGACCCGTCGCCTGCTGGAGGAGGCCGCCACCTACGACGTCATCGTGACGTCCGGGGGGGTCTCCATGGGGGTCTACGACTTCGTCGGCGAGACCCTGAGCCAGCATGGGACCATGCACTTCGACCGGGTCGCCCAGCAGCCCGGCAAGCCTTTCACCTACGCGACCCTGTGGGGCAAGCCGGTCTTCGCCCTGCCGGGGAATCCCGTCTCGACGATGGTTTGCTTCGAGGTCTACGTCAGGCCCGCGCTTCGCCGCATCATGGGCCAGGCCGACGGGGACCGGCTACGCGTTTGGGCCACGATGCAGGAGCCCTTCTCCAAGAAACCCGGGCGGCAAGCGTTCCTGCGCGCGGTGATCGAGCGGACTCCCGAAGGCGATCTGGCGCGACTTGCTGGGGCTCAAGGCTCCGCCATCCTGAGTTCGATGGCGAGGGCCAACGCCTTGCTGATCGTTCCCGCCGAGACCACCCATCTCGCCGAGGGAGAGCGGGTCGAGGCGCTCACCCTCACGTCCTTCCATCAGGAGCGCACATGCTGATCGACAACCATCAGCGGCCCATCACCTACCTGCGGCTGTCGGTCACCGATCGCTGCAACCTTCGCTGCCTTTACTGCATGCCGGCCGAAGGACTCGACTGGATTCCCCATGACGCCGTGATGCAGGACGACGAGATCATGACCCTGCTCGAGCACGTCTTTCTGCCCCTGGGGGTTTCCAAGATTCGCCTGACAGGGGGAGAGCCGCTCATTCGCAAGGGACTTCCCAGGCTGATCGAACGGATGGCCGCGCTGCCGGGGATCACCGATCTGTCGCTCAGCACCAACGGCATCTTCCTTGCACCGCTGGCCAAGCGCTTGGCCGAGGCGGGTCTCAATCGTCTGAACGTCAGCATCGACAGCCTCCAGCCCGAGCGTTTCAGCACGATCAGCCGCGGAGGCGATCTGACGCGCGTTTTGGCTGGCATCGAGCAGGCGCTCGCGGTCGGATTTTCCCACCTCAAGGTGAACGTGGTCATGATTCCGGGAACCAACGACGACGAGATCATGGACTTCGCCGAGTGGACGCTGCGCGAGGCCGTGCATGTCCGGTTCATCGAGATGATGCACGTGGGGGATCGCACGTTCTTCGACGCCCGCAAGTTCTTGCCGGTAGAGGCGGCGATGGCGAGGATCCAGGAGCGCTACGCCCTCGAAAGCTCCGATCGCGACCTGGTCGGCAACGGTCCGGCGCGCATCATGCAGATTCCCGGAGCGGCCGGGACCTTGGGCTTCATCAGCCCCATGAGCCGTACCTTCTGCGACACGTGCAACCGGATTCGCCTCACCGCCGACGGTCAGATCAAGGCATGCTTGATGAGGCCCCAGGAGACCGACCTTCTGGGCCTGCTGCGCGGGGGGGCCAGCGTCGAGCAGATGCGGGAACTGGTCATCGCATCGCTCGGCTTCAAGCCCGAGCACCATGACTGGGGCGCCAATCTTCCGATTCACCGCACGATGTCCCAGATCGGGGGCTAGAAACGAGAAACCCCTTGCCAGGCACCCGATTCGGACGCTTGGCAAGGGGTTGACTCTTGGCTCAGCTTCGGCCCCAGGGATTGGGGCCGGGTTCGCAGCCGATCTTGGCTTCGCCGCTGAAGACGAGTCCGCGCAAGGGGTCGACCGTGATGGTCGAACCGTCGCGGATCTTGTCGAATTCCTCGACGCCCAGGAGCACTGGCTTGTTGAGTTCGAGGCCGACGATGGCCGCATGCGAGGTGAGACCTCCGTTCCGGACCACGATGGCGCTCGCCTTCTCGATGGCGGGGTTCCAGGCGGCATCCGTGTTCTCGGTGACGAGAATGTCTCCGTTTTGCATGGAGTCGAAGGCGATCTTGGGATCGAAGGCGACCCGGGCGACTCCGCAGATGGGGCGCTGCCCGAGGCCCATGCCTCGGGCGATGATCGTCGAGACCACTTCCACGGTGACCATGTTGGTGGTTCCGGGGAGGCCCATGGGGATGCCGGCCACCAGGATCACCTGATCGCCGTCTTCCACCAGGCCTGCCGTGGTTGCTTCGGAGACGGCCTGCTGGAAGAGGTCGTCGACGGTCTGGGTTTCGACGATCTGGATCGGGTAGACGCCCCAGATGAGGTTCATCTGGCGGCAGACGTTCTCGAAGGGGGTGGCGGCGATGATGGAGCAGTGGGGGCGGTACTTGGCGACCATGCGGGCGCTGGAACCCGAATAGGTGGCCGTGATGATGGCCGAGGCTCCGAGCTCCCGGACCATGCGGGTGGCCGCGTGGGCGACCGAGTCCTGCACCGGGCGGACGTAGCTCTCCTCGAGTTCGGGGCGAACGGTCGGCATCATGGCGCGTTCGACCTGCATGGCGATGCGGGTCATGGTTTCGACGGCCTCGAGCGGGTAGGCGCCGGCCGCCGTCTCGTTGGAGAGCATGATGGCGTCGGTGCCGTCGAGGATGGCGTTGGCGACGTCCGAGGCCTCGGCCCGGGTGGGGCGCGGGGCGCGGATCATCGAGTCGAGCATCTGGGTGGCCGTGATGACGGGCTTGCCTTCCAGGTTGCAGGTCCGGATGATCTGCTTCTGGACGATGGGAACGTCCTCGACCGGGATCTCGACGCCCAGGTCGCCGCGGGCGACCATGGCGCCGTCGGCGACCTGGATGATCTCCCGGAGGTTCTGGACGGCTTCTCGGCGCTCGATCTTGGCGATGATGGGGGTCTTCTTGCCGAGCTTGGCGAGGAAGTCCTTGACCTCCAGCACGTCGGAAGCCTGTTGAACGAAGGAAGCAGCCACCATGTCGAGGCCCATCTCGGCGCCGAACTTGAGGTCGGCCTTGTCCTTATCGGTGATGATGGAGATCTTGAGCATGGAGCCGGGGAAGTTCACGCCCTTGCGGGGCTTGAGGGCGCCGCCCACGACCACGCGGGTCACCAGCATCTCGGGCTTGACTTCTACGACCACGAGTTCGAGCAGGCCGTCGTCGAGCAGGATCTTCATGCCCTCGCGGACATCCTCGGTGAGGCGCGGATAGCTGACCGAGGCCATTTGCGCGTTCCCCTCGAGCGGGGTGGTGGTGAGCAGGAAGGTCTGGCCGGGGACCAGGATGGCCTGGCCTCCGCTGATCTCTCCCACCCGGATCTTGGGGCCCTGGATGTCCTGAAGCAGGGCGATGGGGCGTCCCAGGTCATGCGCGATGCGCCTGACGCGTTCGATGTTCTCGCGGTGGGACTCGTGAGAGCCGTGCGAGAAGTTGAGGCGGAAGACGTCGACCCCGGCCTCGATGAGCTTGGCGACCATCTCGTCGGAGCTGGTCGATGGGCCGAGAGTCGCGACGATCTTGGTTTTCTTGCGTCCGTCCACGGTTACCTCAAGTTGTAGAAGGCTTCGCGGCCGGGGTAGATGGCCGCGTCGCCGAGCTCTTCTTCGATGCGAAGGAGCTGGTTGTACTTGGCCACGCGATCCGAGCGTGATGCCGAGCCGGTCTTGATCTGGCCGCAGTTGGTGGCGACCGCGAGATCGGCGATGGTGGTGTCCTCGGTTTCGCCCGAGCGATGCGAGAGGATGGCGGTGTATCCGGCGCGCTTGGCCATCTCGATGGCGGTGAGGGTCTCGGTGAGGGTGCCTATCTGGTTGACCTTGACCAGCACGGAGTTGCCGACGCCGAGGTTGATACCGCGCTCTAGGCGGTCGGGATTGGTGACGAAGAGGTCGTCTCCGACCAGCTGAACGCGCTTACCCAGTCTCTGGGTGAGTTTCGCCCAGCCTTCCCAGTCGTCTTCGGCCATGCCGTCTTCGATGGAGAGGATGGGGAAGCGGTTGACGAGGTCTTCGAGGTAGTCGATCATCTCGTCGGGGGTGCGGGTGACGCCTTCCCCGGTGAACTGGTACTTGCCGTCGCGGTAGAACTCGGTGGCGGCGACGTCGAGAGCGAGCATGACGTCTCCGCCGGCGGAGTAGCCCGCGGCCTCGATGGCGACCATGATGACGGCGAGGGCGTCGTCGGCGCTGGAGATATTGGGGGCGAAGCCGCCCTCGTCACCGACGGAGGTGTTGAGGCCGCGGGACTTGAGGACCTTCTTCAGGGCGTGGAAGATTTCGGCGCCGCAGCGCAGGGCCTCGGCGAAGGAGGCGGCGCCGACGGGCATGACCATGAACTCCTGGATATCGACGGGGTTGTCGGCATGAGCTCCGCCGTTGATGATGTTGAGCATGGGGACGGGCAGGGTGCGGGCCGAGACGCCGCCGATATAGCGGTAGAGCGGCATGTTGACGGCATTGGCGGCGGCCTTGGCGATGGCGAGGGAGACGCCGAGGATGGCGTTGGCGCCGAGTTTGGCCTTGTTGGGGGTACCGTCGAGGTCGCGCATGGCCTGGTCGATGGCGATCTGGTCGAGGGCGTCCATGCCGGCGAGTTCGTTGGCGATGACCTCGTTGACGTTGGAGATGGCGTGGAGGACGCCCTTGCCGTTGTAGCGATCGGGCTCGTCCTGATCGCGCATCTCGATGGCCTCGTGGGCGCCGGTGGAGGCGCCGGAAGGGACGGCCGCGCGGCCGCTGGCTCCGCCGGTGAGGACCACGTCGACTTCGACCGTGGGGTTGCCGCGAGAGTCCAGGACCTCGCGGGCGAAGATATCTTCGATGAACGTCGGCATGGGGGAGTCCTTCTTTCTGCGATGAGGTAGGCCGGGTACTAGTCGATGGAGGCGACGTCTCCTTTGAGGCGGTAGAGGTCGGCGGCTTCCTTGGCGGCGACCGGGCGCTCCGGGACGGTCACGATGTCGAGGGAGAGGGTCTTGTTGCCGAAGTGAACGGCGAGTGCGTCACCTGGCTTCACTTCGGTGGAGGCTTTGGCCACCCGCCCGTTGATCGTCACGCGTCCTTGGTCGCAAACTTCGTTGGCGACCGTTCGGCGCTTGATGACGCGGGAGATCTTCAGCCACTTGTCCAGGCGCATGCGTCGAACCTCCGCCCTGTCTTCGCCAATTTTTCGCCAATTCACCGATGCTTAATTCGAGATAAAGTTCTAGTCTCTATTCTGCCGATTCCTTGGCCAGATGGCAAGCAGCCTATTGGTCAACCGGGGGGGAAGAGGGAGAAGTGGAAGCAATCAAGGTGATCGGTGGAATTCTCAAGGAGCTGGTCAACGCCTTCGCCGCGGACCAGGTGCCCTTCATGGCGGCGGCCGTCTCGTACTTCGCCTTCTTCTCGCTTTTCCCCTTGCTACTGGGCCTGATAGCCGTAGCCGGCTTCGTCCTGGCCCCGGAGGAAGCCAGTCAAAGGGTGCTCGATTTCAGCCAGCAGGGTTTTCCGGGCCAGGAGGAGTTTCTGCGCCAGACGCTGCGCTCCGTGGTCGAAAGCCGAGGCCCGGTCGGGCTTTTCGCCCTGGCCCTCTTGCTCTGGACCGGGAAGAACGTCTTCGTCTCGCTGGCCCAGGCGCTCGACCTCATTTTCAAGACGCCGGCACCCGGCGGCTTGGGTTTCGCCGTCAAGCGAAACCTCGTCGCCTTGCTCTTCGCCGCCGCCACCGGAGGAGTCATGGCGGTGGTGAGCGTCCTCTACGGGCTGCTCTTCGCCGTCTTCGCCTTCGAGATTCCCTTGCTCGGCATCCAGCCCCAGGATATTCCCGGCATCCTTCCGCTCTTTCTGAACCTGCTTCCTGTCTTGCTGGTCATGCTCAGCCTGGTGGCGATGTATCGCTGGCTGCCCGTCCGGCGCTTGCCGTTTCCCGCGATCGCCTCCGCCGCCCTGGCGACGTCCGTGCTCTGGGAAATCTCCCGGCGGCTCTTCACCTGGTACCTCGCGACCTTCAGCCGCTTCAACGAGGTCTACGGTCCCGTCGCCAGCGTGATCGTCTTCCTCTTCTGGCTTTACCTGTCAGCCATCATCTTTCTCCTCGGAGCGGAGGCGGCCCAGCTCTTCGCCAGGCTCACGGCCGATCCGGACGCTCGCGAAACCTGAGCGCGGCGCTCGGACGAACCTTGCCGGCTCGCGTGCGGGGGGCTAGAATCGCCCCGAAGGCATGATTCGCGGATTCAGGCCTCGAGGCCAGGAGGTTCCCGATGAGCATCGCGAAGCTCTCCGAGCTGCCCTTGGAAATCGCCCCGAGTTCGCCCGACGTCCTGGGTTGGCCCGTCCTGGGCTCGGACGATCGTCTGGTCGGTACGGTTCTCGACCTCCTGGTCGAACAGGAAACCCACGTCGTCCGGTACCTGGTCGTGCAACTGACCGATGGGCTCGAGATTCCGCTGCCGCTCGGAAACGTCTCCCTGCTCGAAGGAGAGGGCAAGGTCCTGGCCCGTCGGCTGGATTCCGGTGCTGTCCGCCGCTTGCCGCCGCTGCCTCCCGAGCCGCTGGATCACGGGCGGGAACTCCAGCTCTACGCCACCTTCCTGCCTCACCACGCGCTCGATTACGAACGCGCGGAGTTCCGGTTGGGAGGGGGGCGCGACTTCTGCCTGGAGCCGACTCCGCCGAAGCCCTACCCGAACAAGTTCACCCCCACGCCGCAGGGCCGGCAGTCCAACCGGGATCGGTTCGGCTGACAGGCTCGCTTCACGAAGATTCTCCGTCCCCCCGCAGGTCGTAACCCAGGCTTCGCGCGGCGGACAAGCCGGCGACCCAGCCGGTGGACCAGGCGGATTGGAAGTTGTAGCCGCCGATGTAGCCATCCACGTCGAGCACCTCGCCGGCCCAGAAGAGGTTGGGGATGCGCTTGGACGCCAAGGTCCGGGGATCCAGTTCCTTGAGGTCGAGGCCGCCGGCGGTCACCTCGGCGACTTCCTTGGAAAGCACCGAGGGGATCGGAAAGACTGCTCGCTTCAAGACGTCCACCAGCTTGGAGCGCTCGCGCTTGGGGATTTCCGAGACGGGGCGATCGCCCGTGATAGCCGCCTTCTTCAGGAAAAACGGTACCAGCCGCTCGGGAAGCCAGTCCTTGAGCGCATTGTTGAGATGCGTTCGCGGGGTCTGCTCCCAGGCTTGCCGCAGGTCGGCGTCGAGTTCCTCGCGCGTTCGATCCGGAGCGAGATCGAGCCAGAATTCCACCGACTTTCCTTGCGACAAGGCCAGAGAGGCTTTGCGGCTCAGGTGCAGAACCGCCGGTCCCGTCATTCCGAAGTGAGCGAACATCATGTCGGCGCGACGCTTCGCGGCGGGCTTGCCGTCGACGACCGCCGTGACCTCGACGTCCCGCAGCGAGACTCCCGCAAGCTCCCCGAGTCCCGGGGACTTCAGCGGGACCAGCGCGGGAAAGGGCGTCACCAAGGTATGCCCCGTTTCCTGGGCCATCCGGTAGCCGTCCCCGGTGGAGCCCGTGTTCGGGAAGGATTGTCCGCCGACCGTGATGACGAGCGCCCCCGCCCGGACGACTTCACCCGAGGCGAGCTCGATTCCGACGGCTCGGCCTTCCTCGGTCACGATGCGAGCACCGGGCGCTTCCAGGCGCAGCCGGATTCCCAGGCGATCGAGCTCGTGCTCGAAGGCCTCGACCACGTCCAGGCTGCGGTCGGTTTCCGGGTAGACCCGCCCCCGCGCATCCGTCTTGGTCGGCAGGCCGAGCCCCTCGATGAAGCGAATGAAGTCATGGTTGTCGAACTGGCTGAAGACGCTGTGGAGGAACTTGCCGCCGCCCGGATAATTGGCGATCAGCTGTTTGACGTCGCCTTCGGCGTTGGTGAGGTTACAGCGCCCGTGGCCCGAGATCAGGATCTTGTAGCCGAAGCGCTTGGTTTTTTCGAGCAGGAGGGTAGGAGCTCCGGCGCGGGCGGCAGCGATGGCTGCCATCAGGCCCGCTGCCCCCGCTCCCAAGATAACGACGGGGGCCGACACTATTCCCCGATGATCCGAGGAACCCTGAACATCCCCTGTTCCGGGCTCGGAGCGTTCTGAAGCACCTCGTCGACCGTCAAGGCGGGCTTGACCCGATCGGCGCGGAGGAGACTCTGCATGGGAATGGCCTGTGCGGTAGGCTCGACCCCGGTGACATCGACCAGACCGAGTTGCTCGACGTAGCCCAGGATGGCTCCTAGCTCGGCGGTGAGCCGGTTCTCTTCCTCCGGCTCGAGCTCCAGGCGTGCAAGCTTGGCGACGTGACGGACGGTTTCCTTGGTAATCATCTCAAACTCCCGATCAAACTAGAATCCACGGGTCGCGTAGGTCACGAGGGACCAGAGGGACGCTGGAGCCACGAAGAAGCCGACGCTGAACAGCGCGCAAAGTAACAATACCACTCCATGCCCGGTTGGGATCACGATTTCAGGCCGATCGACGGCCACGGAGGCCTCCAGGTAGATGGCCCTGGGGATCCGCAGGGCGGTGTAAGCCGAGATCACGCCGACGAGCCCCGCGAGAATCGCCACGCCGACGAGCGCGAACTGCAGCGACTGGCTCACGTAGGCGAGGAGCGCGCGAACGAGCAAAACACGGGCCCAGAAGGCACCCGCCAGGGGCAACGCCGCGAGTCCCAGCGCGCAGGCGGTGAGGCCCATCGCGAGTTGGGGCGCGCGCCGGTGCAGGCCTGCGAGGTCCGCCAGCGTGTTGGCCTGGGCGGCATGGATGCCGGCGAACAACCCGACGGCAGCAATCGCGGCGGTCAGGACGGTGAAGAGCAAGGCCCCGATCCCCTCATGGCTGGATGCTGGGTGAGAAGCCGCCAAGAGGGCCAAGAGGGCGAATCCCTGCGTGGCGATCGCCGTGTAGGCAACCATGCGTGACAGCTGGGACTGAGCGAGCGCGAGCAGGCTGCCGCCTAACAGGCTCAGGACGGCCAGTCCAAGCACGTAAGGGGCCCACAGCCCAGCCTGGGTGGGGAATATCATCAGGACGGCCCGCACGAAGCCCGCGAGGGCGGCCAGCATGGCTCCCCCGAGAAGCCAGGAGGCCAGGGCCGGTGAGCCGGCTTCGGCGATATCAGGTAGCCAGGAATGGAAGGGATAGGCCGCGAGGGTGAAGGCGAGGCCGCCGAGCAGTAGCAAGAGGCCGAAGGTGAGCAGGGTGTCCGGGGTCTGCAGGGCGGTGCCGAGGGCGGCGTAGGAGGTGGATCCTCCCAGCCCGAAGAGCCAGGACATGCTGAATAGCAGGATTGCAGCCGTCACGCCAAGAGAAAAGAAGCGCTTCATGGGGGCCTCGGCGCTCGCGCGTCCGCCACTCAGCGCCAGGAGGCCTACCAGCGGGATCCCCATGAGGTTGACCGACAGGAAGAGCATGACCAGGTCCGCCGAGCCGACAAGCCCCAGGGCGCCCAGTGTGGAGGCGGTCAGCAGGCCGAAGAATAGACCCGCTCGCGCGGGCTTTTCGCCCCATGCCAGCGCGGAGGACGCGGCCGCCACGAGCAAGATGCTTCCTCGCAGCAGCCACGCGAAGGGCCCGATCTGAACGGCCTGCTGGAAGGCGGGACCGCCCCACGCGCCGGTCATCGCCTGACCTATCAGCGCTCCGAGAATGGCGACCAGTCCGAAGGTAGCCAAGGGTGCGGCAAAGCGGGGCGCGAATCGGCCCATGACGAAGAGGGCGACGGTCAGAAGGACCAGTAGCGACTCCGGAAGCAAGACCATTGCGTTATCCATGTAGCCCACCTACCGTCCGAAACCCAGGCCGAGCTGGGACGCAAAAATGGCGATCGCCCGGTTGCCGAAAAGGAGCCAGATTCCCGGGACGGCGGCGAGGAGCATGAGGGCCCACGCCAGGGCCAGCTCGCTGGCGGGCAGGTCCTCGATCCCGTCGACCTGGGCGGGAGTGGCCGGAGCGAGCAGCACTCGGCGCAGCGTGAGGGCTCCGGTGAGCAAGATTGTCAGGATGGCGAGCCCCAGGACAATCGCCAGGCCAGGCCGATTACCTGCGAGGAGCGGAAGTACCAAAAGGGCGGCGCTCAGTGTCACCAGTCCGAGCGCTCCGGTTGAAACGCCCATGAAAGCGGTGGCTCCACGGGGGGCGAGGAGGCCCAGCAGCGGTATTAGGTTGGTTTGAGGCCCGGTGCGGCGTAATAACTCGGCCGTTAGCCAACCCAGGAGGCCGAAGGCCGCGGTGGCAGCGAGCGCCAGCAGCAACGCGTGTTGAATGAGCGTGCCCGAATCGGGGCCGCTCAGTGCCGAAAGGGCGGCCAGCCCCATGCCTGCCACGGCGACGCTCAGCAGGGCGAGGCTGCGCAAGAGCGAGCGCTGGCCCCAAGCGGCCATGACGGCATAGAGCGCGCTCAGAGCGCCGATCGCGGTCATCCAGGGAAGCCAGGGACCCAGGTAGCTCGGGTAGAGGCCCATGGCCAGTCGGACGAGCGCATAGAGGCCCCCCGCCTGAACTCCGCCGACGACCAGAGGCAGGGCCGAAGGGGGAGCTGATTCATAGACGTCCGCCAGCCAGGTGTGGAACGGGAAGAGCGGCGCCGAGACCCAGACGGCGAGCAGGATGCCGGCAAGCACCCAGTGGTTGAGATAGGCGACGGGGAAACCTGGCTTGTTGAAAAATAGCAGCGCCATGGAGGCGTCGTTGTTTCCGACCAGATAGGTGGCGACCAAGCTGACCGAGAGCAGGGCCGTTCCGGTGAGGGTCATCATCAGGAACTTGGTGGCTGCGTATTCGGATGCGCCGCGCCCCCAGAAGGTGACGAGGACGTAGAGGAGCAGGGGAAGGCTGCCGAAGGCGGCCAGGAAGAGAAATAGGTCCTGCGCGAGGAAAACCAGCATGGCCGCCGACTGCGCGAGCAAGGCGAAGGCGCGCTCGGGGCCGCGGCGCGCCGCGGCCACTCCCAGGGCTCCCAGGCATGCCGCGAGCAGCGCGAAGGGGAGGCTGAGGCCGTCGATCGCCAGCGCGAAGGACATGCCGAGATCGGGCCAGAAAGGGAAGCGATCGCCCAGTTGCAAGCCCGTTTCCGGCATGAGACGGAAGGCCGCGAAGGCCAGGATCAGCGGGGGAATAAACCCGGAACCGATCGCCACGATCCGCGAGGCTTGCTGTCGTTTCTCGCCCAGGGCCCAAACGATGAACGCCGCCACGATCGGAAGTGCCACGCAGACGGTGAGTCCCATGAAGTTGGGGAAGGCGCTGTCTAGCATCGTCCGCCTCCCGCGGTCAATGCGCCCATCCAGAAATTGGGAAGACCGAGCATGACCGCCACCAGGGTCACGACCAGCAGGGCCAGAGCCCCAAGCAATGCCAGCTGAGCCTTGCCGGTTTCCAGGCTCCGCAGGCCCTCGGCGGCGGCGAAGACCAAGAAGCCGACGGTATTGATCATGCCGTCGACGACGAAGCGGTCGATCGCTGCGACCATGCCGCCGACGCGGCGAGAGAGGCCTTGCCTCTCGGGATGAGACGGGGGAGTCGAATCTGCCATGGGATTTCTTACCATTTCAAATCGTCGTAACGGTCCACGTCGAGGGCGTCGCTTTCGGGCGCGGGGTTCTTGTCCGCCTGACCGGCGGGGGGACCGGTTTCGAGGATGAGCTGCGCTGGGCGGCTTGCGCGGCGAAGCATCATGCCGACGAGCGCCAACCCGATCGATAGCTGGGCGAGACCGAACAGCGCCAGCACGAGGGTGATGGCGTGACCGGACAGCCCCGCGGGATGGAGGTAGGTGGTGAAGGCGACCAGGTTGAGCATGCCGGCGAGGAGCATCAGCGACAGGCCAAAGAGGATCCGCAGCCAACTGCGATGGGTCAGGGTTGCGAAGAGTCCCAGGGCGAAGAGGGCCGCGGCCAGGGTGAGGACATGCGGCAGGCCCAGGGGGGATTGGATGATGGGGAGGGCGAATGCCTGAAGGGGAAAGACGCTCATGCGTCGGCCTCCCGCGGGATGAGCGCCAGGGCGACCGCGACAGCCACCCCGACCACGAGAGCGGCGGCGATCATGGCGAGCGCGTACTCGCCGCGCAGGGCTTCCCCGAGGGTTCTCACCGCAGCGAGTCCCCGCTGAACGTCGGTCAGGGCCACCCGAGAGCGATCCTCGAGTCCCCAGGGAGTCGTGGCGAGAACCCGGTAGGTGATGACGAAGAAGATCACCGCGACGATTCCCCCCCAGAAGGAGCGATCCTCGTCGGGGCGGCTCTCGGCAAGCGAACCCAGGCGCTTCAGCAAGGGCAATCCGACCATGAGCAGCAGGGAGGTGCCGCCGGCAAGGGCAAGCAGGACCGCCAGGGCCAAGAACTCGGCATGAAGCCATGCCAGAAGACCGGCACTCGCCAGCATGGCCGCTATCAGGGCATAGGCCGCATGAACGGGGTTCTTCAGCCAAACCACGGCCGCACCCGAAGCGAGCAGGAGGACGGCCAGGCCATAGAAAAGCAAGGGTTCCATGGGCTAGAAGTCCAGCTTGACGATCGTGTTGCTGGTGACGACCGGGATCCAGAGGTCGCCGCCGGCGTCCTTGAAGACGTCGGAGGCCCGGCCTCCGAGCGGATAGGTGGCCACGACGGAGCCGTCGGTCAGCGAGACTTTGGTGATCATCGTGCCGGAAGGCGAGTCGTCGGGAATCCAGGCGAAGTTCCCCCGGACGGCGATGCGTCCCGGTACGAAGCCCAGGTTGAAAGTGGCAATGGGAGACCCGGAGCCACGGTCTACTTTCACGAGCTGCCCGCCGGATGCCTTCAGGCCCGTCACCCAGAGGTTCCCCCCGTCATCCTGGGCGATCCCCTTGCCTTGGGTCAGGTCCAGCGGGGGGATATTGGGCAGAACCTCGAGACCCTCCAGCGTATTGCCGGGGATCGTGCGAGAGATCTTCGTGAGGTCTCCGTCATCCGCGCCGAGGGTCCAGACGGATCCGCCCACGTCCACCAGGATATCGACCGGTTGACCGACTGTTGCCGCCGTGAAAAGGGCTTTGCCGGCCAAGGAACCGGCGGGAAGGGCACCGACCTGCCGGCCTGTCGCATCCGCCACGAAGACGTTGCCCTGGATATCCAGCGCCATCCGGCTAGGAAGGCTGCCGAAGGGGAAGTCTTCGGTTTGTCCGCTGCTTCCGGCCTTGATCTCGCGAAGCTGTTTCCGCTGGTCATCGGTAAACCAGACGGCCTCACCCGCCAGCATGATCGAGGAGGGGGAGCCAAATTCGAAGGGCACGGTACTCAGGTTGAGCAGGGTGGCTTCGGACATGGTCCCGGTGGCCTTGGTGATTTTGACGATATCGGTCGGCAGGGTCACGTAGCCGTTTCCCGTGGCGTCCATGGCGATGGCCCGGGGTGCGGAACCTACGACCAGTTCGCGCAGGATGGGTTCGTCGCTGGCGGGGGGAGATTCGGCGGGAGACGGCGAGGTGCTGGGCGTCGTCGAGGGACTGAGCGTCGCGGTCGGGGACGGGTTCGGATCGAGCGCGCTGACGCGGGGCATCTTGGGGCATCCGGCCAAAGCCAGAGCCCCGACGCAGAGGGCCAAGGGCAGGACGAAACGCGCTTCGGGGGCACGCATATCAGGAAATCCTTTCGGGTAGGCGGATCCCAGACCGGGCAACCGTTTTCCACGATACCACGAAAAGGCGGGAGCGGGACCCTCACAGGGTCCCGCTCCCGCGGATCAGACCGTAAGTGCTTGAGGCGAGCTTACGGGTTAGACCATGATGCTGGCGACGACGCCAGCGCCGACGGTGCGGCCGCCTTCGCGGATGGCGAAGCGCATGCCTTCCTCGATGGCGACGGGCTGGATCAGCTCGATTTCCATCTGGATGTTATCGCCGGGCATAACCATCTCGACGCCCGTGGGGAG
>DAZV01000048.1 GCA_002083825.1 Candidatus Sericytochromatia bacterium S15B-MN24 CBMW_12 | reverse complement strand
TGGGCAGCGGGACCGCCGCGTACACGCCTTCTCGCTGGTTCACCCCGTCCGTGACGGCCCCCTCGCCGGCCCCCGCGCCCGTCCTGACCGGAACCGTCACGACGTTGGCGGGCAGCACCGCGGGTTACAAGGATGCGACCGGAGCGGCGGCGCAGTTCAAGCGCATGTGTGACATGGCGGTGGACGCGGCGGGGAACGTCTACGTGGCGGATACCGGCAACAACCGGATCCGCAAGATCAGTCCGGACGGGGTGACCACGACCTTGGCGGGCGGCACCGCGGGCTTCGCCAACGGCCAGGGCGCGGCGGCGAGGATCAGAAACCCGCGCGGGATCATCCTAGATGCGAGCGGGAACCTGTACGTGGTGGATACGGGCAACCATGCGATCCGCAAGGTCACGCCCGACGGCACGGTTAGCACGCTGGCGGGCTCGGGTGGCACCGGTTACGTGAACGGCACGGGAACGGCGGCGATGTTCCAGAGCCCATGGAACCTGACGTTCGGTCCCGGCGGCCACCTGTACGTGGCGGATACCGGCAACAACCGGATCCGCCAGGTGACGCTCGCCGGCGTGGTCACCACCTACGCGGGAAGCGGGACGGCGGGATACGCCGATGGCGCGTTCGGTAATGCCCGGTTCAGCGCTCCCAGGGGAATCGTCGCGGACCCGGAAGGCAACCTGTACGTGTCGGAGCTCGACAACCATGCGATTCGCAAGGTGGGCGTCGATGGGCTCGTTCGCAACGTGGCGGGCTGCGGTACCACCGGGGATGCCGACGGCAACGGCAGCGCCGCCAAGTTCCACTGGCCCCACGATCTTGCGATCGACGAGGGCGGGAACCTGTACGTGGCGGATTACAACAACCACAAGATTCGTCGGATCGATCGCGACGCCAACGTCACGACCCTCGTGGGGTCGACCGCAGCCTCGACGGATGGAGACTTCTCCACGGCTCGCTTCTCCTTACCGATCGGCCTGGGCTTCGGCCCCAACCGCATGCTGTACGTGGCGGATTTCGGCAACAACCGGATCCGAAAGATCCAGTTGTAAGCAGCCCATGGTTTATCTGAACGCCTGCTCGTATTAGGACCAGAAGAGCCCTCCATGTCATCGCGGGGGCTCTTCTGGCCTCGGCCGCAAAAGTCCTAGATCCTCAGCTTGTAACGGAAAAAACGTCGAGGCCCGGGATCAGGTGATCCCGGGCCTCGACTCATCAGGGGGATTAAAGGTTCTTGAGAAGCTGGATGTAGGCCTCGGCGACGGTGCGAAGCTGGAGGGCCTGCTGATAGAGGGCGGAGTTCTCACCGACCTCCCCCTTGACGGCGGTGAGCCGTTCGGTCAGGGAGACGATTTCGCCGACGGATGCGCGGTGGCTGGCGGCCAGGGCCAGGTTTTCGTAGAGGCCGTTGAGCTCGCCCTGGACCTGGTCGATGCCGTTGGAGATCTCGGAGAGGGATTCGAGGACGTTTCGGTTGACTGCCAGTCGTTCAGCCGTCGTGGCGACGGCTGGGAGATCCCCGGTGAAGGGAGCAATCGCCGACGGGACCGCCGAAACGGCGAGAGCTGCCGCGGGGGCGATCGGAGCGGGCGGGGCAACCGGTGCTGCCGGGGCGGGAGGTATTTCCACGGCCGTGGGCGCGCTCGGGACTTGCGGCGGGATGTCCGCGGCGAGGGGAGGGACGACCCTCCGGAGCTCGACGGCTTCGGGCGCGGGAGTCGTGAAGAGGGGTTCGAGCGGCTCCGAGGCAAGAACCGGCTCCGGTTCGAACGCGGTAACGGGTTCGGGCGCCAGATCGACGGGATCCTCCCAGCTCATTTCGGAGGCGAAGGGATCGCTCACGGCAAAGAGGTCAGGAGCCGCTGAGGCCGCGGGGGAGTCAAAGCCGGCGTCAGCCGCGGGGGAAAAATCGGAGGCCGCCTCGAACTCGGGAGCGGCGGGGGCGAAGGCTGCGAACTCCGGGGCCGGTGCGGCCTCGAAAGGCAGGTCGGCAGCCATCGGAGCGGCGAAGGAATCGCCGGCGAAGGGGTCGGCCGCGAACGCCGGCGGCTCGAAGGCGGCGGGGGCTGCGTCCTGGAAGCTCTTGATCAGGTCGTCGATCTCGGCGTCCGGGGAGGCGACGGCTTGGCTGATTGAAAAATCAGCCGCGGCGACCTCGAACTCGGGCGCGGACGGGAAGACCTCGGGCTCGATCAATGGGGCGAACGGAGGAGGTACGTCATTCGCGGACTGATACAGCGCCAACAGGTCGTTGAGCGTTGCATCGTCGCCGTCCGTCCCCTCCGGCGAGGGGGAGGTGTTGAGGAAGGGCAAATCCACGTCGGTACTCCCTATAGCAAAAACGTTCGTTCAGGACAGCGAGAGAGGGAAATCAGCCAGCCTAGTCGCTCAACTTGAGGACGGCCATGAAGGCTTCCTGCGGGACTTCGACTCGCCCGACCGTCTTCATGCGCTTTTTACCCTCTTTTTGCTTTTCTAGCAGCTTGCGCTTCCGGCTGATGTCACCGCCGTAGCACTTTGCGAGGACGTTCTTGCGAATGGCGCTGATGGTTTCACGGGCGATCACCTTGTTGCCGACGGCGGCCTGGATGGCGACTTCGAACATCTGTCGGGGGATCAGCTCCTTGAGCTTCTCCGTGAGCTGACGTCCGATGGCGGCCGCCCTGTCGCGGTGGACGATGGACGACAACGCGTCGACCGGTTCACCACTGAGGAGGATGTCCAGCTTCACCATGTTGGATTCCCGGTAGCCGGCCAGCTCGTAATCCATCGAGGCATAGCCTCGGGTGCGGCTCTTGAGCTGGTCGAAGAAATCGGTGATGATCTCCGCAAGCGGGACCTCATAGGTGAGCTGGGAGCGTTCGGCCCCCATGAACTCCATATTCAGGTATACCCCGCGCTTGCCTTGCGCTAACTCCATCACCGTCCCCACGTAGTCCCGGGGCGTGATGACCGTGATCTTGACGAGGGGTTCCTCGATCCGCTCGATCTTCTGCGGGGGAGGCAGATTGGCGGGGTTGTCGACTTCGACCATCTGGCCGTCGGTCTGCATGACGTGGTAGACCACGCTCGGAGCGGTGGCTATCAGGCTCAGGTTGTACTCGCGCTCGAGGCGCTCTTGAATGATCTCGAGGTGGAGCAAGCCCAGGAAGCCGCAGCGGAAGCCGAAGCCGAGCGCCACGGAGCTTTCCGGCTCGAACTGAAGGGAGGCGTCGTTGAGCTTCAGCTTGCCGAGGGCCTCGCGGAGATCGGGGTACTCGTCGGCGTTGATGGGATAGAGGCCGCAGTAGACCATGGGAACGGCCTGCTTGTAGCCGGGCAAGGCACCCGCTGCGGGGTTGCCCGCGAGCGTGATGGTATCGCCGACCCGGGCGTCTCCGACGGTCTTGATGCTGGCAGCCAGGTAGCCCACCTCGCCGATGCCGAGCTCCTTGACCTGGGTTTGCTTGGGCCGCAGGACGCCGAGTTCGAGCACCTCGAACTCGGCGCCGGTGGCCATGAAGCGGATCTTTTCGCCGACCTTGATGCCGCCGTTGATGACCCGGAAGAAGACGATGATGCCGCGATAGGGGTCGAAGTAGGAGTCGAAGATCAGCGCCTGGGTGGGGCCCGTGGGATCTCCCTTCGGGGGGGGGACCTTGGCCACGATGGCCTCCAGGATCTCATGGATGCCGATGCCTTCCTTGGCGGAGGCCATGACGGCGTCCGAGGCGTCCAGGCCGATGACGTCCTCGATCTCGGCCCGGATGCGCTCGGGTTCGGCGCCCGGAAGGTCGATCTTGTTGAGGACCGGAACGATTTCGAGGTTATTCTCGAGGGCGAGGTAGACGTTGGCGAGGGTCTGGGCTTCCACGCCCTGGCTCGCATCCACGACGAGCAAAGCTCCCTCGCAGGCCGCGAGGCTCCGCGAGACCTCGTAGGTGAAGTCGACGTGGCCCGGAGTGTCGATCAGGTTGAGGATGTACTCGAGGCCATCCTTGGCGACGTAGTTGATGCGAACGGCCTGGGCCTTGATGGTGATCCCGCGCTCCCGCTCGATGTCCATCGAGTCGAGGAGCTGAGCTTCCATGTCGCGGGCGGCGACGGTGCCGGTGAACTCGATCAGCCGATCGGCGAGGGTCGATTTACCATGATCGATATGGGCGATAATCGAGAAGTTTCGGATACGCTCGGTCGGAACCATCGTGGATCTTACCTTTTAAGCCTTTAACATCGGGGGAGGGGAGGGGCTGCGGGGGAATGACGCGAGACGCCTCAGCGCAGGCGGGATCACCGCATTATAGCGTGTCCCCTGCCTCGCGCCTACCCCATCCCGGAGCCCGCCAGCGATTCAGCGGTCCGGGCCGCATGCGGGCCTCGGCGACCAACCTCTCGATTTCACCTCAGCTTAACCTTCAATTAAGAAAGATCGCGCAGGCGATCTGCGATATTAACCGTAGATAAAGCCTTGCTTAGTCAACACACTTAGCTCACGGAAGGAGTGCTCCCATGAGCCAAACCCGCACCCGGTCAATCTTGCTTGCCACGACCTTGGCAGCCACCATGCTCGCAGGTTGCGGCGTCGGGGGCACGAGCGTCGGCCTTCAGGGCACGCAGCAAGCTGCCGGCTTCGATGCCGCGGCCTCCAAGACCCTTCGTCAGGGTTTCAAGGACGTGCACACGGCGATCTTCTCTCTGATCGATTCCAACGGCGACAACTACATCGACGAGTACGAAGCGGGTCCCCACTTCAACTTGACCCGGGACTTCCCCAAGGCCGACAAGGGCAAGAACGGCAAGGGCAACGGCAAGATCTCGAAGTCCGAGTTCCTGAAGTACGCCACTTCCGGCGGCTTCCTCATGGGTTCCGATAACCCCACCAAGTTCCTTGACCGGATGCGCGGCTTCCTGGCCACGGCCTTCAATCGCCTCGACCAGAAGGAAGGCGGCTACTTCAGCAAGGGCGACGGCTATCTCACCAGCAAGGAACTCAGCAACAAGGCCCTCAAGAGCCTCGGCCTCGGCTTCGCCTACGAGAAGCTTCACGTCCAGGTCCGGATCAACGAGGTCGAAGACGCGGACTACGCAGCCGCCGACATCACCGGCGACGGCAAGCTCTCCCAGGGCGAATGGGAAGACCTCTACATGAAGCTGGTCGTCCGGGCCATCAACCCGAACACCGGTGGCGGCATGCCGCCCTCGGATCCCACCCCGGCCCCTGCGGATCCCGTCGTTCCCGCGGATCCCGCCGCCCCGGCGGACCCCAGCACCCCTCCGGCCGGCAGCCTCTGGGACTGGTGGCGCATCTAGTCCTCTCGATCACGACAGCCCGGGCAATGCCCGGGCTGTTCTGCTTGAAGACCGCTCAATTGGATGCCCTCAGGTCACGATGAGATTCTTTACCTGCCGGTAGACTTCCGCGTAGCTTGCATCTGTCGCCACGACGTCATCGCAGCTCGCCGCATCCTCGAGCTCCAACGGGACGAGGGAAAGTCGGCGCGCGATTTCCTCGGGGCCGCTGCCGCGCTCCTGCATCCGGCGCCTCAACTCGTCGTTCGAAGGGCTGCGCAGGAAGATCGCGCGGACCCGCACCGAGCCGATGGCCTCGCGGAGATGGTGGACGCCCTGGATGTCAAGCACGGCCACCATGGCGTCACCGGCTTGCTCCGCCTCGAGGAACTGATCCAGAGGAAGACCGTAGCGCGAGCCGCCGTAGATCGTGTGCTCGACGAGTTTTCCGGAAGCCAGCAGGAAGTCGAACTGCTCCTCGCTCACGAAGAAGTAGTCGAAGCCTTCTCGCTCTCCCGCTCGGGGAGGGCGGGTGGTGCAGGTCACGGCCCGCCGCAGTCGCGGGACTTCCGCCACGAGATCGCGCGCGATCGTCGTCTTTCCCGTTCCCGAGGGCCCCACCAGAACCCAGACCCGATTGCTCATCCGTCGCCACCTCCGTCCCTCATGGGCTCCGCGAAAAAACTTAGCGCGTCCGCGGCGGGGCCGCACCGTCCAAAATCGAGATTTTCGCTACCTTTCAGCGGTTCGCGGCGACTCCCCGAGGGGTTGTACCCAGAGACCGTCGGGTGAGGCGGAGGGCGAGGCTATCCTGACGAATCTCGCGAAGGCCTGGGCGCGCGCGTTGCGAAACGGCATGGTCGCAAACCATGCGGGTACCAGGCCCTGCTGACCCCGGACCGATGAGGCCGGCGCATAGCGCTCTTGGTAGGACTGGTAGTAGTTGAAGAAGTGGTAAGGGTCCTTGGCGTTGGTGCTGGCCTGTTCACGGGAGCCCAGGTACTGGAGGTAGTAGCGCGTCGCGTAGGCGTAGTAGTTGGGGTCGTGAGATCCCCCCGCTGCGGGAGGTACCGAGGGCGCCGACGAAGCGGAGGCCGGCAGGACCGTCTTGACCACGGCCCGTGCCTGGCCGGTATCCAGCACGAAAGCCCACCTTCCGGGGCCTCCGAAAGCGGAGGGCGCCAGGAAGAGGGCGATCGCCAACATGGCCAGCAAACGCGATCGAGCACGCAAAGGACAGTCCTCCTGGGACTTCTATACCCGAGCGCGCCCGTTCAATCCGGCCCCGCGATTCTCCCGAAGCCCGTCCATGCGCCAACTCCAGGAAATCGGTTGGCTGGGGGCTCTGACCCCGAGCGGATCACAGCCCGACAGCCCTCCCGAACCCCCGGAATCAGGGCTTCAGCCAGAACATCTGCGCCGCATTGTCGCCGTTCCGACCCAGCATGGTGAAGTCCACCTGGTAGCTCGTGACGGGCTCGTCGTTCAGGGTGGTCTTCAGCAAGCTCCGCGGGACCGTCAGCGAGAGCGGCGCGTCATGCGCTCCCGAGTCGACGAACGGCTCCGTGGTGGCCATCTGCTGGCCAATCTGAGCGCCGGCCGCGTTCAGGTAGAAGATCTGGGCCTGGACGCGCATGCCTCGGATGATGGTCCCGTCAGTGCTGGTCTTGGGACGGTCGGCCAGGAAGACCACGTCACCCGACGAGCCGACGCTCATGGGGTTGAAGCGCGTTCCGGAGCCATTGGAGGCGATGGGGTAGGTGATGGCGGTGTCGGCGATCTTCGTGACCTTGGCGGGGGTGTTGAAGACGTAGAAGAGGCGGGTCGAGAGCAGGGCCTCGGTGCCGCTCGTCAGCTTGACTTTCAGGGTGATGACCGCGGGGGCGGGATCGCTCTTGGGCTTCACCCAGAGCGAGTAGATCTTGTGCCCGGCTTGCTCGGCGAGCGGCAGCTTGTAGCCGGTAGCCGACCAGGCGCTGTCTCTTGCGGGGTAGCCCGAGGGGAAGGCGTAACCGCCCGCTTGTTCGATGATCGTGCCGTCGGCGAAGTCGGGTCCTTCATGGAGGCTGACCGACTCGATCCGGGAGGCCAGCGCCGCGCTCACGGGGAAGTGGAAGGCCATCACGTGGTGTTCGGTATGCGGCATGGAGTCGCCGTCGCCCCCTCCCGAGAGGACCTGGTCGGCGTCGAGCTTGAGGTTGTCGAAGACGATGACCCGGCTGCGCCGGAGCTCCTCGATGCCCTCGGAGTCCGATCCCGGAGTGATCGAGGCGGCCGCGAGTTCCAGGCCCTCCTCGTTGTCGAAGATGCCGTTGGCGTTGTTGTCGTTGTCGAGGAAGGTCGGCACGAGATCCCCGTCGGGGTCGACGTTGGCGGTGCCGGAGATCTTGGAGGGATCGATGGCAGTACCGCCGGCCGCGGCGGCATTCAGGCTGATCATGTCCCGCAGGTCGATGCCGCCCGTCGCCAGGCGGTAGACGCCGGCGTTGAGCGCCGAGACGGTCTTGAGCGCCGAGACGGTCTTGAGGGTGTTCGCCGCGGCGTCCCAGCTGACGGCGCCGAGATCGGTCGCCGAGTCGATGGCGAAGAGGCTCGCGGAGTCCTGGATCAACAATCCGTTGGTTTGGTTGTTTCCGTCGAGCATGGCCACGGCATACGTCCCTGCCGGCACCTGGGCCGAGAAGGCTCCGTTGACCAGGGGCACGGGGATGACGGCGTTGGTGCGGGTCTCCACCAGCAGGATCTGGGAAGCCCCCTGGGCCGAGAGGCTTCCCTTGACCGTGATGAAGCCGGTCGGGACGTCCACGGGAGTTCCGGCGGTGCCGCCCGGAGCGGGGAAGCAGGCCGGCAGCAGCAGCAAGGTCCCCAGGCTCAGGGCGAGTGGAATCTTGAAGTTTCTGGGCATCGTCGATCCTCCGTGCGTGGGGAACTCTTACTCGCCCAGTATAGAACGATTGGGGGGAGAAAAAACGTCACGCCGGACACGATGCCGGCGTGACGTTGATCAAGCGAGAATTACTTCTCGGAGTGGGGCCCCGCGATGATCAGGTGAGCGAGGTCCGGGGCGATGAGCTTCCGGGCGGCGGCGTTCACCTGGTCGAGCGTGATTCCGTTGATGAGGGACGGGTACTGGCTCCAGTATTCGAGCCCGAGATCGTAGTACTCGATGCCGGATAGGGAGCCGGCCATGCCGCCGTTGGTGGCGAGACCCACGGCCTGGCGACCGATGTACGAGCCCTTGGCGGCAGCGAGCTCCTCGGCGGTGATTCCCTTGGCCAGGAAACCCTCCAACTCGGCCTTGAGGGCCGTGATGGCCGTGTCCATGTTGGCGGGGTTGACCGTGATGCTGGCATGCCAGGCTCCCGCGCCCGAGCTGGCGCTGAACGTCGAGTACGTGCCGTATGTCAGGCCCATTTCGTCCCGCAGCTTGACGCCCAGCCGGCTGGAGAGGCCGGAGCCGCCCAGGATGAAGTTGGCGAGGGAAGCGGCATGGAAGTCGGGCGAGCGGCGGGTGACGGATCCCGCGTGCCCCAGGAGGATCTCGAGGTTAGACTTATCCATCTTGGGGATGACGATCCGCTGGGCGCTCCTGCGGGGGGTGTCGGGGATGACCGGATTGACCGCTTCGGCGGGCTTCCAGGCCTTGAAGAGGGCGTCGAGCTTGGCGAAGACGTCCTCGGGCTTCACCTGACCGACGACGACCAGCGAGGTCGTGTTGGGGCCGAAGTAGCGCGCATGGTAGGTCTTGAGGTCCGAGACCTCGAGTTCCTCGATGGCCGCGATCTGCTCGGCGGGATTCAACTCCCGGAAGGGATGCCCCTCGGGGTAGATGGCCTGGGAGAGGGCGCGCGAGGCGTGGGTTTCGGGCTGATCTTCATCTTGCTTGATGCCGGCGATCCAGTGGGCCTTGAGCTTCGTCAGTTCCGCCGCGGGAAAAACGGGCTCCTGGAGCATCTCCGAGAGGGCCGTGAGGCCCAAGTCGAGGTCCTTGGCGAGCATCTTGGCGCTGATCGAGGTGGTCTCGGTGTCGCCGCTGAAGCCGACGCTGGCCGCGACGGTCTCGAGGTCGGAGGCGAGCTGGAGCTTGGTGCGCTTGGCCGTGCCCTTGTCGAGCATGCCGGCGGCGGCGGCCGCGAGGCCTTCCTTGCCCTTGCGATCGAGCAGGGCGCCGGCTCGGACGAAGCCGCTGACGGCCACGGTGGGGGCCGCATCGTTGGGGAGCACCAGGACGGTCAGGCCGTTCGCCAGCACCTTCCGGACGGGAGCGGTGAGCGCCCGAGGCTTGGCGGGATTCTGCTCGAAGGGGAAGGGCTTGGCAGGCACCACCTTGCCGGAGTTGG
Source organism: Candidatus Sericytochromatia bacterium S15B-MN24 CBMW_12 (assembly GCA_002083825.1). GTDB lineage: Bacteria > Cyanobacteriota > Sericytochromatia > S15B-MN24 > UBA4093 > UBA4093. The sequence goes on along the minus strand of DAZV01000048.1, from coordinate 75,205 downwards.
CCACGGCCTTGCCCGATCCGGCGCCGGCCGCCTTGGGCGGGACGGGACCGTCGGGCGTGGACTCGTACCAGCCCACCGTCCGGTTGTCACGGGTCAGATAGGCCTTGGCGACGCTTTGGACATCCTCGGGCGTGACCTTCTTGATCTCGTCGAGAAGCTCGAACGTGCGCTGCCAGCGGTCGATGGCCGCGTAAGATCCCAGGGCGGTGGCAAGGCCGACCGTACCCTCGTTCTGGTAGACGTAAGAGGCTTCGGCCTGATTCTTCGCCTTCTGAAGCTCTCCCGCAGGCACCAGCTCGCCCTTGATCGTCTCGAGCTCCGCGAGGAGCGCCTTCTCGACGGCGTCATGCGTGACGCCGGGCTTGACGGTCGCCCCGACCCGGAAAAGCGACGGATCGCGCTGAACTCCGGTGTAGGCGTAAGTGCCCGTGGCGAGCTGTTTTTCGACGAGGGCTTGGTGCAAACGGTCGGTCACGCCACTCGAAAGCACCGTGTCGAGCACCAAAAGCGCCGCGATATCCTTGCTCTGGACGCTGGGGACATGATAAGCCAGCTGGACCAAATTGGTCTCGCCGCGCCGACGCAGCGTCAAGCGCCGCTCACCGACCTGCGGCTCCTCGGAGGTGTAGATCTGGGGAACCTCGGGGCCGGCGGGGATCTTGTCGAAGTGCTTTTGAATGAGGGCCACGGCTTCCGGCGTCCGGAAGTCGCCCACCAGCACCGCCACGGCGTTGTTGGGATGGTAGAAGGTGTCGTAGAAAGCCTTGAGGGCGTCCGTCGAGACTCCCTCGACATCCGAACGCCAGCCGATCACGGGATGATGGTAGGGATGAGTCTTGAAAGCCGCCGAGGTGACTTCCTGGTAGAGAAGCCGCCCGGGATTGCTCTCGCCGCGCTCCAGCTCGTTTCGGACCACGGTCATCTCGCTCTGCCGCTCGGAGTCCAGGATGAGCGCATCGCGCATGCGAGCCGCCTCGATGGTCAACCCCATCTCCAGCCGGTCCGACGAGTAGGTCTCGTAGTAATTCGTCCAGTCGGTCCAGGTGGAGGCGTTGAAACTCGCGCCGTTACGCCCCAAGAGCTGAGCGACCTGCCCCTTCCCGAGGGTCTTGGTGCCCTTGAAGAGCATGTGCTCCAGCAAGTGGGTGCTGCCGGTGGTGCCGCTCACCTCGTTGCGCGATCCGACCTTGTAGTAGACCACCCAGGTGACCACCGGGGCCGCATGGTCCTCCTTGAGGATCACCTTGAGGCCATTGGCCAAGGTGAGCTCCTGGACCGGGCCGGCCATCGTCTGGACGGTTGCGATCGCCGACGGGGCGACCGGCAGTGTGGCGACAGGCCGCGCTATTGCGGGGGCGGCGATCGCGGCCGAATAGCTGCCGGTCCAGCCGGTGAGGCTGGTGGCGATCGCCAGGCTAAGGGCGACTCCAAGCGCGTAGGGTTTCTTCATGGACACCTCATGGGCTCATCACGACTAGCGGGAGCCCTCATGATAGCCATCCTTGCGTCGCCCTGTCAAAAAACGATCGTCAGCCCTCGATTGATCAGGGCTTGCGACCGGCCAGCAGCACCTGGGTGGGGTAGCCCGGGCGCGCGAAGTCCAGGTAGCTCAGCCCCGAATCCCGGATGAAGGCCTCGAATTCCGCCCGCGAGTAAGCGTTGCGAATCGAGATCTTGCCGTCCGCCAGCGCGGCGGGAGTGCCCCAGAGCGCGCACGCCGCGTCCACCAGCACGATGTTGGCGCGGCTGCGAACCAGATCCCCCACCAGCATGAGCCCCCCCGGTCTCAGCACCCGGTCCATGCTCCGGAGCAACGGAACGATCCGATCCTCGGGGAAATGATGAAGGGCCAGGTGGGTGGTGACCACGTCGAAGGATCCGTCCGGAAACGGCATGGCGAGCGCATCCCCCTCCACCAGCTCGATCTCCGGGACCTCTCGGGTCTCCTCTTGGGCCATGGCCAGGATGCGCGGGTTGAGGTCCAGCCCTACCGCCTGGACGCTGATATGGCGGCGTCTCCCCCAGAGGGCCAGGGCCTCGGGGATGTCCGCGAGGCCGGTCGCGACGTCGAGCACGTTGAGCGAGCCGCCGAATCCCCGGGGCAAGTGCCGCTCCAACTGCGAGACCAGGTACCGATGATAGCCGAGCCGACGGTTCAGGCGTTTCACTCCCCGCATGGCCTCTCTCAGGACCTCGGCATGGGTATCCGGGTGATCGATGGCCTCCGGCTCCTGGCCTCGGGGGGGAACGGAAAACGGGTTCGGCATACATCCTCCAGCACCTGCGGCTTCCAGCCCAGCGACTGCCTCGTGGTCTCAGAAATCGCGGCTTCGTTTCCATGCTAGCAAAGCCGGCAACCATGGTATAGTTGTAAACAACGATCTCTGGCAACATTGCAGCGGCTCGCGGTCGTGCCTACTCCCATTCGTCGCCACGTTGTCGTCAGGAAGGAGGCCCCATGATTACCGATAACCAGTCCGAAAGCCTCGCAACCTACCAGTTGAGCTTGCGATTCTCCGAGGCGGTGGCCGCCCTGAGCCGGATCACCTATCGCGGAGGCACCCTCGATCGTTCAGATCGAGATTCGCTCCTGGAAGCTGCCCAATCCTGCCAGCGCCTGCGGGCCGACATGGTGGTCTCGCCCGAGCTCACCCTGGGGCGGGTGATGATCCGGGTCGCCCAGCCGCTTTTTCCGAAGGCCATCTTGATCGATCACCTCAGCCACGCCGAGAACTACCTCTGGCAACTTGCCCACTGCCATCCCGGCAACGAGAGCTTCGTGCTGGGAAAGGGCCGTCTCGCCTGGCTCATCGAGTTTCTTTCCGACTGCTGCATCTTGCTCTTGCGCGAGATAGCCACTCAGCACCTGCCCCCCGCGGCAGGACAGGGCGCCTGAGCCTCCGAGCGTCCCCCCATCCTTACCCTCGGCTCCACCTGAACACCGGTGGAGCCGAGGGTTTCTGGTATACTGGGGCGGAAAATCCCTCTGAAAGGTACGAATCTTGCCCAACCCCATCCGGCTCCCCTTGCAGCGAAAGGCTCGCGAACTTTCCGCGTTCGCCAAGGCCTTTTACCAGACGCTGTTCACGGGGCACCCGCCGTCTCCGGCCGAAAAGGAGCTCGCCGCCCTGCCCGAGGGCCGCAGCCGGATCTGGGCCAAGAACCTCCACCTCTACTACGACGATGCCGTGGTCCTCAAGATCCGGGAGATGATCGCGGACATGCGGGTTCACGATCCGGGTTATCCCCTGATGCCCGACCGCAAGGACGCCTATTCGATCGTCATTCACCAGGCGGAGATTCGCCTGCCGGCGGCCAGTCTCGAGGCGTTGCTCAACCGTCACGTCCTGCCCCATTCGGACTTGCCCCTTCACGACGCGCGAGTTTCGATCGTGGGCGATCGCCTGATCCTCCATGCCAAGCTGCGTTGGCGGCTCAACCTTCCCGTTCCGATCGTCCTCGAGTGCCAGTTGCTTCCCGTCGACGCCGGCCGGATCGTGCTCTTGGTCGAGAGGATTCGAGCCGCCGAAATTGGCCTCGGCGGCCTCCTGAGCTTCCTCCACCTGAACCTGGAAAGCTTGCTGCCTCAATCCCAGGAGGGGACGGGCGGCATGACGGTCGAGGAAAACCGCCTCTACATCGATCCGATAGCCACGCTTCCCGAGCCGCGCTCGGAAGGGCGGCCGACGTCGGTCCACCTCGAAAGGGGCGAGCTGGTGCTCAAGTACGAGCCCGAGGACGAGCTCGATCCGCCGCCTCCGCTCATCGATCCGCAGGCCCCCTGCTACGTCCTGGGGGTGGGGCATGATCTTCTGATCGGCAAGATGCTCATGAAGGACGCCTATTACCAGGTGGTCAGCCGGGACGGCGCCAAGCACCTGGACTTTGCGCTGGCGGGCTACCGCAGGCAGCTGGCCGAGGGCAACAGCACGCTCTCCAACGATGGTGGCGTGCTCGTGCGTCTGCCGAACCTCAACCCCCGCATCGGGACCGCTCCGCTCTGATCGGGGAAACTCCCCCAGCGAGTTAACCCAACCTTCCCCCAAGCTTACCTGCTCCTTTGGCAACTCTGCGGTCGAACTGACGATAACTCGGTATCGTCGTTGCCGCATGCTTTTGGAGGTGCCCATGGAAATCCGTCGACCGGTACGTTGGCTCATCGCCTTCACCTGCACCGCCACGCTTCTGGGTTGCGGCAAGCCCTACGGACCCTCTCAGGCCTACGTGCCGACCACCATGCCGCGGACTCAGCAGCCGATCCAGCAGCCGGTTCAGAGCCCGGTCCAGAGCCCGAGCCAGGCACCCCAGTTCGGCGAGATCCTTTCGCCCGCCAACCAGGTCGTTTCCGGCGGCTTGGCCGACGTCGACGGAGTCCTCCAGGGCGCCGGGCTCGACGAAGAGGCTCCCTTCGGCGCCGCTGCCGAGGGCGCCGACTTCGCGCTGACCAGCGCCAAGACCATCTCCAACCAGCTGATCCTCGAGCTTAAGCCCGGAACCCAGCTCCAGAACACGGTTCGGGGCTTCGCCACGGCCTCCGGCGGCCAGATGGTTCAGACCATCAACGTCGGCAAGCAGTTCGCGGTCATCCAGCTTCCGGCCGGCATGAGCCTCGAGGAGGGCAAGCGCCTCTACGCCGATCACCCCGCCGTCAGCTCGGTGGGCGAGAATCGCGTCTACGGCGTGGCCCTCACCCCCAACGACCCTTCCTTCGACGACCAGTGGGCCTACGACAAGATCAAGCCCGAGGCCGCGTGGAACCCGCAGATCGACGCCTCCAAGGTCACCGTGGCCGTGCTCGACACCGGCATCGACTACACCCATCCCGAGTTGGACGGGCGGGTCATCAAGGGTTACAACTTCGTGGACAACTCGCTCGACGTGATGGATCGCTTCGGCCACGGCACCCACGTGGCGGGCATCATCGGCGCCAAGGGCAACAACGGGATCGGCGTGGCCGGCCTGGCCTGGAACGTCAATCTTCTCGCGGTCAAGGTGCTCGGCGACAACGGCCAGGGTTCGACCGCCGCCGTGATGAACGGTATCCGCTACGCCGCCGACATGGGCGCCAAGGTGATCAACATGAGCCTCGGCTCGCCCGACACCGCGATCGACCCCGCCCTGACCCAGGCGATCGCCTACGCCACCAGCAAGGGCAGCCTGGTCATCGCGGCTGCCGGCAACAACCGCGGCGGAGTGGGTTCGCCGGCCAACGACCCCGGCGCGCTGGCCGTCAGCTCGACCTCCAAGTTCCTCTTCTGGGAGTACTTCTCCTGGTTCTCGAACCGCGGCGCGAAGGTCGAGGTCTCGGCCCCCGGCGGCGGCATCTGGTCGACCGTCCCGATGAACCCCAACCAGACCGGGGCTACCGGCTACGGCAAGCTCAGCGGCACCTCGATGGCCTGCCCGATGGTGGCGGCCGAAGCGGCCCTCCTCTTCGCCAAGTATCCCAGCTGGACGAACCAGATGGTTCGCGCCCGGATCCAGAGCGCGGTCGACGACAAGGGAGCCTCCGGACGGGACGGCAAGTACGGCTTCGGGCGGATCAACCTGGCCAAGGCCCTACTCTAGAGCAAAGCTCGTTACGGCATTCTCTCGCGGTCCTAACCAACAGCCGCCGGCGCTACTCAACAGCCGCTGGCGCTAGGCAGCGAAAGACCAGAGTCAACCACGAAGAGGGGCGCGGAAATCCGCGCCCCTCTTCGTTGCTTTCAGGCAGGTGTTATTTCAGGTAGCCCTTCAGCTTGAGCTTGGCGACGTGGGCGTCGAGCAGGGCCGACAGGTCTACGGCGTGGCGCTCTTCGAGCACGTACATCATGGTGGCGGCCGTCTGGGCGACGTCGAGAAGTTCCTCGGCGATGCGCTGGAGGCTCTCGTCGGCCGCCATGACGGTGGCTTCGCCGGAGAGGCCTCGGTGCTTACCGATGGCCTGGGCGAGTTCGCCGGTTTCCTCCATGAGCTTGAGCGTGGTCGACTCCAGCGTGGGCTGGAGGCCGTTCAGCTTGGGGAAGGCCAGCGATCGGGAGGGATTCGCCTCGGGGTTGTTGCGGGATGGGTTCAGGGGGGAGGTCACGTCGGGCTCCAAATCGGGCGAAAAAAAAGCCTCGACAAGCGAGGCAGTGGGGGGAGAAGGATTCGAACCTTCGAAGGCAGTGCCAACTGATTTACAGTCAGTCCCCTTTGGCCACTCGGGAATCCCCCCGGGGAAGAGCCCACGATCGGATTCGAACCGACGACCTCGTCCTTACCAAGGACGTGCTCTACCGACTGAGCTACGTGGGCGTACGCGATGCTTGTGACGCAGAGTCCGATAGTATCACAGCCGTTTTGAGCGCGCAACTCCCCACGATACTTTTTTGCTTCCGTCAGGTGTCGGAAGGGCCACCCTCGTTGGGTCGGCCGCCATCGAGGACCAGCCATCCGGTATCCCGGGCCTTCTGCGACTTGGGGGGCAGGGGGGGGAGCGTATCGGTGGCCCGCTTGAGGACGCCGATCCGCTGCATGATCTGATCGGCGGGCAACTTGACGCGTCCGGCCATCTCCGCGGCGATCTCGCGCACCAGTTCGGTCCAGGCGCCGTGCGGCATCACCTTCCGGCGTTCGGTCAGGAACCGCTGGACGTCTTCGAGGGTCTTCAGCTCGTCGTAGGCCATGCGTACTCCTTCGATCTCATTTCTTGGCGGCCGCGTTGGGAGGGGTTTCGGCCCCCGGGGAGGGCTTCAGGAGGAAAAAGGCCCCTCCGCCCACGAGGGCGACCATCACGGCGGCCGCGACGATCCACTTCGTCGGGGGGACGTGGTTGCTGGCGGCCAGACTTTTGGTCTGGGTCCTGGCGAGGGGCTTGGTGGCGGCGCGGTCGTTTTCTTTCGGCTTGGTGAGCCTGAGGGTGCTCACCTTGGGGGGTGAGGACGGGGCGGGGTTCTCTCCTCCCTCGGTGAGGGCGATTCGATTACGTCGGATGATCTGCTCTTCGAGTCCGGCGATGATCTGCTCGGGGGTGCAGGCGCCCATGTCGATGAGCAGCTGTCCGAGGGGGCGTGGGTCTTCGACCTGGCGCATGAGGGCTTGACCGAGGCCTTCGGAGGTGAGCGAGCGTTGGTCGATCAGGATTTCCCCCAGGCGGGCCTGACCTGCCTGGACGGCCTTGCGCTTGCGGGATTGCCATCCCAGGGCGCTCTGGAGGTCGGCGTGGGTGATCTGGTTGAGGTTGATCAGGACCTCGCCGAGAGGGACGCGCAGGCGGCTCTGTTCGTCGGCGAGGGCGATCAGCATGTCGGTGCGGGTGATTTTCTTTCGGGCGATGAGGATCTCGCCGAGCATGTCGGCTTCCGGCAGATCGACCTGCAAAGGGCGCTGGGCCTTGAGGGCCTGCTGAATCTGCGCGCTGGAGCAAGCTTGCATCTGCTCGATCACCTCACCGAGGGGGCGCTTGATCTGGGTCTGGAGGAAGAGGGCCTGTTTGAGTTGTTGCGCGGAGATGGCGCCCGAGGCGAGCAGGATGCCGCCGATGCGGTCCTGGTGGGGACGGGCACCGGGGCGGATGAGGCGGGCGTCCCCGAGGGCTCCCGAGACCATTTGCTCGAAGCTGCAGAGTCCGAGACGCAGGAGGGTTTGTCCGACGGACTCCTTCTCGGTGTTTCGTTCCTGAAGGGTGTCGGTGATGAGTTCGGCGTCGAGGACTCCGTTGGCGGCGAGGATGCCGGCGATGGAGAGGTCGGGCTGGCGGATGGTGACGTCGTAGCCGCGGGTTTCGCTCAGTCGGGCGACGAATTGGCGCCAGTTGAGAAGGCGGCCCATGGTGAAGTCGTCGTTGGCGGCGCGCTCCCGGAAGAGGGCGTCGTCGCTGACCTTGGACATGACCTTGTCGAGGTCGTCCTGGTTGATCAGCAGCAGGCTGTCTCTGACGGGGAAGATGAGTCGCGGGTTGACGGGGTAGGTGCGGGTTCCCATGCCCTGGATGCGGACATCGGAGGATCCGACGGTGAGCAGGTCTCCGCGGTGCATCATGCTGACGCGGACGCCCTTTCGGCGGCAGTAGGCGGCGACGTCTTGCAGGTAAAGGCGCTTGGCGGTGAGGGACTGCTGGTTCTTTTGTCCCCAGCCGCACATGCACCAGGGAGCGGCCCGGCGGGCGGCAGGAACTCTCGAGCCGCAGTCGGGACATTCCATGAGGGTTTGGTTATCCGCGTCGGCGGAGTCGGATTCGGTGCGCAGGGAGTGGTCGAGGGATCCGAGTCCCTGCCGGGCCACGCCGGCGAGTTCGGGGTCGGAGGCGTTGGAGATGACGAAAGAGAAGGCTTCGGCCGCCTTCTTGGGCTGGCCGTCCCTTTGGTAGGCGCGCGCCAGCATGAGCCAGACCCGATGGTTGTCGGGGTGGAACTTGGCGGCGTATTCGAGAAAGACGATGGCTTCCGGGATGCGGCCTTCCTTGAAGGCCCGGACGCCCATATCAACCGACGACTTCACGCGTTTTACCAGTGAATTCCCAGCATGTACGATCTCACGGCCGCTGGCCAATCGGGTTCCGGCCGAGAGCCTAGATCGATCGGCCCGGCCACTCGGAAATGGGCCGCCTAGCGCCCCCCCTCTCTTATACCCATCGAGTCCCCGCGAGCAACCCCCGGGTCGAGAAACGACCCGATGGATTCGGCGCATGAGGGAATAGCTTTCGGCTATTTCGTCCTTGCCCGGCATGGGGGGTTGCTCGGACCATGAGAGCAGGCGAGCACGAGAGGAGATGGCCATGCGAACCCGACACATGTCCCGGACGCCGCGCAGATTGCCCGGCTGGAAGCACCCATTCCGGCAGGGAGGCATGTTCCTGTTGGCGCTATCCCTGGGGATGCTGAGCGTCGTGCACGGTTGCCAGGCGGATTCGCCGACCATGCCGGATCCGGCCCCTGGCGGCGGAACCGTGGCGGGAAGCGGGATCGCGGGCCTCGTTCAGGCGCCTCCGGCCATGCAAAAGGACAACGGGGGCGCCTGGGACAACGTCCGGGGCCCGCTCAACGAGGCGCCCCTGGCGGACGTCGAGGTCCATCTTCTCGGGGCGCGGGGAGAAGCGCTCGAGGTGCCTCCCGTCAAGACGGACGCTCAGGGGATATTTCGATTCGACGCGGTTCCGGTGGATGCGGGGCTGGTCGCGGTGATGCCGCGCGCGGCCGAGGGCACCAAGCCCCTCTTGGGGTATTACCGCAGGGGGGGCGCCACCTACGTCGGAGTCGCCTCGACCTTGGTGGCCGGAGCGCTTCAGAAGGCCATCAATGAGAAGCCCTCGCTCACCTACTCGGCCTTCGATCCCGACAAGGTCAGCGCGCTCCAGCAAACGGTCGAGGTCAAGGTAGCCAGTCCCATGAGCCTTCTCAGCCTTCACTACCTCGATCAGATCCTGATCACCTGGGCGCGAGCGGATCAGGCCCTGAAGACGCCCATGGAGGCGCTTTCGCCGGGGATCACGGCCCTTCCGGCACCCGCGCCGACTCCGCGGGGGTTGAAGCGTTAAGCCGAACCGGCGCGGGACCCCCGACAAAGCCCGCCCCATGGGCGGGCGCCATGCGACGCGCATGAAGCCTTGCCGGCGTCTAATACCGGGCCGACCGATAGCTACCTTGGTTGGCCGTTCTCATGGCGTCACCTGGGCTCTTCGACGTCAGAAAATCGCTCAGCGCCGTCCATGAAGATGAGCTCAAACTTCGTCGTTCCCGGCACGGTTGCGTAAACAACGAGAACCCGTTGATCGGGCCTAAACAGGTTGAAGGCGTCATCTATCATGTCCTCGGGCACGGAAATGATTTTGAAGTCCTCCCCTTCTTGCTCGGGACGCAACCGCAGCGACGCCTTATCAAGGTCGAACTCCCTAATGACCCCAAAGGTTGCGAACTCTCTGGGAAGATCTCGCATAGCCCGCTGGGCCTGGGCAATTCGGGCCGTGGAACGACGCGTCAGCACGAATGGGCGCGCAGTGCGGTTCACCATTCGGCCGCTTACATGAACTTCTTGGACTAGCCCATGACTAGGAGGCGCCAGGTTTTTCAGGGCTTCCAGGAGAGCAATCCATTCCGGGGTTTGTTCGACTGGAGCGGCGTCACCAATCGTAGCCCAGGCAAGACCTTGCTGAAGCGTTTTCCCAACGGTCAAAAGCGTGTCGTGGGCTGCATCGACTTCCTCAGCTTCCCCTTCGAGTTCGGGGGAAACAAAGGAGACCTCGAAGCTCGCGATGCGAAAGCGGTTAGCCGGAAGGTCATATAGCTTTCGGATTGCTTCATCGGGACGTCCTGCGGCTCTCACCCGTTCGGCAGCCCAATTAACCAGTGCCTTGAGTGCCTTCGACGACCCGCTAACCGCCCTGGTGATAACGCTTGCCGGCACCCCGTTCTCCGGCCCTAAACCTTCGCCCACCAATCTCACGGTCAACAGGGGCTCATGCGCTGGATTAACGCAGAGTCCTGCCTTTGGTAAGAATCGATTGGGTAGGTTCAGAAAGTCCGTTTTCCATGCCGTCGCAGGAACTTTTCCGAACGGAACATCTACAACCCAAACCCAAGATTGTGCCAACGACTCCCGCATGCTCTTTCGGCCATGCGCAAGTTTTTCAATCAGGGTTGGATTTGCAGGGACGACGATGTACCGAGAAATCGCATCTTCCTCAGAGAAAAGGTATGCGAGAAGGAGATCCCCGTCGGGGTTTCGGAAGGAAAAGATTCTGGGCCCATCGAACTCGTACAGGATGTCCTCAGGGTCCATCTCACCGAATCGGCCAGCGTCGACCGGGATACCGTCCGGTTCCCACATTACTGACCCCCTTCAGGTGGTAGAGGTACCTCCAGGTGGAGTTGGAACGGGGCCTCACGAACGACATCCTTGTAGGACCACCACGTGGTATGTGATGGTACTTTGCCCTGGGTTAACATGGCCTTTCCATGTTGTGGTTCGAGCGTTCCCACCGCAATCAAATGGCCTAGTCCCGGAAACATTTCCGCCTGATGAACGGCGTCTTCTTCAGTCTGCATGACAGACAACCCGGCCCGCATACACGGATCTGCCTTGGGCATCTTGTTCATTTCGAGGTGGTTCATGAAGTCCGAAGTTTGAGGTTGCCGATTCTTCACGATACGAAAAACTCGGCCGTTCGCATCTGGAACGTCCGCGGCGGGACAGCTTTGCGGCCATTCTGGCGGCCAGGGGAACGTAGCATTCATTGCTCGGAGCTCTTGCCTGCCTATCGTGAACATACCCATCATACTGTTCAGGCCAATCAATGCAAGGCTTTAGCCCAATTGGAGATCCGGCCCTCCTGCATGCGACGCGCAGCAGTCCTATAGACCAACCCTCCCCGGAAGATCCTCCGCTGAAACCATGAAAGTCCCGAACTCATTACAATCGAGAGGGACTGGCCAACGTCCGATCAACGACATGCGCCCCCGGTCGAGTCGAGAGTCGTGAACGTCCTGCGGGGTGACGAGGCGACGTTCTTCCCGTCGCTAGGCACAGCCAAACTGGGCCTGCGGGCCCAATGGGGGGGGGCAGGGGGGGGTGTTACTGATCCCAGGTTCCTTATCTCTCCTCATGGTGATTCAGAAATCATAAGGAACGCCATGGCTACGCCGGCGAACACCCCCCTGTAGTCCCCCCATCGAGGGGGGACGATTAAAGGAAGATGAGAGGGATGAGATTGACTTGTCATGGCGCATGGATTATTCTATGTAGAATAATCCATGCGCCATGCTGGATATTTCCCCCGCTGGATATTTCCCCCGCAGAAAATCCCTCGCCAGGACTATCCCTCGAAAGGCATCGAATGAAGGATCCCCGCTATCCGGTCGCCCAAGAGATCTCCATGCTTCCGGTCATTTGGAAGCTCGGCGTCTGCAACCAGCGCGTCGAGCGTCAGATGGCCCGTTTTCTGGAGCCTCATGGGTTGACGTTGTCGCAGTTCGACGTCCTCGCCACCCTGGGAGATACGGCGGGGCTTCCGTTCAAGGTCCTCAGCCAGCGAGCATTCGTCTCCGGCGGCACGCTCACCCCCGTTCTGAATCGCATGGAAGCCAAGGGGTTGCTCAGGCGCTGCAAGGACGAGCGGGATCATCGCCAGGTGATTCTGGAGCTGACTCCGGAAGGGCAAGCCCTTTACGAGGAGACCTTCCTGCCCTATGTCGATCGTGCGCAAGGCTACGTGGACACGCTCACTTCCGAGGAGCAGCGACAACTCGTTTACTTGCTCGGCAAACTTTCAAAAGCCATCGAATGACCCCTGGGTCAGCGCGGGGCCCGGCGGCGAGCGGATCCCGTCGGGATGCGGGATAAGCTCCGCGGAAGCGCTGGGCGCATGAGCAAAGGGACCCGACCGAAGTCGGATCCCTTTGCAGTGGAGATGGTGGGAATTGAACCCACGTCCCAAAAGACAGCCATAGAGGCATCTACGAGCGTAGCCTGGGAATCAATTTCACCCGTTGGGACCTTCCTCGGCGCAGCTCCCAAAAGGCTAGCGAACTAATCTTAGCGCGGCTTAGTTTGCGTTCGCCGCGAGCAGCCGGTCAAAGTTACCCACGAACCCGACCGACGGAGGTCCGTGAGTGTCCCTTCACTTACTGAGGTTAAGCAGCAAGGGCAGCGGCCTGACGGCCACCAACCGAGGGAAGTGCAAAGGTTTTCGCACTTATCATGTTGCCATCGGATTTAGCGGGATCGGACGACACTCCCGGCTCGCAACCCCTACCACCACACTCCTGGTCGAAACCGTGACATCCCCAGGTGATAGCGTTGTACGAGAGGAAGTATAGCTCCGAATTCGGCGCGATGCAATAGGGGGCGAGGAGGTTTTCGGGGGTCGTTTCGGGTAGAAAGAAATTGCCCACTCTCCGAAGAAAGGCCCACGATGCTCGTTCTCTCCGGATCCTCCGCCCGCAAAACCCATGTCTCCGCCGGACTCGACCGCGCTTGGGGAGTGGTCGAGAATTTCGCCGAGCTCTTCGCCGAACTTCCCGACGTCGAAACCGTCGAGCGCTACCCCGGTGACGTCATCCGGGTCATCCTCAAGCGCATCGGAGCCATGGGCTACGGCATCCACCTCGCCTACGACCTACAGATCACCCTCGAGCCCCATTGCCGACTCCTCGCGCGCTCCTTGCCCTTCGACCCCCAGGACGCATGGATCGGAGAGGGCATCCTGCTCGCCCACTACTCCTCCGAAACCCGCCTGATCTCCCATGCCGAGGGGACCGCCCTGGAGCACGACATGGACGTCGAGATCCGCCTGCCCATGCCCGCCATCCTCCGGTTCGCCCCCCGAAGCCTCGTCAAATCCACCGGAGATGCCCTGATGGAACAGAAAATCACCTACTTCGCCGACCAGATGACCCGCCTCTTCCGGGACGCCCTTTCCTGATCCGCCCAGTCCTTCACTAGAGCAAAGCTCGTCACGGCGTTCTCTCGCGGCTGAATCAAAAGCCGCCGGCGCTTAATCAACAGCCGCCGGCGCTAGTCCTTCAACCGGCAAATGGGGCAGCGATCGCCTTCGCCCCGGTGCATGCAGCCGCAAATCCGGCAGGTCTTGGCCCCTTCCTGTTGCCGGGCCTTCTTGCGGCGCGCCAGCGTTTCCAGGAAGCCCGCCACCGTCTGCGCCAGCTCCGGATCCCGAACCTTCCCGGTCACGTCCTTGGCAATCGCCTCACGCTCCCCCTCCGCCAGTTCCGGCAGCCTGATCCCCTTGCGCTGCAGATCGGTCGGCATGTCCGGTCCCGCGTAGGGAGTCCCGGGCCGGTAAGGCGGCGCCACTTGCCAGCGCAGATCCCGGATCAACCCGGTCCCCAGCCGCTTCTCCAGGGCTCTCATGATGCCGGGCTTCAGGAGGTTGAGCTCGTTGGCCCAGGTCGCCGAGCTGACCTCCACGACCAGCACCCCCTGCCGAAAAAACCGCGGCTTGGTGTTCTGGGCGATCAAGGGTCCCACCAGCTCCGCCCAGACCCCGAAGACCCGGCTCACCTTGTAGGTACCCTCCAGGTTCAGGCCCTTGAGGCTCTTTTCCATGAAGAATTTCAATCGTTCCAAGCGCCGCCCCCGATCCCTCTTGCCCAGTCCCGATACAGGAACCGGTAGTTGCGATAGGTGTTGAGCCCGCGCTTCACGTAGCGGCGGGTCTCGGGAAAGGCCGCCGTCAGCAGCTCCTCGGTCTCGTGCCCGCGGGCCTTGCGCCAGCGGGCGACGTTTCCCTCACCCCCGTTGTAAGCCGCGAGCATCAAGGGGAGTTCGCCGTCGAACTGGCGGGAAAGGTAGGCGAGATACCAGCAGCCCATGCGGATGTTGGTCTCGGGATCGTCGAGATCTTCCAGCGCGAAGCTCCGGACGCCGGCCTTGGGCGCCGCCCACTCGGCCGTGCGGGGCATGAGCTGCATCAGGCCCCGGGCGCCCACCCCCGAGCGCGCGCGCGGATCGAAGCCCGACTCCTCCCGGATCACCGCCGCAACCAGCAACGGATCGAGGCCATGACGCTCGGCGTGCTTCTCGACGAATTCCCGGTAAGGGAACGGATACAGCAAACGACCGAAGCCGACCCCGATCGGGCGGTGGAAGACGGCGAGGATGAGGGCGATCGCCAGGATCGTCAACCATGGCGCGCGGCGGGATCTCGACATACCTCTATGCTAGCACGCCGCTCACAGCAGTTGCTCGGAGCGAAGGTGCCGCACGACCTCCTTCTCCACCTCGGAAGGATCGCCCGTATTCTCGATCACCCGATCGGCAAGCCTCAGCTTCTCGCTCAGCGGCATCTGGGCCCGGATGCGGGCCATCGCCTCCTCCGCGCCGAGCCCATCCCGCCGCATGAGGCGCGAGAGTTGCACGTCCTCGGGTACAGCCACCAGCCAGATCGTATCGACCCCCCAGTCATGTCCCGATTCGAAAAGCAACGGCACCACCAGCACCGCGAAGCGGGGAGGCTGCGTCTGGGCGCGCAGGGCTTCGAGTTGCTGAAACATCCGTTCCCGGACCCGGGGGTGAACGATGGCGTTGAGCCTCCGGCGGGCCGCCTCGTCCTTGAAGACGATCGCGGCGAGAGCCGGCCGATCCAGCGTTCCCTCCGGCGTGATCACCTCCGGTCCAAAGGCCTCCAAGATCTCGGCGAGCGCCGGCATGCCGGGAGAAACCACCTCGCGCGCGGCGACGTCCGCGTCGACAATGGCTCCGCCGTGACGCGCCAGGACGTTCGCGACCGTCGTCTTGCCGCTGCCGATTCCGCCCGTCAGGCCGATAAGCTTCATCTAGCCCTCCGCGGCGCGCAAAATATCCTTCAGGGTAGGATAGGCGGAGGTCATCCCGAAGGTCTCCGGGCTCACCACCCGGTACCGGAAGAACCGGTAGCGCATGCAGAACCGGTCCCAGGCGTTCATCCTGCTCTTGAACAACAACGCCACCAGCTCCAAGAGCGGGGTCAGGTCGATCCAGCCCCGGTACGGCTTGCCTGCATGCGTGGCCAGGGACTCCAGCATCTCCGCGATCGTCGTTTCGGGGTTCCCCAACACCATCCGGCGATCGGAGACGTCGTTGAGGAGGACGTGCTGGACGACTTGCGCGATGTCTCGGCCGTGAACGAAGTGAAAGGAGGCCTCGAGCCTGAGCCATCGGGCGATTCCCGCCCATTTCAGGGCGTCTCCCAGTCCGCCGTTGAGGTGAGAAGAGGGGTGTTTGGCATCTCCGCCGAAGACCAGGGTGGGGAAGAGCGTGATCACGCGATCCGCGAGGGGATGACTCGGAAGGTCCCTCAGGCAGAGGTACTTGCTCTTGATATAGTCGGTGCCGTCGGTTCCGGCGGCATCGAGCAGTTGGTTCTCGCTGTCGAGGACGCTTGCGGTCGAGAAGAGGATCAGCTTGGTGAGCCTGGCGGGATCCGCCATGTCCAGCATGGCAAAAGTGGCCTCTCTATTGACTTCATAAGCCGCTGATTCGCCCCAGCCGGCGGCGATGTGGACGATGGCGTCCATGGTCGCGAGCAAATCGGCTTGTGACGAGAGGTTCCGGGCGTCCCCGGTTACGAGGGTGACGTTGGGGCGGTGGGGGTCGAAGCGAAGCCTGGCGGGGTCGCGGACCAGCAGGTAGAGGTGCAGGTCGGGGTTCTCGGCGAGGGCGTCGAAGACGTAGTGGCCGACGCAGCCGCTGATGCCGGTGATGAAGACGTTCATGCGAGCGTGGGGCTTTCGGGCGCGAGCTTGGCGAGTTCCAGGATGGCCTCGGCGCCGCGGCTCACGGCACCGGGTTGACCTAGCAGCGCGCGGGCGCGATTCAGGCCCTCGATCTGGGCTTTGCGGCGTTCGGGGTCGCGGAGCAAGGCGAGCAGTTCGGAGGCCATGCGTTCGGCGCAGGCGTCCTGCTGGAGCAGTTCGGGGACGATCAACTCGTCCGCCATGATGTTGGGGAGGGTGACGTAGGGGATCTTGAGCAGGCGGCGCGCCACGAAGCCGGCAAGCTTCGAGACGCGGTAGCTGGCGATCACGGGGGTGCCGACCACCGCGGCCTCCAGGATGGTCGTACCCGAGGCGGCTAGGACCACGTCGGCCAGTTGCATGACCGCCATGCCCGGAGCGTCGGCCAAGACGGTGAGCGGTTGCGGGACGCGGGAGATGAGAGCCTGCATGCGCGCGGCGAGATCCGGGGTGGCCACGGGCATGACGACCTGGAGGTCGGGGATTTCCGCGCGGACGCGCAGGCAGGCCTCGAGCATGGGTTCGAGGAGGCGGTCGATTTCCATGGGGCGCGATCCCGGGAAAAGGGCGACCGTGGGTTTTTCGGGATCCAGTCCCGCATGGCGGGCGACGGCGTCGGTCACGGCAGTCGGGGGGATCATGTCGAGAAGGGGGTGGCCGATGAAGCGCACGTTTCCGCCGGCTTCGCGGTAGGCCTCGGCTTCCTTCTCGAAGATGCAGAGGATCAGGTCGAGGGCGCGCGCGACCTTGCGGGTTCCGCCTCGCAGGCCCCAGATCCATTCCTGGGGGGCGATATAGTAGGCCGTCGGGATGCCCAGGCTCTGGGCAGCCTGGGCGAGCACCATGTTGGCGCCCTGGTAGTCGATGCAGACCAGCGCGTCGGGACGCGTCTCGGCGAAATAGCGCTGCGCCTCCCTGGTGGCCAGGGAAATGGGCTTGAGGCCGGGGAGGTGCTCGGTGAGTCCGACCGCGGAGAAGGGGGTCAGGTCGGCGAGCAGTTCGACGCCGGCCGCCTGCATGCGGTGGGATCCCCAGCCGACGAGTCGCAGGTCGGGGCGGCGCGCGAGAAGCTCGCGCGCGAGGTTGGCGCCATGGATGTCTCCCGAGACTTCACCGGCCGACAGGAAGAGGCGTGGCGTCAAGCCTCTTCCTCGTCGGCGGCTGGGTTCTGGTCAGCTGCCTGGCTGAGGGCAGTGGCCTGGCTCTTGGCGGTGCGGCCGACGAAGCCGCGTTCGGTGGCGCGGGCGAAGGCCATCAGGTGGCGGATCTCAGGAAGATGGGCCAAGGTTTCCATCTCGGCGAGCGCTTGCGTCAAGTTGAGGCCCGAGCGGTAGAGCAGCCGATAGGCTTGCTTGATGGCGTTGCGGGTTTCGAGGGAGAGCCCCCGACGCCGCAGGCCGATGGTGTTGGGTCCGAAGGCCTTGGCGGGGCTGCCCTCGACGGTCATGTAGGGCGGCACGTCCTGGACGATCCGGGTCATGGCCCCGACCATCGCCATGGCTCCCACCCGGCAGAACTGGTGGATGCCGACGAGGCCGCCGACGGTGGCGAAATCCTGGATCTCGACGTGTCCGGCGAGGGTGACGTTGTTGGCGAGCACGACGCCGGAACCCACGATGCAGTTGTGGGCGACGTGGACGTAGGCCATGAGGAGGTTGTCGTCACCGATTCGGGTGACTTCTCCCTCGCCGGTGGCGCGGTTGACGGTGACGAACTCGCGGATGACGTTGCGATCGCCCACGAGGGTGATAGATTCTTCACCGGCGTACTTGAGGTCCTGAGGGACTCCCCCGATCACGGCGTGAGGAAAGATCTGGCAGTCGCGGCCGATCGAGGTGAAGGGCTCGATCACGGCATGCGAGCCGATGCTGGTGCCGTCTCCGACCTGGGAATGGGCGCCGATCACGGCGTAGGGGCCGACCTGGACACCTTCTCCCAGCTTGGCACTGGGGTGGATAACGGCGGTTGCGTGAATATCGATCATCGAAGTCAGTCCACCAAGCTGAACATCAGCTCGGCCTCGGCGACGAGCTGGTCTTTGACTTTACAATTGGCCTTGACCCGGCCGAAGGCGCCCCGGACCTTGATGAGCTCGGAGGTCATCACCAGCTGGTCGCCGGGCTCGACCATGCGGCGAAAGCGGACCGCGTCGACGCCGGTGAGGACCGCGAGTTTGCCGGCATGCTCCTCGTAGTGAAGCAAGATGATGGCGCTGACCTGGGCCATGGCTTCGAGCATGAGGACGCCCGGCATGATGGGGCGCTCGGGGAAGTGTCCGGTAAACTGGGGTTCGTTGACCGAGACGTTCTTGATGCCGACGACGCGCTTACCGGGTTCGATCTCCAGGATCCGGTCGACGAGCAGGAAGGGGAAACGGTGAGGCAGGATCTTGAGGATCTGCTGGATGTTCATCGACTGGGACATGGGGACCTCGTTGTCGGGAGGCTCGGCGATCGCGCTACCGGACTCGGAATGGGGCATGGACATTCTCCTTGCGCGAGAGCGCACGCTCTCTCAGTTTTCTGGCGAGCGCGACGTGCAACGCGTGGCCAGCCTTGACGGCCACCACCTGACCGACCCACCAGCTCCCGGTGAGGGCCAAATCTCCGATCAGGTCGAGCACCTTGTGGCGCACGAACTCGTCGGGGTAACGCAGCGGGGAAAGGTAGCGGTAGTCGGCGATGACGACGGCGTTCTCGGTGGTTCCGCCCTTGGCGAGGCCCATCTTTCGCATGGCCTCGACCTCGGAGAGCAGGCAGAACGTGCGCGCCGCGGCGATGTCCGTCTCGAAGGCCGCTTCGGACAGGGGGCCTTCGAAGAGCTGGGGCCCGGCCAAGGGGTGGCCGTAGTCGACGACGTAGGTGACTTCGGGGCGAGGGGCGGGCTGGACGAAGATGCTCTTCTCACCCCAGTCGAGTTCGATCTTGGCGTCGAACTCGAGGATGGAACGCGGGGCGTCCTGTATGACGCGGCCTGCCTGGTGGATGCTGTCGACGTAGATGCGGGCGGAGCCGTCGAGGACGGGCATCTCGGGGCCATCCACCACGACGTAGGCATTGGCGATCCCCAAGCTCCAAAGGGCGGCCATGAGGTGTTCGACCGTCTGGACCTTGGCCTCACCGATGCCGAGGGTGGTCGAGAGGGTGGTCTCAACGACGAACTCGGCGAGGGCGGGGATTTCGGGATGTCCGGGAAGATCGCATCGAATGAATCGGATGCCGGTGTTCGGTGGGGCGGGATGGAGGGAGAGCTGGACGGCTTTGCCGGAGTGAAGCCCGACTCCTTCGAGTTCGAAAGAGCGGGCAAGCGTCCATTGCGAGGCAGGGTCCAGGCTCATGCGTTCCTCAGTCCAGGCTACTTTCAGTCCAGGCTATTTTCCGAGCTCGTTCAAGAGGGCTTGAAGACCATTCGCTCCCGCGAAGGGCACTTCCAAGGTGACTTCGACCGAACCATCGGCCAGCTCTTTTCCGGTGACCTTGGCCCCCATGATCAAGGTCCTCAGGTGATTCCGCGCCTCGGGACGCGCGGCCGTCCGTTCTTGGACGGTGGACGTACCGACCGGCATCCCCAGGATGGTGGCCAGTAGGCGCTTTTGGGCCAGGCCCAGTGCGTTCTGGCGGGCGACTTCGCGGGCCTTGAGGGTAGCGGGGGCTCCGAAAGGAGGCAACCCGATAGCCGAGACGCGAACGAGCTCCCCCCCGCGGATCTCTCCGTAGGGAAGGGGCTGGACGCCCGAAGGCGCGGCCGCTGCCGGTAGGGCGAGTAGCGCTCCACCGAGAAGCGTTCCGAGGATCAGGATTCCCGCAAGCTTTCGCCGCATGCCGACTCCTCCGGACTAGCCGCTACGCGCACCGAGCGCTGAAGGGACGCCATCTGCCGGGCCAGCTCGCGCAGCTCGCTCACGAGTTGCGGAAGCTTGTCGATGGCCGCCAGCCGACGCAGCTCCTCGCGGTGGGGCCGAGCCGGAAAGCCCGAGACCACCGCTCGGTTCGGAATGTCCTTGGTGATGCCGGCGCGCGCCAGGATCAGGCTGTCCGCCCCGATCTCCACGTGCCCCGCAACTCCGACCTGCCCAGCAAGCGTACTCCGGTCGCCGATGCGCGACGAACCCGAAATGCCGACCTGACTAACCAAGAGAACGTTTTCCCCGATTAGCACATTATGTCCGACGTGAACAAGGTTGTCAATTTTGGTTCCTTGCCCGATCTGCGTGCTGCCAATCGTAGCCCGGTCGATCGTGACGTTGGCGCCGATTTCCACGTCGTCTCCGACGATCACGTTACCGACTTGCGGGACCTTCAGGTGCTTTCCCCCGGAGGGTACGAAGCCGTAGCCGTCGGAGCCGATGACCGCCCCCGGCTGGACGATCACCCGGTCGCCCAGGATGCAGGCCTCGCGGACGATCGCGCGGGCATGCAGCAGGCCGTCCTCGCCGATGCGGGTGTCGGCGCCGATCACGACGCCGGGATGAAGCACGGTCCGGGAGCCGATTCGGACGTTGGCGCCCACGGCGCAATGGGCCCCGATGGAGACGCCGGGTCCGAGCTTGGCGGTCGGATCCACCCAAGCGGTCGGGTGGATGCCTGCCGCGGGAGGCTCGGGCGCCCAGAGTTCCAGGGCCTTGGCCATGGCGAGGCGAGGGTTGGCGACGACGATGGTGGGGCGATCGCCCAGCGCCTCGCGCGCGATCGCCGCTCCCGCCCGGCTCGCCATCACGGGCTGCCGGTACTTGTCCTCCACCACGAAGACCAGGTGCTGGGGCTCCGCCCACTCGGGGTTGGCGGGGCCCGCGATGACGATCGACGCGTCTCCCTCGACCTGCCCGCCCACGTGGTGGGCGATCGCCTCGAGGCGATAGGAACGCATGGCTATTTCAGGCGCTTGAGGACGTCGCTGGTGAGGTCGGTCCCGCCGTAGAGGATGACCTGCTTGTCGACCACGGTCGCGATCTTCTTGGCCTTGGCGGCCGCGGCGATCGCCGATTCGATCTTGACCTTGATCTGGGTCGAAAGCTTGCGGTCGAGCTCCTCGACGGCCTTCTTCTTGGGCAGCAGATCCTGCTCGGCGTCCTTCATCATCTTCTGGATCTCGGCTTCAGGCTTCCCGGCCTTGCGGGCAGCCTCGATCTCCTTCTGGCGCTCGCCGAGGTCCTGCTGGTAGTCTTCCGCCTTCTTGCGGAACTGATCCTGGGCACGTCGGGCTTCATCGTAGGAGGTGAAAACCTTCGCCGTATCCACGAAACCCAGGCTCTGGGCCAGGGCGGCCTCCGCTGACATGACGCCGACCGTCACGGCGGCCAGGGCCAAAGCCATCAGCTTCTTCATCGAGTCTCTCCTTTTTCGAACCGCCGAGGCGGATGATTTCAATCGTAAGACGTTTCCCGCCACCGGGAGGTTCCCTGGCGGTGCTAGAACTCTTGGGCGGTGCTAGAACTTTTGCCCAATCGAGAAGTGAACCACCCCCGCGTTGAGGTTCCACTCCCGCAGGCCGTAGTCGAGGCGCAGCGGTCCCAGGGGCGTGTTGATCCGCAGGCCGGCGCCGTACCCGGAGCGCGTCCGGTCCAAGCTGAAGTTTCTCCGGTTGTGATCCCAGAAGATGCCGGTATCCCCGAAGACCACCCCCGAGAGGATGTTCACGATCGGGAAACGGTACTCGGCGCTCGCGAGCGTGAACGAGTCCCCCGAGAAGCTCCCGTAAGGGAACTGGCCCAGCGCGCCCGCCCCCGGATTCTCCGGCCAGCCCCGGATCAGGTTGCTGCCGGTCGAGAAGAACCGCTCATAGGGCGGCACGAATCCGCCGGTCGCAGAGAACAGCGTACCCAGCTTCCAGCCCGCTGCCAAGGTATGGTTGGACCAGATCGGGAAGTAGTGGTTCATGTCCAGCTGCACCCGGCTCAGGTTGAGCGTGCTGAGGCCCGGAAGGTACTGTTCGACGGCATAGGTGTTGAACCAGCCCCGGGTCGGGTTGATCACGTAGTCCCGCGAGTCGAAGGTGGCGGTGAACCCCGCGGTCGTCGCGAAGTCCGAGCTCCCCCCCGACGCGAAGAGCGTCGGCCCCTCCAGGCTCCGCGCCTGGTCGGTGGTGAGCAGGCCGATGCTCTCGGCCCTGAAGCGCAGCGCTCCGCGCCACTGGGCCGTGATCGGATCTCCGAACAGGGGCCGGCCGAACGAGACCACGCCGCCCCGACGCTCCTCGAGGAAGCCATTGAGCGGAGTGCCCGTCGTCGGATCGTTGATCTGACCGAAGAAGTTCCAGAACCGGCGCGCGTAGAGGTTCGTGCCGAAGGAGGTCTTTCGGTCGTCGATCCAGGGGTTGAAGTAGCTGATCTCGGCTGCCCAGTTGCGCTGCGAGATCGTCAGATCCGTCGACACCGACTGGGCCCGCCCCAGGAAGTTCTCCTTGCGAAACCCAACGACTCCCAGGAGCCCGTCTCGGTTGCTCCAGCCCGCCGACAGGTTGAAGGTGCCCGTCTGCTTCTCTTTAACGTTGATCACGACCGTGACCTTGTCGGGGGTTTCCCCCGGCTCGTAGCGAATGCCGATGTCCTCGAAGAAGTTGAGGTTGTAGACCCGGCGCAGGTCCTCTTCCATCCGCTTCCAATTGAAGAGCTCTCCGGTCCGCTGGGTCAGTTCCCGCCGGATCACGTACTCCTGGGTTTCCTCGTTGCCTTCGATCCGGATCGCGGAGACGGTTCCTTCAGCCAGCTTGATGGTCAGGATGCCGTCCGGGCTGGTGTTCAGGTCGAGCACGCGCGCGAGGACGTAGCCCTGATCGGCGTATTTCTTCTCGATCTGCTTGATCACTTGCTGAACGTCGCGGAAGTTGACGACCTTCCCCTTCATCTCCTGGAAGGGCTGCGCCAGTTCAGCCTCCGGGAAGACCGTCTCCCCTTCGATGCGAACTTCCTTGAGGGGCGGGTTCTCCACGACGTGGAAAACCAGCCGTTCGCCGCCCGGCACCGGCTCGGTCGACGCCTTCACATCCAGGAAGTAGCCCAGCCCGTAGATTCGCTGCAAGGATTCGAGGACCTGCTCGCGGGAGACGTCCTCGCCGCGGTGAATCGGCAGCGTCAAGAGGATGGTCTCGTCAGTGACCGTTCGGTTACCGCGGATTTCGATGTCGCGGACCCGGATCTTGGGGCCGTTGTTCACCGGGGGGGCCGGCACGATGGAGTCCGTCGCCGCGGGAGCCGACCCCGTCGCGGCGGGCGCCTGAGCCAAAAGTGCAGTTTCGGGCCCCTTGGCAGCCGATTCCCGGTCGTCGGCCGCTGCCTGAACATCCGGCGCCAGCATGGTCCAGGCCAGCGCGGCAGCCGCGAGAGGAAGCGTCCGCCTCCATCGGGCACTCGATGGGATGTTCGGGTTTTCCGCGTCGCGGGCTTTGTCGCGGGCTTTCCGGTTATCGGGCATGGTACGGACCTTTCTAGCGTTCAGGGTTGCGTCATTATAGGGGGTCGGGACTGAGGCTGGCAAATGAGCCCCGGCTAAGCAGGTCGGGGCATTTTGGACCCGATCGATCGACAATGTGATTCGCCTCGGATATGCTGACTCCATGACCACGCCGTTACGACTCCGCCAAGGCCGCATCCTCGTCTACCACCTTTTCGCGGTAGCCGACACGATCGATCTCGACCACGTCCGGCGCCTCTGGGAAGGGCAGTCAAAGACGACCCGTCTCATCTCCCGGCGAGCGGCTCCCGAGTACATCCAATTCATCAACCCCCCGGTCTCCCTGCCGCTTGGCGAGCGCATGCTTGGCCTGCGACCCGACGAACAGATCCCCGGCCGTGCCGTCGCCAAGATCTTCGACTTCGGAGTGGTCTCGATCCGCTGGGAAATCGACCTCCCGAAGTGCTGGGACGACCTCGTGAAGCAAGCCCCATGCTTCGTCGACAACTCCGCGCTCGAGGTGCTCTCCCGCCAGTTGCTCGCGGAGATCCGCCCCAAGCTCGCCCCCGGCCTGAAAAACCCCTACGGCGAGGTCCTCGAAGAGGACTACACCATCTTCTACATCGAGTCCTTCGAGGGAGTGGAACCGCTCTCGGCTCGCCAGTTGCTGGCCGACCATGGCGCCGACATCGCCCAGCTGATCCGGGGCGAGGAAAAGGCGCTCTCGCCGTCCGAGCAGATCGAGACGCTTCGCCAGCGCATCTCCTACTTCGACGACGACCTGGTGGTGATCGACTGGAACGCCGCCCTGGTCTACGACCACGAGGGCTCCAGCGAGCACGTCGACATCCTGGAATTCGCCAACTGCGAGCTACTCGAGCTTCGCTACTACGACTCCCTGCTCGATCGAGAGCTCGACCGGATCTACCACGAGGTCGAGAATGGCCCCGCCTCGGGCTGGAAGTACTGGTTGCACAACCGTTACCGGCCGACCTCGCACCGGCTGCTCACGCTCATGGTGGACGTGGTCGAGCTCAAAGATCAGATCGAGAACTCCCTCAAGATCATCGGAGATCTCTACTCGGCCCGGGTCTACCGTTCGATATCCGACCGGCTCCGGCTCAAGGACTGGGAGGAGTCGATCGAGCGCAAACTTCGCAGCGCCCGCCAGATCTACGAGGTGCTCACCGACAGTCTCGACATCGGGCGCTCGGTCTTCCTGGAGTGGACGATCATCATCCTGATCGCCATCGAGATCGTCCTTCTCCTCATCCTCCCCTCGCACTAGCCCCCTAATCTTCCGTTAATCCGCCCCCATTGGGCCTGCGGGCCCAGTGGGGCTGCGCCTAGCGATGGGGGGGATTTAGGGGAAGCCACGGCGTTCTTGCTCGGGACTCAGATGCCCCGGGTCTCTCCCCAGAGCAGCTTGTGAAACTGCGGCAGCACTCTTAGCGCATACGCCTCCCAGAACGGATCTGGCAGGATCTCCGTCTCGATCAGCCGTGCCAGCTTCTCGCAGTAAGCATCCCGGCTCTCGCCCGGGATGCCCACCGGCTGGAGAACGATCGGCACCGCCGTCGCACCGGGAAGCTCGCCTAGCAAGTCCTTTACCGCCGAGACGTCTTCGCGGCCGCCGACCACGAACTTGAGTTGCAGCCGATCGGATACCTGCGCGACGTATTCCCGAAGCACCCGCTTGTTGGGTTTCTGCCCCGAGCTGCCGAGCTTGGGGCTCACGCTCCAAAGCCCCACCCGAGGATCCGGCCGGAACATGGTCCCGTTGGTCTCCACCGTGACGAAGCTCCCTTCCAGGAGTTCGAGCAACGGCGACAGCTGTTGCAGCATCGGCTCGCCGCCCGTGAGCACCACGTCCGGGGCATGCACCTCCGCGAGGATCTGCTCGGGGGTCATCACGGTCGGCTCCACCATCTCCCCCGCCTTCCAGGAGTACGTCGTATCGCAAAACGCGCACGCGAGGTTGCAGCGGCTCAGCCGCACGAAGGTCGAAGGCATGCCGATCCGCATGCCCTCTCCCTGGATGCTGGTGAAGATCTCGGTGACCTCGTAGGTCGCGCCCGGAGCCTGGGTCGCCAAGCTAGGCCTCCTCGAAGCGGCACCAGGAGTTGGGACCTTCATGGACGGTGACGGAGACGAGCTGCGGGATTTCGCCCTTGAAGCGCCGGAAGAAGTAGGCACTGAGGCCTTCGGCCGTGGTGGCCGTTCCCTCGGGGAGGGATTCGTTGAGGTAGGTATGATCGGGAAGGAGCTTTTCGAGTTCCTTGAGCCGGTTGAAGTCGATCAGGATGCCCAGTTCGTCGAGGGAAGCGCCTGCGACCTCCACATCGACCAGGTAGGTATGGCCGTGAAGGTTGTGGCACTTCCCGGGGTGGCCCGGGATCCGGTGGGCGGCCTCGAACTTGAGCCGCTTGGTGAGCTTGTACATTGAGAATGCCTCTTGAATGCGTGTTTTCAAGAGGCATTCTAACGCGGTTCGGGGCGGAAAGCCAACCTTGGCGGGGCCTGCGTCCGGCGACGCCTTCGAGGTTTACTGCTTGACCGGGTCGTTGACGGTCAGGCTACCTCGCATGCCCTCGAGTACAGAATGGGACTGCTTGATCATGGGGGCGCCCTCGAGGGTGGAGAGGGCGGGAACCGTGAGCTTGACACCGCCTTGCGCCTGGCTGCCTCCACCCTTCTGGCGGTCGATCACGATCTCGATCTCGCCGGTGGTGGACTTGAACTTGGGGATGATGTAATCATCCTGCCCATCCCACTTGGCGGTGATGGTGGCGTCCTCGCCGTCGAGGTTCCCCTTGCCGGAGACCGTGACCGTGCCGTCCGCGGCGATCGTGACGGTCACGTCGGGCTTGCCATGGGTGTTGGCCTCCTGGGGGCCCTTCCAGGTGCCGGCCAGGTGCGCGAAAGCCTTGGGAACCGCCTTGCCGACATACTCCACGTTGTTCCGGAAGGCATAGATGTCCGTCGCATAGAGTCCCGCTTCACCCGAGACTTGCCCATCCGTGCCGATCGTGCCGTTCTCGAAGCGCATGAGCATGCGCTTGCCGGGGGCGTAGTAATCGTCCACGATCAACTGGCAGACGTACTGTTGGACCTGCACCCAGCCCTTCTTCGAGTCGCCGTC
This sequence comes from Candidatus Sericytochromatia bacterium S15B-MN24 CBMW_12, assembly GCA_002083825.1. Classification (GTDB taxonomy): domain Bacteria; phylum Cyanobacteriota; class Sericytochromatia; order S15B-MN24; family UBA4093; genus UBA4093. The sequence goes on along the minus strand of DAZV01000048.1, from coordinate 48,485 downwards.
GAGGGCGAAGGCCTTCTTGGCGATCTCGGCTCCGCCCGCATCCGACAGCGTGGCCGTGATCAAGGTGCCGTCGCGTTTGAGATCGAGCGTTCCGGCTCCCAGTCGCGCCGAGTCCGACGCGGGCGTCATGAAGATCGCCACGGGGTAGGAGCCGGCCCAGACGTCCACGACGGCCGCGCTCTCGGAGATACCCTCCGTCTTGAAGGATTTCTCGGCGAGGCCGAGCTTGGCGGTGCCGCCGGGACCGCCGTTGCCTCCGGTGCTCGTCCCGGGACCGGGGCCCCAGAAGGTGACCGTGCAGGCGCTCAGGAGCAAACTCGATGCCAGCAGGCCCGAAGCCAGCAGGGTGACTCCAACGTGCTGGGCGGTCATGCGGGTGGAAGTTCGGTGCATCGTCTCAATCCTCTTGTCGTAAGGGGGCGTGGCTTTTCGCGCTTTTCGTCACAGACCGGCCGGTCGACATGCCTCAGAGCTTCTTGACGGCCTCCGCGTAGACCTTGCCGCGAACCTCGATCTCGAGGACCTCGGGCAAGGCCCCCCGCAAGCCGTAGACGATCCGGTAGTTCAGGACGCGCACCCGCCAGACCGAGTCGAAGCGATGCTCCTTGAAGGCCATCGAGGTCAAGCGCTGGAAGGCCGTGGGAGCGGCATGCAGTTCACCGAGCGCGCGCACCATCGCGAGCTGAACGTCCGGGCTGGCCTTGGTGGCGAGAATCAGCTTGCGCATCCTGGCGATCTCGCTCGCGGGCAGCGAGGCCGGCAGGGGACCGCGACCCGAACCCTCCAGGAATTTGTGGTTCTCGGGCTGCTGGGCGGACTCCATGAACCCTTCGAGGTCGGAACGCAACGAGGAGACCTCCTGGCGCAACGTCCCGTTCTCACGCTCCAGGACGTCGAGCCGGCGCTGGAGCTCTCCCTTGCGCCCGGTCTGATCGTCGGGTTGCTGACGCTGCAGGGTTTTCAGCCTTGCGTTCTCGGCGTTCAGGCGATCGATCTCGGCGCGCAGGGCCGCGTAGTCGTCTTCCTTGGCCAGAAAGCTCGGGGGCGTTACGTTTGCGGCTGGACCGACCCAGCGTTCGGCGTTGAGCTTGGCTTCGCGAAGGACGGATTCGGGCCAGGCCGGTAGGGACTCGATCAGAGAGAAGAAGGCTTCCTTGAGGGCGCTCCACTCCAGGGCTCGGGGCTGGTCGGCGAAGGCGAGGGCGGCGAGGTCGAACTGCTCCCAGGCGGCACCCGAGCGGTGAGCTTCTTCGCGGAGGTAGACGGGCAGGCTGCGCGCCAAGGCCTGCGGGCGGTAGCGGGGCGGCTGGGAGGCTTTGCGGACGAGATCGCGGCGGTCGGCGAGCATCTGAAGCAAGCCGGCGATCGCGCTTTCCTGATGCTCGAGGTTGAGCTTCCGAGCCAGCTGGCGGGCAGTGAGACCGTCTTTCTGGCGCGGGTCGTCGAGGGCTTCGAGGAGGCGAAACCAGAAGGAGACGGCCTCGGCATCGGGAGACGTCGGCGAGGGGAAGGCCTGGGGTAGGCCTGCTGGAGCGAATTTCCCCACGGGCGCGGCGATCGACGGAGCGAAGGACGCCGGCAGAAAGGGTTCCACTTGCAGAGGCTCCTTGCCGCTCAGGTAGATCGACATCATGCACCTTTCTCGGAGAGCGTCGCAATACACCATGTTCCTCATACCCGTGTCCGACGAATCGGATGGCTTCGACTCGCGCGTGAATCCCCCCAGGGCCTGATGGAATCCTGCTCCCAGGATATGACGGCGTCGCCCCCTCCGGGGCCCTTGCCACGGACGTGAAGCAGCCGTCTTGCTGCGCGGGGTGAGCTTCAGGCCTCCCGAGGATGAACGCTTCTCATGTTAAGCGGTTTTTTTTCCGATCGATTGTTTGCGTTCAGGTGCGTGGCTCTCATGATGCTGATGTCGCCGAGACTTGACGGAGAAACAAGGATGCGATGACGGCGCGCCCATGAACGGGGGCTTCACGGCAGGAGGCCATCATGCTGCAGAACGCGATCGGTCCCCCGGACTTGACGATCAACCATGGTCGAACCTTCATGGTCTTCGACCGGAAAGGAGACATCCGGCCTGACGACGCCCATGGCCTGTTCGCCGAGGATACGCGCTTCATCTCCTCTCACCAGTTTCGCCTGAATGGGTGTGCTTGCGAACTGCTGACGGCAAGCACGCTCACCTACTTCGCGTACCAGGCATTCTTCACCAACCCCGAGTTGGAGTCGGATGGCTCGAGCATGGCGCCCAATTCCCTGGGTCTGGTGCTCAGCCGAACTCTCGGGGAGGGCCTGCACGAGGACTATGACCTCACGAACTACGCCTCGGTGCCGGTACGCTTGCAGCTGGAGATCCGTTTGGAATCCGACTTTGCCGACATCTTCGAGGTGAAAACCGAGCGGTTGCGGCGCCATGGGCACCTGGCGACGAGCTGGGATCCGACCGCCACCACCCTGACGACCTCGTTCGCCTGGGAGCGCTTCGCGCGGGGAGTACGGGTGCGAGCCGATCGCAACGACTCGCCCATGGACTACGCGAACGGATGCTTGACCTTTTCCTTCGATCTCGCGCCCGGGGCGAGTTGGCACACGTGCCTTTACGTCGAGCCGGTCCTGGCGAACGGCGAGGTGCTCGTGACGTCGTACGACTGCTACCAGTTCGAGCACGCGGACACGCCCATGGACCGCAAGGAACGCCACTGGCGCACGGAGGCGACCTCCTTGCGTTCATCGTATCCGGTCCTCGATCAGGTCTGGGAGCGATCGGTCGAGGATCTCGGGGCCATGCGCATGTACGTGCAGGACGTCTCCGAGGAGCTCTGGGTTCCCGTCGCGGGATTGCCGTGGTTCGTGGCCCTATTCGGGCGCGACAGCTTGCTGACCGCGATGCAGGCCATAATCGTCAACCCGACGCTCGCCTGGGGAGCCCTCAAACGCCTCAGCACCTATCAGGCGCAGCAGCATGATCCCGGCCGGGACATGGAGCCGGGCAAGATCCTCCACGAGTTGCGCGTAGGCCCCCTAGCCACCAATGGCCTGATCCCTCACCGGCCGTACTTCGGGACTGCCGATGCCAGCATCCTCTTCCTCATCACGCTCTCCGAAGCCTACGGCTGGAGCGGCGACCTCGACATGGTCCGGAGTTGCTTGCCCGCCGCCGAGGCATGCTTGCGGTGGATCGACACCGAAGGCGATCGAGACGGAGACGGGTTCCAGGAATACGCGACCAGGGCCCCCGACGGCTACCGCAACATGGGGTGGAAGGACGCTGGCGACGCAATCGTCGACTCGGAGGGCCGTCTCGTGGATCCCCCGATAGCCCTGGTGGAGCTGCAAGGCTACGTCTTCGACGCCAAGCGCCGGATGGCGGCGATCTTCGAGCGACTGGGGCAACTGGACCGGGCCGCCGAGTTGCGGACCCAGGCCGAGACCCTGCGCCGGAGGGTCGAGGAAGCCTTCTGGATCGAATCGGAGGGAACCTACGGGCTATGCCTGGATGCCCGGAAACGCCTGGTCTCGACGGTCGCATCCAACGCCGGGCACCTGCTCTGGAGTGGCTTGCCCACCGTCGAGCGCGCGCGCCGGGTGACCGCTCGGCTGCTGATGCCCGACATGTTCAGCGGCTGGGGGATTCGCACCCTGTCCCGCCTCCACCCCGCTTACAACCCCTACGAGTACCAGCGGGGATCCGTCTGGCCCCATGACAATTCGCTGATCGCCAAGGGGATGGTCCGCTACGGCGGGCACGCGGCGGCGGCGCAAGTCGCGAAGGCGATCCTGGACGCGGCAGCTTGCTTCCAAGGGTACCGCTTACCCGAGCTCTTCGCGGGGTTGCAGCGCTGGGAAGAGTGCAGCTTCCCCGTGCAGTACAGCAAGGCCAACGTACCACAGGCGTGGGCCGCGGGGGCCGTGTTCCAACTGGTCCAGGCGCTCTTGGGACTGGAAGCGGATGCCGCCTCCACCATGCTGTGGGCCTACCCGGTCCTGCCGGATTGGCTGGGCGACGTCCGGATCTCGGGCTTGCACTTCGGAGCCGACCGCCTTGAGGTGGACTTCCGACGGGATGGCACCAAGCTGGCCCGGATCGAGGTCCGAGGCGCTTCAGTCCCCCTGGGGGTACACCTGAGCGATGCCGCGTTCCGACCGTCGGGCCTCTGACGGGACCGTCCCCCGCTCACGGCGTCCAGTCCCATGGCATGAAGCGGAGCCGCGGCGAGGGCCCGATGGCCGCCAACGCGGCCGCACGCTCCTCGGCGAGGTAAGGCCCGACGAAGGCCACCGGATCTCCGAAGTCACGGCGATACCAGCGAAAGAGCTGACTCAGGTGGACGGTCCGGGTCGGTACGTCGAACGACACGACCCACGGAAGCCAAATCTCTCATCAGGCGGCTTGAGCTATAATGACCATGCCCCCATGATGCTCGGAGGAACGATGACGACCACCGCCCACGACCTGCAATCCCTCATCCAGTCGGCTTTTCAGGATCGCGATCGCCTCAAGGACGCCGCCACGCGCGAAGCCATCGAGGAGACCATCGCTCGCCTCGACCGCGGCGAACTTCGCGTCGCCCAGAAAACCGACGGCCAGTGGCAGGTCAACGCCTGGGTCAAGGAAGCCATCCTCCTCTACTTCGCCATCCGCCCCCTGGAGACCATGGAAGTCGGCGGCCTCGAGTTCCATGACAAGGTTCCCGTCAAGCGCGACTACGCCAAGGCCGGAGTCCGGGTCGTCCCGCCCGGTATCGCCCGCTACGGGTCGTTTCTCGAGCCCGGAGTCATCCTGATGCCGGGCTACGTCAACATCGGGGCCTACGTCGGAGCCGGAACCATGGTCGACACCTGGGCCACGGTCGGATCGTGCGCGCAGATCGGAAGCGGAGTCCACCTTTCGGGCGGAGTGGGGATCGGCGGCGTCCTGGAGCCGCCCACGGCCAGCCCCGTGATCATCGAGGACGGCGCCTTCATCGGCTCGCGCTGCATCGTCGTCGAGGGAGTCGTGGTCGAAGAGGAAGCCGTGCTCGGCGCCAACGTCGTGCTGACCTCCAGCACCCCCATCGTCGACGTCACGGGTTCCGAACCCGTCATCACCAAGGGGCGGGTTCCCGCACGCTCGGTCGTCATCCCCGGCACCATGCCCAAGGACTTCCCCGCCGGGACCTTCAACGTTCCCTGCGCCCTGATCATCGGCCAGCGCAAGGCGTCCACCGACAAGAAGACCTCGCTCAACGACGTGCTTCGCACCTTCAATGTCCAAATCTAATGAACGCCATGGCTTCGCCGCTGATAATTCTTCAGCCGCAGGCGCTCACCCCCCTGTGGTCCCCCCATCGAGGGGGGACAAGTTAGCGGAAGATGAGATGGAACGCCATGGCTTCGCCGCTGATAATTCTTCAGCCGCAGGCGCTCACCCCCCTGTATTCCCCCCATCGCTCAGGCGCAGCCTAACTGGGCCCGCAGGCCCAATGGGGGACAAGATAGGGAATGCCCCGCGGGGGCTTGAGATGGGGGACATGTTGGCGGAGCTCACGCTGGACCTCTGCGGGATCCCCAGCGAAACGGGGGGCGAGGAGGCGATCGCCGACGATCTCGAAGCTCGCTGCATCCAGGCGGTCGGCCCCGCGAACGTGCGGCGCCTCGGCAACTCCGTCGTGGCCATGGGGCCATGGGTCGAGGGACGACAGACCCTCGGCCTCTTCGGGCACAGCGACACCGTGAAGCCTGCCGCCGACCAACCCCTGGAGATCCGCGACGGACGGGTCTTCGGCTGCGGCGCGAGCGACATGAAGGGCGGCCTCGCCGTCATGCTGACGCTGCTGGCCGAAGCCGACCAGCTGGGTCGCAACCTGGTCGCCGTCTTCTACGACAAGGAGGAAGGCCCCGCGAGCGACAACGGCCTCGAGCCGCTCTTCGCGTCCGGCCTGATTCCCGCCATGGACCTGGGGATCTGCCTGGAGCCCACGGATAACCACCTTCAGGCGGGCTGCGTGGGAGGCCTTCATGCGACCGTGACCTTCCGGGGAAGGCGGGCCCACAGCGCCCGCCCCTGGCAAGGCGACAATGCGATTTACCATGCCATCGGAACCCTGGAACGACTGAAGGCCTTCGGGCGCCGGGAAGTCTCGGTCGGAAGCTTGACGTTCTACGAGGTCATGAACGCCACCATGGCTTCCACCTCCAACTCGAGGAACGTGATCCCCGACGCCTTCAGCCTCAACGTCAACTACCGTTTCGCCCCCGGAAAAACCCTCGAGGTTGCGGCCCGAGAACTCCGGGACCTGGTGGGCGGGGACGCGGAGGTCGTGGTGATCGACGAGGCCCCGTCGGGAGCGGTCTGTCTGGACCACCCGATCCTGACGGCCTGGATGGCCGCTCAGGCTCAGGCGGGTCTAAAGCTCGAACCTGAGGCCAAGCAGGCCTGGACCGACGTCGCCCGCCTGACCGCCCGAGGGATCCCCGCGGTGAACTTCGGGCCCGGCGAGACGGCCCAAGCTCACCAGGCGAATGAATCGATTCCCAAGGCATACCTGGAGGCCGGCTACTCGGCCCTGCGGAGGTTATTCTAATGAACCCCTCGATCCATGATATCGCGCCCTCGGTCATCCGGGAACTCAATAGCCGCAAGCGGTCCGACTCCATCGACCTGGGCCTCGGTGAACCGATTCTACGCCCGGAACTGGCCCCCTTCGAAGCGGCCACCGCCTGGGTAGCCGAGCATGGCTGTCCCTACTCGCCGAATGCCGGTTTCTCCGAACTACGGGGGACGATCGCCCGCCACTACGCCTACCCGGGACTCGAGCAGGCAGCGAACGTCTGCGTCACCGTCGGTTCCCAGGAAGCCCTCTTCGTCGCCATCAAGGCCCTCCTGGACCCCGCGCGCGACGAGGCCCTGATCGTGGGCCCCAGCTACTCGCTCTATCCTAAATTGTGCCGGATGGAAGGGGTGGCGGTCCGTGAGGTCTCCTTCGATCCTTACCAGGGCTTCCGACCCAATGCAAAAAGAGTGCTCGACGCCCTCAGCGACAAGACCCGCGTCCTGGTCATCGCCTCTCCGAACAACCCCACCGGCCGCATCTGGCCCCGCGAAGAACTCAAAGCCCTCGCGCTGGGGCTATCCGCCCGCGAGGAGCCGGTAACTGTCCTGTGGGACGAGGTTTACCGGGAACTTTACTATGGAGAGGCCCCGCCCGCCTCGATGGCCGAGTTCTATCCCCGGACGGTCGTCGTCAACTCGCTCTCCAAGAGCAACGCGCTCACGGGGCTACGCCTGGGCTGGCTCATGGCCCCCGCCGAGATCATGCCGCTCGCGCTCAAGGTCCATCAGTTAACGGTTTCATGCGCGAGCACCTACTCACAGCGCGTGGCCCTCGAGGTCTTCAACCACGGCCTGCTGGGGAATCACCGCGAACACTATGTTGTGGGGAGGGAGTTCCTGCTGGAGCAACTGGACAAGGAAGGGCTAGGCGCGGTGGCGCCGGAAGGCGGCTTCTACGCGATGATCCGCCTGAAGGGAGCCTGGGCGGGTGATTCGACCAAGGCCGCCCTCGCCCTGCTGGAGCGCAAGAACGTGGTGGCGATTCCCGGCGCGGCCTTCGGCGCCGAGGGCTGGCTGCGCATCTCGTGGGTCGCCGAACGCGAACAGCTCGCCCTGGGCCTGGGCCGGATCCGGGAGTTCCTGGAGCTGACCCCCAAGACCTAGCCGACCCCCAAGACCACTCTGTCCGCCAAGACCTGAAAGCCCGGTCTAGACCTTGGCGGGCTTGGTCGCGCGCGCCTTGGGCGGGGCAACCTTCTTCGGCGCGGCCTTCTTGATTTCGGCCAGGCGGGCTTTGAGATCGACGAGACTCGTTAGCTTGAGCATGATCTGGCAGTTGCCGCAGATCATCAGGACGGCCTTCCCGTCCTTGTGCTTGAGGAGGATGTCTTCGCCGATTTCCCCGTAGGCCTTCTTGGGGTTGAAACCGCAGCATGCGCAGTCCTGGCGTTTCTTGGCGGTCGCCTTGGCGGTTTTCTTGGCGGCAGGCACCTTGGAGGTGAGCGGCCATTCCTTGAGCGCATACGTACCGTCCGCGACCCTGACGAACGGGGTGACGGGGTTGCGGTTCATGTCGTCACCCATCCGTGCCCGCAGGGTGAGCGCGGGCGTGCGGCCCTCGGGCCGGATCATGCCGAGGCGAATGGCCCGGCGCGTGATCTCGCGATAATGGAGGGGCCGGCCGGCTTTCTGAAGAATCTGGTGAGCGGCTTCGCGCATCGAGACCTGGCTATCGGTATCCAAGGCCTCCTTGAGCTTCCAGAGCCGAGGCCCCGCGTTCTCGAAGGCGGACGTGGGGTTCTGGGAAGCCCGCCGCAGGACCACGCCGATGGACTTCACCGGAGACTTGCCCACCGGCTTGATGAGACCCTTGGCGATCGCCCGAGACACAATATCCTCCTCGCTCACGGCCGCTCCGGCCTCGGCGAGGATCAGGTGGGCGGCTTCAAGGTAGGTCATCATGGCGGGTTCATCCTCACGTGATCGTGTTGCGGCGCTCTCTTGAGCGGGGTAGATCGGCTGGGACCATTGTACCCGGAATGGTTGCTCGCTACCACGGGCCGGCATGCCCGCAGCAGCCTCGAAAACACCCCGATGCACCCGCGGAACCGGTCCGGAAGCTCCCCGCGATCCCGCCCCAGGAGGGAGCGAAGTATTACGACAATTTAACCGTTCCTTGGTCAAGCTTGGGGGGCGAGGGACGGATAAGGGGAGCATGCAGATTTCACGCGTCACTCCTCCAATTCAACGTCGCCCCGCGGATCGGCTGGAACTTGCCGCTTCCAAGCGGCCGGAACAGGCTCCTCGGACCGAGTCCCGGGGAGATTCGATCCGGACGCGCGCCCACGTGGCGATGGAGCGGGCGCTTCCCAAGGTGGAACAGGCACCCGTGCCGGAGACCTTGCGGGGGGCGATCGCCTCCTTGCGGGGACGCGCGGTGGACGCCGGCGCCGAAGCCTTGATCTGGTTGGGGGATTTGCACCCCGCGATCGCCAAGACGGGGCACGAGATTTACGGGCTCATGACGCGCACGGCTACGGGGCCGAACGTGGAGAAGCTGGCCCCGGTGGGGGAGAAGCTGCTTCGCGGCGCTCAGCCGACCGAGGAGGGTTTCCGGCAGCTGAAAGCTCAGGGCGTGAAGACCGTGATCAATCTCCGCCCGGAGGACAACCGCGAGGCCGCGGTGGTATCGAAGCTCGGGATGAAGGCCGTTTTCTTGCCGCTGCCTCCCATGGGCGCTCCCACGCATGCCGAGACGCTCGATTTCTTGAAGACGGCGCTGGATCCGGCGAACGGCAAGGTCTTCTTTCACTGCTACCACGGAGTGGATCGGACCGGGACCATGGCGGCGGCGCTGCGGATTGCCCGGGACGGATGGACGGCAGGTCAGGCGATCGCCGAGCTTCGCTCCCACGGCTTCCACGAGGATGGCCAGAAGGCCAAGCTCGCCTACATCCAGCGCTTCGAGAGCCACTGGAAGTCGCTTCCCATCGAGCGCAAGGCCGAGATTCTCCACAAGCCCATCGCCCAGGGCCCCTTCTTCTTCGGGGTCGCCTAGCATTTCCTGAAGCACGCGACCCCGTCGGTGGCGCGGGAAGACCGCCCCGATTGGCTTCGCACCCGCCGACCAGCCCCCCATTTCCGCAAAAGGCCCGCCAATGCGACGATACAGGCGGCCACGAGGGGGTATAATGGGCCTCTGTGCATTCAAGGAGTGAATCATGAAGCCCCATTTCGGAGTCGATGTCGACGGAGTCCTGGCCCATCACCTTCCCGCGATGATCGAGATCGTCCTGGAACTCACCGGCCTGAGCGTGAGTCCCGACCAGGTGACGGATTACTACTTCGCGGGTCTGATCGCGCGCGATCAGATGGAGCAGGTTTTCACGCGCTGCATGGAGCGCGCGATGGAATTGCCGCCGATGGCGGATTACCATCTGGTCAACGAGCTTCCCGGCGCGGTCACCATCGTGACCCATCGTCCCGCGGAGGTGGCGGAGCAGATCACCAAGGAGTGGCTCCATCAGCATGGCATCCGCTATGACGGGATTGTCTTCACCAAGGGCCGCAAATCCGAGACGGGACGATTCGATTACTTCATCGACGACGCCCCGCTGAACGCCCTGGACCTGGCCGCCAGCGGCGCCACCACCTACCTCATGGGCTGGCCTTACAACCGGGACAGCCATTTCGGCGAGCATGATCACCGGGTGGTGAGAGTGGCGGGCTGGCAAGACGTCAAGTCGCACCTCGAGTCGATCCAGGCATGGCCGCATCGCCTGAGCTGAAGGCCCTCGGGGCTTGAAAAAACCGATGGGGTCTCCGCCGAGCGGAGGCCCCATCGGCTTTGCGACCGGCGGTTTGGCTTTTCAGTCGTCCAGAGGGTCGATCGTCTCGAATCCTCGGTTACTTGGCTTTGCCGGCGGGCGTCGGCAGCTTGGCGAGGTTCATGAGGTCGTCGAGTTCCAGGGGGCGCTTCTTGGCCCATTGCTTGATCTTGAGAAAGAAGCGGGTCATGCGGCGGGGCAGGAAGGAGACGGTCAGCTTGGTCCGTCCTTTCTCCTTGGTGACCTCCTGGGAGATGCTCGCGTAGGGGCCGCGATTCATCTCGGTCCGGACGGATTTCTTGTTGGGGAAGAAGGTGATGGTCTCGCGGATGGCGCGGCCGCGCTTGGGCTTGAGGTCGCGGATCAGGGTGTTGCGGGAGCGCTCGATCACCTGGACGCCCTTGATCTGCTTGGGGTCGCGCTTCGGGTGCTCGACCTGATCCTTGATGGCCGCCCAGACGCGGTCATGGGGGGCGTCGATGAAGACGCTGAACGTGTAGCGTTCATCGGTCTTCGGCTTCGATTCGGACTTTTCCGCTTTGGGCTTGTCGCCGTTTTTCGGCTTGTCCCCGGTCTCTTTTTTTGGCTTGTCCCCGGTCTCTTTTGCCATCGTCTCTTTACCCATCGTCTCTTTACCCATCGTCTTCATGGTTTTCATGGTCTTCATGGCGGCTCCTCCGTCCCTCGGGGCGCGGGGCTCCTCTCAGGTTATCCGGGACCAGAGGCCCCTACAAGGCGGCGATTCACGACGTTCAGCGCGACTCTTCTCCGCGGCCGACCTCGGGCTTGAGCGTTTGATAACGCATTCACAAGCATCATAGCCGAAAAAGAGGGCCCGGCACCAGCCGAGCCCTCTTCGAGATTCGATCGCGAGGGGTCAGGAGCAGCGGGAGTAGCCGCAGCCGCGGCAAACCGCGCAGCCTTCGCCGAACTCCAGCGAGTGACCGCATTCGGGGCACTCGGGGCTCTCGCCGTAGACCTCGACCGCATGCACGCCATGGCGGTTGAGGGAGCTGACGTCGGCCACCATGACGGTCTGGGCTTGCGGAACGGCCAGGGGCTGGAACTCCTGCGGCTCTTGCCCGTAGGGCTGAAGCATCATCATCTGGCCGAGCTGGCGGGGCGAATCCTTGAGGACCTTGCCGATGGCGTCGGGGATCGAAAGGACCTGATTGGGGCCGAAGCCGTACGGATTCGCCGATCGGATACCGATGAGCTGCTGGGCCAACTCGTCGACCGGGACGTTGTACTGGAGGCTGAGGCTGATGAGGCGGCCGATGGCCTCGGACAGGGAGTTGAGCGTGCCGCCCGAGCGGCCGATGTTGCTCACCACCTCGCGCATGCCGCGCTCGTCGTAGTTGACGGTGGTGTAGAGCTTGCCGTCGCCCGTCGTGGTGACCCGGGTGTAGCCGTAGAGGTCCTCGGGACGGGTGCGGGGCTTGACCTTGTGATCGCGGCTCTCGGCGGGTGCGGTCTCGCGCTTGGCCTCGACCTTGGGTTCGGCCTTGGGCGTCGAGAGGGGCTGGAACTGGCGCGAGCCGTCCCGGTAGATGGTGATGCCCTTGCAGCCGGTTTCCCAGGCGAGGCGGTAGGCGGTTTCGACGTCTTCGACCGTGGCGTGGTTGGAGAAGTTGATGGTCTTGGAGGTCGCCGAGTCGTTGTAGCGCTGGAAGGCGGCCTGGATGAGGACGTGCTCGCTCGGGGTGATGTCGTGGGCGGTGGCGAAGGTCGTGAGGATGTCGGCGGGGATGTCGAAGCCTTCGAGGTTCGCCAGGCTGCCGTGGTTGGCCTCGATGGCCTCGAGCAGTTCGGGGGAGTGGAAGCCGCGGGCCTTGGCGGTTTCGGACAGGACGCCGTCCACGTCCACCATGTGGGTGTCGGCCTGCCAGCGCTTGAAGGCGAGGGCGAAGACCGGCTCGCAGCCGCCGGAGGTGTCCGCGATGATGGACAGGGTGCCGGTGGGGGCGATGGTGGTGGTGGTGGAGTTGCGGATGCCGTAGGCCTCGATGTCGCGGGTCAGGGCGGCGTAGTTGGCCTGCTCGTGGCGACGGGGGTTGCGGTCCCGCTCGATCATCAGGCGTTCGAAGAAGGCGTTGGACTCGGCTTCATGGCCGTCGCGGCCGGGGAACTGGCCGCGGGTCTTGGCCAGCTCGACGGAGGCGACCTTCGACTCGAAGTCGATGAAGGAGAAGAGTTCCTCGGCCAGTTGGAAGGAGGCTTCGGTGCCGTAGCCGACGCCCATGCGGAAGAGCATGCGGGCGAACCCCATGACGCCGAGCCCGATCTTGCGGGTGGCGAGGGTGACCTCGCGGATCTGGGGGATGGGGTAGACGTTGGCGTCGATGACGTTGTCGAGCAGGTGGGTGGAGAGGTGGACGATCTGGCGGAGGCGCGGGTAATCGAGGGTGGGGGCGCCGCCGTCCTCGATCACGAAGCGTTCGAGGTTGATCGAGCCGAGGTTGCAGGATTCGTAGGGGATGAGGGGCTGTTCGCCGCAGGGGTTGGTGGATTCGTACTGGCCCATCCACCAGACGGGGCAGTAGCGGTTCATGCGGTCGATGAAGACGAGGCCGGGCTCGCCGTTGCCCCAGGCGCGGCGGATGATGTCGTTCCAGACGGTCTTGGCGTCGAGCTGGCCGCAGGGTTCGCCGGAGCGGGGGTTGATCAGGTCGTAGGGCTGGCTCTTCTCCACGGCGTCCATGAAGGCGTCGGTGACGGCGACGGAGATGTTGAAGTTGGTAAGCTTGGTGGGGTCTTCCTTGTGGCGGATGAAGTCCATGATGTCGGGATGGTCGACCCGGAGGATGCCCATGTTGGCGCCGCGGCGCATGCCGCCCTGCTTGATGGATTCGGTGGCGGCGTTGAAGACGTCCATGAAGGAGACGGGCCCGGAGGAGACGCCCTTGGTGGAGGCGACGAGGTCGTTCTTGGGGCGCAGGCGGCTGAAGGCGAAGCCGGTGCCGCCGCCGGTCTGGTGGATGAGGGCGGCGTGCTTGATGGTTTCGAAGATGCCGGCGAGGTCGTCCTGGACGGGGAGGACGAAGCATGCGGAGAGCTGCCCGGTGCGGGTTCCGGCGTTGGCGAGGGTGGGGGAGTTGGGGAGGAAGTCGAGGCCCGCCATCATGTCGTGGAAGCGCTGAGCGGTGGTCTGGATTTCAGCCGAGTTGGCGCCGTACTGACCGTCGATCTGGGCGAGGGTGTTGGCCACGCGCCAGAAGAGATCGTCGGGGGTCTCGCAGACGAGGCCCTTGTCGTCCTTCTGAAGATAACGCTTTTCCAAGACCGTCAAGGCATTCTGACTGAGCATGCATGATTCTCCGTGTGGGCTCCGAGCGGAATCGGAGCCGAGGCGACGAGGTTGACCGGCATGGACCGGGGCGGCCAAGAGGGCGTCCCAGCGGCCGATCGGGGGAGATTAAGGGGAATTTGTGAAGATATAACAACCATGCGTCCAGTTGACGCTAGATGTAGTGTGATAGCTGGTGAAACTCAGCGTACACCCACTAGAAACGCTTGTCTAGAAAGCTGAAATAAGGGCTTTGTCAAGCAGAATTTTGCCCCGGGCGGGGCATGGGAGGGGTTGCGAGGGGGCGATCGGGGTCCGGAGCGGCGCTCCCGGGGTTGGGCTCGACGTCGGGCATGGGGTCGGGCATGGGGACGAACGATCTTGTCGGTTGATCACCAGGGCATCTCGGGAAAGATGTTCTTATACTGATTCGAGTGATGCTCCTCGACCTTCGGGGGAGCGATCCATTTCCCCGGCTCGACGCGTTTCGGGCCGCGGGGGCGTCGAGCGTCTCCCTCGGGTCAGGCAGACTGGCACGGGGCGGGCGGAAAGCCGGAGTTAAGCCCAGGTAAGCCTGGGTGTTACTTCCGTGAATTCTCGATTAAACGTCTTGCCAACAGCGCCCGAATGATTCATAATTTTTGTGAAGGGTCTTTACGCTGCCGCTGTCCGCCAGCGCTGTCTACCAAAGGACGGTCCTCATGTTGAAGTGGTTCAACGCCCTGATCCGCGCCTTGAAAGCCTTGAGGCGTCCCGCGGGCTCGCCCGCCGACGCCAGCCCTTCCAGCTGGGTACCCGAGAGCCCGACGCAGCTGATCAGCGCCTGGCAACAGGCCCGCAACAGCCAGTCATTGGGCTTCGTCCTCAGCCAGGCTCGCATCAGCAAGGGCCTGAGCCTCCTCCAGTTGCAAACCGTCACCGGCATCAACGCCACCTACCTGGTCAAGCTCGAGCACAACCTGGTGGCCCAGCCGTCTATTTTCGTGCTGGTGCAGCTGGCCGAGACCCTCGACCTCAACCTTCGCCAGGTCATCACCCGCCTCGACCCCACGGCCTACAGCCCCGAGGACCTCATGGCCCTCGAACGCCGCTGGAGGCTCTGCCTCTTGGCTCAACCCGGCAACCGCAACGGCATCCTCATGCTCGAATCCATCTCCCTCATCTGGGCCCAGATGGGCCTGCCCTCCGCCGGCCACTAGCCTCCCCGCCATCCTTTTCGCCCTCTCGGCCCTTCCGGCGGCGAGAGGGCTTTTTCCGCGCGTCGGACTTGCTCCCCGCGCGCCGCGCCGCTACGCTAAGCCCATGCACCTCGTCTACCTCCTCCGCTGCTCCGACGGCACCCTCTACACCGGCTACACCACCGATCTCCCTCGCAGGCTCCACGTTCATAACGCCGGCAAGGGCGCCAAGTACACCCGCTCCCGCCTACCCGTCGAGCCCGTGGCCGCATGGCGCTTTCCAGCCAAGGGACCGGCCCTCGCCGCCGAGTACCGGATCCGCAAGCTCCCGCGACTCCGGAAGCTGGCCCTGATCGACGGGGTCATCCCGCCCGAGCTCGGCGCTCTCCAGGCCTATTCGCCGGTTGATCCGCCCCCCTCGGACGTCCCAGGCGGCGAGGACGCCGATTCTCGGGTTTGTCTCGGGTCCTGCGGGGTGGTAGACTAGCGGATCACACCGCTGAGGCGGTCATCCAGCTTCGAACACCCCAGGAGGTATCACCCGTTGCTTCGCGCAGGAATCGTCGGCTTGCCAAACGTCGGCAAAAGCACCCTCTTTAACGCCTTGACCCGGGCGGGCGCCCTGGCGGCGAACTATCCCTTCGCCACCATCGACCCCAACGTCGGAATCGTCACGGTTCCGGACGAGCGGCTCGGAGTGCTCCAGAGCATCGTCAAGACCCATACCGTCATCCCGACCGCCGTCGAGTTCGTGGACATCGCGGGCCTCGTCCGCGGGGCCAGCCAGGGCGAAGGTCTGGGCAACCAGTTCCTCGCGCATATCCGCGAAGTGGACGCCATCGTCGAGGTGGTTCGCTGCTTCGAGGACGGGAACATCACCCACGTCGAAGGGGATGTCGACCCCATTCGCGACATCGAGACCATCAACCTCGAGTTGGCGCTCGCGGACCTGAGCACCGTCGAGAAGATCCTGGATCGCAACCGCAAGGCCGCCAAGACCGGCGACAAGGCCGCGGCCGCCCTCGTCGACGTCTTGATCAAGGTGAAGGCCCAGTTGGATGAGGGCAAGTGGGCCCGGACCACGGACCTCAACGCCGAGGAGCTGGGCGTCATGAAGCAGGTTCCGCTGCTCACGATGAAGCCCGTGATCTACGCCGCCAACGTGGCCGAGGGCGACCTGGCGACCGCCGACACCCTTCCCATGGTTCAGCGGGTCAAGGCCTTCGCGGCCGGCGAGAATGCCGAGTGCGTGGCCATCTCGGCCCAGATCGAGTCCGAACTGGCTCAGCTCGGCGCCGAGGAAGCCGAGGAGTACCTCAAGGACCTGGGCGTCGCCGAGAGCGGCCTGAGCAAGCTGATTCGCTCGACCTACCGGATCCTGGATCTCATCACCTACTTCACGGCGGGGGTCAAGGAGGTTCGGGCCTGGACCATCACCCGCGGGACACTCGCGCCCGGGGCGGCCGGCGTCATCCACACCGACTTCGAGCGGGGCTTCATCCGGGCCGAGGTCACGGCCTACCCGGATCTGGTCACCTGCGGTTCGGAGAATGCGGCCAAGGAGAAGGGTCTCCTGCGCCTGGAAGGCAAGGCCTACGAGGTGAAGGACGGCGACGTCATGCACTTCCGATTCAACGTGTAGGGCCTGTTTTCCTGGCTAGGCCCTTGAGCGCAAAGGCGGCGCTCAAGGGCCTACAAGCTTATGGGGCAGTCGCTCAATGCCTGGGTCGTATGCTACCCTTGATCGAAAACGACGTGACGCTCATGATTCAGGCGAGCGACCTGTTTCAGGGGATGCTTTCATGGACGTGGAGCGTACATCATGAAGAAGACCGATCTCAAGCGCTACTTGAAGCCGCAGGCCATCTACAAAACGCGACGAACGACGATCAATGGAGCATTTGCGGCGGCAGTTCTTCCCAACGAAGCATATGATGATGCGCGCGTCATGGAGGCGCTGCATTTGCTCGATCAGGATCCCGATGTCGACCTCTCCTGCGTGTACTGCGACCTCCCGGCCGGAACCTGGGATCACCTGGTGCCGGTGATCAAGAAGGGGCAGCCCCACGGCCCCGGCCATCGGATCGGAAACCTGGTGCCCTGTTGCAAGGACTGCAATTCCCGAAAGGGGGGCAAGGACTGGAGCGACTTCCTGAAGCTAAAGCAGCCGGATCCAGAGGCATTTCAGGAGATGCAGGAAAGGATCCAGAGGTATCAATCGCGCTATGCCGAGGCTCTTCATCCCCAAGCGACGCAAGCCGAAAGAGAGAAGTTGCAGGAGTTCTTCGCCATTAGAGATGCCGTCCTGGTCCTCATGAAACACGCGGATAGATTGGCGGACGACATCCGAGACATCCGCGCACCCCAGGACACGACCGCAGGGGATGGCCCCTCAGAAGCGCGTGAACATCAAGCTTGGCAGGAGATGCTCCGGCAGCTCGCATTGCCGTCTCCCGAGGGAAGTGTCGCGCCCCCCGACCTTAGCCTCGAACCCTTCAGCAACTTCTTCAAAGCCCGAAGTGCGGAGCAATGAAGCTACCGAATTCAGAGAGTGCGGTTGTAGATGTTCGCAAGCTGACGGAGTACTGCTTGAACTTTTCGCATCCGCGAGGCCGCCACAAGGCACAGGTCTTCGCGTCCGCGCTCGGTTTGAGCACTGCACACGCCGAGGATCTTTGCGTCGCCTTGCTTGCAGCAGCCCAGCGAGAGGACGCCTTCCCGAGCACTCGTGATGAATATGGAGAGCGGTTCGTGGTAGATTTCATGATGGTGGGGCCTGGCGGCCGAGCTAGGGTCCGAAGCAGTTGGATGATTCGCACGGGCGAGAACGCTCCGCGACTGATCACCTGCTATATCTTGTAGAGGGGGACCATGATGAGCAACTCATTCAACCTGCTGGATGTGGTCGCGCTGACCGAGGACTTGCCCGCCCATGGCCTCTGCCGGGGGCAGGTCGGCACCATCGTCGAAGAACTCGCCCCGGGCGTGTTTGAGGTCGAGTTCAGCGACAGCACCGGGCGCCCCTACGCCATGGCCCCCGTGAAGGTCGTGCAGCTCCTGGCCCTGCACTACGAGCCGACCGAGGTAGCGTCGTAGCAGACTATGGGCGACACCTGGATCACGGACCTCACCCATTACCTCGACGCCCTCGATCCCCGCTTGGACGTGCCTGCCTCTGCGCGCCGGATTGCGACCTTCTTCGGGAACATCGCCTCGGCGGCCACCGCCATGGGGATGAAGGCGGACGATATTCGGTTCCCTGTGCTCTCATGTCGTCGTCGGCCGAGCCGGAAGCCTTGTCCCGGATACCTGGTGCTCGGCATGCACGCAGAACCGCCTATCATCGAGTGGTGGTGTCCCCTTTGCCGCGACAGCGGCCTCATCTACAACTACGCGGGAACCCACTGGGATTTTAGCCCGGCGGCAGATACGCTCCCCGATGGCGGCACGGTCCGGATCCTGATGCCCGAAGCGGACTTTCTGGCGCTGCGCGACTTCACCCTCTTCGACCGGGACGCCGAGCGTGCGGTGAAGGGGGCAGAGTTCGATCCGGACGATGACGTGGTGGTCCTGGCAGCCCCTGAAGCCGCCCTCGAAGAACTCGCGGGCGAGCTGGCCTCGGCTCTCAATGAGCGTCGGCCTCCCAGCAAGGCCGCTGCCCTCGAACGGGTCTACGATCGCATCGAGGAAGCCCTCAAGCACCAGCCCCCCGGCAACAAGATCATCCACCTGTTCCGGTAGTCGCCGCCATGGGCTCAAGGGGGCCAAGGTGCCACCCAATCTCTCTAACGGACTTGAAGTGCGTCGTCATGCACTTCCGCTGCAACGTGTAGCTCGCCAAGGTTCTCTGATCGAACGGGACGCCCGGGAAATAGATCCCGGGCTTCCTCGGCTTTTGGGGCGTCTCGCTAAAAGTCAGCGGCTATCCGTCCCAGAGGAGTTCGTAGCTGCTGCTGCGCCCGCCCTTACCCGTCGGGCGAAGGCAACCCTTGTCGACCAGGTCTGCAAGTTCGCGATACGCCGTGGCACGGCTCGTCTTGGTCATGCCCATGTATTTTCGGGTGTTGAGGTCGCCTTCGAATCCGGTGGAGCCGGCGTCCAGCAGGCGATTGAGCACCTTGCGCTGGCGATCGCTGAGATCGTTGCCCTGATGCCTCAGCCAAAACCGCGCCTTCCCTAGCGTAAGGCCAATCGTTTCCTCGGCCATGGTGGCGGCCGCTTCGACCTGCTGCAAGAACCATGACAGCCAATCGGTCACGTCCAGATCGTTGCGCTGGGTCTGTTCGAGGACATTATAGTAAGCCTCCCGCTCCCTCAGGATCTGGGCCGATAGGCTGAAGGCCCGCATGGACTGATTTTCGTCCTGGCTCAGGGCCATGTCGGTGATGGCTCGGGCCACGCGGCCGTTACCGTCCTCGAAGGGGTGGAGGGTCACGAACCAAACATGCGCCAGTCCTGCTCGGATGAGGCCATCAACGTCGGGGTGAGCGGCATTGAACCAAGCGAGGAAGCGCTCGACCTCGTGATCCAGCCTTTCGCGTGGGGGAGCTTCGAAGTGTACCTTTTCTCGGCCGATTCGCCCGGAGATCACGCGCATCGGCTCATCGCCTCGCCAACTGCCCGCCTGAATGGGGTGAAATCCTGAATAACCCGTCGGAAAGAGTGCCGCTTGCCATCCGAGTAACCGATCGGCGGCCAGAGGGAGGTCATGCTGACGGGTGGCATCCAAGAGAACTTCAATCAAACCATCCACGGCCTGAGGTGGTGCCGGTAACCCTGCCGTCGCGAGCCCCAAGTGCCGGGCAACCGATGAGCGAACGGCGTCTAGCTCCAGTCGCTCACCCTCGATGGCGCTCGTCGTTACCCCATCTTCCACCAAGACGGCCGCGATCGCTTCGGAGGTCAGGTCGGCATCGAGCATCCGTAGCGACCCAAGTACCTTACCTTGAGCCAGTCTGGCGCGGGACAGCGCAAGCGACAGCCGTGCGGCGTCCCATCGGAACTCGGGCCATTCAGGATTTTGCCAGATCCAGGTTTGAGAAAGCTGCATGGATATTCGCTCCAAAATATGAAGCGATAATAGCGGCTATTCGCTTCATCCGCAAGGAGCGACGTTCTTCGCGAAGGATGCGAAGCCGGAGGATCTCGGAATTCTACCTGAACTGATAGAGAATACCTGCATGCGGAAAAATGTAGCCCCTGATCACGGATGACGGAAAGCTGGGTATCACGCCGACATCGCAAAACACCCGCGCGTTCGGCATGAGAGGCCACGAAATCCCAGGGCCGATTCCCGCTCGCAAGAAGATCGAATCGGAGGAACGCCCCGCGAGGGCGAAGCCGTTGGCGCTGAACTTCACCCCGCCGAAGTCCAGTAGCCGATACATGAGCTGAAAGTGGACGTTGCCGAGCATCCGGTCGGCAGGGTCGAGAAAGAAGCCGCCTTCCCCAATCTGAAAGCCAACGTCAGGTGAGCGGAATTCCCGGTAAACAATCCCCGTGCCGAAGCCCCCAACTCCCAAGCCGACGCTTTGCTCGCTTGGAAACGAAGCGTCCGGGCTTGAGACGGACGGAGTCATTTTCCCTGCCCGGGCTGGCGACTGAGACGGCTTGACTACCGGCATGAGGGATAACCTATCCACTCTTCCCACGGGCGACGACGCACCACCCGTGGAGTCCGCCTCCGCGCTGCCGTTGCGGTTATATTGTTGCCAGGACGCCGCCAGGGCGGTACTCGGGGGAAAGTTCTCATCGTAAACGACCAGCGCGTTGGTGAGCTGTCGCCCTGGGGACTTCAGAATTCGATTTCCCACCGCGAAACCTTGCGAGGCGCCTCCATCGAGGTTCATCGCTTCATGGGCGCCGAGTGACTTCATCACCGCGGCCTCTTTTTCCAGGGAAACAGCCTTCAGGAAACAGACGAGAAGGAGGGTTCGGCGGTCGCGGGTATAACCCAGGGCGTTTCGATTTCGGACTCCCCATAAGGCTGGGTCGGTAAAGCCTTCCTCCGAGGGGTGGATCCAGACTTCTCCCGCCTTGAGCAGGCGAGGTCCGCTCGTGACGGATAGCCAGTGTTCCGCCCAGGCTGGCTTGTGTTGGGTTCGGGCCGTTACGAGTTCAGGGGAATTGTCGCGCCGTAACCCGAACGTGGTACCCATATTCTCCCATTCGCTATATTTCACCGGCACGCCAGAGATGACCATGTTGCCCATCACGCGCTTCTGGTCGTCCTTGCTAAAGAAAGTGCCGTTGATGACAACCGCCGCCTTGGCTCTTTTGACCATCGATGGAAAGGACTCGTCCCCGAAGCTTTCATTTCCGGTATTCGCGCGCGGAGCGTCGTTCGCGAGCAAGATATTCATGACGGTCTTGCGATCGCTGAGATCGATCTTCGCGAGACGGACGGGCACTCCCAGCACCGTGCGATTCTCGATCTCGACGGGGCGCGCGTCGGCGGTAGCCGAAACGGTCAGTACCGCGAACGACGTCCCCACGATTAGCATCCCGACGCGGGGCGACCTCCGATTTAAGAACCGGGCAAGTCGTTTTTCCAGAATTTGGCCGAAGTTCAAGCCGAGTTCCTCAAGGGACGTAACGATAGATCCGACCCCCATCGCCGACCACCCATCCGTTGTTTTCATCGACGAAGGAGGCGTCATGCAGGTCGGTTCCCGATCCATCCGCAAGACCTTGCTTCTTCCAGGTGCTTCCGCCGTCGGTCGTGAGATAGACGAGCCCCCCGTTGGCGGTGCCGTAGCCAAAGTTTTGGGTGTTGAAGCGGAATTTGTTCAACTTGGTCCCGGAAGGAGCCGAACCGTGAATCGTCCAGTTGGCCCCTCCATCGCCGGTCCGGATGACCGTACCCGTGTCGGTGATCGCCGACCCGTTGGTGGCGGAGGTGAAGAAGACGTTGAGGAGGTTTCCGATGCCGGAGGGTGTGGGAAGGATGGCCCAGTTGGCACCGCCCGTGTTGGTGTAGTACAGCCCGTTTGAACGGACTTGCCAGCCCAGGTTGGCGTCAAGGAAGAAGGTCGTGAGCCCGGTGAAATTCTTCTTGACCCATGTCGCGCCGTTGTCGCTGGAGGACGAACTGTACGATCCTCCCGTCACGAAGATCCCCGAGGGGCCGGTGAGGCTGACGCTGTAGAAGGGGTAACCGCTAAGTACGTTCTGCAAGACCGCGTTCCAGGTGAGGCCTGCATCGTTCGTCGTGAGCAAAGTCGGCGTGGTTGCAAAATCGCTAATAAAGGGATTCTCACCATAGGCATGACCATTATTGGTTTGTGCTCCAACTGCCCAGCCGTTCAGCGCATCTCGAAACCTGACGTTGAAAAGCCTTGGACGCCCGGTATATCTCTCTGGAATGATCTCATTGAATTGTTCAGTCCAGGTTTTTCCACCATCTCCCGTGGCGAGGATGTGATTGCCATCACCGACCGCCCAGCCGGAATTTTCGTCCACGAAGTGGACCGAGTAGAGGTTGGCTGCAGTGCCGGTCAACTGGCGCGTCCAATGGTCCCGCGAACCTCCGCTAGGTGGTGGGGATGCCTCCGGGGTTGGGGACGGCAATATGGGTGTCGCGGTTGGGAAGGGAGATGCCGGTACAGGCGATTCGAGGGCCTTGAGGTTCACCTCGACCGTCAAGTCTTGCCCCTGCACGACGGTGAACGCCGCCGCCCCCTGGGCCAGCACCGAACTCGCACTGGTCGGCGTGAGCGATTCGAAGGCCCGAACCTGCACCACGTAGTCGCCCGGAAACAACTTCACGTTTTTGGTCGGTTGCGGAATTTCCGGATCTCGAAAGACCGTCGCCTTGGTTATTTGCAGGCCGTCTCGCAGCACGAAGAAGGTGACGGTATTGGTACCGGAAGGAATGGTTTGAATGAACCGACGTGGCCATTCGACCCCGAAGGTGATCTCTTGTTGCCCGGGTTTGTTCGGTTGGCCTGAGAGCGCGACGGGCAGTTCCTTCCCCGCCTGAGCCGAGCGTGGAATCGCGTTGGGAATACCGTTACACCCGACCAAGATCGCCGCCAGGGTAAACAGCCATGGCATGAACCTCGAATCAAAGCCCCTCATGGACGCTCCTCCGCCTTATCGGGCGACGAAGTTCACGCTACTTGGCGTGTTCCCCCGGACGCGAATCGTCACGCTCGCATGCTTGCTCGGGTCATAGTTGCTCTTGGCGGTGACCACGACGTCGCCGATTGCCGCGTCGGCAAGCGGAACGAGGTTGCCGTTCGCGTCCACCTGAGCGATGGACGGATCGCTGGACGACCAGGTGATCTCGCGGCCATTCGGATCGGTGAAGATAATTCGGTTGCGATCGGTGGGGTTGCTGTACTGGACGGTGGCGCCGATCTTGACGCTATTCGGCGAACCCTGGCCGTTCAAGTAGATGGTGGTCGTCGGATAGGAAAGCGTGATGGCCGTGTCGAGGTACTGAACCGCGACCTGCGCGCCCGCCTTGCTGGCGGAATTGGTCTTCGACGTGGCGGTCACGAGCGTCGCGCCGATCGCCGAGCCGTCAGTAGGGCGTACGAAACCGTTATCATCTATGATGACGAGGTTTGGATCTCCGGAGGCCCACTTGATCTCCCCGAAGTCCCCACTTTGCTTCACCTTGGTGTTCGAGTTGGCATCGTAAATGTACGAGGTGGCGGTAAGTTGAGCCTTGGTCTTCACACCGACATTGGCGAGCATGTCATCGCTCTGGGCGAGGCTTGACGGCAAGGCGCGGAACAGAATCACGGACTGAGGCGCCAGCGTGATTTCAGGGGCGATTTCGGTGGCATTGATCTTGCCGTCCACGACCGGGACGAGGAAGGTCGCGATGTCCGGGTCATCTTTCTTCAGGCTGCCCCGAACCGTGGCGGTCAAGGTCACCGTGTAGTTTCCGTCCCGATTCGCGGTCCACTGAACGTCCTTGCCTCGCGTGCTGTTGAAGGTCCCGAAGGGTTTGTCCTGGGACCACTCGATGGATACGTCGCCGCCATCCGGATCCACCGCGTCGATCGACATGGTGAGGGTCTTCCGGTCATCGCTGAGGCTTGAGGTCTTTTTTCCTCGGATGAAGAACTTGAAGCGCTCAGGGGCTTCCGTGATGGTGGTCTGCTCGTCCGAATTGGGCGTCACCGACATCAACGCCTTGAAGTCACAGGCGGACAACATGGGGACGGTGGCGATCAGAGTAGCCGCGAACGTAGCAGGGATCAACTTCTTCATCGATACGTACCTCTAGAAACTCCGGGGAGGGATTCAGTCGATTGCCTATCCAAAGGCGAGCAAGCGTATCCAGGTTATACCGCATCTGGTTCCAAATGGAAACAATTTGGTTCCGGCGATTGCTGCCGGGCTGAAATACGCTGGATCAGGAGATCGTACCTGAACGGCGGTAGCAAGGTGGACGAGTACAGCGACTTCCAAGACAAGATCAATGCCTTAAGAGAGGCGCGGGGCTGGTCCTTGCGCGAGGCTGCGAAGCGGATCGGCGAGAAGGGGGCTCCGATGAGCCACGTCCTGCTCGGTGACTTCGAGCGGGGCCGCGCCCATACGTCGGGCAAGCCCATCCACCCGCCCCGTGCGGTCGTCGTCGGCATGGCAAAGGCGTACGAGGCCTCGGTCGATGAGTTACTTGAATTGGCGGGATACTTGCCGCTGAACTACAAGCGGGACCTGAACCCCGACGAAAGTTGGTTGCTCGACACCTTCCGCTCGATGCAGCCGCTGAGACAGCGCATTCTTCTGAACGTCACCCGATCACTGCTTGAAGAGTAGCCCCTCTCTCAGTTGCGGGACCGAATTTGACAACAGCGAGCATTCGTCGGCTCCGTGAAAGGTCGGCACAGAGGGATAGATGTTCAGCTACGCCTCCGGCGAGTGAAGGCGCAGCTTGATGCGTCTCGACCATTGAGGCAGCAGCCGTTGAAAAAGATGGTGAGCTTGCCGTAGCTTGTTCAGCAGCCGACAGTGGATCCCCGCGAAGGGTATGCCCTCGCCGCCATCTGGTGATTGGGGTATAACAAGAAGACCCTCCACTTGTAGGATGGGGGGATGATCCCGGAGACATGTATGGCCGATCTCGACCTGACGACGCTGCATGCTCGATGCAGTCTCAGCCCTGCGCTCGTCGGCGCTCTGGTTGAGGCGGCGTCTGTCGTGATGGCCGCTCATCATGCCGCACCTCCGACACCGATGAGATGGGTGGAGGATGAAATCGATCGGCCAGCCAGGATCATCTGGACGGCACCTGACGAGCGGGCGATAGCTTCCCATTCCAACAACAAGGATGCGACGGAGGATGCGGCCTGCGCGGTGGCGATCGCCGCCATGCATGAACTCGGCTTCCGGGTCGTCAAGCGCGCCTTCCATGGTTCAGGTGCTGACTACTTGATGGTCAGGAATGGCGAGCCGGAGAATGACTTCCTCAAGCTTGAGGTGTCGGGGATCTTCCAAGGTGGCGGCCTCCTGAAGCGCCTTCGAGTGAAGATCGATCAAGTAGGCGGTGGCCAACTGAATCGCCCAGGACGTGCGGTTGTCGTCCAGTTTGAAGAGCCAGCCATAGCGATCGGCAGGTGGGTATGACGAGTTATCTAGACGATTCTCGTAGTCGCCAGAGCGAAGAGCTTGCCTTCAAAGCCGAGCAAGCTGAGAGACGGGGCGACATCGACCAAGCGAAGGTGCTCTTTGTGGAGGCGGCTGAGCTTGAGGCTGCGGTCGCCAGGGACGTGGGTGCGGATGCGTTGCGCGTGCGGAGCGCGTTGGCCGTCAGTGCCGTGTCACTCTGGATCCGGGCTGAGAACTGGGAAGCTGCGGCAAGTACCGCGTGCGCCTTCCTCGCCCGTCCTGACATGTTGATTCAAGACGGAGTGACCGAGCTTCGCAACTTGCTCGATCGGGCCTGGCAGACCCAGGATCTCGTGCGCCAGATTGGTCCGTCTGGTACGTTCGTTCCACTGGAGGCTCGGCTGTCTGGGGGGCAGATCGGCATTGGGATTGCACCCAGTCAGGTGGTAGGTGAACGTCGAGATGTGATCGCCCCTCTGCTCATTCGAGTAGCGGAATGGATGGAGAGGAAAGCCTTCCGGAAAGCAGGTCCTTCCCAGCTTGCTTCACGATTTCAAATCCTTGATCTTCCTGCGCTTGCGGGCAGCTATGCGATGCGCTTCGTGCTGGTCGGGCCACAGCAGCAGGCCATGGATAACGTTCTTGCGACCCCCCAGGCTGTTGCAGATCAAATGATCGCTCTTGCGTCCGCCATCGCGGATGATCCTGATCGCATCCATGAAGTGGTTGAAGATCCGGACTATGCAAAAGCCTTCCTGAGGGCGTTCAGGGATCTCGCCCCAGATGGCAAGGTCGTTGGACAGGTCGATCTATCGACGGGCCTCGGTGGAAGATCGCCTCGTCAAGCATCGTTCTCGCCCGCGATTCAAGCTCGGATCACCGTGGCCCTGCAACGGGCAGCCGAGGAGATCGATATTGCCGCCACGGGTACGCTCAAGAGCATAACCTTGCGCGGTGAAGAGCCGAAGATCGGCCTGGACACCGAGGAGGGGTTCCGGATATACCGAATCGAAAAGGGATCTCATGACGACACCATCGGGCCAAAGCTGAACCGAACGGTAAGCGTTGCGGGCCGCCGCCGCCGCAACGAGGTAGGCGAGTTGCACGATTGGGCCGATGATATCGCGCTCTTAGAACAGGAGAGCCGGGCCGCGCACGGGTAGCTCGAGGGCGCACCCTAACGCACTCGAGCTGGGCGGGTGGCTTGGCGTAGGAGGCAGTGACCATTCAATCCAGACATCACGCCCTCGATCGTCTCCGATCGAGGGCGCACTGCTTCGTGCACCCCGTTCGCCTGGTGACCCGGGGATCGTTGGCCTATCGATAGATGAAGGGGAGCCCCTTCATGGGCATGGCCACGTAGGGGAGCTGCGCAACCCGTGAGGCTTGCTGACATTGGTTCTCTAACCACCACGCATGGGCTTGCGCCTCCTGGCCTTCCAACGAGGCGACGGAGGCGCTGGCCGTCAAGATGCGATGCCCCGAGAAGATCAGCCTGCCGAAGCTCCATGGCTGGAGGCTTTCGGTGACCTCGCCGTGCCAAATCCCGTAGACGTCTCGGGGCAGCCTCAAACCGCGATGACCTCTTCGCATACGAAGTGTAACCGGATGATCCTGGGGCCTGTCCTTCCTCGTAGTGGCCGTTCACCGTAGGCAAGACATCCTGATACCGCTCCGGTCATGAAGCACGATTCGCGGCTACCTCGGACGCGAGGCTTGACTTTCGCCCCATCATGTAATATCAATAGTTACATGAAACGCGACAGCCGACTCTCCTCCATGCTCCACATCCTGCTCCACATGGCGCATGCCGGGCGGCAGCTCACGTCGGAAGAGCTCGCACGCATGTTGCGGACGAATCCCGTGCTGGTGCGCCGGACGCTGGCGGGGCTGCGGGAGCGGGGCCTCGTATCGTCCGAGAAGGGCCATGGCGGCGGCTGGGTCGTCAAGCGCCCCCTCGACGCCATCACGCTCTACGACGTGTACGAGGCCCTCGGCGAACCCGAACTCTTCGCGATCGGCCACCGCAGCGAGCAGTCCCAATGCCTTGTCGAGCAAGCGGTGAACACGGCCTTGGACCAAACGTTCGCGGAAGCGGAGGCCATGGTTCTCGCCCGGCTGCGCGCGGTCACCCTTGCCGCGTTGTCGGAAGCCTTCGATCGGCGCCATCCAAGGGCACTCAACGGGCGGTTTCATGTCCCCGACTCCGACCCCTGATTGGGAAGCCCTCTACGACGTGGCGTTCGGTGGCGGCACGGCTGACAAGGACCATCGTGGGGCGGCTCCAGCCATGGCCTGACCGCCCGTCGCTCCACCATGACAAGAAGGAGGTAGCATGAACCAAGACTTTGATGCGGCGTTCTGGGATCGGATGTACCAGCAGCGTAAAGCGGCGTGGGATAGCGAGCCGAATCTCTTCTTGGCTCAAGACATCGCGGGCCTCGAGCCCGGGACGGCCTTGGACGTGGGTTGCGGCGAGGGCTCGGATGCGATCTGGCTCGCGAAACGCGACTGGCGCGTGACGGCGACGGATATCTCGAACGTCGCGCTCGACCGCGGGCGCGCCGCCGACGGGGATCGCCAGGTGAGCTGGCTTCAAGCCGACATACTTGCTTGGCAGCCGCCGGCGGACGCTTACGACTTGGTTTCGCTTCAATTCCTGCACATCCCGCCTGCCGAGCGCGCGGCGCTCTTTGGTCGGCTCGCTCGGGCCGTACGGCCGGGCGGCACGCTGCTCGTGGTCGCCCATCACCCTTCCGATCTGGAGACGACGATTGGCCGGCCGCCGATCCCCGACCTGTACTTTACGGCGGACGACGTGGCAGCATCGCTGGCACCCGGCCGCTGGGAGATCCTCTTGGGAGGCACGCGACCGCGCAGCGTCACGGACCGGGAGGGGCGAACCATCAGCATTCACGACATGGTGCTGAAGGCGCGGCGCATCGAGTGAGGGAAAGGTTCTGAGGTGCGCTCGCCACGGGCACCTGGGCCGTGATCTCGACGGGGCGCATCGTGGGCTCCTACGCATCCGCGCCTCGCGCGATCGGGACCTCATGCTGGCGGTCGAGGCTGCGTGCGCGCGGGTGAACGAGCGCAAGATCGTTCGAAATGGGCACACCGTCAAGCTATCCGTCGATTGGGAGGAATCCGCTCAATTGCACGGATCGAAAAGGGCACCGTGACCGAAGTTCCTGACCGTCTCACCATTCGCTCCGTGCGCTCCTTCCTGCCAAGCAGGCAAGACCGATCTTGACGCGCGCGCTTCAGCGACCCTACCGGGCATCAAATCGATCAGGGGCACCCAGTTGGGTGCCCCTGATCGATTGTCCTCGGTGAATTCCTAGACGACTCGTGGCTTACCTGCCTCCAGCAGCCTTCCATGCAACCAGATCCCCGATGTATTTGGAAATGTCCTGGCCCCACCTGGTGTCGGGCTTCGTGAACTCGGCACTCAGCGCCGCTAGCTCAACAGGGGTCGGGTTGCGCTTCAAGATTGAGTTGAAACAGGTTATCGTAAAATTCCGCGCTTCTTGAGGCGTGATTCTTCCGTCAGCCTTGAAGTTGGCCGCCATCTTTTGAAGGGGATCCGCTTTCCTCGCGCTGCTTACCTTGAAATCCATCGTTTCCTCCTTGTCGCTGCATCCACTCTCCTCGCTGCCCTTGCAAGCGAGGTGCCCAGCAACAAGAGAATTATACGCGGCGAGCGGCCGAACTTTCTTTGGCGAGCAACAAATGTGTATTAAAACAGTGTTATCCTCGTTGGGTAGCCGATGGAAAACGTCAACGCCTTCCATCGGCTACCCAAACCGGCCGGACATCCTCGGGGGAAAGCTCCTCAAAATGTAAAATTCTTCTTTAGGAAAGTTAACAGAATCCAAGGTCCTGATCATCTACCTTTAGGGCATGCTTACTTAGAGGTGGCTGGACGCACATCCCCGTTTCAAATCCCCAAAGCTATCAGTCGGATCGCGCGCCGGCCATTCGATTTGAAGAGCAGATCGATGCCGATGGGCCCCAGCTCCCGTTCGCTTACGGACCGGATGATCGCCGACTCTTGACCCCAGCGGATCAGCTCCTGCTCGCGGCCCGCAAACGGCGATACGCCCGTGGCGATGAGGTTGATGGCCTCCAGCAGGTTGGTCTTGCCCTGGGCGTTGTCGCCGAGAAAGATGACCATGTGCCGATCGAAACTGAGCTGCAGCGCGGTGTAGTTGCGGAAATTCTCCAGGGACAGGGATCGTAGGAACATGCCGTCATTATCTCACGGCAGGGGCGCCCGAGGGGGTTCTGGCGGGTGGAAGGATGCTCAGGAGGGGGTCATGCACCCCCTCGAGTAGGGGTCGGATCGAAGCGGAATACCAAGTCCTCGCGGGCGCCCCGACCGAACGACTGGCCCGACGACTGATCTCGGATCGGATTCAGAATCTGGCCCTTGTCGTCCCCGATGGAACCCACCTCCTGCTGGATCCCGAGACTTTCGGTAAACTAGAGAGGCGGGGCAGGAGCTCATTCGCCGCATGGCATGAGGTGCTGAGGCACTCGCCTCCTGCTCAAAGACCTGAACGCCCGAGGTTAGAACTTGACCAATCCATCCCACTTGCCGCTCGCCCTGCGACGAAAGCTTTCCCCGCCCCAACCGCCCGAAGGTGATTGGCGGCGCGATACCTTGCTGCAACAACTGCAAGTAGGCTTTCTTCCCACCAAGCGACTCACTCTGGTCCAGGGTGGCGCAGGGACGGGAAAGACGACGCTTCTCGCAGACTACTTTCGCCAAAAGGCCGATCCAGGCCTTTGGTACTCCCTGTCACCCAGCGAGAACGATCCGGTCGTCTTTTTCCGCCAGTTGCTCCTCGGTTTGGCTTGCCATTTCCCGGCCATCTCGTCGGCGGCGCTCGAAATCATCGAGACTCTCGGCTCTCGCGGCCTCGTCCAGGCGATGAGTCTACTGTGCAGCGAACTCCCCAGCCATCGAACCTCTTGCTTCCTTCTCATCCTCGACGATGTCCAGCATCTCCCACAAACCGAGGAGGCGCTGAAAGCCCTCGAAATCCTCGTCGCCAACTGGCCTGAAGACGCCCAGCTGATCATGAGCGGCCGGGAGCCTCCGCCGCTCAAGACCGCGAGCTACCAGCTCCGAAACCAGGTCGTCGAAATCGGAGCCGACACCCTCGCGCTGACTCCCCCTGAAATCTCGCAATGGCTTCTTGAGCGCACTGGCAAACCACCCGCTGCCAATCTCGTCGATCAGCTTTTCGAGCGAACGGGAGGGTGGATCACGGGCCTCATGTATGCGCTCGAAGGAGAGGGCGAGCCCAGGCTCGACCGATTGGAGAAGCCCGAGATCTTGTTCTCCTATCTTTCAGAGGAGATCTTCGATCACTTGCCCCCGGAGTTCAAGACCCAGCTCTTGTCCACGGCCTTCCTTCCTCAACTCGATCTGGACCTCTGCCGCTCGCTGTTCGGGACCACCGCCGAGTCGTTTCTTGAGACGATAAGTCAAAATCGAACATTTATCACCCAATCATCGACCGGTTTTCAATTTCACCCGATCTTCAAGGACTTCCTGCAACGAGAGACCCTGGCGCTTCCGAACTCGGCGCAGCGCAAGGAGATCCTGATGAGGCAGGGCTCGGCCCTTGGCAGCCCGGAAGAGTCGATTCGCCTTTTGCTACTGGCAGGGGAATGGCAAGAGGCCGAACACCTGCTCGTCAGCACTTTTGTGAGCTTGCTCAGAGCAGGGCGCCTGGAGACGATTCGGTCGAACATCGCGGGATTTCCGCTGGAGTGGCAGAAGCAATCGGCCTGGCTGGGCTACCTCCAAGGCGAGATCGCCCGGCGTGACGGCCAGCTGAGCAGAGCGATCGAGTTGCTGAGCGAAGCCGAGCCTCAGGCCAGCAAGTCGTCCGGCTTCGCGCTTCCTTGGATTCTCGCCGGCCTCGCTGCCGCCTACGGGGCCAGGGGCGACATCGACAAGCAGTGGAAGTACTCACAGCAAGCCCTCGCCATTCAGCCGCCACCTCCAAACGTCGTTCTGGGATTCTGCTACAACGTCCTCGGCTTGTATCATCTCTCGACGTTCGACCTCGACAGCGCCAAGACGAGTCTTCAAAAGGCGATGGACCTCTACCGCGAAACGGACGATACGGATGGGCTTGCCCGCGTCCTTCATAATCTGGGCCTCAGCTTCGCCAAGGCAGGCCATTTCTACCAGGCCATCGGTTACTATCTCGAATCGATCCGCCAGGCGGAGTGCGGTGGACGGATCCCCATGCCGATGACCCTCTCCAATCTGGCCATGTGCCATCTGTACCTGGGACAGTTAGCGGAAGGCTGGAATGCTCTGGGAAAGGGGATGGCCCTCGCCGAACGAATCGCGTCCAAACGTGACCGGATCTACTTGAATTGGACCCTGGGCCAGTTCCAGCTTCATCAGGACCAGGTCTTGAAGGCGATCGACGCCCTTGAGCTCTCGCTAGGAGAGGCCATCGAGACCGGTGATCACCTGTCCCAGATCAATGCCCATTTGGGGCTTGCCGAGGCCCATCTCCACCAGCAGGATTCTCAAGCGGCTGCAGCATCGATCGAGCGAACCCTGACGATTGCAAACAAGTCGCTCCACGATCCGGACATGCTGGAGGCGGCGTTGCTTCAAGCGGAAATCGACTTGAAGACCGATCGGTATAAAGAGGCCGAGGAGCTGCTGCAAACCGTCTCTGGCGCCCTCCGCCTCTCTCCGAATCACTACCAGAGCTATCACGTCGCGCGACTTTCCTACCAGTGCGCGGTTTCCCTCGGTCAGGCAAACCGCGCGGAGTCGCACTTGTCGCACCTCCACAAGCTTTGCGCCCAGTTCGGTTACCCCGCTCCCGAACTCTCGGCGTTCGGGGTGTCTACGCCAGCCATGGAACTGAATTGTCTCGGCCATTTCGAGGTGAGAATCGAGGGAGAGCTTGTTCCCTACCGCAACTGGCGCAGCATCAACACGCGGATCGTCCTGACCTATTTGCTGCTGACCCCTTCGGGAACGACCAAGGACAATCTGTTGGATCTGCTTTATCCCGACGAAGAGCCGGCACGCTCTACCGTGCACATGGTGATCACCCGGCTTCGCCAGGCCTTGGAGCCTGACCTGGGCAAAGGCCAACCTTCCCGCTTCATCTTGTTCCGGGATAGCCGCTACTTCTTCAACCAAGGCCTCAACATCCGCTGCGACGTGTGGGATTTCCAACAGGCCTGTCTTCAGGCCCGGCGGCGGGCACTTTCCGCCGAGGACCGCATGGCCTTGTACATGAAAGCCATCCGTCTTTATCAGGGCCCCTTCCTTGAGGACTTTCAAGATCAGTCGTGGTGCATGTTCGAGCGAGAGAGGCTGCGGCGCCTGGCCATGGAGGCCTATGAGGAGCTCTTTTGCCTCCTGGCCAAAAAAGATGACTGGCACTCGCTCGAGACGGTTGCAACCGACCTGCTGAAACTCGAACCTGGCTCAAATTCCGGCTATCGCGCCAATATGGTGGCGCTGGCGATGCAGGAGCACATTGAGTCGGCTCTCCGGATAGCGAATATCGCTCAGCATGCCCTCTCTAGCCAACACCCGCCCGCACTGGAGCAAGCGACCCAGGAACTCATCGACCTCCTGCAGGAGGACCGTCTCACCATTCGCTCCGCGCGCTCCTTCCTGCCAAGCAGGCAAGACCGATCTTGAAGCGCGCGCTTCAGCGACCCTACCGGGCATCAAATCGATCAGGGGCACCCAGCTGGGTGCCCCTGATCGATTGTCCTCGGTGAATTCCTAGACGACTCGTGGCTTACTTGCCTCCAGCAGCCTTGTATGCAACCAGATCCCCGATGTATTTGGAAATGTCCTGGCCCCACCTGGTGCTGGGGTTCGTGAACCGGGCACTCAGCCACTCTACCTCAGCAGGGGACGGGTTGCGCTTCAAGATTGAGTTAAAACAGATTATCGTAAATCTCTGCGCTTCTTGAGGGGTGATTCTTCCGTCAGCCTTGAAGTTGGCCGCTATCTTTTGAAGGGGATCCGCTTTCCTCGCGCTGCTTACCTTGAAATCCATCGTTTCCTCCTTGTCGCTGCATCCACTCTCCTCGCTGCCCTTGCAAGCGAGGTGCCCAGCAACAAGAGAATTATACGCGGCGAGCGGCCGAACTTTCTTTGGCGAGCAACAAGTGTGTATTAAAACAGCGTTACCTCGTTGGGTAGCCGATGGAAAACGTCATCGCCTTCCAATCGGCCACCCAAACCGGCCGGACATCCTCGGGGGAAAGCTCCTCAAAGTGTAAAATTCTCCTTTGGGAAAGTTAACGAAATCCAAGGTCCTGATCATCTACCTTTAGGGCATGCTTACTTAGAGGCGGCTGGACGCACATCCCCGTTGCAAATCCCCAAAGCTATCAGTGAGCGTCTCGTGAGCACCCTGCCTTAGACTTAAACCACCATCCCGCATGGCCCACTCACACCTTCAGGAGGACTTCCCCCCATGTCCAACGAACATGAGAATCCCTTCTCGACCGAGAAGCTGCCCAAACCCACTGCCGCCAGGCAGCGCGAAATTCTCGCCGAGCTACGGCAGGTCGTGACCCATTCCCAGGAAGAAGCCGTCAAGCTCGAGGCTGAGGGGAACGAGACGGGTGCCGAACTGGCACGAATCCTCGCCGCTGAAGCGGGCGCTGCGGTCGAGAAGCTGGCAGGAGAGCTTCTTGGGACGCGAGACGACATGACGACCAAGAACGTCGATCTGAGCGCTCCGTCGGACATCTCTATCCCCCGTCTCAAGCGCTAAGCTTAACTTGATTACAACAAAAGACCGGCGGAAATCCGCCGGTCTTTTGTTGTTCTAAAACGCGTGGAGCGAAAGCGGCAAACCTGGGCGCCTACTCTTCGTCTGGTGGGCTCACCGAGAGGGACCGGCTCAACTCGCGAAAGGCCCCCGTCTTGTCCGCGAAATCTCGCGCGGAGTCCGCCACCTCTTGCGCCATCTTCGAGAGCTGCCTCATCTTCTCAGCCGACTCTCGCTCCCCGAGCTCAAGAAAGGCCTCGGACTGTTTTTCCAGGCTGGCCGCGATCGTCTCGAATCGGGAGGCATCCCGATTGGCTTTCTTGATGAGAAGGCCGGGGGGAGGCGCCTTGGGCCTCTGGGCATGACCTTGGGAGACGTCATTGAACTCGGGCATGGCGCGATCCTCATGTAAACGGTTTTAACTTAGTTTAGCAGAAGAGAACGTTCAATCGTTCTCCACTGCCAACCATCCTGCTAGTTCGAGGTGCGAGGCTTTGGAGGAAAGAGATCCTCCAGTACGGGAATCCCCTTGAACGTAAGGTGAAGGTGACTAAGGGGCAGTACGCTCCCCTTGAACCTCTCGACGCTGAATTGCTCCAACAGCTTGGATGCGGACCCTGGCGACATGTCGATCGAGGAGACCAAGATATCCGCTTCCGAAAGTAACTCGCGGGTACTCTTGAACTGATTCTCGGCCACCAAGGCCTTCTTGGCCACGTCGGCCTCCGTGCAGAAGAGCTTGGCGAGCGGCGATACCCACTCGAGCTGAGCCGGAGGAACGCCTGACTTGCGGCCCATCGCCGCCACATTCTTCTCGACCTCCGGCCATGGCTTTATTGGCCCAGGCAGGCCCGTCGCGCTCAGGCCCGCAGAAACCAGGAGCATTCGAGGAGACACGTAGGCGATCACCTGCATGACGAGTTCCCTGGCCGCATGGAACGCATGACGCTGCTTCTCCACCTGAGTCGCCGCATGCGAGGCCGCGACGTCCGCGCGCGACACGCTCTTTTCGGAAGGCGAAGTCGTCAGCTTTTGGAGCCATCCCGTCCAGCCGCCCTTTCGCTCGGCGCCATCCACGAGCTTGGAGGTTTGCGGAACCGAACGGTTCGCCTGATTGGCATTTGGTTGGGCAGCCGGAGCCAGGACCCCTTTCAGGGCGGGCTCGGCCCTGAGTTCTCTCGCAAGCGCATCCAATCCCTTGGTCTCGGCTATCAGCTGGTCCACCGGGAAGGATCCCAAGAGCGCCATGGCCTTGAGCGGGGGGAGAGTCAACTGATTCTCCAGCACTTGATTCCCCTGGGCATGCTGCTTTAGCACCGAATCGGCGAGGCTGACCAAACGCTTGAGTTTCGTATCAAACTTTGCCCCGAACCCGCGGGCCGGGGGGGTCCAGCACACCGCGAACTCTCGGCGGATGGCTGAGGCGAACTCCCCGGAAAAAGCCAAGACGCGCCCCAAACGCTGAACTTGAGACTTCAAGAGCGCGTTGGATGAAGGTTCGGTATTGAAGGAAGACAGCGAACGCTCCATGCGAGATGTCGGTTGACCTCATGGGGGCACTGGGCTAAGCTAGACAACAGTATAACACAAGCCATGCGGGTCATTTGACCTGCTTTGCGCCAAGAAATGAGACCTTCCGAATTGAGCGAGACGTTGCCTCCCCGCTACGAGAAGGCGGACCTTCTGGCTGAAGGTGCCTTCGGAAGCCTCTACCGCGCCCTGGACGAGAACGGCCGCGAGGTCGCCGTCAAGATCCTGTCCGAGACCATGACCGACCATCCCGAGGCCGCCTGGCAATTCGCCTCGGAGTTCCGGCGCCTGAAGCGTCTCGATCATCCCGCCTTCCCGAAGGCCTACGACGAAGGCAGGACACCGACAGGTCGCCCTTTTTACAGCATGGAGCTGATCCTCGGGGAATCTCCGGCGGGACCGATTCCGGCCCAGCAGGTGCGCGCAATCCTGGGCGGCGTGGCCGATGCCCTCACCTTCCTGCAGACCAGGGGGCTGGTCCACGGGGACCTGAAGCCTGAGAATCTCAAACTGTCTTCAGCAGGAGAGCTTCACCTGCTGGACGTCGGTCTCATGGCTCCTATCGGCCAGCGCCGCGACACCATTCAGGGAACCCTGGAGTACTTGGCTCCCGAGGCCTTCCGAAAGGCTCCCATCGATGGGCGCTCAGACCTCTATGCCTTGGGCGTCCTCGGGTATCAGCTCTGGACGGGGTCCTTGCCCTTCTCCGGCACTCCAAACGACCTCGTAAAGGCGCATCTGCAACAGTCTCCGCGCGACGTCTCGGAGGGCGCGCTCGATCAAGACCCGGAGCTAGCCACCCTCATCATGACGCTCTTGGCAAAAGACCCCGCCCATCGTCCCGCGGCGGCCAGCGACATCCTGATCGCCTTGGGGCTGGAGGTTCCAGCCACCGCTGAATCGAGAGGCCTCCTCGGCGGATCCTTCATCGGACGCGAAGCCATCCTTCACGCATGGCGCGAGTCCCTGGCGGGCCCCGACAGATCCAGCCTCTTTCTGTCAGGGGGAGCGGGATCCGGAAAGTCCAGGGCCCTCGAAGAGCTGCGCTGCGAGGCGGTGCTGGCGGGCAGGATATGGCTGGGAGCTGCTTGTACGAGATCCAGCGAGGCCCCGGCCGCGCCCTTGAGAGCCATCCTGAGGCAAGCCTTGTCCGCAGCCAAGATTCCCGCCGATCCGATCACATCGGCCTGGCTTTCAGGACAGATCCCCCCGGGGCTCGAAGAGATGGCGCCCCTAGCCCTGCGAGATCTTTTGCAAGAATCGGCCATCCAAGCGCTCGAGAAGGCGGCCGTCAAGCTCGGAGGCCTGGCCATAGGCTTGGATGATTGGCATCTGGCCGAGCCCGCCAGCCGCATGTTCCTGACTCAAGCCCTGCGACGCGCTTGTCCTATTGCCTGGGTGCGGACCGCCGATGCCCAAGAGGCTACCCCCCCCGACTCCGAGATGATGGAACTCGCGCCCCTGAAGAAGCAGGAAGCGCTCGAGCTTGTCTCGCGGCGGCTGGGATCCTCGGTCCCCGACGGCCTCGCTGAGGGACTCCTGCCGGTGGCAGACGGTAACCCCATGATGCTCGACCTGCTTCTCGAGCACCTGGTCACGACGCGACAGCTCAAGCATTCAGCTTCCGGCTGGGTCTTCCATCCTGACGGTTCACTACTCGACAAGGGCCCTTCCGAGAGCCTCTCGGCGCTTTTCGAGGCGCGCTACCGTCACCTGTCGGCGTCGGCCCAGAACATGCTGGCCCTGCTCGCCTTGGCCTTGCCTGCGGGCGACATGCCCGCCCCCCTGCTCGGAAACGTCCTCGGTCTCTCCGAGTTGGACCTCGCCGATACCCTGGATAGCTTGCTGGCCGAGCGCTTGCTGATAGGCCAAGAGGGAAGATTCCGCCTGGCGATCCCGACCATGGCCGATCTGCTCGTCGCGGCGGTCGATCCGCTCCAGCGAGGCCGCTGGGCCTCCGCTCTCGCGACCATGCTGATGGGATCCAACTCCCCCGCCGACGCGGACGTCGATACCTTGGTGAAAGCCGCGTGGCTGGCGCTGCTTGGAGACCAGGGAGATTCGGCAGCGTCCATCGCCGGCGAGGCTGGCCGTCGGATGCTGACCATGTCAGATCCGGCCCTGGCCTACCGCCTCCTCGACGGCGCCATCGCGCGCCAAGAGGAAGCGGCATGCCACGAAGAGCGCCTGGCCCTCGTCTTGCCGAAAGCCGAAGCGGAGCGCCTTCTCGATCGGATCGAGAACGCGCTTTCGGACTACCAATCAGCGGTCGAGCTGGCGCGTCTGGTCCCAGACGGACATGCCGAAGCCAAGGCACTGAATGGCCTGGCCAAGTGCCGGCAATTGAAGGGGGACTATGCGGCCGCTCTTGAGCTGGTTGCCTTGGCCGATCAAAGCGCGTCGAGGGAAGGCGACTTCGTGGAGCGCTGCCGGGCAGCCCTCACGGAGGCAAGGTTGAGGCTGTTCATTGGGGCGCCTGCCGAAGCGATCGCCTGTTGCGATCGCGCAGCCGTCCTTGCAAGATCGAGTGGTTTGGTCTCCTTGCTG
The DNA here is from genome assembly GCA_002083825.1 of Candidatus Sericytochromatia bacterium S15B-MN24 CBMW_12. Classification (GTDB taxonomy): domain Bacteria; phylum Cyanobacteriota; class Sericytochromatia; order S15B-MN24; family UBA4093; genus UBA4093. The sequence goes on along the minus strand of DAZV01000048.1, from coordinate 10,221 downwards.
GCTCAGGCCCTCAATCTCCAGGGGGCCCTGCTGGCTCAGGAGACTCAAGCAGAAGCGGCACTCGCGCTGCTGGGCGAAGCTTTTGCGATCGCCGAGCGCATCGGGGACCGCCTCGGAATGGGGCACACGCTCGATAACCTCGGCAATGCCTACCTCGCCCTCGGGGACCTGAAGGGAGCTGCCGACGCCTTTCAACGCTACGGCGCCGTGTGTCGAGAGCTTGGGGCCTCAACCGAAGCCATTTCCGCCGATCTCAACCAGTTGATTGTCTTGTCCGAACGGGGGGATCCCGCCGAGGCCCTTTCATTGGCCCAAGACATCGCGCGGCGAGCCTCCGAGGCTGGGCGCAAGTTCCCCCTCGGCGCGACGCTTGCTGTCCAGGCACAAGCCTACTGGCGTTCCGGCTTGCCTGCCAAGGCGCATCCCCTGCTGGAAGAAGCCTTGGGGCTTGCCACCGAGATCAAGAACCGTTACCTCGAAGAGCATGTCCGCCTCTATCGTCTCGAGGCCTGGCTCGCATGCGGGGACTTGGCCTCGGCCCGGGTGGAACTACGGCTCGCTGAGGCCATGATCGCTGAAGGCACCGACGGCGAGCTGCGCCTTTGCTGCCATCGCGGCGAACTGGCCCGTCAGGCAGGCGAGTTTGAGGAAGCCCGCTCCATCGTCGCCGGCCTCCTGTCGACTTCGAACCGTTGGGTCAAGCACCGTGCCCATCAGATCCTTGCCGAAGGCGCCATCGCCCAAGGCGAAGCGCAAGAGGCTGCCGATCATGCTCATGCCGCCTACGCGATCGCCAAAGCGTGGGACTCCCCTTGGCATCTGCAGGCCGATGGCCTCCTCATGGCGCGGGCCATCTCATTGGGAGGAGAGCAAGAGAAGGCGCTTGCGATAGCCCATGAGGTTTCGCAAGACGGTCAAGTCAATCTCTACGCCCAAGCGGGAGCCTTGGCGATGCTTCAGCGGGCGGGACAACGAAGTGCCTTGCTCGGAGCGATCGCCGCTCGTCTCATGGCCGGCCTGGACGTCATGGATTCCGAGGCGCGCTCAGCCTTCCTCAAGGCAAACCACCTCTCCGAACTCGCCGGATGCAAGCCTTCGGCGAGACCCACTGCCCCTGCGTCAACGCTGGATCTGACATGGATGGTCCAGTTCTCGGAGAATCTGGCGCTTGCCAACGAGGAATCGGAAATCAATGGCTGCTTGCTCGATGTCCTCATGGCCATGACCCGTGCTGAACGCGGCTATTTGCTGAGCTACGAGGGGGGGCGCCTGGGCGATGTGACCACGCGGGGCCTCGACTATGAGACCGAAGTCGAGGCGGGCTTCAGCCACTCGATTGCCGAACAGGTCCTTTTTTCCGGCGAGCCCGTCTACTTGCTGGATGCCAGTGCCGACCAAGCGTGGAGTTCGAGTGCGAGCGTCATGGCCCTTGGCCTGCGCACTGTCATCTGCCTGCCCTTCGCCACTCCCGATCGGATCTTGGGCGTCCTCTACCTCGATCGCACCCAGATCGATCCGGTACTTACGCCTGAAGATCTCGCCCTCTTGGCATCGCTGACGACGTTAGCGGCTTCGGCCGTCCTGCGGGAACGCGCCCGCTTGGAAGCAGAGGATCGGGCGGAACATCAACATCTTTGCGCAGAACTCGGCAAACAGCTAGCACAGCTCAGCACTCGTGCGGAACGCCTCCAGGCCTTTCTAGAAGCGTGCCTCTATTCGGTGGGTGGGGACCATGGCTTCTTACTTGAACGGGATCTCGACCGAGACTGGTTTGCCACGCTCGCTTTGGCGCATGGCAAGCGTCTCGATTTCTCGGTGGACATGATCAGCCGCAACATTGCCGATTGGGTCCTGGAGCAACAGAAGCCGCTCACGCTCCTGGACACGGGGAATGCCGAGGAATGGAAGGATTGCCAGAGCGTCCAGGCACTAGGGCTCAGGACCATCTGGTGCCTGCCGGCAAAGAGGCTCCCGCATGCCGTGTTCTATCTCGATGCGTCCCGCATCGTGGATCGTGACCCGGAGGCGCTGCTCAGAAACCTGCAAACGCTGCTCGACTACGCTGATTGGCTACTTCGGGAAGAAGGCTGAGGGCGAAGTCGAAGCGAGCGCCACAGCCCCTCAGTCTTTGGATATCTTACGAACGTAATATGTCAGAACACCGCCCGGAACCCGATCCACGATAAAAACATTGCCCGTGCCATCGAGTGCCAGCCTCTCAGGTGCCGTGAACTTAGCTTCAGGCCCGAGCCCATTCAGCTGTCCCGAAGCTCCCGATCCCGCAATCAAGAACACGGAGCCATCCGGGGAGATCCGGCGAACCCTCCGGGAATATTGGTCGGAAATGATGCAGTTTCCATCCGCATCGACCACCAAGGACTGCGGCTTGCCAAAGCGGGCGTATTCTCCCCGGCCATTGCGATAGGTCGAATCACCCGGCTTGCCCGCAAAGGTGCTCACGGTGCCATCCAGCGCGACACGACGAATGCTGGCGTTTTCATAGTCGGCCACATAGACGGCCCCGTCCGGTCCAAAGGCAGTACTCGTCGGGCGATTGAATCGCGCCTGAGATCCCTTGCCATCCGCGTATCCGGACTGACCCTCCGAGCCGGCAATGACCTCAGGCTCCGCGCTCCCGCTGGCCAGCCGCCTGATCATATGCAGGCTCTCGAACGCCGCATAGATGTCACCTTTCTTATCGATCGCCATTCGACCCGAAACCCCTTGGGTCGACTCTCCCAGGTTAAGCTGGAGTAAATATCCCGGCAGGACCGACACGCTCTCAGCGACGCGACAGACGACCACCTTACGTTCAGCGATCAGCATCCCGGCCGCATAGAGGGTCCCATCAGGCGAAAATGTCATCTTGACCGGTGGGGAAACCGGCAAAGTCGCGTACGTGCTTACCTGCCCATCGGGGGTGAGCTTGCGGATCCTCACTCCCGTGCCGGATCCGAGGGGGTTAGCAATGAAATAGAAGTTACCCTGCTTATCGACGTCGAAATCACCCACGGCGTGAACGAATTCTTCGGAACTCTGCATGCCGAGCCGCAGGTAATCATCCGCACTCAGATACGTGCTGACTCTCCATGTATCCGAGGGAGCGGCAGCGGCAGGGGCGATATCGGCAGCTGTTTGCTGGATCTCGGGCATATCCAGCGCCAGCTGGTCCATGGTCGAGATGATGTCGCGCGAGCCACCCGCCATGTAGGGCACCAAGCCCGGCACCAGGGCGTTTCGCACCTTGTCCACGAGCGCTTGGATCTTTTGTGGCACGAGCATCCGGGGATTCAAGCTGCCCCTCTGGAACAAGAGGCGGCTCTTTTCGGCCACCAAGGTGCTGGCGACGTCGATATCCGCAGTGGCGCTCGACGATCCGACCAGCGACTTGAACGAGAAGCTTTTGTTGTTGCCGGTGAAATCGGCTTGAACGAAGAACGCCCCTTCGGTTGTGGGAAGCTTGCTGAAGGTGTAGCGGCCCTGCGAATCCGTCCGAACCGACTCGGCGCTGAGCGGAACGCCACTGCTATCGACGAGCGAGATCACGGCATTGGCGAGGGGCGACCCATCGAGCGCAAGGATGCCGCGACCGAAGCGATAGAAGGCTCCGCCGCCGACTCCCGTCAACCCAGCTCCAGCGTCAGAAATGAGCGATGCGCCGTTGTTCGAGATCAGGTCGAGACCCGGTATCCTGAGCACGCCGGACAAGCTAGCAGCATGGTCGGAAATCAGGGAACCCGCGTTGTTAGAAACGAGCGAGCCTGTGTTGCCTTGGCCCGATGACTGCCCGCCGCCCCGCGGGAAATTATCAATCCCCCCACCTCCCGTAGCCGAGGGGGGAACCATCTTGATGCAACCGGTGAGAAGGAGGAGGCTGATACAACCAGCTAGGCCATAGAAAGAGGATCGATTCAAGCTTGCCATATCATTCTCCTATGTTCTCTAACTACCCAGCTGGAACGACTGCTAATCAAACAAGCAGACAGCCTCGCCAACCCTATCAATAGAACAGTTGGCTCACCAACCGCTCACAAGCAAGCGGTTGAACCCACAGAGACCGGTCAATGCCAGAAAGGAGGAGTAGCAGGAAATCATGGGCGGCTTCTAGCTATCCACGCTGCCGGACAGGCGTGACGCCATGGTCCCGACCAGGCCGCGATCGCCGGAGCAGATCAGCGCCAGGCCCATGAGGCTCCCAAGCATGATGCGTTTCGTGCGTTTCTTCATGCGGAAGTCATGCCTGGCCTGGCAAGCAGGCTAACGGGTGGCTGGAGGGGAATCGCGCCGGGCGTACGGCATCGCTTTTTGGTTCGGCTGATGCCCGAAGATCCGATGATTTCGGTTCGGATTTCGAGCAAGTGAGATCATCAAAATAAACGATTGGCCAACTCGTCGCGGCTCATGCCAAGGTGTGCCGCAACCTCAAACCGCGATGACCTCTTCACGGACGAAGTGCAGCCGGATGATCTTGGGGGCCTGGCCTTGCTCGTAGTGGCAGCGCACCGCGTCCCGGACCTGGTCGCGCAGCTCGTCGAGGGTGTCCGCCTCGGTGAAGATTGAGGCCCCCAGGGCACGTGCGATGTAGCCGCCCTCGGGTGCTTCCTCGACCATGACGATCAGTTCGTTCATGCCGTTACCTCCGTTGCCCTCATTGTACCGCCCAACGCCCCCGACGAACCGTCTCTCGTGACGAGAGGGGAGCGGCCACTCGAAGTGTTGAACGGAGTGAAACTGCATCGTCATGCACTTCCGATTCAACGTGTAGCTCGCCAAGGTTCTCTGATCGAACGGGACGCCCGGGGAATCGATCCCGGGCTTCCTCGGCTTTTGGGGCGTCTCGCTAAAAGTCAGCGTATCCGTCCCAGAGGAGTTCGTAGCTGCTGCTGCGCCCGCCCTTACCCGTCGGGCGAAGGCAACCCTTGTCGACCAGGTCTGCAAGTTCGCGATACGCCGTGGCACGGCTCGTCTTGGTCATGCCCATGTATTTTCGGGTGTTGAGGTCGCCTTCGAATCCGGTGGAGCCGGCGTCCAGCAGGCGATTGAGCACCTTGCGCTGGCGTTCGTTGAGATCATGTTCTTGATGCCTCAGCCAGAAGCGCGCCTTGCGCAGGGTCTGCTCCACGGTCTCTTCGGCCTTGCTCGCGGCAGCTTCGACCTGTTGCAGGAACCACCTGAGCCACCCCGTCACCTCCATGCCGCCGCGCTGAGTCTTTTCAAGGATGTCATAGTAAGCCTCGCGCTCCTTCAGGATCTGAGCGGATAGGCTGAAGACGCGCATGCGCTGGCCTTCGTCTTGGCTGAGCGCCATGTCGGTGATGGCTCGCGCTAAGCGACCGTTACCGTCCTCGAAGGGGTGGAGGGTCGCGAACCAGAGGTGGGCGAGCCCCGCTCGGATGAGGCCGTCGACCTCAAGGGATGGTGCGTTGAACCAACCTAGAAACTTCTCGATTTCATGTTCCAGGCGATCGCGCGGCGGGGCGATGAAGTGCACCCTTTCTCGCCCGATCCGTCCGGAGATGACCTGCATCGGTTCTTCCCCCCTCCATTCGCCAACCCGGATGCGATGGAGTCCGGAGTAGCCGGTCGGAAAGAGTGCCGCTTGCCAACCGAGCAACCGTTCAGGCGTCAAGGGATGATCATAGTGCTGGGTCGCATCCAGCAGGACATCGATCAGTCCATCAACGGCTTGGGGTGGCGTTGGCAAGCCTGCTGTCGGCAATCCCAACCGCCGGGCGACCGATGAGCGAACCGCCTCCAGATCGAGTCGTTCACCTTCAATGGCGCTCGTCGTGAGGCCGTCTTGCACCAGGATGAGGGCAGCGGCTTCTGAGGTCAGGTTGGCATCGAGCAGCCGCAACATCCCCAGCACTTTGCCCTGAGCGAGCCGTGCGCGAGACAGCGCAGGCGAAAGGCCTCCCGCATCCCAGCGGAACTCAGGCCATTCGGGGTTTTGCCAGATCCATGGTTCACGCGGTCTCATGTCGAATCGCTCCATTATTTGAAGCGATAGTAGCCGTTATTCGCCTTGGGGACAAGGCTTTTCTTCTTCAAGGCCTTCCGTCCTCGGCTTGATCGTCGTGGGTGACGCGGGTGGATGTCATTGCACCGGGACCCTGGACTTGCCCTCGCACCGTAAAGCGCTCACGGAAGAGCACGAGAAGCAGTTGCTTATCCGCTATCGGTGGGCGATTGCCTCCGAGCGGATCGGCTACTGGCTTGAAGGGGGATATTTGCTTCGCTAGTTGAGGCGATTATCGGGGAGATTCGCTTCATCCGTCATCATGAGTGGCATGACGCACCGCCGGGGTTCCGCGTCATCCGAGGAGACTTCTCCTCCGAGAAGCCCTGATGATTGATCTCCGGTATGGCGTTATACTATTATTTCTATTTCGCTGGTGTGCCAGGCGATCGCGTTCTGACCGAGGAGCATTCGAAGACGTCCGAGGGAGACTGAGCGGAGGCCTTATTGACTGAAGCGACGATTTTTTCTGCATTACCCAAGCTAGAGACCTCCCGCCTCAATCTCCGTCCCTTCGTCATCGAGGACGCTTCAGAGGTCTTCGCGTATGCCTCCGATCCCATGGTTTCGCGATTTACGACTTGGTCCTCCCCAAAGGCTCCGATGGATTCGAGGCTCCTCATTGAGACCTTCATTGAGAGGGCGCGCAAGAATGAGCCCGTTCCCTGGGGCATCGTTTTGAAAGAAACCCAACGACTCATCGGGGCCACCGGCTTTGATGCTTGGGATGGTTGCCATTCTCGAAGGGAGTTTGGCTATTCGTTGTCGCGCCAGTATTGGGGCCAAGGCTTGGCAACCGAAGCGGCCAAGATCGTCGTTCAGTTCGGATTTGAAGTCATGGGGCTCCACCGGATCGAGGCCAAGTGCATGGTGGAGAACGCGGCCTCAGAACGCGTGATGCAAAAGGTTGGACTGACCTTTGAAGGTATTCTTCGAGGCTATTGGTTGAAGCATGAAACTTACCGGGACGTGAAGCTTTATTCCATCCTGCGGTAATGCAGTCGCAGTGCCGCGATGACCGCTTTTGATGACGTGCAGCCGCTCGGAGGCTATCCATCCTCATAGGGACGGCATAACGATGAGAGGAAGCGGCCGTTCGGAGGGTTGAACGGAGTGAAAGTGCGACGTCCCGCACTTCAGATTCAACGTGTAAGCAAGATCCCACCTTAATCAACGAGCGGTTCTACTGTTTCGAGCCGCAAGTCTGGAACGTTCACGAGGCTGTTTAGTCGATCAGGAATTGGCCTTGATGGTGATGTTCCCGCTACCGGTCGAGGCCTCGAAGTTGTGGCTGTTGGGCCCCTCGCCGCTGGACGGCAGCGCGTTATCGATGGTTCCGACGCTGGCGTCGAGCTTGAAGCGCCAAGACGCCCGACGGGATAACTTGGCTTCGACATCCCCGGAGCCAGTTTCCAAGGAGATGCTGGGTGCATTGGCTTTGGACTGCTGTAAGGTGACGTCGCCTGAACCCGTCTCGACCGTGAGGGTTCCTGCTCGCTCGTTGATTTGGACCGTCCCCGAGCCGGTCTCAACCTTGAGGTGTCCCGCCCCGCCGTTCACGGCAACCTTTCCGGAATCTGCCGTGACCTCGAGCTCCCCTTGGACGTCGTGAGTGATGATGTTGCCCGAGCCCACGCTCACGGATGCCCCTGCCTGGAGCCTGGAAAGGGTCACGTCTCCGGAGTCCCCTTCGGCCTTGACTGGCAGCTTGGCGCCCTTCGGCAGGAGCACCCGGAAGTTGATCGCCCGGTTCTGTAACTTGAGGCCACCGCTTTCGAAGGAGAAGCTGAAACCCGTCTCCACTGGCTGTGAGGCGATCTTGAGGGTCCCCCCCTTGATTTCGGACGTCCAGCGGAGGTCCGCGAGGTGCTTCTCGGCGACCTCCTCATCCTTGCCGATGGCCCTGAGGCTCGCGATGACTTGAACCTCGGAGACGTCGCTCTCTTCGATGGCGATGTCGCCGGCGTGGCTTTCGATCTCCAGCTCCTTCAGGCCATCAAGGGGAAAGGTTCGCTTTTCGAGGCGCTCGGCATGCTTCGCATCCTGGAGGCTGCGTCCCCAACTGACGATGTCCGCAGCGAAGGAGACGCCCTTCGAGACGGCAAAACCGGCGGTGACGAGGGTGGCGCCCATGGCGCCGACAACGATACCGATGATGACTTTCCGCATGTTACTTGTCGCTCTCCGTGGTGCTGCTGGACTGCGAGGGGAGGGCCACCTGGCGTTCGCGTTCCAGGAGTACGGCGAGAAGCCGGCTGAGGCCGATGAAGAGCGGAACAAGGCCGCCGAGTAACCAGGGGCCGAAGCCGATGAACCCGAGTCCGATGGTCAAGGCAAGCCCGATGCCGGTCAGCGTAAGGCCCCGTTCCATGCGAAAGGCAGCGAAATCCTGGGGCTGGGCGCCGAGCGGAGTGCGGGGATCGAGCCCGCGCTGGATCATGGCCATGTCGCGGCGATACTTGAGGTAGTTGTTGGCGAAGATGATCGCGAAGATGGTCGCAAACAGTCCAAGTGGGACGAGGATGTCTTCCAATGTCGGCTCCTTTCGAAGGTGAACCATTACGTGTTAATGGGTATGAGCGAGCAAGGGAATGAATTGTTTCACTCTGTCGCATTTTATATTGGAAAGTTTTTCGGACACTCTCTGATGAAGCTCGCATGAAGATCCTTCTCAGCACCCCCGAGGTAGACAGGGTGCTCGTAACGCGCGCACAATCGGGGGATCGCGACGCCTTCACGGAACTGGTCCGCCGTCACCAAGACCGGATTTACGGCTTCGCCCTGCGCTACTTGGGGAATCCCGAGGAGGCTAGGGACCTGGCTCAGGAGGCCTTCGTCCGGATCTATCAGGGCCTGAGCGCCTATCGGGGCGAGAGTACCTTCTCGACTTGGGCCTTCGTCATCGTCCGGAACCTCTGCTACGCGCGATCGCGCCATCTGGCACGGGAGCTTGCGATCCTCGACGGCGAGGAGGGGGGAGCCTTGCATGACCGACTCGAGGCGCAGGACACCAACCCGGCGATCGGCTTTCTCCAGAGGGATACCCAGCAGGCCATTCAGGCGGCTATGATGGAGCTGCCGGAGAAGTATCGCCTCGTCATCGCCCTCCACCATTTTCAAGCAATGAAGTACGAGGAGATCGCCGAGGTGCTCGGCCTCCCGGTGGGGACCGTCAAGACTCATCTCTTTCGCGGCAAGGCCCTGCTCAAGGGCGTCCTAGAGAAACGGGGGTTGATATGAGCGAGATGCTTTCGAGCGAGTGCCTGCAGCTCCGCCAGCGCTTCGACGTCCTGTCCTCGCCCGAGCCCCACTTTGCGGCCTGCGCGGCCTGCGCCTCCGAGTATGCTAGCTGGCAAGCAATGAACAACGTGCTTGCCAGCGTTGCGCCGGTGACCGCACCGGGCGATCTCCTAGACGCGGTCCTGGCGACCTTGCCCGCTCAGCCTGGTTTGGCGCCAATTCCAAGGTTCGATTGGCTCGGCGACGTGGTGACTGCGTGGGGGGTGGCAGTGGTGCCTGCGCTCATCATGCACCTGATGCTACATGGCGACAGGGCTGCCGGACTGGCTTGGAACGACCGCCTCGCCCTGATACCCATGCTACTCGATCATCTGCCTTGGGCTTCTCTTAGCCAAGGGATGCTCTGGATGGCGGTCGGCTTTGCGATTAGCCATGCTTTTCTCCAGGCGTTTGATCAACAACGCCTCCCGGTTCGAGTGACGCGTTAGGCCCTGCAATTGCCACTCGAATGCTTGAACGGATTGGAAGGGTGCCGTCATGCACTTCCGCTTCAACGTGTAAACGGAAGCGGTCCCAGGGAGTCCTGGGGGCTTATCATCTCCCTTGCGGAGCACTCCCCTTGAGGGCTTCGACGTCCCCCGCGATGATGAGTTCCAGGTTCTCGCCCTTTGTGCCGATAATGGGTGAGACAGGGGTCAATGAAACGGGAAGCCCGGGGAACTGATCCCTGGGCTTCGTGCTGTCTTGGGTGGCCGATTATTTCACGATGTGAACGGAGTCCTTTCCTTCGATCGGGGTGCCATCGGTGGTTTGGCCTTCGAGGGTTGCCTCGATGCTATTGGCAGTCAGCTGTGAGCCCTGGGTGGGGAAATGGACCACCCTGTCGAGGAGGCCATCGCCCGGAATGTGTCAACAACTTCGAGGCAGATAAATTGAGAATTTAGTGAGCGGCCACCGCCCTC
>DAZV01000013.1 GCA_002083825.1 Candidatus Sericytochromatia bacterium S15B-MN24 CBMW_12 | reverse complement strand
CAGGACCTCCGGTCACGGTCCTCTTTTCGATCCAGACAGATGGGATAGTTCAGTCCAGTCGACGGATAGCTTGATGGTGCGCCCGTTTCGAACGATCTTTCGCTCGTTCACCCGCGCGCACGCGGCCTCGACCGCCAGCATGAGCTCCCGATCGCGCGAGGCGCGGATGCGTATGTGCTCGACCTTCCCCGTGATGGTCCGGGTTCCCGGCAACGAGAGAACGCGGTGCATCAGGCCGTGCAGCGAGATCGGCATGCCTGCGAAGTAGGTCAGGATCAGGTGCTCGCAGAGCAAGGCGAAGCCGAGCTTGAAGGTCGTCGCGATCGAGTCCAGCGCCGTGTCGGGCTGGTAGATCTCCTTGCGGGATTCCAACTTGGCAATTTCCCGGTCCAGCTCGGGCAGGCGCGATTCCGCCTTCTGGATCTCGTTCTCCTGCTTCTGGAGCTGCGTCTCGACCTCCTCGACTCGCGTCTGGGCCTCGGCGAGGCGATCCCGCTCGGCCTGGGTGACGTTGATGCGCGTTTCCAGGGTGGAGCGGTCGAGGTTCGGTGCTTCGAGCTCCGCCTTTACCAGCCCATCCTGGCGAGCTCTGCGGGCCTTGGCTGCATTGCAGGTACGACGGGCCTTTATGAGCGCCTCGCGGGTGGTCGCTGCCTGCATGCGCAGCTTTCCGAGACGTTCCTTCAGGCGGTTCCGCTGGTTCTGAAGTCGGTCGAGCTCCGTCAGGACGGTTACGTTCTGGACCAGACGCTTCCCGTACCCGTGGATCCGCTTGAAACCCACGCTCTGGTTGAAGTCCCGGAAGCGAAGCTCCTGGGCGGGCCAGCGTCGGAAGTAGGCTTTGGCGAGAAAGTCGGCGTCATAGTCTTCTTTCGGGGCGCTGCTCGCCAGGGCATGGAAGCTTCGAGCGCTCTTGCGGCGAACCAGGACGATACGGGCCCGGTACGGTTCGTTGGGGGCGTGGGAGTCGGGAAGATCCGCCCAGCCCTCGGCGATCTCGTCGCCCTCACGGAAGGGCTGCCATGGCCCCAGGTCGTGGACATCTTCTTCCTTGCGGATGGCGGTGCCGCGCAGCATCGTGACGAAGTGCCTGTCCCCGAACTGCTTGAAGAGTCCGGCCGCATGCCCTTCCCCGTCGATGATCACCAGCTTGTCGGCCACCCAGTCATTCCCGACGATCCCCTCCAGGCGCTTCAAGAGCGGGAGGGTCTGCGTGACCAGGCTGGCATGCCCGGGGAAACTCTGCCAGAAGATGGGGGTACCCATGCCGGTATGGACCAATACCTGATCGACACAGGGCATCACCCGGCCGGTGGAAGATACCTTGCCTGACTTGGCGAAGTGCGAGGTCCACAACGGCTTGCTCACGCCGTCTACGTACACGCAGACCCCGGCCGGCGTTCCCTCCGATCCAACCGGCGCATGCTCCATCCAGAAGGTGGCATGGCGCTCGCGCAGGGCCTCGTCGGCCCCAAGGTACTTGAGGTCTCGCATGCAGCGGTCCAGGGTCTCTCCCCGGTAGAGGCCGCCCGCGAACTCGGCGACACCCCATCCCCCGCGGTAGTCATTCAGCGAGATGCAGCGGTTCGTGTCGGTGAGGAGCGGCAAGGCGAGCAGGGCCCGGACCTTGCGCAGGATTGTCTCCGGCGAGTCCTGGGCCGCGCGGCGGGAGGCCGGGTTCGTCTCCTTCCGCTTCTCCTCGATGGACCGGAACGCCGGTCCGAGCGCCGCCTCCCCCTTGCAATGCGCCTGATTGTAGGCTGCGGTGAAGCGGCCCCCGGCATCTCGGCCGTCCTCCTCGGGCGCCGTCTCCGCGGGCTCGCTCAGAGCGGACCTCAGCTCGACGATCGTTTCAGTCATGGCGCGGCTCCAGCCCAGCTCCTCGTCGGCGAGCTGAAACAGGATGCCGCCCGCGAAGTGAAGCTCCTGGGCATTCGGCTTGCCAACCTTCCTACCCCGAGGTCGGTTCAGGCCCTCGGCGGCCAGGACGCGCCGGATCACGGGAAGGCTGACCTCGACCCCCATGCGCGCGGAGATCGCGGCTGCGATACGTTCAACCGGCATATCGGGATCGGCCATCCGCAGGATGGCGATGACCTGCTCGATCGCAGGCGTGAGCTTCTTGCGATCCTGTCCCACGCGCTGGTCCATGAGGCCCGCGACCCCCTTGCGATCGAAGTTGGTGCGCCATCTGTGGTAGGTCGAATGTGGCAAGTCGGGCGCCACTTCGGCCAGAGCCTCGCTCTCCGATTTGCCGCCGGCCTGCTCAGCCTGAACGCGGGCGATCAGGTCAGCCCGCTCCTTCGCGACCAACCACCGATGCGCCCAGACCTCCGGGCTGACATGCTGTTTCGAGGGGATTGCAGGACACTCGAGCATGGCAAGACCTCGCATCTCACGCCTTGCCTTCCAGTTTCCTTCACCAGGGTCCCCCAAGCTAGGTCGATCAGTCCACCTATTCTAAGCGTTTTCCACAAACCCGGTTCTCAAGCGAATCTCAGGCATCTTCCAAACAACTCGACCGAAGGTCCTG